>NZ_JALJRB010000027.1 GCF_022968795.1 Desulfatitalea alkaliphila
AAATTTACGCTGAATAGTTACACGTTGTAGAATATGAGACCCCATCACCACGGACCATATTACTATGCAGATTGAAATGGTAGGCGGGTAAATTTATACTTGAAACGATTACTTCATTGCTTGGGATGCGCATTGTGCGTTACTGGCGTCGTCTTCGTTGTTCTTAGGCTTAAGACCTATTCACACCAAGTCGATATATCCATCTTCGATGCTACTGCCTGGACGATCATTGGCCTGTTCGCTTTAATATATGGCGCCGCCAACGCCTTATTGGCCCGCGCGTGGTGGCACATCCTGAATTTCCTTAAAGTGAATACTGACTGGAAATGGGCTATCAAGACCTACGGTCTATCGCAGCTTGCGAAGTATGTTCCTGGCAACATCTTCCATTTGGCGGGACGCCAAGCGTTGGGGATGGCGGCAGGGTTTAAGGCACCACCGCTGGTTAAATCTGCTGTATGGGAGTTGGGGTTGATCGCCGTGGCCGGCACCATTTATGGCCTTCTCGCCGTGCCACTGTTGTTCCCCGATCTATCCCTTTGGATATCATTCGCACTGTTTGTGGTAATATCGGTGTTGCTGGTTGTGACTTTGTGCCCTCTGTTATCCCCGTCGATAGGTGTCGCTCTGATTTGGCAAATGACGTTTCTTGCCATATCGGGCACGGTCTTCATCGCAACTCTATCGGCCGTGACACCTACAACTATCGGTCTGGTTGGTTTGCCTGCCTTCTGTGGGGCCTATGTGATCGCATGGTTGGCTGGTTTATTAACGCCAGGCGCACCGGCAGGTGTGGGAGTGAGAGAGATGGTATTGTTGTTTCTGCTCGGGGGGCGAATCGAGCAGGCTGATTTATTACTGGCAGTGGTGTTGGGACGATTGGTAACGGTAATAGGTGATTTACTTTTCTTTTTTGTATCAACTGCATTGAAAGCGCCTCTGAACTCCAATGACACCGTCAAAACACTTTAAATATAACTCGCTGGGCTTGGCAATATCCCTTGCTGCTGCAATAATTGTCTACTTTTCCAATAGTTCTATCATCGGACCAATGATACAGGCCGATGAAAGCAGTTATCTAAACAATGCAGCGGCTATAGCGGGATTTTTAAATGACCACGCAAGCAGTTATGGCGCCGGCTACTCACTTTTACTAGTCCCTGCATTTTGGTTTGCGCACACGCCCGCGACAATATGGGTAGGTGTGAAACTGATTAATGCCGCTTTATTTTTCATACTGGTTTGCAGCTTATGGTGTTTAGCTAGACTGTTTAGCCCTGAAGTTCCTTTAGCGCGGCGCATTTGGGCCGTCATTTTAGTGTCTGCCTACCCTATGTGGGTTATAATGGCTGGATATAGCTTTTCCCAAATCGCGTTTGCACCCTTTTATGTGCTTTCATTTATTGCTTTTACAAAATGCATAAGAGGTAAATGGGGGACTTGGTTATTGTTGGGCCTTTTGTCCGGATTTCTGTTTTGGATTCATACGACAGCAATAGCTGTTTTGATTGCATTCAGTGTTTCTTGTGGATTTGTAGCAGTAAAACGCGCCGCATATATTGAGTACGCGATTATGTTTCTCGCGGCCGCCTTGATGATCGTAATCTATAAGTACGGATTTACGCCTTGGTTACATGAACGAATGACGATTAGCGGAGCACCGCCAGGGCTTCACTACCCAAGCATTGTTAGCCTTCTACAACCACTGTTTACATGGGATGGGATAAGAAACGTTATTTCCCGAACAGGTGGCCATGTCTTCTATTTAAGTATTGGATCGTTAGGTCTAATTTGGTTAGGCTTTGTCGACCTATGGAGTAATAGGTTCGGTCCCAAGAATGCCAATAATCGCGTTTATGAAGATTTAGTACAAAGTGCAACTGCGATTTTTCTTTCACTATCAGTGTTGGGTGTAGTCGGGTTATCAGTATTGTTGTTTTCTTCGACACCCGAGGCACAGCGACTCGATCACTGGATGTATGGACGTTATGTTGAAGGGGTAATCGCGCCTGTTTTGCTCATTGGGGCGATGTCAAATAACTTTAGAAACGTGATTTGGGCCGTACCCATCGCAGTAATATCTGCGGCCCTCTTGTCGATGGAATTCGAAACCTATGTGGGTATCGCACGTTTCAACATCTCTGCATTTTGGCAAGATTTTTGGTTTAGAGATCAGGGGCTGTGGGTCTGGTTAGCCACTGGATGTGGATTAATTGGATTGGCTGCATGGATGCCGCGTCGGTTAGGTTACTCAGTAGTTTTAGCTATGTTTCTGTACTCCAGTTATCTTCAGATTAGCTGGCATAGTGCAGCCGCGCTAATTGCAAGCAAGAAATGGGATGCCGCGTTGTTTGTGAGGGAAAAATTTCCTGTAGGAACTTGCGTTGGATTTGATCATTCTGGAATCAATAGCTACAGTCGGCATGTTTACTGGTTCGATTTCGGGTTTCAGCTTTTTGACTATGAATTAAAACGTATAAGCGCTGAGAAATGGTTCGAAGAATGTGATGGCCCATTGTTTAGTTACACCAGAAATTTAGATGAACAAGGTCTAAATGTTCACCCTGCCGCGTTGAGCCCCCAGGATGGACCGACACTCTGGGTAAAAGGCCGACCAGCAGTCGACGATATTTACCCGGTGAGCGTGGCGGATCGTTCTCCAGTTTTGCTTCGAGTACTTGCAACGGGTTGGTACGATCTGGAGCAAAAACATGTCTGGTCTGGCAAGGCGGCTCAATTAAGGTTGCCGATACCCGAGTTATGTAACCTCACCGAGTGCCATGTTGAGATCAAATTTGCGGTATATGGTGCATCTAAACTTCGACCTGTTGATGTTCTACTCAGTGGTGTGTCTATCGGTCCCGTAGAGGCAAAATTAATTAGTGTAAGAAGCTCGGACCCACAAGAAATTGTGATACCTTTAGTTAATGCAGGTTCTTCGCAGAGTATTATGATTGAGGTGCCAAGTGCCATATCACCAAAGGAGTTACAGGGAAGTCACGATGGTCGGGTTTTAGGTATAGCTCTGTTTTCCATAAAACTTATCCATGATGAACTGAAAAATAATTGAAACTGTGCCGCCTATCACTGCTTTTCATAACTTCCTTTTCGTCATGAATGTGGAATCATAACTTGTATGCATTTAAAATTCTTTTTAGGAGCAAAAAGTGGCATCGAAAGCGATTATCACTGGAATTACCGGTCAGGATGGTACGTATTTGACATCGCTATTACTCGAAAAAGGATACTCGGTTTATGGCACCTTCCGTCGCACCAGTTCTGTCAATTTCTGGCGGATGGAGGAGTTGGGGATTCAAGGGCACCCGAACCTTCATCTGATGGAATATGACTTGACCGATTTGTCATCGAGCATCCGATTGTTGCAGAAAGCTGAAGCAACTGAAGTTTACAACCTTGCCGCACAGAGCTTCGTGGGTGTATCCTTCGAGCAACCCATCACAACCGGTGAAATTACAGGTATAGGTGCAGTGAACCTGCTCGAAGCCATAAGGATCGTTAACCCCAAGATCCGATACTACCAGGCTTCGACCTCGGAAATGTTCGGCAAGGTGCGCGAGATACCGCAAAAGGAGTCAACACCCTTTTACCCCCGCAGCCCCTATGGAGTTGCCAAGCTCTATGCGCACTGGATGACCATCAACTATCGTGAAGCATACGGCATTTTCGGCACCAGCGGCATACTTTTCAATCATGAGTCACCGTTGCGCGGATTGGAGTTTCTGACGCGCAAGGTAACGGACGGCATCGCTAAAATCAAGTTGGGCAAGCTCGATGCATTGGAGCTGGGCAATCTTGATGCAAAGCGGGACTGGGGATTTGCCCGGGAGTATGTCGATGGGATGTGGCGCATGCTGCAGGCGGAAAAGCCTGACACTTATGTGCTGGCCACTGGACGTTCCGAATCGGTGCGTGAATTTGCAACCATGGCGGCCAAGGTGGCCGGATATGACCTAAGGTGGGAAGGCGAGGGTACCAACGAGACAGGAATTGATCGCGCAAGCGGGCGAACCTTGGTTAAAATCAATCCAAAATTTTACCGTCAGGCGGAGGTCGATATGTTGATCGGCAACCCTGAAAAGGCCAGGACGGAACTGGGTTGGGAAGCCGAAACGACGTTGGAAGAACTATGCGCGTTGATGGTCGAGGCCGATATCCGACGCAACGAATCAGGAGTGTGTTATTGAAAGCCAAGCTATGAAAAGGGTTCTGATTACTGGAATTACGGGCTTCACTGGACACTACGTCGAAGTTGAACTTGCAAAACACGGCTGGGATGTTTGGGGATTCTGTGAACATTCCGGCCCGAGCAAAACGTGCTACCGCCACGTCGACCTGACCCATGCGGCTTCGGTTAATGAGGCGGTCGGTTATGTGGGGGCCGACGCTGTTGTTCATTTGGCGGCCGTCTCATTCGTTGGTCACGACAAGGTGGATGATTTCTACAGAGTGAACTTGATGGGCACGCGCAATTTGTTGGCCGCGCTCGCCGCTGTTGAAAAAAAACCTGAATGCGTGATTCTTGCAAGCAGCGCGAATGTTTATGGCAACAGCACCGAAGGCGTGTTGAGCGAGACAACGCCGCCCAATCCGGCCAATGATTATGCCCTGAGCAAGTTGGCGATGGAATACATGGCACGCTTATGGTTCGAGAGATTGCCGATTGTGATAACACGGCCCTTTAATTACACCGGGGTGGGGCAATCAAAATCATTTCTGTTGCCCAAGATTGTCGAGCACTTTCGTCAGCGGGCATCCGTTATCGAGTTGGGCAATATGGATGTCTGGCGGGATTTTTCCGATGTCAGGGCCGTGGCGACAGTTTATCGACGATTATTAGAGGTGCGGCCGAAAGGTGAGACCGTGAACATCTGTTCCGGTAGAACCCACTCACTGCGTGATGTTTTGTCCATGGCGAAACGGATCACTGGTCACAAGCCCGGGGTGGAAGTCAATCCGGCGTTTGTGCGCGCGAACGACGTCCGGTCGCTATGTGGGGACGCCTCTAAACTGCGTCGGCTCATCGGCGATTGGGACAGCCCGCCTTTGGAGGAGACCCTGCGTTGGATGCTGACCGAGGTGGATGCCTATTGAAAGTAGTGCTTTCCGTCGATCCGATTAAATTCCCTCTGACCGGTATCGGTCGATATACGTATGAATTGGCGAAGGGACTGGCTTTAAGTGGTGAGGTGGCCAGTCTTCGTTTTTTGAGGGGTGGGCGTTTGTCCGACACACTGACGGAACCATCAGAGAACTCTTCCGCCGAACATAGGGCAGGCTTGCGCCGGATGTTGGCAAAGAGCAGGGCCATTGTTTCCCTGTACCGCAGGGTGGCGCCCCGTTTGAAAGCGCGCGTTTTGAGGGGCATGGAGGATTATGTTTTTCACGGTCCCAATTATTACCTTCCCCCCTTCAAAGGGACCAGCGTTGTGACGATTCATGATTTATCGCCATGCCTTTGGCCCGAGTGCCATCCTGCGGAACGCATTCGTTTCATGTTACCCGAGATCGAATTGTCCCTCCAGCGGGCCAAGGTGTTGATTACCGATTCAGAATACACTCGAAGGGAGGTCGCCGATTATTTTAACTGGCCGCTGGAAAAGATCCATGCCGTACCGTTGGCCGCCGAGGCAGCCTTCCATCCGCGGCGGCCCGTGGAAACGAATCGCCGTCTGAAGAAATACGGCTTGACGGCAGGCGGGTATTGCCTATTCGCGGGCACAATAGAGCCTCGCAAGAACATCGATCTTTTATTGGATGCGTACATGATGCTGCCGGTGGACATCAGGCGAAGATGGCCGTTGATTTTGACAGGATACCAAGGTTGGAACAGCGATGCTCTGCATGCGCGTTTGACCGCTACAGCGCAGGCGGGATGGGCACGTTACCTGGGGTTCGTGCCTGCCCATGATTTGCCGTTCCTTTTCGCAGGCGCGCGATTGTTCGTATTTCCTTCGCTGTATGAAGGTTTTGGCCTTCCCGTACTGGAAGCGATGGCTTCCGGTGTGCCGGTGGTGTGTTCCAACGCGGCATCACTGCCTGAGGTCGTGGGAGATGCAGCCGCGATGTGCGATGCAAAAGATGTGGAAAGATTATCCCGATTGATCGGGGTCGGTTTGAAAGACGAGGGGTGGAGGACCAGGGCTGTTGAAAAAGGGCTCGCCAGGGCAGGGCACTTCAGTTGGCAACGCTGTACCAATGAAACGATTGCCGCATACCAAGCCGCATTGAATGCTTGAAGGACATCAACCCAACTTTGAATGCGGGGGAACAATGAAGGTATTGCAAATATATAAGGATTATTATCCACCGGTTAAAGGCGGAATTGAAAAACATGTCAACTTGCTTTCCAATGGCTTGCGGAGCAGGTGGATCGAGGTTGAAGTTTTGGTCTCGAACACGAGCAGGCGCATGGAGATGGATTGCTGCGAAGGGATCAATGTGTATAAGGTGCCCCAATTGGGGCGTCTGTCGTCCGCGCCACTGAATTTCAGCATGCCTTTCTGGATTAGAAAACTTGCTTCGAATGCCGATATACTCCACTTTCACTTTCCAAATCCGACGGCGGAATTTTCCTATCTGGTATCCGGTTTGAAGAAGAAAGTTGTGGTGACTTATCACAGTGATATTGTACGACAGGTCTATCTGAAAGAACTGTACGCGCCGTTCATGCGGAATTTTCTTAAGAAAGCGAATGTCATTATCGTCACATCGCCACAATATTATCAAACATCCAAAGTTTTGTGTAAGTACAAGGACAAGTGTGCGATCATCCCGCTGGGGATCGATTTGAATAACTTTAACAACAATTTCGACAGACTTTCTCGTACTGTCCATCTGCGCCGGAAGCACGGCGAGCGGCTTGTTTTGTTCGTTGGCAGATCCAGATATTACAAGGGATTGCATGTGCTGATGGAAGCCATGCAGAAAATCGATGCCAAGCTGCTCGTCGTGGGCGCGGATCACAATGATGAACAGGTTATCAATTCGCTTGGGCCGCACGGGTTGCCGGCCAATGTGGAGGTGTTGGGCGAGCTGAATGACGAAACGCTTGCCGACTATTTCCACGCTTGTGATGTCTTTGTGTTGCCGTCCGTTGAACGCAGCGAGGCTTTCGGCATTGTTCAATTGGAGGCAATGGCTTGCGGCAAACCGGTCGTGTCCACCGAACTCGGGACAGGCACGAGTTTTGTAAACGCCCACGAGAAAACAGGCCTTGTCATCCCGCCGAACAATCCGGATGCACTTGCAGAAGCCGTCAACCATTTATTATGCAATCCGGACATATGCGAACAATATGGTGAGGGCGGGATTTCCAGGGTGAAACAATTCTTTTCATTGGAACAAATGGTAGATCAAACCGTAGCACTTTATCTGAAAATTCAGAATGGTGGGGCAAGTTTTTTACACTATCAACCCAGCATTGAGTGCCCTTTCGGAAGGATGGAAGAAGGCGCGAATCGGGCTGGAAGAAGGGTTGCAACGGACCTATTAGGCAAGGTTTGTGGAGAACGAAGCCGGTAATGCCGTCCCTGGCTGAGCACAACGCATCTTGGATCGGGATGGGAATTCGAAATCAGGTGGTTTGAGGATTTTCAATGAGGGGTTTGCGTATCCTTGTAACGGGCGGCGCGGGGTATATCGGGTCGCATGTGGTCAAATTGCTTGACGCTCTGGGGTGCCGGGTGACGGTTCTGGATGATTTGTCCACCGGGTTTCGGGAACTGGTGCATTGGGGGACTTTTGTTCAGGGCGCAACGGGTGACGTACCTTTACTGGAAGATCTTTTCGCCGCTGGACGCTTTGATGCGATCCTGCATTTTGCCGCCTTTTCCCAGGTTGGCGAGTCTGTGGCGTATCCGATGCGCTATTACCAGAACAATGTGGGCGGCACTATGGTATTGCTGGATACTGCACTGCGGCACGGGGTGCGCCGTTTCATTTTCTCTTCCAGTGCGGCGGTTTACGGGGAGCCGCTCCAATTGCCCATTGATGAGTCCCACCGGTGTTTGCCGACCAGTCCGTATGGCGCGACCAAGCTGACAGTGGAGCGATTGCTACAGGATTGTGCGCAGGCGCATGATTTGGGTTTCGGGTGTTTACGCTATTTCAATGCGGCGGGTGCCGATCCGTCGGGAGTGATCGGCGAGATGCATGATCCTGAGACCCACATCATCCCTCGGCTGCTGGGCGTTGCCGCGGGCCTGGAGGGCGCATTTTCAGTATTCGGCCAGGAGCATGACACGCCGGACGGGACCTGCATTCGGGACTATGTGCATGTCAACGATCTGGCTTGGGCCCATGTGCTGGTGCTCCAGGCCCTGATGGATGGCTCTCGGGGACTGATCTATAATGTCGGGAATAGTCGCGGATATTCGGTTATGGAAGTGGTGGCGGCGGCACGGGCGGTTACAGGATGCCCCATACCGGTGCGTTTCGAAAAGGCGCGACCCGGCGATCCGGCGGTGCTGGTGGCGGATTGCACAAAGATTAAAGCAGAGCTGGGTTGGAAGCCACGTTATGAAGCGTTGGAGATGATGGTGGCGACCGCCTGGAACCGGCACAAGAGATAAGAAAACGCTTCAACGGTCGAGGCGACAGGGCCTTGCAACCGAGGGTCAGGTGATGGCGGCGCGGGTACACGGCCCCATGCGGCCGGTGAGGCCATCCAGCACCCCGAGGAGCATGGCCCTAATTTTTTTATGTTTTCTGTTTTCGTAAATGATGATAGTGAGCGCTTCGTGGATCAGGCGCAGCGCTATCAAGGCGCTGAAAGCGGGAAATGGCCTGAAGTGCTGCAATGCAGTTCGGATGCCGTTGCGGGCGATGTAATAGCGGCGGACCGGCGGATGGTTGTTGGGCTTGAGGGTCAACCCGAGCCATTTGTGCTGCGAGCGGTGGCCGATGGCGTGGTTGAGCACCGCATTGTAATTGACGGCGACTTGAAGATGCTTGCCGGCCATGCGCAAGCAGTATTCATTGTCGATGAAATCGATGAAGTACGCTTCCGGAAAGGGGCCGATTTCCTGGTAGCGCGAGTAGGGCAGGAGACTGCCGGAGGTGATGGCGATGATGCCCGTGCCCAGCAGGGCGCCGCGGGCATCGGGGCGGGAGTGGTGACCGAAGCGATATTTGCGGATTTGCGGAAACCGGGTGAGGCTTTGGCAGTTGCGGTCGAAGAATTGGGGTACATAGAGGGCGCAACGGTCGGTTCGCCGGTCGATGCGCTGCCTGAAGGCCAGCATTTCTGTAAAAAAGGCGCGGTCCACCCGGGAATCTTGATCGAACAGGAAGATGTTGTCCAGTCCCTGTTGGCCGGCCAGGCGAATGCCCTGATTGAGAGCGGCGGCCAGGCCTATGTTTTGGTCGTTGAGGATCAGCAGGCTGTTGTCCCAACGGCAGAAACGGGGCCGCGCTTCCATGGGGGTGTTGTCCACCACCACGAGCAGATCGCACCAAGCGGCGAGGTGCGCAAGGTTGCGGAGCGCTTGGCGGTCCGGATGGTAGGTGACGACAATGCAAGCAAAGGGTTGGTGCATCGGGTGGCGGCACTTTCGTTGTGCGCGATGCCGGGTGGGACACCGCGCGGTGAAGTCGTTGGGTAAGGATTTAGCACGTCCTCCTTGGGTTTATCAACCTTGCGCCGCGTCCTTCGCGACGGGTGATGAGCGCTGCAGTGGAGTCGGGCCGGGCTTTGCGGTAAATGATGACCGTTGTGCTTTGTAACAGCAGACATTCAAACAGGTGATCGCGGGTACCATGGATATTGTAATGGTTAACCATAACAGCACGGATTGTGCTGTTCGGGCGATAGAGAGCATCAAGCGCAACGGTGCGGGGTTGGTTTCCCGTATCGTGGTGGTGGACAATGCCTCCCAGGACGGTCCTGATAGAATCGTGGGCCATCATCCGGAGGTGCGTTTGGTGTTGAGCAAACGTAATTTGGGGTATTCCCGGGCGGTGAATTTGGGTATGGCGGAATGCCGGTCGGACTACGCCGTGATCATGAATCCGGATACGGTCATTGTGAACCACTTTTTCGGTAAGGTGGTCGAATTTTTGGAGACACATCCCGATGTGGGGGTGGTGGGACCCAGGGTTTTCGATGCGGACGGCAGTATCCAGGGGTCGGCCAGACGTTTCCCCACCGCCTGGAGTTATGCCTTCGGCCGCAAGTCGCCTTTGACGCGCTTTTTTCCCAACAACCGGGTCTCCCGCAAGGAGTTCATGTGCTTCGACGCGGAAAGCCGGTATCCGATGGTTGTGGACTGGGTTTCCGGCGCCTGCATGGTCGTTCGGCGGGCAGCGTTCGATGCGGTGGGTGGTTTTGACAATCGTTTTTTCCTCTACTGGGAAGATACCGATCTGTGCAAGCGGATACATGAAGCCGGGTGGCGCATCGTTTATTATCCCGGGGCGGAAATGATTCACATCGTGGGCATGAGCAGCAGCACCAAGCCGATCAAGTCGGTCTGTCACTTTCATCACAGTTGTTATAAGTTGTTCGACAAACATGCGACAGGCGTTTCCCGGCTGCTGGTGCCGTTGGCGTTCTGGGCTTTGGCGATGCGCTGTTTTTTTGTGGTTCTTTTGAATTTGGTCCGGCAGGTCGCCGATATGCAAAGGGGACAACGGCCTCCGGCGCGCAATGCGCGGCAACAGCCGCCCGGGAACGACCACCGCATCCGGGTGTTGCGCATCATATCCCGTCTGAACATCGGCGGCCCTTCCATCCATGTGGCCTTGCTCACCCGCAGGCTGAATCAACAGCGCTTTGATTCGCGCTTGACCCATGGCTCGATTTCGGCGGGAGAGGGGAGCATGGCCTTCTTGCTGCACGGTTGCAACGGTGCGGTGCATCCCATTGCGCAGTTGCAACGCGAGATCCGTCCCCTCAAGGATCTGGTGGCGCTTTTCCGGTTGTTCGGGCTTATACGGCGCCACAAACCGCACATTCTTCACACCCACACCGCCAAAGCCGGCGCCATCGGCCGACTTGCGGCCATTGCCTATATGAAGCTGACGGGTAGATCACTGGCCCTGGTGCACACCTTTCACGGCAATGTGCTCGAGGGATACTTCAGCCCGGTCAAGTCAAGGATGTTCACGATCATTGAACGGTTCCTGGCGGGCTTCACCGACACCATCGTCGCCATCAGTCCCACCCAAAAGTGGGAGTTGGTCGATAGGTATGCCATCGCAAAGGCCGGTCAGGTGAAGGTGATTCCCCTTGGGTTCGACCTGTCGCCTTTTTTTCACGCCAAGGCGCGTCACGGCAAGGGTGCTTTCCGAAAAATGCATGGGCTGGACGAATCGTCGATCCTGGTGGGTATTGTGGGGCGTTTGGTGCCCATCAAAAACCATCACCTGTTTTTGGAAGCGGCAAGAGATGTTTTGTCGGCCCGGAATCATCCGCCGGTACAGTTCGCCGTTATAGGGGATGGCGAACTGAGACGGGCACTGGAAACCTATGCCCGGGACCTGGGCATCGGCCTCAGCGTGTTTTTTTGCGGTTGGACCCGAGAGGTCGATAGGGTTTACGCCGATCTGGATGTATTGGCGCTTACTTCCATTAACGAAGGAACACCGGTTTCCATCATCGAGGCCATGGCGGCGGGGGTGCCGGTGATCACCACCAAGGCGGGCGGGGTCCAGGATCTGATGGGTAAGCCTTTGCCCGAAAACGGCCGGCGCAAAGGCTTCGCGGTCTGCCGGCGCGGGATCATGTGCGCCAACAGCGATCCGGCAGCTTTCGCGGAGGGGTTGCGATTTTTGATCAACGGCAATGAAGAGTTGCGTGCGACGCGAACGCAGCATGCACGCCGATTTGTGGCGGAAACCTATTCCGAGCAGCGATTGGTGCGGGATATCGAGGCGCTTTACGAACAGCTGATCGGCAACAAGGGCGATTGATTGTGCGCTTTTGAAAAGACCTCCTGAAGCGATAACGGGCGCCTCTTTAACGCGTTCGCCCCTGTTGGCCAAAAACACGCTGCTGAACCTGGTGGGTTTCGGCGCGCCGGCCCTGGTGGCGCTGTTTGCCATTCCCCTGATCGTTGAGGCCTTGGGCACGGATCGCTTTGGCATTTTGACGCTGACGTGGGTGTTGATCGGTTATTTGAGCCTCCTGGATATGGGTCTGGGCAGGGCACTGACCAAGCTTGTGGCCGAAAAGCTGGGGCAGGGGGCCGTCGAAGATATCCCGGCAATGATCTGGACGGCCCTGTCGGCCATGGTGCTGCTGTCCATCGGGATGAGTCTTTTGCTGGGTTTGTTCAGCGGCAAGATTGTGCAGGAGTGGCTGAATATTCCCTTGCAGTTGCAGGGCGAAGCCCGCGCCACGTTTCTGATGCTGACCCTTTTTGTCCCGCTGGTGATGGCAAGTGTGGGTTTCCGCGGTGTTTTGGAGGCGTACCAGCGCTTCGATCTGGTGAATGCCGTGCGCGTTCCTCTCGGCATTTTCTCCTTCGCCGCTCCTTTGGCGGTGATCCCTTTCAGTGTCAACCTGGTTGTGGTTGTTGCGGCCTTGCTGGTGGTGCGTCTGCTGGCGGTAATCGTTCAATTCCTTTTTTGCCTCCGTATTGTGTCAGGTTTACTCTCCGGCTTCGGCATGCAATCCGCCATTTTTTTCCGCCTGCTGCGATTCGGCAGTTGGATGACGCTCAGCAATGTCATCAGTCCGGTGCTCGTCTACGCGGACCGTTTCTTGATTGGCGCTTTTCTATCGGTTACGGCTGTTGCATTTTATGCAACTCCAAGCGAGGCGATCACACAGCTGACACTGATTTCCGCTGCACTGATGGGGGTTATGTTTCCGGCTTTTTCGTCAACATTTCAAGTGGATCGTCTGCGTAGCGCACATCTGATGGACAGAAGCCTGAAATATGTTTTCATCGTTCTTTTCCCAATTGTTTTTCTGGTGGTTGCCTTTGCGGGCGAATTGCTCACGGTTTGGTTGAACATCGAATTTGCCCAAACAAGTTTTCGCGTGTGCCAATTCCTCGCAGTGGGAGTGTTTTTCATCTGCTTAGGTCAGATGCCGTATGCCCTAATACAGGGGGCCGGTCGTCCTGACTTGACCGGCCGTTTGCACCTTTGCCAGCTGCCTCTTTATATCGTTTTATTGGTTGTTGTGGTAAGGTGGGCCGGAATCAACGGCGCTGCTCTGTTATGGGCTGCTCGAGCTTTTATAGATATGTTTTTCATGTACATGATGGCTCAAAAACTACTTGGACCCGACAAGCTGCGAACGTTGCCCAAAGCGACGCTACTATTTTTCGCACTATTTTTGTTGTGTCTGTTTGCGGTGATTGCACCGTTACCTGTTCGTATCGGTGGTGCCGTTTTTACCATGGCCTTGTTTGGGTGGTTTGCCGTGCGCTATCTATTATCCCGCGATGAGATCGCTTTTCTGATTTCGATTAAAAAATAGCCAACGACAGGAAAATCCTCCGTGCCGACAACACATGACATTTCGGATTTCATTCGAAAAAGAAACGAAAACGGACAACCTATAACTTTGGAGCTGGGATGTGGCGATCGAAAGAGACACACGGATGCGATCGGAATTGATGCCTTGGATTATGAAGGCGTTGATATCGTTGGCGATCTGCAAGATGTGCTGAAACGATTTCCTGACAAATGCACATCCGGGGTTTTTTCGTATCATTGTTTCGAACATTTAATGAATCTTGGCAATATAATGGATCAGCTGGCAAGAATAATGAAGAGCGGTGCGAAACTGGAGGTTGTGGTTCCCCATTTTTCAAATCCTTATTTTTATTCAGATGCAACACATCGTCAACCGTTTGGGTTGTATACTTTTTCTTATTTTGCACGGGAATTTATCTTTTCCCGAAAGTGTCCAGACTATAAAAATACGATATGTTTCGAAATCAAGAAAACAAAGCTGATCTTCAAATCACCACGTCCCTTCTACGGGAGATGGGCGCTGAAAAGAATTATCCAGGCCATAGTGAATGTGAGCAGTTATTCCATGGAGTTTTATGAAGAAAACCTATGCTGGCTGATTCCTTGCTATGAAATCCACTTTGAATTGGAACGGTTATGAAATTTGAGGGTTTGCAACGCTTGTGGGTGGATGGGCAAAATCTGCCTGAAACCTTTTAAAATCAGAATCATTTTTTGATGAAGCTACTCGCCCTTCCAAAGTATCCCAGAATCGGCCCAAGCAGCAGGTTGCGGCTTTTTCAATTTCTTCCCTATTTACAATCCGCGGGAATCTCCGTACAGGTTCAACCTTTAGTCGGGTCTGATTATATACGCAAGCTTTTCTCAGCCGGTCAGAGGCCACTTTTTGACTTGTTTTTCGGGTATTGGAACCGTTTAAGACTTCTAAACAAGATCGACGACACGGATTTGATCTGGATCGAGAAAGAGCTTTTTCCTTGGATACCGGGAGTGGACGTAAAACTCTTGAATAAAATCAATCGACCATTCGTGGTGGATTATGATGATGCCGTTTTCCATCTCTACGACCAACACCACAGACGTTTCATCCGTAAAATTCTGGGGAAAAAAATCGGATGGATAATGCATAGCGCAAAATTGGTAACCGTTGGGAACACTTACTTGGCCGACTACGCTGAAAGGGCGGGTGCTGATTGCATTCAAATCATACCCACTGTTGTGGATACGATGCGCTATGGATTTCGATCTAAACCTGATCGGGATTTCTGCATTGGTTGGATAGGGTCACCCATAACCCAGAGATATCTGGAAAACATCAGAGGTGCACTCGAGATCGTTGTTCGCGAGGATCGCCTTCGATTGGTGCTCGTTGGCGCCTCAAATTCTGCTTTGCGTGGTATTTCGTCTGAAATCGTTCAATGGTCGGAAGAAACAGAAGTTGAGTCCATTCAAAAGTTCGATGTGGGGATTATGCCCTTGCCGGACAATTCCTTTGAAAGGGGTAAATGCGGATACAAACTCATTCAATGCATGGCTTGCGGTGTTCCTGTAGTAGCCTCCCCCGTGGGGATAAACCAAACGATCGTGCAACACGGTGTCCACGGTTATCATGCACGAACCCAGGATGAATGGGTCAGCTGTTTACGATTGCTTGCGGCGAACCGCGAATTGCGTGAAAAGATGGGTAGGAAGGCTCGGGAAAAAGTGATGCGCGAATTTGCGTTGTCGCGCGTGGGTCCTTTGCTCGCCGAAATACTAACAGCAGCAGCGAAACGATAGAATAAAAATATGTGTGGAATTGTTGGTTTTTTTTCCAGAAATGATTTTGTTTCATTATCCCGGGATCTCCTGACTGCACGCGATGCGCTTAAACATCGCGGACCCGACGATGCGGGAATTTTCATGGATTCAAGCAGCGGCATCGGTCTGGGGCATCGGCGTCTATCCATCATCGACCTATCCGATGCCGGGCGCCAGCCTATGAGCGACGCGGACAGACGAGTTTGGGTGGTCTACAACGGCGAGGTATACAATTTTAAGGAAATCCGCGCCGAATTGTCTGCGCTGGGACATGTTTTCCGTGGCAATAGCGATACGGAAGTGGTCTTGGAAGCCTATATTGCATGGGGTGTAGGTTGTTTTGGGAAATTTGAAGGGATGTTCGCTTTGGCCATCTGGGACGGCAGGAAACGGCATCTCGTATTGGCGCGTGATCCTTTAGGGATCAAACCGTTATACTTTTACAAAAAGGACGATCAGCTCCTTTTTGCTTCCGAGTTAAAGGCCATCATGGCCTTTAATGCCTTTGACCGGGATGTAGATGAAGACGCTGTGTCTCTCTTGTTGCACTACCAGTATATACCGACCCCGCGCACCGTTTTTAAGAACACATGGAAACTGCAGCCGGGAACCTATATGATTTGGGGCAGTGCGGGGGAGGTCAGCAAGAAATTCTGGCACTTGCCTCCACCGACCGAAGAGCCGGACGGAAATTTCTCGACGGAGCCAATGGAAGAGGCGGTTTTGGATAGCCTTGATGATGTGCTGACACGTGCAGTGAACGACCAAATGGTGAGCGACGTACCTCTGGGAGCGCTGTTGAGTGGCGGGATCGATTCATCGCTGGTGGTGGCCTTGATGCAAAAAATCAGTGCGGCGCCGGTACGCACCTTTAGCATCGGGTTCGATGCACGCGGGTACGATGAGTCGCCCTGGGCCGAGAGGATCGCTGCTACCTTAGGCACGCATCACACAAAGTTGTATGTCACTCCGGATGAGGCGCTGGAGATCATTCCGCGCCTACCTGAAATATATGATGAGCCGTTCGCAGACGCTTCGGCAGTTCCGAGCGCGATAGTGTGCAGGCTCACACGGGGACAGGTGAAGGTTGCACTGTCCGGAGACGGCGGCGATGAGCAATATGCGGGTTATATGCGCTACTGGATGACCGGCGTTGTTTCCCGTTGGCTGGCGGCGCTACCGCCAGGTAGTCGACGCCTTCTGGCGGCAGCGGTCAGCGGATTGCCCGCTCCCTGGCTGGAAACCGGTTACCTCAGAATTCGCGACTGTTTGCCACGAAGATTCCAGGTAGCCAATTTTGCTGAAAAATGGCGTAAATTAGGAGACATTCTGACATTTGCCCCGCTGTCCGAAATTTACCGGGCAACTATCTGTGTGTGGGGCAGGAAGGAATTGGCTCGGCTTGCGCGCCGGACACCACCATTGGGCGGATTCGAATCCGCCTTCGATCATCCGCCTGATTTGCCGGAGCTTTCCAGGTTAATGTGGGTGGATCAGCAGACCTACTTGCCGGATGCCATGTTGACCAAGGTGGATCGGGCCAGCATGGCATTCGGCCTGGAAGTGCGGGTGCCCTTGTTGGATCGGCGGGCTGTGGCACATGCCGCGACCATTCCGAACCATCTCAAGTACCGAAACGGGTCAGGAAAACACATTTTGAAAAAACTCCTGACCCGTTATGTCCCTTCTGAACTTTTCGAGCGGCCAAAAATGGGGTTCGCCGCACCTATCGACCAATGGTTGAGGACGAAGCTCAAGTCTATGTTGACAGACTATTTGTCCCACGCCCGTATTGCGTCGGAGCACCGCTTCGACCCGACCATGGTGGAAAAGACGATGGATGCGCACCTGAGCGGCCGGTACAACTACCAGTATCGCCTCTGGACATTGCTGATGTGGGAAATGTGGCGAGAAAGATGGTTGCCTTGAGGGGGCTTTTCATTGCCATGTATGCCGCCTTAGGCTAAGAAGTTTGTTTTCATGCATAACATTCAAAATAGATTCAAAAAATTTGTAATTAACCACCACGGAGCGAAATCATGCGAGTTTTGATCACCGGCGGCGCCGGGTTCATCGGGTCCCATTTGGCGGAGGCCTATCTGGCCAACGGGGACGAGGTCTATATCATCGACGATCTCTCCACAGGTTCCCTGGACAATATCGCCCACCTGAAAGAAAAAGGCGGCTATTCGAAGCGGTTTTTTGTGCACATCGACACCATCATGAACCGTGAGGTGATGTTGGAGCTGGTGGGTACCTGCGATGTGGTGCACCATCTGGCGGCAGCGGTGGGGGTGGAGTATATTCTGAACAATCCCATGGAGTCGATCACCACCAACATCCAAGGCACGGAGATCGTGCTGGAGCTGTGCAACAAGTTCAAGAAACGGGTGCTGATCGCTTCCACGTCGGAGGTGTACGGCAAGCACACCCATGCGCCGCTGGTGGAGACGGACAATATCATTTACGGGCCTTCGAGCAAGTTCCGCTGGAGCTATGCGGCCTCCAAGCTGATGGACGAGTTCATGTCCTTGGCCTATTTTCGGACCACCGGATTGCAGGTGACCGTCGCCCGGTTGTTCAACACGGTGGGGCCGCGGCAGACGGGGACGTATGGAATGGTGATCCCGCGGTTGGTGGGGCAGGCGCTGCGCAACGAGCCGCTGACGATTTACGGGGACGGGAGCCAGACGCGCACCTTTACCGATGTGAAGGACGTGGTGTGGGCGTTTCAGCGCATGGTGGAAAACGAGGGGGCCTTCGGCGAGGTGTTCAATGTCGGCGGCATCGAGGAGGTATCGATTCTGGAGCTGGCCAAACGGATCGTGGCGTTGACCGGTTCGTCGTCGGAACTGAAGTTGATTCCCTATGATGAGGCCTTCGGCAAGGATTTTGAGGATATGCAGCGGCGGGTGCCGGGGGTGGACAAGATTCGCAAGTTGATCGGGTTCGATCCGAAAAACGACCTGGATGCGATATTGACCCGGGTGGTCAGTTATATGCGCAAACGGCCGGATGGGGCTTGAAGCGCTGGTGTCAGCGTTGTTTCTGTAGATGAACGTTTTTATCCAACGGATAGCTGCTGATTGCTGAAAGCCAATGATCGACAATCCAACTCTGCTGTTTCTTTTCTCCCTGGCGTTGGCGGCGGCGGGTACGCCCGTGGTGCGGTGGGCGGCGCTGCGTTATGGCTGGGTAGCGCAGCCGTCGTCGGACCGGTGGCACAAGAAGCCGACCGCCTTGATGGGCGGTATCGCCATTTTCGGTGCCATGGCCGTTGGGCTGGCGTTGATGGCCGATTTCGGTTCGCTGGTCGGGCATGTGTTTCGAACCGATGGTGCCCAGGGGGTGCCGTCCGCCGGAGCGGTGATCCTGGTGGGCGCTTCGTTTCTGTTTCTCGTCGGGCTCTTCGATGATTTTCGCAGTTTAAAACCCCACAACAAACTCATCGGCCAGATCATCGCGGCGGCCTGGGTGGTCTTTCTTGGGTTTCGGTTGAACTGGTTCCACTCCTTGACCGGCGACACCATGGTCACCCTGTTGTGGGTGGTGGGCATCACCAATGCCTTCAACCTGATCGACAACATGGACGGTCTGTGCGCCGGTGTGGGAACAGTGGCATGTTTGGCCCTGGCGTTTCTTTTTGCGCCACTGGCGCGGGAGCCGATGTTGATCGCCTTGGTGTTGGCGGGTGCCATGGGTGGCTTTTTGATTTACAATTTCAATCCGGCCAAGATTTTCATGGGCGATTGCGGCAGCCTGGTGATCGGTTTCAGCGTGAGTGTGCTGGTGCTGTGTTATGCCTCGGTGCCGTCCGCGACGCCGCTGGCCCGGTTCGCCATTCCGGTGCTCATGCTGCTGGTGCCCATTCTGGATACCACCCTGGTGACAGTGATTCGCCTGTTGAGCGGACGCAAGGCGTCCACGGGAGGACGGGATCACACCTCCCATCGTTTGGTGTTGATGGGGTTTTCGGAAAAGAGCGCTGTGCTGTTTCTGTATGGAACAGGAATGGTTGCAGGGTTGGCGGCCGTGTTCGTCAGCCGCAGCGACACCCTGACATCGCCGGCGGTCATCCTGCCGGTGGTGACGGCCGTGGTGTTGATGGGAATTTACCTGAGCCAGTTGCGGGTCTATCCGGAGAAGGAGTTCTCGGCATTGCGAGACCGGACCTTCACGCCGGTGCTGCTGGAGCTGACTTATAAACGGCAACTGCTCTTTGTCCTTTTCGACCTGGTGCTGGTGGCCTTCTCCTATTACCTGGCCTATCGGCTGCGCTTCAGCGGGGTGGAGTTCTCCCTTTATTTCCCTGTGTTTCTCAGTTCGCTGCCGGCGGTGATCGGTTGTAAAATGGTGGTGTTCCTGGCCATGGGGGTCTATCGTGGTCTCTGGGGGTATTTGAGCACCAGCGATGTGTTCCTTGTGGGACGGGCCTCGGCGATGGGCACCTTGCTGTCGGTGGCGGCGGTCACTTTCATTTACCGTTTCCAGGATTTTTCCAAGGGCATCTTTGTCATCGACTGGATGCTGACCACGGGCTTGTTGCTGGGGGTGCGCGGTTCCTTCCGCTTTTTCATCGAAACGCGCAACCGCCAGACGCTGGCAGGAGACCGGGTGGTGATCTACGGCGCGGGCAGGGCAGGGGAGTTGTTGCTGCGCGAGATCCTGAACAATCCGCGGTTGGGCGTCAAGCCGGTGGGGTTCGTGGATGACGACACCCTTAAAAATGGTAAAAAGATTCAGGGCTATCCGATTCTGGGCGCATTTGAAGAGATGGATCGGATTCGGGAACAACATGGCGTGGCCGGGGTCTTGGTATCCTTCAACGATGCAGAGGGCGCCAACAAGGCATCCCATTCGGCGGCAGAAGATTTTTGCCGAACGCATGGGTTGTTTATGAAGAAGTTTCAAATTAGTCTTAAAGATGTGCCGCTTAGGGGAGGTATTGATGATTAAAATCTCCGTTACCGAAGCAAGAGCGAATCTTTCGGCCATACTATCCAAATGTGCATACGGGAATGAGCAGTATGTGATTATGCGGCGTAACAAACCGGTTGCTGCCTTGGTGAGTGTTGATGACCTGGGCATCGTTGAGCAGCATGAGGAACGCAAAGGGCTTGCGAGCGTTGTGGGCAAGTGGGAAGGGTTTGAGGAAATCGTTGTCCGCAGATGTCGCGATATTGCTGAATAGGGGGCCCATGGACCGTATTGAACAATTGTTGCATAAGGGTGTTGCGATGCCCGACCCCGGGGCGGTGGTGATCGGCGACGATGTGGCGTTGGACCGCATTTCCGGCGATGGGGTGGTGTTGCATCCGGGCAGCCGCATTTCCGGTGCGCGAACCTTTGTTACGTCCGGGGCGCGGATCGGCAGCGAGGGGCCGGCCACGGTGGAGAACTGTTACGTGGGGCCGGGGGCGGCTTTGAAGGGCGGTTATTTTGCCGACGCGGTGTTTCTGGCCAAGGCCTCCTGCGGGCTGGGGGCCCATGTACGCCAGGGCACTATTTTGGAGGAACAGGCGAGTGTGGCCCACACGGTGGGGCTCAAACAGACCATTCTGTTCCCCTATGTGACCCTGGGTAGTTTGATCAATTTCTGCGATTGCCTGATGGCCGGCGGCACGGGGCGCGACAACCACAGCGAGGTGGGCAGTTCGTATATTCATTTCAACTTCACGCCCAACCAGGACAAGGCAACGCCTTCGTTGATCGGGGATGTGCCGGGCGGTGTGATGCTCAACCGCTCCCCTGTTTTCCTGGGAGGGCAGGGGGGGCTGGTGGGGCCTTGCCGGTTGGCCTACGGCACGGTGACGGCGGCGGGAATTATCTGCCGGCACGATCAATTGAAGGAAAACCACTTGGTCCTGGGCGGCAAAAGCCGCAGCGGTAGCATTCCTTATGTAACGGGCAATTTTCTGGGGCTCAAGCGGATTCTGGATAACAATTTCCATTATATCGGCAACCTGTATGCCTTGGGACAGTGGTATGCCCATGTGCGGCGGTTGTTCGTGGGGAATGGGTTGCCGGCGCCGCTGCTGGAAGGGTTGCAGGAGACCTTGCAAAACGGCATCGACGAGCGAATCGGGCAGTTGGGGCGCCTGCGGGACAAGTTGGCCGGCGCGGCGGCGGACGGGGTGGCCGGGCGTTTCGCCGATGGTTGGTCGGAGCTGCGGGAGCGGCTGATCGCGCTGCAACCGTTCGAGGGTGATGGAGCGGTGCGGGACCGTTTTCTGGAGCAGGTGGCGCATCAAATCAGTGAGCGGGGCAAGGATTATCTGGCGGTGATCGGCGGCCTGGACCGAGCGTTGGCCGATGCGGGGACACAATGGTTGAACGGCATTGTTGAGCGGGTGGCGGAGACGGCAACTCTTTTGACGCGATAGGCTGAGTCGACAGGTAGATGACCAAGTAGATGACGAAACTATTCGGTACGGACGGTATTCGGGGCGTGGCCAATCGCTATCCGATGGATGCTCCCACCGCTTTGGCCGTGGGGCGGGCGATCGGGGTGCATTTCGGTGGGGCGAAGGGCAACACCGGGTCTAGTAAGGGACTGGTGGTGATCGGCCAGGACACGCGCCTTTCAGGCGACATGCTGGCCCAGGCCGTAGCCGCCGGGGTTTGCGCGGCGGGGATGGACGTGGCCCTGGCCGGGGTGTTGCCGACGCCGGGCATCGCGCGTTTGGCCGCGGACAACGGTGCGCTTGCGGGGGTGGTGATTTCCGCTTCGCATAATCCATTTGAGGACAATGGTATCAAGGTGTTTGACGGCGGCGGGTTCAAGCTTGCCGATGCGGAAGAGGAGCGGATCGAATCCCTGGTGTTGAATGGTTGTCGTGGCCCCGTCGAAACCGCTGATTTCGGCGTCGGGCGGCTGCGCGGCATTGCGGATCCGGATGGTTGTTATTTGGATTTTTTGTCGGCGGTCGCCGGCGACCTTTCGCTGGAGGGAATGCGCATTGTGCTGGATTGCGCCAACGGGGCGACTTTCCGGGTGGCGCCGGAATTGTTTCAGCGGCTTGGCGCCCGGGTGACGCCGCTGTTTTGCACGCCGGACGGCATGAATATCAATGCCGACTGCGGCTCGCAGCACCCCGATGCCCTGGCCCGGGCCGTCAAAGAGCAGGGCGCCGATGCGGGATTGGCCTTCGACGGCGACGGTGACCGCTTGATCGTGGTGGATGAAACGGGTCGGGTGCTCAGCGGCGACCAGATCATGGCCGTCTGTGCCCGGCATTTGAAGGAGAAGGGCGCCCTGGCCGGGGATCTGGTGGTGGCCACGGTGATGAGCAACACCGGGTTTCACCAGGCGATGCAGGGGCATGGTATCCGGGTGGTGACCACAGGGGTCGGCGATCGTTACGTGATGCAGGCCATGGTGCGCGAAGGGGCGGTGTTGGGCGGCGAGGATTCGGGGCACTTGATTTTTCGGGACGTGCACACCACCGGCGACGGGTTGGTGGCGGCGCTGCGACTGCTGGGCGCCGTGCGGGATGCGGGGCGTCCGCTGTCCGAGTTGGCCGCCATCATGACGGTCTATCCCCAGGTGCTGATCAATGTGGATGTGCGCGAAAAGCCGGATTTGGAGGGCGTGCCGGCCATCGCGGAGGCCATCACGGCGGTGGAAACGGCGTTGGGCGACCAGGGGCGTGTTCTGGTGCGTTATTCAGGTACCCAGAACATGTGCCGGGTGATGGTGGAAGGGCCGACGCGGGAACGGACGGAACAATTGTGCAAGGATATTGCGGAGGTGGTGCGGCGGGAGATTGGGTAGGGGGCACAGGCAATGATAAGACTATACCCAGTTTTCTGTTCTTAGAGCGGATACTCTTTCAAATTCCCGCAAGTTGTTGGTTACAAGGATCAGACCTTCGCTACGTGCATGGGCTGCGATATGCAGATCATTGACACCGATGGGGGTTCCTTAATTACAATGTTGGTATCGAGCAAATATTTGAGCATTAAAAGGGCTCCCTGTCAGATTGTGTTTGCTCTGCGCGTTCAGTCAGAAAATCATCGGTCACCCTGTTTTCGGATATAAAGAAGCTATCCCAAAGGTTTTCCACCGGCGAGATGATGCGCTCCTTGCCGACGGATCGTACAAAAACTTTTTTCACTCCTTTGGGGAAGCGCATGTCCGCTGGGAGCCGGACTGCTTGTGTTCGATTGTTTGTAAATACAGAACCTTGATTTGGCATCAGTTTACCCTCCATTTATTGACCAAGTTGTTTTAGTGATTTTAGTTCCAACAATGCTATATGTCAATTGTATATAGCATTTTGCACAGGGCAATCGCATGTAGAAATCCTTGCCGGTGGCGGGAGTGATGCTCATGACCTCCTGTTGCTGCGCAACACTGGCAACTAGTTGCCAGTGCCACCCGCGGGAGATCGGGTAGCGGTGTTATCGAATCCAAATCGAAATCGGGATCGCAATCGGGATCGAAAACGATGCGCTTCCTTCGTCAGCACATCCTATGGTTCATTCCCTAACGGCTCGCTTTCATTGGTGCAGATCGTAAAAGGAGCGAAGGTATGGCAGCGTTGAAAATATATTTTGATGCGGAAGCCAAAACGTTGACCGTTTGGTTTGACAATCCCGAAAACGAGTTCATCGCTGAGGAAACCGGGCAAGAGGTTATTTTGATAAAGGATAAAGATGGCAAGGTGATCGGCTTCGAGCGCTTGCATTACGAGATGGCTTCGATAGACGATTTGACGATTGAGGCGGTCGCTATTTAAATGAAGCCTGAGCAATTATATCGCGAATTGAAGGAATTAGCGGAAAAGCTGGACATTCGGGTGTTGGAGCAGAATTTCCGCCCGACCGGGATTCATGTGAAGAGCGGCTACTGCAAGGTTAAAGACAAGGATCATTGTATCATCGATAAGCACCTGCGATTGAATCAGAAAGTGGAGGTGCTGGCGGAGTGTCTTGCCGGGTTGCCCATCGAGTCAATTTATATTGTGCCGGCGGCCAGGGAGTATCTGGACCGGTTCAAGCCGCAGGAGTTCAATTCGGATGACACCGTACCAAATCGTCAGGATTGATGCGCTTCCTTCGTCAGCACATCCTATGATTTGATGATGATTTGTGATGAATTTTATCGCGAATTGAGGGATAGCGTTTTGGGAAAAAGAACATGCGCTATAGGATGTGCTGACGAAGGAAGCGCATCTTTTCGATATCGATTTCGATTAAATCCGCACCTAATTCAGGTTGCCCATGTGTTGTGCCTGCGCTATAATATGCGAAAAGGAGGTGTGTGATGCCCCAAACCCAGCAGCAAGCGATGCAACGAAAACCGATCTTAATGCCGGCGGATATGATTTTGAAAGTTGAAAGGCTCGCTGAGACCAAAAAGGTGTCTTTTGCCGAGGTGGTCCGTCAAGCCGTGGATGCTTTTGAGGCTGAACTTTCCGCCGATGACAGTGATATGCTGGAAGCCATGGTGGAAGCTTACCTACAGACCGCTAAGGCAGCGATCACTAAAATAGATCAGGTGATGGAACGCCTGGATGAAACCCACGATATTTTAGGAAGGAACAAATATGAGTCTCGGTGAGAAGATATTTGATGCCATGCGAACGGGTGCGGTGATGAATCAAAAGTTGTCCACACTTGTTGACAAGGTGGAGCGCATGGATACGGACATGCGAGACTTGGATCGTCGCATCATACGCTTGGAAACCACAGTGGATATTTACACCCGTAGCGCCACGCCAACCCGGACACCAAAACGAATTCCTGAATAGATAATTTTTAAAAACACTCTCTGTAGGGGTGCGCTGTTTTTGCCAGCACATCCTTGGTGGGAATACAGTTGCGTCATAAAGTTTACATAATATATCTTATCGGACATTAATAATATCTGATGATCCTCCCTTATGCCAGGTTTGGTTTGATCGACAATGGAATGTGGTCTATATTGTGGCCACGATTTGACCGATGTCTTCAGAGAACTTAAACAACGATACGCCTGACAGGTAACCTTCATTGGATCCCAACAACGGCACACTCCCGCGGCAGATATACTCGGTTGCCAAGCTGACCACGAATATTAAACGGTTGCTTGAAGATAAGTTCGCCATGGTATGGATATGTGGCGAAATATCAAACTTGCGTATCCCCTCGTCAGGCCATGCCTATTTCACGCTCAAGGACGACAAGGCGCAAATCGCGGCGGTGATGTTTCGTGGCCAACTGCGCCGTTTGCGGTTTGATCTGGATGACGGGCTGACCATCATCGCCATGGGTCGTATAACGGTGTATGAACCCAGGGGCAACTACCAGATTGTTTTGGAGTATGCCGAGCCCAAGGGTGCGGGAGCGCTGCAATTGGCCTTCGAGCAGCTCAAGGCCAAATTGGCCGCCGAGGGGCTTTTCGATGAGCGGCACAAGCAGCCCCTGCCCTTCATGCCCCGCACCATCGCCGTGATTACATCCCCCACCGGAGCGGTGATTCGTGACATTTTGCATGTGATCGGGCGGCGTTTTCCCAATGTTCGGGTGGAGGTACTGCCGGTGCGGGTGCAGGGGGACGCCGCGCCTGCCGAGATTGTCCGGGCGTTGCGGATCGCCAATGTGCGCGCCAGGGCCGATGTGATCGTTCTGGCGCGCGGCGGCGGATCGCTGGAGGATTTGGCGCCTTTCAACGCGGAGGCGGTGGCGCGGGCCGTTTTTGATTCACGGATTCCGGTGGTTTCGGCGGTGGGCCACGAGACCGATTTCACCATTGCCGATTTCGTGGCCGATGTGCGGGCGCCGACCCCTTCGGCGGCGGCGGAGTTGGTGGTGCCGGTCAAGGCGGAGCTGCGTCGGCATCATGTGCTGTTGGCGCAACGCATGGCCGGTGCAATGATGCGCATGGCAACGCGCTGGCGGGAGCGGTTGGACCGCGCAAACCGATCCATGGTGCACCCCATCCGCAAGGTGCAGGAGAATCGGCTGCGGTTGGATGATTGGACGGAGCGTTTGCAGCGTGCCGTGCGGCACATTCTGCAAAACCGCCGCACGGCAACGGCGCAGGCCGACCACCGGTTGCAGCGCGGCAACCCGATGGTGATGGTGCGCGAGCGCCGACAACGGGTGGAGATGCTTGCTTTTCGCCTGACCCGTGGCATGGACGGGCAAGTGGCGGCTTGCAAGGGGCGGCTGGCGGCCGGGCATGCGGCCCTGGATGCCTTGAGTCCGCGTTCGGTGCTGCGGAGGGGTTACAGCATCACTCGAAAGGTGAACACCCAAATTGTTGTTACTTATAGTGATAGTGTTCACAGTGGCGAACCGCTGGAGGTCATCCTGGCTCGGGGCCGTTTGCAGGTCACGGTGGACCGGATAGAGGATTAGCGCAATCGGGGAAGGGATAAAACACATGGCCAAGCAGTCCTTCGAGAAGGCAATGGAGCAGTTGGAACAGATCGTCCAGGAAATGGAAGCGGGGGAGTTGCCCCTTGAAAGCGCGCTCAAGAAGTTCGAGGAGGGGATCAAGCTGTCCCGTTACTGCGCCCAGAAACTGGACGAAACGGAAAAGAAGGTCACCCTTTTGATGGAACAGGGGGACGGGTCGATCAAAGAGGCGCCGTTCGGTGCCGAGGGGGATGCCGAGGGAGGCGCGGGGACCGAATCCTATGAATAAGGATGGGACAACAGCAGTCGACACCTTTTCGGTGCCAGCTTTCGATCTCAACGACTACCTGGCCGTGCAACGCAGCAAAATCGATAGCGCCTTGCTGACCTCGATCCAACGGCTATGCCCCAGTGACCACATGCAACCCGCGGTGATGCACGCGGTCACGGCCGGCGGCAAGCGGTTGCGGCCGGTGTTGTGCCTGGCGAGCTGTTCCGCGGTGGGCGGGAATGAAACGCAGGCCATGCCGGCGGCCTGCGCGCTGGAGATGATCCACACCTACTCCTTGATTCACGACGACCTGCCGGCCCTGGACAACGACGACCTGCGCCGCGGACAGCCCACCTGCCATGTGCGTTTCGGTGAGGCAACGGCCATTCTGGCCGGCGATGCGTTGCTGACCATGGCCTTCGAAGTGATGAGCGAGGCCGCGCTGCAAGCCGATGGGCAGTTGCTGCCGGCCTGGACGGCGGTAATGGCCGCCATCTCCCGGGCGGCGGGTTGCCGCGGCATGATCGAAGGCCAGGCCCGCGATCTGGCTTTTGAAGGGGTCAAAATCGGGCGCGACGATTTGGCGGCATTGCACCGCTTGAAAACCGGCGCTTTGATCCAGGCGGCCACCCGCTCCGGCGCCCTGCTCGGCGGGGGATCGGCGCAACAGGTGACGCAGCTGGCGGAATATGCCGATTGCATCGGGTTGGCCTTTCAGGTGGTGGACGATCTGCTCAATGTGAAGGGCGATCCCGCCGTGATGGGCAAAGCGGTCGGATCGGACCAAGCGCGGCAAAAGAACACCTACCCTGCCCTGTTGGGCTTGTCCGGCGCCGAGGCCTACGCCCGCGCATTGGTGGAACAAGGCTTGCAGGCATTGTCGATATTTGATAACAAAGCAGACCCCTTGCGGGCCATCGCGGGTTATATTATCGATCGAGATCATTGATTTAACGCTGAAGGAGCACTGGAAAGTTGGGGTTGCTTGAAAACATTCAATCGCCGGCGGATCTGAAGAAACTGCCGCGCCAGGAGTTGCCGCAACTGGCGGTGGAGATCCGCCGGGTCATTGTGGATGTGGTATCGCAAAACGGGGGCCATCTGGCTTCCAGCCTGGGGGCCGTGGAACTGGCCATTGCCATTCACTACGTGTTCGACACACCCGAGGACAAGGTGATCTGGGATGTGGGGCATCAATCCTACGCCCACAAGCTGCTGACCGGGCGGCGTCAGCAGTTTGCCACCCTGCGTCAACATGGCGGCTTGTCCGGCTTCACCAAGCGCAGCGAAAGCCCCTTCGATCCTTTCACAACGGGTCACAGCAGCACCTCCATCTCCGCCGCTCTAGGCATGGTATGCGCCAACCGGCTGCAGCAAAAGAACAACAAGGTGGTGGCGGTGATCGGCGATGGTTCCATGACCGCCGGTCTGGCCTACGAGGCGATGAACCAGGCGGGCGATCTGCACAAGGATTTGATCGTCATTCTCAACGACAACGACATGTCCATTGCCCGCAACGTGGGCGCCCTCTCCTCCCTGCTCAGCCGCACCCTTTCCGGACAGCGGTTGCAAACCTGGCGCAAGGATCTGGGTGAATTTCTCAAATCGGTGCCCAAGATCGGCGACAACATCTACCAGTGGGCCAAACGCAGCGAGGAGTCCTTCAAAACCTTCATCACCCCGGGCATGTTGTTCGAAGCCTTCAACTTCGACTATTTCGGTCCCATCAACGGTCACAACTTGGCGCACCTGATCTCCATCCTCAGCAACATCAAGAACCTGCGCGATCCGGTGCTGTTGCATGTGACCACCCAGAAAGGCAAAGGGTACGCCCGGGCGGAGGAGAACCCGGTCTATTTTCACGGGGTGGGCTGTTTCGATGTGACCACCGGCGCCAGCACCGCGCCGTCTTGCCCGCTGCCCACCTTTACCCAGGTGTTCGGCGAAACCATGGTGCACCTGGCGGAACATGACGACCGCATCGTGGCGGTGACCGCCGCCATGCCGGAGGGGACCGGCCTGGCCGCCTTCGCGGAACGGTTTCCGGAACGGTTTTTCGATGTGGGCATCGCCGAGCAGCACGGCGTCACCTTCGCCGCCGGCATGGCCGCCGAGGGGTTCCGGCCGGTGGTGGCCATCTATTCCACCTTTTTGCAGCGCGCCTACGACCAGATCATCCACGACGTGTGTATCGAGAACCTGCCCGTGGTGTTCGCCATCGACAGGGGCGGTCTGGTGGGCGAGGACGGCCCCACCCATCATGGCCAATTCGACCTCTCCTTTTTGCGCAGCCTGCCCAACCTGGTGGTGATGGCGCCCAAGGACGAAAACGAGCTGCGCCGGATGCTGGTGACCGCGCTGCGCCATGACGGCCCCATCGCGGTGCGTTATCCCCGGGGGATGGCCGTGGGTGTTCCCATTGACCCGAATCCCGCCCCCATTCCCATCGGAAAGGCGGAGGTGCTCACCGAAGGCGACGACATGCTCATCATGGCCATCGGGCGCATGGTGCCTGTGGCGATGGCGGCCTGTGAGGCGCTCAAGCCCCTGGGCATCGCGTGCACCGTGGTCAACGGCCGATTCGTAAAGCCCCTGGACAGTCAATGCATCGTACGCCTGGCCGAGCGCATTCCCCACATCCTGACACTGGAAGACAATGCCCTGCAAGGCGGTTTCGGCAGTGCCGTTTTGGAACTGTTGAACGATCACGGTGTATCGCCCCTGAATGTGCAGCGTTTGGGCCTGCCGGACCGGTTCGTGGAGCACGGTTCACCCGCCATCCTCTATGCCGAATACGGCTTGGACGTTGCCGGGGTGGTACGGGCCGCCCGGCAGTTGATGGCCCGGGTGCAGCCGAGACCCCCTGTCACCGTCGTCGCCCGGGGCAATTGACGGATACGCAATGGCCGGAAAAACACGCTTGGATCTGCTGCTTGTCGACAAAAGCCTGGCACCCAGCCGGCAGCGCGCCAGGGCCCTCATCATGGCCGGCAAGGTGCTGGTGGACAATCAGCCGCTGGACAAACCGGGCACGGCTGTATCGGAAACGGCCGCCATCACCCTGAAGGGTGAGGATCTGCCCTACGTCAGCCGGGGTGGTTTGAAACTGGCAGCCGCCTTGGAAGCCTTCGCCATTAACGTCGACGGCATGGTGTGCCTGGATGTGGGCGCCTCCACCGGCGGATTTACCGACTGTCTGCTGCAACACGGCGCAAGCCGGGTCTACGCCGTGGACGTGGGCTACGGCCAACTGGCCTGGTCGTTGCGCCAAGATCCACGGGTGGTGGCCATCGAACGCACCAACATCCGCCATATGCCGCCGGGCAGCCTGCCCGAAGCCGTGGACCTGGCCACCATCGACACCTCCTTCATCTCCCTGCGCATCGTCGTGCCCGAAACCCGCAAGTTTCTCAAACCGGGCGGCCGCATCATCGCCTTGATCAAACCGCAGTTCGAAGTGGGCAAGGGCATGGTCGGCAAGGGCGGTGTGGTCAAAGACGGTCGTCAACATAACGCCGTCATCGCCGCCTTGCGGCGCTTTTTCGAAGAGCAGGGCATGCGAACGGGCCAGGTCGTTGCTTCCCCGATTCTCGGCCCGAAGGGGAACAAGGAGTTCGCGATGCTGATCCAGGCGGAATAGAGCCGATTTTACCCTTGATTTTTTCCCTCCATATAGATACCAATATCAATTTCAATGGGGTTGGCACTACCCAAGCCCGAAAAGTCAGCCATGATACACGCAGGCATCAAGGCGCAAGGTTTCACCAGCGCCGAAGACATGCCACACGGTTACAAAACGGAATGGTTGGCTTTTTTTCATCCGCGAAATGGCCAAAATCCATATTTCCAGAGAGGAGCGCGAGTAACCAACAATGGCAGAAAAGCTGAGAAACATTGCCCTGGTCGCCCACGGTGGCGCGGGTAAGACATCGTTGGCAGAGGCTATGCTGTTTAAGGCCGGCGTGATCAAACGTCAAGGTCGCGTGGAAGACGGCAACACGATGATGGATTACGAGCCTGAAGAGCTCAAACGCCAGACCAGTATCAGCACCAGCATCGCCCAAACTCCTTGGAAAAAACACAGCATCACCCTCATCGACACACCGGGCGATCAAAACTTCTTCACCGACGCCAAGCTTTGCATGCAGGCCGCCGACGCGGTGGTGGCGGTGATTGATGCGGTGGACGGTGTGAAGGTGCAAACCGAACAGGCTTGGGATCTCGCCACCGAATTCAACCAACCGGCCATCATTTTCATCAACAAACTGGACCGTGAACGGGCCGACTTCCAGCGCGCCTTCGATGACGTGGCCCAATCTTTCGAAGCACCCAAGCCGATCATCGTTCAACTGCCCATCGGATCGGAGGCCGAGTTCAAAGGGGTCGTCGACCTGGTGGCCATGAAAGCCTACACCTATGACGATGACGGCAAAGTGACCGCCGGCGATATCCCCGCCGATATGCAGGACGAGGTGGCGGCGGCCCGCGAGGCGATGATCGAGAATGTGGCCGAGGCGGACGACGCCCTGGTGGAAAAATACCTGGAAGGGGAAACCCTCACCGACGATGAGATCAAAACGACCCTGCGCAAGGGGGTTGTCAGCCGGGCGTTCTCACCCGTGCTTTGCGGCACGGCCACCAAGAACATCGGGGTCGATTTGTTGATGGATTTCATCGTCAACTGCCTGCCGTCGCCCTTGGACATCGCCTCCCGCAAGGGCATCAATCCGGCCGACAACAGCGAGGTGGAACGGGCGCCGGACGGTGCCGCCCCCTTTTCCGCCTTTGTGTTCAAGACCGTCGCCGACCCCTATGCCGGACGTCTTACCATCTTCCGCGTGGTCAGCGGATCTCTGGGGGGCGACGGCACCTTCTTCAATCCCAACAAGGATGTGAAGGAGCGGTTCAGCCAGTTGCTGACCATCATGGGCAAGGAGCAGAAATCGGTGGAGGAGGCCGGTCCCGGTTCCATCGTGGCCGTGGCCAAACTCAAGGAGACCACCACCGGCGACACCCTCTGCGCCGATAACGCCAAGGTGCGTTTCGAAACGGCGGAACCCATCGCCACCCTCATCACCTTCGCCCTGGAACCCAAATCCAAGGGGGACGAGGAGAAGATCATGTCCTCCCTGGCCCGCCTGCTGGAAGAGGACAAAGGGCTCAAGGTGGATCGCAATGCGGAAACCAAGGAGATACTGCTTTCCGGATCGGGCCAGGTACACATCGAGGCCACCATCGAAAAGCTCAAGCGCAAATTCAATGTCGAGGTGAACCTCACCCCGCCCAAGGTCCCCTATCGTGAAACCATCAAGAAAAAAATTCGCGTGCAGGGCCGCCACAAGAAACAGACCGGCGGACACGGCCAGTTCGGAGATTGCTGGATCCAGCTCGAACCCCTGCCCCGCGGCGGCGGCTTCGAATTCGTCGATGCCATCGTGGGCGGCGTGATCCCGCGGCAATACATTCCAGCGGTGGAAAAAGGCATTGTGGAGTCGTGCCAGAAGGGCGTCCTGGCCGGTTTTCCCTGCGTGGACTTCAAGGTGACCTTGGACGACGGCTCCTACCACGCCGTGGACAGCTCCGAAATGGCCTTCAAGATCGCCGGCAGCCTGGCCTTCAAAAAGGCCGCCGAGCAGGCATCGCCGGTGTTGTTGGAACCGATCATGAAGGTGCGCATCACCACCCCCGACGAGTTCATGGGGGACATCATGGGCGATCTCAACGGTCGGCGCGGCAGGGTGCTGGGAATGGACAGCGCCGGTAAATACCAGGTGATCAACGCAGAAGTGCCCATGTCCGAATTTCTCACCTACGCCCCGGACCTGCGCTCCATGACCGGCGGCCGCGGCATCTTCAGCATGGAGTTCGAACGCTACGACGAAGTACCGGCCCAAATCGCCGATAAACTACTGGCGGAGATCAAGAGCCAGAAGGAAGATTAGCCACCGACCCAATTCAGCACAAAACAACGGGGGCATGTTCCTGATCGGATGAGGAGCGTGCCCCCTTTTTGTTTTGCTACTGGGGGTGGACGAAGGGGGCACGGCATGCCGTACCCTATGGACGCTAATGGACGCCGCAGACGCGGCGGGCGCTTTGGTCCAGCATAGCCGGCAGGCCGCCATGGGTGTCGGGTGAAAAACCCAGGCTGTTGCACCACACAGTCTCGTCTTCCATGCAGAAATAAACGGTGGCATTGGGGGCGTGGTGGCGGATCCAGCCGGCGATGCGGCGATAGATGTCGATCCGCAGCGGTTTGAAATAGCGCATCTTGTTGTCGATGCCGGTGATGAATTCACCGTGGACGATGGCCGAGTCGGGAAAACGCTGCTGGATGACCGGCTGCAGGGCGGGCATGAAACGCAGGGTCCCCATGCTGATCCAGACGATGTTGCCGGGATCGACATATTGGAAAAGGGTGTCGATCACCTGGCGGTACTCATTTTCGCAACCCGGGTAGAGCACGATGGGGTCGAAGTGGAACGCCAGGGGATAGCCGCGGTCTTGACATTGGGCGGCGGCCCGCAGGCGGGCCTTCAGCGAGGTGGTGCCCCGCTCCTGGGTGGCGATGATGCGGGGGGTGTTCAGGGACCAGGCCATGATGGTGCGGCGTCGATGATCCAGATCCAGCAGATCTCCGATGGCGGTGGTTTTGGTTTTCAGCTCCAGCACCGAACGGTCCTGGCGCGCGAAACGCTCGACCAGCAGTGGTGTGAGGTCCGACCAGGCCTCCCAGATCAGGCTGTCGGTAAACTCCCCGGTCCCGATGCGCAGCGTGCGTCCTTGGTCCAGGGCGGCATCCAGTTCCCGCAGCAGGTCTTCATGGTTGACGAAGTATTGAAGGACCGGCGGGTGGAAATAGCTTTGCAGGATACAATAGGCGCAATCCATGGTGCAGTAGGTGCCGATGTGCAGGATCTGGTAATCGCAACAAATGTACTCTTTGGTGCCGGGACATTGGCGAATGAACGCCCCTTGGTTGCGGGTCAGCAACAAGCGCTGTTTGCCGCCGCTCCAGGGGTCCGCCTCGTTTTTTAGGGTGTCGTACAGTTGTCGGGTGTCCGGCACGATGATGGGAGTGAGGCCCAGACGTTCGGCAAAACGTGCCGCAAGGGAATTGTCCGCCACGGTTCGGTCGACATAGAGGTGGGTGATGGTCATGGTCGCCGCGTGGTCAAAAGAAAACCAGGAGAATGGGCAGCAACACGACGGCGGTGAGGATGATCATTCCCGGCGGTGTGAAATAAGGCGCATACCACGGTGCACCGGCGGCCTTGAGTTTCCGGGTTTCCTTTAAAAACCAATTGCCGACGATGACGGCGGCAATCAACGCACATGCGTACTGTATCAGTTTGATCACGACTTCCAACGGACAACCTGCCTTTTTAAAAAATACTCTCGCTTTCAGTCCTTTGGCGCGGCAGCCAAAGTCAACCGATCGACAATCAAACCCCAAAAGCGCCCGCCGCCCTGGTGACTGAACAACCAACCCAGATGGGTGCCGCACCTGCCGCAAACGGTTATGCGCCAGGCGTGGCCGGCAAACCACGTGAAGTCGGTGGAGGGCGGCCCCATGAATCCGCAGCCGGTCACCGAGGAAAAACAGGCGATCTCGAAAACCACGCCACCCGGATTGGCGAAGGTGTGACGATGGCTGCCGTTGACCGCGATCCGCTCACTGGGACGGGTCAGCCGCTGTCGGCAATTACGGCACAGATACCACGCCTCTTCCTCCCGATCCCGCGTCGCGACCTCGTCCAGTGACTCCGCAATACCGTCCGGGCCTTGCGGCACGGGGGATTCGGTTTTCAGCAAGCGGGTCGGCGGGCCATATGCGGTGGGGCACATCGTTCCATCATATTTGGTGCCTGGAGCCGGAATCGAACCGGCACAGAGTACAACTCCGAGGGATTTTAAGTCCCTTGCGTCTACCAATTCCGCCATCCAGGCATGTTCACCTTCAGTTCACCTTCAGCGAATAGGGCTCTTTTAACGGGATGGGGGGGGATTGTCAAGATTGCGCAAAAAGTAGGCTGGTTGTCGGGTGTGTGGGGGGCGACGGGGTTTGTCGTGGTGAAGGAGAAGTTTAAAATTTAAAATTTAAAGCAATGAATTCTATCGATTATAACTCAAACAACCCAACAACCGCAACCAACCCAATCACCCGTTAATCTTTGACTTGCTTGCGCTCATTTTGATATGCAAACGGCGAGGTTGATGTACAAAACCCGAAACGAGAGGAGCGATGGGATGACACGCGTTTTATCGATCACCTTGGCGACCCTGGTGTTGCTGCTGGCGGGGATGGCTTCGGCCGGTGAGTGGGATGTGGGGTTGACTGCGGGCGCCAAGTCCATCAATGCCCATGTGAACCACAAAACCTACCTGCACAACGGCTATTTTCGCATCGGCGGCTCCGGTGTCTACATGGATGACGATCCTGAAAAATACAAGTGGGGCAGTCTCGATTTCACCGTTGGCAGCGACACCCTGGTGCCCGGCTTGAACGTGGATGTGGGGTTGCGCGGTTTGGTGGGATCGGCCGAGGACCGGCGCCACTCCGGCGACTTCGGCGCGGTTGCCTTCACTGGCGGTGCGGAATACTATTTTCCGCCCCGGATGATGCCGATCCCTTTGGAACTGTTCAGCCGCTTGACCTGGGCGCCCTCTCCTCTTTGTTTCATGGACGGCGACCAGTTCCTCGAGGTTACCGCGGGTGTGGGCATTCGAATCATGAGCATGGCCTCCATCCGTCTCTCCTATACGGCCCACCGTTTGGATTTTGATTCGGGTCCCGGCAGTTGGGACCTCAAGGACGACGCCTTCCGGGTCGGTATCGTGATGCGCTTCTAAAGCAGGCGGTATTGCCCTTCTAATTTAGAGGTTGGGCGGCTGACCGCCCGCTTAGAATCGGCTCGAAAAGGGCCAAGGCCGATGATTCGAATTCCGGTGTGAAGAGATTCGCGGCGTGACAGGCCCGCTTGAGATAGGGATCCGCCGACTCCCCCGACATCCTTTGGCTGCCTTGCCACTTTCCCTGTGCGGCCCACAGGGCTGCCTTTGCCGGTTTTTGTTTGATGATGCGTTCATAGGCATAGGTATAGCTCGTTTCGCAGTAGATCGGCAGCGGCGCTTGCAAGCCCTGCCAGTAGAGGTCCAGGCAATGCCGCAGTCGCTCAAGGGCGGCCGCCGCCGGCATCGGGCCCCACTGCCAGGCCTCGTCCCGTCCGATCAGGATGCTCGTGGGGGGCAGCGCCGCGTCGGCGGCCGCTTGCATGGCGACGTGGCGGATATGCAGGTGCAACAGGTCGGCAGGGCGAATGCGGCCCATGCGGTACACCACTCTGCCGCTGTCATGGATGTGATCGAGGATGCCGTGCACGGTAAACGGCGCCAAATCGAGCGCGATGGGAACGGCGCGATGGGGGTCGGGGGGCACGAAGCCTTCCAGCAGCCGCATGAACTGCCGCACTTCGCCGGCCTGTTGGCGGTGACGCAGTCGCCCCACCGTGCCGTGGGGAATTTGCCCTGCGGCCCGTGCCGTTGTGTACACCTGCTCTTCGGACAACCCTTCCTGAAACGCCTTTAACATTTGTTGGTGCAACTGGTAGCGGTCCAGCGGGTCCAGGTCGAATCGTTCCCGATCCGGCAGGGATTCGTCCGCGGACGGCCAATGGACGCCCAGGCGATTTTCCATGATATATCGCACCGGATGGATGAAGAAACGGGACAACTGGTCCAGGCTGCAATGCCGCCACTGCTCGTCGGGCGGCGATAGCGGTTGATCGCCGAAAAGCGGTATCCCGTCGGCGACGCCCGTCTGCTCGGCCGCTGCGCGGTTTTCCTCGCTGTAGCTGAACAGTTTGCGGTCGCGGCCGTCGAAGTAGGCCGGCGAAAAGGCGTGCAGCGGGTGGCGGGTGACCAACTGTTCCGGTGGTATGCCGAACCCTTCTTGCACATACTCCACCAAATCGTCCACCACCACCGAAGGGGGAATGGGGGTGTTGTCCTGGATATCCTGGCCCACGTAACTGATATAGAGGGTCCGACGGGCCGAGATGAGGGTTTCCAGGAAGAGATAACGGTCGTCCATGCGTTTGGAGCGATCCCCGCGGCGCGGCGCCAGGGAGATCAGATTGAAACCCGGTTCCCGCTCCTGGCGTGGAAAAGCGTCGTGGTTCAGGCCCAGCAGGCAGATGGCATCGGCGGGTATGCTGCGCATGGGCAACATGGCGCAAAAGGTGATCCCGCCGGCCATGAAGCCGACCCCGCGGGTGGTGGCGCCCAGGGCGTCCCGAATATATTGCCGCACCACCTCGAAAGCGAAGGCGGCTTCGCCGCAGTAGGCGCCTTGGGCCAGGGGAGCGACGGCGCCCAGCATGCCCGCCAGTTCGCCTTCTTCCATGGCATCGGCATGAAAGAAGGTTTCGATCATCTGGTGCATGCGCCGGTGCCATCCGGCCAGTGTGTCCCGGGCCGGCAGATCGACAACGGTATCACGCAGGGTTTCGGCGAAGTGCACGAAGCCGCCCAACACCTGCTCCTCGCCGGCGCCGATGCTTTCCAAGGGCAAAACGTCGGCGAACAGAAGGTTGGGTGCACCGTCCAGGGCATAGCCCAGCACCAAGCGGTCCAGCCCCGTGCGCCAGGTGTTTTCCCTGAAGGCCGGCAGTCGGTGACGGCGTCGGTCGCGTCGGTCCCAACCCCAGCGGATGTCGGCGGCGCGCATCCACTTTTCCACCAGGACCAGATCGGTGTTGCACAACCCGAAGCGCTGATGCACGGCCGGGCACTCCAGCAGGGCCATCACCCGGGACGCTTCGAAGCGACTCTCCTTCAGGTCCAACAGCGATAGAAAGGTCTCCACCGTGGCGCTTTCCGCCGGCAGCCGTTGATCGGTGACCGTGTACGGCAGGCGCGCCGGGTCGCCGCTGGTTCGCAGCGCGCCGAAAACGGCATGGATGTATGGCGCGTAAAGACCGATGTTGGGGGTCATCACCAGGATGTCGCGGGGTTCCAGGGTGGGGTCGGCCGCCAGCAGGTCCAGCAGTTGGTCGTATAGGACCTCCACTTCCCGCATGGGGCCGTGGCAACTGTGAATCTGCAGCGAGCGGTCGTTTTCCGCGATCACGGGCCGTTGCCCCGCCGCGGGATCGTCCGCTGCGGGGCCGCGGTCCACCAGATCCAGGATGTCCTGTTGCAGAGTGCCCAAGAGGGTCGCGGGGCCATCCTGAAACGCTTCCTCCATGTGGGCCGTGGATTGCTGAATGAAATCGAAAAAGGGCTTGCCCAACTGCCCCAGGGATGCCAGCAGGCGGTTGCCGCTATCCAGGTGCAGGTCTTCCGCTTGCAAGGCCTTGGGGGGCTTGCCCGACGCCGTCGATGTGCTGCGACCGGCGGCGGTGCGCCGACGGATCTGTTGATGGTCGGACAGAATGTCGGACCAATAGTGCCGACAGGGGTTCATGGAAAACAGAACAACGGGTCTGTGCCGTGCCAACGCCTCCAGGACCGCCAGGTGAAAGGGCGGCAAATAAGAGATGCCGAAAACCGCCAGCCGTGGCGGCAAACCCTCCAGGGCGCCTTCGGGGGCGTCGTTCAAGGTCTGGATCAAGCGCTGCTGCATGGCGCTGCGGTGCATGCCGGGATGATCGGTCGCCAGTCGATGCCACAACACGGCTTGCCACTTGGCGGCAACGGCATCGGCGGTTTGGGCCTCCGGCGATGCCCCCCCCTGCCCGTCCGCTTCCCAGGCGATCAACAGGTCGGGCCGGAAAACCGCATACTGATCCAGGACATCGGCGATCTTACGGGCCAGCTGATAGCGCTTGAGCGGACGGTCGTCGTCGGCCAGATAGCGGCGCAGCGGGTCGAACGCCGGTTGGGGCAGCAATTCGGGCAACAGTCTCAGGATGCGGAAGGCCAGAAGGCGGGCGTCAAAAGGATTGGCCGCCGGCAGCGGCCCCACCAGCCGGGCATAAAGTGTTTCCAGCAGGGCGTTTGGAAATGGAAAGGCCACATTGGCGCAGATGCCGTTGATGCGCGCAACGGCCATGGAGATCCACCGTTGCATGCCCTTGCTTTGCACCATGACCTGCTCGGGTTGCAGCGGATGAGCGCCAGGGTCTTGGGGCGGAGTGGCCAGGATCCCGGCCAACCCCGCCACCAACACCTCGAGGCGATTGCTGGTGATGATGTTAAGTCCGGTAGGCACTATGCCAGTTCGACCACCTTGCGCACCAGTTTTTCGATCCCCACGGCCACGTCCTTGATGCCGGGACCCAACATGTAGGCCGGAGTGGTGACGATTTTGCGCTGGGTGTCCACATGAATGTCGTCCACGGCGCAGGTCACATGCTTGGCGCCCATCTTCTCGATGGCCGCACCGGTGCCCATGTCCTTGCCGATAGTCACTTCGGGATGGCGATCGCCCAGGGCGCGGGCCAGTGTCGCCGGGGCGATGCACAACGCCCCGATGGGTTTGCCGGCATCGGCCATCTCGTCCAGAATGCGCTGGACCTGGGGGTGCACCGTCGCTTCCGGTCCCTTGACGGCAAAATCGCTCAGGTTTTTTGCGGCGCCGAATCCACCGGGAATGATCAGGGCATCCAGCTGGTCCGCCTTGACGGTGGCCAGGTCCACGATCTCACCGCGGGCGATGCGGGCCGATTCCACCAGCACGTTGCGCTTCTCGTCCATCTCCGTCTGGTTGGTATGATCGATAACGTGCAACTGCTGCATGTCGGGCGCCATGCATTGCACCTCCGCGCCGGCCTGATCCAGGTAGAGCAGGGTCAACACCGCCTCATGGATCTCGGCACCGTCAAACACACCGCATCCCGCCAATAATACACCAATTTTCTTTGCCATTTCCCCTCCTTAATTGAATCTAATACCACAAACCTTTCGCTCACCCCCAAGAGGCGTTTTCATGCTTTGTCCATCACATGTTTGTCCAGCACGAAGCAGGTGAACATGCCCTGAAACACCACCTCCTCACCCTGGGTCACCGAGACCGCCACCCACTGCTTTTTGCCCTGCACTTCCTCCACCCGCGCCTCGGCCGTCACCTCGGCATCGACGGCCAGCGGTTTGAGGAATTTGACATCGGCCGCGCCCAACACCACGTTGGGGTGGTTGACGGCGATCATGGCGGCATAATCGGCCAATCCGAACAGAAAGCCGCCGTGCACCAATCCGGTGTCGTCGGCCGCCATCACGGCCGTGGTGCGCAGCACAACCCGGCTGTATCCTTCTTCAACGGCCACCGGCCGGCCGCACAATGTGGGGTCGATGGCTTGGTGGGTGATGATCTCCATGGATGCCTCGTTGGTTGATTGTCGGGTGGTTTTACCGGGCGCCGGGCGCTGTTTGATCGCTGGTGACAATGCGCCCCACTGCATGCTATACAACGGTAATCTTTCGATGAATGGTCACTTGATAACAAAAGGGATCGGCAGGTGTCAAACATGATTGCGTCTCGCTTGGAACAGGTGCATGGGGCCATGGATCGTTTGCAGATCGATGGCTTCCTGGTGTTGACGGAAGAGAACCGCCGTTATTTGAGCGGTTTCACCGGCGAAGACCACCACTTCGACGAATCGGCCGGGGCCCTGTTGATTACCGCAGAGCGCCTGGTGCTGGCCACCGACACCCGTTTCGAGCTTCAAGCAAAACACGAGGCGCCGGACTATGAACTGGTGATTTACCGCGACGGCTTTGCCAAATCGTTGGCCGAGCTGGTGCAGCGTTTCACCATCCGTCGCTTGGGCTTCGAATGCGTGCGGGTTTCGGTGCAACAGTTCGACCAGTGGCGGAAAACATTGAAGGAGGAAGGGGCAACGCCGGAATGGGTGCCGCTGGAGGATCTGGTAGAGCAGTTCCGCCAAATCAAATCGCCCGAGGAGATCGAACGCACCCGTCGGGCCCTGGCCCTGGCGGAAGAGGCCTTTCTTGAAGTGCTCAAGGAGATGCGACCGGGCATGACGGAAATAGCGGTGGCCTGGGATCTGGAACGGCGCATGCGGGAAGCCGGCGCGGACGCCCTCTCGTTTCCGCCCATCGTCGCCGCCGGTCCCAACAGCGCCCTGCCCCACGCCATCCCTTCGGACCGGCCCATCGGCACCGGCGAGCCCATCCTCTTCGATTGGGGCGCCAAGCTCAATGGCTACTGCTCGGACACCTCCCGCACCGTGATCCTGGGCGACGCCGACGACACCTTCCGCAAGGTGCACGACACCGTGCTGGAGGCCCAGCGGCGCGCCATTGCGGCCATCCGGGCGGGCGCTTCCAGCAAGGTCGTGGATGCCGAGGCACGCGACTTCATCCACCAGCAAGGTTTCGAAGGCAAATTCGGTCACGGCTTGGGGCATGGTACCGGCTTGGCCGTACACGAAGCGCCGCGACTGAGTCCCCTGCGGGACACCCCCCTGGAAGCCGGCATGCTGGTCACCGTGGAACCGGGCATCTACCTGCCCGAATGGGGCGGCGTGCGCATCGAGAACCAGGTGGTTGTCGGCGAGGATGGGCCCATCGTGCTGAACCGCTTGGCGACCCACTGGGAAGCGTTGTCGGGTTGACGACCGATGGTGAGTGTCCAACGAAAGCAGCGCCGGGATCGAAAACGTTTCAGTTTCGTTTTGCGCCGCGGTTCGATTTCGATTTCGATACCGCTCCCGATTTCGATTGCCAATGGGGCAAGCCCCAAATTGGGCTTTGCAGATAACCGCTGTTTAAGGTGATCCGGCAACCGACCATCCGCCATGACCATTGATGCCCTCATCGACCAATACATCAACTACCTGGTGGTGGAAAAAGGCCTGGCGCCCAAGACCGTGGCGGCCTATGCCGGTGACCTGCGCGCTTACCGCGAGTTCCTTGCCGCCCGCCAGATTCTCCACATCCAAGAGACCGACACCACCACCATCTTGAAGCACATCCTCGATCAACGCGCCAAGGGATGCGGGGCACGCACCCGTGCCCGCCACCTTGTGGCTCTACGCGGCTTCTATCGCTACTTGAAAGAAGAAGGTCTATTAGACCGTAATCCTGCCAAATTGGTTGATTTACCCAAGAGCGGTCTAAAGCTGCCCGACGTGCTGGACGTGGCGGACATCGAACAATTGCTGGCCGCGCCGGATCGTGAGAAGCCGCTGGGACTGCGGGACGCGGCCATGCTGGAACTGCTCTATGCCGCCGGCTTGCGCGTCTCGGAACTGGTGGATCTGCCCCTGGCGGCGGTCCACATGGAGGCCGGTTTTGTGCGGGTGCTGGGCAAAGGATCCAAGGAACGCGTCGTGCCCATCGGCCGCAAGGCCCTGGCGGCACTTCACGAATATCTCCAGGACGCCCGCCCCATTCTGTTGAAGGGACAGGCCAGCCGTTTCATGTTCATCGCCCGGGCCGGCAGGCCCATGACACGACAAGGTTTCTGGAAGCTGTTGCGCCGCTACGGCCTCCTGGCCGGCATCCGCAAACGCTTCACACCCCACAGCCTGCGCCACTCCTTTGCCAGCCACCTGCTGGAAGGCGGCGCCGATTTGCGGGCCGTGCAGATGATGCTGGGTCACGTCGATATCGCTACGACCCAGATTTACACCCACGTTGCTCAGAAACGGCTTATCGATATTCATCGGAAGTTTCATCCGAGGGGGTGATGTGTTTATTGAGTTTGTTGAGTTGATAGAGTTTGTTGGGTAAAGATAGTTTAAAGTTTTGGGCCCTGGCGGGCCAGTTTTAAGTTTTAGGTGTTAAGTTTTAAGTTAATGAATTCTATTGATTTTATGAATTTGCAAGAGGGTTTTCTCAACCGCAAAAGCGACATCGCCAGTTCTCGCACGGAGGCGGGTGGGGCCGGGGGAGAGATTGGTGCTGCAATGCGTGCAGGGGCTTAGGGGCCGTTATGGGGTGGGCGCAGGGCGTTCGGCCCGCACTGTTTGAGCGCAGCGAGTTTGCGGGCCGCCCAGGGCCCACCCCATTACGGCCCCTTGGCGCCAAAACGCGCAGCAACAAGCTCTCCCCCGGCCCCACCCGCCGGCGGTCGTTCAACGCTCCAAGCGATACTATCTCAGAACACCCAACAAAGGTCGTTCAACGCTCCATACAACCTTCCCAACCTTCCCACAACGCACGATGCATCCGGCGGATGTACCTGTTTCCGTCGGATTTGCTCCTTCAAATAGGGCGCGAAGGATGTTAAAGATGACGCTTTGTAATGAATAGAACAGGTGGACAAAGACGATGACGGACGTTTTAAATGGACCCGATATCCAACGCTGGATTGGAGACGAGCAGTCGCTGCAGTTTGGACCCGAGGCATTTAATGAGGCGCTGGGCCGGTTGGGCCGACCGGTCTACGTAGTGGGAGAGAATCGCCGACAGCCGGCGGTGTCTCAAACGGGCACCCTTGTATGGGGCCGCGCCATGGATGGATTGCCCGAGGGCCGCCCTTTGCTTGGATTCACACCGCCGTTGCGGCCCGAAGCGCTGGGGGATGACGGCTTCAAGCGGGATTTGGGATTGCGTTACGCCTATGTGATCGGCGCCATGGCCAACGGCATCAGCTCCGTGGAGATGGTGGAAGCCGCCGGCCGGGCCGGTATGCTGGGGTTTTTCGGCACCGGCGGCCAAAACCTGGATCAAGTGCGCACCGCCATCGATCGCCTGGCCGCCTTGCAAACCGATGTGCCTTATGGATTCAATTTGATCCACAGCCCCAACGATCCCCTGTTGGAAGAGGCCGTGGCGGATCTTTTCATTGCGCGCAACATCCGACTGGTGGAGGCCTCGGCCTACCTGGGCCTCACCCTGCCCCTGGTCCGGTATCGCATCAGCGGCATTCATCAACGGCCGGACGGCACCATTATCTGTCCAAACCATGTCGTGGCCAAGGTGTCCCGGGTGGAGGTGGCCGCGAAGTTTTTCGCGCCACCGCCCGACAAGCTGATCGCCGAACTGTTGCGTCAGGGAAAAATCACGGAGCAGGAGGCCCGCCTGGCCGAACAGGTGCCCATGGCCCGGGACATAACCGCCGAGGCCGATTCGGGCGGGCATACGGACAATCGACCGGCCCTCACTCTGTTGCCCACCTTCCTGGCCCTGCGGGAGGATGCCATGGCGCGGCACGGTTTCAAAGCGCCGCTGCGGGTGGGATTGGGCGGCGGTATCGCCACGCCGGACGCCGCCGCGGCCGCCTTCGCCATGGGTGCGGCCTATGTACTGACCGGCTCCATCAACCAGGCCTGCATCGAGGCCGACACTTCGGCAACCGTCCGCGAAATGCTGGCCGAGACGCAGCAGGCCGATGTCATCATGGCGCCGGCCGCCGACATGTTCGAAATGGGGGTCAAGGTGCAGGTGCTCAAAAGGAGCACCATGTTCGCCATGCGGGCGGCCAAGCTATACGAATTGTACCGCGCCCACGAATCCTATGAGCAGATTCCGCCGGCAACGCGGGCCGGCATCGAGAAGGACCTGCTACGCGCCTCTTACCCGGAAGCATGGCAGGCCACTCGGCGCTTCTTCGAACAGCGGGACCCGACTCAGATCGAGCGGGCCGAAAAGAATCCCAAACACCAAATGGCGCTGGTTTTTCGCTCCTACCTGGGACAATCCTCCCTATGGGCCAAAACCGGCGAACCGAGCCGTCGCATGGATTACCAGATCTGGTGCGGACCCGCCATGGGCGCTTTCAACGCCTGGACCAAAGGCTCTTTTCTGGAACGCACCGATGCGCGCAGCGTTGCCGTCGTCGGAATGAACCTTCTCTATGGCGCCGCGGGATTGGTGCGCTGCGGCTGGCTGCGCCAACAAGGGGTTTCCCTGCCCGCCGAAGCGGCGATTTTCCGTCCCTTACCGCCGGAAGAGATCGAAACGCGGACGGCATGAACCGGCGCCGGTTTGCACTTTTTCAAACGTCCAATCCCTCCAGAAATTTGTGATACAGGGCGCTTACGGCCACCACCTGGGCGCTCAGCCCACATCCCTCGATCAGCGGGTCTTTATCCGTGTGTACCAGCGTCTGATCATAGATTTCCTTCCGGCGCGCGTCGGCGGGGCCGCAACAGTGCAAGCTGCGCAGGCTATAGGCAAAACGGCCATTGGCGGTCGGATGGATGTAGACCAGGTGGCGCTCCTCGGATGCCTTGCGACCGTCGGACCGATGGTTTTCCGCTTGAAACTGGAAGTAGCCGTGGGATCTCAACCAGGGGGACAAATCGTTGAGGATGCGCTGGGCCTCCGGGATGGTGAACTTCAATCGGGCAACCATGTAGCCCCCGAAATAGACCTTGAAGGCCTCTTTCAGGGTAAATTGGCGGGCCACGCCCGACTGCAGGCCACCAAGCGGATCGGGCGGCAGAAAAGAGCGGGACCAGCGCTTCCACTTTGCCAGATTGATGTCCAGCTTCTCAGCCAGGTATTTGCTTTGGTAATAGATCATAATCGGTGGGGAAAAAGTCGGCCGTCATCTCGGTTTGTCATGACAAGGTGAATTCGGCCTGCTGTTCCTGTCATCGTCCACGGTTTGAATTCATAAAGCGAACATCGCACAACCAATTGAATCTCGAGTTTTTAGATTGCAAAGTTGTTATGCCAATAGCACAACCTGTCGACCACCGTCAATGGTTGCAAACCGTTTCCGTATATACTATAGGTCCGTATTAAGGTCACGCCCCACTGTCGGAGCGACCGCTATATTGCCCGCAAATGGCTGTTGCCATACGGATCGACAGAATTCATTAACTTAAAACTTAAAACTTAACACTTAAAACTCTTAATAAAAAAAATGCCCTCATCAAAACCCCATCAAACCCCGATCGCCATCATCGGCCTTGGCTGCATTTTCGCCGATTCGCCCGACCATAAAGCCTTTCTGCATTTGCTGACCCGCGGTGTGTGCGCCATTTCCGATCCGCCCGAGACCCATGCCCATTTACGCCCCTATCTGGATCCCGACCCCAAAAAGCCGGACCATATCTACTGCAACCGCGGCGGTTTTTTGCCGGAGGTCGATTTCGATCCCACCGAGTTCGGGATACCGCCATCGGTCATCGAGGCCACCGACACGTCCCAGCTGCTGGGGTTGCTGGTGGCCCGGCAGGCCCTGGCCGATGCCGGTTACGGCGGGGAAAAAACCTTTGATCGCGCGCGCACCAGCGTCATTCTCGGCGTGACCGGCACCCAGGAGCTGGTCATTCCCCTCGGCGCCCGCCTGGGCCATCCCATCTGGCGGCAGGCCTTGGCCGACGCCGGTGTGCCGGAAGAGACCGCCCGCGATGTGATGGATCGGATCGCCGATGGATACGTTGGCTGGCAAGAAAACTCCTTTCCCGGCCTGCTGGGCAACGTGGTGGCCGGGCGGATCGCCAACCGGTTCGATCTGGGGGGCACCAATTGCGTGCTCGATGCCGCCTGCGCCAGCTCCATGGGCGCCATTCACACCGCATTGATGGAGTTGACCACCGGCCGCGCGGAGATGGTCATCACCGGCGGGGTGGACACCATCAACGATGCCTTCATGCACATGTGTTTCTCCAGGACGCAGATCCTCTCCCCCTCCGGCCGCATCCGGCCATTTTCGCAAGAAGCCGACGGCACCCTGCTGGGCGAAGGGGTGGGCATGGTGGTGCTCAAACGCCTGGCGGACGCCCAACGGGACGGAGATCGCATCTACGCTGTGATCAAGGGGATCGGCGCCGGCAGCGACGGCAAATCCCAGAGCATCTATGCGCCCCGGGTCAGCGGCCAGGTGGCGGTCCTGCGACAGGCCTACGCGCAGGCCGGCGTGACCACCGACAGCGTCGCTATGGTGGAAGCCCACGGCACCGGCACAAGGGTGGGCGATGAGGTGGAGTTCCGGGCGCTGTGCGAAGTGTTCGGGCAAGGGGACGGACCGCCCAACCGCTGCGCCCTGGGATCGGTCAAATCCAACATCGGCCACACCAAGGCCGCCGCCGGAACGGCCGGCCTGATCAAGGCCACCTTGGCGCTATACCACAAAGTGCTGCCCCCCACCCTCAATGCCCAACCGGCGGATCCCAAACTCGGGGTGGCCGACAGCCCGTTCTACATCAACCACACCCTGCGCCCCTGGTTGGCCGACACAAAGAGCCGCCGCCGGGCCGGCGTGAGTGCCTTCGGGTTCGGCGGCAGCAACTTCCACGCCGTGCTCGAGGAGTACGACCCGCTCAAGACCGAACCCTCATGGGACGGCGCGGTTGAAATCGCCGCCTTCTGCGCCGACAGCGGCCAAGCCCTGGCCACTCGATTGCGGCAATGGGCCGGCGCCATCGAAAGCGATGCGCGCGCCGATGCCATCGCCCGGTCGGCGGCGGAAAGTCGAGGCGCTTTTCAGGCCGATGCCCCCTGGCGCGCGACCCTGGTGATCGCCCCTGCCGAAGGGGCGGCCCGATTGCACCGTCAGTGCGACGTCGCCGCCGACCATCTCGACAAGGGACGCCAGGATTTCGTCGACCCCAAAGGCCACATCTACATCGGCAGCGGATCACCGACCGAACCGCCCGTTTTTCTTTTTCCGGGACAAGGCAGCCAATATGTGGGCATGGGGCGCGACCTGACGGCGGTGTTCCCCGAAGCCCTGGCAGCCTTGCAGGAAGCCGAAGCGCACTTCGACGGCGAACACCCCTTGAGCGATCTGCTCTACCCCCGCATGCCCGACGCCGCCGACCACGACCAACAACTGCGCCACACCGCAGTGGCGCAACCGGCCATCGGCGCTGTTAGCGCGGCCGCGCTGGCGGTTCTGCAACGCTTCGGCATCGCCCCCACTGCCACCTGCGGCCACAGCTACGGCGAACTGGTGGCTTTGCATGCCGCCGGTCGTTTCGATCGTCCGTCCCTGTGGCGGCTCTCCGTCGCCCGCGGTCAGGCCATGGCGGCGGCCGGCGAGTGCGCGGGAGATGCCGGCGCCATGTCGGCCGTGACGGCCCCCTTACAGGACCTGGCGCAGATGGTGCAATCCATGGAACTGCCCATCGTCCTGGCCAACCGCAACAGCCCTGCCCAAGGCGTGCTTTCCGGCGCTACAGTGGACATCGACGCCGCGGAAACCCTGTGCCGCGAGAAGGGATGGCGCACGGTGCGCTTACCCGTGGCGGCCGCCTTTCACAGCCGCCTCGTGGCCGCGGCCCAGGCACCGTTTCAACAAGCGGTCGATCAAGTGGATTGGCAAACCGGAACGGTGCCCGTTATGAGCAATACCCGGGGCGATGCCTATCCCGCCGATGCAGCGGCCGCACGTGCCCTGCTCGGTGGTCAACTGGCCCACCCCGTCGATTTCGTGGGCAACATCGAAAATATGTATGCCGGCGGGGCGCGCACCTTTATCGAAGTGGGCCCCAAGTCGGTACTGACCCGCCTGGTGACGGCCATTCTGGGACAACGGTCCCACACGACCCTAGCGCTGGACAGCTCCGCCGGTCAACGCTTCGGCGTCATCGATCTGGCCGCGGTGCTGGCCCACCTCGGTGCCCTGGGGTACCCGGTCCGGCTGGACCGTTGGGAGACCCCTCTTCCGCCGGCCAGAACCTTGCGCATGCGCATCCCCCTGTCCGGGGCCAATTACCGCCGGCCCCGTCCGGCCAAACCGGTGACGCCACCGCTGCCCAAGGAGCCTGCAACCGAACCGCGGGTCAAACACGCCGTCGCATCGGCCGAGCCGACAATCCCGACGTCACGGCCTACCTTGTCGGCGGCGCCCCCAAACCGCCCAACGCCGCTCAAAACGACCGGCGCCGCTGCCGGCGGCGAACCTCGAACCTCGCATATCGCGGCCGATCACCGCGCTCGGACCCTGCGTGAACCCATGGACGACAACCGAAAAGCCCGTTTCAACCAAATCCTGGCCGGCGTGCAGCAAGGCCTGGCCGCCATGCAATCGCTGCAATCCCAAACCACCCAGGCCCATCAAAAATATCTGGAGACTCAGGCCGAGGCCCATCGCACCCTGCAGCAGATGTTGCGCAGCACCCAGTATTTGGCAAGTGTCGAAGGGACGGCCTTATCCGAGCAGGAAGCACCGCCGGCCCGCGCACGCCATTTTTCTGAACCCGCAGCCGCCTTTCAGGCCGCCGAGGCGCCGATGAGCGAAGCGTTTCACTCCGGCGCCACACCTCGGCAAGCTTCAGGACACGCCCGCAACCCATCCGTCGCCGACCCTGTGCCGCCTCAAGCCCCGGCAGACAAGGTTTCACCCCAAAAGGCGCCAACGCAAACAGCATCGACCGGGGCTGTCGATGCCACTTTGCAGGACAACCTGTTGCAGATCGTCAGCGAGTTGACCGGCTATCCGGTGGAAATGCTGGGGCTGGAGATGGACATCGAATCCGATCTGGGCATCGATTCGATCAAGCGGGTGGAGATCCTTTCCACCCTGGAAGAGCGCATGCCCCACCTGCCCAAGGTGACCCCGGACATGGTGGGCACTCTTAAAACCCTGGGCCGGATTTGCGAATACCTCACCGCCGACGGCAGCGCCGCGATGTGCATTGCGCAAACCGGTTCAACCGCGGCCGAAGCCCCCCCGACAGCAGCGGCCGTCAGCAACGCGACGGCCGATGTGCAACACTGCATCGTAGACATCGTCAGCGAGCTGACCGGCTACCCGGTGGAGATGCTGGGGCTGGAGATGGACATCGAAGCCGATCTGGGTATCGATTCCATCAAGCGGGTGGAGATCCTCTCCACTTTGGAAGAGCGCATGCCCCACCTGCCCAAGGTGACCCCGGACATGGTGGGCACCCTCAAGACCCTGGGACAGATCTGCGCATACCTGACCACCGGCGACGGCACCGCGACAGCCGGTACCCAATCCGGCCCAACCACGGCCGAGGCTGCCACAACCGCCGCTGCCGGCGGCGCCGCGGCAGCGGATGTGCAACACTGCATCGTAGACATCGTCAGCGAGCTGACCGGCTACCCGGCGGAGATGCTGGGGCTGGAGATGGACATCGAAGCCGATCTGGGCATCGATTCGATCAAGCGGGTGGAGATCCTTTCCACCCTGGAAGAGCGCATGCCCCACTTGCCCAAGGTGACGCCGGACATGGTGGGCACCCTCAAGACCCTGGGGCAGATCTGCGAATACTTGAGCGACGGCCGGTCCGGCATCGACACCGCCTCCGACCGTCCCGCCGCCCTATCCCAAACCGCTGCAACGGCGGCCCGACCGACCGACGTGGAAACGGCGGAACAGGCATCGCCCCCGACCACCGCCGCCCCTGTGCCTTGCCTTGAGATCGCCACCGTCGCCCTGCCGCCCTTGGACGCCGAGCCACGGCGCCCCGCACCCGACCATGGTAAAATCGCCATCGTGGCGCCCGGCAACGGCCCATGGGCCGAACAGCTGGCGGCCGCCTTCGCCGACGACGGCTGGGAAGCGCTGATCGTGGAAGACCGCAACCGAATCGCGGATACATCCGGCTGGGCCGGCCTGGTGCTGGTGGCCCCCATAAATCCCCTGGAGGCCTTCCTGTGGGCCAAGGGCGCCGCGCCCCGCTTGCAACAAGCGGCCTTGCAGGGACACGCCTTTTTCCATACCGTCACCTGGCTGGACGGCGCCTTCGGATTTACCGGACAAGCCATTGATGATCCGGAACAGGGCGGCCTGGCCGGTTTGGCCAAAACGGCGGCGCTGGAGTGGCCTGCCATCCGCTGTGGCGCCCTGGACGTCGATCCCCGCTGGACCGACCCAGCTTCAGCGGCCAAGGCGGCCGTGTCCGAGATGTTGTGTAAATCCACGGGTACGACCACCGAGGTGGGATTGAGCGACAAGGGACGCACCGGCCTGCAACAGGTCACGGCGGCCCCCCGTCACCTGCAGACCCTGTCCCTGGCCTCCGAGGATGTAGTGGTGGTGACCGGCGGTGCGCGCGGCGTGACGGCGGCCTCGGCCTTGGCCCTGGCACAGCGGACGCCTTGCACCCTGGCCCTGCTGGGGCGCTCGCCGCAACCCATCGCCGAGCCCGATTGGCTGGCCCCGCTAACCAGTGAAGGTGAGATGAAGCAGGTCTTGCTGCAACATGCCGAGGGTCCACTCACCCCCAAAGACCTGGAATCGACCTACCGGCAATGGATCGCCAACCGGGAAATCACGAACACCCTGGACCGTTGTCGAAAGGCGGGCATACGCGCAGCCTATTTTTCATTGGACGTTCGCGATGCGGCGGCCGTGACGGAAACACTGGCGGAAATCCGCCAAACCCTGGGCCCCGTCAAGGGCTTGATCCATGGCGCCGGGGTGTTGGCGGATCGTCTGATCGCAGAAAAGAGTGCGGAACAGTTTCAGCAGGTGTACGCGACAAAGGTGGAAGGACTACGGACGCTGTTGGCGGCCACGCAGCAGGATGAGCTGCACTACCTGGTGCTCTTCTCCTCGGTCAGCGCCCGCTGCGGCAACCCGGGTCAGGTCGATTATGCCATGGCCAACGAAACCCTCAACAAAATCGCCCAACAGCAAGCCCGTCTGCGTCCCCGATGCAAGGTGACGGCCATCAACTGGGGTCCCTGGGACGGCGGTATGGTGTCACCCGCCCTCAAGCGCAATTTCCTGGCCCAAGGGGTACAACTGATCCCCGTCGATCAAGGCGCCGCCGCCATGGTGGCTGAAATGGGACACGGTGATGCGGCCGCGGTGGAGGTAGTGATCGGCGCCGGCCTGCCGGCCGCCGCGATTCCCCCTGCCCAAGCCACCGCCCCGGTCGCGGCGGCACTGCCGGAGGATGTCATGGTCCAGGCCGCCCGGCGTGAGATCGACGTTGACCGTTGCCCGGTGCTGCAGTCCCACCAGCTCAACGGCCGCCCCGTGGTGCCGCTGGCCCTGATGACCGAATGGTTGGCCCATGGCGCCCTGCACGCCAATCCCGGCCTGGTGCTCCATGGCATTGATCATCTGCGGCTGCTCAAAGGCATCACCCTGGACCGTTCTCCGGCAACCATTCGGCTGATGGCCGGCCGCCCCAGGCGCAAGGACGGCATCTACGAAGTGGATGTGGAGATCCGCAACGACGGACGTAACGGCAACGGCGTGGTGCACACCCGCGCCACGGCGCTTTTGGCCGAGCAGCTGCCGCCGCCGCCGGGATTCATCGAAAACGGACACTTCAAAGGCAACGGAAAGGTGCAAGCACCGCAGGCATTTTACCAGAAGGTGCTGTTCCATGGCGATGCCCTGCACGGCATCGAGCGGATCATCCGCCTGGCCGATGACGGCATGACCGCCACCATCCGCAGTGCGCCCGTGCCCGCCCAATGGCTGACCGACCCTCTGCGCAGCCGCTGGATCGGCGACCCCTTGGTGTTGGACGGCGCCTTCCAAATGGCCATCATCTGGTGCCACGAGCAGCGCCGACAGCTCTGCCTGCCGAGCTACGCCGCCACCTATCGCCAATATCGGGAAAAGTTTCCCACCGACCAGGTCACGGTGGTATTGACGGTGACCGCGGTGACCGATCGCAAAATGACGGGCGACTTCGATTTCCTGGATGCCAAAAAAGAGGTGGTGGCGCGTTTGACCGGCTATGAAGCCATCATGGATCCGGGTTTGGCCAACGCCTTTCAACGCTGACGATCACCGGGTGTTTCGCAAACCTTGTCGTTTGATACGCAGCAAACCGGGGCTGTGATTGATGTACATCAAGGGCGAACGGCACCCCATTTCCATAAAATAGGTCTCCAGCCAGTCGAAAAGCACCGGGCGATCAGGCCAGCGATACCCCTTGGCCTCTTGTTGCAGGGCCTCCCAGGCGGCCTCCGTATCCTTGCGCCCTTCAAACACCCGCGCTTGCACCGGGTCGCACAGAAACATGGCGCACATCAACGGGCGCACCTCCCAGCGGCATCCCGCCGGACCCAGATAGGTGCATTTTTGAGGGTGATGCGGCTGTTGCAGGGCCTGAAACAGATCTTCCATCTGCGCCGCGGAAGCGCTCAGGGCGTTGATCACGCCATCGGCCCAAAAGGTGACGATGCCGTCCTTGCTGCAGCAGGCGCTGAGGCGGTTGGTGAAACAGTTTCGCGTGCAGTGCTCTCCGAAGTGGGTGCTCAGAAAGCGGTCCACCCGCTGCCGAAAATCGCGATAGGGGGCGATGCGCTCCTGTAAACCGCCCCTCTGGGTGGGGTCCAGGAGGCTGATTCGACTCATTATGAGAGACAATGCATCCCATTGTTCTCTTTGATAATCGTTCATCTGATTTTTGCTTGACAAATCCGGTCTCCTGGTTGAAAACGGGCCCAATTCCCATACTGGTCATTCGATACTGCTCTTCGCACCTGCACCTGTTTCAGGCGGGTGACGGGAAATTGCCGGCAATCGGCGGATTGCGCGACGGCTTTTCCCGCGCCCTGCCGTCTCGATCCGGAGTCGAACATGATAGAGCAATCAGACCCTGAAGTCCATCCACTGAGTGCCATCGCAATCCCCTTCGCCCCAATTGAAAAGCGGCGCGCCGCCAGGGAAACAAGACCCGCCGAGCCCCCCGGCCCCGAACTGGATCCATCGGCCATCGCGGCCCCTGCATTGCTTTTGGACCGTCGCTTGCGCATCATCTGGCAAAACGCAACCGCCGCTTCCCGCATATGGCAGAATACGGCCGATGCGGTCGCCCATCGGGACGCGCCCCCTTCCCTCTTCGATCTGCTGTTCGATACCGGATTCCAATCCAAGGTGGACAATTGGCGCCAATGGATCGCATTTTTTCTTCGCCAAGCCTTGACCTTCTTGTCGCAATCGCAGCTGCGGCAATTGATCGACGCCAGGGAGGGCCGGCCGGGAGAGTGTCTGCGCGCCCTGCTCAACGGATTGGACGTCGCGGACACGCCGTCTTGCGCGTCGACTGACCAATTACGACAAACCCTCGCCGATGGTCGCTCTGTGCGGTATGCCGTTTTCGGCACCACCTTCGGCGAACAACGTCTGATAATCTTCGAGGGCGGCGGCGAGGATTCGGCCGCGCCGCTTCATGCCCGCTTGGCCTGGCTGCGGCAACACCAACGCCCCGTTTATAGCCCGCTGTGTATATTGGCCGCCCGACTGGACAAAGCCGACATCTTGCAAGATGAATTGCTGGACGATGCCTACGCACAGTTGGTGGAGAGCCTTTTACAGATGGCCATGAAGGTCATGGCGGAGCATGGCGGCCTGTTTCACCATCAAGCAGGCACCGCTTTCCAAGGCATTTTCCTGCCCTCCGATCCAACCGAACCACTGCGCCCGATAGACGCACTCGCTTGCGCCCTGAACCTGAAACGATGCATGGCGGATCTCACGCGGGAGTGGAAAATCCGCATCGGCTGGCGCCATCCGCTGCGACTGAACATGGGGTTGCATGCCGCTGAAGGTCCCGTGCGTCTGTGCAACACCGCCTGCGGCGAACAGGTAATGGTCCTGGGGGACAACCAACGGACCGCCCAGCTGCTTGCCCGGTTGGCCGACGATGGCCGGATCTGGGCCACCAAGAACTTGATGCGCCGTCTGGCCGGCCAGGAGTTGCAATCGATCCGCTTCGGCGTTCACCCGCAAGGTGGTGACGCCCGAACCTTTGTTGCCCAAGGTTTCGCGCGCATTTCCGATCTGGCATCCAAAGCCTGCCCCACTTCCCTGACGGACGCCATTGCAAACGTAGTCGTGACCCAGCTTATGGAGCGACAAGGGTGAGCGAGGACGGCTACGATCCGGTGGTGGAAACGGATGGGGCGGGTGGGTTGCCCGGCACCGCCGATGCGACACTGACGCGGTCACGCCCCTTTTCTTTACAGAGATACAGTTGCCGATCCGCCGCGTTGATCAATTGGTCCATGGAAACATCCGCGTCGCCATGTCGCCCCCAATGCACCGTGGCACCACCAAAGCTGCAGGTGATGCACAGCTCCACGTCATCGCAAGTCACGGTGTTGCGGCAGACCACTTGCCGTGCCCGTTCGGCCATGATGCGCGCACCGTCGAGATCGGTCTCGGGCAGCACAATCAAAAACTCCTCGCCGCCATAACGCACGACCCAATCCACATCCTGCCGCACCTGGTTCCGCAAATCGAGGGCGAAGTGACGCAAGACCGTGTCGCCGGCCTGATGTCCATGGGTGTCGTTGACCGACTTGAAATGATCGATGTCCGCAATCACCACCGACAACGGATGGCCGTAACGCCGCGAACGTTCCATCTCCCGGGGCAGTCGTTCATTTAAATAGGCACGATTGAAGCAGCCGGTCAGCGGGTCGGTGATAGACAAAAGGCGAATCTCGTCATTGGCCTGTTTCAATGATTGCTCAAGGCGCAGAATCCGGATTCCGGTATTGATCCGCGCCAGCAGTTCGGCGGAGTGAATCGGTTTGGTCAGGTAATCGTCGGCCCCCGAGTGCAGCCCCGAAACAATGTCCGTTTTGGAGTCCCGCGCGGTGATCAGCAGTATGTACACATAACGGTCGGTCTTTTTCTCCCGGATCAACCGGCAAAGTGCGGGCCCGTCGATTTCAGGCATCATCCAGTCGGTCAGCACTATGGGACAAAATTGCCGCTCCAGTTGGGCCAAAGCTTCCTTGCCGTTAACGACGCCCAGCACCTCGAAACCGGCCTTTTTCAGATAGCGGGTGATCAGGGCGCGTGTCACCGCGTCATCGTCCACGACAAGAATTGGGAAATCGGTCGGCATGGGAAAATCCATTCTCCGGGTGAAACTGGATCGGGATGCTGTGGTAATTAAATAATAATTGGTTTAATATCAAACAATTGATCATTAACAAAGCACAAACTGGATCATGACCCGAAGAAGGCGGTGAATTCGATTCAACAAAAAATTGTCGGCCTACCATGGATGCTTGACCCCCTATCCGCGGCTTGCTATAGAAATAACGATGAATATTGAGGTGATCCGACTGTCGGCACCGAGCCAATCGAACACAAGGAGCGCATCACCATGCCGGAGAACCAGGGGGACAAACTGCTGGTCAATGTGAACATTGAAATCACCGCCGCCGCCCTCCAAGCGATTGTTGCCAACGCCAAGCGAATGGCGCCCAGAAATTCCAACGGAACCTACCGCGTTGATACCGCCGATCAGGTCAGCGCCATCATCAGCCGTTTTCTGGATACCCGGGGCTTCGAGCAGTTCGCCCGTGACAGCACCAACTACGAACCCTCTGCTTCCTGAGCGTCGGCGCCCCGTCGTCAAACGCCGGTCACCATCACCCGCCTTTCCGCCATAAGGAGACTTACAAATGGATCTGGAAACCATCCGGTACTTGAAGGCCGATGGCATTGCCACCATCATGCTCAATCGTCCCAAGGTGCTCAACGCCATGAACAAACAGCTTTGGCTCGATCTGCAATCCGCCCTGACCGATGCCCGGCAGGACGAAGCGGTCAAAGTGGTGGTCATCACCGGTGAGGGGCGCGCCTTCTCAACCGGCGCCGACCTCAAAGACTCCAAGGATCGCCCGCCGGACAAGTACCGGGACTACCTGGAATCGCTCCAGGAGGTGTCGCGCCAGATTCTGCGTTTTGAAAAGCCGACCATTGCCGCCGTCAACGGCTACGCCTTGGGATCGGGATATGAACTGGCCCTGGCCTGCGACATCCGCATTGCCGCCGAGGAGGCCCAGATCGGTTCCCCCGAAGCGCGGGTGGCCTCTTCCATCACCGGCGGCGCCTTTCGTTTGATTCAGCAATTGGTCGGGCCGGGCAAGGCCAAGGAGCTGCTCTTCACCGCCGACACCATCGACGGCCGCGAAGCCGAGCGCATCGGCCTGGTCAACAAGGCGGTGCCGGCCGAACAATTGATGGAAGAGGTGTATGCCATGGCCGGTCGGATCGCGCAAAACGCCATGTTTTCACTGAAAATGATCAAACGGGGGCTCCACCTGGCCAGTGGGGAAATGAGCCTGGAAGCGCTGATGGATTTTGAGGTCGAGGCTTGTCTGGCCTGTGTTGCCACCAAAAGCCGCGGTGATGCCCTGGATCGTTTCGAGAAACGCAAACAATAAAGGAATGGGTTGACGCAATGGGACTGGAAAAAGTCATGCGCCCCGGCTCGGTCGCGGTCGTGGGCGCCTCCAAATCGGAAACCAAGCGCGGCTATCAGAGCATCCGCACTCTGCTCGAAGGCAAATATGAAGGCTGGATATTTCCCATCAATCCCAAGGAGGACTACATCCTGGGGTTGCGCTGTCACAAAAGCATCTCCGAGATCGAGCAGCCGGTGGATGTGGCCCTGATTTGCACTCCCGCGGCCACTGTTCCCAAAATTTTGGAAGAGTGCGGTCAAAAAGGGGTGGGCGGCGCCGTCATCCTGGCCGGCGGTTTCCGGGAAACCGGTCAGTCGGGCCGCAAGCTGGAAGAGGAGATCGTGGAAGTGGCCCGGCGTCACAACATAAGGTTGATCGGGCCCAACACCTCCGGCATGCTTAACCTGGTGGACAGTCTCAATCTGGTGGGTTTGCGCGATGTGCCCAAGGGGGAGATCGCGCTGCTGAGCCAGAGCGGCAACATGGCATTGAGCCTGATCACCGAAGCAAAACTGAAAAGCCGCAAGGGGTTTTCCTACTATGTGGGCGTGGGCAACGAGGCCGACATCCGTTTTCATGAATATTTGGAGTATTTCCGGTCTGATCCCAGCACTCGCGCCATCCTGATGTATGTGGAAGGCATGCGGGACGGACGCTCCTTTCTGCAGCAGGCCTACCTGACCTCCCAGGAAAAGCCGATCATCCTGCTTAAGAGCGGCCGTTCGACCACCGGCAAGAAATCGGCCGGCTCCCACACCGGGGCCCTGGCCGGCATGTCGGAAGTGGCCAAGGGGGCCTTCGAACGGGCCGGCATCACCGTCATCGACAACTCGGACGAACTGTTTCCCGTGGCCGAAACCCTCTCCAGCGCTCCTCCCATCCGCAACAACCAGGTGGCCATCCTGGCCGACGGCGGCGGTCATGCCACCATCGCCGCCGACATCCTGACCGATCACGGCATCAAGTTGCCCGAGCTGGAGGAGAAAACCAAGGAGCGGCTGCGCCAAATCCTGCCGGCCGCCGCCTCGGTGGTCAATCCGGTGGATGTGGCCGGCGGCACCGATGCCGACCCCTCCCTGTTTGCCGACTGCGCCAAAATCATCCTCCAGGATGCTAATGTCGGCGGCCTGCTGCTGGTGGGTCTCTTTGGCGGCTATGGCATCCGCTTTGCCGAATCCTTGGCCCTGAAAGAGGAAGACGCCGCCCACCAGATGGGCAAAATGGTGACCAAGCGGCACAAACCCATTGTGATCCACAGTTTGTACAATTCTGAAAGGCCCCACTCTCTGGAGCTGTGCCGTTACTACAATTTGCCTGTGTACGACTCTCTGGATGTGGCCTGCAAATGCATCGCCGTGCTGGCCGAGTACGGCAACTATTTGAAGAGCTACCATGCCAAGACCAACTTCGTCTTCAACTGGGGCGCCAAAGCCAAGCCCGAGGGACGTGCCATTCTGGCCAAGGCGCAAGCCGAAGGGCGCAACAGCCTGCTGGAGCATGAGGCCAAGCGCCTGTTTCAGTTGCATGGCGCGCCGGTCAAGCCTGGCCGCCTGGCCGCCTCGGAGGATGAAGCCGTACAAGCCGCGCGGGAGATCGACGGGCCGGTGGTGATGAAGATCGTCTCGCCGGACATCCTGCACAAAAGCGATGCCGGCGGCGTTAAACTCAGCCTGGCCGGCGAAACCGACATCCGCAATGCCCACGCCCAGATCCTGCAAAATGCCAAGGCCTTCAATTCCGACGCCGACATCCGCGGCGTCCTGGTGGAGCCCATGATTCAGGAGGAGGGTGTGGAAATCATCATCGGCACCAAGATCGACGAACAGTTCGGCCCGGTGATCATGTACGGTCTGGGCGGCATCATGGTGGAAATCCTAAAGGACGTGGCCTTTCGCGTGCTGCCGATTTCACGCTTGACCGCCCGCACCATGATCGAGGAAACCCTTTCGGCCCCCATCCTCAAGGGCGTTCGCGGCACCCCGCCCTACGATATCAAGGTCCTGGTCAATTTACTGTTGATGGTTTCCGACATCGTGGAAGCTTATCCGGACATCGAGGAGATGGATATCAACCCGGTCATTTTGCACCACAAAGGCGCCTCCCTGGCGGATGCCCGCATCATCCTGAAATCGGGTGATGCCGGATAGCGCAAACGACCCCAAGGCCGGCCTTCGCATCGGCGTTATACATGCGCCGGTAGCCGGCTTTCAAACCGTAGGGGCACGGCACGCCGTGCCCAATAAGACCCGATTCTCGCAGATGCCGGTAATGCACACCATACTTTCACATTCAACCCCGAAAGGACGGCAACATGGCTTATGATGAATTGCTCGTGGAGGTTTCGGAACAGTGGGTGGGCACCATCACCCTGAATCGGCCGGACCAGTTGAACACCTTCAACAGCGTCATGGCCGGATCACTCTACAAAGCCCTGTTGGACCTGGACAACGACCCCAAGGTGCGGGTGCTGGTGATCAAGGGCGCGGGCAAGGCTTTCTGCGCCGGCATTGATGTACATGAGCTGGAAGGCCAGACCACCCTCTCCTACCGGGAGTGGATCGAACGCATGGAACGGCCCCTGGTGGCGATCGCCAAACTGCATAAACCGGTGATCGCCCAAGTCCACGGTGTGGCCGCCGCCAACGGCATGGGTCTGGTGGCGGCGGCGGACCTGGCCATCGCAGCGGCCAATGCCCGCATGGGCCTGACCGCCATCAATGTCGGCCTCAACTGTGTCGGGCCGGTGATCCCCGTCTCCAAATCGGTGGGCCGTAAAAAAGCGCTGGAACTGCTGCTTTACGGCGACTTGATCCCCGCCGAGGAGGCATTGAACCTCGGATTGATCAACCGAACGGCACCTAAAGAAGAACTGGACGAAGAGACCCGCAAATGGGCGGAAACCCTGGCCCAAAAGAGCCCCATCGCCGTCCAAATCGCCAAAACCGCCTACTACAACGCGGAGGACATGGCGTACCAGCAACAATTCGACTACATGAACGAAGCGTTCGCCCGCCTCTGCAGCACCGACGATGCAAAAGAGGGGGTCAAGGCTTTCTTCGAAAAACGCAAACCGGTCTGGTCATTGAAATAATAGTTTTAAGTTTTAAGTGTTAAGTTTTAAGTTAATGAATTCTATCGATTTTATGGTGTTGGGGTTGGTCGAGCAGTTGAGCAAATACAACCCTTCCCCCAACCCGTAGGGGCACGGCATGCCGTGCCCGGGTAGCCCCGATCCACCCGCATGGCACGGCACGCCGTACCAAAGTTGCATGGGCGCGACCCAACAACCCTGACTTCCACCTGGCAATACGGATATCCATCCGTATTCAAAACACTTATGCAACATCACCACACTGGCACGCCCCATGCTATGTTTAACTTTTGAGCAGTTACCGCGCAAACAGCGCTCCTATGGTTTGCACGGTTCATCGATCTGATTGGGAAAGGAGGATAGGATCATGCCTGGAGGAGATCGTACAGGACCAATGGGAATGGGCGCCATGACCGGGCGTGGGGCTGGTTTCTGCGGCGGCTACGCACAACCCGGTGTCAGCCGCTTCGGATTCGGTGCCGGGCTCGGTCGGGGCCGTGGTGCGGGGGTCGGACGCGGATGGCGCAATCGCTACTATGCCACCGGTATTCCCGGTTTCATGCGCTTCGGCGGTTTCGGGGGCGGTTATGCCACGCCTAATCAGCCGCTCGATGCCCGCACGGAGAAGCAGGAATTGCAGCACGAAGCCGAGTTGCTGCAAAACCAATTGCAAGCAATTGAGCGGCGTCTGGCCGAAATAGCCAGCGCCTCGGCTTCCGCAAATTCGCAAGAGGACTAATTTAGACCGGAGGCCGTCCGGATATCGCCGAGGCAACGATGGTCTCGGCGATATCCGGACGGCCTCCGCGGGTGGCACCGGAAAATGGTTGCCGGTGTTGCGCAGCAACAAGAGGTCATGCGCATCAATGCCGCCATCGGGACCTGGCGGGCCAGTTTTAAGTTTTGGGCCCAAAACTTAAAACGGCCCACAGGGCCCGCTGTGGATGTTCAACCACTATCCATCACTCCGCTGCGCACCTCATCGAGCTGACGCCGCAGGTCCTCAACCGTCTGTTTCAGTTGTTTAATTTCGGCATCTTTGGGTGTACCGGTTTCGGCAGCTGCATCCACCGCTGTTGAACCGCGCAGCTCAGGGCCCGCACCCGTCATGGCCGGTCGCATCATACCGCCGCCGCCCATACCGCGTCCCCCACCGCCCATTCCACCTCCACCACCGCCCATTCCACGTCCACCACCGCCCATTCCACGTCCACCACCGCCTATCCCGCGACCGCCGCCCATGCCCATGCCGCCACCCATGCCGAAATGGTTTTTCACCGTCGGGGAGCCCGATTTCTTCAGTTGACCCGATTTGAATTTTTCCAGCGCCTCCCGCACACTGCCACCGATCCCCGTGATCACATCGATGCCGGCCGCACCGAAGGTTTGAAAGGCATTCGGGCCGCAGTTGCCGGTTAGCACCGCCGCCACCCCTTTTTCAGCCATCAGTTGGGCCGATTGGGGGCCGGCACCGCCACCCAAGGCGATGTTGGGATTGGGCATCGCCTCGTAATCCATGGATTCGGGATCGACAAAAATAAAGTAGGGACAACGGCCGAAACGGGGTTCGACGGTGTCGTCCAGTGTGGTACCGCTGGCGGTAATGGCAATTTTCATGTATTGGACCTCCTTTTGGATCGAACGGGATGTGGATCCGCGGTTCGGCGCTGCCGCCGATCCGTTCTTGTGCATTGAAGTTGCGCCATGGGCGACCAGGTCGTCCAGACAGGCCTCGAACACATCTTCTACGGCACCTTCCGCAAATGGTAGGATCCGGATGCCGTAAGATTCGACGGCTTGGGCACAGAAACGGGATATACCGCCACAAATCAGACAATCGACACCCAAGTCCGCCAAACGGGCCGCCCGGGCAAGGATTGAAGCGCTTCGAAATGGCGAATAACATTGACCGACGACGCGCCCCGCCTCTACCTGCAAGATCAGCAACATGCGCGAAACGTCGAAAAGTGGCGATATCCTGCCTTCCCAGACTGTGAGGGCGACTTGCATCGGCTCCGGCTCCCCCTTTGTTCAGAATCCTTAGCAAGGGTTGTGCCTTTCAGTGGATCCGGTGGGCACATCACGGAGACAGGCCCGTGTCTACATGCGCCATGCGTCGTCAGGCAGTTCCGGTCCTCATATGCTATCGAACGTCCATGGCGTAGGGGCACGGCAGCCGCGCCCTTGCCGCTACCGCAAGGCTTTCGAAAGAGCGCTGACGCAGCGATGAACCATCAGATGCCGTTTTCGGAGGGACAATAACGCTATTCGTCGCATGCATGAGAAACCGGCGGATATGACAGGCGCATCATCGCGACGATAGGGCGGCAACCATTAACGATTGCCGCTGCGCCCGTCCATTTCCGGCAGCTGAACGCCGATTTTCTTGATTTTGCGATAGAGGGTGCTTTTGTGCATATTGAGCTCCCGGGCGGCCGCCAGCCGATTGAAATTGTTGCGCTCGAGGGCGTCCATGATGACCCGGGCTTCGGTGGATTGAATGGCGGACTGTAAATTCACCGACGAGGAGGGGCGCGGTGCGGCTTCCAAAAGGGATTCGGGCAGACAGCCCAAACCGATTTCGCCGGTGGGGCAAAGCACGAAGGCATGCTCGATGATATTTTCCAGTTCCCTGATGTTGCCGGGATAGTTGTGAAACATCAGCAAGGAGAGCGCCTCCTGGCTGATGGCTTGCACCGATTTGCCGTGGATCCGATTCATGCGGCCGATGAAATGCTCGACCAGCATGGGGATATCCTCCTTGCGTTCCCGCAGGGGCGGCAAATCGAGGCACACCACATTGACCCGGTAAAACAAATCCTGGCGAAACGAGCCTTGCCGCACCATCTCCGCAAGATGCCTGTTGGTGGCCGCGACTACCCGCACATCGGCCTTTTGGGTCCGGGTGGCGCCAAGGGGCTGGTAGCACTTCTCCTGCAGGACCCGCAAAAGGCGCACCTGAAAAGCGGGGCTCAGCTCGCTGATTTCGTCGAGCAGCAGAGTGCCCCCTTCGGCCATGGCAAAATGGCCCGCTTTGTCCCGCGTGGCATGGGTGAAGGCGCCGGCCTTGTAGCCGAACAGTTCCGATTCCAGCAGGGTGTCCGGCAATGCACCACAATTGATGGCCACGAAAGGGCTTTTTGCCCGAGGACTCATGCTGTGAATCGCCTTGGCCAAAAGTTCCTTGCCGGTGCCCGTCTCGCCCTGGATCAAAACAGTGCTGTCGCTGAGGGCCACCTGAGGTAATATTTTAAAAATACGTTGCATGGAGGGACTGCGGCTAACGATGTCGCCCACCCGGTAGCGGCCCTCCAACGCCTTGCGCAGCTCCTCCACCTGGCTGACGTCACGAAACACCTCCACCCCACCCAGCACATTGCCGTCCCCGTCCTGGAGCACCGAGGTGGATACCACCACCGGAATACGCTGCTGTTGGCTGTTGACGATATAGGTGGCACTGTCGACAAAAGCCTTACCTTGCCGCATGGTGCGCTTCAGGGCGCAATCGGTCTCGCACATGTTGGAACGGAACACGTCCCAGCAATACCTGCCGATGGCCTGCTCCCGATCCATGCCCGTAATCCTTTCGGCCGCACGGTTGAAAGAGGTGATACGCCAATCGTGATCGACCGTAAAAACGCCATCGGAAATGCTCTCCAGAATGGTCTGAGTCACATGGGGTGGGATGGTGCTCTGCTTATCGTCGTTTCGTTTCATCGTGCAATCCATAGACTAGACGATGATAACTTTAAACCCCTTTTTCAGATGGCTATTGTTTGACAGAGAAAGAATAGAGCGTTTTAGGTGTAAAAAGATAGTTTTAAGTTTTAAGTGTTAAGTTTTAAGTTAATGAATTCTATCGATTTTAGTGGGTTTGGAGTAAACGTACAGGTGTGCCCTTCCACGCCCCCCGTAGGGGCACGGCACGCCGTGCCCAATAGGACCCGATCAACCAGCAGGGGCCGGATGCACATTGGCCATCGGTCGTCATTTCGCCCGTCGCCCTATAACTGGGTTCGCGCATCTCCTTTGGACAGGGTTGGATTGAAAGATTGGGATCTTCCCACCGTAAAAGCGAAACCGCCTGTTCTTGCACGGAGGCGGGTGGGTCGGGGAGCGTTT
>NZ_JALJRB010000028.1 GCF_022968795.1 Desulfatitalea alkaliphila
ACTCTCCCCGGCCCACCCGCCGGCGGTGGTTCAACGCACGATACGTATCTCCTCACCATTCGCGTTATTCAACAAAGATCGGATTTCCTATTTTACATTCACATTCATACGAAATCGATTTCGATCCCGATTCCGATTTCGATTTCAAAAAAACCATTATTGCGGTGGGGGGATCCATTTCAAGCGCGATCCCCATTGACACTGCCTCTCATAATTTGTAAACCATGCGAAACGTAACGGTTAACGAAAGGTGCTAAAGGCTAACCATGAAAGCCAAAATCCTTGCGCATCTGCAACAGGCCGATACCCCAGCTTCAGGAGAACGGCTCAGCAAACGCCTGGGGGTCTCCCGGGTTGCGGTCTGGAAACACATGCGGCAATTGCAGGAGGTGGGCTATCTCATCGAAACCACCCCCAAGGGGTATCGCCTGGTCCGGGCACCCGACGCCCCTTTTCCCTGGGTGATGGGCGACCGCGGACCCCTGGTGCACTACCACCTGGAATTGCCGTCCACCATGGACGCCGCCATGACCCTGGCGCGCAAGGGGTGCCCGGCCTTCACCACGGTGGTGGCCGAGCGCCAGACCAAGGGGCGGGGCAGGTTGCAGCGCCGATGGCAATCCACACCCGGCGGCCTTTACTTCACCATGGTATTGCGGCCGCGCATCGCCCTGGCTGAAGCACCCCTGGTCAATCTGGCCGCCGCAGTGGACCTGGCCGACACCCTCCACGATCTCTACGCCGTTGATGTGCAGCTCAAATGGCCCAACGATCTGCTGGTGGAGGGGCGCAAGCTCTCCGGCATCCTTTCCCAGATGGCGGCCGAGCCGGACCGCATCGACTTCATCAATCTGGGCATCGGCATCAATGTGCATAACGACACCCGTGGGGTCAAACCGTCTGCCGTGGCCGTGGCCGTCCTCACAGACCGCAGCGTCTCCCGCGCCCGGATCCTGGAAGGGTTCTGGGAACGTTTGGCCCTGCGGCTGGCCGGTGATCGCCTGGACGGGGTGGTGGACCAGTGGAAGCCCAGGGCGGTGACCCTGGGCCGGATGGTGACGGTGCAGACCCTGACCGACAAGGTGTCGGGGCGGGCTCTGGATGTGGCGCCCGACGGGGCATTGGTGGTGGAAACGGAGACGGGGCGACACGTGAAAGTGCTCTACGGCGATTGTTTTCATGGCGATTCGAACACCAAGGCCACGCGCCTTCCAGCTTCAAGGTGACCCTGCATGTCAGAAGCGATGGATACCGCTGTTTCTCTGCGAATGATGGTTTATGCCGCCCTGATGGCGGCCCTGATTGCCGTGGGGGCCTTTATCGCCATCCCCGTGGGACCGGTGCCCATCGTGTTGCAGAACCTGTTCGTGCTGTTGGCCGCCGTGCTGCTGGGGTCCAAGTGGGCCGCCGTCAGCGTGGGGGTCTATCTGCTTGCCGGCGCCTGCGGCCTGCCGGTGTTCGCCGGAGGCACCGGCGGGCTGGGCCGCCTGTTGGGGCCTACCGGCGGCTACCTGATCGGCTTTTTGGCCGCCGCCGTGGTCACCGGCCTGCTGGCCCGCTGGTCACGGCGCCGGGCAGCCCTGGAGGTGTTGGCCATGGCGGCGGGGGCTTTGGTGATTTACTTGCCCGGCGTATTGTGGCTGCAGTGGGTGGCCGGCATCACCCCGGCCCAGGCATTGGCCGTGGGCTTTTATCCTTTCCTGCCCGGCGATGCGCTGAAGATCGCCGCCGCCGTGCCCATCGTGCGTGCCGTGCGGCCGCTCATCAACCCGCAATCATAGGCCGGAGGTTTTCTTTTGCCGCCCCACGACCACCATCACCCCATCCTCGCCACCCAAGGGCTCAGCCACCGGTTCAAGCCGTCGGGGCGTGGCCTCCATGACATCACGCTTTCCATCCCCAGGGGCCAATTCGTGGTGCTGGCCGGTCCCAACGGGTCGGGCAAGAGCACCCTGCTGCGCCACTTCAACGGCTTGTTGACGCCCCGGGCCGGCACGGTCTGGCTGGACGGCGTGCCCGTCGCCGCCGATCCGGCCCGTGCCAGGCGGATGGTGGGCTTGGTGTTTCAGGATGCCGAGAGCCAGATCGTCGGCGAAACGGTGCGCGACGACATCGCCTTCGGCCCGGAAAATCTCTGCTGGTCCTGTGACGCGGTCGACGCCGCCGTGCGGGCCGCCATGGATCAACTGGGGCTGACCCATTTGGCCGACGAGAGCCCTCATTTACTGTCGGGCGGCGAGCGCCGTCGCTTGGCCATTGCCGGCGTACTGGCCATGGGACCCGAAGTGGTGATGCTGGACGAGCCCTTCGCCAACCTGGACTACCCGGGCATCCGGGAGGTGCTGCGCCAGGTGGTGGCGATGCATGGGCAGGGGCGGACCATTCTCCTGGCGGCCCACGACCTGGAAAAGGTGGTGGGTCATGCCCAGCGGCTGATCATCATGGACAAGGGCCGTATCGCCGCCGACGGACCGGTGGTCGATGTGTTGCCTCTTGTGGAGCAATACGATGTCCGCCTGCCGTGCCAGGCGCGGCTGGGAATGTCGGTGACCTCATGGCTGAACTGAGCGCCTTCGGCTTCCGGCAGCGCCTTACCGTACTGCACGCCTTGGACGCCCGCGTCAAGCTGGCGGCCCTGATGGCCTTGAGCACCGCCGCCCTGGCCGCCGGACCGACCGGTCTGGTGCCGGCCACGGTGCTGGCCGCCGGCGCTTTTTACCAAACCGGGGTGACCCCCCTGCGGGCCGCGGCCGAGATGCGCTACTTCCTGCTGCTCCTGGCGATGGTCTGGCTGGCGCGGGGCCTCAGCAGCCCGGGCGATCCCCTCATTACCTGGGGCGGCTTTGCCGTTACCCACCAGGGACTGGCGGCCGGGGGGCTGCTCTGTTGGCGCTGGCTGTTGATTGCCCTGCTCGGTCTGAGCCTCTGCGCCACCACCCGCTCGGCCCACATCCGGGCGGCCGTGGCGTGGTTCCTGCGTCCCCTTCCCGGTCCCACGGCGCACCAGGTGGGCACCATGATCGGACTTCTGCTGCGGTTCATTCCCGTCATCCTCACCCAGGCCAAGGAGACCACGGATGCTTTGCGCGCCCGGGCCATCAAAAACCGCCGCAATCCGCTGCGCCGTCTGCGGTACATGACCCTGCCCCTGCTGCGCCGCACCTTCCTGACCGCCGACCGCCTGGCCCTGGCCATGGCGGCTCGCTCTTTCGGCGACCGGCGCACACCCCATCCATGGCAAATGAATTACCGGGACTGGGCGGCGCTAATCACCGTGGGCACCGTCTGTGCAGTGATGATTTCGGTTTGACACCCCCGCTCGCACCATAGTATCTATCCCACCGCATTTCATTCGATTCATGAAGGCTGCGACGGCCGTATCGGCCTTGCGATACACCCTGGGGGAGACTTCCGTTTTGAAAATCGTCATCGTGGGGGCCGGTGAGGTCGGATTCCATATCGCCGGGCGTCTGGCCATGGAAAACAAGGAGGTGGTGGTGGTGGAGCGGGATCCCGCCGCCATCCGCCGGGTTGCCGACAGCATGGATGTGCAGACCGTGATCGGCAGCGGCAGCAGCCCGACGGTGCTCGAGGAGGCCGGCATCAAGCAGGCCGAAATCATGCTGGCCGTCACCAACCAGGACGAAACCAACCTGGTGGCATGCCTGATGGCCGATATCCTGTCGCCGGCCACCAAGAAACTGGCCCGCCTCCGGGGTGCCGACTTCGATGCCTACCACGAAACCCTCTGTCAACAAGCACCCCACATCGACACGGTGATCAATCCGGAGGTGGAGGTGGTCAAGACCATCGAGCGGTTGATGCGTGTGCCCGGAGCGGCCGATGTGGGCGAATTCGCCGAAGGGCGCCTCAAGTTCGTGGGGGTCTACCTGGATCCCGATGCCCGCCTGGCAGGGGCGCGCCTGATGGATCTGCCCGACATGTTGGGCCATCGGCGCTTGTTGATTGTGGCCGTGGTGCGGGAAGAGAAGGTGATCATTCCCCGCGGGCCGGACCGTTTGCAGGCCGGCGATCTGGTCTATTTCATCAGCGAGGAGCCGGATTTGCCGGAATTGCTGGCCGCCCTGGACAAACGCCCGCAACCGGTCCGGCGGGTGCTGATCGTCGGCGGCGGGCGCATCGGGATGCGCCTGGCACGGCACCTCGAATCCCGTTCCATCTACTGTAAGATTATCGAAAAAGATGCGGAACGCTGCGCCAAATTGGCTGAACGGCTCAACAAGGCCGTGGTGCTGCATGGCGACGGCTCCGACCAGGGGCTGCTGACCGAGGAGCATATCGGCGATATCGATGTGGTGGTCACCCTCACAGACGATGAGGAGACCAATATCCTCACCTCCCTGTTGGCCCGGCGGATGGGCGCCGGCAAAGCAATTACCAAGATCAACAAGTTCAGCTACTTTCCCTTGATGACGGCCATCGGCATCGAACAGGTGGTCAGTACCCGCCTTTCGGCCATCAACACCATTTTGCAGCACATCCGTCGCGGCAAGGTGCTCTCGGCCATCTCGCTCAAGGGGGAGCAGGCCGAAGCGCTGGAGGTGGTGGCCCTGGAAACCTCCGATATCGTCGGCAAACCGCTCCAAAAGGTCCATTTCCCCAAGGGCGCCATCGTGGCCAGCATCATCCGCGGTGACCAGGTGATCATCCCCACCGGCGACAGCGTGATCCAGCCCGACGACCGGGTGATCATCTTCGCCCAGCGCCGCGCCATCGGGGCCATCGAAAAGTTGCTGGCGGTCAAGTTGGAGTACTTCTGATGCGCTGGCGCTACATTCTTTACACCGAAGGCGCGCTGTTGTTCTTCTTCGGGCTCACCATGCTGCTGCCCATTGGTTTCAGCTTTTTCTACCAGGACGCCGGCGTGCGCCCCCTGCTCTATTCCTTGGCGGCCACCCTGGGCGCCGGCCTCGTGCTGATGCTGTTGTTTCGCGGACCCGGCGTCGCGGCCATCGGGCAGGAGGAGGGCATGGCCATCGTGGCCCTGGGGTGGACGGCGGTGGGTTTTTTCGGCGCCCTGCCGTTCTTCCTGGCCGGCGATCACTGGTCCGTCGTGGACGCCGTCTTCGAATCGGTCAGCGGCTTCTCCACCACCGGTGCCTCCATCCTCGACGACATCGAGGCCCTGCCGCCGGGTCTGCTGCTATGGCGCAGCCTGATCCAGTGGCTCGGCGGCATGGGCATCATCGTGCTTTCCATCGCCATCCTGCCCTTCCTCGGCGTCGGCGGCATGCAGCTCTACAAGGCCGAAGTGCCCACTCCCGTGCCCGACAAGCTCAAACCGCGCATCCGTGACACCGCCAAGATCTTGTGGCAGGTTTATGCCCTTTTCACGGCCCTGGAGGTGGTGCTGCTTATGTTCGGCGGGCTCACCTTCTTCGATGCTTTGTGCCACGCCTTCACCACGCTGCCCACCGGCGGATTTTCCATCTGGAACCGTTCCGTCGCCCACTTCGACAGCCTCTACATCGAGCTGGTGATCCTGTTTTTCATGGTGCTGGCGGGCATCAACTTCTCCTTGCACTACCAGATGCTGCGCGGGCGCCCCCTGGCCTTCTGGCGCGACGGGGAGTGCCGTTTCTTCCTGGCCATCGTCGCGGTCCTGGTGCTGGTGGTCAGCGCCGATCTCCATGCCGCCGCCGTGTTTCGCCACGCCGGCGAGGCGCTGCGCCATGGCGCCTTCCAGGTGGTCTCCATCGTCACCACCACCGGCTTCGCCACCGCCGACTACCAACAGTGGCCCGCCATGTCCCAGTTGATCTTGCTGGCCTGCATGTTCCTGGGCGGCTGTGCCGGCTCCACCGCCGGCGGCATGAAAATCCTGCGCGTGATTATCTGTATCAAGTTTTGCTACAAAGAGCTGTTCAGCCTGGTGCACCCCCGGGCGGTGACCACCATCAAGCTGGGCGGCCGCACCGTTCCGCCGGACGTGATCCGCAGTGTGCTGGGATTCCTGGCCCTCTACATCTCCCTGTTCGCTCTCACCACCATCGTCCTGGCCGGGTTGGGCGTGGACTTTGTCACCGCCATCGGCGCCGTGGCCGCCACCATCGGCAACATCGGCCCCGGCTTCGGCCTGGTGGGACCGGTGGAAAACTACGCCCAGATACCCTTCCTGGGCAAATGGCTGCTCATCTGGTGCATGTTGTTGGGGCGGCTGGAAATTTACACTCTGTTGATTCTGCTTGTGCCGGAGTTCTGGCGCAAATAGGCAGGGCTGCGAGGACGCACGCCAAGAAGTTTTTCGATAGGACGGAAAAGGCCGGGGGCCGGGTGGATCTCCCGAAGCCCCCGGAAATCTCCTCTCGCGGGTGGATTACTTCTTCAGTTCTTCATCGCGCAACACGCGCCGGAGCACTTTGCCGATTTGGGAAACAGGCAAAGCTTCGCGGAACTCGATGCTCCGCGGCCGTTTGTAGCCCGCCAGGCGCTCTTTGCAGAAGGCCAGCAACTCCTCTTCGGTGGCCGTCTCGCCCGGCTTGAGCTGGACATAGGCCCTGACCGACTCGCCGCTCTTGGGGTCGGGGAGACCTACCACCGCCGCGATGGCCACGGCGGGATGCTCGTAGAGCACCTCTTCCACTTCCCGTGGATAGCAGTTGAAGCCGCCCACCAGAATCATGTCCTTTTTGCGGTCGGTGATGGTGACGTAGCCGTCGCCATCGATGTTGCCGATGTCGCCGGTCAGAAAATAACGCCGCCCTTCGATCTGCCGGAACACCTTCTCGTTTTCTTCCGGTTTTTGCCAATAGCCGGCCATCACCTGCGGGCCGCTGATGGCGATTTCGCCGTCCTCGCCCTGGGGCAGCGGTGTCGTGCCCGTATCCAAGTCCACGATCTTCACATCGGTGCCGGGCACCGGAAAACCCACCGAGCCGAATTTGCGGGTTTCGGTGTTACAGGGGTTCAAGGCCGCCAGGGGAGCGGTTTCGCTCAGGCCGTAGCCTTCGAAAATGATGGCGCCGGTTTTGGCCTCGAACTGTTTGGCCGCCTCAACCGGCAGCGGGGCGCCGCCGGAGCCGCAGGCCATCAGGGACGAGAGATCATAGTTCTTGAGCAGCGGGTGGTTGGTAAAGGCGATGAAGATGGTCGGTACCGCGGCCATCACCGTGGTTTTGTACTTTTGCACCGCCTCGAGCACCACGGTGAAGGGCGGGTCGCCGTCCCGGGGGTTGGGGATGCACACCAGCTTGCTGCCGGTGTAGGTCGACCAGAGCATGACCAGGGTCATGCCGAAACTGTGATACCAGGGCAGCACGCCCAGATACGTGTGATATCCGCCCTTGCGCAAATTCTCCGCCGGCCCGTTGGGCTCATGGGGAATTCGGGTCCAGGCGTGGGCCGCCATGACGTTGTGGACGAAATTGGCGTGGGTGAGACTGGCCCCCTTGGGCACCCCGGTGGTGCCGCCGGTGTAGATGATCAGGGCCAGGTCCTGCATGGGGTCGATGGTCACCGCGGGCGCCTCCGGACGGGCGTTGCGCACCATTTCGTCATACATGATGTGGCCCGGTTCGTGTGAGGCGGCCTTGGGGATTTTGCCCAGCAATCCGCCCATGAAGCCCATCAGAAAGGGCAGGTACGATTTGACGTTGCACACCACCACGGTGGCCACATCGGTCTTTTTTATGGCCTGTACGGTAAGGGGGTAGAATTCGGGGTGGTCCATGCAAAAGACCGCTTTGGCGCCCGAATCCCGCAACTGCATGTTCAGTTCCTTGGCGGTGTAGAGCGGGTTGCAGGTGACGCAGACGGCGCCGGCCTTGAGGATGCCGAAGTAGATCTCCGGGTAGTGGGGCAGGTTGGGCAGGAAGATGGCCACCCGATCCCCCTTGCCGATACCCTTGCCGGCCAGGAAGTTGGCCACCCGGTCGGCGGTCTCCTTGACCCGGGTGAAGGTGCGGGTGCCGCCGTTGAATATGGTGAAGGTATGATCCGGGTAGTCGCGCGCCGCATCGTCCAGTATGCTGAACAGCGGCTTGTTGTATCCTTCGATGTCGTGGGGGACGCCCTCCGGCCAGTACGGGGTGGACCAAGTGTCTGTCATGGTTGCTGCCTCCTCTGACGGTCTGGGTGCGCGGTTGCAAAAACCGCCGGCGCCATGGCCGACGGATGGATGGTACAAGCCGCAGTTGGGTTTGGTTATATAAATCGTCTGAAATTGTGTGTCGCGGAATCATTTAATCAAAAATGATTCATTTTGTAAACGAATAGCGTAATTCAGGCCATCAGGAAATGGTCATTTACAAAACCCGGGTTGGGGCTTGCCCCATTGGAAATCGAAATCGGTATGGGTATCGCAGCGAACCGACTATGCCCCTTCCATGATAACGGTGGCATCCACTGCTACGGGGGTGCCCTTGGTAATCAACAATGGATTGATGTCGATCTGGGAGATCGACGGGCAGCGGGTGCCGATGTCGCCCAGGCGGACCAGCAGATCGGCCATGGCGACTTCATCCAGGGGCGGTTTGCCGCGGAAGCCGGTGAGCAGGCGGCGGTTGCGGATGGCACGAATCAGTTGGACGGCGGCCTGGTTGTCCAACGGGGCCAGTTCGAAGACAACATCCGGTTCCAGCTCGGCCAGGATACCGCCCAGGCCGAACATGACGCAGGGGCCGAACTGCGGGTCGCGCAAAAATCCGGCGATCAGTTCATAATCGCCGGTCACCTGCTGTTGGATCAGGACGCGGCCCCTATCGCCCACCTTGTCCCGCAGTTCGGTGTAGGCGCGATCCAGGTCGTGGGGAGCGCCGATGTTGAGTCGCACCAGGCCGCGCTCGCTTTTGTGAGCCTCTCCGGGCGCCAGACCTTTGAGCACGACGGGATAGCCGATGCGGCGGGCCAGGATGGCGGCCTCGGCGGACGAGTCGGTCAGAAACTCGGTCACCACCGGGATGTGGTGGGTGGCCAGCAGCATCTTGCTGTCGTACTCGTCCCAAATCCCGGGTTGGTGGATCGGCAAGGAGGGCGCCGCTGTGATTTGGGCAGGCGGGGTGTCGGCGCCGGGCGCGCTTTGGCGGTGGGCCTGATATCGGGCCACGGCCCGCAGGCATTGGCCGATGCGCAGGGCATCGTCGTGCACCGGAATGCCGGCCGCCCGGGCCTTGTCACGAAAGGTCCGGCTGCCTTCGCGCCGCCCCATGAGCCAGAACATCAGCACTTTCCCGTCCTTGCGGGCGCGGGCCTGCAAGTCCTGGAAGTCGGGCATGTCGGCTTCCAAACCGGCGACGAAGTGAATCACCAGGGCGTCCACCCCGGGGTCTGCCAAGGCGCCGCTGAACGCGCCTTGAAAGGCGACGCGGCGGCCGTTGCGGGCCACGGCGGGGAAAAGATCGATGGGGTTGGCCACCGGCATCCAGGGGGGGAAGATCTCGCCTACCTTGCGCCGGGTCTCTTCGGAGAGGTCGGCGATGGGAATACCGTTTATCTCCAGTGCGTCGCACATCAGGATGCCGGCGCCGCCGCTGAGGGTGAGAATGGCCGTTCGGCCGGCCGGGTTCATGTGGGGAATCATGGAGAGGGTGTGGGCCATGTCCATCATCTGGAAGATACCCTCGGCCATGGTCACCCCGGCCTGAACGAGCACGCTGTTCAGCAGACGTGCGTTGCCGGCCAGACTGTAAGTGTGGCTCATGGCGGCCGTGGCGCCGGCCCGGCTCTGGCCGCCATTGAGCAGCACGATGGGCTTGGCCGCCTGGCGCGCCATGCGGGCGAAGCGTCGGCCGCGGGGCATCGATTCCAGGTAGAGGGCGACGACATCGGTCTGTTCGTCCTGGAGCAGATATTCGAGGATGTCACACTCGTCCACATCGGTCCGGTTGCCGATGGAACAGGCCTTGGCCACACCGATGCCCCGCCGGCCCAGCTCGGCCAGAAAAATGGCCGACATCATACCGCTCTGGACGATCAGGGAGATGCGCCCCGGCAGCAGTCCCTCCCGGCGGATGGCCGGATGCATGAAGGTGAAAAAGCGTTGATTGGGAAGGTCCACCAGCCCCATGCAGTTGGGGCCCCAGAGCCGCATGCCGGCAGCGCGGGCGATGGTGTCGCAACGCGCCTGCAGGGCGATGCCCTCGGGGCCGGTTTCGGAGAAGCCGGCGCTTTCGATGATCACATGCAAAATGCCCTTGGCGGCACAGGCTTCCAGCACGCCGGGTACCGCCCCGGCCGGGACGATGACGATGGCCAGGTCCACGGGGCCGTCGATCTCCGTGACGGCGGCGTAGCAGGTCAGGCCTTCGATCTCGTTGTAGTTGGAGTTGATGGGGTAGATGCCGCCCTGGAAGCCGTTGACGAGGTTCAGCACCACGTGATGCCCCAGGTTCTTGGTGCTCGCCCCGACCACGGCCACGCCGCGGGGGTTGAAAAAAGTGTCCATGCTGCCATTGGGGTTCACTTGCCGCTCTCCTTTTTCGTCAGTGCGCGCAGTTGGCGCCAGGTGTTGCGCTCGATGAACGACCCGGCCACATTGGCCTCCATTTCCTGAAAGAGCCGATAGGGAACGGCGAAGCTGAGCACATCCTTTTTCAGGATGCGCTTGAGGGCCAGCCGTGCCGAGATGTCGTTGAGGCCCAAAACGGCCCGGGGTTGCTCCCGCTGTGCTTCGGCAAAGGGGTGGATGCCGATGGACTGACAGCCGGCGGCATAAGGGAAGATCACGTTGTCGTTGGTCGGGCGGTGGTAGTTGGCCAGGATGGTCAGGCCGGCGATCTGATCCATGTCCCCGAGAAAAACCACCACCTCGGGGGACGGCGCGTCGGCGGCGATTTGTTCCAGGGGCTTGAACACCACGTAGGTTTCCGGATTGTCGACGATGGGCAGCTCATCGATGAACTGCCGCACCCGCTGGGGGGACTGCTGGTAGCGTTCGCCTTGCATGAAGTCGTCATAAAAGTCTTCGCCGAAGTGGGGTTTGATCTGCTCCCCCACTTGCCGGCCGCTTTCCGACTGCGCGTTGCCGATGGAGAGAAAGTGGCAGAACCCATCTTCCCCGCCGGGAAAGTTTTTATACTGGTTGCCGAAACCCAGGCCCACGCCTCCGCCCCAGCAGCCGTAGGTGCTGCGGTCGAAGACGGCTTGGGCGCCTTGGGCGGCCGCCGCGGCCAGCATGAACATTACACAACCCCAGCGCCGTTCCTTGAACTGCCGGGCGTTTTCCGGTTTGTCGTTGGTGCGCACAACGGCCACCGGTGCGAAAGACAATTCGAGGGCCGAATGGATTTGACTTTGCATACTGAAAACCTCCTGTGGTTGTAGGCCGACGGCGTGGTTTGAATCCGTTGAGTGTTGACCGCCATGGTGTTCATCTTGCTGTATGGTGGATGGATACAACGCAGGATTCAATTTACACCATCGGAGTGCGGATTACAATCATGGGGGAATGGCAATAGAATGTTTCGTTTGAATTTTGTTAACACTTAAATTACAGGAGGATGGATGCTGTCAAGGGATCGGATTGTACGGCATTGACGTACATATGTGCATATCAGGTGAACAGTGGGTCTCTTTCAAGGAAGAATTGCGCCCAACAGGCGGCTTTTACCCGAACAGCAGTGGATTCAAGACGACAGGTCCGTCGTTAGGGGCACACTTTCATCCTCTTCGGTCTTGGGGGCCTATGCCCGATGGTTTTGGTCGAGAGGGTGCCGGAGAGAAGAGATCGACCATCTACATCCGGCGGGCATGGCTCAACAGGTTCTTGTTGATGGCCAGCAGCATGTCGCGGTGGATCCATTCGTGGTGGCCTTCTTCGAAGGGCAGGTAGACCAGGCGATAGCGGCGGGCCTTGATCTGCATGGTTTGCAGCACCTCTTCCAGACGCTTGCGCGGCCGCACGAAAACGGCCAGGAGCAGCTTTAGGCTTTCCACCGCCTCCTGAATCGACAGGTTGACGCCGTGGACGGTGGCGGACCGGGGTGGATAACCGGCGGTTTGTTCCGCGGCGGGCTGGGCAGCGGTGACATGGGCGCCGAAAGAGAGAAAGCGGTGGGGGCGGACCTTGAAGGCCGGGGTCCAGAAATAGAAGGGCTGTGTGTCCATGCCCGGCTGTGCCACCTTGGGCAGGTTGGCCACCCGGATCAGATCGGCATAGCTTTTCAGGGCCACACCGGTCACATCGGCCTGGATGCGCCAGAAGGGCATGTAAACATTGTCTTGCGTTTCTCCTGCCACGAAATGGGTGGGCAAGCGTTCCAGGCGACCTTTGCGGGCCCACCAGACCGTTTGGCAGTTGTCGCAGGTCAGGGCCAGGGCGTCGCTGGTGCCGTGCAGGTCCCAGCCGCATTGGGGGCAGAGCGTGGCAATAAAGTCGATGGGCCATTTAGGCGGCTCATGGTCGTCGAGAAAGGGCGCCACCCCTTCCGCCGAACCGGTGGGCACCGGTTCGTTCAAAACGGCGTCCATCAACCGCTCTTTCAAATAAAAGGGGGCGTAGAGCAGACTGAGGGTTTCGCCGATTTGGGCCTGGTGAAGCACCGGCTTGCGTAGGTTGGCCCGGAAGCGTTGATTGAGTTCCGCGACAAGATCCGTTTTGGAAAGGCGCGGCTTGAGAAACACCCCTTCCGGGCGTCCGACGGCAAAGCGCAACTTCTGGGTCTGACTGCGAAACCCGAGATGCACGGGAAAGTGGTGGGTGGCGATGGCCTGGCGGGTGACATCGGCGAACCGTTTGTCCATGCCGCCCGGATAGCAGGAGAAGCACATTCCCTTGAAGCGCCAGTAGGGCACGTAAATCAATTCCGTTCCGGCCGGCGCGCGATCCGGTAACAGATAACGGAACACCCCGGCGGGCGCATGCAGGTAGGACTTGACCCGACAGAACCCGCACTGCACCAACCGGTCGGTCTCGGTCAGCTCCGCCGGCGCACCGCATTGGGGGCACTGGTGCTCGATTTTGAAAGTCGTCATGCCGCTCCTGCGCGGAATTCAGTTGCCGGTATCAATACTTCTCGCCGCACGCATTGCAGAATTTTGCGTCGGGCAGGTTTTCGGCGCCGCACTTGGCGCATATTTTGGGTTGCGGCTTCTCTTCCGCCTTGGCGCCGCAGCGGGAGCAGAAAAGGGCGCCGGGGGCCAGGTTCTTGCCGCACTGGGCGCATTGCTGGAACACCAGTTGCTGGTGGCCGCACATGGGGCAGAACTTGGCGTCCACGGGGATCGATTGTCGACACTCAGGGCATTGGGCGTCGCCGGCCGGAGCCGCCGGTGCGGCGCCGGTGCGCCCCTGGGCCAGAGGGTGGGCGAAGTATTGGGCCAGCATGGCCGGCATCATCAGCCCCAGCCCGGCACCCATGCCTTGCGCCCCGGTTTCGCCCTCGGAAGCCTTTTCCATGGCCATGGCGGCTTTCATCTGCATCAACTTGTTCATGTCGTTGAAGACGCCCATGCGGCTGCGGTCATCGATGGCCTGCTGTACCTCGGGCGGCGGGGTCACCGAATTGGTGTACAGATGGGTCAGGGCCAGACCGAAGTGGGAGAAGTCCTCCTGCAACCGGGCGGCCAGTCCCTCGGAAAACTCGTCGTACTGGGCGGGCAAATGAATCATCGAGTCGATGGTTTCGCCCATGTAGTCGTTGAAGCGCGAAACGATCACCCGGTTGAGATACTCTTCCACGGCCTCGGTGGTGAAGATGCCCTGGGTGCCCACCATGCGGTTGATGAACAGCACGGGCTGCACCACCTGCATGTTGAACACGCCGAAGGCCCGCAGCCGGATCAACCCCAGCTCGCTGTCCTTGAAAGCCACGGGATCCCGGGTGCCCCACTTGAGGTTGGTGAACACCTTCATGTTCACGAAATACATTTCGGCGCGCAGGGGGCTGGTCATGCCCCAGGGGATGCTGGCGATCTTGGTCAGGATGGGGATGTTGGCCGTGATCAGGGTGTGGCGCCCCGGGCCGAAGGCCTCCACGGCCTTGCCTTTATAAAAGAAGACACCGACCTGGCTCTCGCGTACGGTCAGTTGGGCTCCGAACTTGATTTCCCCCGATCCTTGTTCGGGCAGACGGTGCACCAGGGTTTGGCCCGAATCGTCGAACCACTCCAGAATTTCGAGGAAAACGCGATTGTTGGCTGTCATTGGCCGCTCCTTGTAATAGGGTGATGCAACCTTATCGGTCCTTGCAGGTAGGATCTTGAGGTCTCGGCGCCATTTTTCCGCGCAGACCATAGCCCATTTGGCGGATATAGGACAAGAGGGTGGTAAGGCGATATCGGGGGTTGGCCTTCCGGGCGGATCGTTCCTATATTGTTGCCATTGGCTTTTTGAACAGCAAATACGATCCGGCGCCGGGGTCCAATGTCTTCAGCGGACCATTTTAGATCTTGAAGGTCCGGCGCCGGTTGGCTATGCCGACAAAAGGAGGATTCAAAATGGCTAAAGTGATTGTGATCGACAGTGATGAGTGCATCGGCTGCGAGTCGTGCGTAGAGCTTTGCGCCGAGGTGTTCACTTTCAACGAAAACGAACAGAAAGCCGAGGTGATCTTGCCCGATGGCGGTTCCGCGGATTGTATCGAGGAGGCCATCGAAACCTGCCCGGTGGAGTGCATTCGTTGGGAAGAGCAATAAGGTCCCGTAACCATGAACCTTTGAATCACGGTCCGGGGGGCATCCGGCCCTTTCCGGACCGTGTATCCTTTGCCGCCGCTTTTCCTTTGCGCATGGAATACGCGCTGTGGTATTTTGCCCGCATCCTGACACAAAACAAAGGAGGCGAGGTTGCGACGTTTAGCGCGATGGGTCCTTCTGCTGCTGATGATCGCCGCCGCCATTTTCCTGATTTGGTGGACCACCCGTCCCGAACCGGTGGCGGTGGCGGTGCGGCAAGTGGATTTGGGGACTGTGGAGCGCACGGTGGCCAACACCCGTGCGGGGACCATCAAGGCATGCCGCCGGGCCAAGCTGTCGCCCAGCGTGGGGGGGCAAATCGCCTATTTGCCCGTCCACAAGGGGGATCGGGTTGAACGGGATCAAGTGCTGCTGGAGTTGTGGAACGACGATCTCAAGGCCCAGGCCGTGCTGGCGGAGCGGGAGGCGGAAGCGGCGCAGAGCCGGGCCCGGGCCGCCTGCCTCAAGGCGGAGGTGGCGCAGCGCAATGCCGATCGCCTGGTGCAATTGCGCAAAGCCGACGTGGTCAGCGAAGAGCGTGTCGAAAACACGGTGGCCGAAGCCACCGCCCTGTCGGCCGAATGCGATGCGCGGCGCACCGAAACGCAGGTGCTGGCGGCCAAGGTGGCGGTGGCGCGCGCCAATATCGCGCGTACTCGCCTGACGGCCCCCTTTGACGGGGTGATCGCCGAAATCACCGGCGAGCTGTTCGAGTTCGTCACGCCTTCACCCATCGGCATCGCCACCCCGCCGGTGATCGACATCCTGGAAAACACCTGTTTTTACGTCGCTGCGCCCATCGACGAGGTGGACGCGGCCGGCATCGCCGTCGGCATGCCGGTGCGGCTGACCATCGACGCGTTTCGCGGTCAACGCTTCCAGGGGCGTGTGCAACGCATCGCCGACTATGTGCTGGATATCGAACGGCAAGCCCGCACGGTGGAGGTGGAGGCGGCCTTCGACCGGCCGGAGGACTTGGAACAGTTGTTGGCCGGTTACAGCGCCGACATCGAGGTGATCCTGGAGGTGCGCCGCGATGTGGTGCGGGTGCCCACCGAGGCGGTGTTGGAGGGGCGCCGGGTTTTCGTGTTCCGTGCCGATCCCGGACGGCTCGAGGCGCGGGAGGTCCGGACGGGTCTTTCCAATTGGGATTGGACCGAGGTGACGGCCGGCGTGTCGCCCGGCGAGTGGGTGGTGGTCAACGTGGATCACCCCGATGTGCGGGATCAGGCCGCCGCCCGGCGCTTGGAGGAGCGACCGTGATCCGTTTGACGGCAATCGAGCGCGCTTTCACGGTCGGAGACGAGCGAGTCCATGCCCTGCGTCGGGTCAACCTGACCATTGCGACCGGCGAGTATCTGTCCATCATGGGCCCTTCCGGGTCGGGCAAATCAACGCTGTTGAACATCTTGGGGCTGCTGGACCGGCCGGATGCCGGCACCTATTTATTGGAGGGGCGGGACACCACCGCCTTGAACGACCGCCAACAGGCCGCCCTGCGCCGCCATCAGATCGGTTTCATCTTTCAATTCTTTCACCTGGTGCCCCGCCTGACCGCCGCCGAGAATGTGGAACTGCCCATGACCTTGGCCGGCATCGCGCCGGCCGAGCGCAAAGCCCGGGTGGCCGCCGCCTTGGCGCGCCTGGGATTGACCGACCGCGCCCGTCACCGTCCCGATCAACTCTCCGGCGGGCAGCGGCAACGGGTGGCCATCGCCCGGGCCACCATTTTGCGCCCGGCCCTGGTGTTGGCCGACGAACCCACCGGCAACCTGGATCGCGCCTCGGGCCAGGAGGTGATCCAGACCATCGAGGCCCTCAACCAGGAGGGCATGACGGTGGTCATGGTGACCCACGATCCGGAGTTGGGTGGGCGCACCCGGCGCCAGGTGCGCATGCAGGACGGCCGTATCGTGGAAGATTCGGGGGGTGGCGGATGAAGGCCACGGACCTCGGTAGATTCTGCTTCCGGGCGCTGACCGGCTATCCCCTGCGCACCGGTCTGATGTTGCTGGCCATGGCCATCGGCGTGGCCGCCGTGGTGCTGCTCACCGCCCTGGGCGAGGGGGCGCGGCGCTATGTGGCCGGGCAGTTCACCTCCCTGGGAACTCACCTGTTGATCGTACTGCCGGGCCGTTCGGAAACCGTGGGCGGTCCGCCGCCGCTGATGGGCGAAACGCCCCGCGACCTGACCGTGGACGACGCCCTGGTCCTTTTGCGCAGCAGCACCATTCGTCGGGTGGCGCCGATCATGGTGGGGTCGGCCCCGGTGCGCCACGGCAACCGCAGTCGCGATGTGATCGTCATGGGCAGCACGGCATCGCTGTACGAGGTGCGCAACCTCGCCATTGCGCGGGGACGATTTCTGCCCGAGGGGGAGGCCGATCGGGCCGACGCCGTCGTGGTGCTGGGCCACACTTTGAAAAGTGAACTGTTCGGCAACACCTCCGCCGTGGGGGCTTTTGTGCGGATCGGCCAGCGGCGTTTCCGGGTGATCGGCATCCTGGCCCGGCAGGGGGAGTCCCTGGGTGTGGACATGGGGGATATCGCCATCATCCCCGTGGCCTCCGCCCAGGCGCTTTTCAATCGTTATTCACTGTTTCGGATCCTTGTCCAGGCCTCCGGCCGGGAGACCGTTGCCAGGGCCCAACAGGCCGTTCTGGATATCATTCGGGAGCGGCACGACGGCGAGGACGATGTGACGGTCATCACCCAGGATGCCATGCTGGCCACCTTCGACCGCATCTTCCAGGTGCTCACCCTGGCGGTGGCCGGCATTGCCGGCATCAGCCTGGCGGTGGCCGGCATTCTGATCATGAACGTGATGCTCATTGCCGTCTCCCAGCGCACCGGCGAGATCGGCCTGCTCAAGGCGCTGGGGGCACCCGGTGGGCAGGTGTTGCGCCTCTTTCTGGCCGAGGCGGCCATGTTGTCCATGGTGGGCGCCGTCGTCGGCTTGCTGCTGGCCGCGGCCGGGCGTATGGGGCTGGCCCATCTCTTTCCCGACTTTCCCGTGGCCGTGCCCACCTGGGCGCCCATTGCCGCGGCGGGGGTGGCCATGGGCACCGGACTGGTGTTCGGTGTGCTGCCGGCAAGGCGGGCGGCCCGCATGGATCCGGTGGCTGCGCTGGCGCGGCGCTGACGGATAGCATTTGCTTTATGGGGATGGGGTAGGGATTCGATTGTCATGCTTTTGCGCGATGCCGCCACGCTATCGCTGCAGGCCGTTCTCAGCCATCGGTTGCGCAGCTTTCTGACCGCCCTGGGCATTGCCGTGGGGATCGGGGCGGTGGTGCTGCTCACCTCTTTGGGTGAGGGGGTGCATCGTTTCGTGGTGGCGGAGTTCACCCAGTTCGGCACCAATTTGATCGGTATCACGCCGGGCCGGACCACCACCACCGGGTTTTCCGGCGGGGTCATCAGCAATGTGCGACCCCTGACCATCGCCGACGCCATGGCATTGGAGCGGTTGCCGCGGGTGGTGGCCACCGTGCCCATCGTGCAAGGCAACGCCGCCGTCAAATTCGGCACACGCAGCCGGCGCACCTATGTGCTGGGCGTCGGCACGGCGGTGCCCCGGGTGTGGCGCATGGAGGTGGCCCAGGGCCGATTTTTGCCCGCCGACGACCCGCGCGTGGCACGGCCCTTCGTGGTGTTGGGCAACAAGGTCAAGAACGAGCTGTTCGGCGCGCAAAACCCGCTGGGAAGGTCGGTGCGCATCGGCGGGGAACGCTACCGGGTCATGGGGGTGATGGCCGGCAAGGGACAGCTGCTGGGGTTCGATCTGGACGATGCGGTGTTCATTCCCGCCGGCCGTGCCCTGTCCCTGTTCAATCGCGACAGCCTGATGCAGATCGACCTGCTCTTCGGCGAGGGCAGCGACTCGGCGGAGGTGGCCGAACGGGTGCGTCGGCTGTTGATCGAGCGGCACGGCGACGAGGATGTGACCATCATCACCCAGGACCAGATGCTGGCGGTGCTGGGTTCCGTGCTCAATGTGCTCACCATGGCGGTGGGCGCCTTGGGCGGCATTTCGTTGCTGGTGGGCGGAGTGGGGATTCTGACCATGATGACCATCGCCGTGCACGAACGCACCGCCGAGATCGGCCTGCTGCGGGCCCTGGGGGCCGGCCGCGGGCAGATCCTGGCCCTGTTCATCGGCGAGGCGGTGGTGCTGGCCGCTCTCGGCGGGCTGGCCGGCCTGGGCCTCGGCGCCGGAGGGGCCTGGTTGCTCGGCCTGCTGGTGCCGGCCCTGCCCACCTACACCCCCTGGGGCTATGTGCTGGCCGCCGAACTGCTGGCGGCCGCCATTGGGTTGCTGGCGGGCGTGTTGCCCGCGCGTCACGCGGCCCGCCTGGATCCGGTGGAAGCGTTGCGGGCGGAGTAGCAATGAACCGCGAGCATTTATTTTTTCCGTCTCCTGCAAAACATGTCGCTTCCCTTAGGGCTCGCGAAACAATAGATTCGCATTTTAGGCGCCCGGATTTGGGTCGGATTGGTTTGATCAGCGGATTCAAAACCGGAGGCATAGCGAGCTATTCCGAGGATTTTGAATCCGCTGATCGGGCCAAGACGGCCTGAAGCAGGGATGCATAAAATGGGAAGCTATTGTTTTGCGAGCCCTTAAGACACTCCGTACCGGAGGTGTGGTTGACAACATCGGGATCCGGTTAAATGTTTACGCCAGCGGTTCAGCGGCCGGCAACATCCGTCGGCCGTTGCTGAAATGCAGTAAAGCGACTTCGGGGCCACGCTTGCTGCATGCAGCAAGTTAAGCGCCCCGCCCGAAGCATGGAGGTTTCCCAATGAGCCAAACCATCAAGAGTGATCGCGTCAAAGTGTTCTTGCAGAACGTTCGCCTGCTGTCCGAAGACGAGCGCGCCAACCTTCCCGAGGCCAAACGCAAAGCCGCCGAGGCGGACGGTCAAAGCGGTGTTTGGGTGGAGGTGACCTGTCCCGCGGGCGCATGCAGCACCGGTGACGGCAAAATCACCATCCCGGCGGGCATGGTGGAGGGCGAGACCGATAAGCGCGGCATCTGGTTGAACCTCTTCTGTCCGGACGATGAGTGTGTCATCGAAGCCAGCTCCCAGCTTCCCTGAAGCGTACCGGACTTTTATGCATCAACGTCCAGGATTCCGCGCAGCTTGATCGAGAGTTCCTGCATGCCGAAGGGTTTCTGGATAAAGCCTTTGCACCCTTGATCCATGATGCTTTTCGCCTGGCCGTTGATGCTGTATCCGCTGGAAAGCAGTACTTTTACCTGGGGATCGATTTGTTGCAGGGCGGCGAAGGTTTCGCCGCCGCTCATTCCGGGCATGATCATGTCCAGCATCACCAAGTCGATGGTGTCCTTGTGGCGGGCGAACAAATCCACGGCCTCTTGCCCGCCCGCGGCGAGGATCACCTTGTAGCCCAGCTTTTCCAACAGTAGCAGACCGATCTCCCGGATTCCCTTCTCGTCGTCCACCAGAAGCACCGTCTCCTGGCCGGTAACGATCTCCGTTTGCGGGTCCTTGCGGGCCGACACGGCCTTGTTGGATGCCGGCAGATAGATGTTGAAGGTGCTGCCGGCACCCGTTTCGCTGTAAACGGTGATGATGCCGCCATGGTTGGCCACGATGCCGTAGGCGGAGGCCAGACCGAGGCCTGTGCCGCGGCCCAGGCGGCGCGTCGAGAAGAAGGGGTCGAAGATGCGCTTCAGATCCCGGGGATCGATCCCCACTCCGGTATCCGTCACGGACAGCTTCACATAGCGGCCCGGGGTGATGCCGTAGGGCCGGGCATAATCTTCATCCAGGCTCTGGTTGCTGCTCTCGAGATAGAGGTCGCCGCCGCCGGGCATGGCGTGGGCCGCGTTGACGAACAGATTCAACAGCACCTGTTCGATCTGGCCCTGGTCCACTTCCACCGACCACAGATCGGGGTGGAGCCGCTTGTGCAGGGTGATCTCCTTGCGGGTGCGGCCGAACAGGTCGGCGCCGGCGGCCGCGAGTTGATTCAAATCGGTGGGCCGCACTTCGTACTTGCCGCCCCGGGCGGCGCCCAGCAGTTGCTTGGTCAGGTCGGCACCGGCCTTGACATAGGCTTCGATGCTCTTGAGGTGTTCCCATTGGGGATTATCGGGGCCGCTGTCCATCACCATCAGCGAGGCGTTGCCCTGGATGCCCATCAACAGGTTGTTGAAGTCATGGGCGATGCCGCCGGCCAGGGTGCCCACCGCCTCCATTTTCTTGGCCTGCAGCAGTTGGGCCTCCATTTTTTTCTGGGGCGTGATGTCCCGCAGAAAATTGAGGGTCGCCGGTTCGCCCTCCCAGGTGATGCCCACCGTGCTCAACTCCACCCACAGTGTTTCACCGGCCTTGTTGCGCATGCGGAATGCGAAGACGCCCGGCCGATGGGCTCCTTCCAGTTGGCGCAGCGGGTCACTGTAGCCTTTTTCCCGATCTTCGGGGTGCACCAGGTCGACGAAAAACCTGCCTTCCAATTCGTCGGGCGTGTACCCGGCGATGGCGGCGATGCGGGGGTTGGGAAACTTGATGCGCCCTTGTTGAAGAATGTAGATGCCTTCGTTGGCATTGTTGAAGATCAGGCGCAGGCGGGCTTCGCTCTCTTCCAGGGCCATTTCGGCCTGCTTGCGCTCGGTGCGGTCGCGGGAGATGCCCCAGAAGCCGACGATGGTCCCCTCCGGGGCACGCAACGGATAGGCTGACATTTCCACCATGCGCGCCTCACCATCCGGGCGGTGAATGGTATGGTCCAGGATGGTGGCCGGCACGCCCGTGCGATAGATCTCCTGGAAGACGGCTTTGACCGCTTGCGCCGCATCCCGGGCCAGATATTCGCGGTAGTGTCTGCCCATCAGTCGGTCGGCCGGACATCCGTGCATTTGGCGGGAGGCCTCGTTGAAAAAGGTGTAACGCCCCTTCAGGTCGATTTCATAATAGCCTTCCTCCATCGTCTCCAGGACGTTGCGGTATTTCTCCTCGCTGAGGCGCAGTGATTCCTGGATCATTTTCAGGGCGGTGATGTTCTTGGCGATGACCAGCAGACAATCCTCACCCTGGAACGGAAGGGGTTGGGCGGAGACCAGGTCGGTGACGATGGCGCCGTCGCGCATGCGAAAGTCGATCTCCATGCCGTCCACCCTTCCTTCCCGGCGCAGGCGGGTGAGCAGGCGATTGCGGTCTTGCGGATCCACATAGAGATTCAGATCGGACGGGGTTCGGCCGATGACCTCTTCCCGCTTGTATTGGGTGTCGCGGCAAAAGGCGTCGTTGACCTGCAAATAGCGGCCATCGGTCATGCGGCTCAAGGTGATGGCGTCGGGGGCCAGCGCCAACAGGCTGCGGTAGCTCTCCTCGCTTTGGCGCAGGGCCTCCTGGGCTTCGATCTGGTCCGTGCGGTCCCGTACGACACCGTAGAAGCCGACAACACGGCCCGAGGGATCCCGTTTGAGGCTGGCCGATGTTTCCACCCGAACGATTCGTCCGTCCTTGCGGGCGATGGCATATTCGACCATCCGGCTGGGGCCGCCGGTGCGGTATACTTCATTGAACACCCGGTAGATGCGGTCGACCGTGTCGGCCGTCACATAGGCGCGGTAGTTCAACCCCAAAAGCTCCTCCCGCGGATAGCCTATGATCCTTTCGGCGGCCGCGTTGCAGAAGGTGATGGTGCCGTGCAGATCGGCTTCGTAATAGGCTTCGGTAATGCTCTGCAGAATGCTGCGGAAACGGTTTTCGGTCTCCTCCAGGGCACTGTGGGCCCGGCGCAGGGATTCGGTGACGGTGGTGACCACAAGGACGCAAGGCCGGTCGTTGAAAGAAACGGATCGGGCCGACAGATGATTGTAAAAGGTGGTACCGTCCTTGGCTCGGAATTGCACATTATCCAGTTCGGCACGGCCGTTTCGGCGAAGCTGTTCGATCAGCGAACGGCGCTCGGCGAGGTCCACATAGAGGTGGAGATTTTCCGCCGAGCGGCCGATGATCTCTTCCGGGCGATAGCCGGTGTTGCGGCAGAAGGGCGGATTGACCATCAGATATCGGCCGTCCTCTTGGTCCAGGATGGCAACGGAGAGCGGCGTGATGTCCAGGAGCCGGTGCAACAGGTCATCGTAGCTTTGCAGGCGTGCTTCCAACGCTTCATAGGTCGGTTTGTCGGGCATGGTGATGGCCTGTTCCGTATCGGGTTTTATGAGCGAAGCCGGTGCTTGAGGAAGTCGTCGAGTTTTCTTTACATTGGCGACATTATTTTGTTTTTATTACTGAAGATGGGTTGATGTCAAGCCTTGGGCCCTGTTCGAGGAGCGGCGAGAGGGCGCCGATGCGGCGGTGGGGGCGGGCATGGGGATCCCGCATGACGAAAAAACACAGCGGGTCGGGTGGCGCATACCACCCGACCCGCTGTTTCGGGTCACACATTCAATGCGGCGGCAAAGGCTATGGCAGCCATGCTTTCACTTTTTCGGGGTTCTCTTCGATCCAGCGCTTGCCGGAGTCATAGGGATCGGCGCCTTCCGCGTTCCAACCCTGCACTTCGCCGATGTCGGCCAGGGTCCAGTTGAAATTGTCCATCACATGGTACACTTCGGGCATGTCCTCTTTCAAACCTTTGCGTACGATGGTGTGGATTTGTTCGGCACCGCCGTAAATCCCTTTGGGATCCTCGAGATATTTCAAATCCCAGGTGGCGAACTTCCAGTGCGGAGACCAACCCGTCACCGCGACCCACTCGTTGTTGCGGATCTTGTCCCGCAAAACGGCCGTCATCATGGCGCCGGTGGATTCCACCAGGGTAAAATTGCTCAAACCGTATTCTTTGATGGCCTCTTCGGTTTTGGACATGATGCCGGCACCCGGATCGATGCCCACGATGCGGCCTTCGAACTTGTCCGCATGGGCATTCATTTCATCGATGGAATCGATGGTCACATAGGTGGGCACCACAAGCCCGATGCCCGCGCCGTCGAGGTTGACCCCAAGGTCTTCCAGCCGGTTCTCGAACCGTTTGAGGTAGTGGCCATGGGTCACCGGCAACCAGGCGGTGGTCATCCCGTCCACATCACCGCTGGCGATGGCCTGCCACATGGCCGCGGCACTGACGGAGGTCAGTTCGACTTCATACCCCAGCTTTTCCTGGAGCACCGCCTTTACAACATTGGCGCTGGCCACCGCGCAGGCCCACTCCACGTAGGCGATTTGTACTTTCCCTTTGCTCGCGAGGGCGTTGGAAGTGGTGCCCAGGGCGAGCGCCAATACCAGCAAACCGACAATCAGCAGTTTCTTCTTCATGATAACACCTCCATTTTTCGTAAAGGGTTCAATGGTTCAAGGGTTTCGTGTTTCGCCGACAATATAACCGTTTGGTCATTCGGCTCCGCGCCTACTGCTGTTTCTTCGAGCCGCCGCCCAGCTTCTGCATGATGCGGTCGAGGACGATGGCCACGATGACAATGCCCAGGCCGGCTTCGAATCCCTTGCTGGGATCGAGCCGCTGGATGGCGCGCCACACCTCGCCGCCCAGTCCCCCGGCGCCGATCATGGCGGCGATCACCACCATGGACAGGGCCAGCATGATGGTCTGGTTGATACCGGCCATCATGGTGGGCGTGGAGATGGGCAGTTGCAGCTTGATCAACTTTTGCCACTTGGTGCTGCCGAAGGCGTCGGCCGCTTCCACCAGCTCCTTGGGCACTTGCTTGATGCCCAGGCAGGTGAGGCGAATGGCCGGCGGCATGGAGAAGATGACCGTGGCGAAAATGGCTGCCACCGGTCCCAGACCAAAGAAGGGAATGGCCGGGATCAAATAGACGAAGGCCGGCATGGTCTGCATCAGATCGAGGATCGGCATCACGATGCGGTAGAAAACGTTGTTGAGGGCCGCCAGAATCCCCAGGGGGACGCCGATCAGAATGGAAAAAAGGGTGGCGATGGTGACCAACGCCAGGGTGTCGATCGTGGGGGCCCACAGCCCCAGGTTCCAGATCAGCGCCAGGCCGGCCATGGTGAAGATGGTGATGCCGCGGTTGCGGCTCAGCAGCCAGGCGATGGCGCTGAGAACGAGGATCAGCAACCAGGGTGGGAAAAACATCATGGCACTGACCATCAGACTGATGCCGTTGTCGGCGATGCCGGCGAAGGCTTTGGTGGCGAAAGAAAAGTGATCGACAAAAAATTCGATGGTCGCTTCAATGGCGTTGCCAATGGGTATTTTGAACTGATTCATCAGGACGCTCCTCCTGTTTGCATGCCTTCGGCCAGACCCGCCAGTAGTGAACCTTTGATGATGACCCCCACCAGTCGACCATCGTCATCCACCACCGCCAGGGGATAGTTGATGCCCGCCAGGATAGGGAACAACTCTATGGCCGGTGTGTCCCGCGTGACGGTTTGCATGCCGGTGATCAGGATGCTTTCCAAGGTTTTGGCGTCGGTTTTGATGATCTTGGCCACGTCGTCGGCGGTGACCATGCCGATCAGCTTGCCGTCCCGACGAACGAAGATGCTGGAAATACCGGCTTTTTGCATTTTGCGCAGGGCCGCGTGGGGGCCGTCGGATTTGAAGTAGGCGATGGCCGACGGTTTGACCATGACCGATTCGGCGGTCATGATTTTGGTCATGTCCACTTCCTCCACGAACCGGGCCACGTAGTCGTTGGCCGGGTTGGTGAGGATCTCTTCGGCCGTTCCCACCTGCACCGTACGCCCGTCTTTCATCAGCACGATACGGTCGCCGAGCTTGATGGCTTCGTCCAGGTCGTGGCTGATGAAGACGATGGTCTTCTGTACCCTCTCCTGCAGGTCCAGCAACTCATCCTGCATGTCGCGGCGGATCAAGGGGTCCAAGGCGCTGAAGGCTTCGTCCATCAACATGATGTCGGCATCCAGGGCCAGGGCGCGGGCCAAGCCGACGCGCTGTTGCATGCCGCCGCTGAGCTGGGACGGATAGTTGCTTTCCCACCCCTTGAGGCCCACCTGGGTCAGCGCCTGCATGGCCTTGTCCCGCATGGTGTTCGGATCCACCCTTTGGATCTCAAGGCCGTAGGCCACGTTTTGCAAGACGGTGCGATGGGGAAACAGGGCGAAATTTTGAAACACCATGCCGAAATGCTTTTGGCGGAAGTGGAGCAGTTCGTCCATGGTGAGCTGGGTGACATCTACGCCATCGACGATGACCTTGCCGGCGGTGGGCTCGATCAGGCGGTTGATGCAGCGCACCAGGGTGGATTTGCCGCTGCCCGAGAGGCCCATGACCACCAGGATTTCGCCCTCCTCGACGGTGAACGAAACCCCGGCCACGCCCACCGCGTGCCCGGTTTCTTCCAGGATTTGTTCGTTGGTGTGGCCCTTGTCGATCAAATCCAGGATTTTTTCCGGATGTGAGCCGAATATCTTGTAAACATTATCGACAACAATTTTTTCGCTCATCGCAATTTTAAACCCTTCGTGCTTTAGGTGGCGGGAAACGACGTCGCTGTCACAAGCGTGGAACGGACGGTGCTATGGCTCTTTTTCGGGTGCAGGCAGCAGGTCGGACAGATCGCTCCATTCACCGGCGCCGACGATGGGCCAGGCGTCGATGTCCTGGGCCTCCATCATGTGGACGATCTGGTCGAGCACCCGGTTGATCATGGCCTGATCCTGCCGGGGCAGAGCGAACAGCCGCTCGGCAAACCGCTCTTGCAACGGCCAGGGCATGGTTTCGGCCATTCGGCGCCCTTCAGGTGTGAGAGACAGTAAAACCTTGCGGCGGTCCGTCTGGCCGCGTTGACGGGTGACCAGGGCGCGGTTTTCCAACCGATCAATGATCCCGGTGAGGGTGGCCTGGCTCAGGGAGACGAAGCGCGCCAAGTCCCCCGGCGAACAGTCGCCGTTGCGATAGAGCTGACGCAGGCACACCAGCTGCGGCACCGTCAGGTTGAAGCGGGCGCTCAACTCTCTGCTGTGCAAATCGATGGCGCGGATGATGCGCCGCAGAGACTTGAGGATGTTTTCCGCGTAACCGTTCGCTATGGGTTGGTTGGTTTCGCCTGCCATGTTTCTCCATTGCGCCACCTTCGAAATCCGTCTGACTGTTGCGGTTTTTGCGATCGGCGCTGCCCAAAATTATTTGTACACTAAAGATTAGAACACATAACATTTGTGCACAAATCGGTCAAGTCAAGGGTTGATGATGGCAGGGCGGGATTCGCGGTTACCCGTTGGGCACTATGGATTTTCCTTGTAGCCGCACTCCCGGTTGACGCAGGTGAGATAGGTCCCTTCCCGTTTGCTGGTCTTTTCCACCAGGTAGGCGGCACCGCAGACGGGACATTGTTTGGCCACCGGTTTGTCCCAGGTGGCGAAGGTGCAGTCGGGATAGCGGTTGCAGCCGTAGAACACCTTGCCGCGTTTGGACCGCTTTTCCACGATTTCGCCTTGGCAACCCGGTTCGGGGCATCGGACACCGATGGTTTTACCGTTGCCATTACCATTGACCGATTCGGTGTGGTTGCATTGGGGAAAGCCGGTGCAGGCGATGAACTCGCCGTATTTGCCCCGTTTGAGCACCATGGGTTTGCCGCATTTGGGACAGGTTTTGTCCGTGACGGCCTCTTGGCTGGGTTCCACCGGTTGGATTTGCCCCCGCTCGTCGCGCACGTAATCCCGCGAATAGGTGCAATCGGGATATCCGCTGCAGGCCAGGAAGTGGCCGTTTTTGCCGATTTTGACGTGCAGCTTGTTTTTTTGGCATTGGGGGCAGGTCAGTTCGGTGGCAATACCGACCCCTTTGACGCTGAGCATGTCGGTTTCGGCGGCCGTCAACCGCTGCTGAAAGGGACCGTAAAAGCGATTGAGGATGTTCAGCGCATCCATTTCGGCGGTTTCCACTCGGTCCAGGAGGTCTTCCATATTGGCGGTGAATTCCACGTCGAAAATTTCGGGAAAGTTGGCCACCAAGAGATCATTGACGATGAAGCCCAACTCGCTAGGGTGGAAATAGCCCTTGATCAGCTCCACATATCCTTTGTCGCGTATGGTCGAAAGAATGGCGGCGTAGGTGCTGGGACGTCCGATGCCGTTTTCTTCCAGCTCCTTGACCAAGGAGGCTTCGGAAAAGCGTGGCGGCGGTTGTGTGAAGTGCTGCTTGGGCATGATGTCGTGCAATTTCAGGCGGTCCCCTTCGGCCAGGAGAGGCAGGGGCTGCTCCTTGCGGCTGCTTTCGGCCTCCTCGTCCACGGTCTGGTAGACCCGCATGAACCCGGGGAATTTAAGGGTGGACCCGGTGACGGTCAGCGTATAGGGGCCGGCTTGAATGGAGACGGTGTTCTGGTCGATGAGGGCCGGTTGCATCTGGGAGGCGACGAAGCGGCGCCAGATCAATTGATAGAGCGCCAACTGGTCCTTGCTCAGATAGGCGGCCACCTTTTCAGGGGTGTTGAACACCGCCGTGGGGCGGATGGCCTCATGGGCATCCTGTACCTTTTTGCGGTTTTGAAAGAAGCGGGGTTTGTCCAGGGCGTAATCGTCGCCGTGGGTTTGGCGCACCCAATCCAAGGCCTCGTGGGCCGCTTCGGCGGCAATGCGGGTGGAATCGGTGCGCATGTAGGTGATCAACCCCACCGGCTCGCCAGGCCCCAGGTCCACTCCCTCGTAAAGTTGCTGGGCGATGAGCATGGTCTTCTTGGCGGAGAAGCGCAGTTTGCGAATGGCCTCCTGCTGGAGCTTGCTGGTGATGAAGGGGGGTTGGGGGTTTTTGCGGACGGTCTTTTTGACCACCGCCGCCACCTGGAAGGGGGCGCCGCGCAGCTCCTCGACGATGGCCGAGGCGGCGGCTTCGTCGCCGATGGTGAGCTTTTTACCGTCCTTTTTGACCAGCTTGGCGTCGAAGGGCGGCGGCGTGCCACCTTCCAGACGGGTCGTGATGGACCAGTACTCTTCGGGTTCGAACCGTTGAATGGCCCGTTCCCGTTCGCAGATGATGCGCACCGCCACCGATTGCACCCGCCCGGCGCTCAAACTGCCCTTGACCTTTTTCCAGAGCAGGGGCGACACTTGATACCCCACCAGGCGATCGAGGATGCGCCGCGTCTGCTGGGCTTCATATTTGTTTCGGTTGAGGGGCTCGGGATGGGCCATGGCTTTTTCAATGGCGCTGTGGGTCAGCTCATGGAACAGCACCCGGTGGAAACGGCGTTCCTTCTTTTTAAGCACCTCGGCGGCATGCCAGGCGATGGCTTCTCCTTCCCGGTCCGGGTCGGGGGCCAGGTAGATGTCCTGTGCGTCGCCCGCCGCCGAGCGCAGGGCGTTGATCACCTTCTGCTTGCCCGGTATGTTGCGGTACAACGGCTTGAAATCGTGGTCGATGTCGATCCCCAATTCCTTGGGCGGCAGATCCTTGATGTGGCCCACCGTCGCCGCGACATTGTACTCTTTGCCCAGGTATTTTTGGATGGTGCGAATTTTGGTCGGGGATTCCACAATAACCAGCGGTTTGTCAGACACGATGTACCTCTGTGGTGTTGATGGTTTGTTGGATCGTTTCGGCGTTGTTGCGTATGTGCATACCCTTAATCGATGAAGTCGGCGTGGCGCAAGAAACGTTTGCCGGGCTCCTGCACGATGACCCCCTTGATCTCCAGCCGCGAGAGGGTATCGGTCAGAACCGCGGTGGATTGATCCATCTGCAGCGCCAACGCGTCGATATGCACCGGATCCGTGCCGATGATGGCCAACAGTGCTTGTTCCGCCGCCGAAAGGGGCGGCAGGGGACGTGCCCGGACGGCTTCGCACGAATCAGGAACCACCAGCTGGGCGGCGATTTCTTCAAAGATGTCTTGTGCGCTTTCCACCAGTTTGGCGCCCTGTTTGATCAGGTCGTGGGTGCCGCGGGCGTTGGCCGTGTGAATGTTGCCCGGCACGGCGAACACCTCCCGGTTTTGTTCGGCCGCCAAGCGGGCGGTGATCAGGGAGCCACTTTTGCGCGCCGCTTCCACCACCACGGTGCCGAGGCTCATACCACTGATGATGCGATTGCGCATGGGAAAATGGCGCGCTTCCGGCCCGGCGTCAAGGGGCAATTCGCTGACCACGCATCCCTTTTCGGCGATTTCATGGAACAGCTTGAGGTTTTGCGGCGGATAGACGTGGTTAAGACCCGAACCGAGCACCGCGATGGTCCGGCCGCCGCCGTCCAGGGCGCCGCGATGGGCCATGGTATCAATGCCGCGGGCCATGCCGCTGACAATGGTGGCACCATGCCGGACCAGATCCGTGCAGAGCCGGTGTGTGGCGGTGCGACCATAGGCCGAGGCGTTGCGGGAGCCGACCACGGCGACGGGGCACGGTTCGGCGCTCAGACGGCCGTTGACGTACAGGAGCGGCGGCGGATCGGGAATCTGAAGCAGCAGGGATGGGTACGAGGGATCGTGCAGGGTGATCAGGTCGTAGCCTTTCCGTTGGACCGCTGCCAGTTCGCGGTGCACCCCGTCGGGGGTGGGGTGGCGGTGAATGCGCCGGGCCAGTTCGGGTTTTACGCCCGCCACCTGTGACAGCGCAGCCACGGAGGCGGCCAAAACCTTTGCCGGCGTTTCAAAGGTCGCGATCAAGCGATTGAATAAAAGGTTACCGACACCGGCGACGCTTTTAAGGGTCAGCCAGGGGATCAGGTGTTCCATGGTGCTGTCTTAGCATCATCCACGTCGTTGCCAAGCCAACAAGATGGGGCTGGCAACAAAGATCGATGAATAGGTGCCGACGCAAATGCCCACCAGCAGGGCGAAGGCGAAATCGTGGATGATGCCGCCGCCCAGGAAAAACAACGAGAGCACCACCACCAAAGTGGTTCCCGAGGTGAGCAAGGTGCGGTTGAGGGTTTCGTTGATGCTGCGATTGACGATTTCGTTCAAGGGCCGCTTGTGCAGTTTGCGCAGGTTCTCGCGGATGCGGTCGAACACGATGATGGTGTCGTTGAGCGAATAGCCGATGATGGTCAACAGGGCGGCGACGATGGGCAGGGTGAACTCCTTGCCGAAAATGGAAAAGACCCCCGCGGTGATGACCACGTCATGCAGCAGCGCCACGATGGCGCCCATGGCATATTTGAGTTTGAGGACCCAGAACAGCACCAGGCTGAGCACCACGGCGGCGGCCATCAGCATGGGGATGTCCATGTGGATCAGGCGCAACAGGTAGATCATCAAGGCCAGGGCAACGGCGATGCCGGCGCTGAGGAGCCATTTGAGCTCGAAACGGCCGGAAATGTAGACCGTAATGAACAGCAGGGCGAAAAACATGGCCAGCAGCGCTTTTTCGCGCATGTCGCGCCCCACCTGGGGGCCGACCATTTCGAAGGATTCGAGGGTGGCGCCTACCTGGGTGTGGGTTTCCAGGCCGTCTTCCAGATCCCGGGCCAGATTTTCACTTTCCGATGCGTCGGCGGCGACAACGATGCGATAGTAGTCCATCGCCCCCCGGTCGTCATACTCCTGCACGGCGGCATTGAGGCCCATGGTGTCCAGTGCCCTGTTGATCTGCTCGGTGGTCACCGGCCCGTCGAACTGCACCAGCGCTTCGGCGCCACCGGCGAAATCGATGCCGTACTTGGGGCCGCCATGCAAGACAAGGGAGAGGATGCTGGCCAGTATGACGACCAGTGATATGATATAGGCGATTTTCCGCCGTCCGACAAAGTTGATGTTGACGTCCGGTTTGACGATCTGCATGGTCGGTTTCCCTCGATTTACCGGTAAACTGAATCAAGGCCCCGTCGGGGCCGAATGCGACTATCGCAACCAAATGCGCCGAGGGCGTTTGATTAGCGCCCTCGGCGCGTTGTCAGATGCTCAGTGCCTTGACTTTTCGCTTGGACAGAATGACATCGAAAATCGTCCGCGACAGGATCAGGGCGGTGAACAGACTGGCCACCACACCCAAGCTCAAAGTGACGGCAAAGCCTTTGACCGGCCCACTGCCGAACTGAAACAGCACCAGGGCGGCGATCAGGGTGGTCACATTGGCATCCAGAATGGTCAGGGTGGCGCGGTCGAACCCGGCATCCACCGCCGCCCGCGCGGTTTTGCCCAGGCGCAGCTCTTCGCGGATACGTTCGTAAATCAAAACGTTGGCATCCACCGCCATGCCGATGGTGAGGATGATGCCGGCGATGCCCGGAAGGGTCAGGGTGGCGCTGAAGGCTGCCAACCCGCCTGCGATCAGGAGAATGTTCATGAGCAGCGCGGTGTCGGCGATCAAGCCTGCCTTGCGGTAATAGATGACCATCAGCAAAATGACCAGTACCCCGCCGATCAGCATGGACATCAGTCCCTTTTCGATGGAGTCCCGTCCCAGGGAGGGGCCCACCGTTTTTTCATAAAGGATGGTGACCGGTGTGGGGAACGCTTCCCGCAGTACCAGGGCCAGGCTGCGGGCGCTTTCGTCGGTGAAATTGCCGGTGATCATTCCCTCGCCGACGATTTTGGATTGGATGGTGGGGGCCGAATAGACCTCCCCGTCCAATACAATGGCCAGCCGCTGATGGATGTGCTCTTCGGTGATGCGGGCGAAGATGCGCGACCCTTGGGGGTTGAAGCGGATCGAGACATAGGGTTGGCCCGTGGATGGATCGAATCGCACCCGCGCCTCGCTCAGGTACTCGCCGGTCAGCAGGGTGGTGCTGCGCAGCAGGATGGGCCGACCCGCCATGTCGGGGTCGTCCTTGCGGAAATAGCGGATTTCCGAGCCAGCCGGCACGTTGCCGCGCAATGCTTCGCCGATATCGTTCACCTCGTCCACCAGCTTGAATTCCAGGTTGCCGGTACGGCCGATCTCCTGGCGTGCCCGTTCGGCATCGATCACCCCGGGCAGCTGCACCACGATGCGGTCCGTGCCCTGGGGACGGATGTCCGGTTCCCGCGCGCCGTACTCATCCACCCGGTTGCGCACCTTCATCAGCGCTTTTTCGAAGGCCAGCCGCTGGACCCGCTCCACCTCTTCGGGCTTGAGGGTCATCAGAAGGGTGGGCGTGCCGTCCACGGTGCGTTCGCTGAAATTGTAGTCGCCGAATTCGTTGGCGATCAATCCTCGCGAAGCGGCAACCTTTTCCGGCTCCGTCAAGGTCAACGCGATCGTGTCGCCGGCCTGTTTGCGCAGGGTGCCGATGCGAATCCGGTTCTGGCGAACGAAGGCCCGCAGCTCCTCGACGGTCCGGTCGATCATGTTTTCCACGGCCTTTTCGGTTTCCACCTGCAACACCAGGTGCATGCCGCCCTGCAGATCAAGCCCCAGGTTGATCTGTTTGTAAGGCCATATGGTCGGCTCTTCTTTTCCCTCGAGCGCCATTTGCAAGGTGGGCAACACGTAAACGAAGGCGGCCAAAAGAACCACAATGACGGCGATGGGGCGCCAGGAAATCGTTTTCAAAGCTTTTTCCTCTACATTCGGTTGATCCCGAAGCCGGTGGCGACCGCTGTCCGCCGGACAATGGCGTGGCGGTCGCCACCTGGTGCGATGTCGGGAATGAAGCCTGCGGGGTGGTTATTTCTTGTCCGGTTCAGCCGCCGGTTTGGCGGCCGGCTGGGCCAGACCCGCCACCATGGCCCGGCTGATTTTAACCCGGACCTTGTCGGCGATTTCAACGGTCAGGGTGGTTTCCGTCAGTCCGGTCACCCGTCCATACAATCCGCCGGAGGTGATGACCATGTCCCCCTTTTTGAGATTGCTGATCATCTCGCGGTGCTCTTTTTGTTTTTTTTGCTGCGGACGGATCAGCAGAAACCACATGATGACCAGCATCAAGATGATGGGCATCAACGGCGTCGCCAGAAAACCGCCGCCACCTTCCGCCGCAGCGCCGCCTTGACCCATTGCATAAGCAATATTCATACTGTCGGACCTCCCTTTCGTAGCTGTAGTGCAGCCCGGTTAAACCTGGCCGAGCATATGGATGTCGGCGCTGATATACTTGAAATGGGCGCCCAGGTCAAACCCTTCTTGGAAAGGGACGGTGAAAATTGAATTGGGTTATAGGGCCCTGGCGGGCCAGTTATAGGGCCCTGGCGGGCCAGTTTAAAGTTTTAAGTTTTAAGTTTTAAGTTGAAGGAATTCTATCGGTTAGAGATGGTTGGGGTTGGTGGCCAGCAGTGTAGGGGTGAGTCTGTGGGTTTGTCCGGTGGGTAAATCGGGTTTGTTGGTCAAGGCGATGGGTGTACGGTTGAGCCGCATTTGTGAAACACTTCCTGGCCTACATCCACCGGCAACACCCCCGACTCCTACACACATATACACATCTAAATGACAGAATTCCTTCAACTTTAAACTTAAAACTTAAAACTTAAAACTGCCCGCCATGGGCGGGCGCCCAAACTGCCCGCCAAAGGCGGGTCTCAGCATTGTGGATCGCAATCGATGCGGCACTCATGGGGTGCCAGTTCGGCGCTGCCTTCGATGGTCAGGGCGAAGCCGCGCTGCATTTCCAGGTCGCTGATCTCCTTGCGTTTGCGGTTCAGCAAATAGTCGGCCACGGCTTGGGGAACACTGCCGTGCACCCGTTGCAGGCCGCTTTTGCGGGTCATCATCTTCAACTGGCGCAAAAAGCGCAGGGCCAAGGTTTCGGTGGAGGCGGTCAGCCCCTTGCCCCGGCAAAAGGGGCAGGGAATCAGGCTGCCCAGGTCGATGGAGGGGGCGAGCCGTTGGCGTGCCATTTCCAGGAGCCCGAATTGCGAGATGCGGCCGATGCGCACCCGGGCCTTGTCCCGTTTGACATGCTCGCGCAGTGCGCGCTCCACCGCATTGCGGTTTTTCTGGTCGCGCATGTCGATGAAATCCACCACGATCAGGCCGCCCAGATCCCTCAACCGGAGCTGGCGGGCTACCTCCTCGGCCGCCTCCAGATTGGTGGTCAACGCGGTCTGCTCCAGATCCCGTTCTTTGGTGGAACGGCCCGAATTGACATCGATGGCCACCAGGGCCTCGGTCTGTTCGATCACGATGGAGCCGCCCGATTTGAGTGCCACCCGGTTCTCGAAGATGGTGGCGATTTGATCCTCCAGTTGGTATTTGGCGAATATGGGCTTGTCCGCGGTGTAGTGCTTGACGATCCGTTGATGGCGCGGCGAGATGATCCCCATGAAACTTTTCACCTCTTGGTACACCCCTTCATCGTCGATGAGGATTTCGACCACATCGGGCGTGAAGTAGTCGCGTATCGACCTGACGGACAGGCTGCGCTCTTTGTATAAGGTGGCCGGGGCGGTTTCGCGTACCGCCTTGCTTTGTATGCTGCGCCACAATCGCAGGAGGTAGTTGAGGTCCTTGGCCAGTTGGGCTTTGGTGCACCCCATGCCCGCCGTGCGCACGATGACCCCGAAGCCTTCCGGCAGGTTGATCGTCTGCAACAGTTCCTTGAGCCGGCGCCGCTCCTCCTCGTCCTCGATTTTGCGGGATATGCCCCGGGTCTGGGTGCCCGGCATCAGCACGATGTGGCGGCCGGGCAGGGAAATGTAGGTGGTCAGCATGGCCCCCTTCTTCATGATGGGGTCCTTGGTGACCTGCACCATCACCTCCTGGCCGTTTTTGACCAAGCTTTGCAGGGACCGGTCACCCGAGCTGTTTTCAAGGTAAAAATCGCTGTGGATTTCATGCTGTTGCAGAAAGCCATGGCGCTCGCCGCCGAATTCGACGAAAACCGCCTGCAGGCTCGGTTCGATGCGTGTGATTATGGCTTTGTAGATGTTGCCATGCAGGATTTCGCGGCCCGCGGTTTCGATCTGGAACTCTTCCATCCGGCCATCCATGACCTTGGCGATGCGGACCTCTTCGGGGTCGATGGCGTTAATCAGAATTTTACTGCCCATCCTCTGTCGGTTCCTGTGGCCGTTGGGGGTGATGACTTGGCGGATCAAGATCGCCGGATGTCGGCGGTGGTCGTAACGCGCTGATACGTATGCGATTGCTTTTGAATTTGCGCGATTCTACCCGCGGCGGGCGCTAAGATCAAGTCAAAAGGTGATATGAACCTTGTATTGCACTTTGCGCCCACTTATGGCATGGGAATTCGGAATCTTAAAGCGTGTTATGACAGTGCGCCGCCGGCGGGCGGCCGGAGCGGTGTCTTACGCGGAACAACAGGTGGAAAGAATGGATGAGCGATACGATGCGCGTGCAATAGAGCAAAAGTGGCAATCGGTCTGGGAGCGGGACAAGCTGTTCAAGGTGGACGTTCAGGCCGATACCCCCAAATACTATCTGCTGGAGATGTTTCCTTACCCTTCGGGCAAGATCCACATGGGCCATGTCCGCAATTACACCATCGGCGACGTGGTGGCCCGTTACAAAAGGATGCGGGGCTTCAACGTGCTACACCCCATGGGCTGGGACGCCTTCGGCATGCCGGCGGAGAATGCGGCCATCGCCAACAACACCCATCCGGCGGAGTGGACGTACCAGAACATCGATTATATGCGCAACCAGCTCAAACAGCTCGGTTTCTCCTACGATTGGGACAGGGAGATCGCCACTTGCACACCCGACTACTACCGCTGGGAGCAGTGGTTGTTCCTGAAAATGTACGAGCTGGGCATGGCCTACCGTAAGGAGGCCTTCGTCAACTGGTGCGAGCCGTGCCAGACGGTGCTGGCCAACGAGCAGGTGGAGGCGGGGATGTGCTGGCGCTGCGGCAAGCCGGTGCGGCAGAAAAAGCTCAACCAATGGTTTTTCCGTATCACCGATTATGCCGAAGACCTGCTGCTCCATTGCGACCAGTTGCCGGGTTGGCCGGAAAAAGTGACCACCATGCAGAAAAACTGGATCGGCCGCAGTCAGGGGGCCGAAATCCGGTTCGCGGTGGAGGAGAGCGATCTGGTGATTCCCGTATTCACCACCCGTCACGACACGGTGTTCGGCGCCACCTTCATGTGTTTGGCGCCGGAACATCCCATGGTGCCCCAACTGGCGGCGGGCACCGACCAGGCGGCCGCGGTGGATGCCTTCATCGAGCGGATCAGTTTGCAGGAGCGTTCCGCCAAGGCCATGGAGGGTTACGAGAAGGAGGGGGTGTTCACCGGTCGTTATTGCACCAACCCCATGACCGGCCGGCGCATGCCCATTTACACCGCCAATTTCGCCCTGATGGAGTATGGTACCGGCGCCGTGATGTCGGTGCCGGCCCACGACCAGCGCGATTTCGACTTCGCCCGCAAATACGGCCTGCCGGTGGTGCCGGTGGTCAACCCGGCCGATGGCGACCTGGATGGCGACGCCATGGCGGCGGCCTACACCGAAGACGGGGTCATGATCAATTCGGGCGAATTCAACGGCTTGCCCAACCGCCAGGCCATGGAAGGCATCGCCGACCTGCTGGAGCGCAAAGGGCTGGGCAAACGGGCCGTCAGTTACCGGCTGCGGGATTGGGGCATATCGCGGCAACGCTATTGGGGGGCGCCGATTCCCATCATTCACTGCGATCGCTGCGGCATCGTGCCGGTGCCGGAAGCCGATCTGCCGGTGGTGCTGCCTGAGGACGCTCACCTGCTGGACGGCGGCCGATCACCGCTGCCTCACTTGGATGCCTTTCAGCGCACCACTTGCCCCCAATGCGGCAACACCGCGGCGCGCCGCGAGACCGACACCATGGACACCTTCGTGGAGTCTTCCTGGTACTTCGAGCGCTATTGCAGCCCGCGCTGCGGCGACGCCATGTTCGACCCGGCGGCGGTGCGTTACTGGATGCCGGTGGATCAGTACATCGGCGGGGTGGAGCACGCCATTTTGCATCTGCTCTATTCGCGCTACTTCACCCGGGTACTAAAGGATGTGGGCCTGATCGATTACAAGGAACCTTTCACCCGTTTGCTGACCCAGGGCATGGTGTGCAAGGAGAGCATGTCGTGTCCGGAACATGGCTATCTTTTCCCCGACCAGGCACGCGAGACCGACGACGGGTTGCGCTGTGCCTTGTGTGAGCGGCCGGTGGTGATGGGCCGGGTGGAAAAAATGTCCAAATCCAAGCGCAACGTGGTGGACCCCAACGTGCTGCTGGACCAGTATGGGGCCGACACCACCCGCCTCTTCTGCCTGTTCGCCGCACCGCCGGAGCGGGATCTGGAGTGGAGCGACCAGGGGGTTGAAGGCAGCGCGCGCTTTCTCAATCGGGTTTGGCGTCTGGCCCTGGCATGGATGCCCCACCTGGCCGGCAAAGCGCCCTACAGCGGCCCGCCGGACGAACTGCAGGCCCCCTGGCGCGCCGTGTACCAGAAGAGCCATCAGACCATCGAGAAGGTGAGCCGCGACATCGAAGAGCGCTTCCACTTCAACACCGCCATCAGCGCGGTGATGGAACTGGTCAACCAGATGTACACCGTGGAACCGGGTAGCGACGGGGCGGCGGTGATGCGCCATGCGTTGGAGTCGGTGGTGTTGCTGCTCTGTCCCATCGTGCCCCATTTCGCCGAAGAGCTCTGGCAGGAACTGGGCCATGACCAAAGCACTTTGTTCACTCCCTGGCCCTCCTTCCGGGCCGATGCCCTGGTGCAGGATGAGGTGACCATTGTGGTGCAGGTCAACGGCAAGTTGCGCAGCCGCTTCGACACCGCCCTGGATACGGACGAACAGACATTGCAACGCCAGGCGCTGGCCGACGAGCGGGTGCAGAAATTCATCGGGTCCAATGGGCCGAAAAAGATCATCGTCGTCAAGAACAAGTTGGTGAACATTGTTGCTTAATTCGACATCCTGTCCTGGCAAAGGAACGGGCGGCCGCAGGCGGTGGCTGCTCCGATCGGCGTTCCTCGGCCTGCTGACCTTGCTGACCGCTTGCGGCTACCAGCTGGCCGGCGAGGGGCCGTTACCGGGCGGGGTGAATACCATCGCCGTCACCATGCTGGCCAATCGAACCGGTGAATCGGGGGTGGAGGCGGTGATGACCAACGCCCTGATCGACGAGTTGACGCGCCGCCGGCAGGGGGTGCTGGTGGATGCGCAGCGGGCCGATGCCGTATTGAGCGGCACCATCACCGGTCTGAGTGCCGACACGCTCTCGCGCAGCGCCACGCTGACCGCCAGGGAGCGACGCCTGGTGGTGACCGCTTCACTTACGCTCAAGGATCGCAACGGCAACGTGCTGTGGCAGGAGGGGCAATTGCGGGCCGAGACCTCATATCCCGTGGCCGGCACCAAGGCCGGCACGGAAACCAATCGCCGGCTGGCCATCGGCAAAGTTGCCCAACGGCTTGCCGAATATGTGTATGAACGGCTTACGGATACGTTTTGAAAGAGGTGGACCGGTTTCCCGTGCGGCCGGCCCGAAACTGCAAGGGGCGCATCCATGAAAAGGATGCGCCCCTTGCAGTGGCAAGCCTTGGAAATCCGATACGGCAATCAGGACGACATGGATTGGGTCAACTTGGCCAGGCGGGATATCTTGCGCGCGGCGGTGCGCTTGTGCAGCACGCCTTTCTTGGCGGCCTTGTCGATGGTCGCCTGGGCCGTCGTCAGCCGCTGGGCGGCATCCTCGGGGGCTTTTGCATTGACGGCCTGGCGCACTTCTTTCACCACGTTCTTGACGCGGCTTTTCACCGCTCGGTTGCGCAGACGCCGGGTTTGATTCTGACCCGCACGTTTGAGTGCTGACTTATGGTTGGCCACTGGACTGCTCCTTTCAACTTTCACATGATGACTGTTTTCAAAATGCCATCCTTTATAGAGTTCCACAGGGTATGTCAATAATTTTTCGCAAGGGGCTCCGGATCTCCCCGGAAGACGCCCCGTCGCCATCGGCGACATCTCCGGACGATACCGCTTCGGTGGCGGAACAGGCCAATGTCGCCCGGCGGGCCGGCATGGTGGGCGGTGCGACCCTGCTCAGCCGCCTGTTGGGAGCGGTGCGGGACGTGGTGATGGCCTCCTTCTTCGGCACCGGCATGGCGGCCGAAGCCTTCATCGTTGCCTTCCGGCTGCCGGAGTTCTTGCGCCGCCTGCTCGGCGAAGGATCCTTGAGCATCGCCTTCGTTCCTGTTTACACCGACTACGTGCATCGTCAAGGGCGGGCTGGCGCCGACCGAATGGCCGGCAGCGCATTGCGCGCATTGGCCTTGCTGCTGGCGCTGGCTACTGCGGTGTGTATTTTGCTGGTCCCCTGGTGGGTGCAGGTGGTCGCCCCCGGTTTTGCCCATACGCCTGAGAAGTTCTCCCTGACCGTTGCCCTGGCCCGCGCCATGACCCCCTATTTGTGGTGTGTCGGTTTGATGGCGCTGTGCATGGGGATTCTGAATGTGCTGGGCCATTTCGCCGCGCCCGCCTTTTCGCCGGTCTGTCTGAATCTGGCCATGATCGGCGCTTTGGTGATCGGGGTGGGTTTCGGCAACAGCGACGGGGACCTGGCCATGTGGTTGGCGGCCGGTGTGGTGTTGGGGGGCGTTTTGCAGTTGGGGTTGCAGGTGCCTTTCCTGTTACGATACCGTTTCCCGCTTTGGCGCCGCGCGCCCATATGGCATCCGGCCTTGGCGCGCATTGTGAAGCTGATGGGGCCGGTGCTGTTCGGGGCGGCGGTGTTTCAAATCAACAGCCTGGTGGTGATCTTGTTGGCCTCTTGGCTGCCCCAGGGCAGTGTTGCCTATTTATATTACGCCGACCGCCTGGTGCAGTTCCCCTTGGGGGTTTTCGGATTTGCCGTGGCCACCGCCGTGCTGCCCACAATGGCCCGGCAGACGGCCGAAGGTCGCATCGACGCCATGGGCCGCACCTGCGGCCAAGCCATCGGCTTGGTTTGCTTCATCACTTTGCCCGCCACGGTGGGTTTGATCGTTTTGCGCGAACCGATCGTTGCCCTTCTGTTCCAGCGGGGAGCCTTCGACACCCAGAGCATGCAATTGACGGCCGGGGCCCTGTTATACTATGCTATGGGCCTGTGGGCATTTGCGGCCGTGCGCATCGTTCTCAACGCCTTCTACGCCCTCGAGGACACGCGCACGCCGGTGTGCGTGGCGGCCGTTTCCATCAGCGTCAATGCGCTGTTGGGTTGGTGGCTGATGGGATTCATGGCCCACAACGGGCTGGCCCTGGCGTTGACCCTTTCTTCGGTGGTCAATTTTCTCCTGCTGACCCTTTTTCTGCGGCGGCGCCTGGGCGCCATGGGATGGCGGGAAATTGCAAGTTCGGTGGCCAAATCAGGGATCTGCGCCGCCATCATGGGCGTCTTGGTTTGGGGATTGGCCGGGCAAATGCTGCCCGGCGACGGCCGGGTCGGGTTGGCCTTGCTGCCGGGTTTGTTGGTCTGTATCGGTGCCGGTGCCTTGATTTATGCGACAGCGGCGCGCATCATGGGTGTCGAGGCGCTTGAGGTCCTAAGGCAAATAATTCCGGGAAGGATTGCAAAGCGGTGACCTTGCGGCAAAAATGGGGATACGGCATCTTGGCTGGCGCGCTTTTTCTGTTGTTGCTGGTGATCGTGTTCGGCGACAACGGTCTTCTCGAATTGCAACGACTGCGGGTCGCCCACCAACAACTGGTGCAGCAGAACGAATGTCTCGGGCAGGAGAACTTGCGCATGTACCGGGCCATCGAGCGACTGCAGAACGATGCGGCCTATATCGAATACGTGGCCCGGCAAGAGCTGGGGGTGATTCGCGCCGACGAGACGATATTCAAGTTCGCCGACAAGGCCTCCCAACCCTGATCCGACCCTTGCGTTTGCGCTGTTCGCAATGCTTCCGCCAGGCCGCCAAGGCCCTTGATCGATGGGGAGTGAATGCGCAACCCCTGTCAGCGGACCCGGGGTTACCGGCGAATGAGGTTCAAATACCATGACACCCAAGGAAGTGCCCTGCACGGCCGCCATGGCCCATTTGCTGGCCGAACAGGGATATTGGCGCAAAGCCGCGGCCATGTATAGAGCGTTGATTGCGCAACATCCCGAACGGGGCGATTTGCGTTCGGCGCTGCAGCATTTGGAACAACGGCAGGCCGAACGCCAAGCGCCCACGCGCCGGGATGTGGCGTTGCTGCTGCGGGAATGGTCCGATGAACTGAGAGCAAACAACAAACAGCGTTCTGGAGGGAAGAAAACATGTTGAAGAAAACGCGGGCGGTGCGGATTCGGTTCTTTTTGGCAATGGTAGGGATGTTGGTGATGACAATGTCGGCCGTCGGGTGCACGACGCTGCAATCGGACAAGGCGAACTCCAATGACGCCGAAACGGCAGCGGCGGTTCCCAGGGAAAGTGCCTCGGTTTATCACGATTTCGGCGACGTCATGATTCCCCGGGCGCTGCAGGTCCATCCCAAGGATTCCTTCGTTATGCACAGTGCCGGCGCCACTTCGGGGGTACTGATGCTCAGCGGCAAGGTGGACGGCAAGTCCCTGGTCAACTTCTTCGAAACCAAAATGCCCCAGGACGGTTGGCGCAAGACCGGCGCCTTCAAGTCGGCCCGTTCCCTGATCCTGTTCAACAAGCCCAATCGGTCCTGCGTCATCATTGTCAGCGAGGGGCGTTTCAAGACCAACGTGGAAATCTGGGTGGCCCCCACCCTGGACGGCGCCGGTGTGCCGTTGAGCCGCTAGCCGACCGCGTGGAAGGAATGTCAATGGGTTGCACCCTTGAAGGAAAACATCTTGTGCTGGGCGTTACCGGCGGCATCGCGGCCTACAAGAGCGTCGAACTGTTGCGGCTGCTGGTCAAGGAGGGCGCTTCGGTGCGGGTGGTGGTGACGGAAAACGCCACCCGCTTCGTGGGGCCCATGACCTTCGAAGCGCTCAGTCAACGCCAGGTTTGCCGCAATTTGTTCGCTTCCACCGATGATGCCTCCGTACAGCACATCCACTGGGCGGAGGAGGCCGAAGGCGTTGTGATCGCACCCGCTACGGCCAACATCATCGGCAAGCTGGCCAACGGCATCGCCGACGATGCCTTGAGCACCTTCATGTTGGCGGTCACATGTCCAGTCCTGATTTGTCCGGCCATGAACAGCAACATGTACGCCAGCCGCCAGGTGCAGCGCAATCTGACGTTGCTGCGCGATTACGGCTACACCGTGCTCGAACCGGGATCGGGTGAGCTGGCCTGCGGCACCACCGGTCCCGGTCGGCTGCCCGAACCGCCCATCATCCGTGATGCCCTGGAAACGTTGCTGGCGCCCAAGGATTTCCAAGGGCGACGGCTGTTGATCAGCGCCGGGCCGACCCGCGAGGCCATCGACCCGGTGCGTTTCATCACCAACCCCTCCTCGGGCAAGATGGGTTATGCCATCGCCCGCGCCGCCGCCATGCGCGGGGCCGTTGTCACCCTGGTCACGGGTCCCACGGCATTGACGCTCCCCGCAGACGTGACCTGCGTACCGGTCACCTCCGCCGCCGAGATGGCGACGGAGGTGCTCGAGCGTCTGGAAGATGCCGACATCATCATCAAAACCGCGGCCGTGGCCGATTTTCGACCGGCCACGGCTGCCTCCCGGAAGGTCAAAAAGGAGACGGCCGACCTGAATTTGCCCCTGGAGCGCACCCAGGACATTCTCAAAGCCTTGGGTGAACGAAAAGGAGGCCGCATTCTGGTGGGGTTCGCCGCCGAAACCCACGAGCTGGACCGTTTCGCCGCCGGCAAACGCGAGGCCAAAAATCTCGACATGATCGTCGGCAATCTGATCGGCGGAGCCGATGCCGGGTTCGGCGCCGACACCAACCGGGCCACCTTTTATTTTAAAGACGGCAGGCGGGAGACGGTGGATTTGATGACCAAACAGGCGCTTGCCCACCTTCTGCTGGATCGGGTGGGACGCCTGATGCGTTGAAGGTCCGAGCGCCTGAACCGGCGAACGATGAACCCATGGGCGGCGGCGGCCGATGACCGTTGCCCCGCCGGCTTTGTTTGGTCGGCCCCTGGAGCGGTTGGCATGCAGATCCCTGAAACCATGAACGATACCTTGACCGCCCTGCGGGACACTCTTGTGCAACTGGAGCGCTGGGGCTGCCGCGGTTTTGATTGCAACCCGCGCTCCATCGCGCTGTCGGAGGGGTGGTTGCGCTCCGCGGCCGAGGGGCCCAAAAGCGCGGCCGTGAAACCGCCGGGCGCGGATGTAAAACCTGCGGGCGAGAATTTGGCGCACATTCAAGCCGACCTGGGAGACTGCCGCCGATGCGGCTTGAGCGCCGGCCGCACCCATCTGGTGTTCGGCGAAGGCGATCCCAAGGCGCGGCTGATGTTCGTGGGGGAGGCGCCGGGGGGCGAGGAGGACCGCAGCGGACGGCCCTTCGTGGGTAATGCCGGGCGGCTGTTGACCCGCATCATCGCCGCCATGGGACTGACCCGCGAAGAGGTATATATCTGCAATGTGATCAAATGCCGCCCGCCGGGCAACCGCAACCCCGCCCCCGAGGAAATTGCGGCCTGCCTGCCGTTTCTGGAACGCCAGATTCGTGCCGTGGCGCCCGAGGTGATTTGCGCCCTGGGCACCTTTGCCGCCCGGGCGTTGCTCGAATCGCCATTGCCCATATCGCGGCTGCGCGGCCGTTTTCACGACCGACACGGCATCAAGGTGATGCCCACCTTCCATCCCGCCTATCTGCTGCATAACCCCGACCAGAAAAGGGCCGTTTGGGATGATGTCCAAAAGATAATGGCCTTATTGCGACTCCCACGGTAGGATATATAGTGTATAGACGACGCCGACCCCACAATGAGGAGTCCGTTTCATGCGATGGATAGCCCTGTGCATAACCGCCCTGATGCTGCTGATGCTGCCGACCCTTGGGGGGGCCGTGGAAGAGGCCGACCGCGGTCAAATCATGACCGTGACCGTGGCCGACCCCATCGGCCCGGGCGTGGCGGAATTCATCGAAGATGCCATTGAAACCGCATCGACCCACCAGGCCGCCAGCCTGGTGATCCTGCTCGATACACCGGGCGGCAGCGTGGAGGCCATGCGCAAAATCGTGCAAGCCATCTACGGCAGCCTGGTGCCGGTGGTGGTCTATGTTTCGCCCAGCGGGGCGCGGGCCGCCTCGGCCGGGGTGATGATCACCATGGCGGCGGACATCGCGGCCATGGCGCCGGGCACCAATATCGGTGCCGCCCATCCCGTGGGCGCCGGCGGCCAGGGGTTGGATGAGACCATGGCCGAAAAGGTGGTCAGCGATCTGGTGGCCTTCACCAAGGGCATCGCCGAGCGGCGCAATCGCAACGCGGAGTGGGCCGAAAAGGCGGTGCGCGAAAGTGTTTCGGTGACCGCCGACGAAGCGCTGGAATTGAACGTGATCGATCTGGTGGCTACCGATCTGGACGACCTGATCGCCCAGTTGCAGGGTCGCGAGGTCAGCGACAAGGGCGTAGTGCTCGAATTGGAAGGGTTGCAGGTGGTGGAGATCGAACCCAACCTGCGGACCCGCATTCTCAAGATCATCAGCGATCCCAACATCGCCTACATCCTCTTTATGATCGGGCTGGCGGGGCTTTACTTCGAACTGTCCAATCCCGGGGCCATCTTTCCGGGGGTGGTGGGGGCCATCGCTCTGATTCTGGCCTTTTTCGCCTTCCAGACCCTGCCGGTCAACATCGCCGGCATTTTGCTGATTCTGCTGTCCGCCGTGCTGTTCATCCTGGAGATCAAAGTGACCAGCTACGGCATGCTCAGCGTGGCCGGCGTTATCTCCATGCTCCTCGGTTCCATGATGCTGTTCAAGGGGGCCGGGCCCGAATTCCAAGTGGCCTGGCGCGTGATGATTCCCACGGTGACGGCCATCAGCGGCTTTTTCATCATGGCGGTCACCCTGGTGGTGCGGGCCCATGTGCGCCGCCCCTACACCGGCAGCGAAGGGCTGGTGGGCGAAGTGGGCCTGGTCAAGCAGGTCAACGGTGCTGAAGGCAAGGTGCAGGTCCACGGCGAACTGTGGCGGGCACGCTTCGATGGACCGGTGCAGCTGGGGGACAAGGTGCGGGTCACGGCGGTGGAGGGGCTTGTGTTGACCGCCCGGCCCGCCGATGAGGCCGGCGGCCGGAACCGCTAGCGCGCCGTTTGCCGGGTCCCCTCGCGGATGCAACACATCGGTGCCGTCGACCACCAAACCATCCGGGCAAAAGCCGGCACCGACATCGATTCCTGAACCCTTAACGCGCGCGACAATCGGCTTGTCGCTTCGGTGCGCGTTCGTAACACACCACCATGCAATGAGAAAGAGAGGTCGGCATGCTCACACCCGTTATCACCATTGTCGTACTGGTGCTTTTCTTTTTATATTCCGCCATCAAGGTTTTGAACGAATATGAACGGGGCGTCATTTTCCGTCTGGGGCGGGTGATCAAGGCCAAAGGGCCGGGACTGATCATCCTGATTCCGGTCATCGATCGCATGGTCAAGGTGAGCATGCGCCTGGTGGCCTCCGATGTGGATCCCCAGGACGTGATCACCCGGGACAACGTCTCGGTGCAGGTCAACGCGGTGATCTATTTTCGGGTGGTCAACCCCGTCAAAGCCATCGTGGAGGTGGAACACTACGCCTACGCCATGTCCCAGTTGGCCCAGACCACCTTGCGCAGCGTTTGCGGCCAGGCGGAGCTGGACGAGCTGCTCAGTGAACGGGACAAGATCAACGCCCAGTTGCAGGAGATTCTCGACACCCACACCGATCCCTGGGGCATCAAGGTGGCCACGGTGGAGCTCAAGCACATCGACCTGCCCACGGAGATGCAGCGCGCCATGGCCAAGCAGGCCGAAGCCGAGCGCGAACGGCGGGCGAAGGTGATCAACGCGGAAGGCGAATTCCAGGCCGCCCAAAGGTTGGCCGATGCAGCGGAAATCATCGCCCATCATCCCATGGCCCTGCAATTGCGCTACCTGCAAACCATGCGCGAGATGGCCAACCAGAGCAACGCCACCATCGTTCCTCTGCCCCTCGACCTGCTCAGGGGGGCCTTGGGCGGCAAGTCCTGAGCGACAGTTCAACATAGGTAAAGCAAGCCCTAAGCACGGCGACGGCCCAATGCCCGGTTGACAATTCCCTGCGCCATAGGTTAGTTAGTGCCCATCCGGCAAGGGTATGGTACGGTCGCCGCCGCCGGCCTCGTTTGCAAGGGGCTCGCAGCCACCGCCCGCTGTTTGCGGTTGCCGAATCACCGCGGCTGAAATTCGCGCCGCAGGCGATGCTTTAGGGAAGGAAACGAGTCGCAAATTTTCGTCGCGGAGGCTCCACGGGCCTCCGCAGGTGCTTTGCGACACCGGAACCCAATTCAATCGAACCAAGGAGAAGGATGGACCATGGGGGCCAAAAAAAAAGGTGACAAAGAAAAACCGCTGGAGAAAATGACGGTGGTCGAACTGCGTGAGATCGCCAAGCAGATCGAAGGCATCGTCGGTGTGCACGGCATGAACAAGGCCGAACTGCTGACCACCATTCGTGAAGAGCGCGGGATCGCCGAACCGCCCAAGACCAATAGCAGCGTGGACACCAAAAAGGTGAAGGAAAAGATCCGAGCCCTCAAGGCCAAGCGCGGTGAAGCTCTGGCGGCCAAGGATAAAACCATTGCCACCCGTTTGCGCCGTCAGATTGCCCGGCTGAAAAAGCAGACCCGGCGCGCGGCTTAAGCCCGGGCGGACAATGATCCGCCGGTTCGTGCCGGACCGACGAAAAAGGGGTCGTAAAGGGGCGATACCGTCCGATGACCACCCACTGCCTGATCGCCTGCATCGAGACCTACCTCGAGCGCCTGGCCGCCGAAAAGGGCTTCTCTCCCCATACCGTGCGCGCCTATCGCAACGACCTGTTGGCGTTCACCGCTTTCCTGGCCGACCGGCCGGCGGACGCACCCTTGGACCGGGAACAGCTGGCCGGGGTGGGCTTGGACCAGGTGGACGGGTTGTCCCTGCGGCGCTACCTGGGGCAACTGCACGGGCAGAAAAAAAGCAAAACGACCATCGCCCGCAAGGTGGCCGCCATCCGGTCCTTCTTTCGCCATTTACACAAGACCGGCGTTTTGCAAGACAACCCGGTGGAGGGGGCGCGGGCGCCCAAGCACGGCAAGCCCATGCCCACTTATCTGGTGGTGGACGACATGTTCCGGCTGCTGGAAGCAGTGGTGCCGGAGGGGCTCCTCGGACTGCGCAACCGTGCCTTGCTCGAGACGCTCTATTCGGCGGGCGTACGGGTTTCCGAACTGGCGGGACTGGATGTGGAAGACGTGGATTTTCGCAACGGCACCATCCGCGTTCTGGGCAAGGGCAACAAGGAACGTATCGTGCCCGTCGGGCGCAAGGCCCTGGCGGCCATCGAGGCCTATCGGCAGGCGCTTGCCGCAGCAGACGTTTCGGCACCGGCCGGCGGCGCCCTCTTTCTCAACAACCGCATGGGCCGCCTGACCACGCGTTCCATCGCCCGGGTGGTGGAACGCTTCGCCCGCGCCTGCGGTTTGCCGGTGCCGGTATCGCCCCACGCCCTGCGCCACTCTTTCGCCACCCACCTGTTGGATGCCGGCGCCGATTTGCGGGCGGTGCAGGAGCTGCTGGGGCACCGCAGCCTCTCCACCACCCAACGGTACACCCATGTGAGCATCGATCGCCTGATGGCCGCCTACGACAAGGCCCATCCCCGGCGGTGATCTCTTTTGTCGAAGGATGGCCTCCATGAACACTTATGCCGCGAACACCCCCCACGGCACCACTATTCTGGCCTTGCGTCACCACGGCAAGTTGGTATTGGCCGGCGACGGACAGGTTTCCATGAACGCCACGGTGATCAAGCACCAGGCGCGCAAAGTGCGCCGCATTTACAACGACCGCATCCTGGTGGGCTTTGCCGGGGCCACGGCCGATGCCATGAACCTTTCCGAGCGGTTGGAAGGCAAGCTGGAACGGTACAACGGCAACCTGACCCGCGCCGCCGTGGAATTGGCCCGCGACTGGCGCACCGACAAGGTGCTGCGACGGCTGGAAGCGTTGATGATCGCCGCGGACCCCCGGAAACTGTTCCTGATTTCGGGCACCGGCGATGTGATCGAACCGGACGAGGGGGTCATCGGCATCGGTTCGGGCGGCGTGGCGGCCCAGGCGGCGGCCGTCGCCCTGATGCGCCACAGCAGCCTGGACGCCAGACAAGTGGCCGAGGCGGCCATGCAGATCGCCGCCGATCTTTGTGTCTACACCAACCAGTTTTTAACCTTCGAAGAGTTGACCGCTGATGCATGATTTGAAACCCATCGAAATTGTCGACCAATTGGACCGCTATATCATCGGCCAGGACAAGGCCAAACGATCGGTGGCCATCGCCCTGCGCAACCGGTGGCGACGCCGACAGGTGGCCGAAGCGCTGCGGGACGAGATCGCACCGAAGAACATCATCATGATCGGCCCCACGGGTGTCGGCAAGACGGAAATCGCCCGGCGGCTCTCCCTGCTCACCGATTCGCCCTTTTTCAAGGTGGAGGCCTCCAAGTTCACCGAGGTGGGCTACGTGGGACGGGATGTGGAGTCCATGGTGCGGGACCTGGTGGAATTGACCGTCAACGCCGAGCGTCAGCGCGAGCAGGTGGCGGTGCGGGACAAGGCCCGCACCATCGCCGAAGAGCGATTGCTCGATCTGCTGCTGCCCAAAACGGGGAGCAGTGCCTCGCCCGGGCCGGATGCGCCTCCGCAAGGGGACGCAACGGCATTGCCGGCCCCCGTCGAAGACCAGGCCTCCACCCGCGAAAAGCTGCGCCGAATGCTGCAGAACGGCAAGCTGGACAGCCGCTATGTGGACCTGGAGGTGTCCGACCGCAACATGCCCATGGTGGAAATTTTCTCCAATGCCGGCATGGAGGAGATGGGCATCAACTTCAAGGACATGCTGGGCGGTTTAATGCCCAAGAGCCGCAAGCGCCGCAAGGTCAAGATACCCGAGGCGCTGGAGATGTTGACCCAGGAGGAGGCCCAGAACCTGGTGGACATGGACAAGGTGGTGCGCGAGGCCGTGGCCAAGGTGGAGCAGGCGGGCATCATCTTCCTGGACGAAATCGACAAGATCGTGGGCAAGCACCAGGGCCAGGGGCCCGAGGTTTCCCGCGAGGGGGTGCAGCGCGACCTGCTGCCCATCGTCGAAGGCAGCACGGTCAACACCAAGTATGGACCGGTGCGCACCGATCATGTGCTGTTCATCGCCTCGGGGGCCTTTCACGCCATCAAGCCGTCGGACCTGATTCCCGAGCTGCAGGGCCGTTTTCCCATCCGGGTGGAGCTGGACGACCTGGGCGCCGCCGAGTTCGTGCGCATTCTCACCGAGCCGCGCAATGCCCTGCTGCTGCAATACCAGGCGCTCCTGGAAACCGAGGGGGTGGCGCTGCGCTTCACCGACGATGCCGTGCAGCGCATCGCCGTCATCGCCCAGGAGGTCAACGAGCGCACCGAAAACATCGGCGCGCGCCGACTGCACACCTTGATGGAGTACTTGCTGGAGGATTTGCTGTTCCAAGCCCCCGACCCCGCTTTGCGCAGCGTTGAGATCGATGCGCAGTATGTGGATCGCAAGTTGGAGAAGATCAAGGGGGATGAGGATTTGAGTCGGTATATTTTATAAAGAAAGATAGTTTTAAGTGTTGATGGTCTCGTAAAAAGTCCAAAACGACTCAAGCGGTTGAAAATTTTATAGAAAAACAAAAATCAGGCCTTGCCTTTTACTTCGGTTTTTGCTATGGAAAAACAAACAATTCAAAAGGTTAAGGTCGAAACTATGATCACGGTGAAAAGTCCAAATCAGCTCTACATTTTCGATCCATGGGACTTTCTCAGTCCCAAAAGACGCCAAATGCTCGATACCGGATGGCCGGGGCTGTTCAGGCAGCACATCCTTCCCACGTTGCCGGTCGATAAGATCATCAAGCATTTTGACAGTCAAGTGGGTCGGCCTTCCAAAGAGCTCTATGCCATGCTCGGTGCGCTTGTCCTGCAACAGACTTTCGATTTGACCGATGAAGATACGGTCCAGCAGTTTTCGTTCAACATCCAATGGCATTATGCGCTGAACATCACTGAGGATTCGGACACGGCCAAATACCTTTCCCCCAAAACCTTGTGGAACAATCGCAACACGGTGGCTCGCAACAACCTTGAAGATGTCATCTTCGACAATGCCACCAAGCAGTTGGCAACAGCGTTCAATGTCGATACGGAAAAACAGTGCATCGACTCGGTTCATATCAAATCCAATATGCGGCGGCTGGGGCGCATCGGCATTTTCAGTGAATGTATCCACAAGTTTTTGGTCAATCTCAAACGCCAGCACCAGGATCAATTCAACAGCGTCAATCAGAAAATTGTCGACACCTACCTGAGCAAAGAGGCCCTGGGGTGTTTTTCCAGAGTAAAGCCATCCGAAGCCCGAAAAACCCTTTCACAGGTAAGCAAGGATCTGTTTGAGCTGGTTGAGCAGTTCAAGGCGATGAAGCCGGTCGTTTCCATGCACAGCTACAAGTTGCTTGTACGGGTGTTGTCCGAACAGTGCAATTTGACCGGTGATGCGCACAGCCCCGTCAAGCTCAAAGCGCCCAAGCAGATCGTATCGGACTCATTGCAAAACCCTTCCGATCCGGATGCCACCTACAGCGGCCATAAAGGGCAAGGTTACCAGGTGCAGATCATGGAAACCTATTGCGATGATCCGCAGCAAAAGCCGGAGCGCGTCAATCTGATCACCCATGTTGCGCTCGAGCAGGCCCATCGGTCCGATGCCAATGCACTGGTTCCCGCCATCGAGGCGGCAAAACAGCGCGATCTCAAACCCGCACAGTTGACCGCCGACGCCTTGTACGGCAGCGATAACAACGTCGAATCGGCAAGGCAACAGGACGTGGAGTTGATCGCTCCGGCCATGGGGGCCGTAAAACAAGACAAGCTGAGCCTTGCTGACTTCCAATGGACCGAACAGGCGCAAGTGCTCGCCTGTCCCTGTGGTCATGAGCCTGCACGTGTCAAAAAAAGAAAAACCATCAGCGTCGGATTTGATGCACAGCATTGTCAGAGCTGTCCCGACTTGCCCATATGCCCTGTTAAAAAAGGCAGCAAGCATTACTTCATCCATTTTAATGCCAAGCAGGCCCGCATAGCGGTCCGCAGACAATACGAACGCAGCGACAGCTTCACAGAACAATATCGATGGCGCGCAGGGGTTGAAGCCACCATGTCGGAGTATGACCGGCGCACCGGAGTCAAGCGCCTTCGCGTACGAGGTATGAAGGCCGTACGATTATGTGCGGTGCTCAAAGCCTTGGCCATCAACATCTTTCGCACTGCTGCGGCCAGAGCGGCCCGAATGGTGCCGGATCCGGACCCCTGTATGCTGTAATGGCAGACAAAGGCTGTAATTTTTGTTTTTTCAAAGAGCAAAAGGGCGAATTGTCAACCATTCATTTGCTGATCGATAATTCATTTTACGTATTGCATTTATCGTCCTCCAGCTGGGGGCCGACTTTTTACGAGACCATCAAGTGTTAAGTGTTAAGTTTTAAGTTGTGGAATGCTACCGTTTTAATTTTTTGATGGGGCGAAGCGAATGAGTGTTGAGAATGGGGTGCCGCGGGCGAGTGTGGCGGAGATATTGATCGAGGCGTTGCCGTACATCCGGCGGTTTGCGGGGATGACGGTGGTGATCAAGTATGGCGGGCATGCCATGGTGGATGAGCAGCTCAAGGTGGATTTCGCCCGGGACGTGAGTCTGCTCAAATTCATCGGTATCCACCCGGTGGTGGTGCACGGCGGTGGACCCCAGATCAATCAGGTGTTGGACAAGATGGGCATCCGGCCCAAGTTCGTGCGCGGCATGCGCATGACCGATGCGCCCACCATGGATGTGGTGGAGATGGTGCTGGGCGGTAAGATCAACAAGAGTATCGTGGCCCAGCTCAATCAGCAGGGGGTGCGGGCCGTGGGGCTCAGCGGCAAGGACGGGGGACTGATCCAGGCCAGTAAAATGCAGATCGTCTTCCAGGAAGACATGGCCAAACCCCCGGAAATCATCGACCCGGGGATGGTGGGGCAGGTAACCCAGGTGCACCCGGCCATCATCCACACCCTGACCAAGGACGGCTTCATTCCCATCATCGCCCCGGTGGGGGTGGGTGTCGAGGGCGAGACGTACAACATCAATGCCGACCTGGTGGCCAGCCACATTGCCATGGCCTTGAACGCCGGCCGCCTGATCCTGATGACCGATGTGGACGGCGTGCTGGACGAAGCCGGCCGGTTGATCTCCAGCCTGGATGCCGACAGGGCCCGGGAGATGATCGCATCGCAGCAGATCACCGGCGGCATGATTCCCAAGATCGAGTACGCCATCGAGGCGCTCAAGGGCGGGGTCAAGAAGGTGCCCATCATCAACGGCAAGAAACGGCACGCCATCCTGCTGGAGCTGTTCACCGACCAGGGGATCGGAACGGAAGTGACGTTGCGCTAGGCGACAGGGAGAGAAGCGAATGGATATTCAACAACTGGCCGATGCCCACATTGCCAACACCTACGCCCGGTTTCCACTGGCTCTGGTAAAGGGGCAGGGGTGCACCGTGTGGGATGATCAAGGGCGCGCCTATACCGATTTCATCGCCGGTATCGCGGTGTGCAACCTGGGGCACAGCCACCCGGACCTGGTGGCGGTGTTGAGCGAGCAGGCCCGCACCCTGTGGCATGTTTCCAATCTCTACTACACCGGCCCCCAGGCCGAGCTGGCCGCCTGGTTGACGGCCCACAGTTTCGCCGACCGGGTTTTCTTCGGCAACAGCGGCGCCGAGGCCAATGAGGCGGCCATCAAGTTGGCCCGCAAGTACTTCAAGGACCAGGGTGCGCCGGAGCGCTACCGCGTGGTCAGCATGAAGCAATCCTTTCACGGCCGCACAATGGCCACCCTTTCGGCCACCGGTCAAGAGAAGGTGCGCAAGGGCTACGATCCCATCCTGGAAGGGTTCGACTACGCCGCCTTCGACGACATCGAGGATTTGAGCTGCCTGGTGGGGCCGGCCACCTGCGCCGTGATGCTCGAACCGATCCAGGGCGAGGGCGGGGTGGTGGTGCCCGACAAAGCCTACCTGGCCGAGGTGCGCCGGCTGTGCGACGAGACCGGCTGTCTGCTGATCTTCGACGAGATTCAGACCGGCATCGGCCGCACCGGCAAACTGTTCGCCTACGAGCATTTCGGCGTGACCCCCGACATCATGACCCTGGCCAAGGCCCTGGGCAACGGACTGCCCATCGGCGCCATGCTGGCGACCGAAAAAGTGGCGGCGGCCTTCGTGCCCGGCGCCCATGCCAGCACCTTCGGCGGCACGCCCCTGGTGACGGCCGTGGCCCTCAAGGTGCTGCAAATCCTCACCGAGGAGGGGGTGCTGGAACAGGCGGCGAAAACCGGTGCCTACCTGCGCGAGGCCTTGATGCGATTGAAAACCAAGCACGCGGCGATCCAGGAGATCCGCGGCATGGGGCTGCTGGTGGCGGCCCGCATCGATCGTCCCGCTGCGCCCATCGTGCGCGCATGCATGGAACAGGGCTATCTGATCAACTGCGTGCAGGACAACATCCTGCGTTTCGCACCGCCCCTGATTGTTACCCCGGAGCAGATCGACGGCCTCATGGTCTGCCTGGACAAGGTGCTTTCAGGCGCCGACAAGCAACGGTAGGGATTTACATGGCGTGCCGCGGCCCGACGGATCGGCGGCAGGCCCTCACTTGTGACCGTGACGTAAACACATGAAACTGCCGGCGCGGCCGGATAAAGGAGCGGACTTCCGTGAACGACCAAGTCAAAAAAGTGGTGCTGGCCTATTCGGGTGGATTGGACACCTCGGTGATTCTCAAATGGCTGATCGAAACCTACCAGTGCGAAGTGGTAGCCTTCTCCGCCGACCTGGGCCAGCCCGAGCCCATGGGCGACGTGGAGCAAAACGCCCTGCGCACCGGGGCCGTCAAGGCCTATGTGGAAGATCTCAAGGAGACTTTCGTACAGGATTATGTCTTTCCCATGTTCCGCGCCAACGCCATATACGAGGGCGAGTATTTGCTGGGCACCTCCATCGCCCGACCCCTGATCGCCAAGCGGCAGATGGAGATCGCGCAGCGGGAAGGGGCCGATGCGGTCAGCCACGGCGCCACCGGCAAGGGCAACGACCAGGTGCGGTTCGAGTTGAGCTACCTGGCCATCGATCCGCAGATCAAGATCATCGCCCCCTGGCGCGAGTGGGATCTGGATTCACGCACCGCCTTGATGGCCTTCGCCCAAAAGCACGGCATCCGCGTGCCCACCACGCCCGCCAAGCCGTACAGCACCGACGGCAACCTGCTGCATATCAGCTACGAGGGCGGCATCCTGGAAGACCCGTGGCAGGCGCCGACCGATGACATGTTTCAGTTGACCGTATCGCCCCGGGAGGCGCCCGATACCCCCGAGACCATCGAGATCACTTTCGAGCGGGGCAACCCGGTGGCCCTCAACGGCGAACCGCTCTCTCCGGCCAACATGCTGGCGGCCCTCAACCGATTGGGCGGTAAGCACGGCATCGGCCGGGTGGACATCGTGGAAAACCGCTTCGTGGGCATGAAGTCCCGGGGGGTGTACGAAACCCCCGGCGGCACCATATTGCGCAAGGCCCACATGGCCATGGAGTCCATCACCCTGGACCGTGAAGTGCACCACCTGCGCGACAGCCTGGTGCCCAAGTATGCCGAATTGATCTACAACGGCTTCTGGTTCGCACCGGAACGGCTGCTGCTGCAGTCCATGATCGACGACACCCAGCAGCATGTCGCCGGCGTGGTGCGCCTGCAGTTGTACAAGGGCGCCTGCACCGTAACGGGCCGCAAATCCGATTACTCTCTTTACAGCGAAGCCCATGCCACCTTCGAAGGGGATGTGGTTTACAGCCAGAAGGACGCCGAAGGATTCATCCGCCTCAACGCCCTGCGGCTCAGAATTCGCAAACTGATGCAGGACAAGCAGCAATAGAAGGAACGCTTACATGAGTGAGAAACCGTGGGACGGCCGGTTTGCCGAGCGCACCGACACCAGCGTGGAGGCCTTTACATCCTCCATCCAGATCGACAAACGGCTTTACCCCTATGACATCGAAGGCAGCGTGGCCCATTGCCGCATGCTGGCCAAGGTGGGTGTAATCACCGAGGATGAGTCGGCCGCCCTGGTGGAAGGGCTGTGGCGCATTCAACGGGAGCTGGACCAAGGCCATTTCCAGTTCGACGACAGCCTGGAAGACATCCACATGCACATCGAAGCGCGGTTGCTGCAGGAGGTGGGCAAGGTGGCCCGCAAGCTGCACACCGCCCGCAGCCGCAATGATCAGGTGGCCCTGGACACCCGCATGTTCCTGCGCGACGCCACCGGGCGCATCATTGAAGGGTTGCGCGCCCTGCGCGGCGTGCTGGTGGCCCTGGCCGATCGGCACTTGGATGTGATCCTGCCCGGCTACACCCACCTGCAGCGTGCCCAGCCGGTGCTGCTGGCCCACCACTGGATGGCCTACTACGAGATGTTCACCCGGGATGCCGAGCGGTTCGGCGACAGCCTCAAGCGCACCAACGTGATGCCCCTGGGGGCCGCCGCCCTGGCCGGCACCACCTATCCCATCGACCGCCATTACACCGCCGAACTGCTGCACTTCCCGGCCGTGGCGGCCAACAGCATGGACGCGGTGGCGGACCGCGATTTCATTCTCGAGTTCCTGGCGGCCGCCAGCATCTGCATGGTCCATTTCAGCCGGCTGTCCGAGGAACTGGTGATCTGGTCTTCTTCCGAATTCCGCTTCATCGAGCTGGCCGATGCCTTCTCCACCGGCAGCAGCATCATGCCCCAGAAGAAAAACCCGGACATTCCGGAACTGATCCGCGGCAAAACCGGCCGCGTCTTCGGCGACCTGATGGCCCTGCTTACCCTGATGAAGTCCCTCCCGCTGGCTTACAACCGGGACATGCAGGAAGACAAACCCCCGCTGTTCGACGCCGTGGACACCCTGCAGGGGTGCCTGGACATCACCATCAAAATGCTGCCGACCATCAAAGTCAAACCCGATGTCATGCGGCAGTCCGCTTCGGTAGGATTTCTCAACGCCACCGACCTGGCCGACTACCTGGTGGGGCGGGGGGTCCCCTTTCGCAACGCCCACAGCATCGCCGGTCGCTGCGTGGCCCACGCCCTGGCCCAGGGTAAGGAGCTGCACCACCTGACCCTCCAGGAGTTGCAGAATTTCTCCAAGGTCATCGAGGCGGATCTCTTCGATCACTTGACCCTGGAGCACATGATCAACCGCCGCCAATCTTACGGCGGGACGGCCACGGAGAACGTGCGGGCCGCCATCGCAGCGGCCGGCAAGCGGTTGGCGGAAGAAAAGGTGGCGGCGTGAAAGGTGCCGATGTGTCCGCAAGATGGCATCGTGCCTTTGCAACAGTGAACTGATCGAGGTGACGATAATGAGACCAGGCGGGTTCGGACGTTGGCGAAGCGGTGTTGCGGTCTTGCTGGGCGCCATGCTGCTTGCTGCTTGCGGCGTCAAGGGGCCGCCGGTGCCGCCCAAGCGCCCCCCGCTACCGGCGGTGGCGGGGCTCACAGGCATTCTGGAAGGGGACACCGTCACCCTGACATGGCGCCACGATACGGGCGCCAAGGGCGTGGCCGGCTACCTGGTGCTGCGATCCCAGGCCGATCCGGCGCAGCCGTCCTGCCCGGGATGCCCGGTAGTCTACCAGCGGGCCGGCACCATCGAGGCCGACAAGGACAGCCGCACCATCACCTTCAGCGAACAGGTGTCGGACGGTTTCCGCTATACCTACACGGTGCGTGCTCTGGGCGCCGGCGGCGATCAGGGGCCGGACGGCGACCCCGTCGTCATCGACCGCTCGCCCGACGATGCGCAACCACCACCTGCCGCGCCCGGCATCGTTCCGTCCGTCGAAGAAGCGACGGACCCACGCGCGCCGGCCATTGATCCACAACAGTAGACGCAAGGCAGGTGCATCAGGCAAGCTCGTCATCCTTGCAACGCGGTAAGCGGCCATCCCGCCCCGAACGGTAACCCAGCGCGAGACAGACCATGAACCCCATCCCTTTCTGGAAAATGAGCGGCAGTGGCAACGATTTCATCATCATCGACAATCGCGCCGGTGTGGTCGAAACCGTCGAAGTGCCCCGTTTCGTCGCCATGACCTGCCGGCGACGCATGTCGGTGGGGGCCGACGGACTGATTCTGATCGAACCCTCCCGGCGTGTCGATTTCCAGTGGCGCTTTTTCAACGCAGACGGCAGCGTGGCCGAGATGTGCGGCAACGGCGCCCGTTGCGCGGCCCGTTTTGCCCACCTCAACGGCATCGCCCCGGCCGACATGGCCTTCGAAACCCTGGCCGGCGTCATCACCGCCCGGGTCCGGGGCGACCAGGTGCGCGTCGGCATGTCCGATCCGCGGGATATCGTGATACAGGAGACCATCGACCTGCCCGACGGCCGGATCACCCTCAGCCACCTGAACACCGGGGTGCCCCATGCCGTCATCGAGGTGCCGGACGCGGACGCGGTGGACTTGGGCGCCCTGGGAAGCGCCGTCCGCTACCATTCCCGTTTCGCCCCCGCCGGCACCAATGTGAATCTTATCGCGCCTGTCGGCGAGGGGCCTTGGGCCATCCGCACCTACGAACGGGGCGTGGAGGGCGAAACCCTGGCCTGCGGCACCGGCGTCAGCGCCGCCGCCCTGGTGTTGGCCCTGCGCCACGATCACCCCTCGCCCGTCACCCTGGCCACCCGCGGCGGCAGCCTGCTCAAAGTCCATTTTCAACGCACCGGCCAAGATTTTTCCGATGTGGCCCTGGAAGGGGATGCCCGGGTGATTTACGAAGGACGGCTGTGGCCCGAAGGGTGGCGCTATTGAGCAAGGGCGCCGTCTCACTCCTCCATCCGGTGATCCATGCGGCGGGAAATGCATAACATGCCATCGCACACGGTTTTCATTTCCATCGGTTCCAATCTGGGGGATCGGCTGGCCAACTGTTGCAAGGGCATTGCGGCTTTGTGCGCCGATGAGACGGTGCGGCTGATCGCCCGCTCACCGTTTTACGAAACCGAGCCGGTGGACTACGTGGATCAAGCGTGGTTTCTCAATGCGGCGATGCAGGTGAGCACCCGCTTATCGCCGGAGGCGCTGCTGGATCGCACCCAGGCGGTACAGCGGGCCCTGGGCCGCGCCGGCGGCGGCGTGCGCTTCGGACCGCGGGTGCTCGATCTGGACATCATTTTTTTCGACCGGGTGGTCATTGAATCGCCGCGGCTGATTTTGCCCCATCCGCGCATGCACAAAAGGCGCTTTGTGTTGCAGCCCATTTGTGATATAGACGGCTCGATTGTGCATCCGGTATTGGGTCGGACGGTGGAATCTCTTTTAAACCAACTGGTTGAAGAAGGCCAAAGCATAAGACCATGTTCGTTCGACTGCTGATATGGGCCGGTTTGGCCCTTTTGCTTTACCGGGCCGTCAAATCCTGGATGGGAGGCGGCAACCGCCGGGTGCACACCCAACATCGATCGTCCAAGCAGGTGGCGGACGACCTCGTGCAGGATCCCCAGTGCGGCGTCTATTTCGCCCGCCGCGACGGTGTGCCCCTGAACGTGGACGGACAGGAGTTGTTGTTTTGCAGTGAAGAATGCCGCGACCGGTTCGCGGCCCAAAAGGAGTGATTGCATGAAATTTTTTATCGATACGGCCAACATCGACGAGATCAAAGAGGCCAACGCCATGGGCATGGTGGACGGCGTGACCACCAACCCGAGCCTGATTGCCAAGGAGGGCCGGGATTTCAAAGAGATCATCACCGAAATCTGCGCCATCGTGGACGGCCCCATCAGCGCCGAGGTGATCCGCCTGGACACCGAGGGCATGGTGCGCGAAGCACGTGAACTGGCCAAGATTCACAAAAACATCGTGGTCAAGATCCCCATGACCATCGACGGCCTCAAGGCGGTGCGCCAACTGACCGCCGACGGCATCAAAACCAACGTCACCCTCGTCTTTTCCCCCTTGCAGGCCCTTATGGCCGCCAAGGCCGGGGCCACCTATGTGAGCCCCTTCGTGGGACGCCTGGACGATCTGGCCCAGGAAGGCATGGCGCTGATCGAACAATTGGTGGAGATGTACAGCAACTACGCCTTCGAAACCGAGATCATCGTGGCCAGCGTGCGCAATCCCATTCACGTGCTGGAATCGGCCCTGATGGGCGCCGACATCGCCACCATCCCCTTCAACGTGCTGAGCAAACTGGCGGCCCACCCCCTGACCGACAAGGGCATCAAGGCCTTTCTCGACGACTGGAACAAGGCCAAGAAGTAACCCGTTCCATAAACGGCAGGCGCGCCGCGGCCGGCAACAAGCCGCCGCGGCGCCGGCATCCACCCGAAAAGGCAAGCCGCCTGCACAGGAAAGCAAGCATTCCGCGGAAGAGGGTCCCATGCGTATTCCGGATCGCGTTCAAAACCGGCTCAAAGACCCCAACACCCTGACCCTTTTCCGGGTGTTGGCCGTTCCCCTGGTGATCATGCTGCTAATGGTGCCCAATCGCTTTACCTGTTTTTTGGCCGCCGTCATCTTCAGCATCGCCGCCATCACCGACTACTTCGACGGTTTTCTGGCCCGTCGGCATAACATGGTGTCCAACCTGGGCAAGGTGATGGACCCGGTGGCCGACAAGCTGCTGGTGGCATCCACATTCATCATGCTGACCGCCCTGGGGTGGGTGCCGGCCTGGGTGGTGTGCGTGATCGTCGGCCGCGAGCTGGCCGTATCCGGCCTGCGCAACCTGATGGCCGAGCACCGCGAGGATGTGTCGGCATCCAAGCTGGGCAAGCTCAAAACCGGCTTTCAGATCGCCGCCGCCATCCCCTTGATCGTCCACTATCCCTACCTGGGGATCGATATCCATGTCATCGGCATGTTCTTTCTTTGGGGTGCCTTGATCTTCACCCTGTGGTCCGGCATCGACTACTTCGTGCGTTACCGGCGATTGCTGCACCGCTGATTTTTTTGGTTGACAAGGACCTATTTTGGCGGTATTTACAGCTTTTCAAACTGAGCGGGAATAACTCAGTGGTAGAGTGCGACCTTGCCAAGGTCGAAGTCGCGGGTTCAAATCCCGTTTCCCGCTCCATTTTTATTGGCGGCATAGCCAAGTGGTAAGGCAGAGGTCTGCAAAACCTCCATTCTCCGGTTCGAATCCGGATGCCGCCTCCAGTTTTATCCTATCATATCTTACTCATATATTTCCCTTGCCACCTTTATGAGTTGCGGTTTGGTTGCGGGCAAAGGTGAACACTTAAGCTTTCGTGCGCATGTTTTTGATCGCTTCCTGCACCCGCTTTGTCTCCCCGATTTTCGGAAGTAAATAACGCTCGATTGCTCTTGATGTGTGCTTAGACCCACCGCGGCGGATCTGCTCCGGTGTCAGTTGAGTGGATAGCGCCGATATGGTGCTGTGCTTGACCAGGGCATAGAGTCCGATGCGCTGCATACCCTATCCGTCGCAGGCGCGGCCCACCCAGCAGTTGAGATATGTGGGCCCGAACCGCTCGCCGGCTTTGACACCGGACACCCCGGCAGAGTGTCGGAAAAACGGGACGGTGGGCAGTGACGGTGGGAAAGCTCGGATCAGCGCGGCTTCTTCCGGCCACAGGTGAGCGTGCTTGCCCTTGAGGGTGCCCTCCTTGGGCCACTTTATCATGATGATGTCTTGGTCCGTGAGGAGGTCCTGCTCCGCCACTTGCAACAGATCCCCGGGGCACACTTCGGGGTTGTGCGACAGGATATGCACCCCCCAGATCTTGTGGCAAATGTGCCACGACAGCGCCCTGATGCGCTCGATATTGGCCTGTTGCGTGGCGACATCCACCACGGTGCGCCATCCCAGTGCATTCGATACTTCGGGGATCTGCGGTATATCGATGGGCTTTTCGCGGCGGCCCAACCAAACCCAGAACTGATGAATGGAGGAGCGCAGGTTTGCCAGGGTCTTGCCGCTGATGGGGTTTTCATTCCTGGCGCTGATGTGCTCGGCGTTAAGAAAATCCTCGATCTCCGCCGTGCCGATACTTTTGACATTGCGGTTTTGCCAATGGTCGTATCCTCCCTCCTCGGCGCCGGGTACCAGGGCACCGCATAGCCGGCGATCCGTTCGTTCATCCGCCGCGCCTAGTCCGGCTCGAAAAACCCCTCGGCCAGCACCGCGGCGCGGGCAGGGTCCGGGCACAAACGCAAAAGCAGGTAGCGGCGCCTCATTCGCGCTCCTTTTTCGTCACGCGGCCCACGATCTCCCTTAAAGCATCCAGCACCCGCGGGGCGTCGGACTGATCCAGGTCGTCGATCTCATTGTAAGAAGTGAACACCCCGCAGCAGTCCTTGGACACCGCCCCGATGAGGTCGAAATTCTTGAATTCACGCGTGGCCCGCACCATTCACTCCAGGGGAAAAGGGTAGGGGTTGCCGCCGCTGGTGGTGCGGTTGGGGTTGGTGACGCTGTAGAACTGGTTGCGCGACACAACGAGCAGCCGGAACAACTCGCCTCGGTCGTGGAACTTGGCCTGCTGGTCGATCATGTCCGCGAAAATCTTGCCGTATCCCCTTGGATCCTTCATCCGCAGACCCCCCGACACAAACAAGGGTGACCAACTTCGCCTTGGATTTTCACCTCGACTTTTCGGCCTCCATATTCGCTCCGGAAATTCGAAGGCGAAAACCGCCTCAATAATTGGTGCTGACGGGACGCCGGCCGTCGGCTATCCATGGCGGAAAAGGAGGTCCCCAATGGCGGAATCAGCCGCGTGCCGATACCCCGTCTTCCCGCTCTCAGCCCGACAGGCCGCGCTCAGGCACTTGACATCGATAATCTCATGGACCGGCACCCCGTAAACCCCGGCCAGCCGGGCCTGCATACCCAAGTTCTCCCGCGCCGCGTTCATCGTGCTGGCCACAGACTGGCGGGAGCCCCCCAGGATCTCGGCCGTCCTGGGATGGGTGATGCCCGTCAGCGCCGGCAGGGCCTTGCGGATGCGGGTCAGGTCGAACCCGATCTCCTTGAGGCATTTCACGGCCTTAAGGGTCGGATTTTGGGTTTCGCTTCGGTGGGTCATGTGATACGTTCCATGAATTATCTTCCTCGGCCTTGGGGTTGGCACGGGGCTTTCCGACGGAACTGGGCGGCACCTTTTCCAACCCGTGCCGTGCGCCTGTACACGTAACGGACAAGGGCACCCCGAAGTGCCGGTGTAATTCACGAACACTGGCGGTAAAAATGGTCGAGTCTTTCAAAAAACCGTTGAATCGCTCCATCCATTGCCTCCTTAACAACATCCTGGACAACAGCCCGGCGTTCCCGCTCAACGGCGCGAAACAAGGCACCGGTCCGTCGTCGGTCCGGAGGCTGACGCCGATCCGGCCGCTCGCGGCGTCATGGAGCCGGACGGAAAGCACGGAGGCGTTCTCAAAATCGGTCGGCTTCTCGGCGCCTGCCTTGTCGGCCTTGAGGTCGTTGGAGTCGTTGTACATCGGTCGCTCCTCGGATTCGATTTTTATGGCTGAAATGCACCTCATGGGTCCCATGAAATGAATCAAAAAGATTTCGGTGAGTTAATTGGCCCCACCGGCAGGCGGCGGGCGGTCAACGAACAGCGATGTTTTTGAGGGCAGGGTGATCCGAGTGGATTCCGGCAGAACGTGCGGACCGCCTGACCGTCACAAAACGATTTATGCAGTCTGTATAAACCAATGAGGGAATCGGGCATTAATTTTCCGAAATTATGTAGATTCAGGAGGTTATCTTATTTCGGATGATAATCCGGTTTATGTTTATGCAGCCCGTAGCAGTCTGCTTATGCAGATTTATGCAGACTGTATAATCTATATTGGGCGCCTCAGGAAGCGCTTTGCCGTGACTGAATTGGAGATAGAAATAGGTGGATGCCAGCACGTCAAACGTGAAAGTTGGAATAATGCAAAGAAGAGTGAAAGCACGGAGCTACAAGGAGGTTACAAATTGGCGTGAATACGAGAAGGTGCTTCCAGCAACCTTCAAACTGTCGAAAATTCGCCAGGAGGAAGAGTGGTTCAACTGGCGGAATATCGA
>NZ_JALJRB010000029.1 GCF_022968795.1 Desulfatitalea alkaliphila
TTCACACTCAAAGTTGGCTTCGCGCGTGTCGGCATGCCCCTCGTTCCGTTCGTCCGTGTAATCCTGCACATTGTTCTGAGCCATGATATCACCTCTCGTTATGTTTTACGTTTGCTTGATTTCTGGTTGTCGTTCTTTCGTCCTGTTTTCGTCCTGCATTTGAAGCAAAAGATTAGGCGCCCGGCAGGAATTGCAATGGGAACCGGTTGGTGGCGGAATGAGGGGGTGAAACTATCCATTGGGGATTGGGGGGTTGAGGGTTGTAGATTGCTGGTTGGGGGTTGGGGGTTGGGTTGAGAATAGCGCGACGGCAAACGCGAATGGTGCCAGGGAGTGGATTGGATTGGTTGAAATGGTGCGTTGAACCACCGCCGGCGGGTGGGGCGGGGGAGCGCTGGGACCAACCTATGTGCAACCGTTCCAAGCAAATAGATGGGGCATTTGACACCCGGACGCCTATCGATTAAACCACCAACAAAGAACAATTGATATTTGTGACACCTTTCCCAACCTCGTGGATCTTTCATTCGCCCCTATGGCGGCCACTTTCGAATTGGTCTTGTTATGGCGGACAAACCCTCATTGATCGGTAACTGGAAACAAATGGAGTGTCATGGAAAAAAACCATCTCAACTGGATTGCCGGCTACATCTGGGGGATCGCCGACGACGTCCTGCGCGATCTTTATGTGCGCGGCAAATACCGCGATGTCATCCTGCCGATGACGGTCCTGCGTCGCTTCGACGCTGTGCTCGAGGGCACCAAGCAAGCCGTGCTCGACATGAAAACATCTCTCGACAATGCGGGTGTGGTTGAACAAGACCCGGCCTTGCGGGTGGCCGCCGGCCAAGCCTTTTACAACACCTCGAAGTTCACGATGCGCGATCTTAAGGCCCGCGCCAACCGTCAACAACTCAAGGCCGACTTCGAGGCCTACCTGGATGGCTTTTCCCCCAATGTGCAGGACATCCTCGACAACTTCGAGTTTCGCAATCAGATCTCGCGACTTTCCAAGGCCGACGCACTCGGCACGTTGATCGAAAAGCTCACCTCACCGGAAATCAACTTGAGTCCCGATCCGGTCACCAACGGGGATGGGTCCATCAAGCATCCCGGTCTCGACAACCATGGCATGGGCTCGATTTTCGAGGAATTGGTCCGCAAGTTCAACGAGGAAAACAACGAAGAGGCGGGCGAGCACTGGACGCCACGGGATGCCGTGCGGCTGATGGCCAAACTCATTTTGCAGCCTGTCGCCGGCGAGATCGAGTCGGGCACCTATTTGCTCTATGACGGCGCCTGCGGTACCGGCGGCATGCTGACCGTGGCCGAAGAGACGCTACAACAAATTGCCGAGGCGCACGGCAAGGAGGTGGCCACCCATCTTTACGGTCAGGAGATCAACGCCGAGACCTATGCCATCTGCAAGGCCGATCTGCTCCTCAAGGGCGAGGGGGAGGCGGCGGACAACATCGTCGGCGGCCCCGAGCACTCGACCATCTCCAACGACGCCTTCCCGTCCCACGAGTTCGATTTCATGCTCTCCAATCCGCCCTACGGCAAGAGTTGGAAAACCGACATGGAGCGCATGGGCGGCAAAAAGGACATGCGCGACCCGCGTTTTGTGATCGAGCACGCCGGCGACCCCGAATACTCGCTGGTGACGCGTTCCAGTGACGGCCAGATGCTTTTTCTGGCCAACATGCTCTCCAAGATGAAACAGAACACCCGCCTCGGCAGCCGCATTGCCGAGGTCCACAACGGCAGCTCGCTGTTCACCGGAGACGCCGGCCAGGGGGAAAGCAACATCCGTCGCTGGATCATCGAAAACGACTGGCTCGAAGCCATCGTCGCCCTGCCGCTGAACATGTTCTACAACACCGGCATCGCCACCTACATCTGGGTGCTCACTAATCGCAAACCCGCGCATCGTCAGGGCAAGGTCCAACTTATCGATGCCACCCAATGGTACCAACCCCTGCGCAAAAACCTGGGCAAGAAGAATTGCGAGCTGGGTGAAGTCGACATCCAACGCATCTGCGACACCTTTCTGGCCTTCGAGGAGACCGAGCAGAGCAAGATTTTCAACAACGCGGCGCTCGGCTACTGGAAGGTAACCGTGGAGCGCCCCTTGAGGCTTGAAGGAGCGGATCCCAATCGGGCCTACAAGCCGGCCGAAATCAAAAAACTCAAAGAAACAGGCACCCGCAGTGAGGATGCCCCGCCGGTAATCAAGAAGATTCACAAAAAAGGCACCGAACCCGACCCCTTGCGCGGCCTTTTCGAGACCACCATCGGCGGCAAGCCCGCCGTGGTCGAGTACGAACCGGACAACGATCTGCGGGACACCGAACAGATCCCGCTCATTGAGGACGGCGGCATCGAGGCCTTTTTGCGACGCGAGGTGCTGCCCCACGCACCGGACGCCTGGTATGTTCCGGACAGTGTCAAGATCGGCTACGAGATCAGCTTCACGCGCTATTTTTACAAGCCGCAGCCCATGCGTTCCCTGGAGGAGATCCGTGCCGACATACTGGCGCTTACAAAGGAAACCGATGGGCTGCTGGGCGAGATCATCGGACAACCGAGGAGTGGGTAATGCGTCAAACACCGAGCGTCATATTGGTTCGTTGCGGAAGAGTTGGCATGGTTCGTCCGTGGGATGGCCGGGATCTCGCTGAATCCATTTACCGCAATTTTGAGCGGCTTCCCGCTGAAATCCGGACACGGATTCCGTTAAGACGTGTATGGAGCCTGGTGCCGGAGGTGCCGGAATCGTGATCGTTAATCTCAAGCCATACCCTGACATGAAGAATTCCGGTGTGGAGTGGATGGGGGAGGTGCCGGCGCATTGGGAGGTGCGGCGGCTACGCAATCTCGCGGACATGCGAGTTAGCAACGTAGACAAACACACGAAGGAGGGCGAAGAGTCAGTTCGCCTTTGCAACTATGTGGATGTCTACAAGAACGACTATATACATTCAAGCATGAGCTTCATGCGAGCGACTGCAACGGAAGATGAGATAGTCCGATTCCATTTGGCCGCTGGAGACGTGCTAATCACCAAGGACTCCGAAGATTGGAAGGATATCGGCGTGCCGGCGCTGATCCTTGAATCTGCTGACGATCTAATTGCTGGCTATCACCTTGCGCTTCTTCGACCGTTCGGAGAATGGATCTGTGGCGCATATCTTTTTCGCTCCCTCCAGAGCACCAGCGCGCAGTACCAGTTTCACGTTGAGGCCAACGGCGTCACCCGCTATGGACTAACGCATGCCGCGATCAAGTCAGTTTGTTTGCCAGCCCCCCCCCTCCCCGAACAAGCCGCCATCGTCAAGTATCTGGACTATGTGGACCGACGCGTTAGACGGCTGATACGGGCCAAGCGCAAACTGATCGCGCTGCTCACCGAGCAAAAGCAGGCCATCATCCACCAGGCCGTCACCCGTGGCCTCGACCCTGACGTGCCACTGAAGGATTCTGGTGTGCAGTGGTTGGGAAAGGTGCCGGAGCATTGGGATGTAGTAAAGCTTCACAGGGTTACTATTTCGCGGTGCGATGGTCCGTTCGGATCAGCCTTGAAATCCTCGCACTACTCTGAATATGGAATTCGTGTCGTGCGTCTTCAGAATATCGGGCTTGGCGAGTTTAACAACACAGATGCGGCTTTCATTGATGAAAATTATTACAACACTTTAGGGGATCATTCAGTAATCGATGAAGATATATTAATTGCCGGCCTTGGTGATAAAAGGCATCCAGCAGGCCGGGCTTGTGTTGCACCAAAGGATATCTGCCCTGCAATGGTCAAGGCCGATTGTTTCCGTTTTCGGATAAACCAAAATAGGTGTGTTCCCAAATTCCTTGCTCTTCATCTATCCTCGACAGCAGCAGCAGCATCCGCATTATTGTCGAGAGGAGCAACCCGCCAGAGGACAAACCTCCAATTGACTGGCTTAAGAGAGGTAGCCGTTCCGAATCTTGCAGAGCAGATAGCCATAATGGACTACCTCTGCGAAGCCACCGTCTACGTCGATATGGCCATCTCTCGAACCAAGCAAGAAATCGAACTCCTCAACGAATACCGAACACGCCTGATCGCCGACGTGGTCACCGGCAAGCTCGACGTGCGCGAGGCGGCGGCCGCACTGCCCGAGGTCGATCCCCTGGCCGCGAACGACGATTTGGACAACACCCTCGACAACGACACCGCGGCTGAACTCGACGAATCGGAAGCCATCCCAATGGAGGAAGACACATGACCACCGACACCTCCGAACGTGGCCTCGAACGGCTGATCTGCACGGCGCTCACGGGCCACCCCTGCGATCCGCCCGAAGCGTACACGGCCGGCCTGGCGCCTGCGAGCTACGGCGGCGTGGGGTGGATTTGCGGCAATTCCCATGACTACGACCGGGAATATTGCCTTGACCTGGCGCAGCTCGCCGCCTTCGTCAATGCCACCCGGCCCGGGGCGGCCGAATCCCTCTCCCTGAACGAGGATGGTCCGACGCGGCGCAAGTTTCTGGCCCGCCTGCAAGGAGAAATCACCAAGCGGGGCACCATCGAGGTGCTGCGCCACGGCATCCGTCATGGCGCCCATGACCTCGATCTCTTCCATGGCACGCCATCGCCGGGCAACGAGAAGGCCGGGGTGCGCTTTGATCTGAACCGCTTCACCGTCACCCGCCAGCTCCGATACAGCCGCGATGAGACCCAGCTCGCGCTGGACATGGTGCTTTTCATCAACGGCCTTCCGGTTTTCACTTTCGAACTGAAAAACAACCTCACCAAGCAGACCGTGGCCGACGCGGTGTGGCAATACAAAAAGGACCGCAATCCCCGCGAAAAGCTCTTTGAGTTCGGCCGCTGTCTGGCGCACTTCGCCCTGGACGAAAGCGAGATCCGCTTTTGTACCCACCTCAAGGGCAAGGCTTCGTGGTTCCTGCCTTTCAACCGGGGCTGGAACGACGGCGCCGGCAATCCGCCCAATCCCCATGGCTGCAAGACCGACTATCTGTGGCGCGAGGTGCTGACCCGCGAGAGCCTGACCGACATCATCGAAAACTACGCCCAGGTGGTGGAATCCAAAGATGACCGGACGGGCAGAAAGAAACGCACCCAGATCTGGCCCCGCTACCACCAGCTCGACGTGGTCCGCAAACTTTTGGCCGACGTCGGCCGGCACGGCGCGGGCAGGCGCTACCTGATCCAGCACTCGGCGGGCAGCGGCAAGTCCAACTCCATCGCCTGGCTGGCCCACCAGTTGATCGGACGCGCAAAGGACGACGCAACCGTATTCGACTCCATCATCGTGGTCACCGACCGCATCCTGCTCGACCGTCAGATCCGCGACACCATCAAGCAATACGCCCAGGTCGGTGCCACCGTCGGACATGCGGAGCGCTCGGGCGACCTGCGACGATTCATCGAGCAAGGCAAGAAAATCATCATATCAACGGTGCAGAAGTTCCCCTTCATTCTAAGCGAGATCGGCAGCGAGCACCGCGGGCGCACCTTCGCCATCATCATCGACGAGGCCCACTCCAGCCAGGGTGGCCGCGCCAGCGCGGCCATGGCCCAGGCCCTTTCGGAGGCGGGTGAAGTGGGTGAGGAGGAGACCTTCGAGGACCAGATCAACCGCCTGATGGAATCCCGCAAACTGCTGCCCAACGCCGGCTATTTCGCCTTCACCGCGACACCCAAGAACAAGACCCTGGAGATATTCGGCGCCCCCGCCCCCCGGGCCGACGGCACCGTCCAGCACCACGCCTTTCACACCTACACCATGAAGCAAGCCATCCAGGAAGGCTTTGTTCTGGACGTGCTTGCCCACTACACCCCGGTGGCGAGCTACTACAAGCTGGCCAAGACAGTGGCGGAAGACCCTGAGTTCGACGTCAAAAAGGCCCGAAAAAAACTGCGCCGTTTTGTCGAGGGCCACGATCACGCCATCCGGCTCAAGGCCGAGATCATGGTGGATCACTTCCACGAGCAGGTGCTCGCCCAAGGGAAAATCGGCGGGCAGGCACGGGCGATGGTGGTCACCAATGGCATCGAGCGGGCCATCCAATATTACCACGCCATCGGCGACTACCTCAAAGAGCGCAAGAGCAGGATCGAAGCACTGGTCGCCTTTTCCGGCGAAAACGAGTACGGTGGGACCAAGGTCAGCGAGGCTTCGCTCAACGGATTTCCATCCGGACAGATAGCGGCCAAATTCAAAGAAGAACCCTACCGGTTCCTGGTCTGCGCCGACAAGTTTCAGACCGGGTACGACGAGCCGCTGCTGCACACGATGTACGTGGACAAAACGCTCTCCGGCATCAAGGCGGTGCAGACCCTCTCGCGCCTCAACCGGGCACACCCGAAAAAACATGACGTATTCGTGCTCGACTTTCTCAACGACGCAGACACCATCCGCGAAGCCTTCGCACCATTTTACAGGGCCACCATTCTGGCCGATGAGACCGACCCCAACAAGCTGCACGACCTGCAAGCCGACCTGGACGGCGCACAAATCTATTCGCCCGAACAGGTTGACGACTTTGTCCGGCTGTACCTTGGCGGGGCCGACCGCGAACGACTCGATCCGATCCTCGATGCCTGCGTGGCGGTCTATTTAAGCCAACTTGACGAGGATGGCCAGGTGGACTTCAAAGGCAAGGCCAAGGCCTTTGCGCGAACCTATGCGTTCCTTTCCTCGGTGCTGCCCTACACCAACGCCGGTTGGGAGAAACGCTCGATCTTTTTAAACTTCCTGGTTCCCAAATTGCCGGCGCCGCAGGAGGAGGATTTGTCCAAGGGCATCCTCGACGCCATCGACATGGACAGCTACCGGGTCGAAAAGCGGGCAATGCAGAAAATCATTCTGCCGGATGATGACGCCGAGATCGGGCCGGTGCCGACCGCCGGCGGTGGACGCCGCGCCGAGCCCGAACTGGACCGGCTTTCCAACATCATCAAGGTGTTCAACGAGCATTTCGGCGACATCCCTTGGCAGGATGCGGACCGGGTCCGACAACTCATCACGGAGACCATCCCCGCCCGGGTGGCGGCGGATACCGCCTACCGAAACGCGCAGCGGCATTCCGACAAACAGAACGCCCGCATCGAACACGACAAGGCACTGTTGCGGGTGATGACGGCGGTGATGAAGGACGACACCGAACTTTTCAAACAGTTCATGGACAACGAGGGGTTCAAACGCTGGATGGCGGAGACGGTGTTCGGCCTGACCTACGTCGCAAGTGAGGCACAAGCACCATAAAAACCTCGGACCAATATTCCGGATCACATCTTGATCAGCTCGGTGTGGGACTCGATACCACTTGAAATGATCGTAAATTGAGGGATGCCATCACTTATATCCCCGCCAAAAAGGTATGTTCCCGGAAGTATTGCAAAGGTGAAGGTACTCGAAACGTTGGTTTCATCTTCGACCATGAGCGGTCGGGTCGCATCAAGAGCGATTTCTCCAAGCTTTCTTTCGTTTGCGGGGAAAAGTTGTGGTGTGGAAATTTCCACGATCCACGTAGATACCACCCTGCGATGATCATCCAAGAAAACCATTGGGCAAGGGCATTAGGCGAATTTCAATTTGCTATCGCCGGCCTTTTTGTGGGCCTCATCTACTTTACTAATGAAAGTTTGAACTACTTTGGCGTAGCGCATTTTCGCCTCGACGGCATCATGCGATGTACCGAATTGGGATGCAATCTTATTTGCGAGATCGATATTCCCGAAGGTACCTTCTTTTTGCATTGTATTTGCCCGCCATTTTGTTTGAAATCTAAGGAAATGATGAGGTCATTATACAAATTTGTCAATATGAACCGGGAGGATTATGTGGAATGCAACTGATATCTGCTTGCCGCCCAAGATATTCTTTGTACAAAAATGTACTCATTTTAAAAACAGGGGCCGCGGGCTAACCCGTAGACCCCTGATTTTATGGTGCCGAGGGACGGAATCGAACCGCCGACACGGGGATTTTCAGTCCCCTGCTCTACCGACTGAGCTACCTCGGCATGAACCGGTAGGCTGTTGAATCGAAAGCGAGTATCTACCTAAAGGGTCGGAGGGTTGTCAAGCTATTTTTGTGCCCATGTCGCCGAACAGGTATTGCACCAGGGTGCAGGCGGCGATGGCGGCGGTCTCGACGCGCAGGATGCGCGGGCCCATCTGCACGGCTTCGAAGCCGTGGGCGCGGGCGGCTTCGTATTCGCCGGCTTCGAAGCCGCCTTCGGGGCCGATCATGATGAAGACGCTGTCGGGGCGCGGGCGGCGTTGCGGGTCGCTGAACAGGTGATCGCCCTGCACCTCCCAGAAGAACAGCTTGAGGGCGTAGGGTCGGGCCAGGGCCAGGGTTTCTTCGAAGGTGTGCACCGGCGCCACTTCCATGGGGCGTTGACGGCGGCATTGTTTGACGGCTTCGAGGGCGATTTTCTGCCAGCGGCGGCGGCGGTTGGCGGTGCGTTCGGCGTCCGGTTGGGGCACCGAGCGGCGGGCCATGAAGGGGATGAAGTGGTTGACGCCCAGCTCCACCACCTGGCGCACCAGCAGATCCATTTTTTTGTCCTTGAGATAGCTCTGGGCCAGGGCGATTTTCAGCGGGGATTCGGTGTCGACGGTGCGTTGTTCGGACAGCGCGATCCTTACCTGCCGGCGGTCCAGGGCGACGATGCGGGCGGCGTATTCGGTGCCTTGGCCGTCGAACACCACGATGGGGTCGCCCGGTTTGAGGCGCAGCACCGTTTGGATGTGGCGGGCGTCGGTGCCTTCGATGACCGGTTCGGATCGGGTGGCCTGATCGGGTGGGATGTAGAAACGGTGCATGTCCATTTTTCCTTGAATCGCTTCGAAATGAACCCCGGCTGTCCTGAATGGGTGGGTCGGACTGAATTCTCAATTTTATGAATATCTTAAGCACCAAACTGCTTGACAGTGCCGGACCGCTATGCTAATTTTTTTCGTTAAGTTGCGATCCGCGGCCTTTAACTTTCGCACGCCCATGGCCGATAGTAGGGAGAGGGCGGCGGAAACCGGGTGTGCATCGGATCGCCGGCGCCATGGATCGGCTCCTGTACGGCCGCCGGGCCCACGCCAACGAAACCGTTTGTCAGTTGCGAACCGGCGTGCGGCCCATATATCAAAGCCGGGGGATATATGGAAGAGAGCAAGCGAACGGAAAAGCGGGACGACTCTGGAAAAGAGAACCCGGACCGCGTTATCGATCTGACGTCCGACATGGCGCTGCCCAGCGACAATGGCGGCCGGATCATCGACTTGACCGAGGTGCTGTACACGCCTCCGGAGGTCGAGGCGCCGTCCGCCACGCCGGCGGTCGCAGCCACCGACGAGACCGTGGCGGCCGAACCGGCGGCGGAAACTCCCCCGTTCACCATGGAGATGGATCCGGCCCTCCCGCCGGAATTCGCCATCGACACCCGTGACGATGCGGCCGATGAGACGGCCGAGCCGGTTGCTTTTTTACAAGACCCTTTGCCCGATCCGGAACAAGGCCCGATGCCCGCGACGGGGGTTGATGAGGCCTCGCCGCCGCTTGACGCATCGCCGCTGCCGACCGTGGCAGTGGACGATGAACCGACGGCGACCACGGAGGCCTCGCCCCCGCCGGAAGCCGCGGCCCCGGCCGAATCGCCGGAAGCACCCACCGCTGAGCAACCCCCGGAAGAGGAAATCATCGACCTCGGGGATGTCGCCCCCCCTGAGACCCATGGGGCCGCGGACGACGCGCTGCCGGATGAGGAGATCATCGAATTGACCGACATCGTTTCGCCGGAGGAGCTGGCACGCATCGCGGCGGCGGCGACTTTACCGGATGAGGAAGAGATCATCGAGTTGACCGATGTGGTGCCGCCGGAAGAGCTGGAGGGCATCATGCAGGATCTCTCCCTGGCGGAAGAGGACGCGCCCATCCAACTGACCGACATCGTCACGCCGGAGGAGCTGGCCCGCATCGCCGAGGAGGCGGCACAGGACCAGGAAGCGGATGAACCGGTCCTGGAGTTGACCGACATCATCGCGCCGGTTGAAGATTCGGCGGCTTTGGATACCGATGCCGGCGATCCACCCGCCATTGATTGGATGGAAGCCGACCGCGCAACGGAAATGGCGGCGGAAACGGAATTCGGCGATACGGCGGCAGCCGATGACATGGAGGGCCCTGTTGCGGACGCACCCGAGGCGGCTTCGACGGTGGAAGCAGAACCGGCCGCCATGACGCCGGAGCCGGTGCAGCCCGGTGACTGGATCGGCGCCGAAATGGACGAAACGCCCGCGGCGATTGAAGAAGATCCCACCGAAGTGACCGACGAAGCCCCGGCGCTGGACCTGGGGCAGCTACAACCGGGCGACTGGTTGGACGATGACCCCGAGGCGGATGAGGAGCGCGTGATTCGTCTGGACACGGTGTTGGAACGCATGCGGCGGCACGAACAGCGTCTGTCCGACGACATCACCCAGGGGATCGAAACGGAACTGCAACGCCAGGGCTGGGCGGGCGACGAAGCCGGTGCGGAGGCCGAAACCGCTGCGGATGAGCGTGCAACGGCGGCCCAAGCGCCCACCGAGATCAACGCTGCGGCTTTGGAAAGGGCCATCGAGCGGGTGATCCGCACCCAGTATGCCCAAACCATCGAAAAAACCATCGCCACCGTGGTGGAGCAGGTGGTTACCCGCGAGATGGGGCGTATCCGGCAGGAGTTGCTGGAAGAGGAGGGGCCGCAAGAGTAGGGGGCACACAAAAGAGGCTTGATTTTTCATGGGGATTATTGGTTATAATCCCCTTTTTCTATTTTCAACCCTCCCCGGGTCGGCGGAAAGCGCGCGGACCGACGGGGCCGAGTGGCGCATGGAGCGGGTCTTATGAGCAGCAAGGTATTGGACAAGGGGTACGAACCCCGGCAAGTGGAGCGGCACTGGTACGCGTTCTGGGAACGGGAAGGCCATTTCGCGGCCGCGGACAGCGATGGGCGACCGGCTTTTTCCATTGTGATTCCGCCTCCCAATGTCACCGGCGTGTTGCACATGGGGCATGCCCTGAACAACACCTTGCAGGACATTCTGTGCCGTTACCACCGTTTGAAAGGGCACAATGTGCTCTGGATGCCGGGCACGGACCATGCGGGCATCGCCACCCAGAATGTGGTGGAGCGGCAGTTGGCCGCGGAGGGCCGCGACCGCCACTCCCTGGGGCGTGAGAAATTCATCGAGGCGGTGTGGCAATGGCGGGAAAAGTCGGGCAGCGCCATCATCAACCAGCTCAAGCGGCTGGGCGCCTCCTGCGACTGGCAGCGGGAGCGCTTCACCATGGACGAGGGGCTGTCCCTGGCCGTGCGCACCGTTTTCGTCCAGTTGTACGAGCAGGGGCTGATCTACCGCGGCCTTTACATCACCAACTGGTGTCCCCGCTGCCGCACGGCCCTTTCCGATTTGGAAGTGGAGCACGAGGAGCTGGACGGTCATCTCTACCGGATCCGTTATCCCTTCGCCCGGGGCGAAGGCGGGCTGGTGGTGGCCACCACGCGCCCCGAGACCATGCTGGGGGACACCGCCGTGGCGGTGCACCCCGAGGACGAGCGCTATGCCGACCTGCCGGCCGACAGCGTCATCCTGCCCCTTGTGGAGACCGAAATCCCCATCATCCGCGACACCTATGTGGATCGCGCCTTCGGCACCGGCGCCCTGAAGGTGACCCCGGCCCACGATCCCAATGACTTCGAACTCGGCCGGCGCCACGACCTGCCCAGCAACAAGGTGATCGCCGACGACGGCACCATGACCCCCGCGGCGGGCCGTTTCCAGGGCATGGACCGTTTCGCCTGCCGCGAAGCGGTGGTGGCTGCCCTGCGGGAAAGGGGGCTGCTGCTGGGCATGGAACCCCACAAGCACGGCGTGGGCCACTGCTACCGCTGCAAAAGCGTGGTGGAGCCCAACCTTTCGCGCCAGTGGTTCGTCAAGGTCAAGCCCCTGGCCGAACCGGCCATCCGGGCGGTGGAAAACGGCGACACGCGCATCATTCCCGAAAGCTGGGCCAAGACCTATTTCGATTGGATGTACAACATCAAGGATTGGTGCATTTCGCGCCAGATCTGGTGGGGCCACCAGATCCCGGCCTGGACCTGCGGCGCCTGCGCGCAATTGACCGTGGCCATGGAGACCCCGGCGCGTTGCCCGGCCTGCGGCGGCAGCGATCTGACCCAGGAGACCGATGTGCTGGACACCTGGTTCAGTTCGGCCCTGTGGCCCTTCTCAACAATGGGATGGCCCGAACAAACGCTGCTGCTCAAGACCTTCTACCCCACTTCGGTGCTGGTGACCGGCTTCGACATCCTCTTTTTCTGGGTGGCCCGCATGATGATGATGGGCTTGCACTTCATGGGCGAGGTGCCGTTCCGCGACGTTTACGTGCATGCCCTGGTGCGGGACGAAGAGGGCAAGAAGATGAGCAAATCCAAGGGCAACGTGATCGACCCTCTGGATGTGATCGACACCTACGGCACCGATGCCTTCCGCTACACCCTGGCCGCCTTCGCCGCCCAGGGGCGGGACGTGCGTTTGTCGGAAAAGCGGGTGGAGGGGTACCGCCACTTCATCAACAAGCTGTGGAACGCCGCCCGCTTCGCCTTGATGCACCTGGAGCGCGGCTACGATGCCGGCGACCCGGCGGCGGCGCCGGCCTTGCCGGATCGCTGGATCCTGGCGCGCCTGCGCCGCACCGTGGCACAGGTGGCCGAGGCCCTGGACACCTACAAGTTCAACGAGGCGGCCGGAGCGGCCTACCAATTCGTGTGGCACGAGTTCTGTGACTGGTACCTGGAGGCCGCCAAACCCGCCCTTTACGGCGAGGATGCGCCGGAGGCCCGGGAAGCCTCCCGCCGGGTGCTCTGGCACGTGTTGCGCGACACCCTGGTGTTGCTGCACCCCTTCGCCCCCTTCGTGACCGAGGAGATCTGGGACAAGCTGCCGGGTACCAGCGGCTCGATCATGCAGGCCGCCTTTCCCGCCGCGGCGGACGCCGGCGACGACACCCCCACCGAAGCCGAAACCCAAATGGCCCTGGTCATGTCGTTGGTGACCGCCATCCGCAACGTTCGCGGTGAAATGAACATCGCGCCGGCCGCCCAACTGCACGTCACGGTGCAAAGCGCCGACGAGGCCGTGCGCGCCGTGGTGGCACAGCGCCGGGCCATCGTGATCAACCTGGCGCGCCTGGCCGATGTGACGGTGGGCGCACCGGGTGAGCGTTCGGCCACGGCGGCCACGGCCATCGTCGGTGACTGCGAACTGCTGGTGGAGCTCAAGGGGGTCATCGATTTCGCCCAGGAGGCCCAGCGTTTGGAAAAGGAACTGGGCAAATTGAACAAGGACCTGAGCGCCATCAATAAAAAGCTGAACAACGACAGCTTCCTGGAGAAGGCCCCGCCGGCGGTGGTGGCCGAAGTCAAGGAGAAACAGGCGCTGCTGTCCGAAAAGCAGGACAAATTGAACGCCACCCTGGCGCGGGTGACGGCGTTTCAGAGGCAAGGCTGAGCGCGGTCCGGCAAGGAAACAACGGGGCATGGGAGGTGTGGGCATGCGGGGTTTGACAATGACCGCGGCGGTGCGGCGGTTGGTGGATCTGGCCTTGGAAGAGGATATCGGCAGCGGCGACATCACCACCGATGCCCTGGTGCCCCCCGAGGCGCGCGCCGCGGCGACCATCATCGCCAAGGAGCCCCTGGTGGTGGCCGGCCTGGATGTGGCCCGTTATGTGTTCCGGCAGTTGGATCCGGCCATCCGCTTCGACTCCCCAACGGCCGATGGCACAGCAGTGGAAAAGGGACAGGTGGTCGTGCAACTCCAAGGGCAACTGGCCGCCCTGCTCACCGCCGAACGCACGGCCCTCAACTTCTTGCAACGGCTCTCGGGCATCGCCACCCAGACCCGCGCCTACACCGCCCTGTTGGGCGACAGCAGCACGCGCCTGGTGGACACGCGCAAAACGACACCGGGCTGGCGGGTATTGGAAAAGTACGCCGTACGGGTGGGCGGCGCGGCCAACCATCGCATGGGCCTTTTCGACGGGGTGCTGATCAAGGACAACCACATCGCCGCCTGCGGCGGCATCGCGACGGCGGTGCAGCGCATTCGCGCCGCCCACTCCCACCTGAGCAAAATCGAGGTGGAGGCCGCCAACCTGGATGAGGTGCGGCAAGCCCTGGACGCCGGTGCCGATGTGATCATGCTGGACAACATGGGTCCGCCCGCCATCCGCGAGGCCACGGCGCTGATCGCCGGCCGGGCCCTGGTGGAGGTGTCGGGCGGCGTGACGGCCGAGAACCTGCGCGCGCTGGCGGCGGCCGGGGTGGACCTGATCTCGGTGGGCGCCTTGACCCACTCCGCCCGGGCCGTCGATCTGAGCATGAACATCGAATAGCAGTGCTGCATTGAACGCGATGGCATTGCGCACGCTGCCACGGTTGGTAATGCGTGCCCTCGACCCTGATTATTTTCAGCCCTTTGTGGCGCAGACGATATGATTCCCATTCGCGACACCACCCCGTCCCGCAATGTCCCGGTGGTCAACAACGTGTTGATCGGGATCAATGTGGTGGTGTTTTTGGTGCAGACGATGATGCCCGAACCGGTGATCGAGCGCTTCATCTTCACCTTCGGCCTGGTGCCGGCGCGCTACACCCTGGATCGTCTGGCCGAACACTTCTCCTTGGGCCAACAGATCTTCTCCTGGTTCTCCTTCATGTTTCTGCACGGGGGGTTTCTGCACATCCTCGGCAACATGTGGTCCCTGTATATCTTCGGCGACAATGTGGAGGACCGCCTGGGGCCGTTGCGCTACCTGATCTTCTACCTGCTGTGCGGCCTCGCTTCGGGGGTTTCCCACTTCGCCCTCAATGCCGGCTCCGCCGTGCCCGTCATCGGCGCCAGCGGCGCAATCGCCGGCGTGATGGGGGCCTATTTTCTGCTGCACCCCCACTCCCGCATCCTGACCTTGATTCCGATTCTCTTCTTTCCACTGTTTGTGGAGATTCCAGCCTATTTCTTTCTGGGCATCTGGTTTCTGCTGCAATTTCTCAACGCGGCGGCCGCCGGTGCTGGTGCGGCCGGCGGTGTGGCCTGGTGGGCGCACATCGGCGGTTTTCTCTTCGGCATGCTGTTCCTCAAGCTGTTCGACGCCCTGCCCCATGCCGGTGTAACCCGTCGGATGCGCCCGCTGACCGCCCGCAAGCACAGCCATCGGCTACAGGTGGCGCGGCCCGATCGCTCGGAGCGCGCCGCCGACATCCATGCCACCATCGCCATCTCGCCTTACGAGGCCCTGGTGGGCACCCGCAAACTGGTCACCATCCCCACGGGGCTGCAGCGGCGCATCTTCCGGGTCAACGTGCCGCCGGGCATGGAGCAAGGCAAGGTGCTGCGCCTCAAAGGCCAGGGCAAGGTGGGCGCCGACGGCACCCGGGGCGACGTGCTGCTCAAGATCGTTATCCAATAGCGTAAAGGATGCCCCTCATGTCCATTTCTTTTGCCCCGATGTTCTCCCCTATCCGTTCCAAGCGTCCTGCTTGCATGCGCGGGCGGCGCCGCTGGCCCTTGCCGATCCTCATGATGGCGTTCGTGCTTCTGGTTGTGGGCTTGCCTCCCGCGCTGTGGGCCGCCCCACCGGCCGTGGTGGTCATGTCCGTGGAAGAGGCGGCGGTCAACCCGCCGGCCGAGTATGTCGGACGCACGGAAGCGATCCAGGCGGTGGACCTGCGGGCCCGGGTGGAAGGGTTCCTGGAACAGGTGGCCTTTCGGGAAGGTGCCGATGTCCAGACCGGCGACCTGCTGTTCGTCATCGAGCCGGCACCTTACCGTGCCGGGCTACGGGAGGCGGAAGCCCGGGTGGCGGAAGCCGAGGCGAACCATGTGATGGCGCAACAACGCCTTGGTCGACTCCAGGCGGTGCGCACCGGGGGGGTGTCCGCCACCGACCTGGAGACCGCCACCAGCAATGAGCGCCAGGCGAATGCGCGACGCCAGGAGGCCGAGGCCGCTCTGGAAACGGCCCGTTTGAACCTGGCATACACCACCGTTCGCGCTCCCATCAGCGGGCGCATCGGCCGCGCCGCTTACACCCGGGGAAACCTGGTGGGACCGGCATCCAACGCGCTTGCCCGCATTGTCCAGATCGATCCCATCCGGGTGGTCTACGCGGTGAACGAATCCGATCTGCAGTCCCTGCGCCCGGACGGCGCCCACAGAGGTTGGGTCTCCCGTTTGCGCTTGCCCGACAACACCGAATATCCACTGGCCGGCCGTTTCGATTTCATCGACAACCAGGTGGACCCCGACACCGGCACCATCGCCGTGCGGGCGGTGTTCGACAATCCCCAAGGGCTGCTGCTGCCCGGACAATTTGTCACGGTTCAAAATCGCCGGCCGACACCGGCGCATTTGCCGGTGGTCCCCCAGTCGGCGGTCCAGGCCGATCGCGAAGGCCGTTATGTGTTCGTGGTCGATGAGCGGAACCGGGCGCAACTGCGCCGCATTACCATCCGGACCGCCATGGGCACCCAATGGGTCGTGGAAAACGGCCTGACCGCAGGCGAAACCATCGTGGTCCAGGGCGTTCAGAAGGTGACCCCGGGCATGGAAGTGACGCCCAGTCGTGCTGCTTCCGCCAAGGAGTAACCCATGATCTCCAATATCTTCATCGAGCGGCCGCGGCTGGCCCTGGTTGTCTCCATCATCCTCACCCTGGCCGGCGTCCTCGCCCTGCTCAATATTCCCATCGCCCAGTTTCCGCCCATCACGCCGCCGGAGATCCGCGTGACCGCGGTCTACCCCGGCGCCGGCGCCGAAGTGGTGGCCGCCACCGTGGCCGCACCCATTGAGGCCGAAGTAAACGGTGTGGATGACATGCTCTACATGTCCTCCACCAGCGCCAACAACGGCAGCTACTCCTTGAGCATCACTTTCGCCGTGGGCACCGACCCCAACATCGCCCAAGTCAACGTCCAGAACCGTGTGCAGCAGGCGGCACCCAAACTGCCCAGCGAGGTGACCGACCAGGGCGTCTCGGTGCGCAAGCGCTCCTCGGACATCCTGGCATTGATGAGCTTCTACTCCCCCGGAGGCACCCGGGATGCCCTTTATTTGAGCAACTTTGCCGGCATCAACGTCAAAGACGCCCTCACGCGGCTGACGGGGGTCAGCGAGGCCTTCATTTTCGGCGCACAAGATTACAGCATGCGGGTCTGGATGGACCCCGAACGGCTCACCGCACTCCGGATGACCGACGAAGACGTCATCGCCGCCATCCGCCGCCAGAACATCCAGGCCGCCGCCGGCGCCGTGGGTGCCGCCCCCACCGGAGACAGCCAGCAGGTGCAATACACTCTGCAGGCCCGGGGCCGCCTGGAAACACCCGCGGATTTCGAAAACATTGTCTTGCGCAGCGGCGACAGCGGCGGCCTGGTCCGCCTGCGGGACGTGGCCCGGGTGGAATTGGGCGCCTCGTCATATTCGGCCCGTTCCACCCTCAACGGCGCACCGGCGGTGAACATGGCGGTTTACCAGAGCGTGGGCACCAATGCCCTGGAAGCGATGGAAGCCATACGGGCGGAAATGCAACGACTGGCGGAGCGCTTCCCCGAAGATGTGGAATATCGCCTGGTGTACGACACAACCGAGTATGTGCGCTCGGTCATCCGGGAGATCATCATCACCCTGTTGATCACCTTCTGCCTGGTGGTGGGCGTCACCTTTCTGTTTTTACAGGATTGGCGGGCCACCCTGATCCCCTCCCTGACCATCCCGGTATCGCTGATCGGCACCTTTGCTGTTCTTCTGGCCATGGGGTTCAGCGCCAACACCCTGACCCTTTTCGCCCTCATCCTGGCCATCGGGCTGGTGGTGGACGATGCCATCGTGGTGGTGGAAAATGTGCAGCGGGTGATGGTGGAAGAGCAACTCAGCCCCAAAGCGGCCTCTGTAAAGGCCATGGGACAGGTCACCGGACCGATCATCGCCACCACCCTGGTGATGATGGCGGTCTTCGTGCCGGTGGGATTCCTGCCCGGCATCACCGGGCAGCTCTACAAGCAATTCGCCGTCACCATCACCACGGCGGTGCTCTTCTCGGCCTTCAACGCTTTGACACTGAGCCCGGCCTTGTGCGCCATTTTGCTGCGTCCCCCCCAGGAAATTCGCCGGGGGCCGCTGGCCATCTTCTTCCGCGGCATTGTCATTTCCCGCCGTTGGTATGTGAATATCGCCGGCGTTTTGGTCCGGCGACTGGCGCTGGCCCTGGTACTGGTGATAACGGTGATTGCCGCCGCAGCGTTAATGTGGAACAGCCTCTCGCGCAGTTTTCTGCCCAGCGAAGACCAGGGGTCCTTCTATCTCAATATCCAGTTGCCCGAATCGGCGGCCTTGCACCGCACGCAACAGGTGATGGCCCGGGTATCCGCCATTCTGAACGAAACCCCCGGAGTGGCCGATGTGATCACGGTAAGCGGTTTCAGCATCATCAGCGGCGCCAGCGAAAATGTGGGGTTCGGCCTGGTGGTGCTCGATCCCTGGCGTCGCCGCGAGACTGCCGAACTGCAAATCCAGAACATGATCAACAGGGTGCGGGAGGAGCTGGCCGCCCTGCCCGAAGCCATTATTCTCGCCTTCAACCCACCGGCGATCCGTGGTCTGGGCAGTACCGGCGGATTCGATATGCGGCTCCAGGCGCTCGGCAGTCAGACACCCCAAGAACTGGCGGCGGCCACCCGCGCCCTTGTGGTGGCCGCGAACCAGGACCCGGCCCTGCGGGCGGTATTCTCCACTTACTCCGCCGATGTGCCCCAGTTGTTTCTGGACCTGGACCGCACCAAAGCCGAAACCTTGAAGGTGCCGGTCAGCAGCGTCTTTTCCACCCTGCAGTCCCATTTGGGGTCGCGCTTCGTCAACGACTTCAACCTGTTCAGCCGGGTTTACCAGGTCAAGGTGCAGGCGGATGACCCGTTCCGCAACTCGGCGGCGGATATCGGCCGGCTTCACGTGCGCAGTACCGATGGCCACATGGTCCCCATCAGCAGCCTGGCCACCATCTCAACCGTGCTCGCCCCGCAGATCGTGACGCGCTACAATCAGTTCACCAGCGCCCAGATCAATGGCGAGGCGGCCATGCGCGTCAGCTCGAACGATGCCATGGCGGCCATGGCCGAAGTGGCCGCCCGCACCTTGCCCGAAGGCTATGCCTACCAGTGGTCGAGCCTCTCCTTCCAGGAGCAGCAAACCGGCGGACAGGGCCCGCTTCTGCTGGGTTTGGCGTTGATTTTCGGATATCTTTTCCTGGTGGGCAAATATGAAAGCTGGACCACTCCCCTGGCAGTGATCGTTTCCATCTCGGTGGCCACCCTGGGGGCGCTGGTGGGCATATGGGTGGCGGGCCTCGATCTGAGCATTTACGCCCAGATCGGGATGGTCCTGCTGGTGGCCCTGGCCAGCAAGAACGCCATCCTCATCGTGGAATTCGCCAAAACCGAGCGCGAGGCGGGCCACTCGATCGCCGACGCGGCCCTCAATGGTGCCCGTATCCGCTACCGGGCGGTGTTGATGACCGCCTTTTCCTTTATCATGGGGGTGCTGCCCATGGTGCTGGCCACCGGTGCCGGCGCCAACAGCAGACGGGCCATCGGCACCACGGTTTTTTCCGGCATGCTGGCGGCCACGCTGCTGGGCATCTTCCTGATCCCGGCGCTGTTTGCCATTTTCCAAAGCGTGCGTGAACGGATCCACGCCCACCGGAACCGAGCCCGGTATCATGCCGCGCCCTGATGTAGACTTTTCATTCGCTTGTCCCGTCATTGCGTGTTTGAAACGAAGAGGATTCCCCGATGCATAGACCGTACCCGTTGCCCACCCAATCCCGTCAACGCCACATCGCGGCGTCGCTGGTCGTCCTTTGGGCCCCGCTGCTGTTTTGGGCGTGTGCGGCCGTGGGGCCTGATTATGCAGCCCCGCCCACGGATGTGCCGTCCCACTGGCACGCCGCCATGGCCGATGGACTGGTGCCGGCCCCCGCCGATGCGGACACTCTGGCTCAATGGTGGACCACCCTGGAAGATCCCCTGCTCACCGACTTGATTCAACGCGCCGTGGCGGACAACATCGATCTGCGCACCGCCCGGGCGCGGGTGCGGGAAGCCCGGGCCCGCCGGGGTATCAGCCGGGCCGGGCGCTTTCCTACCCTGGACGCATCCGGCGCCTACACCCGTAGCGGCAGCACCGATGCCGACGGATCGACCCGGGAGACCGATCTTTACTCGGTGGGCCTGGACGCCGGATGGGAGGTGGATATATTCGGCGGTACGCGCCGCTCGGTGGAGGCCGCCGATGCCGATCTGGACGCCAGCCAGGAAGATCTGAGCCATGTTCTGGTCACCCTCTCGGCCGAAGTGGCGCTCAATTATGTCGAACTGCGCACTTTGCAAGCGCGCATCACGGTGGCCGAAGCCAATCTCGAATCCCAGGAGGAGACCTACATCCTGGCCCGCTCCCGCTACGAGGCGGGCCTCACCGATGAATTGGCGGTGCAGAGTGCCCTGTACAACCTTGCCGGCACCCGCAGCCAGATACCGACCCTGCAAAGCAACCTGGAGAGCACCCTCAACCGCTTGGCGGTTCTGTTGGGCCAGGCCCCGGGCACGCTGCATCCGGAACTCGTCCCATCGCAAGCGATCCCGGTACCGCCGGCCACGGTGGCCGTGGGAGTTCCGGCCGACACCGTACGCCAGCGCCCCGATGTGCGCCGGGCCGAGCGGCAGCTGGCGGCCCAGACCGCCCGCATCGGTGTGGCCACGGCCGAACTCTATCCCAAACTCAGGCTCCTGGGGGCCATCGGCTACGATGCCCCGGCCCTGGGCGATCTACTGGACAGCACGCGCCTGGCCTGGCGTTTGGGGCCAAGGATCAGTTGGCGGTTGTTCGAGGGCGGCGCCATCCGGCAAAACATCGAAGTGCGATCGGCGTTGCAGGAGCAGGCCCTGCACCAGTATCGGGCCATCCTGCTGGCCGCGCTGGAGGAAGCAGAAAATGTACTGACCGCCTACGTGAGCGAGCAACTGCGCCGGGAAGCCCTCGTCCAGGCCAACGAAGCGGCCGAAGTGGCGTTTCAGCTGGCCCGGGACCAATATGAGGCCGGCCTTGTGGACTTCACGACGGTGCTGGTGGCCCAACGGTCGCTGCTCTCGTTCCAGGATCAATTGGCCCGGAGCGAGGGCACCGTCACCAGCAACATGGTGCGCCTCTATAAAGCGATGGGAGGGGGCTGGCGGGATCAGGAGGTGGTGGTAACGTATGGTGATGAGGACAGATGAGGGAATCGACGACATGAGCACAGCGAGCAATGCGAATACGGAGGATATCGGCCGGACCATTGGACTGGGAAATGGCGGTAAGAGCAGGCACCGTTGGGTCAGGTGGCTGGTGGGTGCTGTACTCATGGCGTTGGTGGTCGCGGGGGTGCTGTTTTGGTTGGGACGCGACGGACAGAAGGCACTGCAGTACCGCACCGCCGAAGTGCGCCGGGGGGCGTTGACGGTGACCGTGACGGCCACGGGTAATCTGGCGCCCACCAACGAAGTGGAAGTGGGCAGCGAGTTGTCGGGCATCGTCCAGGATGTACTGGCCGATTTCAACGCCACCGTCACTGTGGGGCAGCCCCTGGCGCGCCTGGATGCCACCAAGTTCGAAGCCGTGGTGATGCAATCCCGGGCCGCCCTGGCATCGGCCCGCGCGCGTCTCCAGCAAGCCAAAGCCACCTCGAGCCAAGCGGAGCAGGGTTTGACGCGGTTGCGGCGGGCCCATGCACTGACCGGCGGGCGGGCGCCCTCGGCGGGCGAACTGGAAGCCGCCGAGGCGGACCTGGAACGGGCCCGGGCCGATGTGGCCGCCGCGCTGGCGGCCATCGACCAGGCCCAAGCCAATCTCCGGGTGGACGAGACCAACCTGGCCAAAACCACCATCTTTTCCCCCATCGACGGCACCGTGTTGCAGCGCAACGTGGATCCGGGCCAAACCGTTGCCGCCTCCCTGCAGGCGCCGGTGCTCTTCCTGCTGGCCGAGGACTTGACCCGCATGGAGTTGCAAGTGGATGTGGACGAAGCCGACGTGGGGCGGGTCCGGGAGGGACAGTCGGCCACTTTCACCGTTGACGCCTATCCTCAACGCACCTTCAGCGCCCGTATCACCCAGGTGCGGTATGGTTCCCAATTCACCGACGGCGTGGTCACCTACACCACCTTGCTGGATGTGGCCAACCCCGATCGGCTGTTGCGGCCGGGCATGACGGCCACGGCCGAAATCGTGGTCGAGCAGGTGGACGACGCCCTGCTGGTGCCCAACAGCGCCTTGCGCTTCAGCCCGCCCCAAGAGGGTGCCCGGGCGGACGGGCGCGGGGTGATGGGCATGATCATGCCCGGCCCGCCGCGCCGCCGCGCCGGCCGACCGGAAGTGCAAACCCAACCCGGCACGGCCCAGCAGCAGGTGTGGCGTGTGCAAAACAACCAACCGGTCCCGCTGCAAGTGTTCACCGGGCCCACCGACGGCATCTCCACCGTGGTCACCGATGGCGACCTGCAACCGGGCATGGCGGTGATTGTCGGCACCGTTTTGCGATGAGGCGCGCCATGGGCACACTGATTCAACTGGAGCAGGTCACCAAGGTTTACGGCCGGGGCCACGCAGCCGTAAACGCCCTGGACCGCATCGACCTGACCATCGAACGCGGGGAGTTCGTGGCGGTGATGGGCCACAGCGGTTCGGGCAAATCCACCTGCATGAACATCCTGGGCTGTCTGGACACCCCCAGCAGCGGCACCTACCGTTTCGGGGGAGTGGATGTGGGCGCCTTGTCCCGCGACCAGCGCGCATTGCTGCGGCGCCACTATCTGGGGTTCGTCTTCCAGGGCTTCAACCTGCTCAACCGCACCTCGGCCATTGAAAATGTGGAGTTGCCCCTGATCTATCGCGGCATACCCATCCGCAGGCGCCGAGAACAGGCCGCCGCCGCCCTGGCGGCGGTGGGGCTCTCCGGCTGGGAGCAGCACACCCCCGGCGAGCTGTCCGGGGGCCAACAGCAGCGGGTGGCCATCGCCCGGGCCATCGTGACCGATCCCGATGTGCTGCTGGCCGACGAACCCACGGGCAATTTGGACACCGCCCGCAGCCGGGAGATCATGTCCTTGATCACCCGTTTCAATCAGGAGCGGGGTCTGACGGTCATCATGGTGACCCACGAAGCGGACATGGCCGCCTACGCCCGTCGCCGCGTCGACTTCCTGGACGGACGCATTGTGACTGCGGCCGAAGGACCGGGTGCAATGGCAAAGGGCCCGCAAAAGGCACCGACAACATGATTTGGGAAACCTATCTGCTGGCCCAACGGGCCATCCGGCGCAACGCCTTGCGCTCCACCCTGACCGTGCTGGGCATCGTCATCGGCGTGGCGGCGGTGATCACCATGGTCACCCTGGGCAGCGGCGCCACCGCCCAGGTGACTTCGGACATCGCCAAACTGGGCAGCAACATGCTCCAAGTGCGCGTGGGGCAGGGATTTCATCGCGGCGGCGGGGCGCGCGGGGCCGCCACCCCTTTTCGCATGGCCGATGTGCAGGCCATTGAACAACAGATCCACGGCTTGCAAGGGGTGGCGCCGGTCTCCAGCAGCGGCATGCAGGCCATCTACGGCAATGCCAACTGGTCCACCACCATCACCGGCAGCAACGCCGATTTTCTGGTCGTGCGGGATTGGCCCATGGCCCGGGGCCGCATCTTCACCGAAAGCGAAATGCGGGCGGGTCAAGCGGTCTGCGTGTTGGGCGCCACCGTGCAGCGACGGCTTTTCGGCGACGAAGACCCCTTGGGGGCCACGATCCGGCTGGGCAAAATCGCTTTTCGGGTGATCGGCGTGCTCGGCGCCAAAGGACAATCCAGTTTCGGCACGGACCAAGACGACTTCGTTCTGATTCCCCTGCGCACCTTGCAGCGACGGGTGGCCGGCAACACCAACGTGGGCAGCATCATGGTTTCGGCCATGGACGGCGTGCCGACCGAGGCGGTCCAGACCGACATCGAGCGGTTGCTGCGGGAACGGCGCAACATCGCCGCCGCCCAGGAGGACGATTTTCACGTGCGGGACATGAAGGAGATCATCGACACCCTGACCGGCACCACGCGGGTGCTGACGGCCCTGCTGGGGGCCGTGGCCGCCGTGAGCCTGTTGGTGGGGGGCATCGGCATCATGAACATCATGCTGGTGTCGGTCACCGAGCGCACCCGCGAAATCGGCACCCGTCTGGCCATCGGCGCGTTGGAGCGCCAAGTGCTGCTGCAGTTTTTGGTGGAGGCGGTGGTATTGGCCTGCTTCGGTGGTGTGATCGGCATCGCCTTGGGTTTGGGAGCCGCCGCCCTGGCCGCGCACTTGCTGGCCATACCCTTCATCTTCAACCCCGGCATCGTCAGCGCCGCCTTTCTCTTCTCCGCTCTGGTAGGGGTTGTGTTCGGCTATTTTCCCGCTCGCCAGGCGGCCCGCCTGGATCCCATCGAGGCGCTGCGCTACGAGTGATCGGCGGCCACCAAAAAAAGCGGTTGCACAAAACGCGGATCGATATCCTTGGCAGCGACCGTTGCCAGTTCCTCTTCCACCCGGCCGAACAGGCCGTCCACCACCGGCCCCACTTCTTCGGCGATGCGCGCCGTGGGCCATCCGCCGGCGGCCGACAGCCAATCGAGCAGATCCTGGCGCTGTTGCGGCCCAATGCGCCGGGGTTGACCCGTAGTAGGCCACAAGCCATCGAAAAATAGGCGGAAAAGGTCCAACGGCAAGGGGGCGACCGTCACCAGGGTCCCCTCGTTTGTGCCCAATTGGTGGTGGGCCCAGGCCGTGAGCAGGAGATTCTGATAGGTGATCAACCCCTCTATGGGCCGGGGCGGCGGTCCAACGGCCATATCCACCAGTAGCCGGTCCACGGCCATGATGCGGTCCAAAACCATCTCGGTGACGGCGATATCCGCCATGGTGGCGAACTCGCGGTAAAGCACGCCGGTGGCATAGTTGTCATGGAACAGGGGTTTCTTGATCAGCAACCCGCCCAACACCCCCAGCCAGGATTCGCCCCAGAAGGCCAGGGGCCATCCGTTGGCCTCGAACCAGCTTTCGCGGCGCCAGCGGTCGGCCCGCCATTTCAGGGCCAGGGCACGACCATAGCCCACCCGGAAAAGATCCGCCAGAAAATGGGACTTCAACAGGTTGGCGGCGCCATAGGGATCGCTGCCGTCACCGGCCGCTTCGGCCAGCTCCAGGCCGATGCCGATGTAGCCCGCCACCTTTTCCACCACCCGGGCCAGGGCTTCCCGCTCCCGAACCTGCTGCAGGTCGGCGACAATCACCTGGTTGCACAAGGCGGCGAACTCGGTTTGCAACCGCTGCAACAACAGTTCGTCTTGAATGCGGGCCAGAATGGCGGCAAACCGCCCGGCGCCGGCGGGGGTACCGGTGGCCGCATCGGGAATGGGATAGGAGGCCACGGGCCGTCCACCGCCCATGTCCGGTTTGCGGCCGCGCCGCAACAGATCGGCCACCCGCAACGGCTGATAGACCCCCACGGCCTCTTCGAAAGGCAGAAACCCCTTCTCCGCCAGACGCACATTGCGCAGCCGCAACAGCTCCTCTTCGGTTTCGGGACCCAAAACACCGGCCGAGGTCAGCAGCAGGCCGCGGTAGAGGGGGTAATCATAAACCGACAAGCGTCGCAGCAGATCGCCGAGAAACTGGTCGCGCATCGCCTGCGCCTGCGGGTTGCTGTCCGGATAAGGCCGCATGCGCACGTAGTGCACGTCGTCTTCGCTGCTGAAACCATCGCCGACTTCCGCGGGATCCTCCTCGTATTCGCGCACGTGCAGCTCGATGTTCCGAAAAAAGTAGTATGCCAACAGATTCTGCTGAGGTCCGGTCACCCAGTGGGTGAAGCGATCCCCATCCGCCCTGAGCAGTCGGGACAACCACTCGGTGAGCTGGTGAGGGTGGACGCGGTCACGATGCCACACCTCCATGTCCAGCACATATTCCCACTGATCGTTGGAAGCCAACCCCAGCACGGGCAGGGCGTCATCCGGACCGATGGCATGGACCAGCAGATACAGATCCTCCTCGGCCATGGACTGCACCAGGGTCACCGGGTAGGGATGGGTTAAAACCGCATCCAACGCCTGTTCCGGCGGCAGCGACAGAACCCGCCGCCGGTCCGCGGCCAAAGCCCGCTCGCGCTCCTGCCGCACATGGACACCCTTGCCCTTGCCTTCCGATTGCACACCGCTCATGACGCACTGCTCCCTGAAATCGACAAAACACCTCGTATTACAAATGAACGTTCCAATCTGTTTATGATGCCATGGCGCAAATTTAAGCAACAACAACATGCCCGGCAAGGGGAGGCGGGTGCTGGATTTGACAGCCACCGACGCCCGTTACGGCAACAGACGCCGGTGGATGACAAATAACAAAAGCGGGGGATAGAAGAACGATAACGGACGGTGCCCGCTCAATTGACGCTTTTACAGCTTTCGATCAGCTCGGGGGTGACGATGGGACCGTATTTGTCCCGCAGGGCCATCAATTCCGCGTGCTGGGATTGGAGCACCTTGAACAGTTGGGGCGGCAGGTTCTCCTCTTTGCCGTAGGCCTCCAACTGCAGGTCGATCCGCTTGACGATGTTGTCGATGTACAGGGAAAACTGCTTGTCGTACAGATCCCTGGGATACACCTTGTCGATGCGCTCCTTGAAAAGCTTCTCGAGGTCCTCGTAGCAGGGAATGAAACCGATGGGGGTTTCGATGGCGGCCATGTCGTGATGGGAACGCCGCTCCAGCCAGCTGAGCCACACCTTGACGTCCCGTTTCTCGCCCAGCAGTTTCTTGCCCTCGCCGCCGCGCGCCTCATGGGTCAAAAAGTAGTTGAGCCCCGCCATGATGGGCCGCTTGTCGGAGTCGATTTTTTCGCTGTTGAAGAATTTGAACTGGGCATCCATGTAATCCGCCAGGGAACCGGGGATGAAGGGGGCATTGGCCCAGGGGGCCCGTTTGACGCCCTTGGCCCCCACCTCGGTGGCCGTAGCGGCCGAAACGATGCAGGCGCCGATGACCACCCCCTCGTCGGCATTGCGCGCCTCCCATACCGGCGGCATGGTGTCGCTGTCCCGCCCGCTGTAAGTGATGACGCGGGTTTCCACGCCGGCCGGGTCCTCGGCCTTGGGCGAGTAGTTGGACAGGGCTTTGGAGGCGAGCGTGCAGCGGGCGTTGGGGTGGGAAATGGGCACGGTCTTGCCCTTTTCATCCTTCATGCCCTGCTCCCACGGGCCTTGGAAATTGCACCCCCGTTCCGGTGGCGGTTCCCCGTTGCCGGTCCAGTGGGGCACGCCGTTTGCGTCGATCAGCACGTTGGACCAGATCACCTCGGTGCCCGGTTCGCGCAGGCAGCGCATCAAGACCGGATCGCCCTCCCGGTTGACATCTTCGAGAATGCCGAAAATGCCGCATTCCGGGTTGACGGAGCGCACGGTGCCGTCCTCGGCGATCCATATCTGGGCCAGGTCGTCACCGATGAAGTGGTCGCCGGCCATGGCGGTGGTGGTTTTGCCGCATCCGCTGGGCGCCGCCCCGGCGATGCCGGTCAAGCGCCCGCCCGGGGTCTCCATGCAGGTGATGAACATGTGCTCCGCCAGTTCCTCTCCCCGGCGCTCGTAGACCGAACGATCCACGGAGAAGCGGTGGTTGCCCTTTTTCAACAGCAGGGTGTTGCCGGCATAGGTGCACTTGTATGCATAGGTGGTCCGGTGGGCGCGATCCATCAATACGCGGGCATCGGGCAGATCCTCGGGCCGATTGAGCCCTTCGCTGTGGATGTTGGTGTAGAAATGATCCAGATGGCGCACCTCTTTTTCGAACTCGCTGTAGATGTTGCGATAGAGCAGTTCAGCGCTGTGGGCGACATAGGCCGAACTGGTGATCTCCATGGCCGGATTGGAGACCGGCGCCCCGGCCGGTCCGCGGGAGTAGAAGCCCACCACCATGGTCTTGCCGCGCATGATGCCGACCATTCCCTTGCGCACGGTGTCCAGGGCCTCGGGGCGGGACATGCGCAAGGCCAGGGAGCTGACCAGCTCCTTGTCGTTGGCCACGTAATAGGTGCGATCGATGATCCGGCCCTGCTCTTGCTTGAGGTCGAAATGGATGGTATGCCCCGCCATGGGCAGCGCCTCCTCTTCCCCCTTCTCCAGCGCCAGATCACGGATGAACTGCCGATCCGCTTCGGAACCGGTATTGATAAATACGATATCGGGTTGGCACATGGCGATGGCATTGGCGATTTTGAGCAGCACCGCCGGATTTTCGAAACCGGCGATGCGGTCCAGCTGCTCGGGGGCCAGTTTTTCCGCAAACAGGCGCCGCGCCGCTTCCACGGTGGCGATTTGCCCGATTTCTTGAACGATGTCGATCCCTTCTTCAAATGTGAGCATACCCTACTCCTTCAAAGTGATTCGGAAGCCTGAAACCATCGGCCCATCCGGGCCGCGATCATTCATCCGCCCGTCCGCCCATGCACCCGATGGGCTCCGGTCCGGGCATATGTTGCCGTATCCATATCAACACGCGGTCGAACTCGTCCCGCAGCTGCCCCAAGGCCTTACCGCGGTGGCTGACACGGCTCTTCTCGGCCATGGTCAGCTGAGCGAAGGTTTTGTTCAGCGGCGGATAGTAAAAAATCGGATCGTAGCCGAACCCGTTGTCACCCGCCGGTTCGCGGCAAATGAGGCCCTCGCAGCGCCCCTCGTAAGTCAGGGCCGGCCCGGTTGGCACCGCCAGGGAAAGCACGCATTCGAAGGCGGCCGCACGGTTTTCCACATCCTTCAAGGCCTCCAATAACTTCGCACAACGTTGCCGGTCGCTGGCCGCTTCACCGGCATAGCGCGCCGACAACACCCCGGGCGCACCGTCCAAGGCATCCACCAGCAATCCCGAGTCGTCGGCCAGGGCCGGCAACCCGAGATTCCGTGCAGTCAGGCTGGCTTTTTTGTAAGCGTTTTCGTCGAAGGTGTCGCCATCTTCCTCGATGGGCGGCAGGGGGCCGAAATCGTCCAGATTCTTGATCTCAACGTCAAAGCCCTGCAAAAGATCCCGTATTTCCCTGGTCTTGCCCGCATTGCGGGTGGCCAATACGATCGGCAGCACAGGTTTCACACTCACCTCTTGCCTTGATTGTGTACGATCATTTTGGAGGCGGGCACCGGTTTGGGCGGTGGGATGTCACCGCATACCGGCGGTCCGGAACCAACTCCCGCCCCTTTTGCCATAGAATCAATTGATTGGAAAGTTTATTTTTCAAGCGGCGATGTCCTGCGCGCACAAAGGGTTCGCCATTGCGCGATGCGTGATGCCATCCCGATCCGTGCCAGATAGGCATCATCCAACCCGGGAACAGGGCGGGCGAGATCGCTCAACAGGGGACCGGCATGGGCAAAGGCGTTGGCCACATGGACGATGAGAACCCCATCAAACGTCTGCCCGGAACGGAGGGCGATCTGGTGATGGAAAGCGGCCGCCGCGATGATGATGTCCGGTAGGCCCCACAATCCGAAAAGATAGGCGCCGACGGCCGCGTGGGTAGTGCCCAGCAACTGGTTTTCGGCCGTGGCCATGTCGCAACCGTGGACCTGCATGTACCGCGTCACGGCTTCGAATTCGGCGGGCAGGTGGGCCGCCAGGGGCAGTTTGCCGACATCGTGCAGCATACCGGCCATGAAGGCCGCTTCCAACCCGGCGCGGTCCAAGCCCGCCGCCTGCGCGATGATCCGCGCCAGGGCGGCGGTGCGGCCGGCGTGCGCCCACATGGGAGCGATGGCCAATCCCCGCCGCTGCAGGGCCGTGAACTGGTCGAAGGTGCCGGCCGCCAGCACAATGGCTTGCACCAAATCCAAACCGAGCAGGCTCACGGCCTTGGCGGGGCTCGATACCTGTTGCGCCAGTCCGAAATAGGAGGAGTTGACCAGCTTGAGCAGCCGGGTCGCCAAACCCAGATCCGCCGCCACCTGCTCTCCCACCGCTTCGAAGGTGACTTCGGGATCCCGCAGGGCCGCCATCAGGGACAGGTGCCGGGCGGGTAGACTGGGCAAAGCGCCGATACGACCGATCAGTTCTTTGAGCGGGCGATGATCCAACAACCGCTTGACCAAGAAAGCCCTGTCGATGGTGGCGGCCAGGGTGGCGTCCTCCCAAGGCTTGGCCAAGAACTGATGGGCCAAATCCACCGACTGAACAAGAATATTGCGATCGGCATAACCGGACAGGAGGATGCGCACCGCGGCTGGATGACGTTCGCGGACCGTCCTTAGAAAATCGACACCATCGTATCCCGGGAACACCAATTCGCTGACCAGTACATCCACCGGTTCCCGGGCCATTACCGCCAAGGCGGCCGGGGGATCGGTGGCGAACCGAAGGGTCCAGTCGGGCTGCAGGTTGCGCAAAGAGCGCCGCAACGCCTTGTGGACAAATTTCTCCGCATCTACAAAGAGGACGACAGGGGGCATGGCAAGACCATTGACCGCCGCGATTGTTCAGGTGCGACCCATCGGCTGGTGGCCGCACGAGGGACGCAAGGACTCACGAAAATAACCGTTTCACGATCAACATGTAGCATTGAACGCCACCATGAACAAACACCTTTCATGGGTGACAACGATGACATCCGGGGTGTACAACGGCGGCCATCGATGCCGGCCCTTGCATTCCGGCTTGGAATCCGGGAAAATACCGCTTTCGATCATTGATGGCGATGGATATCCAAAGGAAGGTGTTATGCGCGTGGTCGGACTGACAGGCGGCATTGCTTCGGGCAAATCGACGGTGGCCCGGATGTTTCAAAAAGCCGGGGCGGTCATCATCGATGCGGACCGGATCGCCCGCCAAGTGGTGGCGCCGGGCCTGCCGGCATGGCGCGAGATTCGGGAAACCTTCGGGCCGGCGGTGCTGCTGCCCGATGGGAGCATCGACCGGGAAGCGCTGGGTCGCCTCGTCTTCGCTGATCCCGACAAGCGGCGCCGGCTGGAGCGCATCGTTCATCCCAGGGTGGGCCAGGAGATGGCGACCCGCATGGCCCATGCCGAACAAACCGATCCCGATGCTGTGGTGCTGCTGGACATTCCGCTGCTGTTCGAAACCGACCGCACCCAAGGTTTGAGCGACATCATCGTTGTCTATCTGCCCGAAGCCCTTCAATGCCGGCGACTGATGGAACGCGACGGGCTCAGTGAAACCGATGCCCGGGCGCGCATGAACGCGCAGCTGCCCCTGGCGGAAAAGCGCCGACGGGCCACCATTGTCATCGACAACAGTGGCCCCATGGCCAATACGGAAAATCAGGTCCAGGCCGTTTACCGCCGATTGACCGGGCAGCCCGGCGGCAAGAAGGAGGAATGGTTCCATGACGAAGCGTGATGCACTGCTTGACAGCCGATGAAATATTGATTAATGATTTTGTCTTGAGAATCGACACTGCCATGGAGCGATTGTCCGGTCGATTTGAATCTGACATAGACTTTGGATCAGGATACCATTTTGGGAAGAGCTGCAAGATCGCGAAACATTCCCGCGGCATTTGAAACGCCTAACAATCGTGTCCTCTGCCTGATGTCCGACGCACTGGGTCAAAAGGATTCCTACACCCAGGCCCATGCCCGGCGGGTGGCCGCCTATGCCGAACGTTTGGCCCAAAGAATGGGGTTGCCCAACGATCAGGTGCGCCAAATCGCCTTGGGCGGCATGCTGCATGATGTGGGCAAACTGGCCCTCAGCGACCGCATTTTCAGCAGCAAGCAAACGGCCCTGTCGGAAGATCTGCTGGACGAAGTGCACAGCCATCCGCTCATCGGGGCCGCCCTGCTGCGCAACATTTCCTGTGACAACGCCATCGTGGAGGTAGTGCTGTATCACCACGAACGGCTGGACGGCAGTGGTTACCCCTTCGGCCTGGGCGCCGACGAGATCCCCTTCAACGCCCTGTTGGTCAGCGTTGCCGACTGTTTCGACGCCATCACCACCGACCGGCCTTATCAGCGCCGCAAAAGCCGCGCCCACGCCTTCTCCATCATGAACCAGATGGCCGGCCCGGCGTTGCCCCGCGACATGGTGGCCCTGATGATCGAAGAGGTGCGCACCCACGGCATGGAGTCGAACATGTCAGCGCCGCCGCCCCTCCCCCGGGCTGCCAACGGCTGATCTTCGGTCCGATCATCTCCCTTCCCTTCTCCGTAGTCCGGAAAAATAAACCGCCACACAGACCATAAGCCGTTCGAGGCGGCAATCGGGGTCACGACCGCAAGAAGTACTTCTCTCTCAGACCTGGACGCGGATATTGTCGATCAGGCGGGTGCGCCCGACCCGGATGGCCAAGGCAATCAACGCCTCTCCGGTGACGGTCTCCAGATCGGCCAATGTGCGGGCATCGACAACGGATACATAATCGATGGTGCTGTCATCGATGGCCGCCAGGCGGTCCTTGATTCGCTCTACCACCTTGACGGCCCTTCGTTCACCGGCGGCGATGGTGCTGCGGGCGTCCTGCAGCGCCTGGTGAATCAGGGGCGCCTGGGCCCGCTGCGCCGTCGTCAGGTAGGTGTTGCGGGAACTGAGCGCCAACCCGTCGGCCTCCCGCACCGTGGCACAGGGCACCACCTCCAGGTCGAAATCCAGATCCCGCACCATCTGCTGGATCACCGCCACCTGCTGAGCATCCTTCTGCCCGAAATAGGCCCTGTGGGGCATCACCAGGTGAAACAGCTTGCTGACGATGGTGGCCACGCCCCGAAAATGGCCGGGACGGGACCGGCCGCACAAGGTCTCGGTGACGGCACCTTCGATGTGGACATAGGTCATGTAGCCCGGTGGATAGAGTTCCTCAACGGAAGGGCAAAAGACCTGGTCGGTGCCGCCTTTGTCCAGCAACGCCAAATCCCGCTCCAGGTCACGGGGATAGGCCGCCAAATCTTCATTGGGCCCAAATTGGGTGGGGTTGACGAAAATACTGACCACCACCACGTCGTTTTCCCGGCGTGCCCGCTGCACAAGGGCCATGTGGCCGTCGTGCAGGTAGCCCATGGTGGGCACGAACCCCACGCTGCGGCCTTCGGACCGGCAGGGCTGCAGAATGGCCCGCAATTGCGCTATGGTCTGCACCACTTGCATGAATCCGCCTGTTTGTCTTGGTGTTGCATGTAATGCTTCGGTCGATCGCCCATGGTGCGATTTTCCGCCATGGAGACGATCATCTGCCGCTTGTCTTTGTGCGAAGTTGCGGTCTTACGCCGGTGGTCGGCGTCACAGCTGTTCCAGCAATTTCGGATCCATGTGGAAGGTGTGTTCTTCCGCCGGGAACCGTCCCTCGGCCATCTCCCGGATATACTCCTGAACGGCGCTCACGGCCGCATCGCCCAGCTCGGCATAGGCCTTGACGAACTTGGGCCGCATGCGGCGAAACAGACCGAGCATATCCTGGACCACCAGCACCTGGCCGTCGCAGTCCGCTCCGGCGCCGATGCCGATGGTGGGAATCTCCAGGCGACGGCGGAGCAAACCGGCCAATGCGTCCGGCACACACTCCAGCACGATGCCGAAAGCCCCCGCATCCTGCAGCAGCAGAGCATCATCGAGCAACCGGCGGGCGGCTTCGACGTCCTTGCCTTGCACCTTGAAACCGCCGAAAACATTCAGCGATTGGGGTGTCAGACCCAAATGGCCCAGCACCGGGATCTGGGCTTTGACGATGGCCCGCACCTTGTCCACCACCGCGGCGCCCCCTTCCAGTTTGACGGCCTCGGCGCCCCCCTCCTGGATGAAACGGCCGGCATTGCGCACCGCCTCTTCCACGCTGATGTGATAGGAGAGAAAGGGCATGTCACCGATCAACAACGCATTGCGGCTGCCGCGCGCCACCGCGCGGGTGTGGTGGATCATCTCGTCCATGGTGACGCGCAAGGTGTTTTCATAGCCCAGCATCACCATGCCCAGGGAATCGCCGATCAGGACGCTGTCCACACCGGCCTCGTCCAACAGACACGCCGTGGTGTAGTCGTAGGCGGTCAACATGCTGATGGGCCGTTGGGCGGCCTTGGCGGCCCGGAACGACTGCACGGTAAATTTTTCCGCTGCCATGGTTTGCTCTCCTTTCGGTCCACACTTTGATGGAAATGGGCTTCGGGTATCGGTCCGGCCGGAACAGCACATTCGCCGAACATGGAATGCGCCTTCCCCGCCGATCAAGCCTTTTTCAGCACTTCTTGCAGTGCTTCGGCTTTGGTATCCACTTTTAGCACGTCCCGGCGCGCCAGATCCAGGGTCTTTTGGCCCATATAAGCGTAAAAGGCCTTCAATTCAGCCAGTTCGGGCGGCGAAAGGGCGTCCAGGTGGTGCCGGATGGTGGAGACGTCGCCCCTGGCGATGGGGCCGGTCAGCGCCTTGTCCGGACCGACCCGGGCGATATTGGCCAGGGTGCCCTGGATCAAGGGCATCATGGCCTGAAATCCTTCCCGGGAGCGAATGCCGCTGTGTTCCAAGGCGTGCATGCCGTAGTCCATGAGGGTGACCAGATAGTTGGACACCACGCAGGCGGCCAAATGATAGAGGCCCTTGTGTTCCGGTAGGATTCGGAAATGACGGTTGCCGGTCTTCTCCAACACCTTTTCCACCGCCTTGAGCCGCGGGTCGACCCCTTCGAGACTGAACCATGTGTGGGGCAAATCGGCCAACGCCTTTTCTTCTTCGGCGAACGCCTGCAGGGGATGCAGGCTGAACACCGCCGCCCCGGCCGCCTCGGCCGTCGCCAGGATGGCGGATGCGTGGGCGCCACTCATGTGGCCCACCAGATGATTGGCGGTAACGGCCCCTTCACGACAAAGGGCCGTGCAAACCCCCTCAATCTGATCGTCCCGGGTGGTGATCAACACCATATCGCTGATGCCCGCCACCTCGGCCGCGTCCCGGCAGGCGCGGCTGTGGGTGCCGCTACAGGCATGGGCCAGTTTATCGCCGTGACGATCGAAGTAACCACTGATAATCAAACCGCAACCGCGCAAGTAACGCCCATAGGCCGTGGCCACCTTGCCGGCGCCGATAAATCCGATATGCATACCGCCCCCATTCATCGATTTGCATCCCGTCCTCACCCTGCGCGGCCGGTCGCCGCGAACGGGAGGCGTGAACAATGTCCATTGAACCGTTTCCCTGTCTTCATCCAGCCACTTGTCTGTCCTGTCCCCCGCCACACACGCCGCACAATCGGCACTGTTGGGGATCGGCGGGGCATGGCGGTGTGGCTTTGGCTTGCAAGGCACGCCGGTACTCCCGCCACAGAAAATCCTTGTCCAGTCCATGATCGATCACGTCCCAGGGCAGCACCTCGTCCCGCTCCCGCGGCCGGGTCACATAAAATCCCGGCGCTGGATCGGCGTCCTTGAACGCCCGGGGCCAATTGCCGCCGTTGTGCCGCACCGCTTCCAAAAGGCGCCCCACCCTGCGATCACCGCGGGCCAAGAGCGCCTGCACAAAGGCCTGGCGCGGCGGGTCGGCCTGCACCTGGACGTTGGCCACGGCCTTGAGTCCCGCCTGGATGGTTTTAATGCGCTGTTTGAGCAGCGCCGCCGGTGCCATGCCCACCCATTGAAACGGGGTGAAGGGCTTGGGTACGAAGCAGTTGATACTGACGGTGATGCCGCCCATGCGGCCGCGCGGCCGGCTGGCATCCAAGAAGCGGCTTTTGATGCGTTGGACCAGCGTCACCAGCGCCGCCACATCGTCATCGGTTTCCGTGGGCAACCCGACCATGAAATAGAGTTTGAGATTGGGAATGCCGCCGGCCACCAATGTGTCGACCGCCTGCAAAATGGTTGTTTCGTCCAGTCCTTTGTTGATCACTTGGCGCAATCGTTGGGACCCGGCCTCGGGGGCGATGGTGGCGGTTTTGAGCCGCCCGGCACGCAGCGCCGCCACCAGCTTGCCGTCCAGGGCATCGGCCCGCAGAGAGCTGAAACTCAATTGCAGATCGTGGCGTGCGGCCCAGTCGCACAGCACGGGCAGGTCGGGCAGATCGGAGACGGCCGCCCCTAACAAGCCGATCTTGGCGGTCTGGGCGATCCCCTGCGCCATGGCGGCCAGCAGCCCGTCCGCAGACCGGAAACGCGGCGGGCGATAGACGTAACCGGCGGCACAGAAGCGGCAACCGTGGGCGCACCCCCGGCTCACTTCGACCAGGTGGGCATCGGCAAAACCGGCTTGCCGGGTGATCACCGTGCTCCGGGTGGCAAAGGCCCCGATATCGGCGGCATGGACCCGCCGCACCTTTTCCGGTACGGACCGGTTCGGCGTCAGGGCCGCCAGGGTGCCGTCGGCATGGTAATGATCGGTGTAAAAGGACGGCACGTAAACGCCGGGCAGCTCGCGGACCGCGCGCAGCAGCAACGGTTCCCGCTCCTGCCGGGGATCGAAACGGGCGAAAAACGGGGCCAGGAGCCCCTCGGCTTCACCAATCAGGAAACAGTCGATGAACGGCGCGAGGGGTTCGGGGTTGAGAAAGCAGGAGACTCCCCCTGCCACGACAAGGGGGAGGGAGGCGCCACGCCGGGCGGCGGGCAGGGGGAGTCCTGCTTGGTGCAACAACTGCAATACATGGACATGGTCATGCTCGTAGGCGATGGAGAAGGCCAGGCAATCGAACATGGCCAACGGCCGCCCCGACTCCAGGGAAACCGGCGCCGTTGCGGCCGCTTCGCGCTCAGGCAGAAAGGCCCGTTCGCATACCACATGATCCAAGGCGTTGAGCTGCCGATAGACGCTCTGGAATCCGAGGCTGGCCATGGCCACAGGGTAGCGGTTGGGGTAGACCAGTGCCACCCGCACCCGATTGCGCCACGGCTTGCGCAACGTGCCGATCTCCGCATCGAGCCATGCTTTCCGTTGTTTGTCCACTGACGAGGCCATCAACCACTCCATTGAAGCGTACGCCGGCCGGACGGCGGGGCCGATGTTCCGGCCGAACAGATGGCCTAAGGTAATCCCGTTGGGCGATTGTGGCAACGGCCGCCGTCCATCCGTCCCATTTCGTCCGGGTGGGATGGTTCACGCGAAGCGCCTGATCGCTCCCACCCGCGTTGATGGACGGCCGGCATTTTTGCCCTCAGTCCGCCTTGCGCCGCAGAAACGTGGGCACATCCAGGTCGTTGCTGTCGATGGGCGCGCCTTTGTAGCCGCCGAAGGAGGGCGCCGTTTCGTCGTTCACCGCCCGCTGATGGCGGCGCAGCCGCACGTAGGTCGGCTCGTCCAGGTCGTCGCCGGCGGCAAGGTCGGCCGGGGTGATGTCCCGCACCTTACCGCCGAAAGTAGGGTCGTGGCTCGGCGCCGGCGCCTTTTTCTCCTTTTCGCCGCCGATACCAGTGGCGATCACCGTCACGCGCATCTCGTCGCCCATGTCGTCGTCGATCACGGCGCCCCAGATGATCTCCGCATCTTCACCCACCTCGTTGTAGATCCGGTCGGAAGCCTCGGTCATCTCCTCCATGGTGATGTCGCTGCTGCTGGTGATGTTCATCAGCACACCCTTGGCCCCGGAGATATTGATGTCTTCCAGCAACGGATGGGAGATGGCCCGCTCCGCCGCCTCCACCGCGCGGTTTTCGCCGCTGGAGACACCGATGCCCATGATGGCCATGCCGGCCTTGGCCATGGTGGTTTTTACATCGGCGAAGTCCAGGTTGACCAGGCCCGGGCGGATGATCAGATCGGTTATCCCCTTGACCGAATGGAGCAGGATCTCGTCGGCTTTCTTGAACATGTCCACCATGCGCGCGTTCTTGGACGCCAAACCGCGCAGCCGGTCGTTGGGAATGGTGATGACGGTGTCGGCCATCTTCTTGAGTTCGCTGAGGCCTTCGTCGGCCTGCCGGCTGCGTTTTTTGCCTTCGAAGGAGAAGGGGCGCGTCACCACAGCCACCGTGAGAATGCCCAGTTCCTTGCACAAACCGGCGATCACCGGCGCGGCACCGGTGCCGGTACCGCCGCCGAAGCCGGCGGTGATGAACACCATGTGGCTGTCGGCCAGGGCCGCCTTGATCACCTCGCCGCTTTCGATGGCGGCATCGCGCCCGATCTGGGGGTTGGCGCCGGCCCCCAGTCCCTCGGTGAGCTTTTCACCCAGCTGGATTTTGACTTCCGCCCTGGATACTTCCAAGGCCTGCAAGTCGGTGTTGGCAGCGATGAATTTCACGCCGTGCAGGTTGCAGGCGATCATGTTGTTGATGGCGTTGCCGCCGGCGCCGCCCACGCCGATCACCTTGATCTTGGCCGATTTTTCCGGTTCAATGTAGCTGAACATACGCTCCCCCTTTTATGTCTAAGGTTCTCCCTGTCGTTTGCCTGTTTTGTGTTCCGATTGCGCCCCATGGTGCCGATGGTCTTTCAATTTCTTCTCATATGACTTCCTTGAACCATTTCTTCATGCGCTGCATGATGCTGTTGAAAATGTTGCGGTCGCGAATACGAAACTTTTTCACCGGTGTCTTGCGCGCCCCATACATCACCAGCCCGACACCGGTAGCGTACATCGGGTTGTTGACGACATCCGTCAAACCGGTGATGCCGCGGGGTTTGCCCAAACGGGCCGGCAGACCGAAAACCGCCTCGGCGACATCGGTGACGCCATCGAGCATGGCCGTGCCGCCGGTCACCACGATCCCGGAAGACATCATGTTCTCCATTGCGGAACGAAATATTTCCCGCCGGATCAATTGAAAAATTTCTTCCATACGCGGCTCCAGGATCTCTCCCAGAATCTGCCGCGGCAATTGGCGGGCTTGCCGACCGGCCATTCCCGGCACTTCGATGGTTTCGTCGGGGCCGATGCCGGCCGACACACAAGTGCCGTATTTCTTTTTAATCTTCTCCGCCTCGGCCACCGGCGCCCGCAAACCGATGGCGATGTCGTTGGTCAGGTTGTCGCCGCCCAGGGAAAGCACGAAGGTGTGCTTGATGTTCTGTCCGGCGAAGATGGCCAGGTCGGAAGTGCCGCCACCCAAATCGATCAAGGCGGTGCCCAACTGCTTCTCTTCACTGGTCAACACCGCCTCGCCCGAGGCCAGAGACTCCAACACGATGTCGCACACATCCAATCCGGCCCGGTTGACGCACTTGACGATGTTGTGGGCCGAGGTCACCGCACCGGTGACGATGTGGATCTTGGCTTCCAGCCGCACCCCGGACATGCCCACGGGGTTTTGGATGCCGGCCTGCTCATCGACGATGTACTCCTGGGGCAGCACATGAATCACTTCCCGATCCATGGGAATGGCCACCGCCCGAGCCGCTTCGATCACCCGGTCCACATCGGCCTGGGTGATTTCCGGACCCTTGATGCCGACGATGCCCCGACTGTTGAAGCCGGTGATGTGGCCTCCCGCGATACCGGTGTACACGGAAGAAATTTCGCAGCCGGCCATCAACTCGGCTTCTTCCACCGCCTTTTTGATCGACTCCACCGTGGCATCGATGTTGACCACCACCCCTTTACGCAACCCTACCGAAGGATGGGTGCCGATACCGATGACGTTGACTTCGGGTCCGCTGACCTCACCCACGACACAACAAATTTTGGTGGTCCCGATATCCAGCCCCACTACGAGGTTTTCCTGCGGTTGCCCCATATGCCTCCTTAGCTGCTGCTCTGAATGGCGGAATCCCATCGCACCACGACACGATCCGGATTGTTGAGATCGACGGCCACACAACGGCGCTGTTGTGTATCCTGTGCCAAATGGTCGGTAATCCGCTTGAACCGTTCCAACTTGATGTCGAAGGCGTCGAACCCCAAGCGAACGGTCGGCTGATCGTCCGCCAGAGTCAGCACCACGCCCATGGCCTCGTCCATGTGCACCTTTACAAGGTCTGCGTAGTGCAGACCGCCTCGGTTCTGTTCACTGAATCGCAACACCGACAGCACCGTCCGCATGGCGCCACTGAGAGCATCATCTCCCAAACTGATATCCTTGAACGCCAGGCCCGTCACCAGCGGCAAATCGGCCGGGTCGTTCTCCTCGACCTCTTTGAAAATGCGGCCGGACCGATTGACCAGGAAATGACGTCCCAGGTCGATGCGGGCCAGGGGCTCATGTTCGCCCACGCGAATGACCAGCGTGTCCGGTATTTCACGGGTCACGCGGGCGGTCGCGATCCAGGGATGGGCCAGCAAGCGTTGGCGCACCACGCGCAAATTGAGCCCCAGCAGGTTTTCACCGCGCCGGATGTCGGCCTGTTCCAGAACGGTGCGGGTCGACAACCGCTGGTTGCCCAGCACCTCGATGGCCTCGGTCCGGAAGAAGTCGGCCTGGGTGACGGCCGCATATCCCAGCATGAACAAGGTGCTGATGCCCAGCAAAACGGTGGCCAGGGCCACCAGTTTGCAGCCGATCCACACACGCCCCCGCCAGCGCGCCCGTTGCCGGGCTTCATCCTTCTTGAAGCGGTTGCGTCGTGTGCGGCCGGCACTTGTTTTTTGCTGCATCACCTTCACCTCCGGCAGGCCCATACCAAGGCCCCGCGCGCATCAGCCCTTGCGGGCCAGGAACATTTCTCCCAGCCGGTACACATCGCCGGCACCCAATGTCAGCACCACATCCCCGCTCGCCACCCGCTCGGCCAAAACGGCCAGGGCCTGTTCCATGGTCTCCACGCAGGTGACGTTCTTATGGCCGTGGGCCTGAATCGATTCGCACAACAGCCCGCTGTGCACCCCTTCGATGGGTTGTTCACTGGCCGCATAGATGGGCAGCAGCAAGAGAATGTCCGATCGATAGAAGCTGCGGGCGAACTCATCGAACAGTGCCCGGGTGCGGCTGTAGCGATGGGGCTGAAACACCACCACCTTGCGCCGCCCGGGCCATGCGGTCTCCATGGCCGCCAGGGTGGTCTTGATTTCGGTGGGGTGGTGGCCGTAATCGTCCACGACGGTCACCCCGTCGGTCTCCCCCTTGATCTCCAGGCGCCGCTGCACACCCTGCACCGCGCCCAGGGCCGATTGGATTCGATCGAAGGCGATTCCCAGTTCCAGCCCCACGGCGATGGCGGCCAAGGCGTTGTACACATTGTGCATCCCGGGCAGGTTGAGGGCCACCTGCCCCAATGTTGCGGCGCCGTGCACCACGGTGAAACGGCTTTGCAACCCCTGGCAGACCACGTCGCGGGCCTGCAAATCGGCCTGGGGATTCATGCCGTAGGTGACGAAACGCTTGCGCACCCGGGGCAGCAAATCCTGCACCGCCTCGTTGTCCATGCACAGCACCGCCAGGCCATAAAAGGGAATGCGGTCAATGAAATCGAGGAACACCTTCTTGATGGCTTCCAGGTCGGCGTAGAAGTCCAGGTGTTCACGATCGATATTGGTCACCACGGCGATGGCCGGGGAAAACTTTAAAAAAGAGCCGTCGCTTTCGTCGGCTTCGGCGACGATGTAATCCCCTTTGCCCAGAACGGCATTGGCCCCGATCCCCTTGAGTTTGCCGCCGATCACCACAGTGGGATCCAATTCGCCGGCCGCCAGCACCGACGCCACCAGGGAGGTGGTGGAGGTCTTGCCGTGGGCGCCGGCAATGGCGATGCTGTACTTGAGACGCATCAGCTCGGCCAACATTTCGGCCCGCGGAATCACCGGCACGGAGGCTTTCAAGGCCGCCTGCACCTCCGGATTGGCATGATCGATGGCCGAGGAGACCACCACCACGTCGGCACCGGCGATCCGACTGCCGTCGTGCCCCTCATGAACGGTGCCACCCAGTGTCTGCAGGTGAGCGGTGATGTCGGAAAGCCGCAGGTCCGAACCCGACACCTTGTAGCCCAGGTTCAGCAGCAGCTCGGCGATGCCGCTCATGCCGATGCCGCCGATGCCTACGAAATGAATGTGGTACTGTTTGCGATACATATCCGGTGCTTTCGTTCGTTGTCGGCCGCCTCTGCCCGCGGCTTCAAGGGGTTTCCGGCGCGTCCGCTCGAGAACGTTCCATCAGTTGATACAAATCGTTGACGATGTTCAGGGCCGCCTCGGGCCGCCCCAGGGTCAGGGCCCGCGCGGCCATCTCCGCCAATCGCTGCCGCTGGTTGATAAAATCCAGGATGCGCTCGGCCAGAAGATCGCCGTTCAGGTCCCTTTGGGCCACCATCTCCGCCGCGCCGGCCTCCACCAGGGCCCGAGCGTTGCCTGTCTGGTGGTCATCGGCGGCATGGGGAAATGGAATGAACAGCGCCGCGCGCCCCACGGCGGTGATCTCGGCCACGGTGGTGGCGCCGGCACGGCAGACGATCAGATGGGCCCGATGGTACTGTTCGGCCATGTCATTGAAAAAGGCCTGCACCGTCGCGGCAATGCCGGCCCGGGCATAAGCCCGCGCCACTGTCGGCTCGTCCTCCAGGCCGGTCTGGTGCACCACCTGCAGCCTGGGACAGTCGGCCAGGCGCGGCAGCGCGGCCACCATGGCCTCGTTGATCGCCCGGGCACCCTGACTGCCGCCCAATATCAGCAGGTGAAAGGTGGCCGGATCGGCAGACGGTTTGGGTTTCGCCCCCAGGGCCAGAATCTCATCGCGCACCGGATTGCCTGTGACCAGCGCCTTGCGCGGATCGAAACGGTGCGTATCGTCGGCAAAGGTGAGATAGATGCGATCGACCACCCGCCGCAGCAACCGATTGGTCAATCCCGGCAATCGATTCTGTTCGTGCAGGGCGGTGGGCACGCCCAGCATCCAAGCGGCCAAGACCACCGGGCCGGCCGAATAGCCACCCACACCCAGCACCCCGTCGGGTTCGAAATCCTGGATCAACGCGCGGGACTGCCGCAGTGCACCAGGAATTTTGGCCAGGGCGTTGAGCTGGCGCCACAGCCCCCTGCCCTTGAGGCCTTCGACGGGAATGGTGGCATGGGGCCACCCCAGCCGCGCCAGCACATTGACCTCCAACGGCCGACCGGCGTTGATGAACAGCACCCGGTTGCGCGGGTGGCGCGTCAAGAACAGCTGCGCCACGGCGATACCCGGAAACAGATGGCCCCCGGTGCCGCCGCCGGCCACGATCAGTCGTCGACCCCGCGTGGCGCGGTATGGTTTAGGTGCGTCGCTCATGCGCTGTTCCGATGTTCATCAGAACCCCCACCGCCGCCATGTTCAACAGCAGGGAGGTTCCCCCGTAACTGATAAAGGGCAGGGTCAATCCTTTGGTCGGCAGCAGCCCCAGGCAAACCCCCATGTTGATCGACACCTGCAGCGCCAGGGCGAAAATGATGCCCGTGGCCAGAAGCATGCCGAAAATGTCCGAGCATCCCCCGGCGATGCGCAACCCGCGCCACAGAATCAAGCCAAACAGGCCTATGATCAGCAGCACCCCCCAGAACCCCAGCTCCTCGCCGATCACGGCGAAGATGAAATCGGTGTGCGGTTCGGGCAGGTAGAACAGTTTCTGATAGCCTTTGCCGATCCCCGCGCCCCACAATCCCCCGGACCCGAAGGCCATCAGGGAGTGGATCATCTGGTAGCCTTCGTCGGCGGGGTGTTGCCAGGGATCGAGAAAGCTGATCAGGCGCCGCAACCGATAGGCGGCATTGACCATCAGCAGATACACCACCGGGGCCGCCAGCAGCAGAGCACCCAACAGGTGCCGCAGCGGCACCCCGCCCACGAACATCAGCAACCAGGTCAGTGCCGCGAAAATCATCACCGAACCGAAGTCGGGCTGCATCATCAACAGAACGGCGAAAACGGCCAGGATCAGCAAATGCGGCACCAATCCGACGCTGAATCGGCCCAAGGCCTCCTGTTTCTTGCTCAGGGAGTAGGCCATATAGATGATCAACACCAGCCGGGCCACCTCCGCCGGTTGAAAGGTGAGCGGCCCGAACCGCAACCACCGCTGGGCACCGCCGGCCGCCACCCCCAAGCCGCCGATATGCACCGCCACGAGCAGCACCAGGGCGACAATCAGCAGCGGATAGGTCAAGGGGCGATACCAACGATAGGGAATGTGGCTGTAACAGACCAGCACCACGATCCCGATCAGGGCAAAAAACACCTGCCGCTTGAGAAAAAAAGCGCTGCTGCCGAACTTCTCCAGGGCGACCGCCGAGCTGGCGCTGTACACCATCACGATGCCCAAACCCACCAGGGAGAGGACCGCAAACAACAAGGGCACATCGTATACAAACCCGCCGGTTTCGGTTGCGCCATTCTCCCGGCTCATGCCAACCCTCCCACCGCACGGCGGAACGCTTCACCCCGCTCGGCATAGTTGGCGAACATATCGAAACTGGAGCAGGCCGGCGACAGCAACACCGCTTCCCCCGGCCGGGCGACGGCGCGGGCGCGACGCACGGCCTGGTCCATGTCGGCAGCGGTCTCGGAACCATCTGCGGGGGCCTGACCCAAAGCGGCCAGGATCTGTTCGCGCGCCTCGCCCATGACGATCAATCGCTTGACCCGCCGCTGCACTGCTGCGTGCAAGGGTGCAAAATCGTATCCTTTGTTGCGCCCGCCCATGATCAACACCACCGGTCGTTCGAAGCATTCCAGGGCCCGAATCACCGCGTCCACATTGGTGGCCTTGGAATCATTGAAAAATTCGACCCCATCCACCGTACCCACAGGCTCCAGGCGATGGGCCAGGGATTGAAAGGCGTCCAAAGCCCGCTGGACCCCCTCCAGGGAGCCGCCGCAGGCCAGGGCGGCCAGGGCGGCGGCGGCGATGTTTTCCCGGTTATGGGGTCCGATCAGGGTGGTGCGGCCCAGGTCGATGCGGCCGTCGACCAGCCCGGGAACGGTCAGCACGATCTGCCGCGGCGTGATGATCGCACCGGGTGCCGGCCCGCCGTCGGCGGGCGGACGGCTGTAAAAATCGAGACGTCGGCTGCGGATGCCTTCGCTTTGGGCCATCACCAGGGGATCGGCGCCGTTGCAGACGGCAAAATCGTCGGCCTGCTGGTTGCTGAAAAGACGCCCCTTGCTGTCGGCGTAAGCCGCCACCGATGGGTAGCGATCCAGATGATCCGGTGAAATATTGAGCAATACGGCCACATGGGGGCGAAACCGCTCGATGGTATCCAACTGAAAACTGCTGATCTCCGCCACTACCGCGTCCAGTTCGGCGTCCCGGCCCGCGATTTCGATCAGGGGGTTGCCGATGTTGCCGCCCACGAACACCCGCCGCCCCGAGGATGCCAACATGCGCCCCAGCAACTCGGTGGTGGTGGTTTTACCGTTGGTGCCGCTGACCGCCACGATGGGGGCATAGATGAAACGTGCCGCCAGTTCCACTTCACCCATTACCGCCGCACCCCGCTGCCGGGCACGCACCAGCGGCCCGATGGTGTGCGGCACGCCGGGGCTGATGACGATCAACTCGGCTGCCGCGAAGGTCTCCTCCCGGTGACCGCCCAATTCCAGACGCACCCCCAACCGGCGGGCATCTTCCAGGAAAGACTGCAAAATGTGCTCGGAGGCCTGGTCGGTCACCGTCACCCGTGCGCCGCGCTCCGTCAAGAAACGGGCCACGGCCAGACCGGAACGGGCCAACCCCACCACCAACACATTGCGTCCATTGAGTTCCATAGCGGTCACCGCAGTTTGAGTGTGCTCATGCTCAGCAAGGCCAGGGCGATGGCGATGATCCAGAAGCGAACGATCACCTTGGGCTCCGGCCAGCCCTTGAGTTCAAAGTGGTGGTGCAGGGGCGCCATGCGAAAGATGCGCCGGCCTTTGGTCATTTTGAAAAAACCCACCTGAAAAATCACCGACAGCGCCTCGATGACGAACAGGCCGCCCACCAAAGCCAGCACGATCTCCTGTTTGGTGACCACCGCCAGCGTGCCCAGAGCGGCCCCCATGGAAAGAGAGCCCACATCCCCCATGAACACCTGGGCCGGGTAGGCGTTGAACCACAGAAACCCCAGCCCGGCGCCCACCAATGCGCCACAGAAGATGGTCAGCTCGCCGCTGCCGACCACATAGTGAATCTGCAGATAGTCGGCCATGCGGATGTGGCCCGCCACATAGGCGAAAATCATATAGGTCCCGGCCGCGATGATCACCGGCCCGATGGCCAGCCCGTCCAGGCCGTCGGTCAGATTGACCGCGTTGGAGGCGCCCACGATCACGAAAGCGGCGAAGGGAATGTACCACCATCCCAGATCGGGCGAGATATCCTTGAAAAAGGGCATGGTCACCTGGGTGTTGAACCCCTGCTGGCACACCACCCACCAACCGATCAGCAGGGCCAGCACCGTCTGCAGCACCAGCTTGCCGCGCGCGCTGAGCCCTTTGCTCCGTTTCTTGACCTGCATCAGGTAGTCGTCCACAAAACCGATGGTGCCGAATCCCAGCAGGGCCGACAGAACGATCCAGATATAGGCGTTGGTCAGATCGGCCCACAGCAGGGTGGAGAGGGCCACCGCAAAAATGATCAAGCTGCCGCCCATGGTGGGAGTGCCTGCCTTTTGGTGATGGCTTTGGGGTCCGTCTTCGCGGATGTACTGCCCTACCTGCATCCGCTGCAATCGTCGGATCACCCAGGGGCCGAGCACAAAGCAGATTAAAAAAGCGGTCAAGACCGCGTAAATGGTCCGAAAGGTGATGTACCGGAACACATTGAAGGCCGAGAAGGCGGTGTGCAGCGGATAGAGGAGATGATACAGCATCAGTCGTTCCGTTCCGCTTGAGAGGTTGTCCACCGGTCGATGGCCGCCGCCACCGTCTCCATGACCATGCCGCGGGACCCCTTGACCAGCACCCACTGCTCGGGCGCCAAATGCTGTAAAAGGTCTTCCGTAATGGCCTCCTTGGTGCCGATCATGACGGCGTCGGCCGCCATTCCGGCCGCCAGCGCCCCCCGGCGCACCGCCGCCGCCTGCGGGCCATGGGCGTAAAGGCGAAAAACGCCGGAAGCGGCGGCCTGTCGGCCCAGATCAAAATGAAACCGCTCCGCCTGCGCGCCCAGCTCCAGCATGTCCCCCACCACGATGATCCCGGGCCGTCCCTGCCGCAAGGTGCTCAAGGTCTCGATGGCCGCCTGCATGGAGGCCGGATTGGCGTTGTAGGTGTCGTCGATGAGGTGCACATGGCCCGCGGTGGTCCGCACCTGCAAACGGCCCTTTTCCGGCGCGAACTGCTCCAAACCGGCCTTGATGCGGTTTGCCGGGACCCCCAGCAGGTACCCCGCGGCGGCCGCGGCCAGGGCGTTGCTCACCATGAAGCGGCCCGGGGTGGCCAAGCGGACATGCACCCGTTCATCGGGCAGTGCCAGATCGAAGGCCATCCCCATCTCTGCGGCGACGATGTTCTCGGCCCTGACCTGACACTCCGCCGCGGTGCCGAAAAAGAGCACCCGCCGATCACAATCCCACGCCAGTGCCGCCACATTGGGATCGTCGCCGTTGAGCACCGCGGTGCCTTCCGGAGCGATGCGGCCGATCAGCTCCCCTTTGGCTCGCGCCACCCCCTCCAGGTCGCCCAAAAATTCCAAATGGCAAGGACCCACGGTGGTAATGATGCCGACGGTGGGCCGGCAAATGGCGCCCAGGCGGTCGATTTCGCCGGGATGGTTCATGCCCAGTTCCAGGACCGCCGCCTGGTGCGCCGCGGTGAGGTTGAACAGGGTCAGCGGCAGGCCGATCTCGTTGTTGAAGTTGCCTTGGGTGGCCAGGGTGTTGAACTGTTGCGAGAGCACCAGGGCGGTCATTCGGCGGGTGGTGGTCTTGCCGTTGGAACCGGTGATGGCCACCACCGGGATCGCGCTGCGCAGGCGCAGGTGATGGGCCAGGGCACCCAGCGCACGCAAAGTGTCGGCCACCACCACGCAGGCCACCCCCGCATCTTGCAGGGCGGCGGCATCGATCCGGGCCGCTCCCACTTCGTCCACCACAACCCCTTTGATCCCCCGGGCCACCACCGCCGGAACAAAATCATGGCCATCGTGGCGCTCGCCGCGAATGGCCACAAAAAGTCGGGCCGCATCGATGGTGCGGGAATCGATGCCGACGCCGGCGAAGGTGCCGGCGGACGGCCCGCCGACATGGCGGCCGCCGGTGGCCTGCAAAATTTGGGGCAGCGTGAACATCATCGTCAAACCATTCTCATCCGTTCCATGGCGGTACGCGGCGCCAGGCGATGCTGGATGCCGTTGCACCGGGAAATCGTCCGTCCCATTCGCCGTCCTTGCTCATTGCACCGCCGCCTCGGCCGCCGCCAGCGCCGCGGCGGCCACTTGTCGATCATCGAAGGGATGCTTGACACCGGCGATGAGTTGATAGGTCTCATGGCCTTTGCCGGCAATCAAAACGGTGTCTTGCGGGCCGGCCGTGCGAATACCGAGGGTGATGGCCCGGCGTCGGTCGGGCTCGACCGTGTACCCCCGGCCTTGCCGGCAGTCCGATACGCGAGCCGGGTCGTAGCGTTGCAACCCTTGATCGGCAATGCCGGCGAGAATCTCCGCAATGATTTGGTCCGGCGGCTCGTTGCGCGGATTGTCCGACGTCACCACGCTCAGATCGGCCAGGCGACCGGCGATGGCCCCCATCAGCGGCCGTTTGGTCCGATCCCGCCCACCGCCGCAGCCGAAAACACAGATGATGCGCCCGGTGGTCAGCTCCCGCAAGGTCGCCAGCGCCTTTTCCAGTGCGTCGGGTGTATGGGCGTAATCCACGAAGATGGACCGGCCCCCGTGGGCATCGGCCACCCTTTCCAGCCGACCCGGCACGCTGACCAATGAGCGGATCCCTGCGGCGACGACCTCCAGCGGCAAACCAAGTGCCAAGGCCGCACCGGCCGCATTGCGGATGTTTTCCAGGTTGTGCCGCCCCGCCAAGGGAGACCGGATGGCCACCGTACCCCGGGGCGTATGCAGGTCGGCTTCGAGGCCGTCGAGGCGGAAACGGGGCGCCGCAGTCCACAGATCGCAACCCGCACCGTTGCCGGTGGTCCAGTGGGGCAGCTTGAGTTCCGCGGCCAATTGCCGGCCGTAGGCATCGTCGCTGTTGATCACCGCCCGCACGGTGATGTCACTTTCGCCGGCCGGCAGATACCGGGTGAATAGAAGCCGCTTGCTGGCCCAATAATCGGACATGTCGGCATGGAAATCCAAATGATCCCGGGAGAGATTGGTGAACACCGCCACATCCAAGTGGCAGGCATGGATGCGCTGCAGCGCCAGGGCGTGGGAGGAGGCCTCCATGACCACGTGGGTGGTGCCGGCCGAGCGCATTTCGCCCAGTATCCGCTGCAAGTCGAGGGATTCGGGGGTCGTGACCGGGTTGTCGAAGCTGCGGCCGCCGTAACGGTAATTGATGGTGCCGATCACCCCCACCGAATGGCCGGCCGCCTGCAAGATCCGCTCGATCAGGTAGCTGGTGGTGGTCTTGCCGTTGGTGCCGGTGATGCCCACCAGGGTCATTACGCGGGACGGCCGGCCGTAAAACTCGGCCGCCAGGGCGGCCAGGGCCCGACGGGAATCGCGGACCACCACGGCGGCGGGTGTGGCAACGGGACGTTGGCAAACCACAGCCACGGCCCCCCGCGCCACCGCCTGGTCGATGAAGTCGTGGCCATCGGCGCTGTAGCCTTCGACGGCCACAAAGAGTCCGCCGGGCGTGACCTCCTGGGCCCGGTAATACAGGCCGGTGATTTCCGGATCGGCGCCGGCGGACGCCGCACCCCGGCTGTCCATGCCGCTGCCGTCCGCCGCTAAACCCTGCAGCAATCGCGACAACTTCATCCCTGCACCTCCGCATCCACCGCCACACGCAACTTCGGCAGATGGCCGCCGGGGGGCACGTCCAGGTATCCCAGGGTCTCGCGCACGATACGACTGAAAACCGGCGCCGCCACCAAACCGCCGTAGATCGCCTTGCCGGGCTCGTCGATCACCACCAGCACGGCGATGGCCGGTCTTTCGGTGGGCGCGAAGCCGACAAACGATGCGATGAAGCGATCACGGGAGTAACTGCCGGTGCGGTCGATCTTCTGGGCCGTGCCGGTCTTGCCGCTCACCGCGTAGCCCGGCACGTCGGCCTGGACGCCGGTGCCGCCCTCGGTCACCACGCTGTGCATGATGCGCCGGATGGTCAGTGCGGTCTGGGGGGAGACCACCTGGCGCAGCGCTTCCGGGGTGGTGGTGCGCACCGGCTGTCCATCCGGTCCCAGCACGGCCTGCACCACGTAGGGCCGCATCAAGATGCCATCATTGGCCAGGGCCGCCGCCGCGCCGATCATTTGCAGGGCCGTCACCGACACCCCCTGCCCGAAAGCGATGGCGCCGGTATCCACCACCGTCCAGCGCTTGTAGTGAGACAGGGCGCCCGGCGACTCGCCGGGGCAGTCGATGCCCGTGCGGGTGCCGAAACCGAACCCCTCCAGGGTGGTGTGCAGCAAGCGCGGCCCCATCTGTTCCACCAGTTTGACGGCGCCGATGTTGCTCGAATATTTGACGATCTGCTGCAACGAGAGCCACCCGTGGGGTTTGGTGTCGTTGACCGTGTGGCCGGCCACGCGGTAGGTGCCGTTCTCGCAATAGTAGATGGTGTCCGGTGCGCTGATATTGTGCTCCAATGCAGCGGCGGCACTGAAAATTTTCAACGTGGAACCGGGCTCGAATGGATCGGTGATGGCCCGATTGCGCCAAGTGGCCCGGTCCGATCGTCCGAAGGCGTTGGGATTGAAGGAGGGGTATTGGGCCACGGCCAGCAATTCACCGGTCCGGGGTACCATCACCAGCGCCATGCCCGATTGGGCCTGGTACTCGCTCACCGCTTCGGTCAGGGCCTGTTCGGCGATGAACTGCACCTGGCGGTCGATGGTCAACACCAAATCGCCGCCGGCCCGGGGAGCGGCCTGTTCCGCCAGGGTGCCGAAACCCCGGCCGCGGGCATCGCGCACGACGGTGACGGTGGCGTTTTCCCCTTGCAGATCACCGTTGTAGTAAAACTCCAGGCCTTCCAGGCCCTGGCCGTCGACCCCCGTAAAGCCGAGCACCTGGGCGGCCAGAACCCCGTTGGGATAGAACCGGCTGTGCTCCGGCAGAAACCCGACCCCCGACAGTTTCAATGCCCGTACGGCGGCCGTTTCCTTGGGCCCGGCCTGACGTTTGATCCACACGAAAGAGCGGCCGCTGTCCAGACGCCGGCGCACCTCTTTGGCCTCCAGCCCCAACGCCCGTGCCAGATCCGCCGCAGCCCGCGCCTTGTCCTCGATCATGCCGGGGTAGGCCGCCACCGATGTGGTTTCAATGCTCATGGCCAGGGTCTCATGCCGCCGGTCGTACACGGTGCCCCGTTTGCCTTTGAGTGTCACCTCCCGCTCGTATCGGCCGGCGGCCTGGTGGGACAGCCAATTGCCGTTGTAAAGCTGCACATAGCCGGCCCGCACGCCGATGGCGACGAACCAGGCGAAAAAGAGGCCGCCGACGATGGCCGCCCGCAGGCGATGACGTTGTTTGCGCTTCATACTCAAGGCACCACCACAATCTGCCGGGCATCGGGAACCACCAGTGAAAACCGGTCGCGGGCGATTCGCGATAAATGCTCCGGCGCTTTCAATCGGGCCAATTCCACTTTCAAACTGTTGTGCAGCACCTGCAGCTCCTGCTGTTTGCGGCTTTCCCGGGCGATGCCGTAGCCGGCCTGCACCAATTGCACACGGCACCAAGTGTAGAATAGCAGTTCGACGATCAGCAGGCCCAGCAAGGCGAGTCCCATCACCGCCGACCAACCGCGGAACCAACTATTTTGCTTGCGCTTCGGAGCCATGCCCGCCTTCTCTTTCCGGGTGCTTCAAGCCGCCTTTGCGGCACAGCGCAGCCGCGTGCTGCGCGCCATGGGGTTGCGCGCCACCTCCTCCGGAGAAGGACGCAACGCCTTTTTGCCGACCAAATGCAGAACGGCCCGCCTCTCACAACGGCACTGGGGCCATTCGGGCGGGCAGGTACAGGTGCGGGCCAAGGCCTTGAACCGCTGTTTGACCATGCGGTCCTCGAGGCTGTGAAAGGAGAGCACGCAGATGCGGCCGCCCGGGCGCAGCAGCGCCACGGCGTCGGCCAGAAACCGATCCAGGCATGCCAACTCCTGGTTGACCGCAATGCGCAGGGCCATGAACACCCTGGTGGCCGGATGAATTTTCTGCCGGGCGACCGCCTTGCCGGGGATCGCATCCCGCACCAGACGGGCCAACTGCCCGGTGGTGTGGACAGGGGTCTCTTGCCGCGCGGCCACAATGGCCCTGGCGATGCGCCGGGACCATCGCTCCTCGCCGTAGGTCTTGAACAGGTCGGCCAATTCCTTCTCCCCCAGGTCGTTGACCAAGTCGGCGGCGCGAGTGGCCGTTCGCACATCCATGCGCATGTCCAGGGGCTCGTCCTGCTGAAAGGAAAACCCTCTTCCGCTGGCCTCCAATTGGTGCTGCGAAAGACCGAGATCGAGCAGAATGCCGTCCACGGCCTGGATTTGCAATTGGTGCAGATACGCCGGCAGCTCCGTGAAATTGCCGTGCATCAGATGCAGTCGGTCCTGCCAGGGCCGCAGCACCTCGCGGGCGTTGGCGATGGCGTCCTCATCCTGATCGATGCCGACCAGCACGCCGTCCGGCGCGATCCGAGCGCAAATGGCCGCCGCATGCCCGGCACCGCCCAGGGTGCAATCCACGTAGATCCCCCCGGGCCGGCAGTTCAAGCAAGCAATGGCCTCGTTCAGCATGGCGCTGGTGTGCCGGTATGCCATGGTATCAGAGTCCTAGCTTCGCGATTTCGTTGCGTACCTCCGCCTGTTGCATGTCCAGTTCCATGGTTTGGTTTTCCTTCTCCCAATTCTCATGCGACCAGATCTCGAAATGGTTCTGCACACCAACCAGTACGATCTCTTTCTCCAGTTGGGCATATGCGCGCAGCGACGGCGGAATCAGGACCCGGCCTTGTTTATCGCATGTACAATCATGGGCGTTACCGCCGAACACCCGGCGAAAACGGCGGATGTAGTCGCTGGTTTCCGCCAAGGCGGCCATCCGTTGTTCGATTTTGGCCCATTCATTCAAAGTGCAGGCATAGAGGCTGCCGTCCAGACGCGTGATCATCACCGAATCGCCGCCACCGGCCCGGATCAGATCCCGGAAGCGGGATGGGATGATGAAACGCCCTTTGTCATCAAGGGTATGTGTGGAGCTGCCTCTGAACATATTCCCCCAATTTCATCCACTTTAATCCACATAAATATCATTCAACGGCCTGTGTCAAGAAAAATATGTGGTGCTAAAACCTATTTTCATAATGATTTTTTTCAGTTAAAGCACAAAAAAATGGTGGAGTAAAGTGGGGTGATATGGCACTCCCCTTATCAATTGACACAAACCCTGTCTGTGCTCTATTTTCGGGGCCGAAGCCGATACCGTGAGCGATGCCGCAAGCAACCCTTTCCGACCAGGAACAAACGAAACGCGCCATGCCCGAACAAACGCTGTGCAACCACCCCAGCGCCACCGCGACCGACCGCGGCGGCCCCCCTCCGACACCGGTGGAGCGGCATGCCTTGGCCACCCTTCGGGAAGCCGCCCGCGGCTGCCTGGAGACAGCGCGGGGCAGTCACGCCTGGGACCACACCTTGCGGGTACATGCCCTGTGTCGGCGTATGGGGCTCCGAGCGGCGGCCGACATGGTGGTGCTGGAAGCGGCCGCCTATCTGCACGACATCGGCCGCGCCGCCCAGGACACGGCCAATGGATCGGTCTGCCACGCCGTTGAAGGCGCACGGCAAGCAGGTGACTTGCTGGCCCCGTTGCCCCTTGCCGAGGCACGCAAGGCCAATATCGTTCACTGCATCCGCAGCCATCGTTTTCGGGATGACCACGCACCGGCCACGGTGGAGGCCCGCGTGTTGTTCGACGCGGACAAGCTGGATGCCATCGGTGCCGTGGGGGTGGCCCGCGCCTATCTTTTTGCCGGCGAGCTGGGGGCCCGGCTGCACAATTCCGATCTGCCGCCGGAGAAGTCGCGCCCCTATTCCCGGGACGACACCGGTTATCGGGAGTATATGGTCAAACTGCGTGCCATCAAGGATCGGATGCTCACCGAAGAAGGACGCCGATTGGCCGAGCAACGGCACGCATTCATGGTCCATTTTTTTGAACGTTTTCTCAAAGAGTATGCCGGCGAGTGCTGAGCCGATGTGAACCATCAACCGACGAGGTGAATGCATGGCAATGAATGTGGTGGATCGAATCGACGAGCTGGTGAAAGTGCGGCACGTCTTGATCAGCGTGTCGGACAAGACCGGACTGGAACGGCTGGTCCCCCGCCTGCGGGAGATCAACCCCGAGGTGCGGATCTTTTCCACCGGCGGCACCTTCGCTCGACTGGAACAGATCCTGGGCCCATCGGCCGAGCAGTGCCTGACCCAAGTTGCCGCCTACACGGGCCAGCCCGAAACCCAGGGGGGCTTGGTCAAGACCCTGGATTTCAAGATCTATCTGGGGCTGTTGACCGAAACCTACAACCAAGCCCACCAGTCCGACCTGGCGCGCACCGGCGCCGTGCCCATCGACATGGTGGTGGTCAACCTCTACCCCTTTCAAGCCACCATCGCCGAATCCGGCGTCACCGTGGAACAGGCCCGGGGCAATGTTGACATCGGCGGCCCCTGCATGATCCGGGCGGCGGCCAAAAATTTCATCCGCGTGGCCGGCGTGGTGGACCCCCACGACTACGAACGCATCGTCAACGAGCTGGAGGCGCGGGACGGCTGTCTTTCCCTGGCCTTGCGCTACGAGCTGGCCTGCAAGGCCTTCGAGCATACCGCCGAGTACGACCGGACCATCGCCGACTTTCTGGCCGGCCAGTCGATCCAGGCGGTCAAAGGGTGCTACGGCGCCGGATGAGAAAGGAGGCCGATCATGGCCGATGATTTGAAAAAGATGTACCGCACCATCGTGGAGGACCACTTTCCCTCCCGGATGGAGATCAGCTTTGTCGAAGAACAATCGCGACAAACCCTCTTTTACGAAAAAGTGCGCTGGACCATCGACGGCGTCCAGAAGGGTTTGCGTTACGGTGAAAACCCCGGCCAGGAGGCCGCGCTGTACAAGCTGGTCAACGGCAACCTGGTGCTGGGCGATACCCGAACGCTGCAGCCCGGCCGTTTTCTGGTCTCGGACATCGAATTGTTGCAGTCGGGCAAGCATCCCGGCAAAACCAACCTCACCGACGCCGACAACGCCCTGAACATTTTGCGCTATTTCACCGACCGGCCCAGCGCCATCATCGTCAAGCACAACAACCCCTGCGGCGTGGCACGGGCCGACAGCCTGGTGGATGCCTATGTCAAGGCCAACCTGGCCGACCGGGTGGCCGCCTTCGGCGGTTGCATCGCCCTCAACCGGGCGGTGGACCGGGATACGGCCGAGGCCATTGCCAATCAATATGCCGAAGTGGTGGTGGCCCCCGACTTCGAGGAGGGGGCGATGGCCATCTTCCAAGCCAAACCCAACCTGCGCGTGATCCGCATCGGCAACATGGACCGCCTGCAACAGTTCGTGGGCCAACGGTGCGTGGAGTTCAAGAGCCTGATCGACGGCGGGATCATCACCCAGTGGTCCTTCGTGCCCGAAACCCGCACCCGTGATGCACTGCGCCCGGCCGAATGCGAATACAAAGGCCGCACTTACAAGGTCGATCGGGCGCCCACCGATGCCGAGTATCGCGACATGCTGTTCGGCTGGCTGGTGGAGGCCGGCGTCACCTCCAATTCGGTGCTCTATGTCAAGGACGAGGTGACCGTGGGCATCGGCACCGGCGAACAGGACCGCGTGGGCGTGGCCCAGATCGCGCGCGACAAAGCCTATCGCAAACTGGCCGACCGCTACTGTTTCGATGCTTACGGGATCCCTTACAACGACATGCAGGATGCCGAACGCATCGCGGCCATCGACGCGCGGGTGGCCGAGGAAAAAGGGGGGCTGATCGGGGCGGCCATGGTCAGCGACGCGTTCTTCCCCTTCCGCGACGGTGTGGACGTCGGTTTGCGCGAAGGGGTGCGGGCGGTGATTCAACCGGGCGGCTCCAACAACGATTACCAATCCATCGAGGCGTGCAACGAAGCGGGCGCCACCATGGTCTATACCGGCCAACGCAGCTTCAAACATTGATGCGTACGTCGTAATTTCTGAGGCAATGGCCCATGCCCACCACCCTCTTGCGCTTGTTCGTGGATGAAACGGCCCTGCACAACGCCCTGGTGGGACTGCCCACCTGGCTGCTGCTGCTGTTCATCGTCGTGTGCATCGCCGTTTTGTCCAAAGGCGCCGACTGGATGATCGAAGGGGTGGTTCACCTGGCCCAGCGCACCGGTCTGCCCAAAATCGTGATCGGCGCCACCATCGTATCCCTGGGCACCACCACCCCCGAAGCCGTGGTTTCGGTGATGGCGGCGGTCATGGGCAATGCCGGCCTTGCCCTGGGCAACGGGGTGGGCTCCATCATCGCCGACACCGGCCTGATCCTGGGGATCACCTGCATTTTGACCACCGTGCCCATCAACCGGTTCATCCTCAGCCGCATGGGATGGGTGCAAGTCGGGTCGGCCACACTACTGGTGGTCATCTGCGTCGGGCTGCTGTTGACCAGCGGGGAGGCCGTCCCCATGCTGCCGCGCTGGGTGGGCATCCTGTTTCTGGCGCTGTTGGTCGTCTATCTGTACGTCTCCTACCTATGGGCCCGCCAGGGCTCCACCGCCTTGCTGATGGAGGAGAAGCAAACGGCGACCGTCGCCCCGCCGGCCATTGCGCTGTGTTGGCTGATGATCGGCGGCGGTCTGCTGATGGTGCTGGCGTCGGCCCGCGTGCTGGTGCCGGCCGCCTCCGAGATGGCCTTGCGCATCGGGGTGCCGGATGATGTCATCGCCGCCACCCTGGTGGCCCTGGGCACTTCCCTGCCGGAGTTGACCACCGCCATCGCCGCCGTTCGCAAGGGGTACCCGGAAATCACCCTGGGCAACGTGATCGGCGCCGATGTGCTCAACTGCCTGTTTGTCATCGGTGCCGCGGCCACCGCCCGACCTTTGGCCATTCCGCCCAACTTTTTTTATTTCCACTTCCCGGCGATGCTGCTGATCCTCTACTCCCTGCGGCTGTTCATCGCCGTCAACCGCGGCACGCACTTCCATCGCTGGCAAGGGGCGTGGCTGCTGGCCGTCTATCTGGTATATGTGGCCCTGCAGTTCACCCTCGGAGGGTCGACGCCAACCATGGGAGTGTAACCAAGACGCCGTTGCCGCTTGGCTTTTTTTCGAAAATGGTTAACTTGCCCGCAAAGGAGGCGCCGATGCAACCCGTCCGCCGTCAGAACCGCTTCAATCGCACCCGATTGGTCATTATCGCCGTCGCCCTTGCGTTGACGGCCTGGGCTTGTGCCCAGGTGCCCGTCACCGGGCGCAGCAGCCTGCAACTGGTTTCCAACAACCAACTGGCCGGCATGGCCGTACAGCAATACAACGACACCCTGGAAAAGAGTACCCTTTCCAAAGATGCGGCCCAAACCGCCATGGTCCGGCGGGTGGGCACGCGCATCGCCGACGCCGCCGAACAGTTTCTGCGGGAAACGGGACGGGACGATCTGGCCGGATCCTTTCAGTGGGAATTCAATCTCATCGAAGATGACGAAACCGTCAACGCCTGGGTGCTGCCCGGGGGCAAGACGGTGGTGTACACCGGCATTCTGAAACACACCCAAAACGAAACCGGCCTGGCGGTGGTGCTGGGGCACGAAGTGGCCCATGCCCTCGCGGGCCACGGCAACGAGCGGGTCAGCCAGGGACTGCTCACCCAATTGGGCGGCGTGGCCCTCGCCGTGGCCCTCGCCCAGAAGCCCGCCGAAACCCAACAGCTCTTCATGGCGGCTTACGGCCTGGGGGCCAACGTGGGGGTGTTGCTGCCCTACAGTCGGCTCCACGAGCGGGAGGCCGACCGCATCGGCCTGGTATTGATGGCCATGGCCGGCTACGATCCGCGGGAATCCGTCCCCTTCTGGCAGCGCATGAACAGTGAGGGCGGCGCCCGTCCGCCGGAATTTCTGTCCACCCACCCGGCGCCGGACACCCGCATCGCCGAGATCGAACGCTATCTGCCGGAGGCCCTGTCCTACTACAAGCCGACCCGCTGAAACGGTACAACAGCGCAATTGGAGGAACCCATCGCACCCCGGACATTCATCAACCAATCCATCGCCAAACTGCTCACCCGGTTTCCCGCTCTGTTCCGCCGCTGGGTACGGCACCACTCCTTCGTTACCTTCGATGACAGCCCCTGGACGCCTTTTAAAGGCGATCCGGCGCAGAGCCGGGTGGCATTGGTGACCACGGCCGGCGTGCACCTGCGGCACGATCCCCCTTTCAACATGCGCGATCCGGCCGGGGATGCAACCTTCCGTGAAATCCCGGCGCAGAGCACCCCGACGGATCTGACCATCACCCACGACTATTACGATCACCGCGACGCCGACCGGGACATCAGCGTGGTGCTGCCCCTTGAACCGCTCAACGCACTGGCCGCCGCCGGCGACATCGGTGCCGTCAACCGGCGCCACTTCTCCTTCATGGGCCACATTCTGCCGCCCCACCGCCGCACCCTGGTCGATGATACCGCACCACGGGTGGCGGAACTGCTCAAGGCCGACGAGGTGGACATCGCCATCCTCACCCCGGCCTGAGGGCTGTGCAATCAGTCCGTGGGACTGATCCAGCGCATCATTGAAGCAGCGGGCATCGCCACCATCTCCGTCACCCTTTCCCGCGGCATCAGCAAACAGGTAAAACCACCCCGCGCGGTCTACACCGGCTTTCCCCTGGGCCACCCTTTCGGCTTTCCCCACCAAAACTTTCGCCAGCAACAACTGCTGCGACTGCTGCTGCACTATTTAGCGGTTCTGGAAACGCCGGGAGAAATCGTGGTGCACAAGCTCACGCAAGACGGCGACCCGGACAAGGCGTGCGCGCTGTGTACACCGTCGGGGCCGCCCCCGGCCGACAGGCGGATTTGACAGCGCCGCAGAATCTCCTCAACCCCTAACCGCATCATCGGTCGCCCCTCCAGGTCCCCCATGACAAGGCCGCCGGCAAACCTTATGTTGGCACACGACGAAGACCATTGCCTTGGGAATATGGGGAACAGCCTTATGGAAAAGCAAAAGACGCTCCGGATGCGCTGGCACCAGCGCCTGGCCGAGGTGGACCGCGACGCCTGGGACCGCCTGGCGCAGCCACTGGCCACGCCCTTGCTGGAGTGGCGCTGGCTGCACGCTCTGGAGACCTCGGGCAGCATTGCGCCTGGTGCCGGCTGGCACCCCCACCATTTGACGGTCTGGCGCAAGAACCGACTGGTGGGCGCCGCGCCGTTCTACATCAAGACCCACAGTGACGGCGAATTCGTCTTCGACCAGTGGTGGGCCCAATTGGCGCGCGAAGCAGGCATCCCCTATTATCCCAAGATGGTGGGCATGAGCCCGGTGACGCCGGCGGTGGGCTACCGTTTTCTCATCGACCCGTCGGATCCCGATCCAACCGCCATACAGGCCGCAATGCTCGACGCCGTCGACGCCCTTTGCCTGCAAAAGGGGCTGGCCGGCTGCCACCTGCTGTTCCTGGATCCCGCCTGGCGGAGATCACTGCCGGCGGGCCTTTTCGCGCCCTGGCAGCATCAGAGCTTTGTGTGGCACAATGAGGGCTTTCGCCATTTCGAGGATTATCTGGCGCGGTTTAAAGCCTCCCAACGGCGCAACATTCGTCGGGAACGGCAGCGGATGGTGGATGCCGGCATCGATTTTCGCCCTCTCAGCGGCGATCAGCTCAACGGTGATTGGGCCCAACGCATGTATCGGTGCTATGCCGACACCAACCGGCGTTACGGGCCGTGGGGGTGTCACTATCTCAACGCCGACTTCTTCGAAATGGCCTTCACCCATTACCGCCACCGGCTGCTGCTGATCAACGCCGAACAGCAGGGACACACCCTCGCCCTGGCCATGCTGTTGCACAAGGGGGACCACCTCCTGGGCCGTTATTGGGGCGCCGAACGCACCATCAAAGACCTGCACTTCAACATGTGCTTCTACGAGCCGATCCAGTGGGCCATCGACCACCAGATCCGGTCCTTCGACCCGGGTGCGGGATCGCCCCACAAAATCCAGCGCGGTTTTCAGGCGGTCACCAACACCAGCCTTCACCGTTTCTACGAACCGCGCCTGCAGCTCGTTTTCAATCACTTGATCCAACGGGTCAACCGGATGGAACAGGCCAACATCT
>NZ_JALJRB010000003.1 GCF_022968795.1 Desulfatitalea alkaliphila
AAATGAATTCGCATTTCAGGCGCCCTGATCCGAAAGGGTTGGCCTGAAATGCGTTCAGCCGGAATCAATCCGACACCTCTGTCTGAGGGGCCACTTTCTGCAGGGCGGTCATGGCCGTGGTCACCATGGCACTGAGGTCCGCCACGTTGCCGGGAATGATCAGCGTGTTGGACGTTTTGGCCAGTTTGCCGAACTCCTGAACGTACTGCTCGGCCACCCGCAGGTTGGCCGCCTGAGGCCCGCCGGGCATCTGGAACTGTTTGGCGATGGTGCTCAACCCCTCGGCCGTGGCCCGGGCAACGGCCAGAATCTCCTGGGCCTGCCCTTCCGCTTCATTGATCCGCCGCTGTTTCTCGCCTTCGGAGCGCAGGATGGCATCCTGGCGCTCGCCCTCGGCCCGGTTGATCGTCGACTGGCGATCCCCCTCGGACCGGGCGATGGCGGCGCGCTTTTCCCGCTCGGCGGTCATCTGGGCTTCCATTGCTTTTTTGACCGACTCCGGCGGCAAAATGTCCTTGACCTCATAGCGCAGCACCTTGATGCCCCAGGCCTGGGCCGCCTGATCGATGGATTCCACCACCTGGCCGTTGATGGTTTCGCGCTCTTCAAACGTCTTGTCCAGATCGATCCGGCCGATGCACGAACGCAGTGTGGTCTGGGCCAATTGGGAGGAGGCCATGCGATAATCGTTGATGCCGTAGGCCGCCAGCTTGCTGTCCACCACTTGCAGGTAGATCAGTCCGTCCACCTCCACGGTTACGTTGTCCTTGGTGATGCAGGTCTGGCTCGGGATGTCGAACACCTCCTCCTTGAGCACGTAACGGTAGGCCACGCGATCGAGAAAAGGCACCAGGATATGAAACCCGGCGCCCAGGGTCCGGCTGTATTTGCCGAGCCGCTCGACCACATATTCGCTCCGCTGCGGTACGATCACCGCGGTTTTGACCAGAACGACGATGATGAAAATCGCCAATACAACGACTGCAATCAGGGTTGCATTCATCAAACACTCCTTTATTGAAGGTTAAGCCTTTTATGACGGATGGGTTTTACGAACGAAGAAGATCTGGCGGGATTGGTCGGCAAAGCGCAGGATTTCCACCGTCCGGCCGGCCTCGATGGTCTCATCGGCCGCCGCATACCAGGTGGTGCCGCGGTATTGAATGCGACCGTGCGCGACGGGCGTAATGGTTTTCACCACGGGCACGAACTGCCCACGGGGAAAGTCATCGAAGGCCGTTGTCTGCCGATCCGCCGATACGCCCAAAAAAACCTTTTGCAACCATTTGCGCAGCAACAACAGGGCGACAACTGAACTGACAATGAACAACAGCACCTGCTGGGCAAGACTCAAGTCCCATGCGAGCAGTGCGCCGGCCACAACCACGCAACCCATTCCGAAGAAGAGAATAATGAAGCCGGGCAAAAAAAGCTCCAGAAAGGCCAGGCCGATGCCCACCAGGAACCAAATCAGCCAGGGCGGAAGCAATGTCGTCAAATCCATGGGAATCATCCTCCGGGAGCCGTATCGCACATTTGCCCCTCTCCTGGCAACCCCATCCGCAGCTGTACAGCCAGGCGTGCTGCCGCCCGCCTGAATTTGTGGACCCAATGGGCCGAATCGGCTATACTGATCAGGACATTATCGACCCATCGACCACTGCAGGAAACGGTATGCACAACACACACGACCAGGCCGCATCAACAGCCAATCCGATCCCCTTCCGCCACATCCTGTCCCAACTCACCGAGGGGGTGGCGGTGCTCACCATGGGGCGAGTGATCTATGCCAACGGCGCGCTGTGCGAAATGTCGGGCAAAAACCGCGGCGAAATCGTCGGCTGCTCCTTCATGGACCTGGTGGGCCCGGCCGACCAGGCCAGGGTGGCGGAATATCTCCGTCATCTGGAAGTGGCCGCCACCGACACCATCAGCTTTCAATTGCAACGCTCGACCAGCGCCGGACGCCAAGTGCACCTGAAAGCTTTCCCCTTGCAGGTGCGCGGCATCTACGCCAACACACCGGGCATTTGCTGTTGTATCACCGACGTGACCGAATTTCAGGATCAGCTTGTTGAATTGCGGCGTGAAAACCGCCGCCTGCGCAGCCACCTGGATGACACCGAAAGCGTAATGATGTCCTTTGCGCCTTATGACAGCAATGACATCCTGATGGTCAATCGGTATGTCGAAGCCTTGCTGGGTTGTTCGACCAAGGATATTGTCAGCGGTCGACGCCATCTGTTCGATTTTGTCCATCGGGACCACCTGACCAAGGTGATCGCCTTCTACCAGGGCTTCCCCGACACCCACGAAAGCGCCGAGATGGAGTACCGGATCATCCGGGACGACCATAATATCCGCTGGGTACGTGACATGGGCCACACATTGTATGTCGAAGGCGGCCGCGGCATGCCGCGGCGCATCGATCACACCATCGTGGATATCACCGAGCAAAAAAACAAAGAGCTCGAGTTGCAGGAAGAGCGCCGCAAGCTGTCCAGCATCATCCGCAACAGCAGCGAAATGATCTACCGCGTCAATAAAGCGGGCCGCTTCCTGGACCTCAACCCGGCCGGTCAGCAACTGATCGGCGCCGAGAAGGATTGGCTGCACCGCAACATCCTGGACCTTTACGTGGATCACCGGCAGCGCGACCTGCTGCTACGCCAGTTGGAAGAGAAAGGTCAGGCGCAGCAACTGGTGAAGTGGAAGGTGGCCGACGGCGCGGTGATCGACGTGGTGATCAATGCCGTACCCGAAAGAATCGATCAAAAGGAGATCCGCACCTACCAGGGCATCGTCCACAATGTCACCCGCACCCTCGAAATGCAGAAGGTGGATACCATCAAAAAGATGGCCGGCGGCTTGAGCGACAAGATCAACACGCCGCTGATGACCCTCTCCATCAACATGCAGATGATGCGCGACACCCTGCGCACCGGCACGGATAGTGATGAAAAAGCCACGCTGTTGCAGTATCTGGATGAAATGGAAGAGGCCTACCGCAAAATCGTCAGTCCCATGGCGGTGGTGCGCGACAAGATCTGGGAAATCAAAGAGGTCCCCGACGGCAGCGGCGGCACGATTTACGAAATCCATGACAAGACCGACCAGGCCGGATCCGCTGCACAAGGTCAACTCCCGAAGGGGCAGGACAGTTCGCCGACATCATAACGGTGTATCCGGCCGCAAGACGGGCAAGGTGTTGTCAGCAGCACCGCGGCATCCATGTACTTGCGTCCCTGGGGGTCGGTTCGGATTCCATTGTTGTCCATGATCGCATAATCGGCACTGTTGAAAACCGCATTGGTTTCCGGGCAAACGAACACCAGTTCCATTGAAAGTCCCCTTTCTTATGGCGCCGCTTCAACGGCCAGCAGTGCCGCACCCAGGGCGCCGGTGAATTGGGGTGCTTCCGGAACCAAGATCTCGCGTCCCAACTGCCTTTCCAGCAGCACCCGCATGCACGGGTTGCAGGCCACCCCGCCGGTGAACACAACGGCGCCATCGGCCGACACCCTTTGCAACATGCCGGCGGCCCTGCGAACAACGCTCAGGTGAAGCCCGCGGGCGATCTCGCGCCGATCCCGACCCTTGGCGATCAGGGAAGTGACTTCCGATTCGGCGAAGACCGTGCACATGCTGGAGATGGTCAGGTCCCGCTCGGTCGCCAGCGCCTCGCGACCGAAGGCCGCGACCCCGAACCCGAGGGTGCGCGCCATGATCTCCAGGAATTTGCCGGTGCCGGCCGCGCAGCGGTCGTTCATTTCGAATTTCTTCACCCTGCCGTCCGCTTGCAAGGCGATGGCCTTGCTGTCCTGCCCCCCGATGTCCAGCACGGTGCGCGCCTCGGGAAACGCCTGCCGCACTCCCCGGGCGTGGGCCTTGATTTCCGTAACCGTGGGCGCTTCAAAGGAAAGCTCAAAAAGACTGCGACCATAACCGGTGGCCATGATCCGATCGAAGCGCATGGCGGCCAGCAAACGTTTGGCTTCGGCCATGGGATCGAATCCGGTGTCGGTCTGGGCCCGGTTCACAATGGCGCCCGCGGCGTCCACCACCACTACTTCAATGGAGCGGGAACCGATATCGATGCCTGCAAATCGCATCCTTGCATCCTTTCTGCACCTTGTATTTACTTTGGTAAAATGCGCAAATCCAAATCAGCAACTTCCAGCCCCCGGCCACACCCCCACTACAGCGGTGATGGTTTTCTCCGGCAGCAGAAGGCCGCCGGAGGTGATGTGCAACCCGGGCCATCGCCCCCCGATCAGTTCCACGAAGGGTTTTTGGGCCTCCAAGCTGAAATCGTGATACCCGGGACTGAAGCGCCGGGTCGTCCGGCCACCGGCGGCGCGGTGGGATCCGCTCGCTTGGCGATCCAGGCTGCGCATGGCGGTTTCGGCCCAGAAACTGCCCATGCGATCCATCAGGTAGCCTTCCAGACAACGGTTGGCGGCCATGTATTGCCGGACCCGATCACTCAATGGCTGCCCCAGGGTAACGGCCAGCAGCAGTACCCGCGGACAATCGGCCAAGAGCGCCTGCAGCGCATGACTGTTACCGCTGCAGGGTGCGAAGCGGGTCTCGAAGAACGCCCGGGTCACCTCCGACTGCCAGCTCAGCAATCCGGCAAGGCCTTCGGCCTCCACCCGGATCTCTTCGGCGCGCGTGAGCAAAATCGGATGGGTGCCGAGTTTCAAATAGCGACGCAATCCGCCGCCGTTTTCGGTCGTGAAGGTCATCTGCTTGCGCCCTCCCCGGCCCGTAGGTCGGTAATGAGGCCACGAATCAGTTTCACCGCGGCCACGGCATCGCGGGCATAGCCATCTGCTCCCACCTCGGTGGCGATAACGGCGTTGACCGCAGCGCCGCCCACCACCACCTTCAGATTTTCGTTGCCGCTGCTTCGCAGCGAGCCGATCAAGGCGGGCAACTGCCGGCGGGCGGCGGTCAAAAAGGCCGACAACCCGATGATCGCGGGTCGGTACCGGGCCATCGCCGCAACGAACCGGTCCTTGGACACATCCACTCCCAAATCGATCACCCCGACACCGTTGGCCTCCAGCAGGATCCGCACTAGATCTTTGCCGATCGCGTGCAAGTCGCCCTGTACGGTGCCGAGCAACACCCGCGGGCCGGCATCGGCACTACCCGGCAGCCTTGTTTTCAGCCGGGCGAACCCCTCATAAAATGCATCCACGCTCATCAGGAGCTCAGGCAGATGGCACTGTTTGGCTTCGTAACGGGCACCGGCCTGCCGCATCGCGCGCACCAAACCGCCATCGAGCAGCCGCAGGGAATCCCGGCCGCCTGCAAGGGCCCGGCCAACCGTTTGCACAGTCGCCGTCGCGTCGCCCCGCGTGACCGCATCGACCAGCGGAGCAAGGTAGGCGGCGTGGCGACGAATATCCGCCACTGCCTCGCGGCCGCTGTGGATAAAGGCCCTTACATTCTCTATTGGCGTGCCGGGGGGCAAGGCGCAACCGGTGCTCAGAATGAAATTGGAACGAATGCCCATGGTGGCGGCCAGCTCCCGCGTGGCCGCGCAAACAGTGTGCAATGGGGCCATGGTGACGACCTCAACGGGGTCCAGGTTGCCGATCATAGCCACCTGCCGGGGAACTTGCGCTTCGACGGTCGGCAACGCCATGCACTGATCGAAACTGATACCGCCGGCGCCGGTCGCCACCATGGGCGCGAGCAGATCCGAAGTTTCGCCGCAAATGTGCAAGATGGTCTGTCCATCGGACATCAACCCGAACAATTGGCGCAAATAGCGCCCGGCAAACCCGTCGAAATCCGGAGGCGGCAATAGAGCCGCCAACGGATCGGATATCCAAAGCAAATCGGCGCCGGCGTCCAGCAGTAACCGAGCGTAGTCTTCGGCCATGGCCGTCGCCTCCACCAGCAGTGCCGAAAGGGCCGCAGGGGCTTCGCGCACCCGGCGCAACGCATTCTGCTCGCCTGTCAATTGGCCGACCACCGTGAAAGGCCCATACACCAGCGCTGCTATGCGTCGGCGGGGATAAGCGGTACGCATTCGCCGCACCACTTGGCCGTTGAGGGCCATGCGGGGCGCCTTACAGGCGCGCGGGACACGCACTATACCAGCGGGTGCACAAACGGCGGGCATTTCATCGCTTGCATAACGCACCGGGGCGCCCATGGCTTCGGCTTGTAGGGCAATGTCGCTGAAACAAAAGAGCAGATCGGCATCCACCATATCGTAATAGCGGCGCATCGCCTCGAACTTAACCGCCTCCTCGTGACACAGTGTGTCGATGCCCTCCGGCACCAGTCCGGCGGCGGGCAGGGCATTTATCGGAAACACATGAATACCGGCAAGCCGGTGGGTTACATCTTCTTCGGTAAAAAGCATGCTCGCCGTCCTTCAGGGCTCGCGGCGAACCCTCAGAGGCCTTTCAACTCCCTCAGGTTGCCAGCTCCCGCCAAACCAGAATGATGCCCATGACCATTAACAGAAGATGGGCCAAGCCCTGGAAGCGTTGGTTGGATATGCGCCTGCAGATCAAGCTCCCGGCGGCAACGCCGGCCAGCATCAGGGGCGCGAGATATATATTCAGGCGGAACAAAGACCAGGAGAAAAGCCCCATTGACCCATAGGCAACGGCCAGATAGAGGTTGGACAACAGAAAAAACGCTTGCAGGTCGGCCTTGAATGCGAACCGATCCATGTGGGTCAAGGCGTTGAGTACGATGATCGGCGGCCCTGCCATGTAAATCGCGCCGCCGAGCAGCCCTGACACCACGCCGGCCGATCCGTTCCACGCCCAGTGCAATTCGCCGCGCACGCCGTCGGTACGTGCCAGAGACCAGAGAGCGAACCCCATGAGGGTGATGCCGATCACCAATTTCAGAAGCGTGTCCGGCAGTTGGATGAGCGCATAAAGCCCCAACAGGGCACCGGGCACGAAACCGGCCATTTGCACCGCGATGCGGCGTGGATGCACATGATTGCGCAACTGCGCCAGCAACACCAGGTTGATCACCACATTGTAGACGAACAAGAAGGGCACGATCTGCCGCACCGGCCACACAAAGGAGATCAAGGAAACGGCCACGATGGCGAAGCCGAACCCTGTCAGGCCCATCAGCAGGCTGGCGAGCACAAGGGCTCCCGCCACCACGATCAGTTCCATCCATTCACCACTTCGAGCATTGTATGAATCCGATCGCAAAGCGCCAGAAAGGCAGGCGCCCCCTTGTCCCTGGGACGTGGCAGGTCGCAGTTCAGGATGGCCTGGATGCGTCCCGGCGGGCCTTGCATCACCACCACCCGGTCGGCGAGCAGGGCGGCCTCCTGGATATCGTGGGTTACGAAAACGATGGTTTTGCGATCCTCCTGCCAGATGCGGATCAATTCCTGCTGCAGCACCGTGCGGGTTTGGGCGTCCAGGGCGCCGAAGGGCTCATCCATCAGTAACACTTGGGGATCGGTGGCCAAGGCGCGCGCCACGGCCACCCGCTGTTGCATGCCGCCGGACAACTGGGCGGGAAAAGCATGGACCTGCTCGGCAAGACCGACCAAGGCCAGGTAGTGCCGGGCGATGGCGTGCCGTTTGGATTTGGGAACCCCCTGGATTTCCAGGCCGAAGGCCACGTTGCGCAACACCGAGCGCCACGGGAAGAGGGTGTAGCGCTGAAACACCACGCAGCGCTGAGCCGATGGCCCTTCGACCGGTACGCCGTTGAGCAGAATCCGGCCGTGGGTGGCGCGCTCCAGACCGGCGATCAGGCGCAAGGTGGTGGTCTTACCGCACCCCGAGCGGCCCACCAGGCAGACCATTTCGTGACGCGCGATGGTCAACGACACATCGGACAAGGCGGTGACTGCCCGGCCGTCGGCGCCGTTGAAACGTTTCGTTACGCGATCCAGTTCGAGCATATCTCATTCCGTTTTACGATACGCATCAGGCCGCAGATCAGGGTTGCTTGAGCCGTTATCCGCTGCTTTCCCAAACCAGGCGGGCTTCCAGGCGCCGGAACCCTTTGTCCATACCAAATCCGATGAGGCCGATGGCGATCATGCCGGCAACGATAATGTCGGCGCGCAGCAGTTCATAAGCATACCAGATCAGATACCCCAGCCCGGCAGTGCTGCCCGGCATCATCTCGGCAGCCACCAGGCACATCCAACCGATACCCAGCCCGATCCGCAATCCAGTGACCACCATGGGCAGGCTGGCCGGAATGAGCACCTTGTGCAACAGCGCCCAACCGCGCGCGCCCAAGGTACGGGCCGACTCGATATACTCCCGCGGAATACGCCGCACGCCTTGAATCGTATTGAGCAATACCGGGAAAAAGGCGCCGATGAAAATGATCACAACGGTTGTGAACTGAATACTGGCGCCGATGAGGCTGGTCTGTAGAAAGGGGAACCAATCCGCCAGGCTGCGGATGCCGAGCCAAGCCAGGATCAGCGGCACCCAGGCAAGGGGCGGTATGGGCCGCAGGATTTCAACGGATGAATCCACCCATCGCTCCACCCGTTGGAAATAGCCCATGGCCAGCCCCAGCGGGATGGCCGTACCGGCAGCCAGAAGGAAGCCGAGTACAACCCGGATCAAGCTCACGGCCATGTTTTCGATCAAGCTGCCGGTGATCAGGATCTTGGCGGTCGGTTGCATCAACACGCTTGCCACGGCATCCAGACGCGGCAGGATGGTGGGTTTGTCCAGCCACAAGGCCGTTGCCTGCCACCCAGCGAGCAGCAGAAGCGGCAGCGTCAGCCGATCCAGCCATCCCTTCAAGATAGGGAAACCACGGCTCATGCGACAAGACCCCTGGCCTGCAACCGCTGTTGCGCCTTTTTCGAATGCTGAAAATCGAATACGCGATCCCCCAACTCCGATTCCTGAATGCCGTTCAAGGCACCGTCAAACAGTCCCATATTTTCCATCACACAGGCATAGGCCGCCACGCTTTTGCGCCACGAGTCGCCAGCCACCGTCGTGTAGCGCAGGCTCTGCATGGCCACTTCTTCCACGCCGATCGGAATGCCCAGCCATTCCGAACAGGCCCGGGCGGCCAAATCCTTGCGCTTTTGACACACCTCGGCCCCCAGGGTCAGCAGCATCAACATCTGGGTGACCAGTTCGGGTTCCTGTTGAATGAAGGCCGCGCCGGCTTCAACGGAGCAGCAGGCGTGGTCGTGCCAGCGTCCGGGCGGCATGTCCTGCAAGTTGAGGATAAAGCGCCCCACGCCCTGATCGATGGTGACGGCCGGGAAAGGCTGAGCGCCGATGATGCCGTCGGCGATGCGGTTGTTCAACGCCGCCACCAAGTTGCCGTGGCCCTTCATGTTGATGAAGCGTATGTCGGCGTCCCTGTTGGAGAGATCTTCGGTGAAAGAGAGTCCTTCATGGGCCAAGGCCCCGCTGAAAATGATGGACGCCACCGTATCCGGTCCGGGAATTCCAATGGTGAACGGGCGATCCTTCTGTTTGACCGTATCGACGAAACCTTCCCAGGAGTCGATGGGCTGATCCTTGTGCACCACAAAAACATTGCCGGCGGTTTGCACCGGGCTTACCAATCGCACATCGATACCCCGGTCCACCGACATCAGGATGGCCTGGGTACCGCTGATGCCCATGTCGATGCTGCCCTGGGCCATCAATTTCTCCACGTCGGGCCCCTTTTTGGTCGGTATCAACTGCACTGCGGCAGCGCGAGCGCCATCGACATGGAGTTCATAGCGCCTTCCCTCGATGACGGGTTTTAGAAAAATATTGAACCGCTCCTGAAACAGATCACCATGCTTGGCCGCTACGATCAGGGGGGCGTGATGGTCGGATAGGATATAGGCCATACGGATGGTCGGCACCGACCCGCGGGCCACCGGGGGCATCATAAATCCGGCGGCGCCGCAGGCCGCAGCCCCCAATGCGAACTTACCAGTGGTTTTAAAGAACGTACGTCGACTGATCTTTTTCATCTTGGCTCCTTGATCATTCCTCTTTTCCATCATGAAAATCGGGTTGCAACATTTCCAGAAAGGCCTCGATACGCGTGCGCAGCGCCCCCAGATCGTTCTGCCCGTAATCGGTGCACAGGTGCAGCAAGGGGATCGGGCCGGTCCGTTCCAAGTGCTTCGCGACAGCGGCGTCCTCGACCATATAGGTGTGGCAGGCGTGCCACGTCAGGTCGACGATCCCGTCGACCCGGTACTCGGTCACCAATTCGCTCAGCAGCGCCATGCGCCCCTCATTGGGTGTCATGCAGCTGCAGGGCAATGCCCGATAGCGCCTTGCGATGGCCTGCAGCGGTTCAGGATCCTCTTCATCCACCAGGGACCAGGCGGATTTCAAGCTGGTGCAATTTTCCATGCCCACGACCACACCGCCAACCGCTTCAATGAGGCGCAGCACCTTGTCCGAACCTTTCCCCAGAGGTGTGCCGGTCAATAGAATGCGCGGACGGCCGTTATAAGAGGCGGCTGTCCGAGGCACTTCGCGCAGGGCTTGCACCAATGCCGCCAGACGTTCGGCATAGGCGTCGGCATCGGGCCAAAAGTTGCGCAGCTCCAGTACCGGCAGCAGATCCCAGCCGGAGACCCGCACAGCGTCATCTGCGACATTGACCTTGTGCAGTTGCCGCAAAAGGCGGCGGATGTGATTCTGCACCCGGATCTCGACGGCCAGGGCTTCCCGGGTAATACGGTTGCCTGTCATCTCCTCCACAAAGGCTGCCAGCCGCACAACCTCGGTGTCCCAGTAATCCTGCGCCCCCTGCAGATTCGGCGCATAGGGCAGCTGCATCACATGCAACGGTTTGAGCCGCCGCATCAATTCGTACATCTTTTTCTTGCCGTCGCAGGTAGTCTCTCCGACCACTGCGTGGGAAACGGCGAAAAACGGGCAGGTGCCTGTGATGGCATAGCCGTAACTGGACTTGATCAGCGGGCAAAGGTTGGCCGGCAAGTCGGCCTCGGCGGCGGCAATGGGATCGTCCCGCTTACCGCAGAGCCCCACCGGCAGGGCGCCGGCGGCGCGAATGACCTCCGCCGGCGCGAACACGCAGTACACCCCGATGATCTTGCGCCCTCTTTCGCGCGCCTCTTCCAGTTCCAGCAAACTCTTTTCGGCCATGGCGCTGAATTGGTCCAACAAGCGCCGCACCGCGGCCATGGCCGTCATGGTTTGAGCAGCTCGACGAAGGCCTCCACGCGCGTCTTGAGCTGACCGGCGTCTTCCATGCCGTAATCGGTCTCGATGCGCAGGCAGGGAATGTTTTCGTCCTCAAGGGCCTTTTCCACCGGAATGGCTTCCATCAGGTAGGGCTGGCAGAACTGCAGGCCGTAGTGAATCACGCCGTCGGCGTGATAAGCGCCCACCATTTCCTTGATGTGCATCAAGCGATCCGGATTGGGGGTGAAGATGGCGCAATCCACCTGAAAGTAGCGATCCACTATGGCCGCCATCAGCTCATCCACGGTGCGGCCCGTGTCGTCGGTCAGATGGCGGGTGCCCCGCTCGCCTACGCACGACTCCTCGCCGACGATCACCGCGCCGGCGCTCTCGATGATCCAGGGCAGCTTCCAGTTGGGAACGGCCTGGGGACAGCCTGAAATCAGAATACGCGGCGTTCCGGCCGCAAACACCCCTTGCTGTTGCGCCACCCGTTTTTCCAACTCGTCGCAGATGGCGTTCACCGATGCCGTGAAGCGCGCCGGGTTGTCATAAAAGAACACCTGGTTTGCCAAAAGCGCATCCAGGCCGGAGATGGGCGTCGGATCGGCGGCGCGCAGGGAAAGCAGGCGATGCAGGGCGGCGCGCTTGGCGTTGACCGTGCGGATGGCCTCCTTGAGCGCATCTGCGGTGATGGTCACGCCGGTCAGTACTTCCATGGCCGCCTTGAAGCGATCATACTCGGCCTTGAGCAGGGCGCGCCCCTGATCGGACTTCATCTGCGGCAGGTCCATCACATAGAGATTCTCGATCATGTGACCCAAGGATTCATAAGCCTTCTTCTTGCCGTCGCAGGTGTTTTCGCCCACGACCATGTCGGCGCTCTCCAAGTAGGGACACACTTTTCCGATCTTGAAGCCGAAAGCCGATTTGATCAGGGCGCAGGTGTTGCGCGGCAGCAGCATTTCCACCTCTTCCATGGCGAAGTCGGCGCCGGAGCACAACCCCACCAGGGTGGCGTTGGCGGCCAGCACGATCTCTTCGGGCACGAAAACGCAGTAGGAACCGACGATCTTGCGGCCGGCGGCCTTCTCGTCGAGCAACTCCTTGATGCGCAGGCCGTGCACTTCGCTCATGACGAAATCGAAATAGCCCATCCCTTCGGGCCGGTCCTGCTGGGCCAGATAAATTTCCCGGTAGGCATTGCCCAACACCCCCAACAGGGCATCGTGCGCTTCCAGGTCAAGACCCAAATCTGTCCACATGGAACGGTAATCGTCACTCATTTCAGTCTCCTTTCATGTCAAGAACAGCAGCTCTCCGAAGAACCACAGCCGCCGCAGCCGCCATTGGAAGGCAGCGCCGTGGTAACCTTGAAGCCTTCCCCGGCAAAATCAATCTCGATGGGCTGCGCCAGCTCGAGGAACACTTTGTCCACCACATATTGGATGCCAGCGAACTCGAAGGTGGCATCGTCGGGGTGAATCGAATCCAGCGCCAGCGCCATTTGGGATCCGCCGCAGCGGCTGGCCATGAACACGCGAATGGGTTTGATTTCATTGTCATCGAAAAAGCGCGCGATCCGCTCCTGGGCCGCATCCGTCACATTCAGCATGATTGCTACTCCTTGCAGTACTCCCCGAATGCAGTGGGGATTAATCAACATTGATACTTCACTGATACAGAACAGCGGGGTCTGCACCCAGGGCACAACAAGCCCCGCATCTCAGGCAATTGGATTCGAAGCCGCGTCGTTGATAATGGCTTCAATCAGAGGTGCATGAAATGAAATGGCGGTATCGGTTCGATACCTATGCCTGTTCGCCAACCAACCCGCTGAAGATCACTCGCAAATCCCTTTCTCTTACAGATGACAAGGGGTCGTAATCATCTTCCTTGAAATCCGGTGCGACATCCGCCATGGCTGCATTGAGCGCCTTGCCTTCCAAGGCCAGTGCGGTGCAGCGCTCTTTGACTTGCGCCGCGCTCAATTCCCGGTTGTTTTCGATCCAGCGGTGGCAATCGTCATGACTTCCCACGTAGAGCAAATAGAGCTGTCGGCGGTGCTTGTAGGTCACCAGGCGGTAGCCGCTGCCCAGGTCGTACTTCATCACCCCCTTGATGCGCAGCTCGCCGTGCTTGGTGGTGGTGCCGACGCGATCCGGCACGATTTCGCCCGATCGCATGCGCGCTACAATATCCTCGGCCCGGGCCGCGGCAAGGGCCGCTTTTTTGCCTGAACGCTGCAGTTGCTGCAACCCTTTGAAAAACTTTCGATCGAGGTATACCTTTTCAATCATGGTCCCCTTCCATGCCGGAAATTCCGGCGTACCGTTACATGGTCGTAATCGATTCCGCAATTTCGTCCTGTGCGCTGATGACCGGGCAGGCATCCACGCAGGCCCGGCAACCGGTGCACCGATCCATATCTATGGAACGGGCGCGCTTGCGCACCTGCACGCGAAAACGCCCTGCCCGACCGGCAACGCGCTCCACATCGGCGCAGGTCACCAATTCGATATTGGGATGCCGCCCGGTGGCCACCAGCTGCGGGGAGAGGATGCACATGGAGCAGTCGATGGTGGGAAAAGTTTTGTCCAACTGCCCCATGGCACCGCCGATGGCCGGTGTCTTCTCGACCAAGTAAACGAGAAAACCGGAATCGGCCAAATCCAAGGCGGCCTGTATGCCGGCGACACCACCGCCCACGATCATGACGGCACCCGTTGTTTTTATCTCCATCCTTTTCTCCCTCTCTTTCCTTCACCTCTGAGCGCCTCCTTGCGCTGATTCTTTGCGCTCGGCGGCGATCGCATTCCCCGGCGACGCCACCGGGCTAGCCGCCGGCGGCCGCAAGATCCGCCGGCGGTGCCTTGACCATTCGTCTGGCCGGACCCAACGCTTGGACCGCCTCGGTGACCCGAATGGCGGTGGCGGCAAACTTGGTGGATTCGGCCGATGAGATCCACGAAAAGTGAAGCCGAGCGGGCTCAACCCACGTGTACTCCAGGAAATTGGCCAGCAAAGCGAACTTGCGCCGGGCGTAGAAGTTGCCTTCGATATAGTGGCAATCGCCCGGATGACACCCCGACACCCAGATGCCGTCAGCGCCTTCCCGCAGGGCGGCCAGGATGAACTTGGGGCTGATGCGGCCGCTGCAGGGAACACGGATCACGCGGATGTTGGGCGGATATTGCAGCCGGCTCACACCGGCCAGGTCCGCGGCACCATAGGTACACCAGTTGCAGAAAAAGGCGATAATTGTGGGCTGCCATTCCATGGGATCAATTGCTCCCTTCCGCCTGCAGGTCTGTCTCGCAGACATTTGCGGCACGCAGGGGACTGGGGCCCAACCGCCGGATCGTTTCGGTCATCTCGGTGGCGATTTCGGCAAAGCGCGGGCCCATGGCCGAACTGAGGTTGAACATGCGCACCCGATCTTCTTCCATGCCCATCTCGGCCAACTGTTTGCGCACGGCCATGACCCGCCTTTTGGCTTTGAGGTTACCCTCCAGGAAGTGGCACTCGCCTTCTAGGCAGCCGGCCACATACACGCCGTCGGCGCCGTCCTCGATAGCCCTGAGCAGGTGCAGCATATCCACGCGACCGGTGCAGGGTATCTGGATGATTTTTACGTTGGCCGGGTAGTTCAGGCGCATGCTGCCCGCCAGGTCTCCGGCGGCGTATGCGCAATATTTGCAGCAGAAGGCCAGGATTCGGGGTTCGAAAAGGTCATCCGTCATGTGGTCGTCTCCTGTATGATTCATTTCGGTTTCAGCGGCCTGCAAAAGGATCCGGGGTGCCCGGCTCGCCCGGCAGCCAGACCTCTTTCAGGTTGTCGCCGAGATACTCGCGTTCGTTCTCGGCCAGGATGCCCAGGGACAATGCGATGATGCTCCACAGGTGGGTGACGTGATAGACCCCTTCGTAGTGTTCGGCCAATTCATGGATCTGGGCGTGGCAGTTGTGGCAAGGGGTCAGGCAGTAGTCGGCGCCGGTGGCGATGATCTGATCGAACTTGATTTTGCCGTATTTGAAACGGGCCTCGGTGTAACCGGATTGCAAGTAGCCGCCCCCGCCGCCGCAACAGAAGTTGTTGGATTTGTTGGGCACCATGTCGATGAAGTTTTCTTCGCCCACGCAAGCCTTGACCACATAGCGCATCTTGTCCGCCTGGACATCGCCGTAGCTCTTGCGGATCTGGTTGCAGGGGTCCTGGACGGTGAACTTGATCTTCAGATCTTTGTTCCAGTCACTGCTGACCTTGAGTTTGCCCGACCGGATCCACTCATAGTAATAGGCCACCATGGGGGCGATCTCCAGCGGGGAGTTGATGCCGAATTTTTTGTCGGCCGCCCACACCGAGTAAGTGGAATGACCACATTCCGTATTCAGATATACTTTGCATCCCAATTCTTCGGCCCGCCGCAGGGAGCTTTCGGCGATCTTTTTCCAATTTTCGTCATCGGCCAAAAACATGCAGTAATTTTCGCCGCCCCAACCGGTGCAGCTATATGTCCAGTCGGCGCCTGCCAGGTGGAGGATTTTCCACAGCGGCACCATTTCATCGGGCTCGGTGACCGGCTCGCGGGAGTTCTGGCTGAGAAAGAAATGGGCCCCCTGCTTCTCCAGGGGCGCTTGCAGGTTCTCCCACCCCGGCTGGGTTTCGCGAACCTCCTCGAGCACGTCCTCCACCACGAAGCGGAAATCCTCCGGCGGGGTGCCCATGGCGCTGCAACTTTCGTTGCGCAAGGCCATGTCGCAGGAACCGAGAATGCCCTTGGGGCGCTCCTCCCGCGGCCACAGCTTGCGCGCCTCGAACACCAGGCCGGCGATGTTGATCTCCATGGGACACACATACGTGCAACGGGTGCACATGGAACACATCCACACCCAGGGGTGCTTGGTGATCTCCTTGTCCATGCCCAGGACCACCATGCGCAGGAATTTTCGAGGATCCATGTTTTCCAGGCCGGTGGCGGGACACCCGGAGGCGCAGGCGCCGCAGGTGAGGCAAAGGCTCAGGTTGCCGCCGTTGGGCAGCAGGGATTTGACCTTGTCGAGAAAACAATCGGTATCACATCGGGCAACGGGTTGGGCGGTGGTCATGCGCAAGCTCCTTATCCGCAGTTGGCTGTCCTGTAATGAAATTGTTATCGCCGTGACGCCCGGAACCGCGCCTTGCGACAGGATGCGTTCAACAAGCGTCCGGTCGTTCGGTGGGTCGGCACAGGTGAAGCGTGCGTATGGATGCTTACGGGAATAGGATAGGAAATACCGATCCGTCGTCCATACCTGCGCAAGCCAACCCGGGCTGCGAGCAGCGGCTCACTCAGGTGAAACCTCGGAATCTTCGGAATCGGTGGTGGGGCAAGGGCATTTCGATTTTCTGACTGTGTAATCGTTTTTGTTCTGTGTTGCACATCAACCGCAAGAAGGAGCGACTATAGGAAGGTGTTGCAGAGAAGTCAAAATGTTATTATCGATGGATGGCGTGTTATACCATAGAAATTATCGATGACAAGAGGTCGAATTCGGGGGCTCGCAATACGCCAGCCCCCGGTTGTGGCGGGACAATCGATCCGGATCAGAAATCCGGATTGGTGCGGCTGAGCATGCCGTAGCCGCCCTGGATGTTTTTGGTGGTCGCGATGCCGTTGGCCTGCAGGATCCGCTGGGCTTCGTAGGAACGGGGGCCGGTGTCGCAAATCAGGCAGACCGGCTGATCCTTGGGCACCTCGGCGATGCGGCCGGCCAGTTCGTTCTGGGGAATGTTGATCCAGCGATCCTCGCCGTACTTCTCGCGGAACTTTTTGGATTCCGGCGCGCCGCGAACATCCACGACCTTGGTTTGCCCCTCTTTGAAACGTTCCACGAACTCCGTCACATCGATGGGGTCGTTGTAGCCCATCAGGATGTTGTCCAGGACATTGGCGGCGTTGTTGACGATATCCATGGCCGAGGCAAAGGGCGGTGCGTAGGCCACCTCGAGGTTGCAGACGGCGGCCACATCGGCCCGATACGGCAGCAGGGCCGCCACGGCATCCACGCGGGCTTTGACCGCATCGCCGTTGGGGCCCAGCGCTTCGATCCCCAGCACACGGCGGGTGGCGCGGTCGGCGATCAACTTAACGTACATGATGGCGTGGGAGGGATAGAAATGAGCGCGGTCGGCTTGAGCGACCACCGAATAAACCGGGTCGAAACCGGCCTCGGCCGCCTGCCGGGCCGTCAGACCGGCCTTGGCGATCCCCATGTCGAACACCTTGATGCAGAAGCTGCCCACCGTACCGTCGAAGCGGGCCTGGCCGCCGGCGATATTGGTGCCGATCACCCGCCCCTGACGGTTGGCCAGAGAGCCAAGGGGCATGGGCACCCGCTCGCCACTGACCAAATGGGGCATCTCGATGCAGTCGCCCCCGGCGTAGATATCGGGGTCCGAAGTGCGCAAACGTTGGTCGACGATCACCCCGCCATGGCGACCAACGGCCAGGCCCGCCTCGGCGGCCAGGCGGCCGTTGGGGCGCACCCCCACGGCCAGGATCACCATGTCGCAGGGAATTCGGGTGGTTCGGGTTTCCACGGCGGTGACGCCGGTTTCCGGGTCGCCGATAATGCGCGTGACCACGTCGGACAACCGCACAGCGATCCCCTTGGCCGTCATGTGGTGTTGCACGATCAGGGACATGTCGGGACCGATGGCCTGGGGCAGCAGTTGATCAGCCATCTCCACCAGGGTGGTTTCCACCTCCCACATGTCGGCCAGTGCCTCGGCCATCTCCAATCCGATGGCGCCGGCGCCGATGACCACGGCGCGATTCACATCGCCGCGGGCGATCTTTTCCTTGATGTAGGCGGCATGTTCCAGATTGGACACCACGCTGACCCCCGGCAGGTCGGCGCCCGGAATGGGCGGCACCATGGGTTCGGCGCCGGTGGCCAGGACCAGTTTGTCATAGGGCAGTTCGGTGGTGTCGCTGCCGTTGCGCAGGTCGCGCACCGTCACCGTCTTGGCTTTGCGGTTGATGGCCACCGCCTCGGTCCGGGGCCGGATGGCGACCCCCTTGGCCGTCTCGAAAAACAGCTCGTCGCGCAGGGTGTGGGCGCTGGTGGAGCAGAGCCCCTCGATGTTCTGCACGTCACCGCTGACAAAATAAGGAATGCCGCAACCGCCGTAACTGAAACGGCAATCCTTTTCAATCATCGTGATTTGCGCCGAAGGCAGCAGGCGCTTCACGCGGCAGGCCACCTTGGGTCCGAGGGCCACGGCCCCCACCACCAGTACATTGAGTCCCATGATCTGTGTTCCTTTCTTTATAAGTTCAACTCAAACCGTGCTTCTTGATCTTGTTGTATAGGGTACCGCGGCTGACCCCCAATATGGCGGCGGCGTGACTACGGTTGTTGCCTGTTGATTGGAGCGTCTTCTCCAGCAACAAGCGTTCGGCTTCTTCGAATGAGGTGCCCACCGGCAGAAACACCTTGCGCCGGGTGCCGCTGCCCGGCTTGATGCGGGCGGAAATGTCTCGCGGCGTGATCACCTCTCCGGTGCAGACGACAACGGCCCGATGAATCACATTTTTCAGTTCGCGCACATTGCCGGGCCATTCATAGGTTTCCAGCATGGACATGGCCTCGGGCGACAATCCCTGGATCTCCTTGTCGTAGTCCCGATTGTAGCGGCGCAAAAACTCCTGGATCAGCAAGGAGATGTCGCCGGGCCGCTCGCGCAACGGGGGAATGTGGATGTGGAATACTTCCAAACGGTAGTATAGATCCTCCCTGAACCGCCCCTCCTCCACCGCCTCTTCCAATGCTTCGTTGGTGGCCGCAATCAGGCGCACATCTACCTTGATCGTGCGGTTGCCGCCGATACGGTGAAAGGAGTGGGTCTCGATCAGACGCAACAAACTGATCTGAACCCGATCATCGATGGTGCCGATTTCGTCCAGAAAGACGGTGCCGCCGTAGGCCTGTTCAAAGGCGCCTGCCGATGCGCTGTTGGCACCTGTGAAAGCGCCCTTGACGTGCCCGAACAGCTCACCGGGAGCCAGATCCCGCGGCAGGGCGCCCAAATGCACCGGCAAAAACCGCTTTTCGGAGCGGCTGCTGAGCTGATGGATGGCGTGGGCCACCAGATCCTTGCCCACTCCGGTTTCACCGGTCAGCAAAACCGGGATGTCGGTGGCGGCGGCCTGCCGGATGGTGCGGAAAACGCTTTTCATGACGGCCGTACCGCCCACCATATCTTCGAAGCGCCCCTTCTGGCCGCCCAGCAGCGCCCGGGAAGCCGGATCCACGTTGGGTCGGTTGGCCAGGGCCGCCTCGATGAGCAATTTGAGCTCTTCGTTGCCGACCGGCAATTTGGCATAGTGGTAGGAGCCGGCTTTCAAGGCCTTGGAGGCCAGGGCCACCTCCCGCGGTTTGATCAGAAACAGAATCTGGGTCCACGGACTCTTGGCGGTCAGCAGTTCCACAAACTCCAGCCAATCCATCCGTCCGTCGCGCACCGCGGCGCTGGAGGCCAACAACACATCGCACACCTCCTGCTCCACCCGATCGAGCACCTTTTCAAGGCTCATTTCAAAGGCTACCGCCACCTTGCGTTGCCCGCTAAAAATCGCATCGACCTGCGCGCACAGGCCGCTTCGGCCGTCGAGGCAAACAATTCGGATGGGAGGGGTTTCGTTTCGCGAACGTTTAACGGAAGGGGTAGTCATCGTGCGCGCTCCATGCGGATCGAAATCCGGTGAACCTATTCGGAAAAGGCATTATGCAGCGCCGGCGGGTGCGCTTGATGCGGCGCTGCGGCCTCAATCCGAAACATGGCCCACCTTTTTCAGGCAAAGCCGGTAAAAAAGAGAGAACATACCATCGATGACGGCTTCTGCAAAGGGTTATTGTGCAATTATTAAACATTGGACGACACCAAGATGTTCCACCTCATCGAACACGCCTTGCTCTCATCGACCATGGCAAATTCCATTAATACTAATGGATTACAGAATATTATTGCAAAAAAGGGGCGGCACTCGATAGCCTTTGCGCAAATTCAAGATCCATAGCGCATCCGGAAAAATCTGTACACTTTTCCAGCCGAACGACAAAGAGTGTTCAATAATCGTACACATGTCCCCGTCATGACCATCCCCTGCCGGTACACGATGTCAGGTCTGAATCTGATATTATCTTCAATATCAACAGCTTTCAAACATCACCGCCTCATTGGCACGTACTCTGCATATATATTCAAACCTTATGCGTTATCGCCTCGACCTTCCGCCTTAAAGGACATCGGCGTCCGTCGGTGGTCCATTATGTTTAAAACATTGAAATCACAACAAAGGAGTGACCAGATGAGCAAAATCAACGCTGAACATGTTTTTACTTCCGAATCCGTCGGTCGGGGCCATCCCGATAAGGTGTGCGACCAAATTTCGGACGCTGTCCTGGACGCCTGCCTACAGGCCGATCCCAAGAGCCGCGTGGCCTGCGAAACGGTGGTCGGACACAACCTGGTGGCCAACGTGGGCGAGGTGACCTGCAAGGGTTGGCAAAGCATCGACGCCGAAAAAATCGCCCGCCAAGTGGTCAAGGACATCGGATATGATCGCGCGGAACTGAAGTTCTGGCACGATGGTTTTGAATATTTCAACCGCATCCACGGCCAATCCCCGGACATCAGCCAGGGCGTGACCGAGGGTGAAGGGCTTTACGAGGAACAGGGCGCCGGAGACCAGGGGATGATGTTCGGCTACGCCACCAATGAAACCCCGGAACGGATGCCCTGCCCGGTGGCCTACAGTCACCGCCTGCTTTTGGAACTGGAGCAGTTGCGCAAAAGCAATGCAATCCCATATCTGCGCCCCGATGCCAAAAGCCAGGTGTCCGTGCGCTATAAAAAAGGACGCCCCCATGCCATCACCGGCGTGGTGATCAGCCACCAGACCGACGATGTGCCGTTGGAAAAGATCCGCGAGGACCTCGTGGACGCAGCGAAAACAGTGCTGGAGCCCACCGGCCTGTTGACCGCCGACACCCGGTTCTACATCAACCCCACCGGGGCTTTCGTGCTGGGCGGTCCCTATGCCGATGCGGGCTTGACAGGCCGCAAAATCATCGTCGATACGTACGGCGGTGTGGGCAGTCATGGCGGGGGCGCTTTCTCCGGCAAGGACCCGTCCAAGGTGGACCGCAGTGCCGCCTATTACGCCCGTTACGCGGCCAAGAACATCGTCGCCGCGGGGCTGGCCGACAAGTGTGAAATCCAGGTCTCCTATGCCATCGGCGTGGCCCACCCCTTGAGCATCAATGTGGACACCTACGGCACCGCCAAGCTCGATGAAGCGCTGCTGCAATCCCTGCTGGAAGACAAACACCTGTTCGATTTCCGGCCGGCGGCGATTATCGACCAGCTCGATCTGCTTCACCCCGCCGGCTGGTCCTACCAGGCATCGGCGGCTTATGGCCATTTCGGCCGTGATATCTTCCCCTGGGAAAAAGCCAACAAGGTCGAAGCGCTGCAACGCGCAGCCAAACGCCTGGCCCGGGAGGCCGCATGAACACAGCAGCGCGCATCATCGGTGTCGGCTCACCCATTGTAGATCGCCTGGCGCTGGTGGAAGAGGCCTTCGTGGCCGGCGTGGGCGGCCACAAAGGCGGCATGCAGCTGGTGGATACACCCGCCATGGAGGCACTGTTGGCCGAAGTGCCTGGAGAAACCCTGGTGGCGCCCGGCGGATCGGCCGCCAACACCGTTTTCGCCTTGGCACGCCTCAACATGCAGGCCGCCCTGCTGGGCAAAATCGGTGACGACGCGGAGGGCCGATATTATCGCCGCACCTTCGAGCAGCTCGGTGGCGACGGCTCCCGCCTTAAAACCTGCGGCGTATCGGCCACCGCCCGGTGCCTCAGCCTGGTCACCCCCGATTCGGAGCGGACCATGCGCACCGATTTGGGGGCCGCCGCATCCTTCGCCCCCGAAGAAGTCAGTGTCGATGACTTCCGGGGCTGCCGCCATGCCCATGTCGAGGGCTACCTGCTCTTCAACCCGGACCTGGCCCGGACAGTGCTGGAAGCGGCCAAAACCGCCGGTTGCACCATCAGCCTCGACCTGGGGGCCTTCGAAGTGGTCAACGGTGCCGCCGAAACCCTGCCGTCCCTTCTGGACCGCTATGTGGACGTGGTACTGGCCAACGAGGATGAAGCAGCCGCCTTTTGCGGGCGGCGGGACCCGCGGACAGGGCTCGATGCACTGCACGCGCATTGTGAAACCGCCGTGGTCAAGTGCGGTGCCGAAGGTGCCTTGATCCGGGCCAACGGCAACATCCATGAAATACCCGCCCGCAATGTGGACACGGTCAAAGACACCACCGGGGCCGGCGATTTTTGGGCCGCCGGCTTCTTGTACGGTCACTTGAACAGTTGCGAACCGGATACAAGTGGTCACCTGGGATCGATCCTTGCAGCGGAGGTGGTGCGCCACTTGGGCGCCAATCTGCCGCCTGCCGCATGGGAACGGATCACCGAAGCATTCAACCGTTACTTGGAAGAAAGGTAAGCAAGAACAATATGGATATGGCAAACGCCGCAAAAAAAATGGACAACGGACAGAAGGACTATAAAGTCAAGGACATCGGACTGGCCGAGTGGGGCCGGCGCGAAATCGAAATCGCCGAACACGAAATGCCCGGCTTGATGGCCACCCGCGAAAAATACGGCCCCGACAAACCCCTGGCCGGCGCCCGCATCAGCGGCAGCCTGCACATGACCGTGCAAACCGCCGTGTTGATCGAAACCCTGCGGGAACTGGGCGCCGACGTACGCTGGGCCTCCTGCAACATCTTCTCCACCCAGGACCACGCCGCCGCGGCCATTGCCGCCGCCGGTGTTCCGGTGTTCGCCTGGAAGGGCGAAACCCTGGAAGAGTACTGGTGGTGCACGAAAATGGCCTTGACATGGCCCGACGGCAGCGGCCCCAACCTGGTGGTGGATGACGGCGGCGATGCCACCCTGCTGATCCACCGGGGGTACCAGGCCGAGGACGATCCGTCCATCCTGGATGTGTTGACCGACAACAAGGAACTGCGCCTCGTCAACGACCTGCTCAAGCGGACCCTCAAAGAGACGCCCGATTTCTGGCACAAGGTGGTCGCGGAATGGCGCGGGGTCTCCGAAGAGACCACCACCGGCGTCAATCGGCTTTACCAGATGGCGGAAAAGGGGGAGCTCCTGGTGTCGGCCATCAATGTCAACGACTCGGTTACCAAGAGCAAGTTCGACAATGTGTACGGCTGTCGCGAATCCCTGGTGGACGGCATCAAGCGGGCCACCGACGTCATGATCGCCGGCAAGACCGCCGTGGTGTGCGGCTTCGGCGACGTGGGCAAGGGATCGGCCGAGGCCCTGTCGGCCCACAAGGCCAACGTGGTGGTCACGGAAATCGACCCCATCTGCGCCCTGCAGGCCCTGATGGCCGGCTACAAGGTGATGACCGTGGAGCAGGCACTGCCCATCGGCGATATCTATGTCACCTGCACCGGAAACAAGGATGTGATCACCGCCGACCACATGGCCCGCATGAAAGACCAGGCCATCGTCTGCAACATCGGCCACTTCGATAACGAAATTCAGGTCGACCCCTTGAATGAAATGGAAGGCGTGGAGAGGGTCACCATCAAAGACCAGGTGGATCGCTACACCTTCCCCGACGGCCACTCCATCTACATGCTGGCCGAAGGCCGGCTGGTGAACCTGGGTTGTGCCACGGGCCATCCCAGCTTCGTGATGTCCAACTCCTTCACCAACCAGACCCTGGCGCAAATCGACTTGTGGCAAAAACAGGATCGGCCGGTGGGGGTGTACCTATTGTCCAAGGCGCTGGACGAAGAGGTGGCCCGGCTGCACCTGGCAAAACTGGGCGCCACCCTGACCCAATTGAGCAAGGAGCAGGCCGACTACATCAGCGTTCCGGTTACCGGTCCGTTCAAGTCCGAGCACTACCGCTACTAATTTCGACCGCGTTCGATTCTGAAGCGTAAAAAGAACTCCCGCAGTACGACGGCGATAATGCCCGAGCCGCCGGCACTGCGGGAGATTTTTCTTTGCTACAGCCGAAAAAAAATACAGCCGGCCGGCGCCAAAGCGAAGAAGGTAAGGCGGATTACAACAAGCCGACTTCTTTCAGCCATTCTTCGACCGCGCGACTCACGTCCTTGTGTTCCACATCCACTTCCGCGTTCAGCCGCTGCATGGTGTCGGTGTCCAACTTCTCGGCCAATGGTTTGAGCACTTCACGGATCTCCGGATACTGATCCAACACCGCCTTGCGAATCACCGGCGCGGGATTGTACACCGGAAAGAAGTTTTTATCGTCTTCCAGGTTCACCAGGTCGAAGCCGGAAATGCGACCGTCGGTGGCGAAACCCGTGGCGGCGGTCACCTGACCGTTGCGCAACGCCAGATAGGTCAGCCCCATGTCCATGCGCTTGACGCCGCGCACCGGCATCCGAAATTGGTAAAGCGCCATCAAGGCCCGGAATCCGTCGGGCCGCTCCCAGAACTCGGCTTCCAAGGCAAAGGTGACCTCCTTGGGGTTCTGATCCACATAGTTGCCGAAATCACTGATGGTTTTGATGCCCATCTTTGCGGCATCCTCCCGGCGCATCATGATGGTGTAGGTGTTGTTGAACCGCACCGCTTCCAGCCACACCAGCCCCTTTTGCGCATCCCGCCGGCGGACCCAATCGTACACCTTAACGGGGTCGGTCATCACCGCCGGATCTTCTTCCTGGTAGAAAACCGTATAGGCGGTGCCGGTGTATTCGTAATACATGTCGATCTGGTCCGCCTCCAACGATTGGCGGGCGATGGCCGTGCCCACGCCGGTGCGGGCGGTGACCTTGAAGCCCTCTTTTTCGAGCAGTCGTTTGGCCAGCTCGACCAAAAGATACTGTTCGGTGAAATTCTTGCCGCCGATGGTGATGGCTTTCTCCTGCGCCAGGGCGCCGCCCGCCCATATCGTGAAGAAGACCAAAACCATCACTGTCGCCAGGGCCATGAGCAAATGTCTTTTCATACGATACTCCTTTATTTTTTCTTTGCAGGCACTTTCACTCAGCCAAGCGAATGCCTTTGGGAATAACGATGATGCCGAAAAGCTCCACCAGGAAATCACCGACCAGCGCCATCACGATCACCGGCAAGGCCCCGGCCAGCAGCTTGTCCGTCTGCATCAAATTGATGCCGGTGAAGATCAAATCGCCCAACCCGCCGGCCCCGATGAGGTATCCCAGGGCGGCGGTGCCGATGTTGATCACCAGGGCCACCCGAACACCGGCCAGAATGACATGCAGCGCATTGGGCAACTCCACCTGCCAGAGGATGCGCATCGGGTTCATGCCGATCCCCCGGGCCGCATCGATGATGGCCGGCGAAACGGCCAATATGCCTGCCAGGGTATTGCGGGCAATGGGCAGCGTGGAATAGATGAACAGGGCGAAGATGGCCGGTCGGGACCCGATGCCCAAAAAACTCATCACCAGGGCCAGCACCGCCAGGGAAGGGATGGTTTGGCCCAGCCCGATCACGTACATGACCACGCCGGCGTACTTGCGAAAACGCTTGCGCGATACCAGAATGCCGGCGGTCAGGCCGGCCGCCAGGGCCAGGGCCATGCTGATGGACACCAGAAACAGATGCTGGCGCACCAAGAACAGGATGTACTCCTGTTCCCACGGGTCCGACATGTAGGCCACCAGCCCGATGCGCTCGGCGCCGATGCCCATCACGAAAAGCAGGGCCAGGAGTACAAAGCGATAGCCTTTGGTCACGGTCGCCTGCATGGCAGGACCTCCTGTTTCATATCTTGAGTCCTTTGGGCGTGACCCACCGCTCCAGCAGACTCATGGCCAGATCCACAACGATCGCCAGCAAGGACACTGCCAACGCGCCGGTCAAGATCATGGTTTCATGGGAGCGCGCGATCCCCTGCTGGATGAACACCCCCAGACCGCCGGCGCCGACGTAGGCGGCGATGGCGGCGATGCCGATGTTCATCACCGCCGCGGTTTTGAGCCCTGCCAGAATCACCGGCACCGCCAGGGGAATTTCCACCTCCCGCAACAGGCGCCACTTGCCCATGCCCATGCCGCGTCCCGCATCGACCAGGGCCGGATCCACATTCTTGATGGCGATGAAGGTGTTGCGGATGATCGGCAAAAGGGAGTAGAGCACCAGGGCGATCACCGCCGGCACCTTGCCCAGGCCGTGACCCACTATCGCTAGAATGGGCAGCATCAGGCCGAACAGGGCGATGGAGGGAACGGTCATGATCACATTGGCACCGGCGAGCACCTTCTGCGCCAAATCCTTGCTGCGGGTGATGGCGATGCCGATGGGAATGCCGGTGCACATGGCGATCAGCAAGGAAAGGCCCACCAACCAGACATGCTCCCAAGCCAGAAACAACGTGCGGGCCAGATTGTCCTGTAAAAAGGCAAACAGCGTCATGGCAACCGTCCTTTATTCGATTTTGGACTCCTCGTGATCATCGGCATACAGATCCAGGATCGATTTCTGGATCTGCCGGTAGCTGATGGTGCCGGCCAGATTGCCGTTGTCGTCCACCACCGGAAAAGCGGTGATGTCATGCATCAACATAGCCGACAGTGCATCGCGCACCGGTTCCCGGGCACCCAGGGTTTCCGGGAACTTCTCGGCCAGCTCCCCCACCCGGCCCTGCTCATATTTGAGCAATTTCGGATGCACGTAACCCACCGGCCGATTGTCTTTGATCACAAAGGCCAAGGGCAAGTTTTGCGCTTCCATCATTTTAAGCACCCCGGGCGCATCCTCACCGGCTTGGACCAGGTTGCGGGGTTCAGGATTCATGGCATCCCGGATGCGCAGCAGCCCCAGCACCTTCAAGGCCCGGTCCGCGCCCACGAAGTCGGACACGAACTTGTTGGCCGGTCGCATCAGGATGGCTTCGGGGGTGTCGAACTGCACCAGACGGCCATCCTTGAAAATGGCGATCTTGTCTGCCATCTTGATCGCCTCGTGGATGTCGTGGGAAACAAAGGCGATGGTTTTTTTCAGCTTGCCCTGCAGCCGCAGAAATTCATCCTGGATCTGATCCCGGTTGATGGGATCGATGGCGCCGAAAGGCTCGTCCATCAGCAGGATGTCCGGATTGGCCGCCAGGCCGCGGGCCACCCCGACGCGTTGTTGCTGCCCGCCGGACAGCTCGGCCGGATAACGGTCGCGGTAGATTTCCGGATCGAGGTTGACCATGCCCAACAGCTCATCCACCCGGGACCTGATCTCGCCCCTGTCCCAGCCGAGCATGCGCGGCACGACGGCGATGTTGCCGGCGATGGTCTTGTTGGGGAACAGGCCGATCTGCTGAATCACATATCCCATGCTGAGCCGCAGCTTCTGAGCGTCCATCTCCATGGTGTCCCGCCCCATGACCCGAATGGTCCCCCGAGTGACCGCCTCCAAGCGATTGGTCATACGCAGCAAAGTGGTTTTACCGCATCCCGAAGGACCCAGGAAAACCGCTGTTTCGCCGTCCGCGATGGTAAAGGTGACATTGTCGGTGGCGGTCACCGCCTTCTTGCCGATGCCGAAGATTTTGGTGACGGAATCATATTCGATCATGGAGGGCTCCCCCTTTGGCCTTTGGACCCACCGTTGCATTGACCGACAGGCAAGGCCGGAGGGACCCACCGGTCACACCTGACCATGAAAGGATCGCACCTGCCGGGAGGCGCAATGGCTGCCGGTTCCATTGGAGACAGGATGGTACACAGAATGGATACGCTGAATCACGGTGTAGACAGTAACCGTTGAACCGCCAGCGCCGAGAATGTAATTATAATTGCAGCATAGCGCTCCGCCCAAAAGATGGCAACCCCCAATTCTACGACACCATTCCTGATAGAACACAGGGCACCATCAGCGATTTGCAAAATCGAAATCGGAATCGAGAGCGGGATCGGGATCGAGATTGGAATACACAGATAACGAGACATTGGATGGACTTGAAGAAATCGATTTCGATAGCGAATCACAATGCTTTGACGAATTCGCCCCACATGTGTATATTGCCGCCGTTAAAAACCCCATGAACAGGTTTAAAAATTCGGCGAAGCATAAGTCGACGGAAGATAAGTGAAATCTCATGACCCCCTTTGAAACACTGCAATCCTGGATCGAGCAGCTGCCCATCGAAGCCGCCAGCGCCTCCGCCATTACTGCCGTAATCGCCACCACGGTGGTGATACTGCTGAGTATCGTCGCCTACCTAATCAGTCGGCGTATAGCCAACCGCACCATCCCGCGCATCGTACAACGCACCAGCAACACCTGGGACGATGTGCTGGCGGAAAAGAATGTCTTTCGCCACTGTGCCCTGCTGGTACCGGCTTTGACGGCCCAGTTGTTCATTCCCGTCGCGCTGGACGCCTATCCCGCCTTTGCAGCGGTCATCACGCGCATCATCAACATCTATCTGATCCTGGCGGCCGTCATGGTGGTCGACGCGCTGGTCAATGCGCTGCACGCCATTTATCAGCGACTCAAGGTGTCGCGGGACATCCCGCTGACCGGCTTCACCCAGGTGGTTAAGATCATCCTCTATTTCCTGGCCATCCTGCTGTTGCTGGCCACATTGCTCGACCGTACCCCCTTCTATTTGTTCAGCGGCCTGGGGGCCATGACCGCCGTGCTCATGCTGGTCTTCAAAGACCCCATTCTGGGCTTCGTGGCCGGTATCCAGCTGATCTCCAACCGCATGCTCAAGCAAGGCGACTGGATCGAAATGCCCAAATACGGCGCCGACGGCGACGTGATGGACATCACGCTCACCACGGTCAAGGTTCGCAACTTCGACCGCACCATCACCACCATCCCGACCTATGCCCTGATCAGCGACTCCTTCAAGAATTGGCGCGGCATGCAGGAATCGGGCGGTCGACGTATCAAGCGGTCGATCAACATCGATATGCGCACCATTCGTTTCTGCACGCCTTCCATGTTGCAGCGGTTCGCCAAAATCAGGCACATCTCCGACTACATAAATAGAAAGAATCAAGAGATCGCGACCCACAACGCCGCATTGGGACCGGATGCCCGAGATACGGCCAATTGCCGGCGTTTAACCAACATCGGTACGTTTCGCGCTTACGTGGACGCCTATCTGCGCCACCACCCGATGATCAACACCGACATGACCTTCCTGGTCCGCCAGTTGCCCCCCACGGAACACGGTTTGCCCTTGGAGATATACGTCTTTTGCCGCGACAAGGTGTGGGCCAACTACGAAGCCGTGCAGTCCGATATCTTCGATCACCTGCTGGCCATCCTGCCGGAGTTTGATCTGCGGGTGTTTCAATATCCGTCCGGTTACGATGTGACCTCCCTCGGCGAACGTCTGATCGATGCTCCGAAGCAATGAGGGGCGTAATAACGCCCTTACCTTTGGCAACGGTATCAACAATAGCGCTCCCACCTGCCCTCCTATCCGGATAAATGCCAAATCGCACATCGCTGTGGCGCCCGGGTAAGTTCCGTCCGTTTCCGTCGGATGAGCCATAATTTTCGACCCCTTGGATGGGCATCGTTTTGTGAATTTTGTTCAGCGACAAGAAGGCTATTTTGTTGTATTTTCCTTGCGTTATATCGTTCAATCCGCTATACGGTCTACTTGGGTCATTTTCGGTTATTGACATGCTGACGACACACTTACAGTAGGTGTTCCATTTGCATGCAATCAATTTCCACAGCTTGTTCATCAAGGATCGACGGAGGCATTCGCCTGCTGCCACACTGCAACCCATCAACTTCACTATACCCATCCTTTTTCGGAGGCGCTTATGAACTTTGTATTCACCCTCACCAAAATCATTTTCGGCGACGGCACGTCCACCCAAACCGGCCAGGTGATGCTGAGCCTGGGATGCAAAAAGGTGCTGTGCATCTATGACCCCGGCGTCAAGGATGCAGGCCTTGTGGACCCCATCATCGAAAACATGCAAACCGCCGGCATTCAGGTGATTGAATACGGCAACGCCCAGGTGTCGGTGCCCTTGTCCAGCGTGCGCGAAGCCACGGCCATGGCCAAGGATGCCGGCATCGACGGTATTTTGGCCATCGGCGGCGGCAGCGCCATGGACACCGGCAAGGCGGTCAACGTGTGCCTGACCCAACCGGGCGACCTGGACCAATATGTGGGCACCCTGGATGCGGGCCTGGTGATCGGGCCGCTGCTCAAACCCTATGTGTGCATTCCCACCACCGCCGGCACCGGCAGCGAAGTGTCTCCCGTCGCAGTGGTCTATGACGAACAGGCGGGCGTCAAAAAGGTGCTGCCGCAGCATGAGAACGTGCCCAAGGTGGCTATCGTGGACCCCTTGCTGCACGTGAAGATGCCCCCCTCACTGACGGCTTCCACCGGCATGGATGCCCTGGCCCACGCCATCGAAGGCATGGGCGGCGCGGCGCGCAACCCCATGCTGACCGCCTGGGGCTTGACCATTGTCGACATGATTTTCAACTACCTGCCCAAGGCCATCGCCAACGGCAACGATTTGGAAGCCCGTGAAAAGATGGCCCTGGCGGCCACCTTCGGCATCCTGGTGGGCTGCTACGGCGCCTTCCATCTGCCCCACGCCCTGGGCCACTCCATCGAAGCGGTCACCCACTGCCCCCATGGCACGGCCTGCGCCTTCGCCATGCCCGAAGTGTGCGAATTCTACGCCGACCTGATTCCCGACGAGACGCGCAAAATGGCCGCCATGCTGGGCGTGGAAAGCAACAACGGCCGCCCCATCGCGGAAGTGGGTCGGGAATTCAAGGATGCGCTGCGGGACTTCTACCTGAAGATCGGCGGTCCGCGATCGGACAAAGTGATTCCCAATCCGGCCGACATCGACCCAATCATCACCCTGTCCCTGGGCGAATACACCTACATGACGGCCGCCAAGCGGCCCTCGCGCCAGGAACTGACCCAAATGCTGCAATCGGCCCACAAGAGCCTGAGCTGATACAACCGGTTTGATTGTTTAGCCAAAGGAGAGTTGTTCATGGAAAATATCATTCGTATCGATATGGAACGCGGCACGGTCACCGTCGAACCCCTGCCCGAAAATTATCGCACCCTGGGCAATCGGGGGCTGGTGGCCAAAGTGTTGAACGAAGAGGTCGATCCCACCTGTGATCCCCTGGGGCCGGAAAACAAACTGGTGTTCACCCTGGGATTGCTGGCCGGCACCGGTTTCCCCACGGGCAACCGGCTTTCGGTGGGCGCCAAAAGCCCCCTGACCGGCGGCATCAAAGAGGCCAACTCGGGCGGTAACATCGGCTCCGTGCTGGCCCGTCACGCCATCAAGATGATCATCGTCGAAAAACAGCCCATGGACAAAGGGGCCTACGTGCTGACCATCGATGCCGAGGGTCAACCCTCATTGACCAAGGAAGACGGCTTCGCCGGCATGGGCACCTACGATCTGGTGACCCGGCTCAAAGAGACCCATGGGGAGAAAATCGCCGTGGCCTGCATCGGGGCCGCCGGCGAACGGCAGTATTTGAACAGCACCATCCAGACCACCGACCACTCCACCGGCCATCCCTGCCGCGCCCTGGCGCGGGGCGGCATCGGCGCGGTGATGGGCAGCAAGGGACTCAAGGCCATCGTGGTCCATCCGGCGGCCAAGCGGGCCGAAATCGAGTACGCCGACAAGGCGCGATTCTCCAACGCCCTGAAGGCCTATGCGGATGTGCTCAACCGCAACGCGGTCACCTCCCGGGCCCTGCGCTTTTTCGGCACCATGGTGGGCATGGCCGTCACCGGCAAGTCCGGCGCCCTGCCGGTCAAGAACTTCAGCGGTGAACGTTCCCCCATCCTCAACGATATCGGCGCCCACAAGTTCCATCAGAACGTCTACCAGCGCGGCGGTAAGACCGGTCTGGCCTGCCAGCCGGGATGCCCCATCCGCTGCTCCAACCTTTACAACGACAAAGACGGCAACTACCTCACCTCGGGCTTTGAATACGAAACCGTGGCCATGATCGGCTCCAACTGCATGATCGCCGATCTGGACATCATCGCCCGCATCGAGCGCATGTGCGACGATTTCGGCATCGACACCATCGAGCTGGGTACCACCCTGGGCGTGTGCATGGAAGGCGGCAAACTGGCTTTCGGCGACGGCGAAAAGGCCAAGGCGCTGGTCCAGGAGATGATCGACGGCACCGAGTTCGGCAAGCTCATGGGCCAGGGCACCGAAGCCGTCGGCAAGCACCTTGGCGTCAAGCGCATTCCCACCGTGAAAAAGCAGGGCATGCCCGGCTACGACCCGCGCAACAGCAAAGGCACCGGCCTGGGTTACGCCACCTCGCCCATGGGCGCGGACCACACCGTCGGCACCACCAGCGGTTCGGCCGGCGACATGAACAAGACCGGCCGCGTACAGATGTCCCAGAAAGTGCAGGTGGCCTACGCCGCCGTGGACAACTTCATGTGCCACTTCGCTTCCTTCCCGCTCACCTCGACCCACAAGTACGCCGTGGCGCACATTGCCGAGGCCATGGCCGGAAAATTGGGCGGCGAATGGAACAGCGACCGCGTCTTCGGCCTGGGTCTGGAAACCCTCATGCTGGAAAAGGCTTTCAACCGCACCGCCGGCTTCACGGCCAAGGACGACCGCTTGCCCCAGTTCTTCTACGACGAAGCGTCACCCATGACAGGCGCCAAGTTCGATTTCACCGACGAAGAGCTCGCCCAGGTGCTGCCGTTCTAAGGGCGTGTCCGGTATCGAACAGCGCCTGAAACAGTAGACAACAAAACGGGGTTGCGGCAGCACATCAGCCGCAACCCCGTTTTTTCTTCCCCTTGCCGCACAACGATTCCTTCCGACCCTATCCGGCGAATCGCCACGCCGGCGATCCCGTCTTTTGCCTGTTGAGATTGGCCGCGGATGGCCAATGCGGATTTGCGACTCAACCCAACAACCGTTTTCGTCGCGTTTCCACCAGCAATCGATATTCGCTTTTCAATTCATCCGGCAAAAAACTCACGCCGATAAGGTGATCCCATCCAGACGCCGATCCTTTAAGATCGTCCAACACCAAGGAAATGATTTTCCGGTTCAACCCCAGCCGAAACCGGCCGAAATAATCAATCAAAATTTCCGGCGTCAGCTTGCGCTTTTTGCCTTTAATCGGCAGGGCGATCTCCTCTTGTACTTCCGACAGCACGATGGAGGTGTTCAAAATATCATAGGCGGGTGTCAGTTCCACCCTGCCCTCCCGGGTTATCAGTGAAAAGTTTTTCACGTGCATGTCTTCGTTGCCGATCAGATAATTCACCAGCGTCAGCTTGAACAGTTTTATTTTTTCGACTGAAGGAAAGGTGCAATACCGGTCAATCACCTGTGCTACTTTTTCCATCGAAGCGTCGTATTTGGTGTCCCGGCTCAGCCCCAATAGCTGCGCGAAGTCCTCCACGGCAAACTTTTTCGTGCCGGCCCGGTCAAATCGCCTGATGAAATAGGTCATGGAGCCGTCTTTTGAATAGACCAACCCGTGAAGCGGTACAGAAATGCCGGATGTGGCTGCCAGGCGCATGGACAAGTCCTCGTTTTCCGGCAGATGTCTGTACTGGGGGTTTTGAGGCTTTAAAATATAACGGCCACCTTTATCCACAAACCTGAACCCGTTCTTGCGTGTATTCAAGACGGCACTGAGCTTGGGCTGCACACCCTGGATGGACATTCTAGGTGCACGGGCTGCGGCCTCAAAAACCTGATCTGCAGCAGAATAGGGTAGATCCTGGAGCTGTTTGAGGCTTCGGGACAGTTTCTGCAGGCCCCGCAGCGAATATTTTCCCTCGCACGCCTCATAGGTAATGGGGCAGATGCTCATTCCGCCTCCCGCACCGTTACCGCACCAACCATATCTTTCCCCACTGCCAGCAGCTGACTGAAAAGATCCCGCCGGTCGATTTTCAAAGCACGCAGCAGGGCCTCCAGGTTGTACCCTTCGGGCAGCAAACCCTCCAGGAACGGAGGAAAAACCTCGAACTCGTAGGGCTCGGGTCTGACCGGAGCCGTCAAAGAAACCGGTGACCCTTCATAGACCGGATCATAGGTGAACCGATAGCGCGTTCCCGGCGAAAGCTCCTCCAGGATGCCGGCGTGAACCTCATGCATGAACACATCAGCTTTGCGCATCGTCCTCCGCCTTGTAACGATCCATTAAAGGACTTTCCAGGGATATGGAGATATTGAGGGCTTCCAGAACCTTGCACAAGGTATTCAAGCGAACCGTCTCCTTGCCGTTTTCGATGTCATAGACAACCGTTTTGCCCACACCGGCAATGTTGGATAGATCCACCCGCGACAGCTTTGCCAGTTTGCGGTGGAAATGAACGATAGGCCCAATTTGCAGGATTTTGTCTTTGCTTATTTTTACCGCCATGGCAGCAACTTCAACAAGTTTAAGTTTCGGATTTGTCGAATTAAAAATATTCGATCCAAATTTGCTGCTACAGCGGCAATTTGTCAATGATTATTTGGATAATGTTTTCAGAAGCGCTTAAAACCGCATTTTTTAACCGCCTTAACGGTAAACCTTCGATCAAAGATTGACCGAGGTTTCAGGTAGCACCTTTCGACCGTCCATGTTCGGACCGTCCGTGAGGACATTGAGGATGTAATCGCGCCTGCCATGGTCGCATCGGAGGGTGAACGCCGTAAGCGCGCATGCAGGGACGGGGGATGGAACGGCGCTGTCGCTTGCGGGATGTTCAGTGGGGCCGGCCGAATGGCGCGTGAACCGGGCGACCGCTTCAGGCGTTTTGAACGGATCGGGCGGCGGGTCGTATCAACAGAGAGGACAGAAGAAGGGAGCGAAGCCGGGCACGCAACTTGTGCGCGTTTTTGTAGACGGTTTGCCGCAGGTTGTCAATATGCAGCAATTACAATTGCAGGACAATCGCATGTAGATATCAAGTGGAAAGGATTTGGATCAGGTAGCCATTGTCCCGCGGAGCCCGCCGTTGGCGGGCAGTCTTAATTTTATTGTTTGTGCATCTGGAGTGACCGCTATCAGCCTTGCCGGTGGCGGGTGAGATGCTCATGACCTCTTGTTGCTGCGCAACACTGGCAACCAGTTGTCAGTGCCACCCGCCCCACATCCAACCCGTAGGGGCACGGCACGCCGTGCCCAATAAGACCCGATCCTCTATGATGCCGTGCCCGGTTCCCCCCAACATCCATCAAGGGCACGGCATGCCGTGCCCCTACAGCACCTACAATGGCCATCGGTATCCATTTCGACCTGCTCCCTGTTATAGGGTGAATGCTTATCGATTGGATCGGTTTCAATTGAAGAGAGGGATTCTTCCAACCGTAAAAGGGACGTCGCCGGTTCTCCCCCGGCCCACCCGCCGGCGGTCGCTCAACGCTCCCTGCCATCTATTCGCTCCATACTCACCACTCGTACAATTCGGGGCATTCGCAGCATTCGTGCAATTCGCGGCATTACCATTCACGGCATTCGCACCATACAACAACCATCGGATTATAAATCATTTCATTTCATTCGCGAAGAAGTAGGCCGCCGAGGTTGCACCTGCGAAAAAGCCGCCTTATGGTTTTATCACTATTGCACTCTTTGCCGTTCGGCGCTGCCCATGGCAGCAGTCATCAGGCAAGAAACGCGGGAGGCAGCCAATGAAACAACTCGCATTTATCATGGCGATCACCGCCATTCTGTTGATATTCGGTCACCCGGGACACGCCATGGAGATCGCCGGGGCTTGGACCAAAACGACCCATCCCGACCCGCACAACGTCATTCTCATCTTCAGCGAATCCAATAGCGTCAAGGCGATCGGCTATGAAGCCGTGGCCGACAGGCCCGCCAATTGGCATGGGGAAGGCACCGTTGAGAACGGCGCGCTCCAATTGCACTATCGCTACTCCGCCGATGCCACGCCCTTCGGATGGGAACCCCGGGGCCGCATGGATTTGCAGCTGTCCGAAGATGGGCAAAGACTGGTCGGCACGGCCCGGTCCCGTTCGGGAGCATGGTCGGACCGCATCGAACTGGTGCGCGTGACGATCCTTCTACAGCCCTGATCGGCGGCCCTAACCGAGCGCAAGGCGAGGCGGACCGCGAACAATCCGATACCACACCACTGGACGCACCCCCTGTCCATGTTGCGGTGGAGCGCTGACGGTCCGGCCGGGGCGGTGAAACTGCAACACTCCATGCCCCGTCGCGTGGGAGCATGAAGAACAAGGAGATTGCGCGATGAAAATCTACGACAAACTGTTCATCGATGGCCGGTGGGAAACCCCGACGGCTAAGGCAACCATAGACGTGATCGATCCGTTCAGCGAAATAGCCTGTGGACGGGTGCCGGCCGGAACGGATGCGGATGTGGACCGTGCGGTGACGGCCGCGCGCCGGGCCTTTGCGGTCTGGTCCGCCGTGCCGCCGGTGGAACGGGCGGCGGTGATCGGCCGGATCGCGGAGGCGGTGACGGCCCGCCGGGACGAGATCGGGCAAACCATCAGCCGCGAACTGGGCATGCCGATCAAGTGGGCCACCCGCATCCAAGCCACCGTACCGGCCATGACCATGGCCGCCTACGCCGAAATCGGCGCCCGACCACCGCAGGAGGACCACTTCGACAATGTGCGGGTGGTGCGTGAACCGGTGGGGGTCTGCGCGTTCATCACCCCCTGGAACTATCCCTTGCACCAGATCGCCGGCAAGGTGGCACCGGCTTTGGCGGCCGGCTGCACCATGGTGGTGAAACCGAGCAGCGAAGCCCCCTTGAATGCTTTCCTACTGGCCGAAATCATGGCCGATGCGGGGTTGCCACCGGGGGTCTTCAACCTGGTGACCGGTGCCGGGCAGGTGGTGGGCGAGGCCTTGTGCCGCCATCCCGAAGTGGACCTGATCTCTTTTACCGGCTCAACCGCCGCGGGGCGGCGCATCGGTGAGTTGGCCGCCCGTTCGATCAAACGTGTCACGCTGGAGCTTGGCGGCAAATCGGCCAACCTCCTTCTGGACGACGCCGATCTGGAAAAAGCCGTTCCCCACGGCATCAAGGACATCTTTTTGAATTCCGGCCAGACGTGCAGCGCCCTTTCGCGCATGCTGGTGCCCGCCAATCGGCAACAGGAGATCATCGCCCTGGCCCGCGCATCGGCCGCCCGGGTGAAGGTGGGTGATCCATCCGATACGGCCAACTATATGGGGCCTCTGATCAGTGACAGGCAGCGGGACAAGGTGCGCGCCTATATTCGCAAGGGGTTGGCCGAGGGCGCCACCCTGGTGTGCGGCGGCGAAACGCCGCCGGAGGGACTGGCGCAAGGCTATTTCGTGGCGCCGACCATCTTCGCCGATGTCACCCCGGAAATGACCATTGCCCGCGAGGAGATCTTCGGGCCGGTGCTCTCCATCATGCCATACAAGGACGAAACGGAGGCGGTTAAGATCGCCAACGACTCCATCTACGGTTTGGCCGGTGCCGTCTGGTCAGGCGACCCGGAACGCGCCCTGCGGGTGGCCCGCCGCCTGCGCACGGGCCAGGTGGCGATCAACGGCGGCGCCTTTCACCCGCAGGCCCCCTTCGGCGGCTACAAACAGTCCGGTCACGGCCGTGAGTTCGGCCCTTACGGCCTGCAGGAATTTCTGGAAATCAAGGCTCTGCTGACGTAACGAGGAGACGCCGCGGGCCTCGCAGGGGGGTCATCCTTCATCCCGCAGCAACGCCTTGGCCAGATTCAGGTCGTAGGCCTTGCGGGGATCGAAGGCGCCCCCTTTGTACATGGCTTGGGCCTGGACAATGGCATCCCAGGGAACCCAACCGTGTTTTTCCCACAACTCGGGATCGTCCTGGTTCCACATGCGGAAGGCGACGCCCTCGGCGTTCTCGCGCACATACATGCGCACCCGTTTGTTCTGCGGAAAGGGGTAGTAGTACAACCCGCGGTCGTCTTTCATCGCTGTCGCAATCCTTATTGAACTTGAGTGGTGTCGGCGATCCACTGGAGAAAGGCGGGGTTGCCGCCGGTCACAGGCAGCGTCACGATACAGGGGCACTCGTAGCTGTGGCGTTCCTGAATCGCCGCCACCACATCGGGCACGCGTGCCTCGGTGGTCTTGGCGATGAGCACCGCCTCCTGGTCGTCCTGCACCTGGTCCTCCCACAGATAGAGGCTGTTCATGCCATCGAAAATATTGACGCAAGCCACCAAACGGGCCTGCACCAGCGCGCGACCGATGGCCCGCGCCTCGGCCTTGTCCTTGGTGGTCACATAGAGCAGAACGGTTCCCATTGCACACCTCCCTCGGGGTCTGTAGCCCGGCGTCAAAGCACAGGGCCGTAAAAACGAGGCCGCCTTAGGACATCAACCCCTCATCCATCAAATGGGTCATGGCCCGCTGACTGATGCGATTGACCTGGGAAAGGGCCTGGGTGAAGTGAAAGTCGGCCTCCTGGCCGATCCCCGAATCGACCATGACCCGCGCGTTGTTGAGGTGCTTGTCCACTTCCAACCAAACCGCATCACCGGACACTTGGCGCGCCACCTGGGCCTCGTTGGCGATCATGGCGATCAGGCCCTGCAACACCCGTTGCGCGCCCTGCTGCTCCGGCATGGGCAGGTTCTGCATGATCTGAACGCAGTGGGAGCACCAGATCAATCCACTCTTGACCTTTTCGCCTTGGGAAAAGGAGATGATGGCCTCTCGGGTTTTCATAGCAAAGGCTCCTTTGCAATGTCGGGTCGAAAAGTGAGCCGGCCGCCACGGCTTGCCCGCAATCGATCATTTCGGAGCGGTGATTTCCGGCGGATCACAAATTGGCACAAATCATCGGTTAAGTAAAGCCGCAGCGGCAAGCGATTTTTTCCTTTTCTTTCAGCCCTGTTCGTGGCACATTAGGGGGCGTTTTTTTCCCGCAAGTATCTGAACTTGTTCGTTGTGCACCGGCCGGTGCTCGGAGCGCAAGGCCGGATGCAGAGAGTGTTTATGCAGGTTGACACCGATATGCCGCCATCCAGTCCCTGGGAGCGTTTGCAGACGTTACTGCGTCATGGCCCCGCCGACGACCTGCTTGAAATCGACCCGGAACAATTGGGCGCCATTCTCGAAGAAAACGACCGTCTGTTCAAGGCCATGGTGGACGCCTTCGAGGGCCTGATTTACATCTGTTCGGCCGACTATCGCATCGAATTCCTCAACGACCGCATGATTCGGCACCTGGGCCATGATGCCACCGGCGAACTGTGCTACGAGGCCTTCGGTCGCCGCAGCGTGTGCCCCTGGTGTATCAACCATCGCATTACCAAGGGCGAAACGGTCACCTGGGAGCTGATCAGCCCCCGTGATATGCGCTGGTACTATGTGCTCAACGCGCCGATCCGTCACCTGGACGGCACGGTGTCCAAGTATGCGATGATGATGGACATTCACGAGCGCAAAAAGAACGAAGAGGAGTTGCGCAACCACCGCGGCCGCCTGGAGGAGCGGATCAAGGCCCGCACGGCCGAGCTGACCGAAGCCAATGAGCAGTTGCGACAAGAGATCGAGGAGCGCAAACAGGCCGAAGAGGCCATGCGCCGCAGCGAGGCCAAGTATCGCGAGCTGGTGCAGAACGCCAACAGCATCATCATCCGGTTCGACACCCGCGGGGTCATCCGTTTTTTCAACGAGTATGCTCAGCAGTTCTTCGGTTACACGGAGCAGGAGATCCTGGGACGCACCCTGTGGGAGACCATTCTGCCCACAGTGGACAGCACGGGACGCCGCATCACTTCCATGGTCGACGCCTTCCTCACCCGCCCCGAGCAGTTCAAGACCGACGAGCTGGAAAACCGGCGCCGCAACGGTGAACGGGTCTGGGTGGCCTGGACCAATCGGCCCATCCTGGACGCCGACGGTAAAATCGCCGAATTTCTATGTGTCGGGGTGGACGTCACCGAACGGCGGCAGAACCGCCGCCGGATCCGCACCTTGACCTATGCCCTGCTCAAGGCCCAGGAAAACGAACGGGCACGGATCGCAAGGGACCTGCACGACCACATCGCCCAGGACCTCTCCTCGCTCAAAATCCGACTGCAAACATTGTTCGCCAACGAATCGGCCGCCGGCAATGACGCTCAGCGCCAGACGGAGGAGACGCTGCAGATCCTGCAACGGTCCATCTCCGAAGTGCGCAATCTGGCCTACGACTTGCGCCCGCCCGGTCTGGATCAGTTCGGCCTGGTGCGCACCCTCTTTCTCTATTGCGAGGATTTCGCCCAGCAAAACGGCTTGAAGATCGATTTCATCGCCGCCGGGCTGGATGACCTTGCGCTGGGAGAAGATATCCAGATCAACATCTACCGTCTGATTCAGGAAGCGTTGCACAATGTCAAAAAGCACGCCGCCGCCAAAGGCGTCACCATCCGCCTGGTGGCCTCCTCGCCCAATCTGATCCTGCGCATCGTCGATGACGGCAAGGGTTTCGATATCGACCATTGGCGCGACCACGCCTACCAGGAAAAACGCATGGGCCTGCAAAGCATGGTCGAGCGCGTGGGGTTGCTGGATGGCACCATCGATATCCGTTCGCGGCCCGGCAAAGGGGCCGGCATTTTCATCACCATTCCGATCAAGGAGCAGCTCAGTGGCGGCGAAACGGCGCATTCTGATCATTGACGACCACCCCCTGTTCCGGGAGGGCATCAAAACCATCATCGCGCGTCACAACCGCTTCGAGGTGGTGGATGAAGCCGGCACCGGCCGCGAGGGACTGGAAAAGGCCGAAAAGCTAAAACCCGATGTGGTGCTGCTCGATATTTCGCTGCCCGACGCGTCCGGCATGTCGCTGGCCCGCCAGATCCGCCACCAGCTCCCGCGCACCCGCATCATGATCCTGAGCATGCACGCCAAGATCGACTACATCGTGGAGGCCTTTCAATCGGGCGCCACGGGCTACGTGGTCAAGGAGTCCGCTTCGGAACGCCTGGCCCAAGCCCTGGACGCGGTGGCCTCGGGGGAATATTTCCTCGACAGCTCCATCTCCCACGAGGTGGTGGCCAAGCTGATGCAGTCACCGGTCAAAGAGGCCAAGGTCAGCGACGCCGGTTACGGCAAGTTGACGCCGCGGGAGCAGGAGATCATGCGCATGCTGGCCGAAGGCGCTTCCAAAGGGGACATCGCCGATCAATTGCACATCAGCATCAAGACGGTGGAAAACCACCGCGCCAACATCATGCGCAAGCTGGACATCCACAGCGCCATGGAGCTGGTGCGTTATGCCGCCCGCCTGGGCCTGATCGATGTCGACCTGTGGAAAGAATAACCGCCCGGCCCCGGCTTCAGCAGTGATGAACCGCAAGATGCCGTTTCCGGATGGACACTAGGCCGATTCCCCGACCTGGGATGAACACCCCATAAAAATGAATCCCCCGCCTCATGGACACCCCCTGCGGCGCTCTGTATAGTCGTTCCAGAATCCATGGTTGAGATATTAATACATCATGGTTTCGAGAAGTTAGAACCTCATTTCGACGAAAGGAGCCCCGTATGATCTCGTCTCCGTGCAAAGACTGCCCGAATCGCTACATGCCCAAAGATGAGTGCCTCAAAACCTGCACTATGCTGCAGAACATTCAAAGCATGCAACTGTCCCGCAGAGAGAGCAACGTCTACATGGCGGTGGATTTTTCCGAGGAGAGTCGTTTTCAGATTGCATCCCCCTTTGCCAGCGCTTTGAATGTATGCTGAGCGGTCAGCGGCACGGGGCTCCCTGACGGATTTTGGGGGTATTCGTAAAAATTTGGCTACCGGCCTGCTAAAGTGTCTGGGGGTAATTCCCGATCTGCTCGGGATTTATTCCCGGATACCGTGGCAGGCCCCATCAACATGAACCCGCGAGCCAGCGATCAAAAGAAAGGACACCCCATCGGCTTGCCATTGCAATTGACATTCAGCACGACAGATTGGATCTCTGACATGACCGACCAATTCAAAATGGACTCGGGAACCCAGGGGGACAAAACCGGATCTTCGCCGGCCGCGCCATGCATGGCCGGCATGACGGAAACCTGCAACCACAACCGCCGCTATGTGGACATCACCGCCATGATCCGCAGCTTGCAACGCACCGAAGGGCTCACCGACTGCTTTCGGCGCGGCAATGCAGATTGCGATCAAACGGAGTGCGCCTGGCGGCAATATTGCCTGGGCAATGCAAAGGATGTCTTGATGGACACCAATGCGTAGCGGAAGGCCCTCCTCCCGCAGGACAAGGCTTCTTTAGTATATCGGACAATTGAATCGGAATGTGAGGCGGATTGCGCCCGCCCCGGCCGTTTTTTGCGCAGGCGCGCCGATGCCCGGAAAACCAGGCACTTGGGTCCCGTCCGTCCTGTGCCCGAAAATCGCCTGCACAATCCTCATCCGCGCCAGAAATCGGCCAAGGCACCGCCCAGGGCGGCAGCATCCGCCACCTGCTGGACGTGCCAGGTGGACGGCAACAAGGACCGGTAGCGCGGCGTCAAAAAACGCTGGTCCACCAACAGCACCGCGCCGCGGTCGCTTTCCGAACGGATCACCCGTCCCGCGGCCTGCAACACGCGGTTGATCCCGGGGTATTGGTAGGCAAAGGCGAAACCGCTGCCCCGGGTGCGGTCGAAGTGTTCCCGGATCAGCTCCCGCTCGGTGCCGATGCCGGGCAGCCCGACACCGACGATGGCCGCCCCGGAGAGCCGCTCGCCCTTCAAATCGATCCCTTCGCCGAAAATCCCGCCCATGACGGCAAAACCCACCAGGGTCGCCTCCCCCGAATCGTCGAATCGGGACAGGAAATCCTCCCGTTGCACTTCAGCCATGCCGCTGGTCTGCACCAATGTGGCCATTTGGGGAAAGCACTCGCAGAAGCAATGGTGCACCATGGCCAGGTAGTCGTAGGAAGGAAAGAACAGCAGATAGTTGCCCGGCCGGGCGCACACCATGGCCCCGATGGTCCGGGTCACGGCGGCGCAGGAATCGGCCCGCTGCCGGTAAAGGGTGGAGATTCGCGGCGTCACGAAGACCGCCAGGTTGTCCCGCGGAAAAGGGGACGCCAGGGCGAGCCGCACCGTCTCGCTTTGCAGCCCCAGGGTGGTGCAAAAATAGTCGGCGGGCGTCAAGGTCGCGGAAAAGAGCGCCGCGCCGCCGCAGCGCCGCCAGCACGCTTGCAGGGCGAAGGAAGGATCCAGACAGTACAGCTTGATCTCGAAGTCGCGGCCCTCGCACCGAGCGATGGCGGCGTAGGCATCGGCATCCTGGGCGGCGGCGCTCACGAACCGGTGGCATTGGAAGAAAAAGTCCAGCACCTCCATTCGCAGCGGATCGGCCGGATTGCGCCGCAACCAGCGATCGGCCTTGCCCATGAAGGTCCAAAGCCTGTCCACCAGGGTACCGGGCATGCAGCGCTCGACGCATGTACCGCCGGCGGCCCGGCAATCGTCGCGCCGCGCCCGCATCCAGGATTGGATGGGGCCCAGGGCCCGATGGAGACCGGGCGCCCCATCCTTCACGCGGCGCCGCAAGGCCATCGGCGCCGCCAGGTCCAGGCGGGCCGAAAACATCTCCCGGGCGCGATCCACCAGATTGTGCGCTTCATCCACCAAAACCGCCGGCCGCACCCCTTCGTCCCCGAAAAGGCGCCGCAGGACGACGTGGGGATCGAAGGCATAGTTGTAGTCCCCCACCATGCAATCGACCCAATCGAGCAGTTCCAGGGAGAAGGCGAAGGGGCACACGCGATGCTCCCGCGCGAGGGTTTCGATGGCTTCGCGGTGCAGTGCGTCCTGCGCCAGGGCGGCGGCCAAGGCGTCGTTGAGCCGATCATAATACCCTTGGGCGAAGGGGCAGGCCTCCGGATCGCAATTGAAGGTCTCCGACAGACAGATCTTCTCCTTGGCGGTCAGCACCACCCACTTGAGCCGCATGCCGCCCTCGGCCAAGGTGCGCAGGGCGTCACGGGCCGCCATGCAGCCCGTCGTGCGGGCCGTGAGGAAAGCCACCTTGCTGGCATGGCCTTCACCCAGGGCTTTGATGGCGGGAAACAGGGCGGCCATGGTCTTGCCGATGCCGGTGGCCGCCTGGATCATCGCGTGTCCCGCATCCCGCACGGCGCGATATACCGCCACGGCCATCTCCCGCTGCCCGGTGCGATAAGCGCCGAAGGGAAACGCAAGCCCTTTGAGGCTCTGGTCCCGCGTCCGCAACCATTGGGCGTGCCGCTCCAACCAGGGCAGGTAACGCGCCATCAATCCCTCGAAAAAGAGGGTCAAATCGGCCATGGCCATGGACCGCGCCAGCACCCGCTCCTTGCCGCTTTCGGCATGCACATAGGTCAGGTGCACCTCCACCGTCGCCAATCCTTCCTGCATTCCCCATAAATAGGCATAGCACTGGGCTTGTCCCCAATGCACGGGCGACGGCGCCGCCGCCACCTCCTTCAGGGGGCGCCGGGTGGTTTTGATCTCCTCGACCACCGCTCCGTTATCATGCTGCAGCACACCATCGATGCGCCCGCCGATGCTCAGATCGAACGATGGGTGGTGGATGGTGTGCTGGACCGGCACCTCCGCTTGGTAATGGTCCGGGCGCCGTTGCTGGACGCGCTGGTGGGCCCGAATGCCCTCGAGGGCGCCGGCGCCGGCCATGTCGTTCAAGCGCAGGTCGCCGCAGCGCAGCAGGAAATCAACCAGGGTGCGCACGGCCACTTGAAAGGTCGGCTTGTCGCCGGCCGTGACCGGTTGTCGCGCTTTGGCGGCGGAACGGGTCAAGGGGAGCAATGATAGGCTTGGGCGGCCGCGGAGTTGTCGGTTCGATGCAGCCACACCAGGTGGGTGGCGCCCAGTTGCGCGGCGCGGTTGGTCACGGCCCGCAGCATGGACCGGCGCGCCCAGAAAACCGACACTTGCCCGGCATCGGCGGTTTCCGTCACCATCCCCAGAAAGCGGCACTCGGCCACCATGGCGGGGGAACTGTCGACCAGTCCCGTTCCGCGGACGGCGGCACAGCCCGCCGGCAGCAGCAAGGCGATGATGAACAACAGGAAGGTCAGTCTTTCACGGGTGCGCATACCGGGTTGACTCCCATGGGGAAATGCACAGTTTAGGATGCTTTTGATATACAATTGTGTTAAAAAGAATGTCAATCATCATCGGGAGGCGAGGATGCAGCACAGACGGTTGGGAAGCACCGACATTCAACTTTCGACCATCATCATGGGCACTTGGCAAGCCGGCAAGGCGATGTGGACCGGCATCGACGACAACCAGACGCGACGGGCCATGCGCGCGGCACTGGATGCCGGCATCACCACCTTCGATACGGCCGAAGTATATGGCAACGGCCATTCCGAGAGAATCGTCGCCCAGGCGCTTTCCGACGTGCGCGACCAGGTGGTGCTGGCCACCAAGGTGTTTTCCAACCACCTCAAATACGACCAGGTGATCGCCGCCTGCGAGCGCTCGCTGAAAAACCTGGCCACCGACCACATCGATCTTTACCAAATCCACTGGCCGCCGGGTTCCTTCGGTCACCCCAAGGTGCCGCTGGAAGAGACCATGCGGGCCATGGTGGATCTGAAAAAACAGGGTAAAATCCGCGCCATCGGGGTTTCCAATTTCAATCGGGAGCAGATGACCGAAGCGGCAAGCTACGGCCCCATCGAAAGCCTCCAACCGCCCTACTCCCTCTTCTGGCGCGGCATGGAAAAGGAAGCGGCGCCCTATTGCCAGGCGCAGGGCATGACGGTGCTGGCCTACTCTCCCATGGCCCAGGGGCTGCTCACGGGAAAATTCGGTCCCGACCATCAATTCGAAAAAGGGGACCACCGATCGGGCAACCGCCTGTTCCAACCCGACCATTTCCAACGTGTGCAGGCGGCCCTGGAACAATTGCGCCCCATCGCCGCCAAACATGAAATCACCTTGGGGCAACTGGCCCTGGCCTGGGTGATCGCCCAGCCCGACACATGTGCCATCGCCGGCGCACGCAATCCTGAACAGGCCGTCCAGAATGCCGCCGCGGGCGATGTCCGCCTATCCCCGGAGGACCTGGCCGCCATGGACCGGATCGGCCGTACCGTCACCGACCATTTGGACGACAATCCGGTGCTGTGGGGTTGAGCGCGTGCGCTTCCTTTGCAACCACGGCAAGGGGCCGGCTGCAACGCCGGCGGCGGGGTTTGCCTGCATAAACCATGAACACCGCAACCGAAAGTCGTTATGAACAACCGTCCCGTGCGCAACTCGATTCTGTGCCCCAACTGCCGCAAGCTGGTCAGCAGCGATGAAGCCCGTTGTCCCCATTGCGGCATTCCTTCGCCCGGCTCGCGCCTGAAGAACAACGCCCTGACCCGGGGGTGGGGATCGGGAGAGTCGTTGGTGCTCATCGTCATCTACGTCAACATCGGCATGTACTTGATAAGCCTGCTGCTCAATCCGCGCATGATGGGCATGGGCCTCAACCCCTTCGGCCTGCTAGCGCCGGACCACCGCAGCCTGGCGGTCCTGGGCGCCACCGGCACCCTTTTAATGAACCAATCGGCCGGCTGGTGGACCCTGCTGACGGCCAACTATCTGCACGGCTCCGTGCTGCACATCTTCTTCAACATGATGGCGCTGTACCACATCAGTCCCCTGATCACCCAGCTCTTCGGCCCCTACCGATATTTCGCCATCTACACCCTCAGCGGCATGGGCGGTTTCTGGATCTCCTACATGGCCGGCATCCCCCTGACCATCGGCGCCTCGGCGGCCCTTTGCGGCCTGATCGGCGCGGCCCTGTACTACGGCCGCAGCCGCGGCGGCATTTTCGGACAGACCATCTACAAGCAGGTCGGCATTTGGGCCCTGTTCATCCTGGTGTTCGGCCTCCTGGTGCAGGGCATCAACAATTGGGCCCACATCGGCGGCATGGCCACCGGCGCCCTGATGGCCTTGGCCCTGGGGTATCACGAGAGAATCCGCGAAAAGCTGGCTCACCGGCTGCTGGCCGCCGGCTGCATGCTGGCGACCGCCCTGGCGCTTCTGTGGGCGCTCTTCCGGGGCGTGATGTACTGGTTTTCATAAGCAAACCATAGAAGAAAGGATTCCCGCCCATGGCATCCTTGCTGCGCACGCCGCTATTCGCCCGGCATCAGGCGCTGAACGGCCAAATGGTGCCCTTCGGCGGCTGGGAAATGCCGCTGCACTACAGCGCCGGCATCCTCCAGGAGCATCTGGCCACCCGGCGCGCCGCCGGTTTGTTCGATGTCTCCCACATGGGCCGTTTCACCATCACGGGCAAGGAAGCACTGCCTTTCCTGCAGCATGTGCTGACCAACAACGCCGGCGCCCTGGAGCTCAACGAAAGCCAGTACACCCTGCTGGCCACCCCCGACGGCGGCGCCCTGGACGATGCCTATCTCTACCGCTTCTTCGAAGACCGTTACCTGCTGGTGGTCAACGCCGCCAATCGCCCGGCCGACTGGGATCACTTACAACAGGTGCGGGCACATTTCCAGGATGTGCGTCTAACAGACGTCACCATGGACATGGCCATGCTCAGCCTCCAGGGGCCGCGTTCCAAAAAGATGCTTGCGGCATTGCTGGAAGACGGCGCCTTGCCCGAGCCCCGGCGCAACGCCTTGAGCATCGCCCGTTGCGCCGGCGTTGAAGTATGGATCGGACGCACCGGTTACACCGGCGAGCCCCTCTGCTTCGAGCTGTTTCTGCCGGCCACCGCCGTCACCGATCTCTGGAATCGCCTGCTGGACCAGGGCGCCCATCCCGTGGGTCTCGGCGCGCGGGACACGTTGCGCCTGGAAGCGGGGCTCCCTTTGTACGGCCACGAACTGGGCGCCGATCCGGCGGGCGACACCATCCCCGTCTTTGCTTCGCCACTGGCGCGGCATGCCGTGAGCTTCTCTCCGTTGAAGGGCGATTTCATCGGCCAGAACCCGCTCCATCGCCAATTCATGGCCCAGCGGGCTTTCCTGGAGGGCAACTTCCACCGGTTGCCCGATCTGCCCCGCATGCTGCGCACCGTGGAAGTGATCGACAAAGGGATCGCCCGCGCCGGTGCGGCGGTCTTCCAAGGGAAGCAACAAATCGGATGGGTCACCAGCGGTACCATGGTGCCCCACTGGGTGTTCGAAGGGCAAGGGCTCTCGGCGGTAATGACCGAGCGCACCGAGCGCCGCGCCATCGCCTTGGTGCTGATCGACAGCCAAGTGGCGGAAGGAGAGATCGTCACCATCGACGTACGCGGCAAACCCCTGCGGGCCGGCGTCATGCCCTACCTGCTGCGCAGCGAAGCGCCCCCCTTCGCCCGACCCATCACATGGGCCCTTTATCGTCGGCAGCAACAGGCCGCTGCGATAGAACGCAACCGCGAGGAGGCCGCCAACCGGGTGCGCCACTGGGTACAGCGAGCCGTCGAAAACCACCGCTGGCGCCAGGAGCAGTGCATCAACCTGATTCCGTCGGAACAGACCCCCTCGCGCCTGGTGCGCCTGCTCTCCATCACCGACCCGGCGGGCCGCTACGCGGAACACAAAAAGGTGAAGGCCTTTGCCGACGCCGAGGTGTTCTACTACCAGGGCACCGACTTCATCGCGGCGGTGGAAGCCGCCCTGGCCCGGGAGATGGCCCTTTTTCTCGGCTGCCGCCAAGTGGAAACCCGCCCCGTTTCCGGCCAGATGGCCAACATGGTCGTTTTCAGCGCCATGGTGGACCACATCAATCGCGCCGATCGCAAGAGCGAACAACGCCGCCTGCGCCATGTGATGAACCACCACATCATCAAGGGCGGTCATTTGAGCGCCCAGCCCATGGGGGCCTTGCGCGACTACATCATGCGCGATCCGGTCACCGAGCGCCCGGCGGTGATCAACTTTCCCGTGCTGCCCAACAACCCCTACACCATCGATGTGGCCGCCTGCCGCCCGCTGCTGGAACGCTACCAACCCGAGCTGGTGATTCTGGGCAAAAGCATGACCCTGCACCGGGAACCCGTTGCCGACCTGCGCCGCATGATCGACAAACTGCAGCTCGACACGGTGTTGATGGTGGACATGGCCCACGTACTGGGCCTGTACGGTCCCCACTTCCAGGCCCCCTTCGCCGAAGGGGCCGACCTGTTGACCGGCTCGACCCACAAGACCTTTTTCGGCACCCAGCGCGGCATTGTGGCCGGCAACGGCCATCCGGACCGGCCGGAAGAGGCGGCGCTGTGGGAGGCCGTGCAGCGACGCGCCTTCCCCGGGGCGGTCAGCAACCACCATCTGGGCACCCTGCTGGGGCTGCTTGCGGCCGCCATCGAAATGAACGCCTTCAAAGAGCGCTACCAGCCGCAGGTGATCGCCAATGCCAAGGCCTTCGCCCGCTCCCTGCACGCATGCGGCCTGAAGGTGGCCGGCGACCCGAACATGGACTTCACCGAGACCCACCAGGTGATCGTGCAGGTGGGCTACGGCCAAGGACCTGACATCGCCCGCCAGCTGGAAGAGAACCACATCATCTGCAACTACCAGGCGGGTCCCGATGAGGAAGGGTTCACCGCATCGGGCGCCCTGCGCCTGGGCGTCGCCGAAATGACCCGCTTCGGCATGCAACCCGAGGATTTCCAAACCTTGGCCCAGCTCATGGCGGACGTCATCCTGCACGCCAAAACCGTCAAGGACCCGGTCCGCCGTCTGCGGGAAGGCTTCCTGCGGATGCGGTTCTGTTTCGACGACGACGCGACCGACCAACTGCTGGAGCAGCTCCATCGGCTGCTTTAGGTTATCTCAGAGGCGGGGCGCCCTATCGTCCTGCTTGCAAAGTGACACGGAAGGGATGCAGAGCAATCGAATGTAGAAATCAAGTGGAAAGGATTTTGAAAAGGTCGCCATTGTCCCACGCCCCCGAGCAAAGAGTGGAGATATAATGTGTTTTGGAGGTGTCGGGGGTGACACCCGCAGTGGCACCAAACACAATATGGACGCGTCTCCCCCGTAGGGGCACGGCACGACGTGCCCTTGCCCCGGGATGCACCGTCGCCATGCGATTCGGTCCCACGGACAGAATCATTCGCAAGGGCCCTGGAACGGGCCATCAAACAACCCAACAATCGAGGCGTAAAGGAGGTCCGACCATGCGTTTATCAGGAAGCACCGTCGCCGTACTATTGGCCGAAGGGGTGGAGGACCTGGAATTCTATGTACCGTTCATGCGACTGCAGGAAGAAGGCGCCCGGGTGATCGGCGCCGGCCTCGCCCTGACCCCCGTTCGCGGTAAAAACGGGTTGGTCATCACCCCCACCGCCACCATCGACACCCTGGATCCCGCCAAGCTGCTGGGCCTGGTGATACCGGGCGGCTGGGCGCCGGACAAACTGCGCCGCGACCCGGTGGTCATCGATCTGGTCAAGGACCTGGACAGCGAGGAAAAGCCCATCGGCATCATCTGCCACGGCGGGTCGGTGGCGGTATCGGCCGACATTGTCCGGGGCCGGCGCGCCACCGGCTCCAAGGGCATCAAGGATGACCTGGTCAACGCCGGCGCCATTTGGGTGAACGAACCCGCCTTCCGCGACGGTCATCTGGTGTGGGGTCGCGTGGTGGCCGATATCCCCGACTTCTGCCGCTTGCTGGTGGCAGCGCTAGTGGAGCGTCACGTGGAAGGCTGAGCGCCGCAACGCGAATTGAATAAGGAGGCCCTGCCTTCCGGTACTGAAACAAGATCGGTTCAGCAATAGATCGGGGAGAAAAGCATGCGCAAGAAGGATTCGACGTCGGCAACTGATAGCGCTTCCGTGCAACCGGTCAAGGTGTGGGATTTGCCCGTGCGGCTCTTTCACTGGCTGTTGGTCGCCCTGGTGGTCACTTCCTTCGTGACCGGCAACATGGGCGGCAATGCCATGCAGAACCACATGCGCAGCGGCTATGCCATCCTGGCCTTGCTGCTGTTTCGCATCATCTGGGGGCTGGTGGGCAGCCGCACCGCACGCTTCAGTGATTTCATCCACGGCCCGGTATCCGCCTGGCGTTATGCCAAAGGTTTGTTCAGCAAAAACGGAAAGCGGCATCTGGGCCACAACCCTTTGGGCGGTTGGTCGATCCTGGCCATGCTGCTGGCGCTGCTGCTCCAGGCGGGCACCGGCATGTTCGCCGATGACGCCATTCTCACACGGGGACCGCTCGCCTTGTGGGTCGGCAGCGATACCAGCAGCGCGCTGACCATCGTGCACCTGCTCAACAAGTACCTGATCGTCGGCCTGGTGGCGCTGCACCTGCTGGCGGTGCTCTTCTACCTGGTGGTCAAAAGGGAGAACCTGATCACCCCAATGATCACCGGCATAAAGCAGTGGCACGGTCCGCTGCCGCGAACCGTGCCCATGGCCCCTGTCTGGCTGGCGGGCATCCTGGCCGCCCTGGCCGCCCTGGCGGTCTATATGCTGGTGCAAGCAGGCGGCTGAACCCCCGCGGCGAATGGTTTTCAGACCGCCGCCAGGCGACGACCGACAAAGTGATCCGATGAAGAAGAATGCTTGGGCCGGGAGCGCGGATGCCGGGCGCCGGTGCGGCCGCCTTTTGCCTGGGCGGTCCCGGCACCTCTCCGCGGGCGGCTGTTACGGGACGCCGGATCGGGCATGGTCGCGGGGCGCGGCCGCGCTTCCGGCGCGAGGGCCGCGACGTTCTGCATCTCGCCATTGACACAGCGAGACCCCAGCAAGCGGCGGATGGCCTGCATCGTACCGGCGTCGTCACTGTCCACGAAGGTGTAGGCGTCACCGCTGCGCAGGGCGCGGCCGGTGCGGCCGGTGCGATGGGTATAAGCATCGGTGGTGCCGGGCATATCGTAATTGATCACATGGGCGATCTTCTGCACGTCGATGCCCCGGGCCGCCACATCGGTGGCCACCAACACCCTGAAGGCACCACTGCGAAAACCGTCCATGGCCTGCTGTCGCCGGTTCTGGCTCAGGTTGCCGTGCAGCGCCGTGGCCGAAAAACCCCACGCGGCCAGACTGCGCGCCAAGTTCTTGGAACGATGCTTGGTGCGGGTAAAAACCAGCACCGATTCGCCCTCGGTGCGGGACAGCAGGTGGTTGAGCATGGCGTTTTTGCTGTGGGGTCCCACGCGAAAGAAGGTGTGGGAAACCGTCGCGGCCGGAGCAATCCGGTCCACCTGGATTTTTTCGGGATTCTTGAGCAATTGCCGGGTCAAGGACAGGATATCGGGCGGCATGGTGGCGGAAAATAGCATGCGCTGCCGCAGCTGCGTCAATTGACTGAGAATTTTGCGAATATCCGGCAGAAAACCCATGTCGAACATCTGGTCCGCTTCGTCCAGCACCAGGTACCGGACCGTGGACAGATCGATGGTGCGCTGCCGAACATGGTCCAGCAGCCGCCCCGGACAGGCCACCACGATGTCCACGCCGCGACGCAGGGTTTTGATCTGGGTGTTGATGTTGACACCCCCGTAAATCGTGGTGCTGCTAAGGCCGGTGCGGCCGGCCAAATCTCCGATGGCCTCGTGGGTCTGCTCGGACAGCTCCCGGGTCGGGGAAAGAATCAGGGCACGGATCCCGCGGCCGGTGTCCGCCGCCAAGTGGTGCAGCAGGGGCAGCACGAAGGCGGCGGTCTTGCCGGTGCCGGTCTGGGCCAGGCCCATCACATCGCGGCCCGCCAGCAGATGCGGAATGGTTTCCCGCTGAATGGGGGTCGGTTCGGTAAAGCCCATGCGGGATACCGCGGTGAGCAGTTGGGGGTTGAGTTGTAATTGTGCGAATGACATTAATGCTCCTCTGAACGTAAATGAAAAAGCCCGTTGGGATTTTACTGAAAAAATCCCGGCGGGCTTTATTGGTAGGTCCTGGATTTTCGCTGAAAAATGGAACGGATCGGCCATCAGGACCGACCACGTTGAAGCGCACTCTATGCCATCGACGGCCACAAGTCAATGGTCATTTAGGTTCACCTTCTGCCGCAGATTTTTGATACGACCACGACGGGTCTTGCTGTCCGTCCGTTTACGACGGGCACTGCGGGTGGGCCGGGTGGGGGTGCGACGACGGGCGGTGACGGTGACGCCGCGAATCAAGGCCCGCAACCGCTCCAGGGCATCGGCCCGGTTCTGCTCCTGGGTGCGGTGCCGCTGGGCCTTGATGATGACGACGCCGTCCTTGGTGATGCGCTGATCGGACATCCCGAGCAGCCGCTCCTTGAGGTGGGGCGGCAGGGACGAGGCCTGAATGTCGAAGCGCAGATGCACGGCGCTGGCGACCTTGTTCACATTCTGGCCGCCGGCGCCCTGGGAACGCACGGCACTGATGTCGATTTCAGCCAGCGGTATGGCCAGGTTGGACGTGATAGGCAACATGGGAAAAAATCACCGTTGGCCGATCATCGGCCGCGGTACTTGTCGTGGCACGCCTTGCAGCTCTGCCCCACCACCCCGAATTGGGCCCGGATGGGATCCAGCTCGCCGGCCGCTGCCACCTGCGCCAGCTTGGCGATCTCGGCGCCGGAATTTTCGGCGGCGGCTTTGAACCCCTCGTGGTCGCTGAATGCCGTGGCACGCAACCCTGTGCCGCTGTCGGTGCCCGGCACCATGAAGGCTTCCCAGGGCAATTGGGCGAAGGTGGCCACCAGCTCCGCATTGCGGGCCACCGCTTGCGGCTCATAGGTCTCCCGCCCCTGCACCACCGCGGCGATGCGGCCGAAATGTTGACCGATCAGAAACATGATGGATTGCCGATAGCGCACGGCATCCTCGGGGCGGGCGAACTGCGCCGTGGCGACGCCCAACATCCCCACCAGACACACACCACACACACCAATGATCAACCAGCGTTTCATGAGACCTCCTTCCGTCGACGGTACGGGTTAAGGTTATACAGGCAGCATCCTTCCAACCACCGCCGCTTGTCAACAGTGAATACGGTGGAACCGCAATTGCCGCCCAACGGCGTTGACCGCAGCCCGCATCGCACCAGCGCACTACCACCAGAGCAGGCAGACCGTCGCCGCGCTCAAGGCCACCCAGATCGCCATGGCCACGCAATCGACGGCGCCGTTGATCAACCGCGCACCCATCAGGCGGCCTCCATGCAGGCGCGATACTCATAAAAATAGTCGGCCGCCTCCTCGGCCGAATCGAAAAAGAGCCAATCACGTCGTACGACCCCGTTGCGGCGCCGCACCCGCTCGATGGCGGTGCTGCCGTGATATTCCAGATCTTCACAACCGGCTGACAAAATAGCATAACGGGACATATTCGCCTCCTTGGTCGGGGTTATCAATGATCGTTCTTGATATCCAACCTAACAGGCGGGTGTGACAGATCCGGTCACAAGGTATGGAAAAAAACGGGCCGCCGAAAAAAAAATCTCCCATTTCTCCAATGACGCCGTGTCACCGTTTGGCAGGGTTGGTTGAGTTTAAGCCCTGGCGGGCAGTTTTAAGTTTTATGTGTTAAGTTTTAAGTTAATGTATTCTATCGATTATATGTAGTTGGGAATAAACGAGCGGATGGGTCCTTGCGCGCATCGTGCCTTCCACCCCCCGATAGGGGCACGGCATGCCGTGCCCTGGAAGCCCCCCAGCATCTCGCAAGGGCACGGCATGCCGTGCCCCTACAGGAGCATTAACCATCGGTCACCGGTCCCTGGTTCGTCCGGCACCCTGTAATCGAATGCGTGTATCCGCAATAGCGACATCGCCCGTTCTCGCACGGAGGCGGGTGGGTCGGGGGAGCGCTGGGTGCTGCAATGCGTGCAGGCGTGTAGGGGCCGTTATGGGGTGGGCGCAGGGCGTTCGGCCCGCACTTGTTTGAGCGCAGCGAGTTTGCGGGCCGCCCGGAGCCCACCCCATTACGGCCCCTTGGCGCCAAAACGCGCAGCACCCAGCGCTCCCCCGACCCACCCGCCGGCGGTCGTTCAATGCACCACAGCTATCGCTCCATAACCAGTGCTTTCAGAAAACCTTTTTCAAACAGATGCTTTCAAACAGATGCTTTCAAACAACCACTTCCAAACCAACCGCTTCCAGCAACAAATGCTGATAAGGCGGCCATTTTTGACAACGCACCCAACGACGGCTTATATAACGCCATATATTCAGGTAGGCCGCATCCATCATCCAACAGAGGTGTTCATGGCCCGAGGAGATCAACTCACCCGCCAGTGGCGCATCATCCATGCCTTGATTGCATCCCCCCACGGCAAATCGGCCGCCGAACTTTCCGACGCCCTGGACTGTCACTCGCGCACGGTCTATCGCGACCTGGAGGCGCTGCAAATGGCCGGCTTTCCGCTCTACACCGAGCAGGAAGGCGGCAAGACCCGCTGGTCCCTGATCGATGCCCAGCGGCACCAGATGCCCCTGCCCCTGGATTTGACGGAGCTGATGGCCCTCTATTTCAGCCGCAACATGCTCAAGGTGCTCGAAGGCACCGCCCTGTTCGACGCCCTCTCCTCCCTCTTCGACAAGGTCAAGGCCACCCTGCCGCCGGCCTATATCGACTATCTGGAGGCCCTCTCACGACGCCTGGCGGTGGGACCGCGGGCCCACAAGCCCTATCGCCGGTTCAAGGAGACCCTGGAGCAGGTGCAGGCGGCGGTCCAGTCCCAGCACCATCTGCAGCTGTCCTACTGGAGCATGCACCGCCAAAGCATGACCCAGCGGCGGGTGGCGCCCTACACGGTGTGGTTCCACGACGACACTTTCTATCTGATCGGCCATTGCGACCTGCGCCGAACGGTGCGGCTCTTCGCCGTGGACCGCATCGAACGGTTGGAGGTGTTGCAAAGCCGCTTCGAACCGCCCGCCGATTTCGACGCCCAAGCCTTCATGCAGGGCAGCTTCGGCGTGTTCCAAGGCGACCCGGTGCGGGTGCGCATCCGTTTCGAGCCGTCCGTGGCAGGCTATATCCGCGAAAGAATCTGGCACCCCACCCAAACCTTGACGCCCGCGCCGGACGGCGGGCTGATCTTCGACGCCGAGGTGGCGGGCCTGGACGAAATCAAATTCTGGGTGCTGCGCTGGGGCGCCGCGGCCACAGTGCTCGCACCCGAGACCCTGCGGGCCGCCGTGCGCCGCGAAGCGCAACAGATGCTGGAACGCTATGCGGCGACCGCGCCCCCGGCGTCGCAAACGGCCATCACCGACCGACCGCCACCCCACGACCGCCCATGATCCCCCTGACCCTCCGATCGCACCACTCCCTTGGATGGGGCACCACCCCGGTAACGCAGTTGTGCCGCCGGGCCCGCCGCCTGGGATACACCCGCCTGGCCCTCACGGATACGGACAACCTGTATGGGCTGTGGCCCTTTTTGGCCGCTTGCCGCCAGGAGGGGCTGACCCCCATCGTGGGCGCCGAACTCACCGACCCCCGCCGTCCCCACCGGGCCGTCTGCCTGGTGGCCGACGCCCAAGGCTACCCCCGGCTGTGCCGCCTGCTCACCCGGCGCCACACCGCCGTCGACTTCGATTTGGCCGCCGAATTGCCCGCCCATGCCGACGGATTGGTGGTGCTCACCAGCGATCCGCAACTGCTGCTGCGCTGGCACGCCGCCGGCGTCACGGTGGCCGCCGCCATGCCCCGCGCACCCCTGGCCCCCACCCATCCCCTGCGCCGGACCGCCCGTGAGTCGGGGACGCCCCTGGTGGCCACGCCGGGCACCTTTTTCCTGGATCCGGAGGGCCATGCCGACCACCGCCTGCTGCGGGCCATCGCCCTCAACACCACCCTGGAAAGGCTGCCCCCGGACCAGGTGGCGCCGCCCAACGCCTGGCTGGACAGTCCCCAAGGTTATGCGGCGCGTTTTGCCGCCTGCACCGAAGCCATCGCCAACACCCATACCATCGCCGAACGCATCGCTTTCAGCGGTCCTGATTTCGGGCTGGTGATGCCCCCCTGGGCGGACGCCGACGATCAGGCGGCCGAACAGGCCCTGCGCCGGGCCGCCTACGCCGGCGCCCGCCGGCGTTACGGCCGCGATTTGACCGAACCGGTGGTGGACCGCCTGGAGCATGAATTGGCCATCATCGGCCGCATGCGCTTCGCCGCCTACTTCCTGGTGGTCCGCGACATCGTGCGCCGCAGCCCGCGCACCTGCGGCCGGGGATCGGGGGCCGCCTCCCTGGTGGCCTACAGTCTGGGCATCACCAACGTGTGCCCGGTCAAGCACAACCTCTATTTCGGCCGTTTTCTCAATCCCGGCCGCAAAGACCCGCCCGACATCGACGTGGACTTCGCCTGGGACGAACGGGACGGCGTGATCCAGGGCGTTCTGGACCAATTCGGCACGCGGGCCGCCATGGTCTCCAGCCACATCCTGTTCCAGCCGCGCATGGCAGTGCGGGAAACCGCCAAGGTGTTCGGCCTGACCGAGGCCGAAATCGGCCGGGTCACCCGCCGCCTGCCATGGTTCTGGCGCCTGCAGGACGGCACGGGCGACCTGCTGGCCGACCTGCGCCGGCGCCCCGAGGCCAAGGCCCTGGAGTTCGATCCGCCCTGGCCGCAAATTTTGTCCCTGGCTCAACGCTTGATCGGCACACCGCGCCATTTGGCCGTCCACCCCGGCGGCATCGTGATCACGCCCCGACCGATCCACGACTACGTGCCGGTGGAGACCGCCCCCAAGGGGGTGCCCATGATCCAGTGGGACAAGGACGATACGGAAACCGCCGGCCTGGTGAAGATCGACCTTTTGGGCAACCGCAGCCTCGCCGTGATCCGCGACGCCATCCACAACCTGCACCGTGACGGCACCCCCTTCGATGAGACCCGCTGGGAACCCGAAGCGGATCCGGCCACCCGGGCGCTGGTGGCCCACGGCCGCACCATGGGTTGTTTTTACATCGAAAGCCCCGCCATGCGGCTGTTGCAGCAAAAAGCGGGCAAGGGCGATTTCGAACACCTGGTGATCCACTCCAGCATCATCCGCCCGGCGGCCAACGACTGCATCCAGGAGTACATCCGGCGCCTGCACGGCGGCGGTTGGGAACCGCTTCACCCCTTGCTGGACGATGTGCTCAACGAAACCCTGGGCATCATGGTCTACCAGGAGGATGTGTCCCGAGCCGCCGTGGCCCTGGCCGGTTTCAGCGATGTGGATGCCGACGGCCTGCGCAAGGTGATGGCCAAAAAAGACCGCCACCGCCGCCTGGAAGACTACCGGCAGCAATTCGCCGAAGGCGCCCGGCGCCGCGGCGTGCCGCCGGAATGTGTCGAACAGGTGTGGCAGATGATGATGAGCTTCTCGGGCTACTCTTTCTGCAAGCCCCACAGCGCCTCCTACGCCCGGGTCTCCTTCCAGGCCGCCTATCTCAAGGCCCACTTTCCCGCCGCCTTCATGGCGGCGGTGATCAGCAACCAGGGCGGCTTCTACAGCACCTTCGCCTATGTCTCCGAGGCCCGGCGCCTGGGCGTCACCCTCCAAGGACCCGATGCCGCCCGCAGCCGTATCCGCTGGACCGGCGGCCGCGACTGCCTGCAAGTGGGCCTGATGGCCGTCAAAGGTCTGGCCCGCGAGACGGCCCGCCGCATCGTGGCCCAGCGGGAGCGGCGACCGTTTCGCGATCCCGCCGACTTTCTCGAACGGGTGCGCCCCGACGAAGCCGAGGCCCGCGCCTTGATCCTCTGCGGCGCCCTGGACGCCCTGGCACCGGGCTGGACACGCCCCCAACTGATCTGGGCCCTGGCCCGATGGCAGGCCGGCCGCCGCACGGCCGGCGGCACCCTGCCCCTGTTCGCCGAGGCGCCCACGACCCTCGCGCCCCCCGACCTGCCCCCCGATCCGCCCCTGGAACGCCTGCGCCGGGAATTCAAGGTGCTCGGTTTTCTGCGCGATTGTCACCCCATGACCCTTTACGCCGACGCGGCCCGCCGGGCCGGCGCCGTCTCCGCCCGGGATCTGCCGCAACAGGTGGGGCGCCGGGTGGCCTTCGCCGGGTGGTTGATCACCGGCAAAGTGGTGCACACCAAGCGGGGCGACCCCATGGAGTTCCTCACCTTCGAGGACGACACCGGCATCGTGGAAACCACCTTCTTTCCACGGGCCTACGAGCGCTTCTGCCACCTGCTCGACCACGGCCGCCCCTACCTGCTGCAAGGTCTGGTGGAAGACAACTGGGGCGCGGCCACCCTCACCGTCTCGGCCGCCCGTCCGCTGTGACGCCCTACCATGGCCGCTGCGCAGCACCGTCGTCGTTTGCCGCCGCAAAGCGCGCGGCGCGCCGACAGCTCTTGATTTCAATCCCATTCCGGCCCATAGTGAACGGGACATTCAACGCCCGACCCCGCCAAGGAGGCACAACGGCATCATGATCCCTTTCAAAGCGATTGAAACCTTCTATGAAACATGGCTGCCCGAAGCACGCCGCAAAGGCCACCACCTGGTCGCCCCCTGCCCCCTCTGCCGGCGATCCCAACAAGCCAAACCCGGCCAGATGACGGTCCTGCTGAATCCTGAAAGTTATTTGCGGGGCTACTTTCGTTGCAGCGCCCATTGCGTTCCCGGCGGTTTCCATGCCCACTTCGCGCGCCTCATGGGCATCGACGGCGCGCAGGTGCCGGGATTCGACCCGGATGCCGACACCTACGCCCTGGGGATGCAGTTCCCGGCCCGGCACTTGGGCGCCGAACTGGATCAATTCACTTCTCTCCTGGGCGATGCCCAAAAAGAGTACTTTACCCGCCTGGGCATCTCCGCCGAAGTCCTCCAGCAGATGCGCATCGGGTTCAACGGCCGCTATATGGTGTTTCCCTATATCCAGGAGAACGGTTTCGCCTACGCGGCCCACTGCCTGCTGCCCGGCCGGGAGCAGGACCATTTCTGGCACGGCAACGAACTTTTTTTCAAAGGGGAGGCGGCCGTATACAACGCCGGCGAAATCGAGCGCGCGGAACACGGCGCTTTGTTCATCACCGACGGCGAAGTGAATCTGCTGATTCTCAAATCGTTGGGTTATCCGGCCATTGCGGTGCCCGACGGCGCTGACCTGGACATCCTGAAAGCCGAACGCCTGGCCCGCATCGAACACATTTTTCTGCTGGTTTCCAACACCCCCGAAGCCCGTCAGTCCGCCCGGGAACTGGCCGTGCGCCTGGGATTCAAGGCGCGCATCCTCGCCTGGCCGCCCACCTTCAAGCGAGGCGCCCATCTGTCCAAGGTGGCCGCCTATCCGGCCATGGACACCGCCAAGACCGTTCAACGCATGATCCAGCAATCCAAAGCCTTTTCGCCCTTCAGCTCACCCGAAAAAGAGCAGCGCCAATTCATTGAGTTCCTGGAAAAGGAAAAGGGCAAAGCGTTGATGGGCATTCAGACCGGATTCGAAAAGATGGACCGTCATTTGGAAGGATTGCGGGGCATCAACATCCTGGGGGGACCGCCCAAAGCAGGCAAATCCTGCTTTTTCATGCAGATCTCTTCCGAGGTGGCGCGACGCAAGGTGCCGGTGATTTACTACGACTTTGAAAACGGCCGCCAGAAGATCTACCTGCGCACCCTGGTCCGCCTCAGCGATGTCAGCGAAAAGCAGATCCGCAGCGGCGCCATGGATCCACCGGAGCAGGAGCGGCTGCGGCAGGCACGGGAGCAGTTCGCATCCCTGCTGACCCGTTTCCGGGTGGTCAATGATCGCCGCCTGACCCCGGACACCATGCGCCGCCACATCGACTTCATCAAGCACGAAACCCGCGCGGACGACATACTGGTGGTTGTAGACAGCCTGCACAAACTGCCCTTCAAGGATTTGACCGAACGGCGCACCGGGATCGACTCCTGGCTGCGCCAGCTGGAGGCCATCCGCGACGAGCAGCAGGTCTGCTTTCTGGTGATCAGCGAACTGTCCCGCGGCAAGGGCGGCGGCTACGGCGAAACCCCCGACCTGAGCTCTTTCAAGGAGTCGGGGGACATCGAATACAGTGCCGACAACGCCATGGTCCTCATGCCCGATTGGGATCCGCTGGCCCCCGTGGCCGACAACCAACGCAAAAGCACCTTGTGGGTGGTGGCCAGTCGCGAAGCCAGTCCCGGCCGGATAACCGATTATGTGCTCGATTACCCCTACTGGCGTTTCCGCGAGCAATAGCCCCTGGCACACCATTGCGGATTAAAGATTCGGCCCGCGCGTCCGATAAGAGTGTGGGGTGCAACAGGTGCGCCCCCGACAAGGTCTTCAATCGACGGCGACGGACGCGTGCGGCATGAGCCCCAAACTGTTTGCATTTTTAACGTGGATCTTCTATCTGGCCGAACGCCGTACGGCGGATGAACTGTGGCTTATCTGCATGATCTACAGCGCCATCCTGGCGGTCTGCGCGCTGTTTTACCGGCGGGAGAACAAGGTGGCCACGGCCAAAAAGAAAAAAAAGTGACCCCCGCGAACCCTTCCTCCTAAACGCGCCGCAAACACTCCAGCACCGATGCCGTATTGGCTGGGGCAGTCATCATCACCGGCTCATCGATCTTCTGCCCGTCGATATAGTCCCCCAGGAAAAACGGTGACCCGTCGATCTTGAACAACTTGCCACCGGCCGACTCCACGATGACGCGCACGGCCGCCAAATCCTGAAACGACTCATGGGCCATGAAGGCCACATCCGCCCTGCCCATGGCCACGTAACAGGCATGGGCCCCGGTACTTCCCATCCCTCTGATTTTGCCTGGAAAGCGAACCTGGTAATTCTGGTGAAAGCGGGAATAGGTGAGCACCAGACTCTCCTGGTCCAAATCGCCCCGATCGGCAATTCGAATGGGGCTGTCGTTCCAGAAGGCCTGCTGCCCCGCCACCCCCCGGAACAGATCCCCGGTGGCCGGCATGTAAAACATCCCCAGCACCGGCCAGTGGTTTTCGTACAAGGCAAGGGACATGCCCCAGATGGGGATGCCGGTCTGGAAATTGTCCACCCCGTCCAACGGATCGAAAATCCACAGATAGCGTTTGCCCTCGTGGCTGTAGCCTTCGTCCACGATGTCCTGACCGAAGATTTGGTGACCCGCGAAACGATCCACAACGCAATCCTGAAAGGCCCCGGCAAGTTGCAATTCGGCCTGCGTGACCAAATCCTGGTCGAAGGGGGGCCGTTTGCGTCCCTTGCCGTAAAACCGCAAAGCCTGGTCGCCCATGGCCTTGATCGTATTCAGTGCAAAGGTGTTCAATTCCTCGATGTCCGGCACGGGGGCTGAAGGTGCCATGAATCCTCCCTGTTATGTGGGTGATGGGGACGGGAACAACAAAAAAGGACGGGCAGCAAACAAAGGCAAAAATGGGGCGGCGTATACACGGATAGCCCATGGGCGCGAATGGGAACGAGCATGCGCCCGTGGGCTTTCATGGGTGTTCATAAACGGCAAAAGCGGCCGAGGAATGGGCGAGCCCCCTATTTCCTGGTGGACGCATAACCATCGGCGTACCATCCACCCCCTTTGAGCTCGAAGGTGCAGGTACTCATGATTTTTTTCGCCTTTTTGCCCTTGCAGACAGGGCATGGATGGTTTTCGGTGCCCATGGGCACCAAATCTTCGAAAACGTGACCGCATTTGCACTCGAATTCATATACCGGCATGATCGGATACTCCTGAAATAGATCAATAAGTTGGCGCTTACAGCTGCGCTAATTTAGAGCGTGACGGGCCGTCTGTCAACATCAATTCGGTCCGACAATCGCTCTGTCGCCCACATTTGATTTCCGACACCGCCGATGCATCGGTGGTGAAGCCGTTTATTAAGCGCGCCCTCCTGTATCCCCGGCGCCAAAGGGGACGTCGACCCGGCCTCCCTGCGATGGCAACCACTGTGCAAAACCGCAGCATACGATAATACATATATGTAATTTTTAATAGATCGTGTTCCATTTCCGTGATTTTTTCCTTCGCGCCTTCTTTTCCGCGCCTGCACACCCCTGGAACACTGCCGCTGCCACCCGGTATGGGGCTCAAGTTTTTGCTTTTCGGACAAGGTCACCGATACCCCGCCGAGCCCCCGGCCCTGATCCGTCGGTTGCGACGCCACAAATTTGTCCGGAGTGGATGTCACCGGCGCCGGTCCCGCCGGTCGTCAAACAGGGTGCGATTTTTCACTATACATTGCAATTTCAGTTGCTTTCCAAAGAGCTACGCCGGGGTACAGACCGTTGGCACAGCCGTTGCTTTCTTGGCAGGAAACTTTATTGCCTAATGAACAAACATATTTAAGGAGCGTGGGAGATGAAAAAAATCGAAGCCATTATCAAACCCTTCAAGATCGAGGAGATCAAGAACGCCCTCGACGCCATCGGCGTCAAGGGCATGACCATCAATGAGGTCAGAGGTTATGGCCGCCAGAGAGGCCATAAGGAAATCTACCGCGGGACGGAATACAATGTGGAATTCATCCCCAAAGTCAAAATCGACCTCGTTGTTGAAGACGCCATGCTGGAGCGGACGCTGGAGACGATCACCGAGGTGGCCCGCACCGGCAAGGTGGGCGACGGCAAGCTGTTCGTCCTGCCCATCGAAAACGCCGTGCGTGTCCGCACAGGGGAATCCGGGCCGAGCGCCCTCTAACCGACGGTGTTCGCCCATGGACACCATGCTGATGACCACTGGTCGCACAAAGGAGATGAGCTGTGAAGATGCGTTGGAAAGCCTTGCATGAATCGTTACACGGGTTCGGCGCCCCTTGTCTTTTACTGTTTTGCGTGATCCTCGCCCTGGCCGGGCCGGCCATGGCCGCCGATCCGGCCCTGGAAAAAGCCCTTGAATCCATGGACCCGTCGCTGTTGCGCGGCAAGACCCAGGCGCAGATCCGCGCCGAATTGCCGCTTTCGGCCGCCTACCGGGACGAGACTTCGCCCCTGGAAGAGGAGATCGAAGTGCTGGTGGACGGCGAGGTGCGCGCCGTCTCCATCGTGCGCTACCTGTCGGACCTGGAAATCATGCAGTATCGCGGCGATGTGCTCTGGACATGCATCGCCGCCTTCCTGGTCTTCTTCATGCAGGCGGGGTTCGCGCTGCTGGAGGCCGGTTTCACCCGAGCCAAAAACGCAGTGAACATCTGCATGAAGAACATCATGGATTTTTCCATCGGTACCATGGCCTTCCTGGCCGTGGGCTTTCACCTGATGTTCGCCGGGCCGGAGGTGAACCTGTTCTGGTTGGGCGAGACCACGGCGACCCAGTGGGGTTTCCCGTTCTGGCTGTTCCAGTGCGTCTTCGCCGCCACCACCGCCACCATCGTCTCCGGCGGCATGGCCGAACGCACCAAGTTTCACAGCTACATCATCTACTCCGTCGTCATTTGCGCCTTTATCTATCCGACCTTCGGCGGTTGGGCCTGGGGTAGCCTGCTCGATGGCGAGGGTTGGCTGGAAAGCGTTCTGGGGGTCGGCTTCTACGATTTCGCCGGCTCCACGGTGGTGCACTCCATCGGCGGTTGGCTGGCTCTGGCCGGCACCCTGGTGCTCGGCCCGCGCATCGGCAAATTCGACGCCAAGGGCCGCCCCCGCGCCATTCCGGGCCACAGCCTGCCCTTCGCGGTGCTCGGCGGGTTCATTCTCTGGCTGGGCTGGTTCGGGTTCAACCCGGGCAGCACCACCACCTTCGACGGTATGTTGGCGCGCATCGCCGTGATGACCAACATCGCCGCCGCCGCCGGCGCGTTGGGCGCCGTGGCCACCATCTGGCTGGTGGCCCGCAAACCCGACGTGGGCATGACGGTCAATGGCTTTCTGGCCGGACTGGTGGCCATCTGCACCTCCGTGGATGTCGTGGGCCCCACCGGGGCGTTCTGCATCGGTCTGGGCGGCGGCATCCTGGTGGTGTTGAGCGTCCTCTTCCTGGAGCGGGTGTTCAAAATCGACGACCCGGTGGGCGCCATCAGCGTGCACGGCGTTTGCGGGGCCTGGGGCACCATGGCCTACGCCTTCTTCGGCGTGGAGTCCTTCAGCCTCACCGTTCTGGCCGCCCAGGCCATCGGCGTGGCAACGGGCTTTGCCTGGGCCTTCGGCACCGGCATGGCACTGTTCCTGGGCATCAAGTACACCATCGGCCTGCGGGTCTCCGCGGAAGAAGAGGTCGCCGGCCTGGACATCCTGGAGCACGGCAACGAGGCCTACAGCGGATTCCAGATCGATCCCCACGCTTAAGGCCTGATCCATGCGACATGCCGGGCGCCGCAGGGCGCCCGGCACCCGGCCTTGTTTTTTTGCCGGGGGTGGCAGATTTCTGTTGACTTGTGTTTCTTTTAATGAAATTTAGTTTCCCAGTATGCACTTTTATCGACTTTAATGGCTCCCGGGGTGAGGCACCCATGTTGAAACGAAGCACACAACCCAAACGGCTATGGCGCAGCGCGCCGCTGAAACCGGCCTACGACGCCGTGGTGATCGGCGGCGGACTGCACGGCCTGGCGGCCGCCTATTTCCTGGCCAGCCGCCACGGCATGCAGGATGTGGCCGTCATCGAGAAACGCTACATCGGCTACGGCGGCGCCGGTCGCAACACGGCCATCGTGCGGGCCAACCAGCGGACATCGGAAAACGTTCCGCTGTACAAGGAGGCCCTGGACATGTGGCCCCGGTTGACCCGCGAACTGGATTTCAACCTGATGTTCTACAACTGCGGCAACCTCAACCTGGCCCACAGTGAAGCGGCCCTCAAGGCGATGCGCCTGCAAACGGCCACGGCCCAGTTTCACGGCGTGGACAGCCGGCTGTTGACGCCGGCGGAGTGCAAGGCGCTGATTCCGGCCCTGGACATCACCGATCGCCCCAAATATCCCATCTTCGGCGGCATGTTTCATCCGCCGGGGGGCATCGTGCGCCACGACGCGGTGGTCTGGGGTCTGGCCAAGGGCGCCTCGGCGCGGGGCGTGCACATCCACCAGGACACGGCGGTGACCGGCATCGAAGTGCAACGGGGCAAGGTCGCCGCCGTGCAAACCAGCCGGGGCCGCATCGCCACCCCGCGGGTGCTCAATGCCGCCGGCGCCTATGCCGCCGCCCTGGCCGATCACTTGCTGGACATCCGGCTGCCCATCAGCGTGCTGACCATCCAGGCCATGGTCACCCAGCCGCTCAAACCGCTGCTGGACCACGTGATCTCCTCCGGCGGCTATCACATCTACGCCAATCAGACCCTCAAGGGCGAGATCGCCACCGGCGCCCACATGGACCGCTGGCCCAACTACACCACAGGCACCTCGGCCTACTACATCAAGCACCAGGCCGAAGCGTTGACCGATCTGCTGCCCTGCCTGCAGGGGGTCAAGTTCATGCGCACCTGGGCGGGCCTGGCGGACATGACGCCGGACATGGCGCCCATCATGAGCGGTAACGACCCCGTGCAGGGCTACTACCAGGATTGCGGCTGGGGCTACTTCGGCTTCAAATCCTGTGCGGCGGCCGGCAAGTACATGGCCCAATACATGACCACTGGCACCTGCCCCGAAATCCTGGCGCCCTTCGATCCGGGGCGCTTCGCCGCCCATCGCCTGATGGGCGAAACGGCGGCGCTGGTCAACTACAGCGCGGACAACTGACCCGGACCGTGATGGCCGGGCGATGGCAACCAATGGAAAGGGACATGCAATGGCGCTCAACTTGAATTGCCCGATCTGCGGACCCCGCAGCGGATACGAGTTCCGTTTCGGGGGCGAGGACAAGGGACCGCGGCCGGCGGAAGAAGGGGCGACGACGGCGTTGTGGCTGGCCTACGCCCACCTGAACCGCAACGTGGCCGGCGTGCAGCGGGAGTGGTGGTGCCACAAGGATGGCTGCGGCACCTGGTTCCGCGTCTGCCGCGATACCGTCACCAACTGTGAAGTGCCCACGGTGGACACGCTCTAAAAAAAGGAAACCAACGATGGAACGGCTGAAACATCTACCGACACTGCGCATCGCAGCGCGTCAACCCATCACGCTGCGATTCAATGGACGCACCCTGGCCGGTTGCGCCGGGGACACAGTGGCGACCCTGCTCTACGGCAGCGGCGAACGCATTTTCGGCCGCAGCCTCAAATACCACCGCCCCCGGGGCCTGTACAGCCTGGACGGCGAATGCAGCAACGCCATGATGACCATCGACGGCATGCCCAATCTCAACGCGGAACTGACCCCGGCGCGCGAAGGCATGCGGGTGGAACCCCAAAATGTGATGGGCTCCCTCAAATGGGACCTGCTGGGGGGGCTGGATCACCTGGCCTTCGCCATGCCGGCCGGCTTTTTCTATAAGACCCTGCACAAGCCGTCGTGGTTGTGGCCTCGGGCCGTCAAGGGAATCCGCCGGGCGGCCGGCCTGGGCGTCCTGCACCCCGAGGCGCGCTTCGATCAGCGCTGCGATGCGATCTATCCCAATGTCGATGTGTGCGTGGTGGGCGGGGGCCCGGCGGGCCTGAGCGCGGCCCTGGCCGCCGCTGAGGAGGGCCTGCGGGTCGCCCTGCTGGAGGCCCGGCCGCGCCTGGGCGGCTTTTGCGACTACCGGGTGCGCGCCGACGCGCAAGGCAAGCCCCTGCATCAATGGGCGGCGGCGTTGGCCGATCAAGTGCGCGCGCGGGACAACATCCGGGTGTTCACGGACGCGCCGGTGGTGGGTGCCTACCCCGACGGACGGGTGGCGGCCTTTCAGCGGGGCGGCCCCGAAGATGCTTTCGACCTGCGCTATATCGAAATCACCGCGGCCGGCGCGGTGGTCGCCACCGGTTGTATCGAACGGCCGCTGCTGTTCGCCCACAACGACCGGCCGGGTGTGATGCAGATGGGCTGCGCCCACCGCCTGCTGCACACCTACGGTATCCGGCCGGCCGCCGATGCGGTGTTCAGCGTGGCCCACGACCTGGGCCTGGAGGCGGCCATCGACCTGCATGACCAGGGCGTGACGGTCCATTGCGTGGCCGATGCGCGCACGGACGGCCAGGATCCTTTGTTGATCGCGGCGCTGGAGCAGCGCGGCATCCCGCTGCGGCGGGGGTGGGTGGCCCACACAGCCCACGGCCGGTCACGGTTGCGGGCGGTCACCCTCGGAACCCCGGCGGGCACCTTCCGCCAACGCATCGCCTGCGAGTTGCTGGTGGCCTCCGCCGGGTTGACGCCCTTGACCGGCCTGGTCACCATGGCCGGGGGCCAGGTGAAATACGACCCTCGGACGGGCTTCTTCCTGCCCGTCCGGCTGCCGCCCAACATGCAGGCCTGCGGTCGCTTGCGGGGGCTGCACGACCCCGCCGCCCTGGCCGCCGACGGCACCCTGGCGGGGCTGCGGGCCGCCGAGGGCCTCGGCTGCCGGCCGCAGCGCAAGATCGCCGCGGCCGAGGCGGCTCTGGCCGCCGCGCCCGGAGCGCCCCGCGGCAGCAAATGGCTGGCCGCGCCGGGCAAAGGGGCCAAGACCTTCATTTGCTTCGACGAGGATGGCACCCTCAAGCATCTTCATCAGGCCATGGCCCAGGGCTTCGACGTGCCCGAACTGATCAAGCGCTTCACCGCCATCGGCACCGGACCGGGCCAGGGGGGGATTCCCGGCCACAACCTGCCGCTGCTGGTGGCGGCCGGCCAGGCGTCGCCGGCAAGCGACCCCATGCCCACCACGGTGCGCCCGCCCCTGGTGGCGGCCCCCATCGCGGCCTATGCGGGCGGCCGCCACGACATGGCCAAACGCACCCCCATGCATGACGCCCAGGTGGCCGCCGGCGGCCGCATGGAGCGGGTGGGCGAGTGGTTCCGGGCCCGACGGTTCGGTACCGATCCCGGCGCCGCGGCGGAAATCATGGCCGTGCGCACCAACGTGGGCCTGCTGGATGCCTCCACCCTGGGCAAATTCCGCGTTTTCGGCCCCGACGCGCTCAAGGCGCTGCAACGGGTGTACGTGGGCGACATGGCCCGCACCCGGCCCTTCCGGACCACCTACGCGGCCATGTGCAACGAGGACGGGTGCGTGATCGACGACGGCGTGGTGATCCGCACCGGCGACAACGACTTCTACATCACCACCTCCACCGGGCGTGCCGCTCAAACCGTGGAGTGGTTCCGCTACCACACCCGCTACGACGGTTGGGACTACCACATCGTCAACCTGACCGATGCCCATGGCGTCATCAACATCGCCGGCCCCAACGCCCGCAAGGTGCTCGAAGCAATGACCGCCGACGATGTCGCCAACACGGCCTTTCCCTTCGCCGCCTGCCGCGACCTCACCCTGGCCGGCGGCATACCGGCCAGGGCCATGCGCCTGGGGTTCGTGGGCGAGCTTTCCTACGAACTGCATGTGCCGGCCTCCTGCATGGAAACGGCCTGGCGCATGGCCGAGGCGGCGGGCGCACCTTTCGGGATCGCCCCTTTCGGCCTGGAGGCCCAGAACACCCTGCGCATGGAAAAGGGCCACGTGATCCTGGGATCGGAGTCCGAGCAGCGTACCGTGCTGCACGATCTGGGCCTGGGTTTTCTGTGGTGCCGCACCAAACCGGAAGCGAAAACCGTGGGCGCCCTGGCCTTGCGCGACACGGCGGATCAGCCGGGACGCCTGAAACTGGTGGGCTTCAAAATGGAGACCCCCGGCGACGGCCCCCCGCGGGACGGCAGCCCCGTCGTCAACGGCCGCATTCGCGGCTACGTCTGCACGGCGCGGCACAGCCACGCCCTGGGCGAGCCGGTGGGCATGGCCCTGGTGGAGGAGGAATTGGCCCGCGGCGGCACCCGCCTGGGCATCTACGAAGACGGGTGCGGCGGCCGGCTGCGCTACGGCACCGTGGCGCCCATGCCCTTTTACGATCCCGAAGGGACGCGCATGCGGATCTGAATGTGCCGAGCGTTGCGCGGACCCGTTGATTGGAAGCAGGCCAGAAGGAGTTGCAAATGGAAAACCGTATCATGGAACGCAAATCACCCGTGGCGATGCCAACGGCGCCGGAACAGGTGACCCGGCGCGGCGACTGGACGGTGGCGCTGCGCTATGGCGGGGAAGGCGCCGGCCCCTGGCTGGTGGACTTGAGCCACGGCGCCAAGTGGGATTTTCAATCGGCCGCCCTGGAAACACTCACCCCCTGGGGCATGGCCATTCCGGAAAAGCCGGGACAGTGCCGCTTCGCCGGCGGCATGCTGTGCAGCCGGTTGAACCGGACCCAGGCGATTGCCTGGCACATCGCCGGTGCGCCGCCGCCCGCGCCCGGCGGGGAGGCCGTCACCGATGTCAGCGACGCGACGATGCTGCTGGCCCTGGTGGCCGTGGATCCGACGGGCATCCTGGAAAAGGTGACCGCCCTGGATTTCCAGCGCCCGCAAAGGCCCTGGCCCTTCGTATTGCAAGGGCCGGTGGCCCATGTGCCCTGCCGCGTGGTCCATCTCGGCCCGGGCGCGGACGGCACCAACGCCCTGCTGATCAATTGCGCCCGCGGCTATGCCCGCGACATGGCCCATGCCTTGTTGGCGGCGGGCGACGAATTCGGCCTGCGGCCGGCCGGCGAGCAGGCTTGGAACGGATGGGTGGCCGCAATGGAACAATCAGCGGCCGCATGATGCGGCGGGCGGCGCATTGACGGAAGATGGGAATGGTGATAGGCGAGACGCACACACCAATGTGGTCGGCACCCAACGGGGCCGACGGTTGCCCTGCAACCCATGACACCATGGCAACGGCGATGAAACGGGATCCATCCACACCCAACGGCGCGGCGGCGGAAAACGCCCTGGAGTTGGCCATCGGGCGGGAAATTCGCAATTTCCGCCTGCGGATGAACCTGACCATCGCCGAGCTGGCCAAGCTGGCCGGCCTCTCCCCGGGAATGTTGTCCAAAATCGAAAACGGCAACACCTCCCCTTCCCTGGCGACGCTGCGGTCGCTGTCCCGGGCGCTGAACATCCCGGTGACGGCCTTCTTCCGCAAGTACGAAGAAGAGCGCAACGCCAGTTTCGTTCGATCCGGCGAAGGCCTGGTCATCGAACGCCGGGGCACCCGGGCGGGGCACCAGTACCAGCTGTTGGGACATACCGTCGGCAAAAGCATTTCGGTGGAGCCGTACCTGATCACGCTCACCGAAAAATCGGAGATCTTTCCCCTGTTTCAGCACCCGGGCATGGAGTTCATCCACATGCTCGAAGGCAGCATGCTCTACCTGCATGGGGACAAGTCCTACCGGCTGAATCCCGGAGACTCGTTGTTCTTCGATGCCGACACCACCCACGGGCCGGAAGAGCTTTTCCAGCTGCCCATCCGGTTCCTGTCCGTCATCGTCTCGCCCCGCTTTTCCGAGTAGCGTCGCGCGCCGTTCAACGCCCGCGACCGTAATACGATAGCCGCTCGCCGGTTCCGGCGCCTTTCGCGCCCACCGCCGGCCGCGGCGGGTCTCAACCACTGGAGGTAACGCTCATGTGTGCCATTGCAGGATTGCTGTTTAAAAAAGCGCGCCCGGCCCATTTCCCCATGACCACCGGCAGCGCGCTGACCGAAATACTGGACGCCACGCTGCACCGCGGCCCCGATTCCGCCGGCTGGGCCTTGTATCGGCCCCCGCTGGAGGGCGAACTGCGGATGCGGTTCTTCATCGACGCAAACGGCGACGCGCAAAAGGAGATCGCCGCAGTCCACACGGCCTTGGAAGCACAGGGCGCCACCGTCCTCGACGGCGAAGTGCTGGGCTGCACCTACGGCGTCCGGGTGGGCTTCGCGGGAGATGTGCTGGCTCTGACCCGGGCCATCGAGCGCCGGGTGCGCCTGGTTTCCATCGGCGCCAGCCTGGACATCATCAAGGATGTGGGGCAGCCCTATGCCCTGGCGCCGCGCTACGCCATCCACGAATTCGACGGCGGCCACGGCATCGCCCACATCCGGCTGGCCACCGAATCGGGGGTGCACCCCGACACGGCGCACCCCTTCTGGGCCTGCGGCTTCGCCGACGTCGCCACGGTGCACAACGGCCAGTTGACCAACTACTGGATCATGCGCCGGCGCCTGGAGCGGCGGGGCATGGTGTTCCAGACCGAGAACGACACGGAACTGATCGCCGTCTACCTGGCCTACCGCATGAGCCGCGGGGCCGACCTGGAAGAGGCCCTGCGCACCTCCCTGGAGGAGCTGGACGGCACCTACTCCTATCTCGTGGCCACCCGGGACGCCATCGGCTACGCCAAGGACAAGCTGGCGGCCAAACCCATGGTCAAGTACGAGGACGAAGACCTGATCGCCATCTCCTCCGAGGAGGTGGGGCTCAATCGGCTCTTTCCGGGCCGCGCCCTGGCCACCAGCGAGCCGGCGCCCCTGACCTACGGACTGTGGCGCCGGGCGGCCTGATCCGCGCATCGGCGCCCGTCAAGGACTGTTCCTGTATAGAAAGGTTGTGACCCATGGAATCCATCGATTTAGCCACCATGACCATCCGCACCGCCAACGAGGTGATCCGCGGCCACGGCGCCGCCCACCAGGACGTGCAGATCTTCAACCCCGATGCCAAGCACTACCTGTGCGTCGGACTGACCAATCCCATCCGGGTGCGCATCCGCGGTTCGGCAGGCTACTTCTGCGGCGGTCTCACCGACGGCCCGCGCATCGAAGTGCAAAACAACGTCAGCTGGGGCGTGGGCGACAACATGCTGGCCGGCAGCATCGTGGTGGGGGGCAACGCCGGCGCCATCGCCGGCGAGGCGATGCGCGGCGGCGAGATCGTCATCAAGGGCAACATGGGCTCCCGCGCCGGGCAGGTGATGAAAAAGGGGACGCTGTGCTGCGCGGGGGATTCCAGTTTCATGGCCGGGTACATGATGTATGGCGGGCGCATGATCATCCTGGGCGACTCGGGCGAAAAGGTGGGCGAGGACATGGCCGGCGGCGCGATTTTCGTGGGCGGCCGGGTCACCTCCCTGGGCAGCGACGCCCGCCTGGAAGCCCCCACGGAGGAGGAACTGGAAGAGATCCGGACTTTTTTGGCGCGCCACGGACTGCCCATGCCGGATCGATTCAAGAAGATCGTCTGCGCGGGCGGGCAGCTCACCTACCCCACCCCCGAACCCCGGCTGCGCAGCCTGCCCCACCCCCGCTTCACCGGTAGCCGCGCCGATTACTGGAACGAAAAGGTGGTGGAGGACAACCGGGTCAAGGCACACATCGGCCGCTACCGCATCCGCGGCTACGGCGCCGCGCGGCCGGTGCCCCACCTGACCGACCTGGCCTTCCGCAAGGACCTCTCCGGCGCCGGCACCGATCCCGCGGCCATTGCCGGCGTCCATTTGCGCACCTTCATCGGCGGCAAGCACGGCGCACGCGCCCTGGACCTGAGCATGCCGGTGATGATCGCGCCCATGAGCTATGGCGCCCTGAGCGGCCGCATGAAGCGCGCCCTGGGCATCGCTTCCCGGCTTTCGGGCATTTCCGAGAACACCGGGGAAGGCGGCATGTACGCCTACGAACGGGCCGAGGCGCGACAGTTGATCGCCCAGTGCCTCTCAGGCCGCTTCGGCTGGAACATCCACGACATGAAACGGGCCGACGGGCTGGAGCTCTATATCTCCCAGGGCGCCAAACCGGGTCTCGGCGGCCAGTTGATGGCCTCCAAACTGACGCCGGAAATCGCTGCCATGCGCGGCATCCCCGCCGGCATGGACCTGCGCTCCCCTTCCCGACACCCCGACGTACTGGGCGGCGACGACCTGATCATGAAAATCGAGGAGCTGCGCGAAGCCGTGGGCTGGCGCCTGCCGGTGAGTCTCAAGCTGGGGGCCGGCCGCACCCGCGACGACATCAAGATCGCCCTCAAGGACGGGCTCGATTTCGTGGAACTCGACGGCCTGCAGGGCGGCACGGGCGCCGCCGGCAACGAGGTGGCGGAGTATGTGGGCATCCCGACCCTGGCCGCCTTGATGGAAGCGCTGGAGGGCCTGGAAGAGATCGACGCCAAGGGCCAACTGCCCATCGTGCTGATGGGGGGCATCCAGAACGGCGTCGATGCCGCAAAAGCCCTGGCCCTGGGGGCCGACGCGGTGGGGTTGGGCACCGCCATGCTGATCGCCGCCGGCTGCATCGCCTGCATGCAGTGCAGCGTAGGCAACTGCGTGGCGGGGCTGGCGACCCAGAAAGCGGACCACGTGGCCCGCTTCGACATCGAGCGCCGGGCCCTTTCCATGCATCGCTACCTGGAGTCGATCCGCCGGCAGCTGGCGGCCATCACCGCGGCCCTGGGCTACGACGATGTGCGTGGGCTCAACCGCAACGACCTGGTGGCCCTGACCCCCGAAGCGGCGGCCATGACCCGCCTGCCCTATGAACCTTCCGCCGGCCAAGGCCGGTGAACCAAAGAGGATGCGCACCATGTACGATTCATCTTGCGACACGAAAAGGATGTCCCCCGCCTGCACCGCAACGGCATCGGCCGACACCCCGGACCCCATGGACCTGCCGCCCTGCCAGACCGCCTGCCCCGTGGGCACCGACATTCCCGGCTATGCCGCCCTGATCTGGAACGGGGAACTGGAAGCCGCCGTGGCGGCCATTTCAGCCACCAACCCCTTCAGCGCCATCTGCGGACGGGTCTGCCCCGCCCCCTGCGAGTCCCGCTGCAAGCGGGCCGAAAGCGATGGCGCCGTGACCATCCGGCAGCTCAAGCGGTTCGCCATGGACCGATTGGGCGCCGACTACCACCTGCCGCCGGTGCCGGTCACCCGCACCCGGACCATCGCCATCGTCGGCGGCGGTCCCGCCGGCCTTACCGCCGCCCAGGACCTGGCCGAAGCCGGCTATGCCGTGCACCTGCATGAAGCCGGCGACCGCCTGGGAGGCATGATGAACGCCATCCCCCCCTTCCGGCTGCCGGCGAACCTGCTGCAGCAGGATATCCGGCGCATCCTGGCGCACTGCCCCGGCATCACCGTGCATTACAACAGCGCCCTGGGCGCGCAAATCGATCTGGCGACCTTGGAAACCCGGCACGACGCGGTGCTGCTGACCATCGGCTTGAGCATCGACCGCCCCCTGACCGTGCCGGGCCTGTCGCCCGAAACGGCCGGCGTCCACGGCATCCGCTGGATGGAAGCGGTCGCACGGGGCGATGCGCCCCGGCTGGCCGGCGCCGTGGTGGTGGTCGGCGGCGGCAACGTGGCCATGGACATGGCCCGGGCGGCACTGCGCCACGGGGCCGAAAGCGTGGATCTGTTCTGCCTGGAGTCCCGGCAGGAGATGCCGGCCTGGCCCCACGAAATCGAACAGGCGGTGACCGAAGGGGTGACCCTGCACAACGGCTGGGGGCCCGCCGAGGTCCTGACCCGCGACGGTGCGGTGAGCGGCGTGGTGTTCCGGCGCTGCACATCGGTGTTCGATGACAAGGGCTGCTTCGCGCCGGTTTTCGGTAAGGAAACCCGCACCCTCGCGGCCGACCGGCTGCTTTCGGCCATAGGACTCGAAGCGCGCAACGCCACCCTGGCCGACCGGGGGTTGCTGGCCCAAGGGCGTGTACCCACAAACGATGCCCTCGGCCGCACGGCGGCCGCCAAGGTGTTCGCCGCCGGCGACTGTGCCCGCGGGCCCTCGGCCATCGTTCAGGCCATGCACGAAGGGCACAAGGCGGCCTTCGCCATCCGCGGCTTTCTCGAGGGCACGGCGCCGGAAAGCTATCGGCCCGCCTATCGCTCCCGCCGCATCGCCCCGGCCCCGGAGGCGGCCTGGGAGACCCTGGCCCGGGAAGCACCGCCGGCCGCGGACGCGGCGGCGGCCTGCCGCATGGACGCCGAATGCGAAGCGCCCTTCGACCCCGGCATGGCCCGGCGCCAGGCCGCCCGCTGCCTGCGCTGCGACACCGAAACCGGTACCGCCAACTATTCGCGCCGCGCCCGCAACCTGATCCAGGCCATGGCCGCCACCGACCCCGAAGACACCCGCGCCCAGAACGCGCTGCTGCGCACCCTGCTGCAGCCGCGGGAGAACCCCTTTCCCCCCGGGCGTCCGGCCCACATCGACGACGTGGTCTTTCTCTCGGCCGCCCTGACCCGTCTGGTGATCGACCCCTACCGGGAAGCTTGCAGCACCCGCACGCGCATCACGCGGCGGCGGGAGGTGGGTTTCACGCCGGACGACCTGCCCACCCTGGATCTCGACCACCCGCTGCTGTTCACCGGCTTCGACGAGGCCCCCCTGCCCGTGCGCGCGGCCCTGGCCGAGGGCCTGGCCGCCGCCGGCTGCGGCTACATCGGGCGCGCGCCGTTAGTGGCCGGCACAGCGGACGGCAAGCCGCCGATGCCTTGGCTGCAACTGCTCGGGGCGCAAGATACCCCCAGCGCCGCAGCCGCTGGCCTGGTGTACCTGTCGGACACGGCCGCCGCCCCGGTGCCGCTGGAGCGCCGCCACCCCGGCCAGTTGCTGGGCCGCCGCGTCACGGCCCGCACCCTGGCGGCGGCAATTCCCCTCGCCATCGACCAACAACTGGATTTTCTCCTGCTGGACGGCTCGCCGGACATCGGCCAACCATGGGCCGAGCTGAACGGCCATCCGGACCTCACCGTCATCCGGGAAGCCATCCGCATTTTGCGACAGTTGAACATGGAAGAAGAAATCGCCCTGCTCTACTTCGGCGGCATGCGCTCGGGCACCGACGCCGCCAAGGTGCTGGCCCTCAACTGCAACGCCGCCGTCTTCAGCGTGGCCATGGCCCTGGCGCTGGACGGCCGCATCGACGGCCGCGGGATCCACTTCGATTCCTCGGACGAAGCGCCCCTGCGACAGGCCGTGGCGCACTGGATCAAAGGCACCTCCCAGGAAGCGGCCATCATCGCCCGCTGCACCGGTAAGACCGATGTGCATAACCTGGAACCCGAAGACATGCGCTGCATCACCCTGACCACCGCCGAAGCGCTGGGACTGCCCCTGGCCTCCGGACAAGGCCGACGGGAGTGGTTCTGATTCGCACCGACCGGAACGCCGACGTCATCTCGATTTATTACAACTTTGGGCGACATATCTGCACTTTTTACATATATGTCGCCCTTCCCATTTCCTCCTATCCGCGCCGAGCTGCTGATCGAACCGCGCCGGCGCCGTCCACGAACCACGGCGCCGGCGCAAGCCGACCAATTTTACATATCTTTTCAATACGATAAGAAGTTCTTCGCCTCTTCTTTCATCTGTCAGCACCCGGTCGCTCGCCGGTCAGGGACCCGCGCATGCCGGGGTCAAGCAGCAAGGTGAGAGTGGCACAACCCCTGCAGTAAGCCAGAGAAGAATATCATGGGATTAAATTTTTTCTAACCGGGGGAATTCAAAATGACACAAGTGCTCGCCATGGAAACCGTTTCGCCGGTGGACGACGAGAAGCGTGAACAGGTCCGCCACACACTCGAATCGCAGAAAATCGAATTCATCCTTGCCCAGTTCGTGGACATCCATGGGTGCCCGAAAGTCAAGCAGGTGCCGGTGGATTGCTTCGACGACCTGGTGGACGGCGGTGCCGGGTTCGCCGGCGGCGCGGTTTGGGGATTGGGTCAGGGGCCCCACAACCACGATCTGATGGCCCGCGCCGACCTGGACACCTTCGTCCGCCTGCCCTGGCGCCCCAACGTGGCCGTGGCCAACTGCGACATTTTCGTCGACAACGAACCCTGGCCCTTCTGCGTGCGCACCAACCTGCGGCGCATGGTGGGCCGGTTCGCCGAGGCCGGCTACACCCTCAACGGCGGCTTCGAGCCGGAGCACTTCCTGGTGGAGAAAACCCCCGACGGCGGCATCCGGCCCTGGGACCCGCTGGGCGTCGACACCCTGGCCAAGCCGTGCTACGACTTCCGCGGCATGTGCCAGACCATGGACTACCTGCAGGAGATCATCCGCTGCGGCAACCAGATGGGCCTGGGGATTTACCAGAGCGATCACGAAGATGCCAACGGCCAGTACGAAATCAACTTCGGCTGGACCCACGCCCTGCACGCCGGCGACCAGCTGGTGCGTTTCCGCATGATGGCCGGCCAGATCGCCCCCAAATACGGCGCCGTGGCCACCTTCATGGCCAAGCCCTTCGACGACAAGACCGGCTCCGGCGCCCACCTGCACTTCCATGTGGCCGACAGCGCCAGCGGGCGCAACCTCTTTCCCCTCAACGGCGACGGCGAAGACCTCAAAGGTCTCGGATTGTCTTCCACGGCCATCCATTTCATCGGTGGGCTGCTCAAGCATATCGGCGCCATCACCGCCATCGCCTCGCCCACCATCAACTGCTACCGCCGCATCCAGAGCGGCGAGTTCGTCTATTCATCGGCCTCCGGCTACACCTGGACCCCGGCCTACGCCTCCTACGGCGACAACAACCGCACCCAACTCTTCCGCTGCCCGGACCCCAACCGCTTCGAAGACCGATCACCGTCGGCCATGGTCAATCCCTACCTGCTGCTGGCGGCCCATATGGCGGCGGGCCTGGATGGCATCCGCAACCGCATCGACCCCGGCGATGCCATCATCGGCGAAAACGTATGGAACCTCTCCCACCGGCAGCGCCGCGAGCGGGGCATGATCCTGCTGCCCCAGAACCTCTCGGAAGCCATCGCGGCCCTGGAGGCGGACCCGGTTGTCCAGGCGGGCCTCGGCCCCATCGCCCAAGAGTACATCCGACTCAAGAAGGCCGAATGGAGCGAATTCATGCGCACCGTAACCCCCTGGGAAGTGCAACGCCTGCTGACCTTCATCTGACCGGAAAACCAGCGGCACCGCGACGCCCACCGGCGAAGGGGAACCCGGCAATCCCAAGCATGCCGCGCAATGGGCGGAGACGCAGGCCCGCCCATTGCAACGGCCCTTGTGTCGAAATCACACGACCCGCGTGCGCATGGCCCATGCACTGCTCGAATAGCGCCGGCGCAGATCGCTCCAGCCGCGCAGCAAGTCCTGGGCATCATGGGAGGTCATGTAGTTCCCCACCGCCAGGTAGTAGAGCGCCTCAGGGGCGAATTCGCTTTGCGGATAACGTTCGTAGACGGTTTTGAAATGGGCCGCGGCTTCCTCATGGCGTTTGCTTTTCAAAGCATGATGCCCCAAACCAAGATGAAGCATGGCGGCGAACTCGCCGGGTGACAGCCAACCTTCCAGGTGAAAAGCCACCCTTTCACGGGCGTCCACCACATTGAGGTTGGGCGTCCAGATCACCTGGAACCGATCCGCCAACTTGGGCACTTGGGTCAGGTCCAGCTGCACAGGGACGAACTGCCCATTCAACAGTTCGCTGACGGTTGCGTCCGGGTACGTCACGGCACCCAGTTTGGCACAACCGCCTCACCCATCCTTGAAAAAATCCAGAAACATCGGCTTTTTCCGCTCCCGGCAAGCTTCCAGCCCGGCATCGTAATCATTCAACCATTTTACACGGCTATTGGTTCCCATAACGATTCTCCTTTCTATTCGGGCACCCCATGGGCAAAGATGGCAGCGCCCTTCGATAGAAAGAATCTAATGCAGAATTGCCGGCAGAAAACAGCCCCTTTCCGACAATTCACCTGATCGCCACGCCTCACATCAACTGCCATCACCGGAATGATCACCATATTCAGATAAGCCAGGGGGAAACCGTCCAAACCCCGGCATAGGCCGGATCACCCTGAGCACGGCGCAAAAACGCCCTCCCACCTACGCGCTATGCCCCTACGGCAAACGATTGAACAGCCCAGCAACAAACTGTTTAGCTGTCTAAATCGGGATTTTCGAATATTAGACGACTGAATGGCCGTATAAACAAATTTCGTATTGCAAACGGTCGCAAAATAAAACGGCTATTGGGTCGTCTAATCCATGTTGGGCCCACTTCCTTATAGTCACGCTTGACGTTAATCACGCAATGCGTTAGTATTGGGTACATGATCAGATCGTTCAAATGTGCATACACCGAGAAGCTATCAGATGGCTATCGTGTCAAGCGATTTGTGAATATAGCCAAAATCGCAAGGCGAAAACTGAGACAGCTCGAAATCTCTAATCGGCTTGATGATTTAAGGGTTCCTCCCGGCAACCATCTTGAAGCGCTTAAAGGCGATCGGTCTGGTCAATTCAGTATTCGCATCAACGATCAGTGGCGGGTCTGTTTTCGTTGGACGGACGCCGGTGCAGAGGATGTGGAAATCGTTGATTACCATTGAGGGGGTCATCATGAAAAAACTCGAACCTATCACTCCGGGTGAAATTTTATTTGAGGAGTTTCTGAAACCTATGGGGATTAGCCAATATCGCTTGGCTAAAGAAATTGACGTTCCCGCACAGCGCATCAGTGAGATTGTTTCAGGGAAACGTTCAATAACCGCTGATACTGATTTACGATTATGCCGCTTTTTTGGTCTATCCAACGGCTATTGGCTACGTGCTCAAGTTGCCTACGATACGGAAGTCGCAGAGCAAGTTCTTGGTCCATTACTTAATAAGATCAAACCATGGGCTGAGCATGCGGCCCAACAACAGCATTAACTCGGACTGGTAAAAGCTGCACCGCTTCGCTTTGCAGCTTTTACCAGCCGGTTATGCTGAGCGTGTTGGCCTCTCTAATGATTGACAAAATTTTTTCGATCGAGTTATCGTATTACAAATACCACATCGATTGAGGTGCAATTATGGAAACGGTTACAGTTTCTCCAAAATATCAGGTGGTAATCCCTAAGCTTATTCGAGAAACAATGAAATTGCGGCCTGGGCAAAAATTAAGGGTAATTGAATACGAAGGAAGGATTGAATTAATCCCAGATAGAGATATCTCAGAGCTTCGAGGATTCCTGAAAGGTATTGATACAGAGTTTGAGCGAGAGGATGATCGTCTATGAACATTGTCGACTCGTCTGGGTGGTTGGAATACTTTGCAGGTGGACCAAATTCAGCGAATTTTTCATTGCCTTTTAAAGGACGCTTCTTCGCTTATGGTGCCTGTCATCACCATATATGAAGTGTTTAAAGTGGTGTTGCGTGAAGCTGGTGAAAACGAAGCATTTCAGTGTGTAGCTGCGATGCAAAAGGGGAATATTATCGATCTCACCATGAACCTGTCCATAAGTGCCGCTAAACTAAGTATGCAATTCAATCTTCCGATGGCAGATAGTATAATATTCGCAACTGCCAAAAAGCATCAATGTGATATTTGGACTCAAGATGCTCATTTTAAGAATTTGCCAAGAGTAAAATATTTTTCCAAAATACAGGAAGGCCAAGATCAGCCTCCGGCAGCCCGCCGATAGATCGCCGCGGCTGCTGAGGCATGCGTGAGCCGTGGAAAATTGATGTCATTGTATGGGGAAAATCGAAGTTGGAAACCTTATCATCACATAGCGCAACAATGGTGTCATGTCCAGCGAAAAATGATCGCAACCGGAAAATTTTTTCATCGGGATTTTCAAAACCTCCCGAGTACCCGTACAAAAGGCAGGCATATGCTTTATCGCAATTGCTATCTCGGCCAATGCAGCTGGCGATTCAGTGTAAAAACAGCGTAACTTTCTATTACTATAGCTTTTTATGGTCGTTCTAAAAGAGCCGCACCCAATTCATTTCAAGGAAGCTTTGCATATTGAAAAGATACGAAATACATTTTTCTTTCGGCTATACGAATTGCTTGAGAATGCAAAAGAAAGATAAAATCGGCTAACAAGGCGAATGCAGCCGTCGCAAAAAGCCGCGCTGCTGATTTGTAGCGTTCGCAGGCACAGGAGGAATAATGAAAATAAACGCTTGGCTTATTTTTGGAATAATTGGGGTATCTGTGTTTGGTTCACAATTCGTCATTCATTATTATCGGGCAGTATGGGGCAACGCTGAAATGTGGTGGACACCGAAAACGATGGCATTGTCGATAGATGATACGAGAAATTATGTTGAGCTGTATTTGAATGATGAACTTCTTCAAGATCATATCAAACGGGGATCTTTATCGGTAACTGGCCGGAATGGACAATCTATGTTGGTAGGGGCGGATGATATCAAGGCGAGACTCAACAACTGGCATAAGATGAAGGCTTCTTTTCTGCATACCGCCGTGTACATGGCACTCTTGTTGGGAGCATCTCTGATGTCTATAGCTACTGGGATTGTACAAATACTTGCTGGGGCGAACCTGTCGCCTGGTACGGTCCGGTCGTTATGAACACGCAGGAAGAGTTGCAGATCGCTTTCGAAGAATATGAGAAGGGGAGCTTCATCAAACACAAGAAGCGGTGATTGCTATACGGCGGAACGCATCGCGATGCGCCCTTTTGGAAATCAAAGGGCGCATCGCGCGCTTCAAGCTTCAACCATGCCGTCCTTGATCCGGATGATCCGATCGGCTCTCGCGGCCAGATTCGCATTGTGGGTGATCATCAGCACCGTGAGGCCGCTGCGGTTGAGGCCTTTGAGAATGTCGAAGATCTTTTCGCTGTTTTTGGAATCCAGGTTGCCGGTAGGTTCGTCGGCCAATATAATCTCCGGCCGGTTGACAAGGGCCCTGGCGATGGCGGTGCGCTGCATCTCTCCGCCCGAAAGCGCCGCGGGCACATGGCGGGTGCGGTTCTCGAGCCCCACCATCCTGGCAAGCGTTGCGATGCGGTCTTTGTCCGGCTTCTGCTTTCTGAAAAGCAGGGGCAGCGCGATGTTGTCCGCCACCGACAGGCCGGGTATCAGATAGAACTGCTGAAAAACGAATCCGATTTTTTCCCGGCGCAGCCGCGTGAGTTTCTTGTCGGTCCAGCCATCGACGCTTACCCCGTCGAACAACACCTCTCCCCTGCCCGGCGTATCGAGACAGCCGACGATGTGCAGCAAGGTTGTCTTGCCCGCTCCCGATGGGCCGGTGACCGCCGCGAATTCCCCGGAATGGATTTCAAGGTCGACACCTCTCAGGGCCCGCACTGTTTCGGCGCCTCTGCGGTATATTTTTTCCACTTTTTGCAGTCGAATCATGGTCACTATCCTTTGATGGCTTCAATGGGGTTGATCCGTGACGCCTTCCAGGCCGGATAGAATCCCGCCAGCAGGCCGATGGTCATGGCGAACAGCACACAGCCCATGGCCAGCAGCGGCTCAAAGCGGAGCATCTCCCCCGTCGGCATGTAGGGCATCACCCGTCGCACAAAGCCCTCGATGAGGGTGGATCCGGCCGCCGCGATCAGAATGCCGGCGATGCCGCCGACCATGGTGAGCAGCGCCGTCTCTTTCAGAATGATGCGAAAGATGTCCCAGCGGGAGGCGCCAATGGCCCGCATCATGCCGATCTCCTGAGTGCGCTCGAAAACCGCCATGAGGATGGCATTCATCACGCCCACGGTGCCGATGATCAGGGCCACCAGGGCCACGGCAAGGCTTAGGGAGCGCGCCGAAGCCGCTACGGTGCTGACGGAATTCATGACCTGCCCCATGGTGACGATCTGAATGCCCGGCACCCGGCTTTCGAGGCCTTCGATCACTTCCTGCATGCGAACAGGGTCCGTCAATTTGACGCCCACGGCGGTGGCGCCGCCGGGATGCTGCAAAATCGCCTGGGCTTCTCTGATGTCCATGTAGATGAACGCATCGTCCTGGCTGCCGGTTTGCGCCACGATGCCGGTTACGGTGAACACCCCTTCGACGCCGGGGTAACGGATCCCATCCCCGGGTGTGATGCCATTGTGCAGGGCCACATTATAGCCCAGCAGCAGCTCGTTGGCCGCCGCCGGATAGGCGCCCGTGATTTCCCAGTCGGGCTTGATATCCGGCAACATGGCGGTTTCGACGCCATAGATCAGGTCAATGCGTCCGCCTTGGGGATTGGGCATCTGGGCCACCAGGATGGGTGTGGCCAGGGAGACCCCCTCGGCGCGGTTGACATCATCTATCACGCCGGCTTCAAGAAACTTGGGGATCACCGCGCCGTGGAGCACCAGGGCCGCCACCTCATGGGCGCAGCCCGAGGGCACCACCATGAAATGCAAACCGGTGCCCTTCAACTCCCTTTCAAGGCCCGCCTCGAACCCCCGGTTAAAGGACAATACGGAGAAGAGCACCGCCACTGCCGCGCCGATGCCCAGCATGGTGAGCAGGCTGCGCGTCCGGTGCCGGAACAGATTCTGTACCGCGAGTTTCATCAATCCGCTCATTTCAGCACAACCCCTTCCGCGACCATCATCTTGGTGCCTCTGAAGGTGGACACCACGCCGGTCGCCGCTATGGCCCGCCCTTGCATGGGCGGCAGTTCGAAGCCGTTGCGGGACAGATCCACGTAGATCTGTCCCGTGCCGTCCTGAAGCACGAACCAGCAGCCATTTGTAGGGCACTGGGCGTGGATGCGGCCTTCAATCGTGACCTTCCGCCCCTGAAGGTCCGCCTGGGTGAATATCTCGGACACCGTTTTGGTTTCCGCCTTGGGGTCCAAGCCGCTGCCATAGGACTTTTCGCCGCAGGCATAGAGGGACAGGGACAGGGTAATGGCCGACAAAAACAGAAAAGTTGCACGCAACTTTGTTTTCATTGCAGAATTCTCCTTGATCGATGGATGGCCGAATATCGACGGGGTCTGATGGCAACCGTACAAATTGCCTGGGATCTATGGGGGAATGCACACTGCATCCACCTGGCGGCAAGGAATCGCGATGGAGCACAGTTCCGACGGCCGCCCGGTTTGATACCGGCCGGCATTGCCGGGATCGCTCCCGAAGGGGAAGCAATCAGGTACATTCCACCAAGATCCGCGACACTGTCGATGTCCGGAAACGGGTATTCAGTTGTTTTTGCGCAGAGGGGGAAGGCGGCCCTTAACAGAGCAGGGTCAGGGTCCGCAGATAGACCGGTATGGTCCCTCCCCAGGGAGGCGAATAGCGGTAATGGTCGGGTGCCCTTTCAACGGCGATGAGCGGATCCGATGCAAGGGCGGATGGTTGCAGTGCGGCATGGATGGCCCGGGAGTGGGTTTGAGCCGCGGCGGCCGGCAGCGGCGCCTGGTGCGAATCCAATGGGTCGATATCACAGCAAGGGGCCTTCGATGTACATGGTTGCGGTGTGGGTACCGGCGGGCACTCCCCATGTTGCATGCCCGTCGACCCTGTGCGGCAGCACGCCATGGGTGCGCATGCAGGCGGTTCGGAAAAAGCCTGAGCGACCATGCTCAGCAAGAGCGTGGCGAGCAAGGTAAAGCAGAGAAGGGTTGGTTTTCGGGTATGCATATCCATCCGTGTCATTTTGCGATGAATAGATTTCTCACCTTTGCCCGCCGCTTGTCAAGCCTTTTACCGGCCTCTCGGCGTTTACGACCGAACCGCTTAAAGGGCCTATGGAGGCGCCTTTTCAAGAACGCCTCCGGACGACTTAATTTTCCTATTCATAAAGCCGATATCACTGCAGGTGAATCTTGACGGGTACTGTTTGGATTGCGTCGGATGGATACCGGCTTATTGCGATCCGAAGGCTGCCGTCGTTCATGTTTTAGAAAATCTTCACGGTAAGGATGGCGTTCATGCAAAGGTTCTCGGTTGTTTTTGTGTCGGTGTTATTCATTTTGGTAAACGGCGCCTCTGCGAGTGCCACCTCGCACAACGCCGTGTATTTCCGCGGCGCGGTGGCTGCAATGCAGAGTACCGGTGCCGATTTCTCTGATAAGGATTGCAGCAGCACGTCTCCGCCCGCGCTATTCGGTTGCGGAGCGGGAAACGACGGGCGACCCTTGGGTGCCTATGGAGATTTCGGAGAGTATTTGGCCATGGAAATCGCGGCTGGCCGATATGTTTCGCCCTGGCTTCGTATAGATCTGGCGTTTAATTATCGGCCGAATATGAACTATTCGGGAACAGCAAATTTCCGAGGTGTATCCGGCCCACAGCCCGTTTCGTCCACGGCCCGCTCCCTTAGTGCCATGGCGAATCTGTTTATTGAGCTTGGGCCGATCCTGAATATTTCTTCGGATCGATGGCATCCCTATATCGGCACCGGCGTGGGCGTCAGCTACAACCGGCTGAAGGAAGTCGAATATCTATTTCCGGAAGCGACAACGCACAAAATCAGCATCACACCTTCTGGTGAGCGTTTCGACCCGGCCTTCACGTTTTTCGGCGGTCTCGGGGTTGCGCTGTCCCGGGAGTGGATGATCGATATTTCGGTCCGCTATGAAGATCTGGGCCGCGTAGAAACCGACCGGGGCGGCATGTATATGAACCATATCCCCCAGGATCTCGAGATTGACAAAACGTCAGCGGCCTTGCGCGGATTCGGGTTGGCCCTGGGCGTGCGCTATTCATTCTTTTAGGACTGCAAGTCGAAGGGGATATGGGGATAACGCGGTTCGTCGCGTTCGTCAAAAACGTTCCCTGCTGCGATCCATTTTGGTTTGACATGACCCATGAGGTCGGTTATGAGAAGTGTTGTGCAAGGGTCGTACGGCGCCCTTGCGCGTCTGTTGAACCACTCCGGGGTCACGGAACCCTGTTCAAGTCAGGGGCGGGCCCGCCGCTGTAACCCCTTCGGCCATGCACAGCACTTGCCGGACAGTAAAACCGGCAGCGCATGACCGACCCCGTCAGTCAACCATGCCACTGTTGTCGATGGACAATGGGAAGGCGGCTGCCGGCAGGGGAAGCCAGAAGACGTTCCCGGAGGCTGTATACCTTGTTGGAAAACGGCATGTGCGCGCCTGTAGCGCCGCCGTGGACCGGCCGGCGGGCTGTCATTTCAGGAGGAAGACCACGACATGCCACGCCGCACCCCACCCCGCCAGCAATCTCCCCATTCGTGGGGGGACGCCCTTAACTTATTAACTTCAGGAAAGAAAGACGCAGCTGCCACTAGATGTACATCGCCTAAAGTTAATAAGTTAAGGGCGTCCCCCCTATCCGTTGGCATCCTATTGGTTTTGCTTATCTCGGCAGTGGCCGCCGGACCGGTTCATGGCGCAGGCGCCATCGGGCTGTTCGTCGGTGATTCGGACACATTGGCCTGTGTGCGCGCATTGGCCGAGTTGGATATCACGGACACGGAAATCCGGATCTTCACGGACGAAGATATCCGCCGCCCCGATTTTGAAGCGTTCGTGCGCAACATGGACGTGGCCGTGGTGGATATCATGCAGTCCCAGCCATCGGGATGGCTGCTGGAACAGCGCGCCATCATGAAACCGGATGCCCGGATCTACGCGGTGCGGCGCTCCAGTCGCACCGAAGCTTTCCTGGATGCGGGTTTTAAAATGGACCGCACCGTGCGGGCCTATTTCGACTACACATCGGCGGTCAACATCGCCAACATGATACGGTTTCTGGCCCATCGGGACCTGAGCGTCGACACCCCATACGCCCCGCCGATGACGCCGCCGGAGAACGGTCTCTATCATCCGGATGCGCCCGTTATCTTCCCCGACATGGCGGCCTACGCGCAGTGGTACCGCTCTTCCGGTCGATTCCGGGAGGGGGCCCTTTGGAATCTGACGGTCATCTTTCCAACCTCCACCCTGGATGGCAAGAAAGCACCGGTGGACGCCTTGATGCGTGCCTATGAATCCAAGGGCATCAATACCGTAGCATGGATGCGAGCGTCCAAGGATTGGGAAACAACACTGGACCGGCTGGTATCCAGCCCGCCGCTTGCCGACGAACTGGGGTCCATTACCGGTTTTGCGTTCAAGTTCAGCTCCATATTCACGGTGGATCTGCTGCCGGTGCTGCAAAAGGCGAACGTGCCGGTGTTCAATGCCCAGAATCTTTTTTTCGCCACCGGCCCGCAATGGCGGGCATCGGTGAGCGGCATCCCGCCCCGGGGTTTGACCTTGCAGTTCTCCAACCCGGAAATCAGCGGCCTGGTGGAGCCGACGGTGGTGGGCGTGAAAGAGCGTGATCCGGACGTTTCAAGCGACAGCGACGCCCTGCGCTTCGTCCCGGTTCAAGACCAGGTGGAGCTGCTGGCCCGGCGGGCCGCGCGCTGGCATGCCCTCAAACGCAAGCCGAATCATGAGAAGAAGATTGTGCTGCTCTACTACAATCACGGGGCCGGCAAACAGAACATCGGGGCCAGCTATCTCAATGTGTTTCGCAGCATCGATGAAATCATTCGGCGCCTCAAGGCGAAAGGCTACCGTATCGAAGGAGAAATCAGCGAGGCGGCGGTCAAGGATCTGCTCCTTAAAGCCGGGCGCAACATCGGTTCGTGGGCGCCGGCGGAACTGGACAACCTGCTTGCGGCCGGCAATGCGGCCCTGATTCCCATGACCGACTACCATCGCTGGTTTGCCCGAACGCCGCCGGTGTTTCAGCAAGCGGTGAACCAGGAATGGGGGGCGCCCGACCAAGCGCGCATCATGGTCAAGGACGGCCGATTTGTGATCCCCCACATCCGCCTGGGCAATCTGATTCTGGCCCCCCAACCGATGCGCGGATTGGGCGACGACCCGGACAAACTCTACCACAGCACGACGCTCTACCCGCATCATCAGTACAACGCCTTCTACTTCTGGTTGCACCACGAAATCCAACCGGACGCCATGATCAGCCTGGGCACCCACGGCACCCACGAATGGCTGCCGGGCAAACAGGCCGGGCTATCCGCCCAATGCCCGCCGGAGGTCCTCATCGGCGACATCCCCAGCCTCTATCCGTACATCGTGGACGACGTGGGCGAAGGCATTCAGGCCAAGCGCCGAGGACGGGGCGTGATCATCGACCATGCCGTGCCGCCATTCAAAAGGGGCGGTGTGTATGAAGAGTACGCAACCCTCACCGCACTGATCGGCGAATTCGAGACGGCTGCCTCCGACCCGATCCGCGATGCCCGCCTGGCGCGGATCGCGCAATTGACGACGCGACTGGGCCTGGACAAAGACCTTGGGCTTGCATCGGTCACCGAGGATGCGCTGGAGCAGATCGAACATTACCTGCTGGCCCTCAAAACCGAAATGATTCCCTACGGCCTGCACACCTTCGGCGTGTCACCGTCGGACGAGACCCTGAGGGAGACCGCGCAAGCGATGGCGGAAAGGGGCAGCGAAACCGAATCGGTTTATGCGGACCGGATCCGGGCCTGCGGGCCGTCGGAGATGGATGCCCTGATCCGGGGGCTTTCCGGCGGATACATTGAACCGGGATCGGGCAACGATCCCGTGCGCAATCCGGAAAGCCTGCCCACCGGGAAAAATTTCTATGCCTTCGACCCGGATAAGGTGCCCTCCAAGGAAGCCTGGCATGCCGGCAGCAGCGCGTCCCGCGACATTATCGCCGCCTACCGTGAAAAGCACGCAGGCGCCTACCCCGAGCAGGTGGGCGTGGTGCTTTGGTCGGTGGAAACCATCCGCGACGAAGGCATCAATATCGCCACGGCATTGCACCTCATGGGCATGACACCGATCTGGGACCACCGGGACAAAGTGATCGATGTCGCCCCCATTGCCGCGGCGCAGTTGAACCGGCCCCGCATCGACGTGCTGCTGCAGATGTCCGGCCTGTTCCGGGACACCTTTCCTCAGTTGGCCCTTATGCTGGACAAGGCCGTGAAAGAGGCGGCGACCCTCACCGATCTGGACAACTTCATCCGCAAACATTCAGCGGCGCTGGAGAAAACCCTCATCGCACAAGGCGCGTCCCCGGCCGAGGCCAGGCAGCTTTCCCTGATACGCCTGTTCAGTGCGCCGCCCGGCGCCTACGGCACCAAGGTGGACGACATGGCCGGCAGCAGCGGCATGTGGGAAACAGACGATATTGTCGCGGAACAGGGCTTCGTGCAGGTGCAGTCCTTCGGCTACTCCGCCGAGATTTGGGGCGAAGCCATGCAAGCACCCTACCGGGAACACCTCAAATCCGTGGACGCCACGGTGCATACCATCTCCTCCAACCTCTACGGCGTCATGGACAACGACGACATGTTTCAATACCTGGGCGGGTTGAGCATGGCGGTACGCAAAGCATCGGGCAAAGACCCCGAAGTGTTCGTCTCCATGCAGCGCAGCACCGGTGGCGGCCGCCTGGAGCCCCTGGCCGCCACCTTGGGACGGGAAATGCGCACCCGCTATCTCAACCCCCGCTGGATCGAGGGCATGAAGCGGGAGAATTATGCCGGGGCCCGCGAGATGGCCGATTTCCTGGAAAACATGTGGGGATGGCAGGTGACAACGCCCGCCGCGGTGGACAACAGCCTTTGGCGGCAAAGCTACGAAGTGTATGTGGAAGACAAGTACGGCCAGGACCTCCGTGCCTTTTTCGATCGCGAAAATCCCTGGGCCTATCAGTCCATGACCGCCCGCATGTTGGAAGCGGTCCGCAAGCAGTATTGGAACGCCGACGAACCGACGACGAAAAAGCTTGCCGCGGAATATGCCGTGAGCGTCCTGGGAAAGGGCGTGGCCTGCTGCGACCACACCTGCAACAACCCGCTGCTGCATCAGATGGTGGTGAACCTCATTTCCCTGCCCGGCGTGCTGTCGCCGGAGATGGTGGAAAAGTTCAAGCTGGCCGTCGCGCAAGCGGCCCGCATGCCGCTTGCCGAGCAGGTGACACAGCGCGAGGCGTTGCTGGAAAAGCTGCGGGATCCAGCGGCCCGGTCGCACACGGTGGCGCCGTCCGATACTCCGATGGAAAAGGCGGCCCGGGAGCCCGGCGAGGCCGTGTCGGATACCCCCGCGGCGGAAGCCGTGCAAGGGTACAAAATGGAAGACATGAACCAAAAGGACGACACCACCGAAGTCGCTTCATCCGGCATCCAGTGGGCAGCATCGCTGTTCGTGCTGCTGATCCTGGCGCTGGTGGGGTGGGGCATACGGCGCAAAACAAGGTAAGGAGCGTTTATGGAAATCAAAAGTCTGATACTGGGCATGGTCTTCAGCATCGGCGTGTTCGCCGTCAAAAGCGGCGCGGGGCTTCATTACTGCCTGGCCCATGCGCCCACCGCGATGCGGCGGCGCATGGCCTGGGCGGGTTTCGCCGCTGTTTACGGCCTTTTGTTCGCGGCGGCATTCTGGCTGCTGCGCAGCGTGGATCTGATGCGACACCTGCCAGCGATGCAAACCTGGCTGCAATCCGGCATGCTCATGCACCTGCTGATGGCGGGTTTGCTCATGCTTTACGGCATCCGACTGCTTCGCAACAGTGCACCCCCGCATACCCGGAGCCGGTCCTGGATTCTGCTGGCCCTGCCCTGCCCGCTGTGTGCCACCGTGGTGCTGTTTTCCCTGGCCTTTCTGCTGGCCGTCCGGCCGGAGACGCCGATCCTGACCACCGGCATGCTGTACGGCGCCTTTCTGCTGGTCAATCTGGCGACAGTACTCGCGTTGGGCAATCATTGGATGCAACGGGTCGCTTCGCCGGAAACCCTGCTGGGCGGGGCAATGCTCTTCATCGCCGTCTATTTCCTGCTGTCCGTCACCATCCTGCCCAACTTCAGCGATCTGGAAGCGATCCACCGCATGGCCGCCGCCTTGCCGGGCAAAAGCCAAGCGACCGCGCATCAGATGGCGGTGGCCGCCGTCACCGCAGCCGCCTTCTTGTACGGGTTCGCTCGGATGGCGGCAGTGATCCGGAGGTCGGCATGACGGACATCGGCGCCTTGCTCAAGGCATTCATCTATCTGATCTCCACTTCCCTGCTCTACCCGGTGCTGTTGCTGCTGGTGGTCCTCACCCTTTTCGTGATCGTCCATGCCGGCACCTTCTTCGCCGAGTGGCTGGAGCGAACCCGCCTCAAAAAATGCCGCCCCCAGGACCTGCCCGAGGTGCTGCAACACGGCGATCCGCAAGGCATCGTGTCCCACCGGGTGATCCTGTACCTGCAAAGACTCAAGCAGGTCACAAACCGACCGCCATTTTTGGAGACAGCCGTTGAGAACCTGCTCCAAGAGTCCACCCTGGCGCTCTGGAAATCCATGGACCGCCTCCGCATTCTATTTCGCGTCGGCCCTTCACTGGGCCTGATCGGAACCCTCATCCCCATGGGTACGGGTTTGGCCGCGCTGGGACAGGGCGACATGACGCGGCTTTCCGCCGATCTGGTCATCGCCTTCACCACCACGGTCACGGGACTCGCCGTCGGCACCGCCGCCTTTTTCTTTTTTACCATCCAAAGACGGTGGATCGAAGAGGACATCAAGAACATGGAGCTGGCCACCGAACTGCTCGCAAGCCCTTCGGAAAGGACGCCGCATGCGCTACATGAACCGGCAGCGAATTAGAAGCACACGAAACAATACAAGGGATCATGCCTTCCGGGATGACGACCCCTTGACCGGCGTCGGCAACCTCTTCGACATCGGTTTGGTTTTCATCGTGGGTCTGATCATGGCCCTTTTCAGCGTGTATCACCTTCAGGACCTGTTCAGCGAGACCTCCTCCTTCACCCTGCTCAAGCAGAACGCACACAACCAGGAAATGGAAATCATCACCAAGCAGGGCAAAACCATCAAGGCCGTGAAGGTGACAAAGGACACCGTTCAAGGAAGAGGCCGGCGCCTCGGCACCGCCTATCAATTGGAAGACGGCAACATGGTCTATGTTCCGGAATGATCGGGACCATAGGGGGGACGCCCTTTATATTTTGGGACCATAGGGGGGACGGACCATAGGGGGGACGCCCTTTACGGACCATAGGGGGGACGCCCTTTATATTTTTACATTTCAGCCCAAAAGGCTGAAATGTAAAAATATAAAGGGCGTCCCCCCCCATCGTCCCTCCCCATCATCAGAAGTTGATGGCCAACGCTGCTTCCAGGTAGATGCCGTCCTGGACATAGTAGGCCGTGGCTGGGGTTCCTCCGGCGGCCGTCAACTGACCGGTGCTGTTGATGGCCCGTTCGATCTTTTCGTCGAAGAGGTTCTTGCAAAGGACCCAGAACTTGTAACGGCGCCAGGTATAGACCACCGACGCATCGACGGTGGTCTTGGAAGGATAGGTCAGCCGGTTGGTGTAATCCAGGTAGTACTTACCCCAGATATTGGCGTCCAGGCTCGCCCTGAGCCCGTGCAGCGGGTAGAAATCGAGGCCGATGCGGCCGTTGAATTCAGGGATGCCGTAAACCTGGTAGCCGTCCAGGTCCACCACGACGCGTTCGTTGCTCGGATGGTCATAGATACGGGCCGCACCCGATTTCCATTCGGCCTGGATGTAAGCCGCCGCCAGGCGGTAGCCGAGCCAGTGCAGCGACCGGCCATCGAGCTCCAGTTCCAGCCCGTAGGTTTCGGCGTCACCGGTGTTCTTCTGCCCCATGTATGCGTCGCCTTCGTAATAGCCGGCGAATTTGTCGGTGGTCTTGGCGAAATAGGCGGTCAGGGCCATGTTCAGCGAGCGGTGCAGGCGGTGTTTACAACCCAATTCATAGGTGGTGGTTTCTTCCGGTTTTAAATCTTCCGGGCGGTTGTGCGCGCTGCCGTAATCGGCGGCCCAGTGGTAATATTGTGGACTGGGGAACCAGTGGTTGCGACTGATGCTCAGATAGACATTGGCATCGGGATTGAAATGGTAGGAGGGCGCCACGATCCAACTCCAACGGGTCTCATGGTTGTCCAACCGCCAGGGGGTACGGTTCTCGAATGAAAGGGAGACGGTGTCGAACCGCCCCCCCACCTTCAACCCCCAATGCGCCCCCCAGGAGAAATCGTTGTCCCAGAAGGCGCCGTAGCTCTCTTCCGCCAAATCCAGATCGTAGGGCGATATGTCGGCCGTACCGGCGGTGTCGTACGGGTAGGACCGGCGCTGCTTGAAATCGACCTTGTCAAAGTTGATCCCGAAAGTCGGTGTGTAACCGAGAGACCCGGTGGTAACCCGGTAGCCGGCGGAAAGGGCCGCCGCAACGGTGTCCTGCCAGCGATCATCCACATCGCCCCGGGTCCGGGCGGTGGAGTAATAAATATCTTTCGTATCGTGGTAGATTTCCTTGTATTGCGTGTAGGCCACATTGCCGTCCACGAACAGCTTAGGGCCTTTGTGAGCGAATTCCAAGGCGTAGGTCCCCGAATCCTGCTCCTGGCGGTTGTGCCATACCAGACGGTCGTCCTCCTCGGATCTTGGAAAGTGGATCCTGCGGCGGTGTTCTTGCAAGTGCCAAGCATATTTTCCAAGCCCGTAGGCTCTGTCCTGATCGCGATGGACCCAGTTGCCGCTCAGCCCGATGCGGGTCAGGGCGGAAAGGTTGTAGCCCAGCTTCGTCAGCCCCGCCGTGCGGGACTCGTTTTCTTCCTCATAGCCGTCGGTGGCATAGTGAGCAATGTCCGCGTAGTAGTCCCACTGTTGGAGACGGCCGCCAAGGCCGCCGGACACATTGACGGTGTTCCACGAACCGTAGCTGCCGGACAGGTGGAGGCTCAACGGCTTGCGGTTCAAGCCCTTTTTGGTGATGATGTTGATCACACCGCGCGCGGATCCCGGGCCGTACGCCACCCCGGCCGAACGCAGCACCTCGACCCTTTCGATCTGCGACACGGGAATGATGTCCAACTCCTCGCGACGGTAGTTGCCATATTTCTGGGCCACGCCGTCCACCAGGATTACCGGCCCCCCGGCCATGGAGCTGCGCGTGCCACGAATGGACAAAGTAGTACTGCCGGCGCTGGTATTGTAGACGCCGGGAATGCGTTCCAAGGCCTCGATGATGTTCTTGGCCCCCATTTTTTCCAGGTCATCGGCCGTGATCACCGATATACTGGCCGGCGTGTCGATCATCTTGCTTTTGCTGGTGGTGGTGACCACGACCTCCTCCAGCACATGAACCCGCCCATGTTCGTTCCAATCCGCCGCTGCGCCCCCCGAAAGCACTGCGAACACTGCCAGCACCGCCACATTTACCCGCATCCATTCACCCATCTGTGCACTCAATACACGATGTTTCATTTAGATCTCCTCCTGGTACCATAGTGGGTTGCCATTCCTGCAACGAAATCCGAAACGGGCAGAATCGGATGGAAAGCCGGCATCAAGGCTCGGTCGAGGCCGATCGAATTCTGCCGGTGGCCCTATTTCAAACGGAACTTCAATTGCCAATCCATTGAGATTCCCACGTGCAGATCTCCTCGATAAGCGGCAAAGCCCTGTCCAACACAAATGGATCCGGCGGCGGGAGGAGTGGAGAGCAAAAAAAACCCGGATCGAAAAAATTCGATCCGGGATATCCCTGATTTAATCCTCGGAAGCTCAACGTGGTACGCCACCGTCCGCGCGGCCGTCACCCTATGTGTCCAGGGAGGTCTTCTGACTTTCGGATCGTCCTACCGGCCGCGCCTTCCCGGCCTCGCGGCCAGTGGCATTCTGCGGCTTTCGTCCCCGATCACAGCGGCGGGCCCGTCTCCGATTCACACGGAGTTCCCTCTTCGGCTCTGTGACGAGCACCTGAACAATGCCTGGCAGCATAAAGAATTACGCAAGCATGTCAAGAAAAATTTCAAATCCAAAAAGAAAGGCGCATGCATCATGCCAAATCTATACCAGACTCAGCTCCGTAGCGACGGGAGATGCAATTGATTGGGGTAGCTTTTCAGACAAAATCCTTCGGTGCTTAGAATGCAACGAGGTTGGGAAAAGGATGTGGGCCGATAGGGCACGAAGCCGGTGAAGGGCGTCGTTGATTTTTTGAATAAAAACAGTGATTATTCGCCAACAGCCGTTTCAGCGGTCAAGCCGCGAAACGATACTCAACGTTATGCGGCAGCACCCTTGAGTGCACCCTTTTCCGGCAGCAAAGGGCCGCATGTCCCATAATCCTCTCACTCCGCCGGTTGTCCGGATCGATTTGCATGGCGCCTGCATCATGGCGGGAAGACCGAAAAAAAGCCATGAAGCGCAACGCCGATGGAATCGGCGCGCATCATGCGGTTCCTTGATGGATGAATCTCTATAGGTTCTGCTTTAACTTCGCTTTGAGAATTCTTTTTTTATTTTGATATTCTAACTCGTCGGCCATTTACTGCCATTACCCGCAGGGCATGTCAACGATTATTTTCGTTGTCGCGCTGGAGAATAATAGACGTCCATCCAATTATAACTTTCCAAGTCGCTTATGTTCTGGCAATAGAAGAGAGGCGATTTAGCTGATAATGGATGCGCATAGTACATTTGAGGTCTGGAACTGATGAATTCTTGGACGTCTCTGTGGGTACTGTTGGTCGTGTTGGTAATGGTCCTTTTTGGCGTTGGCTGCTCCTCGCGGCAAAATGCCCCAAATGCGCACCATGGTTGGCTGGACCTTGCCGAATGGGATTTTGTTGAGCAAGGCCCGGTTGCCCTGCGCGGACAGTGGGAGTTCGCCTGGATGGCGGTTTATGATCCCAAAGCGCCCCGGTGGGGCGAACAATTCCCGGCCCGCGATTTCCTGACCCTGCCCGGGCTGTGGCAAGGAGAAACGCAAGCCGGCGTGCTCCTTTCGCCTTATGGCTACGGGGTCTACCGATTGCGAATCCGTCTTGACCCGGACTCGGACCCGGATCGCATGTCCCTGTTGGTTTCCGCCCCCCTGTCGGCCTGCCGCATCTGGGTGGACGGCCTTTTGGTCGATGAAACCGGCAGGCCAGGGGAAGACGCCGAATCGGAGCAGCCCATGGCCCATATGGCCACACCATGGTTCGTGCCCACCGGGGAGGTTGTGGAGATCGTTTTGCAGGTTTCCAACCATCATAACCTGCAGGGCGGCCTGAACAATAGCATCCTTTTGGGCACGGAGGCGCAGATCAAGCATTTGATCCACACGCGCTGGATTCTTGGCGCCCTTATCTGTGGGTGCCTGCTGGCGCTGGCCGTGTACCACCTGACATTGTTCATTCTGCACCGCCGTGAACGGGCCAACTTGTTTTTCGGCTTGTTTTGCCTGATGTGGACCGGGGCCATCGCTTTCAGCCCGTCCTACGCCTTCTTGTTGCCCCATTTTCTTGCGTTGCCCTGGAACTGGGGCGTGACCTTCTCGCTGCTGCCCTTTGGGTTGACCATCCCCCTGATGACCCTATTCTACCACGAGCTGTTCCCCAAGCGATATGGACAATGGGTCAACATCGGGTACTTGTCTTTGGGAACGGCCTTCATGGCATACATTTTGGCCTCGCCGCCGAATGCCTACGACACCGTACCCTTCTTGTATTTCCTCATCACCAGAACGGTGTTCGTGTATCTGATCGGCGCCTTTATCCTCGATGTAGTGAACAGACAGCGGGGCGTGCTTCTACTCATCCCCGGCTATCTGGCCCTGGGAGCGGCGGAGCTCGACGACATTTTGTTCGATTTGGATCTGGTCGGTTCCACGGATCTGGCCCCGCTGGGTGTGTTTATCTTTATCTGTTGCTACTCGTTATTCATGTCTTCGCGGTATTCACGGGACCGCGAGCGGATAGCGCGGCTTTCGGCCGAACTGGAAACCGCCAGCCGGCACCTTTCGCAAATGCATGCAATGCAAGAATCGCTCGATCCTGCCCGCCAAGGGGCCATGCCGCCGCCGGACAGACGGCTGCTGGCCGTGCGGGTCATGAATCTGGCCGTGGATTGCTGGATGGTATGCACACAGACCGGCAAAGCAGAGCTGGCCAAACAGTCCGGCTTGTGGAACGTGTATGTGGAAAAGGACGGCTATTGCCGGACCCAGACCCTGGATAAATACCTCAGCGAGGATGCTCTGCCGCGTCATCCGCGGTGGCTGAAAATTCATGCCACCGCGGAATTCGTCCTGGTCGCGTGCGACGACGCGAACCTGCCCGCGAGGTCCGAACTGGTGCAATGTCTTAGCGAGTTGAAGACCCTCGCATAGCGTCCAACGGACAAAATTTGCGAGCACGCAGGGCCGTAAATCCCTTCATCAACATCCTTACAGCTTTCCCTTTTCAGCGCCATCCAGTCCCTGTCGCTTGCCCTGGCCGCTCCGGTTTTCCAATTTGAATTCCTTGTTTTTCCGAAGTGTTGCAGGAAAAATCACGGGAATTCACGTGGTATTTTCTTGACATCGGCAACCTCTCCGGGACCTTATGATGGCGGCAATCCATGAAATGGTCGTGCTCACAACAGGGGAGGTTGCATGCGCTTTATTATCGAAAGATCGTCTGCACTGCGGTTTTGGTTTTTGGTTTTTGGTCTGTGTCTGTTTTTGCAGTCGCTGTCGGGTCAAGGCACGGTATGGGCCGCCGGCGGCATTGACCCGGCCGACCCCATGGTCCGGATCACTTATGCCCGTTCAGACCTGGATGTGCCAAAGGTCCTGGCCCGGCTCAGCCGGGAGGTGACTGCTGCCACGGGCATCGAAGAGCGGTTCATCACCTACTACTGGCAGACCTTTGACGCCATTCACTGCATGGGCGAACCGGTCACGGACAAGCCCCTTTTCGTGGATTTGTATGTTCCGGGATTTTTCACGGATCAGGATGTGGCCGGGATGATGACGGCCATTGCCGACGCCCTGGCAAACCTGACCGCCGTGGACAAGCAATGGGTTTTCATCCACACCCATTTCCCCCTCGATGGGCATGTCTACATCAGCGGTAAGGTGGAACATTGGGACAACTACCGCGGAAAGACCGGCAGCAGCCCACGTGACATATCCCAGCGGGCCATGAGCAAGTTCCTGTTCAACGACACCGCCTTCGTCTTTCAAAGCCTGTGGCGATTCGGCCTGATCGCAACGGGCGGGGCCGATCTGGGCGAACTGCTGACCATCACCGGCCAGGTGACGGATTATGACCCGGAAAGCTGGTACCAGGCCTGGCACGCCATGGCCGTGAAGGTGCGGGCCACTGGGAATGAATTTGCCGCAACCGGCCACGACCTCGCCGCCAGGCAGGCCTATTTCCGAGCCTCCAACTATTTCCGCGCCGCGGCCATCTATATGTACGACAAGGACCCCCGCGGCCGACTCGCCTGGCAAAACGGCCGGGATACTTTTCTCAAGGCTGCCGAGCTTTCGGGCGGGCTGATCGAACCCGTACGCATTCCCTATGAACGGACAACCCTGCCCGGGTATTTCCTCAGCCCGGACAACAGCGCCAAGAGAAGGCCGCTTTTACTGATCCAGACCGGTCTCGACGCCACGGCCGAGGATCTCTATTTCATCCTGGGCGCTTTGAGCGTGCAACGCGGATACAACTGCCTCATTTTCGAAGGCCCGGGCCAAGGGGAGATGATCAGCGCGCAGAGGCTGCCCTTCCGCCATGACTGGGAACAGGTGGTCACGCCGGTGGTGGACTATGCCCTGAGCCGGCCGGATGTGGATCCCCAGCGCGTCGCCCTGCTGGGCTATTCCATGGGCGGATATCTCGTGCCGCGGGCTTTGGCCTTTGAAAAGCGGATTCACTGGGGCATTGTGGACGGCGGTGTATACAGCGTGTTTGACGGAACCATGACCAAGTTCCCCGACGAGGTGCGCCAGGCCGTGGCATCCGGCAAGTGTTCGGCAGAAATAGACGCTATGGTGCTTCAGGAAATGGATAACCGCCCGGATGTGCGCCAGTTCATCACCCAGATGCTGTGGACGTTCCAGGCGGAAACCCCCTGCGAGCTATTTACCAAGCTGCAAGCCTATACCCTGGAAGACGTCATCGGTGAGATCCAGACCGAAATGCTGGTGGTCAATTCCAGTCAAGACCAGGTGGCGGGGTCCAATGCCCAGGCCAAGAAGGTTTTCCAGGCCCTCGAGGGACAAAAGACCTACCTGGAATTCGATGCCTCCCAGGGCGGACAGTTTCATTGCCAGCTCGGTGCGCCCGTGGTTTCCAGCGAACGCATTCTGAACTGGCTGGATGAACGGGCAAGGCCGTGACAGCCATACGAAATATCAGCATATACAAATCAACCCTTTAAATGGAGATTCGGTCATGAAAACCTTGGGATTTCGTATGGGCAAAGCGCTAATTAGTCTTCTGGCGGTAACTGTTTTTCAGGCGTGGGCCGGAATTGCCGCCGCCTCCGATCAGTCGCTTGACGTCTCGGACATGCATGCCACGGCCTTCAACTACTTTTTCCAGGACGGGGACATGGATTTCCACTTCGGCAATATTGTACTGGGCTCGGCGGTAAACGGCGGCGTGGAAATCGGCGAGGCCTTTTACGCGGCCTCGCACATTGAAGACGGCGACGCCGCGAGTTGGCAGCGGGAATGGTCCGAGCTGGCCAAGCGGGTCCAGGCCCGGGGAGAGAAGTCCCTGGCCGCGGGGCACACTGTAAGTGCCAGGGATCAGCTCCTGCGGGCCGCATATTCTTATCGCTTCTCCCTGATTTCCATGCTGCCGGACAACCCGGCCTTTATAGATCGGGGAAACAAGCTGCGGGAGCTGTTCCGGAAAGCCGGTGCTTTTTTTGATCCGCCGGTGGAATATTTCGAAGTTCCCTTCGAGGGTTCCGTTCTCCCCGGGTATTTTTGGAAAGCCGCGCCCGGCCCCGAGCCTACCAAAACCCTGCTGATGATCGGCGGGGGCGAAACCTTTGCCGAGGATCTTTTTTTCTACATCGCTCCCCAGGCCCACGCCCGGGGCTACAACTTCGCGACTGTTGATTTACCCGGTCAGGGCATGCTTCCGCTGGAGGGCATGGTATTCCGTACGGACACCCATTTCGCCATGAAGGCTGTGGTTGACTTCCTTGTCGCAAAGCCGGACGTAGATCACCAAAAACTGGCAGCTTACGGCATCAGCGGCGGCGGGCTTTTCGTGCCCCAGGCGGCCATGCACCATTCGGGCATCAAAGCCATTGCCATGAATTCGGCCGTGGTGGACGCCCACGCCCTGTTCGCTACCATGCCCGCGGCCCTGGAAACGCCGGAGCAGCGCTCAGCCTGGTCTTCGTTCCATGACGGCGTGGTCAGATCCATCTGCTGGCGCTACGGTGTGCCCATGGACCGGCCCGCCAAGCTGATTGACGCAAACAAGGGCAATACCTTCGACCCGGCACGGATAACGGTTCCGGCCCTGATTATTGTCGGCCAGGGGGAGTACAAGAGCCAGGAAGTGCAACGCCAGCAGAAGATCGCTATAGACAATTTTCCGAACCCACTTAAAAAAATGGTTGTCACCCCGAGCGATGAAGGAGCGAGCAACCATTGCGTCATGGAAAACAGCAGCCTCATCGGCCAAGTTCTCTTCGACTGGCTGGATGAGGTCTTTGCCCGGCAGGAATTGAAATGAAGCAGGCCATGCCGAAAGCAATTTGGGGACTGTGGTTGAGCGTACTGGTTTTGCTTTCAGGATGCGCGTCCATTGGTCCGGGGAATATGACCGCTGACCGCACCGGATACAATGCCTCCATCACCGAGTCCTGGAAACAGCAACTCCTGCTGAACATCGTCAAGATCCGCTATGTGGAGCCGCTGTTTTTCGTGGATGTTGGGGACATCGTGGCCGCCTATTCCCTGGAGACCGGGGCCAATGTCGGTTTTTCCGGGTCCATGTTCGGTTTGTCCGGCACCGGCGACACCAGCCGGCTGGAGCTGGGAATCTCGGGCAAATATACCGACCGGCCGACCATCACTTACAGGCCCCTGACCGGGACAGCGTTCCGCAAGGGCGTGGTCTCGCCCATCCCCGTGCGCAACATCTTGCTGGGTCTGAATTCGGGAATCTCGGCCGAATTCCTATTCGAGATGAGTGTCCGCGGCATCAACGGTCTGCGCAACGAGGCCCATCTCCCTGGCGCCCATCTCCCGGTCCAATCCGCTTTCCAGCGGGTTGTGCAGATCATCTCCCGTCTGCAGATGCTGGACGCGGTGCGTGTGACCAGCCGAAGCTTGCAGTCCGACGAACCGCCCATCCTGGTCCTTGCCTTGGGCGGATGGCATTCCTCGTACGAAACCAATGCCCTGGTTCGGGAACTGCAAGATCTACTCGGCCTGGATCCCGCCCTGAACGAGTATGTTTTGACCGCAGGGCACCCGGTCCGGAAGGACAATGTGATCGCCTTGCAAACTTTCTCCCTGATGCAGATGCTGGCGGCAGTGGCCGCCCGGATCCAAATCCCGGAACCGGACCTGGTAAAAGGCCGGGCCATCCCCGGAGCGTCGCAGCATCCGGAGACGGCGGGGATGGGCGCCGTTGCGGTGAAGTCGTCTTCGACCCGGCCTGACCAGGCATTTGTCTCGGTCCGATATCGCGACCACTGGTTCTGGGTCGACGACAGCGATTTGGGAACCAAGCGGGTTTTTTCTTTTATCATGCTGGCCTTCACCATGCTGGAGGATGTCCGGGCTCCCAGTGTGCTGCAGCTGACTATTCCCGCACAATAGATTATCGTGACGGCCGGCCGGCCACTCATCTGCGTATGAACTTTAAGAAATACCCAGTAATAAAGTGCAGTAAAAGCAGTAACAAAGAAAGTGCCATGCGTATTATTTGCCTGCTGTTGCTCTGCGCAGCGATATTTTCCTGCGCCTCGGATCCTTCACGGCTGCATCAGACCGAAACCATGAGTCCTCAAGCCCAACGGTTTTTGAAGCAGAGCACGCCTCCTGTTTTTGAAAGTCCGCTCACTGCGGCCACGGTGTCCCCGATCCGGGAAGGGCAACGGGCCGCAAGTGAGGCGGAACGCGAGCATTTGCGCAAAACGCTTATGTCTTCCATGCGATGGGAAACGATAGGCGGCGTACCCGTCGCCGTGCTGACGCCCAAGACCATTGCCGCGGAAAACAAAGGCCGAGCGGCCTTGTATCTACATGGCGGCGGTTTTACCCTGGGTATCCCTGACGACGCCTACGCCATGCGCCTTGCGGCCCTCCTGCAATTTCCAGTGTATGGCGTCCAATACCGGCTGGCCCCGGAGCATCCCTTCCCCGCGGCCCTGGACGACTGCCTGACCGTGTACGCAAAGCTGGTAGCCTCGCACGACCCGCACAATGTAGTCGTGTTTGGGGGCTCGGCCGGCGGCAACCTGGCTTTGGCCATGCTTATCAAGGCGAATACGGCGGGTCTTCCCATGCCCGCGGCCCTGGGATTGTCCTCTCCGGCCGCCGACCTGACCCGAACCGGAGACAGCCCTTTCGCCAATCAAGGCCGGGACCCCGTGCTGCAATGGGACGGGCTGATGGAATACTTTGCCCTGGCCTACACCGGGGACGACAATCCCGGGGATCCGCTGCTTTCGCCCGTGTATGCCGACTATTGGCCAGGCTTCCCGCCGACCCTGATCACGACCGGAACCCGGGACCTGTTTTTGAGCGGTTGCGTCAGGCTCAGCCGGGCATTGCGCCTGGCCGGCGCGCAGGTGAAGCTTCTGGTCTGGGAAAACATGTTCCACGGTTTTGATCTGATCCCGGATCTGCCCGAAGGGCAGGAAGCCCGGGAGGAGATGGCGTTATTCCTGCTGGGAGGAGGGGAACAATAAAATATGGTCTTTGTCACCACGTTCGGCCCGCAGAACAGCTCGCCGCCGGTGAGTGAATATGCATGCGCGCGCCGGACGCCCCCGCCGGACCAATGGCCGTCGCAGGACGGCCGGCGACGTATCGCAGGGCCGATCGCAACCCGCGCAAGGCTCGCCGGCGGCGGAGCAGGCCCCATCTGCCTGAAGCGGTTCCAAGGCGGAGCGGCGAAGGTGGATGGCGCGAAGAGGATACGCCTGCCTCGAAATTCATCTTCGCGCCATCCCAAGGGTACGGCATTAACCGGTAAATAAAAAGCCCCCATGCAAGAATGCGCATTAAGGGCTGCACCCCGCTTTCAGGGGATGCTTGACGACGCGCATCTCGGTCACCAGGTCGGCCGCTTCCACCAGGACCTGCGAGGCCCCCGTCCAGTGATCACGACGTGCAGGGTGGCGGGCCGGCTCCCCGTAGAAAGTATACGCCCGACGGTTCTCCGGATCGCCACCGCCGAGAAGGACTTTCAGCTCCCCGTCGATGAGCAGCCGAACCAGATCGGGCAGCGCGGCATCCAACACACCGACAATGCCGATCCGCTCCTGGGCCATGGGCAACAACACCTTGACGGCCGGGCTGGAGATGATGGCGGCCGCCATTTTCGGCGTGACCTCCCCCTCCAGTGCATGGACCCAAGTAACGGCCACCGGGCCAAGCAGCCATTCGGCCCGGGCCACGGTATGGCAAACGGCATTTTCGCCGGTGGCGCCCTTGTCGGCCCCGGCCTTGATCATGTGGGCGGTGGCAACGGCGTTGGTCCCCAGGGCAATCAATGCCGGAGATCCCCCGTAAGCCGCCCGGATGATGGGCTTCCAGGGTCTAGAAGCGCACCCGACAAGTCACCCCGATGGTCATGGGGTCCCCCGATTGCCCGACCGGATCGGAACCGGGGAACTCGAAGGCGACGGCGTTGTAGTGCGTGTCGAGGAGATTCCGGGTCCACAGCAGCAGATCGACATGGCGGGTCTCCAGGCCGATGTTCAGATAGTACGGCGATCTTCCGCGCATCCGCCTACAGGCGTCGGTTCGCTACCGATATACATCTTTCCGATTGCCGACTTTGACCACCCATATCGTAAGCGCATTATCCTGTATCGAGTATACGATACGATAGTTCCCTTGACGGATGCGGTATAATTCTAGTGCAGTGAGTTTTTCGCAGCCCATGGGCCGTGGATCGTTTCCGAGTTGCTCAACCCGTGCAAGAACTTTTTTCAGGTCGCTTTTCGGGATCTTCCTGAGCTCCTTCCAAACCGATTCCTTGAAAAAGATCTCATATCCGGGCATCTTTTTTCAGCCTTTTCAACATTTCAGAAAAACTGATTAGCGGCTCATTTGCCCTTTCCTCAAATGCAGTTAAATCCTCAGCATCCTCCGCAAGCGCTGCCTTAACGGCGTCGTTAACGAGATCAGATATTGATTTCGATGTTTCAATAGATTTTAATTTTAATGCCTTATGTATAATGGGGTCGAAATATACCGTAGAGCGCTTGGCTTGTGTTGCCATGATGTCACCTCCCAAAATCGTTATGATGACACTATAGCGTTTGGACGTTATGACGTCAACGGTAAAAGGCCCCGGTAAACAGACAAAGCTGCTCAGCGTGCCGCTCAGCGGGTTGGGCCGAAAAAACCGTTGGTGCAGACCGGCGCGCTTTTCCAGCAGATCGCTGGTGGTCAAGGCGTCGAGCAGGCGGCGGGTGTTCTCCGCATGGGTGCCCAGCCGCCCGGCGACCTCATCGGGGGCGGCGTCGGCGGTCAGCAGGTCGAAAACCTTGAGATCGATGCCGCAATTCAACAGGGCCGCCTTGAGCGGCCCCATGGCAATATCGTGCAGGGGACGGTAGCTCATCTCGGCGTCGGGGGGCCTCTTCATTTCACGCTCCTTTCGGGTGCTAACCGGTTTCCAGCGAAAAGGCAGGATGCCCACCGCGTCCTGCCTTGGCCTTGGCCGGCATCATGACGGAAGCGCCGCCGGCTGTCTAACACCTGGCGAACGTTTTCTGTCATTTACCGAACTATGCTTCGCACGCCCGTTCCAATGAACTCCGACTGCCGGCGAAATCGCCTTCCAGGCATTCATGCACGGCTCCGGGCCGAGGGATCGGAAGATGATAGGGGGAATATCTTAAGGAAGAAGACCATTGAAAGTCATACGGAGGTTGGATCGGTGCCATGGCCGGAGAAGCCCGGTGACGCTTCCTCCGGGCGGATTGCTCAGATCGCGCAGCAATAGAGTTCGGGCCATGCGGATGCGCTCCCGTTCCCGGTGGTCCGCCACCGGCCGCGGGGCGGCCGGCCCCTTGAAGGCGCCGGACAGTTGCAGGGCCATCAGTTCCAGCGTCTTGCTCTCGTAAAACAAGCGCCTGGTGGCCCCCTGGTAGGGGCAATCCAGCAATTGTCCGGCCGCGAGACGCATCGCGGGAGACATTTCCGAGGGCCGGCAAAGGCAATGGGAGGCAGCCCCCTGGACAAAGGCCTGGAGTACCGGATCTTCCATTTCCGGCTGGTCCGCAAGCAGCGCGTGGCAGAACTGCGGCGACATATAAATGGCCACCATGCGGATGGGATCGCGGTCGAAGAATTCCATGGTCCCGTGGGAACGCGGAAAGGCGCAAACCATGCCGAATCGCGGTTGCGCGGTCAAGACGCTTTTACCCGCAGGGTGATGCACCGTGTACCGGGCACGGCCGGAAACATGGTACGAGAACTCCAACGGTACGCGGTCGGTCTCGAAATCGATCCGAAAGGGGGCGCGCGGCGGCAGGCTGACCAGAAACAGTGTCAGACCCGGCCGGATGTCGATCCGGCGCGCCAGGTCATCGGCACCGGATTGCGGGCTGACCGGCCGCGGGTTGTCCGCGATCCGGCAAGTCATTTCCAAATCAACAGCCTTTTCCTCGCACAATGCGGTCATAATGGAATTAATAGCGAACCTTTTTAGTAAAAGGATTCCCTCTGCCGGTTGGACTGCCCGCATATGGACATACATTTAATTCTCAATTTTAGCAAGAATTGTCTTTCTTTATTCTGCATTTCTATTTTTATTATAATTTACCACCACCCTGGTGGCGAGGTGCCACGGATATGCTCTTCACGCTGTATAAATCCGTTTTGGTTCAATTATCAGGTTGCCAACCCCTTTGCATCCACACTATAGTTTTTATGTCTGTAATCGACGCTAAGCCATCGGAGAACGAAACACCAGGGCGCAGGTGCGTATCCTTCCACTGGTCTCAACAGAAGAGGGATGCCGAATGGAAGCACTGTTGTACAGTTTTCTGGCAGGAACCAGCACCGTTGTCGGCGCTTTGCTGCTCTTCTTGATAGGAGAACCGGGCAAGAGGACCCTGGCAGGACTGCTCGGATTCGCGGGTGGAATCATGCTGGGCATTTCGGTTTTCGAACTGCTACCCGAAGCGGTGGCGTTCGGGTCGCTTGGCACGGCGCTCACTGGCTTTGTGCTGGGGGCCGCCATGATGTACGGCCTGGACCGGGTGCTGCCCCATTCTCACATGTCCACGGGTGACGACCTGGTGGTGGAGAACCCGAAGAAGATGGGCCGGCAGCAATCGCCCATCCTGCGCACCGGCTACCTGGTGCTGTTCGGCATCGCCATGCACAACCTGCCCGAGGGGCTGGCCATCGGCGCGGGCCTGGAAGCCAGCCCGGATGTGGGCCTTTTGATCGCGGTGGCCATCGGCCTGCACAACATCCCGGAGGGCCTGGCCATGTCCGGTCCCCTGCGCGCCGGCGGCATGCCCATGGGCAAGGTACTGCTCTTCACCCTATTGGCCGGCCTGGTGACCCCTATCGGCACGGCCATCGGGCTTTTGGTGATGCAGGCCGCACCGGCGATGGTGGGCGGCGCCATGGCCTTTGCCGCCGGCGCCATGGTCTATATCGTCAACGACGAATTGGTCCCGCAATCCAACGAGATGAACAGCCACCTGGCCAATGCCGGCCTGATCAGCGGAATTTTGCTGGCCTTCGCACTGCTGTAAAATTGCGATGTCTCCGGCAGGGGGCGCCGGGGATCAAAGATGCGATTTCGAAATCCGGTAAGAAGGCCCGGCGGGAATAGCGTTCGGAACCCCGCCGGGCATGTCGCAGGAATTTTGAGCAGAATAAATCGTTAGTCCACTTTGAAGAAGGCCTGCTTCTTCGATTTGCAGACCGGGCATTCATCCGGGGCTTCGCCCTCCACGGTGTAGCCGCAGACGCGGCAGACGTGGATATCGGTCTGTGCCAGATCCCCCATCTTCTCCATCGCCTTGTTGTAGAGCGCGGCGTGGACCTTCTCCACCTCGTTGGCGTAGGTGAAGGTCCTGACCGCGGCGGTGTTGCCTTCCGCTTCGGCGGCGGCGATCATCGGGGGGTACATGGACTTGAATTCGTAGGTTTCGCCTTCCACGGCTTCCTTGAGGTTCTCGGCCGTGGATTTAATACCATCGAGGGCCCGCAGGTGGGCATGCGCATGAATGGTTTCGGCGGCGGCGGCGGCCCGGAACAGCTTGGCGACCTGGCGGTAGCCTTCCTGGTCGGCTTTTTCGGCAAAGGCCAGGTATTTGCGGTTGGCTTGGGATTCGCCGGCAAAGGCTTCCTTCAGGTACTTCTCGGTCTGACTCATTGCATTGCTCCTTTGTGTTGTTTTGGTTGGGGTGCTTCAACGACGCCTGTCGGTTATTCAGGCGCCTATGGTCAAGGCCGACGCAACCCCCCGCGGGGGCTGCACCGGCTTAAAACACGCTTCAGTGGGCGGCCTTTCTGCGGCATTCCGGACAGATGCCGTAGAAGTCCACCCGGTGGCTCAGAATGCGAAAGCCGGTGGATTGCGCCAAGGTTTCAGTCAGGTGATCGAGGGCGTCCAACTCCGCGTCCAGGATGCGCCGGCATCGGGTGCACACCAAATGGGGATGGGGCGTCGGCACCCGCACGTCGTAGCGGTTGCCACCCTCGCCGAATCCGATCTCCATCACCTCACCCAGCTCCTTGAGCAATACCACGGTCTTGTAGACCGTGGCCAGGCTGGTGGTGGGAAAGTTGGGTTTGACCGCCGCGTAGACCATATCCACGCTGGGGTGGCTGTGACTGTCGGCAAAGGCACGCAGAATGGCAAGCCGCTGGGGCGTTATCCGGTGCCCGGCCCGCCTCAATCTTTGCAGGATATCCTCGACGCGCGGGGAGTTGGAATGCACATTCACTCGCGATCATCCTTTCCAATGGCATCTTCAAATCATTCAATCGCTACGATAGAACTATTATTATTTTTAGATAATGATTATTAATAACAAAGGACCATACCCCCCGTCAAGCAAAAAATCATACGTCACGGCGCCTTGGTCCGTAAGTCTCCCAAGGCGATGAGAACCCCGTAAAGCCTGCCGCCGCCTTGCAATTCTTGCGGCGCATGGATGCTGGTGCAAGCGGGTAATGTAAGTGCTGTTCCGAACAGGTAACCTGCTCTACGGAATGGGCAAAGGAGGGGCAGTTCTTTTACGTATACAGGGTGACGCCATCCGGCGACGGGTCCATGGCGACCATGGCTGCGCCGAGGTGACGCAGCGGCTCGAACTGGTGGCTGACCATTAGCACCGTGGTGCCGCGGGATTGGTTGAGGCGGTGCACCAGTTGCGCCACCACGCGCTGCCAGTGGTCATCCAGGAAGGAAAAGGGTTCGTCCAGCAGCAGCAGGTCGGGGCCGACGGCCAGGGCGGCGGCGATGGCGAGCCGGCGCCGCATGCCGCCGCTCATCGCGTGGGGCTTGTATGCGGCGGCGTCCGCCAGCCCCAGGTTCTCCAGCCAGGTCCGGGCCAACTCGCTGCGCGTTGCCGACGGCACGGCGGCGGCAAGCATGAAGTCCATGTTTTCCAGGGCGGTGCGCCAGGGCAGCAGCGGAGCGTCCTGCAAGGCGCAGCCGATGCGGCCCGGTCCCCGAACGCAGGTGCCGATGTCCGGAGCGCGAATGCCTGCTGCGATCTCCAGCAACGTGGTCTTACCGATGCCCGAAGGACCGGTCAGGCAGACCATATCCCCCTTGGCCAGCCGCAGGGTCAAGTCCCGCAGCACCGGTCGGCCCCGGATGCTTTTGGATACGCGGCGCAGCTCAAGCACTGGTCGCCCTCCCCGCTTCGGCGGCACGCCGCAATGGGCGGATCAGGCCGAATTCGATGCACATGCCGATGCTCACCAGAACGACAGCCCAGGCAAACAATTGTTCCATTTCCAGCATGCGGTAGGCCCAATAGATGCGCGCACCAATGCCTTGGCCGCTGGCCAGGAACTCCGCCACCGCCGTGACTTTCCAGCAACTGGCCAGCACGTGGGAAAGCCCGCCCAGCAGATGCGAATGGATGCCGGGCAGCAGAAGATCCTTTAGCACACGCAAGGGCGGTACGCGGTAAACCCGCGCCATTGCGAACAGCCGGTGGTCCAAGGCGGCAGTGCCCTGGGCCACATTCAAGAACAGCGGCGGATAAAGGGAAGCGATCACTACCAGCACGGGCACGGCGCTGCCGGTGCCCACCCAGACCATCAAAAGGGTGACCCACAGGATGGGGGGCGTGGCCTGCAGGGCGGCCACCAACGGCGATATCAGAGACATGGTGCGGTGGGAGAGCCCCGCCGCCAGGCCGGTGACCAGCGCCATCACCAGGGTCAAGGCCACGGCGAACAGCCCACGGAACAGGGTGATGGCCACATGCCCCCACATGGCGGGCTCCCGGACCATGCCGACCAAACAGCCCAAGGTGGCCAACGGTGAAGGCACCAGGTGGGCGCCGTAAAGCAGCGTCAGCAGGGTCCAGATCGTTGCCAGCACGGCGGCGGAGAAGCCGAAAGCGATCACGGGGGACTCCACAAAAAAGCCGGATCCGCCATCGGACTGCGCGCAGAGGCCATGAGTTCCGGCATGAGCATGCGCAAGTAGCCGTCGATTTCGTCGGCCACGGCCGCGGCCGGTTGGAGCAGCACCGGGTCCCTTTCCAGGGAACGCGTAACGATCTCCCGGGGGATGTAGGCTTCAAAAGCCGGCGGCAGCGCGGCGACGCCCACCTGCGGATCGGCCTGCAGCCGCTGCGCGGCAGCCGCCATGGCGGCCACCAGGTGGGCGATGAGCTCCGGGTGGCGTCGGGCGGTTTCCCGGTGGACGGCCATGCCGGCGATGGGCATCCGTGCGGGACCGCCGGTGCGGCGGCCGTACCACTGTTCAACGCTGCCGGCCACCCGCAGGCTTGCGTCCCTGGACAGCAGGGTGCTGGCCAGGGGCTCGGGCACCAGGGCCGTATCGACCCGCCCGCTGTGCAGCAGCAAGGCCAGTTGCCGGGGCTCGTGGGGTTGAAAGCGGATGGACATGGCTCCGGCATCCCCCAGGGCGGTCAAGACGAACACCGCCGGAGAATCGGCCGGTGCGAAGGGCAGGTCCCGGCCGGCCAGATCATCGATGTCCTGAAGGGCGGGATCCCGGGTGACGATGTGAAACTTGCGCCACCCGCTGATCAAAAGCAAGGTGACCGGCGCGCCGGCGGCATGGGCCTGGGCGAACCCTTCGGTGTGTCCCAGCCAAAGGTCGCCCTTGCCGGCCAGCAGCACCCCCCGCAGGTCATCCAGGTTTTTCCACAAAACGACACGGATGTTGCAGTATTCGAGGATATCGCCGCTGCCCAGCGCCTCCCAGAAGGGCAACTGGGGCGTTGTGGCGAACCCGGTGGTGTAAAAGGTCAAGGTGGGCAGCGCCGGATCGCGGCCGTACACCATTGTGTGCCCGTCGCTCTCGTCCCGCAGGTGCCTGGCGCCGAAGAGCGCCAGGCCGACGAACGCCAGCACCCCGGCCGCCCCCACCCATCGTCGCAAGTTGCGGCCCATGGCCATCAGAAGGTCATTCTCCAGGTTGCCAGGACACTGCGGCCCGGCGCGTTCAACAGGGCGGGTTTGCGCCCGGTGGAAAGGTGCTCCCGATAGGTGGCGTCCAGCAGGTTGTGGGCCGCCAGACCCAGCTCCTGCACCGTGCCGGCCCACTGGAAACGGTAGGCGAGCCCGGCGTTGAGGGTTTGCCATCCGGGCGTTTCGTGCTCGGCGGGCCCCACCTTGGATTGACGGGAGGCCCAGGCCATTTCCAAGTGCCCATTGAGACCGATGGCGGCATCACGGCGGATACCGGCCACGCCGTTGAGGGGCGGAATGTCGGCCAGATCCCGGTCCTCGGTGCGGTTGCGGCCCACGGTGTAGGCCGCGGTGGCATAGGCGCTCCAGAGCGGCATGAAACGCCACTGGACGGACGCTTCGGCCCCGTAAATGCGGGCCTCGGCCACATTGGCCATTTCACGCCGATCGGCGGCGACCGGAAGCTCCACGATCAGGTCGTCCACCCGGTTCCAGAAGGCGCCGAGGCCCATTACCAGGCGCGGCCGGATGTAGTGGAGCCCGTACTCGAAAAAGAGGGAGCGCTCGGGGTCCAGGTCCGGCGAGCCGTACACTTCGTAGCTGCCCAGGTGGATGTACTTGAACCGCTCCATCAAATCGGGCGCCCGGTAGCTGGAGGCACCCAGGAAGGTCATGGACCAGTCGGGCAGGAAGCGCCAGGTGAGGCCCAGGTGGGCGTCCCAGCTGGTGTCTTCGTATTCGTCGGCGGGCCGCTTGAGGGGGTTGGGGGCACCCGCCTGGGGCGGCTGCAGCCACACATAATGCGCCTCGCTTTCGGCCCGGATCAGATCGATCCGGCCGCCGGCATTGAGCGCCAGCGTGTCGCCGAGACGCCAGTGGTCTTCCAGAAACAATCCCGCCGACAACTGCTTGGCGTCGGCCACGGGCTGGTCGATGCCGACGGTGCCGTTGGCGAAGCGCCGGGTGCGTTCGGAGGTGATGGCCCACTGCCAGATGTCCGCGCCGATGGAGAGGCGGTGGTCGCCGCCGCGTATCGAATTGAACCATTTGAAGCCCCGGGTGCGGTGATGGGCCGAGGGGTGGATGCTGGTAATGGGCCCGGCCGCCGGAAGTCGGTCCACGCGCACGTTGCGGTCGATCTCCTGGTGGAAAAGATTCACGACCGAACCCTCCCAGGCCCCCCGCGCGGGTGTAAAGCTGTGGGTCAGGTCGATCAGTTTGCGGCTCGTGCGCGGGTAGGTCACATCGGCCACCGCCGGCAGGGACGCCTCCCCCGTGCCGGGAATACCGATTTCGGCGCCCTCATGGTGCTGGTACTGGATCTGCGTGTGGTTCAAGGGGTTCCATTTGAAACCGGCCTTCAGCGCCCCGCCGTAATCCTTGAACCGGCTGTTGGGAATCACCGTGCCGGTGCCGTCCTTGTAACTGTCGTAATCGCGCAGGTTGCCCGATCCGTACACCCAGAAACGCGGGTTGTTGAGCATCAATCCGGCATGGGTGCCGAACCCGTCGGGGTTGCTCTTGTAAACGGAAGTGACGGTGCCGCCCGCCTCGGTGGTGTCGCTGAAGCGCCCCTTGCGGGTGATCACATTGACCACGCCGCCGATGGCGCCGGAGCCGTATAGCGCGCTGACCGGCCCTTTGAGCACCTCGATGCGCTCGATCTCCGCCGGATCGATCAGCCCGAACTGGGCGTTGAGATCGGTGGCGGTGTTGACCCGGCAGCCGTCGATGAGAAATACCACCCGGCCCCGCCCCAACCCGCGGATATTGACCTCCGCGCCCCAGGGACTGTCCGGGGAGATGGTGACCCCGGGTATGCGCCGCAGGGCATCGGCGATGCCGATGGGCTGGTCCCGGTGAACATCTTCCGCGTCCACCAACCCGATGCCGCCCGGTGTGTCGGAAATCCGGCTCTCGACCCCACGGGCCGAGACGACGATGTCGTCCAACGCTACCGGCGGCGCGTCGGCGGCCGGCGCGGCCGGCGGCGCAAGGATCAGAACAATGAGAACAAACGCAACAATCCAAAGGTGACGTTTCGGCATGGCGTATCCTCGTATTATGTATTAGTGCGCTCCCAGGGACGCGTAATCCTCCCAGCCCATCCACAGCAGCCGCCCCCCATTGGCCTTCATCTCGTCGAACAGCGGCGCACTGCCCAGTACCGGGGCGAAGAGGCCCTGGACCGCCAGCATCTCCTGAAACGGCAGGGCCAGCAAATGACGCAGGACCGCAACGGCATCCGGGCCGGCGCCCCGCTTCACGAAGGCGATCAACGGCACGGCCAGGGCGCCCTCCTCGGGCCAGACCGCCCGGGCCATGCCGTTGCGGAACGTGCGCGCGAAGGCGGGAAAAACCATGCCGGCCTTGTAGCGCCCCTCGTCCACCGCCTTGTTGATGTCCTGGGGAAACAGCTGCGGATCCACCTGTCCGGCGGCCCGCCGCCCCTCCTCCCCGCACAACCGGGTCATCCAATATTTGCAGAGCGCCGGCGCCGGCGTGCTGTGGGGCGGAATGACCACCGCGCCGGCCAAATCCGCCCGGCAAAGATCGGCCCACCCGACCGGCGGCGGGTCCACGTCGCGGTGGTGTATCAGCAGCAAGGGCACCACCCCGATCACCTTGAAAAACGGATGGGACTCCAAAAGCCCCGCCTTGGCCAGCTCCGGGCGCATGGGCGGCAGGTCCGCCGGCAAAGCGGCCAGTTGGTTGCGGTGCGTGAGGGCACGGGTCAGGGCGCCCGGGTAGGCGGTGACGGTCAGATCGGCAGTGGCTTGCGCTTCGCCGAAGCGGGCATTGTAGAAATCGGACATCTCCTCGTGGGTTTGCGGTTCGCGGACGATGACATCGGCAAAGCGGGCCCGGATGTCGTCGCCGGCCTGCCGTGCGATGTTGGGCGGCAGGGACAGGTGCAAGAGTGTCATGGAATCCAATCTCCGTTGGTAAGGGTTCGTCCGCCGCGCAAGGTTTCGCGGCAAGCCGCGAGGGTCGCATCGATGCGCCGCAAACCGGCCAGGCAGCGAATCTCGTCGGCGGAGGTGACATGCAGTTGGGTCATTGCGCCATTTTGCATCACCACCCGTTGCTGGGTCATGAGGGTCAGGACCGGATCGTGGGTGGCGATGAGGATCGGTTTATTGCTTGCGCTGAGCACGTTCAACGCCTCGAATTTATGGATACCGGCATTCTCGATCTCGTCGATCAGCACGATGGGCGCATCGGAAATAGCGGCGATATCGGCAATCATCAGCGCCCGTGACTGTCCCCCGCTCAGGGTGGGCAAGTCGGCTTCCGGCCGAATCGGCTCACCGCACAGGGTGTTGGCAACGGCCAGCACCGCCTCCACCAGCCCATCGGTCGCGCGTTGTTTGCTCTCTGCGTGACGCCGGAGAAAGGTCGCCACGGTGCCGTCCATGATGAAACCGGTTCTTTGGGACAGCCGGGCGACCAGGCCGCCGCCGTTCAGGGTGTCCCCCGGCGCCGCCCGGTTGATCAAAATGCGCCGGCCGCTGATGGTATCGCCCCGGGCAAGCTGTTCGATATCCGCCAGCAACTCGCTCTTGCCTGACCCGGTGGGGCCCACCACGGCAAGACACTCTCCGGCCCGGATGGTCAGTTCGGCGACCCTCTCCGGCTTGCCGTCCTTGCAAGTGCCCGCCAGCACGGTCAGGGCAGCAACCGGTCGCGCCGTTGCGGCCTGCGGCGCCGGCCCCCTTTCAGCGGCATCAGTGCTCATCGACATCTGGTGCATGGCAGCATCCTTTCTCAGCGGCGCGGCACGCGGCGGTGGTTCGAACGGACCCGCCCTGCGGCGCGATGGCGATCTTCTTGACATTCCCTGATTGGTAGGGTTGCCCGACGCGGACCTCCCCGGTGCAGTAGGAGCAGATGGCGGCCGGCATGGAATAGCGCAGCCGCCGGTGAACCGGTTCCGTCACGGGCGGCCAACCCGCCACGATCCGCTTGAGCAGCACGACCCCCGTGCCGGTCAGCCCGTTGAAATGGATGATGGCCGCCGTAGGGTTCGCCTGCCGGACGTTGTAAGCGAACACCTCCTTTTCGGCCTGGGAGACCATGTCGCCCTTGGTCACCACCACCAGGTCCGCCAGGCTCAATGCCGGCCCCATCTTGCCGGGAGCGTCCATCCCGCCCAGGTTGTCGATCACCGTGACGGCGGGCACCGCCTCGACATGGGGCGCGCAGCGGAAGCAGAGCCCGGCCGTTTCCACGAACAGCACATCGGCCGACTGCGCCAAGCCCCAGGCGTACACCTCTTCCAGGTTGGAGACATAGTAGTGGTCCGGGCAGACGTAATCGCCGAGGCCCTTGATGGCGGGGATGCCCACCCGGCGGGCATAGTGCCGATCATCCCCGGTGGCCAGGGCATCGAACTTGGCCGCCGCCACCCGCACCCCCTCGGCCAGCAGCCGCCGGGCCAAGTGGGAGATGACGGCGGTTTTGCCGGACGAAGGTGTTCCGGCAACGGTGATCATTTTCATGGGCAAACCTTTCCACATGCTGCGCACCGGGCGCGGGACCGGCGGTGCCTGCTGTACAAATAAAAAAAAGGGCGCAACAGGAAGCGGCTGACGCGCTTCGTGTTACGCCCTCACTTTCTTCGACCCTGCTGTAAGCCGAAGACCGCAAGACGCCAATTTTGAAATTACTTGTAAAGTTTTAATTTTCTAAATTCGAACGAGTACTGAATTTCATATCCCGAGTTGCTTGTCAAGCCATTTTGACGTTTGACCGCAAAAATTCCTCATTATTTGGATACGAGCGCTTCAGATATCAAACAAATGACTTGACAACATAATTTTAAATTTCGTATTAATTTTGTAGCCTTTATCTTTGTTTTAATAAACTAACCATAGACACCCTGCACGTCATGCGCGTTTCCGGTGCCGGGCACGAGAAGTGACGTCCGAAGCACGCGACAGCGGTTTCTTCATAATGGTGATAGATGCAATGCACCAGCCATCTGCTGCTATGCGATTAAGGAGCAATAACGATGAGTTCTTCATTCGAAACCACAGAATTGAACAACCGGAGCAAAGGGACGAATACCGGCACACCTGTTCGTTTGAGCGTCTCCCTCTCTGTGGAGACCTTGCACCGGCTGCTTGCGACAAGCCAGCTGTGTGCTGCGGAATTACAATGTCTGGACCGGGCCTCTCGGTTTGCGTTGCGGCGGCTTTGCCTGGAAAGCTGCATCGGACCCGCAAATTGCGCAGTTCGCAGACCGCAACAACCAGGACCAATTCCCCGGAACCCTTGTCATCCGCTTCGGCATCAACCCCGCGCCGAGCGCCGCGCGGATGCCATCACCGCCCCACCCGCCGGTGTCCGCAGGAGAAGCTTATGCAACCCTTTCATGAGTCACTAAAGACCCTTTTCAACGTGGCGGCGACAGCATCGAACGCGGACGCCGGCTACGGACGCATCAACTGCCGCCGCCGCCGGGAAAACCGCAACCCTGTGCGGGAAGAGATTTCACGGATCATCGCACGCCCGAGCATCGTCAAAAACAGTACGGCCGCTGTACCGGAAAGATGATGGCGCGTTTTGACGGCCTTTATGGTCCCAGCCACTGCGCGCACTGCAATGGATGTGCGCAGTGGCAGAGACGATCAGACGGCCTCCCTGTGCCGATCAACTGCCTGCGAAAGTTGCCTCAACGGCACAAAAACAGCTGTGTGGCCGTCAGCCCGGCCGATTAAAACCGGGTGGCGACACTCAGATAGAAATTGCGCCCCTTGCCCACGCGGGTCGTGGTTTCCACGTCGCGGGCGTTGATGTAGGCATCATCGAACAGGTTGTTGATACCCAGGGTCAGTTCGGGAGCGCGACCGAAAAGGGACAGACCCTTGACCTCCGGCGTCCATGTGGCGGCGACATTGGCCTGGGTGAAGCTCTCCCGCACGCGCCAGTAGGTGGTGCCGCCGCTGACGACGGTCTCGGGGTTCTGGTCGGGCTTGAACCAGTGGGTGACGGAGGCCCCCACCCGCAAGGTGTGCAGCGGACGGACATAGGCGCCCAGAGTGGCTTTGTCCGCGAAGCCCTGGGGGGTTTTCTCCTTGGTGGCGTCGTCGACCTGGTCCAGATGGGAGTAGCTGAGCCGCGCGCCCCAGCGTGGAGCGTCGTACATGGCGGTCATCTCGTACCCGTCCCGGGAGACGCTGTCGACATTGCGGTAGGTGCCGTAGGGGGTTCCCTCGGGCGAGTCAGGCCCGTCGAGAGCGGCCTTGAAGGCGATCATGTCCTTGATCTTGCCATTGAAATACATCGCCTTGAACATCAACCGGTCCCGGTTGGCGAGCAGCCCGTTCTTGGCATAGGATAGTCCGGCTTCGTACTCGCGGGCGATTTCCGGTTTCAGGTCGGGATTGGGCAGGTACCAGTAGTGGCGGTTGAGGGGGCCCTCCGAGGAGGTTTCGTGGGGCGTCGGGGCGCGGAACGATTCGGAGTAGTTGCCCAGCAAGTGCAACCCTTCGAACAAACGCACCGCTAAACCGATGCGCGGCGAGAAGTGCTCATCGGTGTATTTTCCCGCGTTGGCCTTGACCCGCCGGTCGAAAGTGTCGTAGCGGCCGCCGGCCTGGACGATCAATCCTTCGTTGAAAAAAGCCGATTCGAGATGTACGAAAAGACCGGTGTCCTTGTAGGTATTGGGCATGGACCCGAACACCGTCGCCACGCCGTTGCGTACGTAGGAGGCGTCTTCTTCCCTGTTTTCGTGGTCGAAACCGAGCAGCAGACGGTTGCGGGCCGCGAGGGCATCGAAGATCATTTGATTGTGCAAGCGGAAACCCCAACGATCGTCCTCGTTTTCGTAGTCCAGTTTCTGTTGGACGCCGCCGGTGTCCTCGTATACCCAGCCCCGGTCGTAACTGGACCAGCCTTTGTAGGCCGTGGCCTGCAGGTTGACCCAGCGGGAGCCGTAGGGGTTCAGGCTGTAGGTGGCCACGAGATCGCGCTGGGTCAGGGTGCCGATCACCGGTCCGGTGACGGTGCTGTAACCGGGGTGGTACAAGGATTGCCAGGTCACCTCCGCATCCTGGTGAAAATCGTAATAGGAGAGCGCGATGCGCGAACCGCCGCCCAGGTGCAGGGCCCCTTTGGTGAAAATTACGCGCAGATCCTCCTTGTTGTCCACCGTGTCCGTGTACCCGCCGTCGGCCGTTTGATATTTGCGGGCCAGCGCCTTGTCGCCGTGGCGGCCGAGTTTGCCGTACAACAGGAACTCGTAAGGTCCGTCGGCCGGTGCCACCGCGCCGGCCACATAGCCTTCGCGATAGTTGTTGGTTTCGTAGCGCATTTTCGCGGCGACCCCGAGGTGTCGCCCCGGTGCCAGGAAATCATGGGCATCCTTGGTGGTCATGGCCACCACGCCGCCGATGGCGCCGCCGCCGTGGTGGACCGACGAGGCCCCCTTCACGATTTCCACGCTTTTGAGCAGGTCGTTGTCGGAACGGAAGGAGGAGACCTGGTTGGAGTAGAGCGCCGGCGACCGACGAACGCCGTCCTGCAAAATGATGACCCGGTCCTCGGATTGGTAGCCGAAACCGCGGATGTTGAACTGCTGCCCCATGCCGCGGCCGCTGTCGCCGCCGGTGGAGACCCCCGGCACATCCGCAAGGGCTTCGATGACGGTGCTGGTGCCGCGCAACTCCTCTTCGCCGAGCACGGTGACCGATCCCGGATATTTGTTCACCGCCAGTGCCATGCTTGTGCCGGTCACCGTGACATCGGACACCGTCGCCCTGTCGTCCGGGCGGCGGGTTCCGCGGCTGCCGATGCGCAGGGTGTAGGGGTCTTGACCGGCCACGGTCACGGCAAGATCGTGTCCGGCCAGCAGGCGCTCCAGGGCGTCGTCGACGGCGTAGCTGCCCTGCAACGCAGGACTCAGCCGCCCGGCCACCAGCGCGGGATCGAAAACGAGGACAATGCCCGCTTGTCGGGCAACGAGATGCAGGGCTTCGGCCATGTCACCGGCCGGCACCTGGAAATGCCTCTGCTCGGCGCCGCCGGTTCGGGCCCAGGCCGTGGCGGCGTCGGCGCTGATCATGATGGCGATCGACAGGAGCCAGACCGACAATACCATCATCGCCGCGCCGAGAGCGGTGCGGCGCACGGCTGCCGGACGGGAGGCGGGGTGCATGGTTTTGTTGGAAAACTGCGCGTGGGGCGTACGGTACATGTTTCGATTCCTTTCCTTTTCAGATGGCATTGAGTGACCATGCCCACCCTGTGAGCATGGCGGCCGGTTTTCCATCACGCCGTCCGAGATGCAAAAAGGCGCAACCCCATGATGGGTTACGCCTTCACTGCCTTCGTCCGCGCTGCTAACGAAGATCGTAGGGCATTCCTGGTTGAAATTGAATCGCGATAGGGTTTACCGTTATCGCGGATCGGGGTGTAACCACCCCTGCTGCGTGGATTTGCGCTTGACCGCTATTGAACGCTGTCCGAAGTGTGCTCCCAGGCGCCGAGTGCATCCGCCCAGGTGCGCAGCACGTCCGGGTATTCGATCACGCCGGCATCGACATAGGCCGGCAGGCTGAACAGGCGGTGGTTTTTCAACGCCGGCACTTCCGCCAGGGCCGGCATTTGCCGGACGGCTTCGGCCAGGGCCTTTTGCACCGCAAAGGCGTTGCCGGTCATCACGATGACATCCGGGGCCGCTTCGACCAGGGGGTCCAACACAGGCCCGGTTTTGCGACGGGGGACGGCGAAGTGGCCTTTGGCCGGCTTGCTGCCGTCGATCCGGAAATGGTGCCCGACATTCTTTGCGCCGATCCTTTCAAGCAAGAAGACATCGGCATACCCCCCGGGCGCTTCGATCCGCAGCATGGCGCGCCCGGTGGATTCCTGGTAGGTGCCGTTGATGATAATCACGCTCTTGCCGGGGTTTCGGGCCTTGAGACTGTTTTGCACGGTGGCCCGCTTGGTATTGTAGGTTTCGATCAGCGCTTCGGCCTCGGCGCGGCGATCCAGCAATTCGGCGGCTTGGCGGATGGCGCTTTCAAGCCCATTGGAGAAATCGACATAGGCGATTTCCAATCCCTTGTCCGCCAGTATCGTCCCCAGGTTCTCCGGCTTGAGGTCGGGCCGGTACTCGCAGTAGCGGGGATGCTTTTCTACCAGAATCCGTTTGAGTCCGTTGCGCCGGGCGGCTTCGATGATGGCCTCGCCTTCGCCCCTGGCGACACAGTTGGGACACCCCAGAACCTGTACACGGTTCTTGAGTTGATCACACAAGGGCCAGAGGGAGCAGCGCACCGACATGGCCACCGGCACGACACCCAGGTGATAGGCCACATCGGCGACGCGATCTCCCAAGATGATCACATCCGCCCGCGCGGGCACTTGCTGCGGCGCGGCGGCCGATTCGCGGACAACGGTGCCGAAGGCCACCAGCGCCGCGATCACCAGGATATGAGCGCACATGGCGGCCAAGGTTGCAAAGGGATGGGTGCTTCGTTTCATGGACACACTCCTTGATGTGGATGGTTTCAGGTGACCGGCCGATACCGCGCTTGGCGGCCGGTGATGCGCTACATGCGAATCGAGACCCCGGCATGGAAAGTGGTGGGCGCGATCAGGGTGACGCCGTCCCGGACGATGCGCTTGTCGAGGATGTTCTCCACCCCCGCGAACAGCTCCAGATGCCGGCCGAGCCCTTTGGCGACGTAGGCCCCGAACAGGGGGTAGGAGTAGCGTTCGCCGTCGGCGTAAGTGATCCGGCCGATGCCGCTCATGCGCAGGTTGGCCCGCAGGCGCATCTCCGGATGGTGAAATCCCAGCTTGATGAAGTATTTGTATTCGGGCTGGGCGCCGATGTTCTCGCTGCCGGAGCGGTTTTCCACGTCCAGCCAGGTGAAATTGCCGTCCAGGGTGAGGCCCAGGGGCAGGCGGACGCCGGCCTCCGCTTCGATGCCCTTGAGGGTGGCTTCGGCGATGTTGCGGTACTGGTAAAAATCCCTGCGGTTCTGGCCGCTGCCCTCGGAGCGATCAAAGACGGTTTCGATCAGGTTGTCCACCTCCGTCTGAAAGCCGGTCATCCTGCCGTAATATCGGGCTTGGGTCAGTTCGATGCCGAGCTCGTAGGTGATGGAAGATTCCGCTTCCAGGTCCGGATTGGCGGCATACACATCGCGCCCCCGGCGGCGGAAAGAGGTGACGTTCAGTTCCGTCAGCGATGGCGCCCGGAAGCCGTGTGCGTAAGCACCCTTGAGGCGCAGGGCGTCGGTGAGGCTGTAGATGGCGGATGCGCGAGGCGTCCATCGGTCCCCGAAGCCCGAGTGGTTGTCGTAGCGCAGGCCCAACACCACGTATAGGGGATCGAGCAGGTGAAATTCGTTTTGCGCGAACACACTGCTGTTGTCCACCGACGCGTCCGTGCGCAACCCCATCTGGGTGTCGTCCAGGCCGTCCCGACGCAGCTCGCCCCCGATGGTCAACAGGTGACGATGCCACAGCAGGCCGGAATAACGCGCTTCGGCCTGGTTGATGTACTGCTCGGTTTGCCGGCGGCCCGATTCGGCAAAGGGGTTGAAGCCCATCTCATTCCGGTATTCGGAGCGGTTGACCCGCAGCAGCAGTTGATGCATGGGTTTCAGCCGCAAATCGTACTGCAGGTGGTAGCCCCGGCGCTCCTCCTGGAACCGTCGTTCACGAGCCAGGTTCTCGTAGAACTGATCGCCGGTGTACACGTTGTCGTTGTACTCCATCCCGCCGGACAGGGATTGGCGGTCGGTGAAGTCAAAGGCGACGCGGCCGGCGGCGAAGCGCGGCCGCTGCCTGAAGCCGTCGTCGGGCAGCATCCCGTCCTGGTCCCACCCTTGCGTGTGTCCCGATTCGGCCGCCGCCAGCAGGCGCAACCGATCCAGGGACCCGCCTACCAAGGCGCCGCCGGTGAAACTCTGGGCGTCGCCGAAGCGGTTGACGCCATACTGCCCGGTGAGTTCGGCGGTGGTCGCTTCGGGCGCGCGCCGCGTGATGATGTTGACCACGCCGCCAAGAGCGTCGCTGCCGAACAGGGCCGATGCCGGACCGCGCACCACCTCGATGCGCTCCACCATATGGGCCGGAATCTGCCGCAGATCGATCATGTCGTTGAACCCGAAGGCCAACCGCCGGCCGTCCAGCAGCACCAGGGTGTGCTTGCTGCGCCCCCCCCGAATGGCGGGCACCCGGACCCGTCCGGACTCCCGCGAAACCACCAGCCCGGCGGCGCTCTCCAGGGCGTCGGCCACCGTCAAGGCATTCATTTCGCGCATCTCCCGGGCGCTGATCACCTGCACGGCGCCGGGCGCATCGACGATGGTCTTCTCCGTCATGGTGGCCGTCACCACCACCTCACCCGCCTGCAACGCCTCTTCTCCATTGGCGGCGGCAGTGGGAACCACCGCCGGGCAAAACATCATGACCGCAGCCGCTAACAACAACCGTCGAAACATTGTCATCACCTCGTTGGATTCCATAGATGGCGGGACCAAAATGGCATATCGGCGTTCGCGGCCGTCGCCGCCGGGGCCGCGAACGCCGTCGTTTCACAGTTCGCCGCTATCCCCCGCCCGGGCCTGGCGCCGCATGTCGCGGATGTGCCGATCGATCTCCCCCGGCACGATGGCCCCCCAGGCGACAAAGTGAGCCACTTCCGCCTCGCCGAACAGTTCCGCAGCCTTCAACCGGGTGAAATTATCCAGCATGCCTTGGCGGTCCCGACTGCGTTTGGCGCTTTCCGCCTCGCTTATCGTGCCCTCCTTGGTTTTCGCCCGCAGGATGAACCAATCTTCAGGCCACAACTCTGTGTTGAGCCGCAGGGTCACCATCTGCATGGTGGATTTGCGCATGAACTGAAACACGAACTTGTCGGTGCCGCCGGCGATTCCGGGCGGCGGCCAGGTGCGGCTGCCCGGACCGGTGCCCCTGACGATCAGGTCCAGCAGGTCCATGGGTCCGCCGGGCGCCAGGGTGAGGATCACCACGTCGTCGAGGTCGGGGGTCTGCTGTCCGAATAGCAGGTCCATGCCATGCTGGACGGCCCGAAACGCCAGGGTGGCGCCGGCGCACACCCCGCCGTGATGATCGTAAACATCGGTCAAATAGATGGAGCGCGTTTCACCCTTCTGAAGGACGGTGATCGGCGCCAGCGTCTTGGCCGCCGGCGGATAGGCATCGTCGTCGCAGGCCTTGGCCACGCCCATGCCCAAGCACACGGCCATCGCCAGGGCAGCCAACACAATACCTGGCTTTCTCAATGAAAATCGGAACATAATGCTTACCTCCTTGTAATGAAATCGGTTCACGCCGCGGTGACACGCGGCACAAAAAAAGGCGCAACCGGACGCTGGGTAACGTCGTCGGTTGCGCCTTCACTTATTTCGGCGGTTCTTACGAACCCCGAAAGACGTAAGGATTATCGCACTTATTTTGAGTTCTCTAATTTATAAAATGGGGGAATTACCACAACCGTTCGACCCATGTCAACAGCCAAAACAGTATGGGTCAACGGGATGTTCGGTCCAGTTCCGCCCGGACGGCAAGTCCGATCTTCTCCAGGGTGTAGGGTTTGCGAACGAACACGCCGGCGCCCATTTGCAAGGTCTTGCGCACATCCTCGGTTTCCGAAAACCCGCTGACGATGATCGCCTTCTGAACGGGATTGATTTCGAGAATGCGGCGATAGGTTTCCATGCCGTCGATGCCGGGCGCCATGATCATGTCCAGCAGCACAAGGTCCGCCTTGTTCTTCTGGAGGTGCGCAACCGCATCCTCGCCTCCGGGAACCGTGGACACCGTGTACCCGATGCTCGTTAATAGACCGGCGGCCACCTCGCGCTGCTCTTTGACATCATCGACCACCAGGATGGACTCCCCCCTGCCTTTGTAGGACGCCGGTGAGGCAGCGGTAACGGTTTGCGCGGGGGCGTCCCTTGTCACGGGAAAATAGAGGGTGATGGTGCTGCCTTCGCCTTCCTTGCTGCGCGCGTCGATGTAGCCCCTGTGATCCTTGACGGTTCCCCAGACCACCGCAAGCCCCAAGCCGGTGCCGCTTCTGCCCATTACCTTCTTCGTGTAGAAGGGCTCGAAAATCTGGCCCAAGTCCGCCGGGGATATGCCGCAGCCCGTGTCGGAAACCGTTACCACCGCGTAGTCGCCGCTTTCAATTTGGTCGTATCCGCGGACGGGTTCATCCAGGTAGCGGCTCTGCGTTCGAACGGTCACCGTTCCCTGGCGGCCGATGGATTCGGCGGCATTGGTCACCAGATTCATGATCGCTTTGGCCAAATGAACGGGCGAGCCTTTGATAGGCAAAAGTTCATCATCCAGTTCGGCCGCAATGCGGACCTCCGGGAAACGCGCTTTCAGGGCCTCGAATTCAGGTGTTTGCAAGTAATCGCCGATCACCTTGTTCAGGCACACCACCTGCGCAACGCTGACGCCTCTTCTGGCAAGGGTCAGCAGGTCCTGGATGATGGCCGCGCCCCGGAGGCTGGCGCTCAGGATGTTCTCCGCATGGCGCCGCTCGTTGCTGTCCGTGGGCAGCTTCTGCGCCAGCAGCTCCGAATAGCCGACCATGACGCCCAGGATATTGTTCAAGTCGTGGGCGACGCCACCGGCCAGGGTACCCAACGCCTCCATCTTTTCCGCACGGTACAAGCGTTCGCGCAATGTTTTGCTTTCGTTCTCCATCTGCATGCGCTCGGTGATGTCACGCAGGACGTAGACGAAGCTGTACGGCTCACCCGCCTCCGACCGCAGAACATCTCCGTTGACTTCAAAAACCCGCTCCTCGCCACTTTTCATCAGCAGGTGGTAGGTCTTGGGGCCAAGGGGCCGCTCGATCATCAACAGGGTGTTGTGAAAGGCCTCTTCCTGGTCCCGTGGCGCGATGAAAGAGATCATGTTTTTTCCGACCAGGTCCGCGTGTTCATACCCGCTCACCTTGACAACCATTTCATTGAAAAATTGGATGGCACCTTGGCTGTCCGTACGCACGACCAGATCAGGGATTGTGGCAAGCAGTTTGTCATACTGCTCCTGGCTTGCATGCAGCGCCTTATCGGCCTCGATGCGGTCCGCAAGCTGCTGCTGTGCCGCGCTCAGGGCGGTGCTGCGTTCACGGAGGGCAAGGTTCAGCGTGCTGGTTGTCAGAATCAGGGCAAACACCAATTGCGCCCAATTGCTCAGCGGAGATCCCATGAAATAGGCCTCGGGCAGACGGCCGAACATCTCGAGCATTGCCAATCCGAAACCCATGGCGACACCCGCCCCGGCAACCAGCAAGGCGACCCGTTCTCCCAAAAGCAAGCCGGCCACGACCGTCAGGGAAACAAAAAACAAGGCGTTGATGTTGCCCAGTCCGCCCCCCATGAAGACGAGGCAGGCAAACACACCCCACACACCCGCAACGGTGCATAGACCGGCCGACTTGATCTTCCCCTGCCACAATAGAAACATTGCGGTGCCGATCGTTATCGACAAAGCCGCAATGATGATAACGCTGCCCAACTTTCTTTCATACAAGAAAAAGGTGGCCACCAAGCCGGCGGCCGACAAGATGGCGATAAGAAGAAATACGCGGGTCAGCACGTTCTTTGAGCGCAGCAGGTACTCATCGTCGACGATCCGTGTGACTTTGCGCGTACGTTTTTCGGTGCGCATGAAGTGCATCCTTTACCGGGTAAAGCCGAGCCTTCCGAACTGTACCCATTGCCATACCGATTCCATCGAAAGCCATGGCGGCCATTTTTTAGCCTATATCGCCCGGAACCACCATCCGGATCAACAGATTTTCGGCCGCCTGCCCACTCCGATGATTGCCGCTTCGTCTTGACAAGCCCCAAGAATTGAGGCGCAACCGGACGGTTCGGGAACCATGACCGGTTGCGCCTTGTCAAGTATGAGACGATCACAACAGGGGATGCCGCCGGGTTTTCAGTCGGCCGAGAGGCGCCCCTTTATCAACTCATCCACCACGGCCGGTTCGGCCAGGGTGGTGACGTCTCCCAGGTTGCCGGTGTCGCCTTCGGCAATTTTGCGCAGGATGCGGCGCATGATCTTGCCCGAACGGGTCTTGGGCAGGCCGGGGGCGAACTGGATGCCCTCGGGGGCGGCGATGGGGCCGATCTCCTTGCGCACGTGCCGGACAAGCGCCTTTTTAAGATCGTCGCTCTCCGCCACCCCTTCTTTGAGGGTGACATAGGCGTAGAGCGCCTGCCCCTTGACGTCATGGGGGATGGGCACCACGGCGGCTTCGGCCACGTCGGCGTGGCTGACCAGCGCGCTTTCCACTTCGGCGGTGCCGATGCGATGCCCGGAGACGTTCACCACGTCATCGATGCGCCCCATCAGCCAGTAGTCGCCGTCTGCATCCACGCGGCAGGCGTCGCTGGTGAAGTACATGTCGGGGAACATCGCGAAATAGGTGTCGATGAAGCGGTCGTGATCGCCCCAGGTGGTGCGCATCATGCCGGGCCACGGTTTGCGGACGCACAGCTTGCCGCCCTCATTGGGATTGCATGGAGAGCCGTCGTCGCGCAAGACAACGGGATCCACACCGAAAAAGGGCCGGTTGGCGCTGCCGGGCTTGAGGGTGTGGGCGCCGGGCATGGCGCTGACCATGAAGCCGCCGGTCTCCGTTTGCCACCAGGTGTCGACGATGGGACAACGCTTGCGGCCCACCTGCTCGTAGTACCAGACCCACGCCTCGGGATTGATCGGTTCGCCGACGGTGCCCAGAACGCGCAGCGCGTCCATTTTGTATTTGGCGGGCCACTCGTCGCCCAAACGCATCAGGGCGCGGATGGCCGTGGGAGCGGTGTAAAAGACGGTGACGCCGAATTTGTCGCAGATCTGCCAGAAACGGCCGGCATCGGGATAGGTCGGCACGCCTTCGAACATGATGGAGGTGGCGCCGTTGGTCAACGGGCCGTATACGATATAGCTGTGACCGGTGACCCAGCCGATGTCGGCGGTGCACCAGTACATGTCGTCGTCATGGATATTGAAGATCAACTTGTGGCTCAGCGCCACATGCAGCAGGTATCCGCCCGTGGCATGCACCACTCCTTTGGGTTTGCCGGTGGAGCCGGAGGTGTACAGGATGAAGAGCGGATCGTCGGCGTTCATCCTTTCGGGTTCGCAGGTATCGGCGGCCCCGGCCAGCTCTTCGTGGTACCAGTAATCCCGCCCCGGTTGCATGTTACAGGGTTCATCGTCGACCTTCACCACGATGACGCCGGTGATGGTGGGGGTCTTTTGCAGTGCTTCGTCGGCGATCTGCTTGAGGCCGATGCGCTTGCCGGCGCGGCGGGCGATGTTGGCGGTGATCAGCAGTTTGCAGTCGGAATCATTGACCCGGTTGATGATCGCCTCGGCGCTGAAGCCGCCGAAGATGATCGAATGAATGGCGCCGATGCGCGTGCAGGCCAGCATGGCAACGGCCAATTCGGGCACCATGGGCATGTAGATGGCCACCCGGTCGCCCTTTCGCACCCCCTTGGATTTCAATACATTGGCGAACTTGCAAACCTCCTGGTGCAGCGCCGCGTAGCTGATCCGGCGCACATCGGCATCGTCTTCTCCTTGCCACAGGATGGCGGTCTTCTCGGCGATGGGTGTTCCCAGATGCCTGTCGAGGCAGTTGAAGGAGACATTCAGCTCGCCGTCGCCGAACCAGGAGTGCTCGATGATGCGGCGCCGGGTGTCCCATGTATAGGTCAGGCTTTTGGTGGGCGGCTTGAACCAGGAAAGCATCCGGGCCTGTTCCAGCCAGAACGCTTCCGGTTGGCCGATGGAGGCTTCCCACATTTGCTGATACTGCTCGGTGCTGTTGATGTGCGCCCTGGCCCGGATTTCCTTCGGTGGGGGAAAGGTGCGCGATTCCTGCATCAAGGATTGCATCGATTTTGCTTCCTGGGACATGGAACCCTCCTTGGCTGTCGGTATGGCCGAGTGATCATTGCAATGCATGGCTTTGCCTTCGGTCAACATGATAGCCCCGATGCTTTCCCGGCGTAAAGCCTTTATTCGCCGTACCCGGTGCCGCAAAGGCGCCCGGCGGTTCAATACAGGCGGCATTTGCCGGGCGGGGCCCTTGGGGCTGAACGGCCGTGGCACAGACATCCCATGGACTTGAAACGGTTTTGACAAAGCATTGCCCTGTGGATTATATCGTCTCATTTTGTCGAGGGCAGGCACAAAAAAGCCACCTGTTGCCTTTGTTGTTTGCCGCAAGTCTCCTGGAATCCATTGATTGTAAGAGGTCGAACCATGGATGTCGCCGTTGTTGTGGACCAGATTGCCAATCTGCAGATTCTGAACCAGTTTCTGCTCTCGCTGTTTCTGCTCATCCCGATGGTGCTGGTGGCCCGCACCGCCGTCGCCGGGACACGTTATTCCCCCATTCTGATCATTGTGCTGTTCGGGTTGACCATGGGGTATGTCCTGGTGGCCAGTGGCGTCTCCAGCCCGGGGTTGCCGCAATTTTCGCTCATCGACCTTGTGAGCCGAACCACCATTGTCGCCCTGACGGTATCCTTTTTCGTGGGTGGTCAGGAACTGCGCAAAATTGTCGGGAACATCAAGCTCGATCCGGACGACATGGTGGTGCCCTCCACCGAGGAGACGGTTTTGGGCACCGGCAGAACGCAATTGATTTTCATTATTCGTTCCTTTTTCCTGCTGATCGGCATCGAAGCCCTGTACCGTCTCATTCTGGGGTTGAGCTTCAGCGACCTGAGCCGCTTCTACCCGGTGATCGCTTACCTTGGCTTGGTGGGTGCGGTGATCATGATCGACTACAAGGCCAAAGTGGCCAACAAGCGGCGCTACATCAAAATGGGGCTCGCCGAAGTCATCGCCATTCTCGGCATCCTGCTGGCATCCTATGGCATCGCCTTGTGGATCAGGCCGTTTATCGCCCTGCCGCAAATCTTTTTCGCCATGATCCTTTCCGCCGGCTTGGGCGCCTTGATGTATCGCTGGCGATTCGGGCCGACCATCCGCGCCCTGTTGTTTGCCGGCATTCCCGTTGTATTGGCGGCCAACTTCATGATCGGCGGCTCCCGGATCAACGACGCATTCGCCATCACCGGAATGAACGCGGTGCTGGCCTACGGCTTTTTCGGCCAGGTTTTCTGGATGTTCGGCGGGATCGCGCTGCTCATGCTTTTCGGCAGAACCGACCACGCCCGCAACCTGGCGCCCGGCATGGCCGGAGCACTTTCCCACTCCGGACTGACGGGGGCCTGCACGGCCGGCGATCTGGGTGACACCGCGGCCTACAGAGCGCCCATCATGATCAATGTGCCCTTTTTCGGCCACATCTTCGTCTTCTCGATCCTGGCCATGAGCGCCCAGCAAGGGGCGTTGATCTTGTGGCCGTCCTTGTTCATTGTGCTGGGCGGCATTGTGCTGACCATTGTGTCCCTCAGGTCCATGAGCAGGGCGGACAACATTGATGCCCGGGAAGTAAAGGGCTTGATGCAGTTTTCCTTCGGATGGCAGCTTTGCGCCGTATTCGGCGGTTTCATCTTGATGAGCCTGGCCGGCATGCCACTAGGCTTTACGGCGATGGCGGTCTCCTCCGGCATCTCCCATTTCGGTCTGTTTGCCGCCACCCAAGGTGGCATGTTCGGCCCCGAAGCCTCGGCCCTGATTCCGTTCATCTTCTCCATGCCCTTCCTGGTGCATCCCCTGGTCTTCTTCATGTTCGGCCGGGCCATGGAAAGGCAGGGCGTCATGCCCAAAACGCCTGTTTACATACTGGCGGCCATCGGACTGGTCGGCATTCTGTATGCGATGCGCGCGGCCTAAGGACTCGCGAAAGCACAAATTCGCATTTCAGGCGCCCGGATGCGGGTCGGATGGGTTTGATCAGCGGATTCAAAACCGGGGGTATAGCGAGCGATTCCGAGGATTATTAATCCGCTCTTCGGGGCAAGACGGCCGGAAGCAGGGATGCATAATAGAGGCTCTACCCGGCCTGGGAAGCAACCCGCCGGACGACCTTGCCCACCGCAACTTGAACACCATGCGGTTTTGTTTCTTTATTTTACATTTTCAATTTATTGACAAAAATAGGGCACTCTGAGATATTGTTCGAGTACCGGCTGCCGAACGGCCCGGAACTGATCCGACACCCCCAGGGAAAGAACAAGAAAGGAGTCTGCCCATGCATTTCAAAAGTGTTGCTATTGCGTTGTGGTTGTTCTGCGTTGCGGCTTTAACGGTCATCGGCGTTATGGCCATTGCGCCTCCCGCGGCCATGGCCGCGGCCCCGGCATCCAGCGAACAGACCGGCGCGCCCGCTGAAGCGGCAACCGAGCTGTTTGCAATGATCGACAGTAGGGAGGCGTATACCACGGATCAAATCCTGCCCCTCTATGACGCACTGGAACCTGTAGACATCGATTTCATGATCGGCACTTGGAAAGGCGGCAAGTTCGATGGCGGCAACAGCCCGGACCCCATCAACTGGTACGGTAAGCGGTTCACCTCGACCGAAGATGTCGATCCCTTGTTGGCGCGGAAGCCGGACGGCACGGTCTACTCCTGGGACGGATGGGGCATGGCGCGTCTGCGTGAAGTCAAGTTCAGGGGCAAAGTGTCCGCCACCCTGATCTACAATCAGCGGCCCATCATGGACTATTTCCGCAAATTGGACGACCAAACGGTCATCGGTTTCGGCGAACCGAAAGGTTTTCCTCCCTTTTTCTTCTACCTGGTACGGGAGTAAAGGTCGACAGACAACGATCCGGCAGGGCGGTGTTGATTCTCTTGCCCCTCATGATCGGGGCAACCGCCCGCCGGTGTCCGCCTTGACTCCCTTTTCGGCGGAGCAGGGGCAATTGGCGCAATCGCCGCTGCACCCGCATCCGCCCTTGGTTGCGCCAACCACCACCCGGCTCTCGACGGGCGCGATGGCCCGCCCCTTCTCCCCCTGAAAAACAAGACGGTCGGCCGGCACCCGCGTCAACTTCAACTGGCATTGGAACATTCGGCAACCGAAGGGGCACATCTCCCGCAGATGGCGGGTTTCGATCACCACCTCGCGCACATCGTCATACTGGGCGTGCAGCAGGTGGATAAGCTCCCAGGCGGAATTGCCGTCGAAATCGCCCCGGGGATCGACATGCAAGGTATTGTTGTGTTTCTTGAATTCGATTTGAAAATAGGGATTCATGGACTTCTTCTCCTTGGGGGACCTTCGGTGGATCAATGAATGGCCGCCTTTTGGCTTTCGCCGCCCCGGATCACCTGGGAAACAGCACTCAAGCTGGAATTGGCCAACATATGGACGGTTTTGTTGTGCTTCTTGGCAAGGTTTTTGACAATGGAGCAGGCCGCATGGCTGTTGCAACTCACCGGACAGAGCACCACATCAGCCCGCTTGAGCCTGGATTCCAACTGCCTGACACCGTTTTTCATATAGCCGTCATGATACTCGAAAACACCGCCGCTGCCCTCGATCATCTCTTTATAAAGGGATGCCATGCGCGTGATGCCGCCGACGATCAGGACGCGCTTGCGGCACAGGTCGAATGCGGGACAATCGGCATCGCACCGGTGCATGCCGCTCAGCGACGCCATCACCTCGCGGGTCTCGGCCCGGAAGTGCGCGTTGAGCGCCTTCTGCTGTGACAACGCCTCCTGCAAGGACTGCTTTTCCTGTGTCAATGATGCGACCGCCTCCTTTTGCCGGACAAGGCTTTCTCCCATGGCGGCAAGCTTCTGTTTCAATTGCCGGTTTTTCGCGGCCAATGCATCGTCGAGCCCGCACGCCTTTGCGACCGGCGGCGCAGCCCTGGGGGGCGGCACATTCCGGGCAGCCGCCAACTCCGCCGTTCGTCGCTCCAAGTCCCGTTGCAATGCCGCCTTCTCGGATTGCAGCGCTCTGTTTTGCCGGGCCGCATCCCGCGCCCCGTCGGCCATCGCCGCCAGCTCCGCCTCTTTCCGTTGCAGGCGCTGCAGCACCAGCGAACGCTGATCCGCGCTCCAGTGCATGCTCATATGAACATCGCCGAACACCGACCGGCGGACGGTTGCCGACAGCGCCGGGTGGGTGGCAGCGGCCCACACGGAACCAAGGTAATCACCGGATGCGAAATCTTGCCGGAAACGCTCCAAAAAGGCGCGGTCATCCAGATGGTGCAAATGGCCTGAGGTCTTGCCATACTTGCGTTGCAACAATGCGTCGACGCGCCGGGAAAGCCGGTTTTCGCTCTCGGAACTGGCGACCAGCGCCTCGTGAATTTCAAAAGGCGTGCTCCTTTTGTCGGACAGTCCGGCTTTTTTCGCCACCTGCTTCTGCTCCGCGGGGCTGAGGCACATGCCGGCCAGCGGGCATTTGAAGAAATGGTCCACTTGCCAATACCGCAGCGGCTTTTTTGGCAAGTGACCTATCGCCACCCGGCGCACGGTACCGGTGACACTGTCGGTGGTCACGGTCGTTGGATGGTGCATATCTGCTTTCCTCCATTTGTGTACGAACGGTATCGCCATCAATCGCCTTCGACCAGCACCTGGGTCAACCGCTTGCGCAGCACCTCGAGCCGTTTGGACTTGAATGCCTTGCGGCTCTCCTCGATCTCTTCGATGGCTTCCCTCACCGCCTTTTCCAATTTCAATTCCCGCGGTCTTTTTGGGCACATTTCCAGCAAAGGCAGCAGGTTGCGCTCATCCACGCGCCCTTCCAGGATGGACGTCACCAAGCAGCAATGCAGATCGAGGCCTTGCTGCAGATCCTTGACACTGACATTGAGCGCATTGATCAAATCCTTTTTTTCGATTCCCATGGTGCCAAACTCCCAGGTTGCGTTTGCGTCCTGTTACGACCGGAACGACTGCATCGTCGCGTTGGCAGGAACACAGGTCAAAATTTTAATTGCCTCTTGAAATTTCATATTCCGTTATTTGTTTTAATTTTCTAATATCCCCGCTGCTAAACATTGTCAAGCGGATTTTCCACTCTGTACTTTATGATGGCATTGTCTTATCCAGGCCTAAAGTATGAACCCCATCACACCGATATATGCATAGTGAATTATGGATTCCCCAATCGGGAACGAAGTTCGGTTTTCGGAACCCTAAAGGAATATGAAGGGGTTGAAACGATTCTGATTGACGACGCGCACCAAACGATCCACCCAAAAAACCCATGCACCGAGCGGCATTATCGCGAAAGGCGGATTCCGAAGGATTGATCCAATGGCCTCAACAGACAAAAGATCCATCTATCAACCCTTTTTTGTTGCGCGGCAACCGATTTTCCACGAGCGAGGGAAAATCTGGGGCTATGAATTGCTTTTTCGAAACACCCCTGAAAGCGACAAGGCAACTATTGTCGATGGCGACCTGGCCACCTTCGTCGTCTCGACCTGCGGGTTCATCCGCACCCAGGAGGATTCGGATCAGACCAAGAAAGTATGTATCAATTTTACGGACAGCGCACTGCTCATGGGAGCGCCCAGTGGCCTGCCACCGGCGGTGACCGTGATCGAAGTTCTGGAAAACACGGTCCCCTCGGACAAGCTGATCCATGCTTTGATCGGTTACAAACAGGAAGGCTATCTGATCGCTCTTGACGACTATGAGGGACAATCCGGCTTCAAAGAGGTCCTGGAGCTGGCCGATATCGTCAAGGTGGACCTGCTGCACAAATCCAGCAGTGAACTGAAAGTCATTTGTGAAAGACTCGCCCCCTACAGGGCCGTAAAACTCGCGGAAAAGGTGGACCATCAGGCCATCTTGCCAGAGTTGAAAGCCCTGGGATTCAGCCTGTACCAAGGCTTCTATTTCGCCAGACCGGAAATCCTGACGGGCCGCAAGATCAACTCCACCCAGGCGTCCAAATTCCGTATTCTGAAAATTGTCGAAGACACGTCCGCCACCACGGAGACCCTCGAAAAGGCAGTCTGTTCAGACCCCAGCATCACCTATCGGCTGTTGCGTTTCTTGAACACGGCGGCGTTCGGATTTTCCATCAAGATCACCTCCGTACGCCATGCGATATTGCTCTTGGGCCAAAAGCGCATCAAAAACTGGCTGCGCATGGTCATTTTGTCCGATTTGATAGGCGCGAAAACGCCCGAACTCTATGCCATGGCCTTGGTACGTGCGCGCCTGCTGGCGGAGCTGTGCGAGGAGCAACAGATTTCAATCGAGGGGGCCGACACCATGTTTCTGTTCGGCCTGCTGTCGTTGATCGAGCCGATGCTGGAAGTATCGGTCGAGACGCTTCTCAAGCACCTGCCCCTGCCTCTGGAACTCAAAGCCGGTTACCTGGAGCCTGACTCCGTTTACCACCGTTATCTAAAGCTATTGAGTGCCATGGAACATGCCGACAGCGGACAAATTGCCGCCCTGAGCAATGAACTGACCATCGACACGACCTCCCTGGCAAACGCCTCCGTCCGCGCGATGGCATGGGCGAACCAAATGAGCAGCGCAATTCTGTAGTACTGCTTTGACACAGGACATCCATGGCCTGCAGCGCGCCCGGGGAGACCGCAAAATACTGAGCCAAATGCTGATGCGGACATCAACAGGCGCTACTTACCAAACGCCCTGTTCGCAAGGACCCGGCGCACCGGCAGGCCTGCCGTGGGTCTACGGAATCGGCAGCATTTCCGGTTTGACCGCTTTCAAAAACCCCACGCAAAAAAGCGTGATCACCCCCTCGATGGCCATGATGGGCAGATGCATGGCCACCGCTGCCGCCGCCACGGTCATGAACTGCTCGCCGGTGAAGACCAGGCTTGCGGCCATGATCAGGGCGGCCAGAACGACTGCACCCGCGCCGGCCGCGAAGGCGGCGGCCAGGGCAATCCATCCCCGTCGGTGGATCCAGGGACCGCAGACATAGTGAACGACAACGGCGGGCACCGCGATGCTCAATGTATTGACCCCGAGTGTGGTGATGCCGCCGAACTGGAAGAAGACCGCCTGCAGGATCAGGGCGGTCAGGGCCGCCGGAAAGGCGGCCCACCCCAGCAGCAGGCCGATCATGCCGTTCATGATAAGGTGGGCGCTGGCGGGACCGATGGGCACGTGAACCAGGGAGGCCGTGAAGAAGACCGCGGTGAGCATCCCGGCCTCGGCAATGCGGTCGTAATCCAGCTTTTTCAGGCCGATGGCGGTTCCCGCGGCCGCCAGGGCGCCCCCCGAAACCAATACGGTGGCCGATAGATAACCTTCGGAAATATGCATGGGCTCTTTTTGCTCCTGCACAAGGCTCGCTGTACGGGAATAAAAAAATCCCCGCACCGATAAGTTGTATCGATCCGGGGATGCCCTGTTTTCCGCAAGATCGGTCGTGGCGCCCCGTTCCGCGGGGGCAACCGAATACATACAGGCAGGTCTTCTGACTTTCGGATCATCCTACCGGCCGCGCCTTCCCATCCCTCTACCGGCGAACAGTGGCAAACTGCGGCTTTCGTCCCCGATCACAGCGGCGGGCCCGTTCCCGTATCTCACGGGATTCCCTATCAAGCTCTATCGAGCACCTGTATGATCAACGATACATCATTTCATAGGTGACGTCCCGCGCTTTGTCAACAGGCAAAACACCCAACTACAGGAGAATCGCCGACACCATTGCCGATGGCTCTGAAAAAAACAAGTTCATCCGGAATGATTAGCGCGCGCCCTTCATCATGGGCATAAAGGCCCTGGCCGGTTTGATTGGCCGGGAGAAAATTCACGACTGCTTGCGCCGGGTGCAAAGACCGTAAAGCACCGGCATCAGGATCATGGTCAGCAGGCCCGAAACCAGGATGCCGCCCACCGAGGCCACACCGATGCCGTTGCGCATTTCGGCGCCGATGCCCGTGGCAACGGCCAGGGGGAGCATGCCCAGGACCGCGGCGGCGGTGGTCATGAGGATCGGGCGGAACCGCTCGCAGGCGGCGGTGATCATGGCGTCGCGGCGGTCGCGCCCCTCGGCCACCCGTACGTTGAACTGATCCATGATCAGGATGGCGTTGTTGACGACGATGCCGGCCATCATCACGAATCCGAGCAGAACGAAGATGTCCATGCTCAAGCCGGCAAAGGCGAGCGCCCACATGGCGCCGATCAGGGCCAGGGGCAGGGTGACCAGGATCAGTACGGGCTGTTTGAAGGATTCCAGAATGGCGGCCAGGGTCAATATGACCAGGATGATGGCGATGATGGCGGCTTCGCCCAGATCGGCGCGGGATTCGGCCAGCACTTCGTAATCGCCCACGAAGGTGTGCGTGTAGCCGGGCGGAAAGTCGCCGCGATCCCGGATGGCGGTAGATATGCGATCCACCGCCGAACCCAGCGGCAGTTGTCTTTCCAGGCCGGCGGTGAGTTTGGCGACCCGCTGTTTGTTCTTGCGGATGATCTTCACCGGCGCCCGCTCTTCGGACAGTTCGGCCAGGGTTTCCAGCAGCACGGGTTGGCCCGGAGCGCCGGGAAACTGAAAATGGTGCACCTGGTCCTTGCCTTGCCGGGGTTCCATGCGCACGACGATATCGTAGTTGCGCGCGTCCTGCTTGTAGGTGCCGGCGGTGAGCCCTTCCAGATTGGCCCGCAGCGCCGTGCCCAGGGCGGCGGCGGGCATGGCGCGGTCGGACAGCACCGGCCGGTTGGGACGGATGCGGATCTCCGGTTTGCCTTCCCGCGCCGTGGTGTCGATGTCCTTGAGTCCGTCGATGGCCGCGGCCAAATCCCGGGTCCGCAGGACCATCCGGTCCAGGGTCTCCAGCGACGGTCCGGCGATCTCCATTTCCACGGGCACTTCCAGCCCGCCGCCGACGGTGGCGGGCTTGGCCACGGTGATGATCGCCTCCGGATAGTCCGTCAGGCGCGCACGGATCCGGGCGATCAGTTCGTCCACCGTGACGGTGCGCATATCCCGTTCGGGAAACTTGAGCAGCAGTTGAGCGAGGTAAACACCCTCGGACGATTGACCGAGAATGCCTTCCACCTTGCCCACCGTGACCATGCGGTGGCGCAGTCCGGGCAGATCGGACAGGCGGTCTTCCACCTGTCGGACACGCCGCCAGGTCTGGTCCAGGTCGTAACGCGTGGGATACTCCAGTTTGACGATCACTTCACCGCGATCGATGCCCTGAAAGAGGTCGAAGCCGATGCGCGGCGCCAGGCTCAACGCATGGACCAACAGGACGACGATGCCCAGCACCACCACCAGGGCCCGACCGCGGTGGCGGTCCAACCCTGTGAGCAGGCGCCGATAGCGCTCGACGGCCGCGGCCAGGCCCCGGTTCCAGCCCGACGACAGGCGCGACAAGAGGCCGATGCGCATCTCGGTGCGTTGTTTGAGCAGCAAAGAGCAGAGCATGGGCGTCAAGGTGAACGAGATGAAGAGCGACACCAGGGTCATGATGATCATGGTCAGCGCCAGGGGCGTGATGAACATGCTGATCATGCCGTCCAAGACCGCCAGCGGGAAAAGCACCACCGTGTTGGTGCCGGCGCTGGCCAACACCGCGATGAAGCGTTCCTTGGCGCCCAGGGCGGCGGCCGCCTTGGGCGGCTGTCCCTCGGCAAGCCGCTGGAAAATGCCTTCGAGCACCACGATGGAGTTGGCCACCAGGACGCCCACGGACATGCCGATGGCGATGAGCGTGGCCGTGTTGAGAGTGAAACCGGCCATCTGCATGAAAAAGAGGCCGATGACAATGGTCAGGGGCATGGTGATGCTCACCACCAGCAGCGCCCGCAGATTGTAGAGAAAGACAAAGAGAATGCCGCCGGTGAGCAGAACGCCGGCCGCCACGTTATACCAGGCGCTTTGCACGGAGGCTTCGATGAAGCGGCCCTCGTCGGTCACCCAGACCAGCTCCATGCCCCCGGGCAGTTGTCCCTGGAGCCCATCCACCACCTGCCGTACGCGGCGGGTCACCTCCACCGTATTGGCATCCGATTTTTTCACCACCCGGATGGAGACGGCCGGACGACCGTCCACTGCCGCCGCCTCGCGCAGTTCGGGAGTGGTCATGGCCACCCGGGCCACATCTCCGATGCGGCAGCGCATACCCTCCTTGTTGGCGATCTCCAAATCAAGGATTTCCCGAATGGCGGTGAAGTCGGCATCGAACTTCACGTTGTACTCGGTGCCGCGTTCCTGAACGCGCCCGCTGGGAATGGTGCGCACCCCGCCGCGGATCGCCTCGTGCACATCCAGGGCCATCAATCCCCGGGACTGGAGCGCATCGCGGTCCAGCAAGACCTGCACTTGCCGGGGCGCACCGCCCACCAACTCCACCGCCGCCACGCCGACGATGGTGGTCAGCCGGTCCTTGAGATCGTTGTCGGCGAAGTCGAAAAGGGCGTCCAGGGGCGCATCGCCGGTCAGCGCCAGCGTAATCACGGGCATGGCGTTGACATTGAATTTTTGGATGATGGGGTCTTCCACATCCTGAGGAAAAAGGGACCGCACCAGATCGATCTGCTCCCGCACATCGATGGCGGCGATGTCCACATCGACGCCCATTTCGAATTCCAGCAGGGTCTGGCAGACGTTTTCCATGCTGACGGTGTTGACATGCTTCAAGCCGTCCAGAGAAACCACGGCGTCTTCGATCCGGCGGGCGATATCGGTCTCGATCTCTTCAGGCGAGGAACCCGGATAGATGGTGACAATGGTGATGAAGGGCGCATCCATGCGGGGCATGAACTCCACCCCCATTTTGCGGGATGCGTTCAACCCCAGCAGCGTCAGGGCGATGATCAGGCATCCCATGGCCACAGGACGCCGGATGGCGGCATCGGCAAGAAACATTACTGCGCGGCCTCCTCTTCCGCCACTACAACGACGGCGGTGCCCGGATTGAGCCGCTCCTGGCCCATGTGAACGATGGGCGTGTCCGGCGCCAGCCCTTCGCCGCGCACGGCGATCCAGCCGTCCGCGGCCGGTCCGGTTTCAACCGCCAGCAGGTGGGCTTGCCCGTCGCGCACGGTGAAAACCGCCTGCCCCGGCCCCCTGCGCAGCACCGCTTCCCGCGGCACCCCTGGTGCGGATTGAGTCTGCAGCACAATGGTCATGTCCACCCGCGCCCCGGGCACCACGCCGTATGGCGGATCTTTCAACAGGGCCTTGATCTCGAAGGTGCGCAACGTGGAATGAATGGTGGGGCTTTTGGTGGTGATGACCGCTTCGCCGATATCGATGCCCCCGGACCGGGCCCGAAGGATGGTGCGGCCTTCCGCCACCCGCGCAAAGTGATTCTCCGGAAGAAACGCACACAGCTCCACCACGGAAACATCCTCGATGCGCAAAACGACGGCGCCGGCGGCGGCCATCTCCCCCGGTTCGAGCCGCCGTTCGCTGACCCGGCCGGCGATGGGCGCCGTGACCAGGGCATCGGCCAAATCCTTGCGGGCGATGGCCAGATGGCTGTCGGCCTGGCGCGCCCGGGCGCGGGCCAGGACCAGTCCGGCCTCGGCCTCGGCGAGTGCGGCCCGCACCTGATCGAAGTGCGATTGCTGCGCCTCGAAAGCACTCTTGGTGACGGCACGATCCTGTTCGTACAAACGCCGGTAGCGCGCGTAGTCCAATTGCACCTTGGCCAGGTCGGCCGTGATGCGCGCCACGGTGGCCGAGCGCGCCGTCACGGTGGCGGCCGCCACGTTCACCTGTTGTTCGGCGGTTTCCACGGCCCGGCGCAAGCGCTCCGCGTCGGTTTGAAACAGCGGTTGGCCCGATTCCACCGCATCGCCCCGGTCGACATAAACGGCATCCAGCACGCCGCTGATGCGGGCGGACACCAAGGCGCTGTGTTTGGCCGTCACATTCCCCGACACGACGATCCGCTCCTCGAAAACCATTTGCCGCACCGGCGTGAGGACCACCGGCAAGGGTTGCACCGCCTCGGCGGCGGTGGCACGGGGCGTGGCGCCGCGACCATAGGAGAAATAGGCAAGTATCCCCGCCGCCAAGGTCGCCATCACCAGGCCGGCGACAATCACCGTTTTATTCGATCTCTTCATGGTCCTGTCCTTTTCCGGATATTCCCATCACATCGCGCAGCGTGGCGGCCGTTACCTGAACCTGAAAATCACTGACCAAGGCATTGGACGCGGCCACGGCATGATGCGCCACCGCATCGAGCCGTTCCGCCGGGGTCAGCAAGCCTTCCCGCCAAAGGGCCTCGGTTTCGCTCAACACAAGGGTGGCGGCGGCCAGCTCCTGTCGGGCCAGCTGCCGGTTGTCCAGGGCCTGGTCATGACGCGAACGGGCCTGGATCACCTCCAACATGATCTGCAGGCAGGCCTGCTCGCGGGCCAGGAAGGCTTGTTCCCGACGCTCCTTGGCCGCCCGGTAGGCATGCAGATTGGCGAAACCGTCGAACACCGAAAGCACCCCCGTCACGCCGAAGGTCCACAGCTCACTGTAGCGCAGAAAGCTATCGCTGCTGTGGCTCAGTTCGGCGAACCCTCCCACCAGGGGCAAAAACCGGGCAATGGCCGTTCGCACCTCGTCCTTGCGGATGGCGATGGTGCGGTCGGCGATGTGCATTTCGGGCCGCAGCAACAGGGCGTCCAAAATCTGATCGACCAGCGGCGCCTCGGCGAGGGTGATGGGGGTTTCCGGTTTCAGTTCGATTTGCGCCAGGGGCGACAACCCCATGACCTCCAGCAAGACGGCCCGGGTCTCGGCCCGGTTGCGCACATTTTCCGCCAGGCGGGTTTGCTGCGCCTGCACCAAGGTCCGGGCACGGGCGACCCGCCCGGGGGTGGCCAACCCTTCCCGGGCCAACGCCGCCGTCTGACCCAGCAATCCTTGGGCCTGCTGCAGGGCGGCTTCGATGGCCGTTCGCGATTGGTCCCGGGAAAGCGCGGCAAAGTACAAGATGGTGACCTGCAGCCGAATCAAATCCCGGGTGCGTTCGGCCACCAAGCCGCTGATCGCTTCCCCTTTGAGATAGGCGCTGTAGAGAAACCAGGCCTGGGGCGCGAAAATGGCCTGCTGGGCGCCCAGCACCGCCGACGTCACCGCCTGGTCGGACATGGGGGTGTACTGGCCGCCCACCCCGAGGGCCTGCTGCCGGTCCGACGCATAATGGGTCACCTGAAGATCGATGTGCGGCAGAAAATGGCTGAAGGCGATCTTGCGATCCAGCATCGCCAACCGCCGGTCGATGCGAGCCGCCTGGGCATCGAGATTGTTGGCCAGCGCGATCCGGATGCAGTCATCCAGGCCCACGGGAAGTCCGTCCGGCAGTTCCGCCGCGGTTCTGGAAGCGAGTTGACCGGGGAAGGTTTCCACATGCTCCCGGCGCAATCCGTCGAAATCGGTTGCGCAACCGGCCAACAGCGCCAACCCGGCAGCCAGGGCGACCAGCGCGCACCAAAGACGGCCCCACGGCACCGCGGCACACACCATGGGTTTCATGGGCGCGCCCCTGCCAGGTCGCCGTGCACAACGTCGAGCACCTTGCGGTAGGCTCGCAACAAAACGGCCCGTTCATTCGAGGTCAAACTGCCCATGATACGGTCGAGCTTGCGATAGCGCCCGGTCAACAGCCCCTTGAGAAATTCACGGCCCCGGGATGTCAACGAAACGGCCAGTTTGCGCCGATCCCCGGGGTGGGGATCGCGTTGCGCGTAGCCGCGCCTTTCCAGGGCGTCCAGCAGGCCGGTCATGGACGACCGGGTCAAATGGACCTCCTCGGCCAGATCCGCCGGCGTCATGACGCCCTCCGGGTGGTGGTAAAGGGACTCCATGATCTCGATTTGCCGGGCGCTCAGGGTCGCAGCCGCCAAATAACTGTCCATCGCCTGCTCCACCTGGCGGTGCAACTGCGCGATCGCGAGCCCTTCGCGCAGCGCTTGCATGTCAATCCCTTTGATCCGCCGGGCATAGGCTTCGATTCCGTCAATTCTCGTCTGACTTGGCATTGGGGGCACCTTTCGGCGTTGGTTGTTTTTTAATACGGAATCTTACTATTTGTTTCAGTACTATCGTGTCAAGTACAAAATGACCGCCTGTAAAACCGCCGAAAAAAAAGCACCCAAGAGCTCAGCTTTTCGGCGTTCAAGCCGATATATTTAGTGTCCATTGGGAAGCGGAATATTGCAAATAGACAAACGGGAGGGGCATTTGAATCGCAGAACCTTTTTGAAAATTTCGACTGCCGGGGCTTTGGCCTATGGCCTTCAAAGCACCTTGAACCCGATGGCGCTGCTGGCCAAGACCGATGCAACGCAGTCGCCGGACATCAAGTACAAGGTGACCGACAGCCATTTTCACTATGTGGACTTTCTCCAAAAAACCGAAGGCATGACCGCCTTGCTGCAAGCCATGGACACGGCGGGCGTGGCGCACATCATGTTCTCGGGCATGCCTTTGACCAAAAAATGGGACAAGTCCGAACCCGAGGAGCCCAGGTACTACCTGGACGATAACGCCCGCACCTACTGGTACTCGGCCACGGACTTCGTGATCGCCCGCCGCTGCCTGGAATTGCCGCAAGCCGTGCGCGCCCGGTTTCACCCCTTCATCTGCGGTTTCAACGCCACGGACAAGCATTCCGTGCTTCACATCGAACGCATGCTGGAGGAATATCCGGGGCTGTGGCAAGGCATCGGCGAGGTGTTCGGCCACCGGGATGACCTTACCAACCTGACTTACGGTGAAACCGCCCGGGCCAACCATCCCGCCCTGGATGCGGTGTACGAACTGGCGGCACAAAAGAACCTGCCCGTCAGTCTGCACAACAACGCCACGGCCCGCAACCGGTTGGACCGCCCGATTTATGTCCACGAAGTGCAGCAGGCCCTGGCCAGGCATCCCAAAACCATCATCATCTGGGCCCATGCCGGACTCTCGCGCTACCTGGATCTGGATCAAATCGCCTACACCGGCTTGCTGCGCGAAATGCTGACCAAGCATGCCAATCTGTTCATCGATCTGTCCTGGCTGGTATTCGAGAACTACATCATGGACCAAGACACATCCCAGAAAATCCGTCCTGAGTGGCTGACCCTGATAGATGATTATACCGATCGCTTCATGATCGGATCCGACAGTATCGGCCATTTTGCAAGCTACAACGGCAACATTACAAAATATTACGCGCTTCTGGATGCGCTGGACGCGGAAAAGGCGCACAAGGTTGCATTCAACAATTTTCTCACTCTGCTGCCTGGAATGTGAAGGGTCCGCGCCACCGCCGCTCCGAGGAGATGGTCCGGGACGATTGAAAACCACTGGGAATGTGCTTCGCCACGACCAAGGCTTTTGCTTGTGGCCCCTTGCAGACCTTTTTAGAAATCCCTGCTCAACCGCATTTCCCGGGAACATTGCATCTCCGGGAAAGGGCTTGTTCGATCATAGTTAGCCAGCTTTCCGCCTGTTTGCGCAGGGACGGACGATTGCGTGCCTCCAGAAAGGCTGCGCGCGCCGTTTCCAGGCGCCCCTCCTGATAGGCGGCCATGCCGAGCAGCAGCAACGGTTCGGCGCCCTGCCGCCCTTCACATCCCGCGCGAATTACGTAATCGAGATGCTCTCGGGCCTCGCCCCACTCTCCCAATTGCATCAGCAGCCGCCCTAGGCGCAGGCGGATTTGGCATCCGCCGCCGTTGCGGGCCTTGTGTGTCAAGACCCGGACGGCGCGCCGGGTTTCCCGGGCCTGGAGCCATGCATCGGCCAGCAGTTGCTGGTGGTCGGCATTGGCGGGCAGCCGGGCGGCATCCAGGGCCTGTTCGAGCACTCCGGCGCCATTGTGGGGAACACCGGCCTGGCAGTAAAACCGGGCCAGCCGAACAATTTCAACAGGTTCCTGGAACAGCTGATTGTGGTAAGCGGCGGAGAGCACCGCGGCGGCCTGCCGCTCCTTGCCCAGCTGCAAATAGGCGCCGGCAAGCTGCAGCCAGTAGCGGCTTTCGCGGGGGTTACGCTCGATGAGCCGCGGCAGCCAGCGCACCGTGCCGTTGTAGTCGCCGGCATGGTGCAGGGTCGCTACCATCAGTTCATACCAGCTGGTTTCGGGGGTTGCGGCGGCAGCAATGGCGCTTTCCAGATGGCCGGCGGCGGTTTTGTAACGCTCGGCGCCGAAGTAAATCCAGGCTACCCGCACACGCTGATCAGGTGTGGGATCGGCGATGGCGGCCATCCAGGTTTCGATGCGCCGCACCGCTTCCGCGGGCCGTTGGAGTACCAGCAGCAATTGGGCGCTGTTGTAATGAATCTGCTGTTGCAACGCGGGATCGAGGGCATCAAGGGTCAGGGCCTGTTCGAAAGCAGCCAAAGCCTGCGCGGGTCGCTCGGTTTCACCGTAAAGATAGCCCCGCATCTGCCAGGCGACGGCCAGGGCATACGGCTCCCGGCTGAAGGCGGTGATGCACTGGTCCAGAAGGGTTTCGGCCTCGACCCATTGGCCTGCGTTCAGCCGTTCCCGGACGGCGGTGAGCTGCTTGTGCGCGCCTTCGGAGACCGTAAAGGTATCGGCTGGAGCCAGAACCGGCGCCAGTAGGCAGAGCCATGCCAGGAGGACGAACCGATACGGTCCGGGACCGCGCCGCGGGGATGATGCGGGTCGGGTGGGGCGCCGGCGGGCATAAGGGCCTGCCTGCGCCCGATCCCGCAACGATTGCGCGAAGCAAAGGTTCATGATTCTCCCTCCAGGTTGAATGCGATGGTGATGGTGGCCAGGGCCGGCACTGCCTCGCCGTCCCGGGTCTGGGGTTGAAAGCGCCAGCGGCTCAATGCGCGCACCGCCTCCAGGTCGAAGATGCCACGCCTCGGTTCGGCCGCCACCACCCGGATGTCGCGCACACCGCCATCCGTCTGGATGACGAACTCCAGCCGCACCCAGCCGGTGACGCCCTCCATGCGCGCCCGGTGGGGATAGCGGGGCATCACCTGGTGCACCGGGGTGAGCGGTCCGGTGTAGCGCATCAGCCCGGGATCACCGGACGGAGTGCTGATGGCGGGCGGCAACGCAACGGGTACGCCGGCCAGGGCCAGATCGGGCTGCACCGCCAGGGGCGGCGGATCGATTCGGGGAATGTCCGGCGGGGCGTTCACGGGATTGGCCATGGCCTCCATCGGCGGCAACTGCTCGGGCGGTTCGGGAGGCGTGGGCTTTTCGCGTTCCCGCTCCCGGACCGCCTCCGGCGGCGAATCGGCCCGGATGAATTGGGGCAATGGCTGGGTTCTTATCCCCCCCAGGTCGAACCGGCCGCGACCGATCAGCCCGTCCATTAGCAAGAACAGCCCCATGGCGGATAAAAGGGCCAGGATCAGGGCGAGGCCGTAGCGGGCAGGGGAGTTGGCAAACGATATCGCTTTGAATCGGGCTTGGGTATATGTCATGGCGATGATTGGGAACCTGGGTAGGTTGTTAAAGGCATACCGGACACCGATTGTCCATTGGACACGACCTATCGCAAGCTGTCGGCGGCGATGGCGACATTGAGAACACCGGCCAGGCGCACCTGGTCCATCACCTGGACCAGAATGCCGGTCCGTGATGCCGCGTCGGCCTGGATCACCACGGCCCCTTCCGGGTTTTCGGCCCGCAAACGCTCCACATTGGCCCGCACGGCCCGCAGGTCCACCTGGCGGCCGTCGATCCAGATCGCCCCGCCGTCCGATACGGCGATCATGATGTTGCCGCGTTCCTGGCGCTGGGCGGTGGTGGCCGCGGGCCGGTTGACCTCGATGCCGGCCTCCTTGACGAAAGAGGTGGTGACAATGAAGAAAATCAGCATGATAAACACCACATCCATCATGGAGGTCATATCGATCCGGGCCGTTTCTTCCTCACGCTGACGGCGTCGGTAGCGCATTGTGCGTCTCCTTGTTGCCTGCTGTTTCCAGGGCTGCGGCCCCGTCCAGAGCACACCCCATGCACACTTCCCGGGTCAGGGTGTCGGCGGCCAGGGCCGCCCGCGATTCACAGCCGCGCTGCAGACGGATGCTGAACAGGAATCCCGAAAGGGCCACCACCAGACCGGACATGGTGGGAATGGTGGCCATGGAGACCCCGGCGGCCATGGCCCGGGGGTTGCCCGTGCCGCTGAAACCCATGGTTTCGAACACATGAATCATCCCCGTGACGGTGCCCAGCAACCCCAGCAACGGGCAGACGGCGATCAAGGTGCGAATCAGGGGCAGCGAAGCGGTCAGCCGCTGGCGCAACACCGACAGATCCTTGAAGCGCATCTTTTCCGCCAGCCGCCGGTCCGGACAGGGCGCCAGACGCCAGCGCCCATGCAGGGCGGCCAACTCCCTTGGAAAGAGCCGCCAGTGGTACCAGTAGCGCTCGATGATCAGCATCCAGAGCACCACGGCCACCAGGAAGATGACCCCCAGGATCGGTCCGCCGGCATCGAAAAAGCGGCGCAGGGCGAAGAGGGGCTCAGCCATCGCAACCGCCCGCGCGCTGCCGCTGCATGTGCTCGGCCAGCAGCCCGGCGCCCTGCTCTTCCATGATGTTCACCAGACCTCGGCTTTTGGCGGCGGCAATGCTGTGCAGCAGCAGCAAGGGGATGGCCACGGTCAACCCCAAGGCCGTGGTCACCAAGGCCTGGGAGATGCCCCCGGCCATGAGCTGCGGGTCTCCCGTGCCGAAGAGCGTGATGGATTGGAAGGTGTTGATCATCCCCACCACCGTGCCTAGAAGGCCCAGCAAAGGCGCCACGGCCGCCAGGATCTTGATGAAGGTCAAACCCCGTTCCAGGCGCGGCACTTCCCGCAAAATCGCTTCGTCCATCCGGATTTCGAGGGTTTCTGGATCCACCTGGTGATTCCGGTCGTACAATCCCAGAATCCTGCCCAGCGGATTGTCCGCCATGGCCCGATCGGTCCGCAGCTGCCGCTGCACCCGGCGTCCGACCAGGGTGAGCAAAGTAAAGCGCACCGCGAACAGACCGATCCCCAAGAGCCCCAGCAGGAGAATCACCAGGCCGATCTCGCGCCCTTGCATGACCCGCTCGACCAGGGAAGGCGATTGGACCAGCTGGGCCAGGATGGCGCCCCTGGAGGGATCCAGAGCAAAGGGCCGCACCTCCCCCGGCGGCGCCTCGGCCAGGGCCCGGGCCTGCCGCAGATAACGATTCCGGGGTTGGCGCGGCAGCTCCAGAAACTGGTTGCGCCCCTCCACGTGGGTCAGGTAACGGCCGTCGGCAATGACGTTAAAAGCCCCCACGCGCATGATCACGGCTTCCCGGCGCAGGCCGTCCGGCGCCACCACTTCACCCGTGAACGGTGCCGCCCGGCCGGTCGCCACCATCTCCTCAAGCATCAACATCCAGAAGCGCTCCAGCTCCTCGATGTCCGGCAGTCCGCGGCTATTGCTCAACCGGTGCACGAAGTCGAGGGCCTCCGGTTGGTCGGCCATGGCCAGCGAGCCGAGAAACTGGGCGTATACGTCCCCGGCGCTCTGGCGCACCACGCCGAACATCTCCCCCAGATCGCCCTGGCGTTCGCGCAACGTCGCCTCCAGCGCCATCAAGGCCAGTTCGTTGGTCTCGAAATCGGCCAGGAGGCGTTCCTGCCGATCCTGAGCCGCCTCCAGCCGCTGCCGCATCTCCCGGACCTGCCGGCGAGCGCCGTCCAGGTCGGCGCGGAAGGCCTGTTCCCGTTCCGCGTTGCGGCGCTGCTCTTCCACGGCCCGCTCCTGAATGGTTTGCAGGAACCGATCCAGGTCACTGGCGGCCAATGCCATGCCGCCGGGGCCTATCGGCATCAGCAAAAGCAGAAGCAAAATCAGCAATCCAAAGGGGAACCGGATGGCACGCATCATGGCAAAACCTCCGCTACAAACACGGGCACCTGGATCAAATCCGGCGCCGCCTGGCGCTGGGCCATACGGATCCCCTGACGGACGGAGAGGTTGTAGTCGGCCGCCAGAGCCGTCCACTGCCGCCGGTGGGCGTCCCAGAATCCGCTCTCGCGGCGATCCAGGGTCTGATAGGCCAGCACCAGACGGCCCAGGCGCAGGAACTCGACGCTGCGGGAGTGCCCGTCCAACAGCAGTTCTCCCTGGTAGGCTTCGATGGAGCGCCCGTAGTCGGCTTCGGTCTGGTAGGCCAGCATCAGCTGGCGGAACTTTTCCGGAAGATCCACGTCGGCCCGATGCATCAGGGCGCGCAGACCCGCCAAGCGGGCGCTGCGTTCCTCGACCAGAAACGGAATGTCCGCCGCCACAAACCCTTCCAGGGCCGCCAGCATCCGCAGCATCAAAGGCACGATCTCCCGCTGGGTCACCTCGATCCGGCCGATCTGCCGCTCCAGGGAAGCCAGCTCCGATACCTGGGAAGCAATCATTTGGGACAGGTGATCGTTGTATATGGTCACTTGTTCATGATGCCGCTCCATGTCGCGATATTCATGCACCAGCTGATCCGTCTCCTCGGCCATTGCATCGATGCGGCCTTGGGACGCGCGGCCCTGCTGCAAAACGGCGGCCTCCGCATCGATAATCCGCGTCACGGGCCCCTCGGCCGATACCGATTGCCCGCCCCCGAAGGTCAACAGCAGGGCCAAAGCCATGGCTGACGCGGCGCGCCAAATACCACCGGGGTCGAGCTTCCGGCCCGCGCTGTTATGCGTTATGGTTCCCGACATCATCCGGTCTTTACCTCCATAGCGGTCCGAACCCTCCGGAACTTCCGATCAGGCGCAATTCAAAGCGGTCATCAAAAAAAAAGCGTAACAGGACACGCCGCTGCCGCGTTCGCTGTTACGCCCGCACTTTCTTTGCGTCCCCATGAGGACCAAAGAACGTCAGGATTACTTTTTGATTTCTATTTTTCTATTGTTTCAGCCCATTCGTTTCCCGCATCAAGATGCGATCCGTACACCTTTTCCCAACATCGAATGGCGCATAAAGGCATCCTGCTGCTTACAGTGCCGGATGGATCCCCATGTGCCATTCGACATTTGGATATCATCGGGTCGCGCTATGGGAGGTCGGTCACTTGGACCCATAGCACTGCTTCCCGGGCCACCGGTTTGCCGTCAAATTCCGATTCGCCCACACCCAGGGCGGCGATACCCCACCAGCCGGCCTTGGGCAGGCCGATGGCGAATTCACCACGATTATTGGCGCGGATGCCGATGGTTTCGAAAGCCGGGTGGGGCGCCTCGATCTTAGGCTTGCCGGCAAAGGCGTTCTTCTCCATGTCAGGGGTGTAGTTCAGGTATTCGATTTCCAACTCCGCATTGGGCACCGGTTTGCCGTCGGCCATCACCACGCCGCGGAAGATACCGCCGGTCCAGTTGGCGTAAGGTTTGTCCAAGGGCACGATTTCGGCGGGCAGACCCAACGGTTGGTGCCAATTGCCGGGAACCCCACCCACATTGAGCATCAACTTGGTGAATTGCTGAATATATTCTTCATCCGCAGGCTCGTAATAGGGACCGGGCACCAGCACGAACACATAATCGCCCATGGAACGAACGATGCGAGCCGGCAGCCTGGCTTCGTATGCTTTGCCCGCATGCCCCTGGCTCGTCCAGGTGATCTGCTTGAGATGCTCCTTCAAATCGGTTTTGCGGGGCTCGCCCTCTTCGCCGCGTTGATGCACCACATAAAATTCCTGCACCGGTGCCATGTCCATGGTGTGGCCGCCTTCAAAGGGATGGGTGAACACCAGCTTCAGGAGCATCTCGCCGCCGCGCTCCAAAGCGGTCAGGGGGGTGTAAAGCAACTGATAATGGGCCAGCGCCGGGGAGCCGACCAACAGGGTCAAAACAACTGCAATCAACCAAAAACGCTTCATGGAAGTCTCCTGTTTTCTTATGCGATGGGATCAATTTGTTTACTGCTCTAAGTCCATATCCGGTTTACTATTCGAAGATCTGGCTGCCGGAAATTTCGATCTGATGGCCGTCCCCGCCGTCGAAAACGACGGTGTAGGCGCCGGCCGGTTTCTCGAGTTCAACTTCGCTGTTGCGTGTCAGCTCGGTTTTCAAAAGCACTGCGCCGGATCCGTCCTTGACGAGGATGGGCGTACCGGCGGCGCTGCTGCCGTCGGAAAAGCCACCTTCACAAAAGATTGTGCCGTCGCCGTTGTCGAAACAGGAGAACAGCGGCGTGTGGGCCGCGGCGGGCGCCGCAAAGGCCGCGATACCGGTCAAAAGAACACAGACAAACAGATATCCTCTGGTTTTCATGAACATTCCTCCATTGATTGAATTAAATAAGGTGATGTGGTTTACGGGTCATTGCGTCGGGGTATTTCATCGCTGTCATTCGATCGAGGTGCCGAAGTTGCCGTGGATGGGTGATCGGTCATTGGTTCGGCGACATCCGTCAGAGTGCACAGATCCGGGGTGCCGCGGGTCGGACAGTCCGCGCTTTTGGCGCTCGGGCAGGAGCCGCAGGCACACCCGCCTTTGCGGAAAAAGGTGCGCCAGAGGTAGAAAACCGCCCAGCCGACAATGAGGCCAAGGATGAGGTATTCCCAAATCATTGGTATCATGCTCCCTTCTTTTCGATGATCGCGGCCCCCTGCCGGGCCCAGGCGGGATCTCTGACGAATGCGAGCCCCACGGCCGTCAGCAGGGCCAGCAGGTAAAAAGCGGCCATGGCCTGGATCCCGCTCAGATCCAACAGGCGGCCGACGGTGAACACTCCGCCGGCCACGGCGAGGCCGAAGATCGTCGGGAACACGATGGAAAAAAGCATCCATTTGTAGGAGCCGGTCTGCACCTTCACCGTGATGGTGGTGGCCAGGCAGGGCGGGTAGAGCACGAAGAAGATGATCAGGGCCAATGCATGCAGCGACGTCCGGCCGTCGGCCGCGCCTTCGCGACCCATGCGCTCTTCCAGCGTGATGTTTTCGTCCACGCCTTCCTGAAACAGCACGCCCAGGGTGGCCACGCTGGACTCGCGCGCGGCAAAGGAGCTGATCAGGGCCACGTTGATCTTCCAATCGAACCCGGCGAAGCGGGTCACCGGTTCCAGGGACCGGCCGATGGTGCCGAAATAGCTGTGCACGATGGTCTCTTCCCGAATCCGGGTGCGCAGGGTGCTGCGTTCGCCGGCCAAGGTGCGCAAAGCACGGTTGACGGACCTTGCTTCGGCATCCCGGGGGCGCAACAGGGGGTATAAATCCGCGTGACGCGCTTCGAAGCGCGCGTCCACTGCGGCGGAAGCCGCCTGGTTGGTGGCGGCCAGTTTGGCCTCGCGGTAGGCCGAGGCGACATTGAGCAGTTCCAGGATGCGCGGCCCCTGCAGCAGATCGGCATAAGCCGTATCCTGGATGCCTTCCTGGAAATTGCTCACGGCGCGTTGCATCGCGGCGTCGAAATGATCCAGCCGCTCTTGGGGCAGCCCAGGGTACTGCAGCAGCACGTAGACGCATACGGCCACAGCCACAACGATGGTGCCTACTTTCTTGATGTAAGACCAAGTGCGGTCCAGCGCCCGGCGCAGCACGCCGACGGGCGTGGGCAAATGGTAGTTGGGCATCTCCATGACAAAGGGAGCGGTTTCACGGCCCGCCAGAATGGTGATGGTCAACAACTTGGCCACGATCATGGCCATGATGATGGTGATGGTGGAGATGAACAGCATGACATAGGATTTGTGGGCCGTGAAGTAGATGCTCACCAGCAGGGTGTAGAGCGGAATCTTGGCCAGGCAGTTCATGTAGGGCACGGTGAGGATGGTGGCCAGCCGAGAGCGTTCGTCGGGGATGCCCTTGGTGGCCATGATGCCCGGCACGGCACACCCGCCGGTGAAAACACCACCCAGGATGAAGGGCAAGGTGGACTGCCCGTGCAGGCCGAAGCTCTGGAACACCCGGTCGAGGATGAAGGCGATGCGGGCCATGTAGCCCGAATCTTCGAGAATGGCGATCAGTACGAACAGGATCAGAAATACCGGCACGTAGTTGAGCAGGGTGTTGACGCTGTCCACCATCCAAAGGGCCAGGGATCGAATCAGGGTGTCGTGCAGCAGGCCGGGGTCCGGCAGCAGGCCGGCCACGGTGGCGCGCAGCCAGGCCAAGGCCGGCCAGGTCAAGGTGGTCAGCTTGTAGCCCTGGACGATGGACAACTCATAGATCAGGTAGACCGTGGCCACCAGAAAGAGCGGCGCCAGGGCCCGGTGCAACAACACCCGGTCGATCTTTTCCGAAAGGTGCACCGCTCCCGGCAAGGTCGCTTGCTGGCATCGGTCGGCCAGATCGGCGGCCGCCCGGTCACGACAGGAGACGATGTGGTCGCCGGTGGAAATGGCATGGGCCGCCTCGAATGCTTCGGTCGCCACATCCGTTTCGGCCAACACGGCTTCTGCTGCGACATGGTGGGTCCTGACAAGCGTGCGGGTGCCGACATCGCCTTCCAGCAATTTGATCGCCAACCAACGCGCAGGCGCCATGGCAACCAGTGTCTTAGAGGTCGCCAGACGGTCCGACAGGGTGGCGATGGCCGGCTCCAGGACATCGTAATCGACGCGAAAGCCTCCTTCCGCCGCCCCGGACAGACCCTGCCGGACCCCCGCAATCTGCCGGATGGCCTGCCGCAGCTCCGCCTTGCCGCGCTTTTTACGTGCCACGGTGGGCACTACGGCCACCCCCAGCAGTCGTCCCAACTGCGCGGCGTCCACTGCACGGCCACGGGCCTCGGCCACGTCCACCATGTTCAGGGCCATCACCACCGGGAACCCCATCTCCAATACTTGGAAAGTGAAGTACAGCCCGCGCCGCAAACTGGATGCGTCGATGACGTTGACAATGGCGTCGGGCTTTTCCCGCAGCAAAAAGTCCCGGGCCACCCGCTCCTCCAGCGAATAGGAGGTGAGGCTGTAAGTGCCGGGCAGGTCCACCACCGCCACCCGCCCCTGGCGGTTGCGGTAGCTGCCCACCTTTTTATCGATGGTGACGCCGGGATAGTTGGCGATGTGCTGGTTGGCCCCGGTGAGCATGTTGAAAACCGTCGATTTGCCGGCATTCTGCTGACCGGCCAGGCCTACGGTGACGTTTTGGCCGCTGCTTTTCATGGATATGCCCGCCTACCCCTCCTGGACCTCGATCAAATCGGCTTCCCGCTTACGCAGGGTGACGGAGTAGTCCCCCAGGCGCATCTGCAAGGGATCGCCCAAGGTGGCGCAACGCACCACTTCCACTTCGGCGTTGGGCACGAAACCCAGGTCGAGGAGTCGTTGCCGGATCGCACCTTGGGACCGATGGCGCCGGATACGGCACCGGCAGCCGGTGCCGATATCGGCCAGCACGCGGCAATGGCAGGCCGGCCCCATGGGCTGTTGAAGGGAAAAATCGGTGCAGCCGTCACATCCGGCTGCCATGGCGCGTTTACGGCGGCGATGGCGGTTGAACATTTAAACCCTCTCAGAATTGTTTATTATTATTTCTTTTTTTTAAAATTCATTCCTTATTCGTATCTTCTAACATTTAAAGCGATCCCTACTTTACCTATCGCTAAAATTTTGTCAAGCCTTTTTGGCGCATTTTGCACAACTTGTTTGGGGTCCTCTCGTCGGCCCTTGCCCTTGGGGCTCACGCATCAAGAGTGCGTGCGATGGATCATCGCATGGGGGCGTCGATTCAGTGGATATTTGGGGAGGTGCGCTCGCGGTGTATTTCGCGGCCAAAGCGGTCGCACGGTCGCAGACACCCTGGGGTGGCAACGCGACCGGAACGGCGGGTTGGGCAGGTGGTTGTCGCTGTACCGGGTGGGCGCCCATTGGGCGCCTAGGCGGGATTGGCCGCTCAGGCGGCCTTTTTGGTGATCTTCAGAAAATAATTGATACCGAGAGACTCCTTGAACACCTGGATATCTTCGATTTGTTCTTCCGGGATGGCCCGCGCGAACTCCAGCATATCCTGCTCGTCGCGGTAAAACAGAAACCAATGGTACACATATTCCATCACAAACTTAAGGTCCACGGGATTGCCGAATGTGAAATTGCCCACCACCAGCGAACCGCCGGGCCTGAGCAGTTCGAACAGATTGCGGGTCAGGGCGACGGTGCCTTTGCTGTCGTCCAGGGGAAAGGTCTTGATGTAATCGTACAGACCCGAACTGTAGATCAGATCGAAGCTCTCTTTTTTCAGATAGGACATTTCGTACTTCAACGGGCTCAGGGCGAACCGCAAGCCGCGGAAATCCTTGCGCGGCGAACAGAAGTTGACCATCAGGCGCCGGGGGCGGGCCGCCATGTAATTGCCTGAGATGATCTGGAAAGCATTGGCCAAGGCGTATTTGAAACGGGGCTCGCGATCCGAAATGTCATAGGCTTTCAGGGTGTCCATGTCGTGATCGAGGGCAAGGAAATGATAGGGATCCTCTGTGTAGACGTCAAGCAGTTCGCGAATTTCCTGGGCCGGGCCGGCCGCCAGGCTGAGCACCTTGCCGCCGTTGAGTTTGGTGATCTCCTGGGTCAGGAACAACTTGCGGTTGCGCACCGCCTGGCAAGCCTTGGTGGAGACCGCATGTTTGTGCAGCAGCATGCCGAAAGGGGTCTTGCCCTCGAACTGATTGCGGTAGATGAAGGACATCATCTGGGCGTCACCCGCATAACCGTTGGGCTTGTTGATGATCTGCCAATAAAAGGGCGCTTCCTGAACCGCCTCGAAATAGCGGGAGGATCGCACGAAAGCCCGATGCGGCTCGGCATCGCCATTGTGGAAGCTTTCGGCAATGCGCCCCAAAGGATCCATCAACGCGATCCGCCAATTCTCGAACAGCGTCAGTTCCCGGGCCAGTTTCTCTTCCAGCGCGTCGCCCTTGAGCGTCAGCTTGTTGAGCTTGTGCCGCAGAGCAAGATGGCCCGCTTCCAGCTCTTTGAAACATTTTACGAAAGTCGGATTCAGTTCTCCCATGAGTGCTTCTTCCTTTCCGGTGTCAACGACGCGACCAACCCCCCATCCCGCCATCAACCTACGGCGGTCATGGCCGCCTCCGCAGCCGTTGCGCGGCCCGCTGCCAACATCTTGCCCACCAGCTGCGACAGATCGTTGAGATTGTATGGCTTCTGAATGAACATGCTGTTGCCCTGCTGGATGATGGTGTTGGCCTCATCGGGCATACTGTATCCGCTGGAGAGAACCACTTTGAGTCCCGGGTGGATCTGCTTGAGCCGGTCATAGGTGGCATAGCCGCTCATGCCCGGCATGATCAGGTCCAGAATGACAAGATCTGGATAGGTCTCCGCGGCCTCGTAAAAGGCGATCGCCTCCTGACCGCAGCTTGCCGTGTGCACCTGATAGCCGATGCTGGTCAGCATCTCGGCGGCCACTTCGGTGATCATGTCCTCATCATCCACCACCAGGATCCGCCCCTTGCCCCGGACCGTACGCTGAATTTCCGGCGCCTCCACCGCGGGCACGCCGTTTGAGGCGGGTAGGAAAAACGAGAGGCGACTTCCCTTACCGACCCGGCTTTGCACCTCAAAAAAGCCGTTGTGGTTCTGGAGAATGCCATAGGCGGAGGCCAGCCCCATACCCGTCCCCCGGCCCACTTCCTTGGTGGTGAAAAAGGGATCGAAGATTCTTTGCATGGTGGCCGCGTCCATACCAACCCCCTGGTCCGCCACCTGGACAACGGCATATTGGCCCGACCGGGCGCTGCACCCCTTCACGCGCTGCTCATCGACCACCATGTTGCGCGTCGTGATGGTCAGTGTGCCGCCGCCGGGCATGGCCTGCCAAGCGTTCAGCAACAGGTTGAACAACACTTGTTCGATCTGGCCGCGGTCGATGTCGACCACCCACAGCTCGGGGTCCAAGGCCAGGTGGATGGTCACCTCCTTGTGGGTACGACCGAACAGATTGGCGCTTTCCGCGATCAATTCGTTGAGGTGGGTGGCATGCACCTGGTACTTGCCGCGCTGGGCGAATCCCAGCAGCTGCTTGGTCAGTTCGGAACCGCGGATCACGTAGGCTTCCGTGTTCTTCAGCTTCTCATAGAAGGGATGGCTGGGGGTCGTATTGAGCAACATCAGCGAATTGTTGCCCTGAATGCCCATGAGCAGATTGTTGAAGTCGTGGGCCACGCCGCCGGCCAAGCGGCCGATGGCCTCCATCTTCTGGGCTTCGCGAAACTTGGTCGCCAGCTCCTCGCGCTCTTGCTCGGCCCGCTTGCGCTCTTCGATCTCCTCGCTCAAGGCCTTGTTCTTCTCCACCAGTTGCGAGGTGCGTTTGGCCACGATCTTTTCCAGGCGTCGATTGACCGTCTTGACCTTCTCCTGCTCCTTCTCCAGCTGGAAGGCCAAAAAGAAATCCCGCCGGGTGTACATCTCGATGAAGTAGCAGGCGAACATGCCCACCAGATTGGAGCTGATGAAGAAAAAGCTGTTGTTCACCAGTACCGTGAAGGGCGCTTCGATCACCTGGTGGGCCACAAGTTCATAGAGTGCTACCAACAACCAGCCTGCGGAAGTAGCCCATATGAACCGCACCCGGGTGAAGGTGTAGCCCCAAATCAGCACGAGAATCAGCCCGGCGTAGTAGGTCTGGTTGACCGGCGGCGGCAATATTGCCACCATGTAAATGATGCCGGAGCCGGCCACCGCCATGGCCGCGGCCATGGCGAACTGAAAATAGCGCTTAAAAGCCGCGAAATAGGAAAAGCCGATCATGGCAGCCAGGAAAGGACAAACGATGAGGAACCGGACGGTCCAGAGGGTGCCCGTCATTTCGGGGATCAGCAAAAGATCGAGGATCCCGAAGACGGCATACATGACGATGCCCGCCAAGAGGGAAAAACGCACCGAGCGCAAGGAGTTGGTCCAATAGCTCTGACGGAACCGATCTTCCAGATCGCCATGGAAAGAGAGGGTGATCGGATGCAAATCGATACGATTGAGCCCCTCGGCGGCGGCCGGCATGAGTGCATCCCTGGGTTCTTTGCGCCGTTTCACTGACATCTCATCCACAAATAGTTGCATCTTCCACCCCTGTACGCACCCGAAGCGCACCGACCGGCCGAAGACGGCCAAAGGCCATCGGCATACCCCTTTGAAGGCGAATATCGGCACACGCCCACTGATGGCCCGGCTATTGACGGAAGCCGGGTTGGTGATTCGGACGATTGCTGAAGCCATTTGACAGACTGCTGGATCACGCATCAAATCGATGCAAATAGCATGCCCCTACAGGATTCTCTCCAAGCAACCCATGGGAACCACATTCAACCTCCCGATATCATGACTGATACGCACAACCCGCATGGGGTCACGAGCCAAGACGCCGGACGGAATTGACAAAAATGGGCAGACGGAATCGCCGAAAATTGTCAAGTCTATCGGATCGGGCCCGCCACCCGCTGTATCTGTCCGAAAGGACAATAGGGCCGCTTGCGCCCATCAAAAGGTGTATGTGGTGGGGTCAAACAGATCTGAAAGGAAGGCGACGCAAAACACCGCGCCCCGGCATCATCACAGCGAGGGCTGCTATTCGGTGCCCAAGGCCTCGCGCACCTTGACCGCCAGGGAGCGGTTGGAAAAGGGTTTGGCGATGAAATGAACGCCCGCTTCCAACATGCCCCGGTGGGCGATCACGTCGGCCGTGTAGCCGGACATGAAGAGCACCTTCAGGTCGGGATTGAGCGATTGCAACCGCCGGGCCAGATCGCGACCGTTCATCTCCGGCATCACCACATCGGTGATCAGCAATTGAATCGTCCCCTGATGGGCGGCGGCCAGCGAGATGGCCTCGTCGGGACCGGCCGCGGCCAGCACTTTGTAATGCAAGCGTTCGAGGATGGTTTTCGTCAATTTCAGTATGGCGGTCTCGTCCTCGACGATCATCACCGTTTCGCCGCCGCCGCGGGGCAGCTCCACCACCGCGGGTTCCTCGCCGGGGCGTTTGATCGCAGCGCCATGCCGCGGCAGATAGATCCGAAAGGTGGTGCCCTTGCCGGACTCGCTGTAGACATTGATGAAACCGTTGTGCTGCCGAACGATGCCGTAAACGGTGGCCAGCCCCAATCCGGTGCCTTCGCCGATACCCTTGGTGGTGAAAAAAGGCTCGAACACCGACGCCAAGGTCTCGGCATCCATACCGCAGCCGTCATCGCTGATCGCAAGCAACACAAAATCACCCACCGCGGCTTCGGGGTGATCCGCGCAGTATGCCGCGTCCAAGACTATGTTGCGGGTTTCGATGGTGATTTTACCGACGCCGTCGATGGCGTCCCGCGCATTGACGCAAAGGTTGGCCAGAATTTGATCCAGCTGGGCGGGATCCATGTGGACCGGCCACAACCCGTCCGCCGGCTGCCAGGCCAGATCGATGTCCTCGCCGATGAGGCGGCGCAGCATGCGCAGGATTCGCTCCACGACCGTATTCAGATCCAGCACCTCCGGCTTGATGGTCTGCCGGCGCGCAAAGGCCAACAGTTGGCGCGTGATGTCGGCGGAACGCCGCGCGGCGGCGAAAATTTCGTCCAGATCCTGGCGCAGGGCGCTTTCCGGCGGCACCTTGTCCATGGCCAGCTCCGCGTAACCGATGATCACGCTGAGCATGTTGTTGTAGTCGTGGGCCACGCCGCCCGCCAACCGGCCCACCGATTCCATGCGCTGGGCCTGCATCAGTTGCGCCTGGAGCTTTTCCCGCTCGCCCTCGCTGCGCTTGCGCTCGCTCAGATCCTCGGCGGCTCCCATGATGCCGACGATCTCCCCCCGGTCGTTGCGCAGGGGGGCCACCGAAAGGCTGACGGGAATTCGTTCTCCGTCCTTGCGTACGCGGATCAACTCCTGGCCGTGGATTTCGTCTCCGTTCTTGACTCTCCCCAGCAACGCCTCGAACTCGGCCCGTTTGTCCTGCGGCACGACGGGCAGCGGTTTGCCGAGGACCTCCTCCGCTGACCAACCGAAGATGCGCCCGGCCGAGCTGTTCCAGTCCGTCACCCGGCCTTCCATATCGATAGTGTAGAGGGCCACGGGCGAGCAGACCACCATGGCGCGTTGAAACTCTTCGCTATGGTGCAGGGCCTCCTCCGCGCGCTTGCGCTCCGTGATGTCCACGACGGTGGTCACTAGATAGAGGGCCTTGCCTTCTTCATCCCGCCGCACCACCGAACTGACATCCGCCCACAACAGGGCGCCGCTCTTGTGCACATACCGTTTTTCAAAACGCGCCTTGTTTTCACGGCCCTCCACCAGGGAAGCGATGATCGCCTCGGTGGGCGCGATGTCCTCGGCCGGGGTGAACGCTTGCCAGCGTTTGTCCCGCACCTCGTCCACCGCATACCCTAGAAAATCGGCAAAGGCCTTGTTGGGCGTCATCTCACCCGTGGGCAAGGTGATGGATTTACCCACATTGGCCGCTTCGAACACATATTGAAACCGGTCGCCACTCTCTTGCAAGGCCGCCGTCTTGAGGGCCACCTGCCGCCGCAAGGACCAGGACCACAAGGCAAACACCAGCAGCAGTCCCACCAGGGGGCCGACAACCACTGCAATCCGCCGCAGCGCCACACCCCATCCGGGCGGCGGCGCTTCATACACCCCCATCCATTTGTTGTAGATCCAACGGTACTCGCCGGTCTGCTCCAGGGCTTTGAGCCCTTCACCCAACTCGGCCAACAGCGCCTTTTGCCCGCTGGGAACGGCGTAGCAATAAGCGGCCGACAGCAGCGGCTTGCGGCCGACGTTCAAATTTTGCCAGCCGTGGGCCTTGATGTAGTAATGGGCGGTCAAACGGGAGACCAGGGCGCACTCCTGGCGCCCCATGGCCACCTCGCGCAAGGCATCCTCCTGGGCATCGACCAGGGTGAGCCGCGCTTCGAGGCCGTTCTGCACCGCGAAGTCGTGCATGATGTCGCCCTTTTGCACGATGATGCGGCAGTCCCGCAGTTCGTTTGCCGACTCCGGCGGCGACATGCCGTTGGTGCGGGTCACACCCACATAGTGATTGACGATGTGGGGCGCCGTGAAATCGAAGGTTCGATCCCGCTCAGGCGAGTAAAGCAGCCCCTGCAACGCATCGATCTCGCCCCGCGCCAAACCCTCCCGGATTTCGGACCAGGGTCCCAGGCGGATCTCGACTTCCAACCCCACCTCGCGGGCGATGGCCCTGGTCAGATCCACGTTGTAGCCGGCCGGTTGCCCCTTCTCATCCAGAAATTCATAGGGCGGGTAGTTGTGATCGCCGCCGATGACGATGCGCCGGTGGGTGGGCAATTCCAAGGCACCGAGCCATTTGGCGTGCAACTGGTTGAAGGTACTGTCGGCCATCACCAGGGCCAACCCCTCGTTGAGCAGCGCCAGGGTCCGCCGGTCGCCGGCCCGCACCGCGAAGCAGAAATCCTGTCGAAACCCCTCGATGGGTTGGTTGATGACCTCCAAGTTGGTCATGCCGATTTCGCGAATCAGGCGCAGGGCCACCAATCGCTGAATCACCACCGCGTCGTGCAGCCCCTCCGAGAGTTGACGCAGCGCCTCTTCGAAGGTATCGGTCAGCTGGATGTCGATTTCGCGAGGCTCGCGCCGCAAGAACTCCTCGGCGTTGTCGCCGCGCATGACGGCGACCCGGCGGCCGCGCAAATCCTCCATGGCGCGAATGCCCTCGCTCCCCCGGCGCACCACGATGGCGCCATGCATGGACATGTAGGGAAAGGTGAAATCGTACAGGGCCTCCCGCTCCGGGGTGCGGCCCACCACCGGCAGGGCCAGGACCTCGCCCTGCGCCAACCATCCGCGCACCTCGGCCCAAGTGCCCGTGCGAAAGACCACTTCCCGGCTCATGGCGGCCAGGGCGGCCCGCAGCAGCTCGACGGAAAACCCATCGGCGCGGCCCTGCTCATCAACGATACTGAAAGGCGGCAAATGGAATTCGGCGGCGGCCTGGATGGGGGTCGGGTCAAGGGCGATCCCTTGGTCGGTCGCCGCGACGGCCGCACCACCGACCGACACCATGAAGGCCCCTATCAGCCACAACAGCAGCCAACGCGGCACGTGACCACGGCATCGCCGGATGGCCGTTGCCGGGAGTGACGAAACCGATTTGCAATTGGGCATCAGGGCGGTCCAGGTCGGTAGCGGGTTGATCATCTGCAAAAGGCACAAGCACCGCCCCTTTCCGCCTGCGCGGCCTCTCCCGCGACGTTGCGAAACCCAAGGGTCGGCGTACCATGTTCCATCCGCGCTTCAGATTAGCGGTGATTCCCGATCCTGTCAATTTGAAGGTGACCGCCCGGCGGGTCTAATTGACAACCTGCCGGATTCTCCTATTATATTCAAGTACACCCCAAACGCCGGAGGGTAACGGCATGTTCCTGCCCAGGCACCGCACAACAGGTTTTCGCAAAGTAAAAAGAACCCTTGTTCTTTTAATGGGGCTACTGCTGGTGCAAGGTTGCACAAGCGCCTACGGCCGTTTGCAACATGACCCGCTCGTGACCGATATGTTTCGAACAGGTGCCGTCCCGGAAACCTATCGCTACTTTTTCGATGGCCGCGGCGCCATGCCTTATGCCTTCATCGGCATCGACCCCCGCTACACGCCGGTGCTCCGTTTCTGGGAACCGGTGGCCCCCGGTTCGGAGCGGTTCGCCCAAATGATCCCTTTCATTTGGATGCCCGAGGATTGGGGCACCTATTCGACGGGACAAGGCGCCTGGATTCTGGATGCCGAAGGCAACCGCCTGGGCATTTGGTATTCCATGTATCCCCACGCGACCATCCGGCTGGATGCATCGGATCGGGTCACGGTCTATTCCCCCGCCTTCGGCGAAGGGGAACGGATGCTTGGGCAGTAACCGACATTTGACCGCTCAGTTTCTCACCACTCAATGAAGGGAACCACACCATGCTGCAAGGAAAGATTGTCTGGGTCACAGGCGCCGGCACCGGCATCGGCCTGGCCGGGGCGCAAGTCTTGGCCGCCGGGGGCGCCACCGTGATCCTGTCGGGTCGCCGCGCCGGGCTGCTGGAAGAAGCGGCCGCCGAAATTCACCAAAACGGTGGGGCGGCCCACACCGCCCCCTTGGACGTCACCGACGCCGACGCCGTGGATCGCGCGGCCGACGCCATCGTCGCCCACCACGGCGCCATCGACATCCTGGTCAACAACGCCGGCATCAACACCAAGCGGCGCCGCTGGCAAGATCAAACCGCCGCCGATTTCGACAGCGTGATCCGCATCAATCTCAACGGGCTTTTTTACTGCACCCGGGCGGTCCTCAACCACATGCGCGCCCGGAAGGACGGTCTGGTGATCAACGTGTCCTCCTGGGCGGGGGTGCGCACCTCGGCCCTGGTGGGCCCCGCCTACAACGCCGCCAAACACGCCGTGGTGACTCTGACCGAAACCATCAACATGGAAGAGTGCGTCAACGGCATCCGCGCCTGCGCGATCTGCCCCGGCGAGGTGGACACGCCCATCATGGCGCAAAGGCCCGTGCCCCCGACGGCCCAAGACCTCGCCCGAATGCTCAAGCCGGAGGACCTGGGCGCCGCCATCGCCTGGGTGGCCCAACAACCGCGCCATGTGTGCATCAATGAGCTGGTCATCAGCCCGGCATGGAACCGCTTTTACATGCGGGCCGCCGGGCACACCGATCCCTGAGCCGGCGAAGACAACTTTACACCGGCACATGAAACGGACGGCAGGGTTTACGCCGCCTCCGGTAAATGGCCGTCGCCAAAAACAGCGTCAATTACACCCGATAAAAGGAGGTGCACAAATGGGAAAAGCGATTCGCATCCACACGACCGGCGGACCGGAAGTGATGCGGTGGGAAGATGTCGACCCCGGCCGGCCGGGTGCGGGCCAGGTGCTTATCAAGCACGCCGCCATTGGTTTGAACTTCATCGACATTTACCATCGCACCGGATTGTATCCCCTGCCCGGCCTGCCCGCGGTACTCGGCATGGAGGGGGCCGGCACGGTGGAAGCGGTGGGTGACGGCGTCACCGACTGGCTCCCCGGCGACCGTGCGGTCTGTGCCAGTGGTCCGCCGGGCGCCTATGCCACCCATCGCCTGGTGCCGGCGGACCGGCTGGTACCCCTGCCCCAAGAGATCGCCTTCGAGCAGGCCGCCGCCATGATGCTCAAAGGCATGACGGCCCGCTATCTGCTGCACGGCTGCTTCGGGGTGCAACAGGGGCACACGATCCTGGTGCATGCCGCCGCCGGCGGTGTCGGCAGCATCGTCTGCCAATGGGCGCGCCATTTGGGCGCCACGGTGATCGGCACCTTCGGCTCGGAAGAAAAAGCCGCCCTGGCGACCGCATTGGGTTGCGAACACCCCATATTGTACCGCAAGGAGAACTTTGTCGAACGGGTCAAGACCATCACCAACGGCGAGGGGGTGGACGTGGTTTACGACGGGGTCGGCCGCGACACCTTCTTTGATTCGCTGAAGTGTCTGCGCCCCTTGGGCACCATGGTCTCCTTCGGCCAGGCATCGGGCAAGGTGCCCCCCTTGGACATCGGCTTGCTGGCCACCCATGGTTCCTTGTTTTTAACGCGGCCCACCCTGCTGGCCTACACCCATAAAAGGGAAGAACTGCTGGCCCATGCCCAAGACCTGTTCGAGGTGGTGCGCCAAGGGGCGGTCAAAATCGATATCCGCCGACGCTATCCCCTGGCCGAGGCCGCCCGCGCCCATGGCGACCTGGAGGCCGGTCGCACCATGGGTGCCGCGATACTGCTGCCTTGAACGGTGGCCGCCCATGCCGCCGGCCGATCACCGGTGGGACACCCCAAAGGTGTGCCCGCCCTCGGCGAAATTATTTGCACCAACACCTTGACTTTGCCTGTGGGACAACTAACATACCATGTGAAGCCTGACTTTTTCATCATCTTCCTCTCTTGCTTGCAGGGTGTTGTATCCCAACACCCTGCAAGTCCCTCCCTAAGGGCTCGCGAAACAATAAATTCGCATTTCAGGCATCCGAATTCGGGTCGAATGGTTTTGATCAGCGGATTCAAAACCGGAGGCATAGCGAGCTATTCCGAGGATTTTGAATCCGCTGATCGGGCCAAGACGGCCTGAAGCAGGGATGTATAAAATGAGAAGTTATTGTTTCGCGAACCCTAAGTAAAGATGACGATATTTGAAACGATGCGCTTCCTTCGTCAGCGCATCAAACCCCATCCTTCCACTGCTTCCCATCGAAATCGAAATCGGTATCGGTATCGCTATCGTAAAATAGGGGCTTCCGCCATCGGACGAACCCTATTTCAAGGCCAGATGCTTGCGATGGTGCACCCACATATCGGCGGTATAGAGGGCGAGTCCGACCCAAATGCAGCCGAAGGTAACCGCATCGGCGGCGGCGAAAGGTTCTCCGTAGAGCAGCACGCCGACCAGAAAATGGCCGGTGGGGGTGATGTACTGCAGAATGCCCAGGGTGGCCAGCCGCAGCCGCCGCGCGGCCACGGCGAACAGAATCAACGGCACGATGGTGGCCAACCCCGCCCCGATGAGCAGCAGGTCGATGCGCAAACCGGCCTGGCCGAACATCGACTGACCGCGCAGATGCATTGTCAGCAGCCAGCCAACGGCCAAGGGCAACAGCAGCAAGGTCTCCACCATCAGCCCGGTGATACTGTCGATCTCCACCTGCTTGCGGATCAACCCGTAAAGGCCGAAACTGCACGCCAGAATCAACGCGAGCCAGGGCACGCGGCCATAGCCGACCAGGGAGATCAACACGCCGGCGGCGGCCACCCCGACCGCCAGGCGCTGCATGGGGTGCAACCGCTCGCCGAGAAAGCAGTACCCCAGAAAGACATTGAAGAGTGGATTGATATAGTAGCCCAAACTGCTTTGCAGAATCTGCCCCTGGCCGACGGCGTAGATGAAGGTGCCCCAATTGAAGCTGACGGCCACCGCGCTGCCCACCAGCGCCAAGATGGCGCGGGGCCGCTTGAACAAGGCCCGCACGCGGTCGACGCGCCGGGTGACCAGAACGATGAGCACCAGAAACAGGGCCGCCCACAACATGCGGTGCATCAGAATTTCCAGAGGTGTGACAATGTTGCCGAACTGTCTGAAGTAGACCGGAAAGAGCGCCCAGATGCCGAAGGCCCCCAGGGCGGCCGCCGGACCGGTCAATGTATTGATCGGACCCGGCCCGTCGATCTCACTCCCTGCTGGTTGTGCTCCCGTTGGCATGCCCAATGGTGCTGTCTCCCCAGCGGTTGATGTTGCGGCCGGCTGCCAAGTGCATCGAAAGCGACCCCGATCCGTGATCCTTCATACCCTGAATTTGCAAAAAGGCAAGTTAAAGCATAGAAGGAAAGCGGTGGCTTTGCAATCCAGGCGATGGCCACCCTGGACGGACCCTAACACACGGTTGTTGCCGTGCAGCGGAGGTGAATCATGAAAGCGATCCTACTGGACGGCTTCGGCGGTCCCGAGGTGATGCGGCTCGGCGAGGCGACCCGGCCCGAGCCGGGCGAGGGCGAAGTGCGCATCAAAGTGGCGGCCACATCGGTCAACAGGGCCGACACGGTGCAACGCCGGGGCAACTATCCGCCGCCGCCCGGCGCATCGGAGATCCTGGGCCTGGAAGCGGCCGGCGTGGTGGACCGTGTCGGTCCGGGGGTGACACACTGGCGCCCGGGCGATCGGGTGATGGCCCTATTGACCGGCGGTGGTTATGCCGAGTACGCCCTGGCCGACGCCGGCCATCTGATGGCCGTTCCCGAGGCGATGGATCTGGAAACCGCGGCCGCCATTCCGGAGGTTTACATCACCGCATTTCTGAACCTGTTTCTGATCGGCGGCCTTAGCGACGGCGACACCGTGCTGCTCCACGGCGGCGGCGGTGGCGTCAACACGGCCGCCATCCAGATTTGCCGCGCCCTGCTCAGCCACTGTCGCATCCTGGTCACCGCCTCCCCGGGCAAAATCGCGCGGGTCAAAGCGCTGGGCGCCGACCGGGTAATCGACTACCGCAACGAAAATTTTGCCGAGGTGGTGCGCGATTTCACGGGCGGCGCGGGCGCCGACGTCATTCTGGATCACATCGGCGCCGACTATCTGGCCAAGAACCAAGCGGCATTGGCCGTGCAGGGACGGCTGGTGGTGATCGGCCTCATGGGAGGCGCCACGGGCCAAATCAACCTGGGGATAATGATGGTCAAACGGCAACGAATCATCGGATCGGTGCTGCGCGCCCTGCCGAAAGAGCGCAAAACCGCCATCGTGACGGTATTTACCGAGCGCGTGCTACCCCATATCGCCCAAGGCGACTGCCGCCCCCTGATTCACCGCGCGCTGCCCCTGGCCGCCGCCGCCGACGCCCATGCGGAAATGGAAGCCTCGGGCCATTTCGGCAAGATCGTTCTGCAGGTCTCCTGACCGCCGGCGCTCATTCGATCGGCATCGTTGATCGGTAAAAATCGAAATTACTCTCCAACATTCGGTAGATGGCCGGATCCACATCGATCAGACGGCAGCCCAGCCCTTTCTGTCCGATGTGCGCGATCGATGCCTTGATGAAGCTGATGGCCGCCTCATCCGGAAACCGAACGGCGATGCGAATCTGCTGTCCTTGCTTGAACTGCTCGGTGTTATCCGTTGCGATATGAAAACCACCGAGGCTGAAATCCACCACCCGTGCCGTTGCATTGAACCCAATGATGGTGATTGGAAGTGCCAAGGCAATCCGGGGGTGCTTACGCTGATCCGTTTTGCCGCTCGATGAGCTGTTGCCTTTATTGTCCATGGAATGCGAATCAGATCCTTTTCCGTGCAAAAATGTACCGTTGTAGCTCCTGACCCGGTTTTCGACCTGCTTGGCGACAACCTGAGGAAACGTTTTAACAAACAATATAAGCTGTGGAATGTGACAAGCAACGAAAGGACAGTGAAAAGATTATCGACGGCAAGTGGCTGCGCGAATCCCATTGATGAAATACCCAAAAATCTGTAATTATTTAGAAAAACGTAAAAAACAGCTTCAAACGGTTTTCTTGACACCTCCCGATGCGCGATTAATCTCATTGTTTATAGACTGAAACGAAATGCATACAATCCAAACAGATAGGGGGGTATATTATGAGCGTAGAGCAATACACGCCCAATATAACGCCGGATGAACTTCATTCGGAAATCAGGAAAGAATATGCCAATGTCGCCCTTGAACCGCACAAAGGATACCACTTTCATACCGGACGGGCGGCGCTAACCCGGCTCGGGTACACCGAAACCCACTATACCGGTTTGCCCGAAGACAACATCGCTTCGTTTTCGGGAACCGGCAATCCGTTCATCGTCGGACCGATCATGCCGGGGGACACGGTGGTGGATGCGGGCTCCGGCGCGGGGTTGGACGCGCTGATCGCCTCGCGCATGGTCGGGCGCTCCGGCCGGGTGCACGGGTTCGATATGACGCCGGAGATGCTTGAGAAGGCGCGTACCGGCGCCGCACGGGCCGGTGCGGGCAACATTGAGTTCAACAAAGGCTATATCGAATCGCTGCCTTTGCCGGACGGCTTCGCCGATGTGGTGATCAGCAACGGGGTGCTGAACTTGACCCTGGACAAAACCGCAACTTTGCGCGAGTGGTTCCGGGTTCTTAAACCCGGCGGGCGCCTGTTCGTCGGCGACATCATCGTCGGGCGTCCGATCCCGCAGGAAGCGTTGCAGGACATCTCGTTGTGGACCGGGTGAATCGCCGGTGGTCTGCAGGATGCAGATCTGATCCGCTCGGTTCAGGACGCCGGTTTTTCGGATGTCGTGATCGATCGCAAGTATCCCGACCTGTTCGTGGGCGTGGCCGACCCTTCCGACGCGCTGGCGTTCGGTACGCAGGGGGTCTCTTTTCATGCCCGCAAATAGCGAAGCGATTGTTTTGATATCGGAACCGGAGCAGCCGGGGTTGCGGCCGTTTCCACCTGGTGCGGCCGCAACCCCATTCTCACCGACTTCCACGACCAAGGGTTCACGAAAAAACGAATCCGCACTCCATCAGCCCGGCAACGGCTTTTCCCGATGGACATCCTTTTCGAAATCGAAATCGCTCAATCCCTCGGCGCCGGCATAGGTCTGCTCGAAATCCCGGATGATTTGCGCCAGGGGAATATCGTCGAATTCGCCGCGCTCGCGCAGGTATTCCATGTGCTTGTTGCCCAGCAGGTCGAAGGGGTGATAGATCGAATCGCCCCGACCGTCGAAGGCCAGGGGCTTCAGATTGAACCGCCGGCACAATTCAATATTGAAAGCCGGCGTCGCCTTGACCCACTTGCCTTCCAGGAAAAGGGATGTGTAGCCGTGCCAGATGAAAACATCCGTTTTCATGCGCTCGCGCATCCGGGTGGTGGAAAGGTGGTTTTTCACGTCGGCGTAGCCCAGTTTGGCCGGTATGCCCACCCGACGGCAGCAGGCCGCCAGCAAAGCGGCCTTGGGCACGCACCAGCCCCGGCGGTTTTGCAGCGTGGTGCTCGCCCGCAATCCGTCCACGCTGAGATCGATGCTGTAGGGATCGTAGCGGATCTGATCCCTGACCGCATAATAGAGTTGCACCGCCTGTTCCACGGGGGTCCCGGCCCCGCGCATCTCTTTCTGCGCAAAGGCCGCCACCGCCGGGTGATTGAAATCGATCATCTCCGTTGCCTGCAAATACAACTTGAAATCGGCTTCCATAACGCTGTCCCCTTTCAACCGTACTTCTTGCAGTTCCGCTCCATTTACGTTTCAGCCAACGGACCGTACCGGGCGCCTGAAATGCGAAGTTAATTTTGCGCGAGCCCTATGCAGCGTCGAATACATTCCCAGGCCCGGGGCCAAGCGATTCTCTCCTGTTCCAGACGCACCTTGAATCCCCACCGGTTCTCTTTCAACCCCCGGTACAGCGCCTGCTCGTCATCCGTCAGACGGGGCAGGCGGTCGGCGCCGTGCGGCTGTTTCTCTTCGACCCACAATGACTTGTGCGCGAGCAGCGTTTGCTGATCCATGAGCAACGACGCGAGCTGCGGCAAGTGCGAACGGGCGCGATGCAGAATAGCAAAGCCGTGGGTGTCGATGTCGCCCCAGTAATAGCAGCGGCTGCGTTCAAGCCATTGGAATCGGGCGATGCGGTCGATCCCGTACCCCAGGCCCATGATCACCACCGTATCCGGCAAATCTTCAAAGGCAAGACCGGTCTGCAGATTTTCGACGATGAAAACCCATCGCAGCGGCAACGCCAGCTCGGCCAGCTGTTCAACGGGCGCCGAGATGTCGCCAAGTCCGCCCAGGCGTTGGCGCAGCGCCGGATCGAGCAGCCGCATGCGGACCATGTCCGGCATTGGGCGCAAACCGCACACCGCGTAGAGATCCTTTCCCTTTGGATCCACGCCGTGGAGCGCCGCCGCAAGTTCCGTCACCAGGCCGCGGCGCTGTTCCAGCCACTTGCTGTCCAGCCCGGCAATGGGCAATTGGCGGGGATAGAGAAAGGACCGCGGGTGGGCGCTCAACCCGTCCAGCAAGGATACCAGGCGCTCAAAATCCGCGTCCGGGTAATCGGCGAGCATGTTGTAATGGCGCGGCAGCAGATCATACAACGCGGGCCAGGTCCGGCAAAGACGCTGAAAGCGCTCGCGGGCCGAACGCCAACGGTCGGTTTCGCCCAACCAGGCCGCCACTTCATCGGGGGCGGCCAAAACCAGCCGCGCGGGCAGGCGCTGGGTGCCCAAATCGCGCCAGCGGCGTTCGCGCCACTCCAGGGTACCGCTGTGAAGATGTTGCCGCCACGCGTCGATCCAGGCCCGCAGATGATCGATCTGGCAGGCCGCATCGTTTTCGCTGGGATTGCCCAGGGCGATGACCATGGGCCAAGCGTCGCCGCCGCCGAGCCATTGTCCCCGCCGGGCGGCGAAGCGCTTGCGCAGCTGTTGGCGCACCGATTCAGGAAATCGCAGCGATGGTGTCGTCACGCACTTGCTCCGGTAGATTCAGACGCTGTCGTTGGTCGTCATATTCGATCAGCAGCACCCCGGAGCGCTGCCGCTCGTTGATGTCCACAAAGCAGGCGCCGCCGATGAACGGCTCCAGGGTCATGACCGATTTCAGCGGCGTGGCGACAATCATCTGGAAGCCGAAGCGGGTGAAGATGTTCATGGCCAGGGCCGTGAATTCGTTATCGGCCTTGTCGAAGGCCTCGTCCAGAACAACCGGCGCGCAGGCGGGCAAGCTTTGTTCCCTGCCGCCCAGTTGATAGCGCAAGGCCGCCGCCAGACAGGTGGTGGCCAGCTTCTGCCGCTGACCGCCGGACTTGCCTGCCCCGCTGCGGTACACCTCGACCTCGTTGCCCTGCCCATCCAGTTCCCGCGCGATGAACTCCACATGCAACCGCACATCCAGCACCTCGTCGCGCCAGCGCCGCTGCTGGGGATCCTGGTCCGCCAAACGATCCACCAGGCGCCGCAGGGCCGCGAAGCGGCGCTCGGCCGTTTCGCGGTCTTCGGTCCAGGCGTGGCGCAAGGCATCGTGAATCTCGCGCTTGAACTCCTGAACCGTCGGCAGATGGCGGTCGGCGACATCGATCCGCAGGTAAGTGCCCCGGTTGAACCGGGCGTGACGCAGTCCTTCATTGACCAGCTCCATGCGCTCACGGATCTCATTGCGCGCCTGCCGCAAATGGGTGTTCAAGGCGGCGAGATTCTGGTGGCTTTGATCTTTGAGCAGATCGAAAAACCGTCTTTCATGGCGCGGCAGGCCATCGATCTCCAAGCGCCGCAACTTGGCCAGAAAATCCTCCGCGGCGGCCAATTTGGCATCCAGTCCCTCCGATTCGGCCGCCCATTGGGAGATGAAGTCGGCGAAACAGCTCTCGATCCCCCGTTCCAGTTGATGAAGCTCGCTGCTCAATGCTTTGAGCTCCTCGTTGATCCGGCGTTCCACCTGGTGGGTCAAAGCGTCCAGGTTGTCCAGGGCGGCCGCCCGCCCGAGGGCCTCGAAGCGATCCGCGAGCGCTTCCTGTTGGCCGGCGGCCAGGGTTTGGGCCGCGGCGGTTCGGTGCATCTCGTCCAGCGCCGTTTGCCTTGCGCGGATCTCCTTTTCCACCTCCCGGATGTCGACCTTGATCTCCTGCACGCGGTTCTGTGCCTGATCGCGTTGCCGTCGGGCCGCCGTCATACGGACGGCGATCTCCTGCAAGGCCTGGTTGCCGCGGCGAATCTCATCCAACTGTGTTTCCAGGGCGGCGATGCGATCGATCAGCGGCGTGGTGTCCAACTCTTCCCACTGCAGGTTGACCAAGGTCTGGCAGTGCAGTGCCCGTTCGGCGCGCCGCTCTTCCTCCGCCTGCAATGCGTCCAGGTCCCGGCGCCCGGCGGCGATCCGCTCGGCCAAGGCTTGCGCCTGCTGTTTGTAGAGCGCCAGCTTTGCGTGATTGTCGAAGCCGAGCACCCAGTGGCGCCGGTCGTCGATGGAGCGCCGATCATCCTTCTCATGACGTGTTTTGCCATGGCGCACCAGCCCTTCAGGTGTCAAGGCCCGCTCGTGCTTCTTGAAACCGGCCACCGAATCGACGCAAATGTAATTGAATCGGTGATTGAGTTCGCCCCTGAGCCACTTCTGATACGACCCCTCCTTCAACTGCAGCTTACCGGCCAGGGACTGGATGGAGACGGTCAGAGCAGCCGCCGGATTGACGCCCGCCACGCGGTAGTAAACCAGCCGCTGCCCCAGGTGCATCCCGTTGACCACGCCGGAAACCGCGCCGTAGTGGCGTTCGTCGACCAGCATGGAGAGAGCGAACCCATGCAGCACACGCTCGATGGCCCCGCGCCACCGGGCTTCCCGCGGCAACACTTCGATCAGCTCACCGACAAACGGCAGCGCCGCCGCATCAAGGCCCGCCTGCTTGGCGATCCGGCGGCGTAAATCGAGCATCCGCGCCGGAATGTTGGAGGGTTGGCGCTCGAGGGAGGCGACCTCCCCGGCCGTCTCCTTGAACTCCTTTTCAAGGGCATCAACGGCCACGGTCAAATGGTCCCGCCGGTCCCGGGCATCCCGGGCTTGCTGCCCACGGGCCTCGAGTTCCTGCCGCGCCCGGCCCCGCAATTCGGCAAAGGCCATGGGTCCATCGGCCGGTTCCCATGCCAGGCGGTCGCAAGCCATGCGCGCCTGGGCCTGTTTGGCCGATCGCCGCGACCGATCCGCTTCGCGCTCTTTTTTCTCGGCTTCCAACCGTTCGATGCGATCCCCGCCCAGCCGGCCGTGTTGCTCCTCCAACTCCTGCAACGTCCGTTGATGTTGCGCCGCCGACGCTTCGCGCCGTCGCGCCTCGTCGTTCAAACCTTCGACCCGCACCCCGAGATCCTCGATGCGCGCTTCGAGCAGTTGCACGCGCAACCGGTCCCGGTAGACATCGATGCCTGAACGTAAAAGATCCAAGTCCTCGTGCTGCGCTCGCACCCGCAGCAGCCGTTGGTGCTTATCGCGGGCCGGCGCCAGCGTCTGCACCTGCCGGCGGGCCGTCACCACGGCCTGATGGGCCTCGTTCAGTTCGGCGAATTCGGCAACCAGGGTCCGGGCCACATCGAAGGTCTCGGGGGTGTCGAGCATGAAATCGCGCAAAAAGGCGTTCAAATCCCCCAGGCTCTTGGCCGATTGGGTCTTGTGCAGCAAGCGCAGGGCCAGCTCGCTCTCGATGTGCAACAGGCGGCGGAACCGCTCGCAATAGGGGTTGAAGGTGGCGAAATAGTTCCCGTCGGCCAGCTCATGCTTCAAACGGCGCAGATCGAGATTGAATGCCTCGAGTTCCGCCAGATCGAAAGGGCGCTCGAAAATAATGAAATGCCGCCGCACATCGGCGGCGCCGGTGCTCCGGCCGCGCAGCCAGAACAGGCCCACCAGCACCACCGTGCGCCCCTCCATCCCCCGAAAGGTCAGGGCCAGGGCGGACCAGGTGGTGCCGGTGCGCAGATAGCGGGCGGCGATTTCCCCGGTGGCCTCGTCTTGCTGTTCGGACCAGGCGCCGCGGATGTAGGTGGCCCAGTTGCGATCACGGCCCTTGTGGGTCGCATCCCGCGCGGCGGCATTGAAATCGATCCAGCGCGGCGGAATGAGCAACGCCGAGACGGCATCCAGCAGCGTCGTCTTGCCCGAACCCGAACGGCCCACGAAGAGAAAGCCCCGTTCCGCGATCGGTATGTCATGCAACCCGTCGAAGGTCCCCCAGTTGAACACCTGTAACCTTGCAATGCGAAACTGCGCATGGCTCGGAAAGAGCTCCCTCTGCTCGGCGGCGGCGTTCATTCTTCCGTGTCCTCCTCCGCCTGCGGCTCGGCGGCGATGTGCACGTCCAAGTCACCGGCCAGTGCTTGATATTGTGCCGTGAGGGCCACAATCTGCTCGGCCGAGAAAAGCAGTTTCAAGGTGGGGGAAATCTCGAAGCGCTCCACGTCCCCCCTGACCTTCTGCAGCATGCTGTTCTTTTTCATTTTCTCCACGGATGCGCGGATCTTCTTGGCAAATCCCGCATGATCGGTGCTCACCGCCCGCTCAAAGGGGGCCGCATGTTCGAGGATCTCGGCGGCGTCCACCACCGCCCGCTCGCCCCGCACATCGGCCTGGGTCAGACGCTGGCGCAAAAAGAGCAGCACCACGGAATCAATGAAGGTCAGCGGCGTGCGCCGCAGCAAAATCGGCGTTTCCAGGTCGCCCGCATCGGCCTGGCGCGTGAAGGCCACCTGTTGGTCCGTATCGATCACCAGTTCCAGAAAAAGGTCGTGGAGGCGGCTGCGGAGGATCGTTTCGTCCCGCACCAATACAGGCCACAGGCGGGTGTGGCGCCGCCCGTCCAGATAGGGACCCGCCAGCAACTGCACCAAAACGCGCCGCGTCTCCAAGGGCAATTGTCCCAAGTCGCCCTGGTAGAGCCCGCCTTCGGTTTGCTCTTGCACCACGCCCTCATTCGCGGGCGCGCCGTCGGCCGTGCGGGCCGATGGATCAGGCGAGTTCATGGACCTGCTCCTTGAGAAAATAGATCAACGGAATTCGAGCACTGCGCTGCTGCATGTCCTCGCCCGTCCAGGCAACGGTTTCGCTGCGTCGGCCCATCACCCGGCCATGGCGACTGCCCAAGGCCAGGTACCCCACCACGCTGCCGAGCCCTTGCGCGGCGGGAAAGGCACGCAACACCTCGCCGATGCACACCTGGGACCGCTGCGCCAGGCAGGCGCGGATATTGTCGGCCAGCCCCCGGAAATCGATTTCCGACTGCATCACCCAGGCCGCCACGGCATCCAGGCCGATCTGCGCCGCGTCGCCGGCGGCCATGCCGCTTTCCACCGTGTTTTCGGAAGGATCCATCAGATTCCATTGCGAAAGCGAACGAATCCGGCTGCTGGTCAACTGCAAATGGAAGTTCATTTTTTCGCCGGCCTTGACCTCATTCTTGAGGGCCAGGGCGTGCTGCTGCGCCTCCGATATCAGTCGGTTGATCCGTCGTTGTTCCATATATTCGCGGCTCTGCACAAACTGTTTCAGGCTGCGGGCGAATTGCTGCAACACCTCGTGCACCGTACCGCCCTGGGCCAACAGGTTCTGGATCAGGCGCAGCAGGAAACGCCGTTCAGCGACCTCCAGCCGGTTGCTGAAATCCCGACCGAACAATTCCTCGATGGCCGCTTCCAAGGCGGCATTCTGTTCCGGGTCGGTCAACAAACGCCAAAAGGCATGGAAGGTGCGCCCGGACTCGCTCTCGGCGATCACGTCGATTCCGGCGAACAGCTTTTCCAGCACATCGCCGCGGCTGCCGCTGTCATCCATGATCCGCTCGCGCAAATCGCGGTTCAGATGCTCGAAATCGTCCCGCACGCTATGGAAATCGGCGATCAATTCCCCGGACAGGGCGATGATGTCCCGCACCCGCTCCAGCGCCTCGTCCTCCTCCAAGACCTTGAATCGCCCCTTGCGCAAGGCCGCAATGGATGCGTCGATCCGCTCCCGCTCCGCCAGCAGATGGGTCATGCGGCTTTCCGGATCGGCATCGGTCTCCTCGACGAGGCGCCCCAATTGATGGATGACGGTGGCCAGCCGACTGCCCGTCACCGCCGAGCGCGGCTCCACCAAACCGCCGATCAAGTGAATGGCTTTGGCCGCGGCAGCGGACAGCTCGTACTCCTCCTCGGTGGCGCCGGCCGGGAATCGGCGGATCAACCACCCCTTGGCCAGCCAGTCGGCCACATAGGCCCGGGCCGTCTGGGGCAGGGCCTCGCCGCGCGCCCGCAACTGCTCCAAATCCCGCTCCAGCCGCTCGTACAGAATGGAGGCCGCAAGCTTTCGATTGCCCTCCATCAGGTTGTTCTGCAGCAGGGCGATGGCAACCGGACCGTTGTCGGCGGCCAAAAGGCGCCACAAGGGCTCATCCCGCAAACGACGATAGGTGACGAAGGCCTGGTTGAGATTCATCGCACGATCACATGCGTCCTGGATGGTGCTGTTTCACCGCATCCGTGCTCCGGTTGCGCCCCCCGTTCCGATCCCGCCGGCCGATCCGATCCAACGCCTTTGGAACGGCGAGCCGTCCATCGGCATACCATTACGAAAACAACTCCGCCTGTCAAGCCGCGTTGTCACCTTGCCAATTACTTCATATACACCAATTTTTCAAAACCTTACCCAAGGATAGAGGCGTAGCCAACGACATGAAAGGAAAAATCGGCGACCAACTGGATGTGAAAAACCGCACGCTGGATTCGGAAGAAGCCAAACCATGCACCCTGGAATTCAAGGGATCGACCGACGTGCTGTTCAAGAAGGAGTGGGCACCCCTTAACGCGACCCTCGACAAAAACGGGATGGCGGCGTTTCCAGGGCAATCGTTTTGACGGCCACGCTTTTGATCAACGCGAAGACCGCTTGCCCTTCTTGCAGCCCCAAGTCCAAAAAGGATTTCCGGGTAATGCGGGCCCATAGCAGACAGCCGATATCCAAAAGCAGATCCACATGGGATTCGCCGCCATAACCAATTTGCACGACTTTGCCGGAAAAGATGTTCTGGAAACTGGTCAAGGCGGGTGCTTGGCGGGCCACGGCCACATGGCGGGCGGAAATTCGTACGCGCATCGGGGCACCCCGCCCTGCCGGCACCGCCGCCACTTTGAGCACATGTTCACCGAAGCGCAGCGATGTGAGCCCAGAGGCGTCCAAGGGTTCCTCCACCACGGTGGAAATCACCGAGCCAAAATTTTCTTTTCCGATGTGGGCCTGCAACTCCGGCTTGGAGAACAGCTCTTGCAGCTCTCCGGAGGCGACCACACGACCGCTGTCCATGATGACCAAGTGGTCGGCCAGATTCAGAATCTCATCCATCATGTGGCTGACATAGAGAATGGGGATGGCGTATGCGCGGGAAAGCTGCGCAATGAATGGCAGGACTTCGGATTTGCGAGAGGCGTCCAGGGAAGCCAGCGGCTCGTCCATCAGCAACATGGCCGGGCTGGTCAACAGCGCCCGTCCGATGGCCACGCGCTGTTTTTCTCCCCCGGAGAGCCTGGCCGGCCGGCGGCCGAGCAGATGGCCGATGCCGAGCAGTTCGACCACCGCGTCAAAGGTCACGAAACGGCGCTCCGCCGGCGTTCGGTGCATGCCGTAGGTCAAGTTGGCGCGCACCGAAAGGTGCGGCAGCAGGCGGCCGTCTTGAAAGACATAACCGATGCGGCGTTTCTCCGGCGGCAGGTTGATGCGCCGTTCCACATCGAACAAGCAAAGGCCGTTGACGCTGATGCGGCCCGCATCGGGACGCACCAGGCCCGCTACCATGTTGATGAGCGATGTCTTGCCGGCGCCGGACGGTCCGAACAATGCCGTAACGCCGGATGCAGGCCCTCCAAAGGTCGCATCCACCAGGAAGCCGCCTTGCCTGCGCGTGACATTTATCTCCACAACAGCTCAACCTTTCATGCGGGCGGCAAAACGGCGCGCCAGTATTTCCGAACACACCAGCGCCGCCATGGCGATCAGTACTGAAAGGATGCAAAGCCGCATGGCGCCGATCTCTCCGTCGGGCACCTGTGTAAAAGTATAAAGGGCCAGGGGCAGGGTCTGGGTCTGTCCCCGGATGTTGGACACAAAGGTGATGGTGGCGCCGAATTCACCCAGGCTGCGCGCAAAGGCGAGAATCAGCCCGGTGATGATACCCGGCACCATCAACGGCAGGGTGACCGTGAAAAAAACCCGCAGCGGTCCAGCGCCCAAGGTACGCGCGGCCGCTTCCAATCCCTGGTCCACACCCTCCAGGGAGAGCCGCACGGCTCTCACCAGCAGGGGAAACGACATCACCGCCGCTGCCAGCACGGCGCCCTTCCAGTTGAACGCCAATACGACGCCCAGGTAATCATACAGGGCCGCCCCGATCGGACCGTTGCGTCCCAGCAGCACCAACAGCAAGTATCCGGTGACCACCGGCGGCAGGACCAGGGGCAGGTGCACCAAGCCGTCCAGAAGGTTCTTGCCTGGAAAGCGCAGGCGCGCCAGCACCCATGCGACCAGGATGCCGACCGGCAAACTGACGGCCACGGACCACCCGGAAACCCAGAGGCTCAGCCGCAGGGCTTCGACCTCGACCTCGGTCAGTTGCCAGAGCCGCATTACCTGACTTCGAATCCGTAGTTTTCAAAAACGGCCCGGGCTTCCGCTGTTTTCAGGAAATCCAGGAACCTGGCCGCCGCATCGGCCTTGCCGCCCGCCACCGCCGCCACCGGATAGATGATCGACGGATGGCTCTCCACCGGAAACATCCCGACAATCCTTACCTTTTTGGAGATGGCCGCGTCGGTGGCATACACCAGTCCCATAGGCGCTTCGGCCCGCTCCACCATGACCAGGGCCGCGCGCACATCTTTCATCGGCGCCAGGCGATCTTTGACCTGACCCCACAATCCCAGGTGTTCCATGGCGGTTTTTCCGTAAATCCCGGCCGGCACATGCGCGGGATCGCCCATGGAAAAACGGCCGTCTCCGCCCAGCAAAGCGGCCAGATCCAGCCCTTGCCGGACATCGACCTTCTGCATCGCACTTTGCAGAGGCGCGATCAGCACGATGCGGTTGCCCAGAAGATCGAATCGCGACGCTTTGTCAATGATCTCTTTTTCTTCAAGGAAATCCATCCATTTCACGTTGGCCGAAAGAAAGACATCGGCGGGCGCGCCGCCGGCAATCTGTTTGGCCAGTGTGGAAGAAGATGCAAATGAGGTCGTGATATGCCCCAACCCCGCCGCCGCGAACAGGTCGCCGATTTCCGTAATGGCATTGGTGGTGGATGCGGCGGCAAAAACGACCACCTCCCCTTGACCGGCGATACCGTCTTCCACGGCAAATCCAACCCCGCCCAAGGTCAGCATCAACATCATTGCAAACAGAACCGATCTTCGTTTCACAACTTTCATCCGCCATCTCCTTTGACCTTGAATGAACAAACAGCAAAATTATGCCTTAAACGTCATTTGACGTCTTTAGTTGTCATATGATATGAAATTCTGTCAAGCGGATTTTCCAGAATTCCCCGGGGCGGACCAATTCATTCGGAGGTGGGCAATGGGTCGCAAACAACCTGCAAAGCATACCGGCATCAAATCCATGGTCAAGGCGTTTCGACTCAAAAAGGGGTGGTCCCAGGAAGAACTCGCGCTTCAACTCGATATCCGCCGCCAAGCCGTGTACGATATCGAATCCGGTCGGTACCTCCCGAACACGGCCATCGCCCTGCGGCTCGCGCGCCTGTTCGGTTGCCGGGTGGAGGACCTCTTCGTCGAGCAGGACCCGCCCGACAACATGCCTGTGCACGTCATCAACGGTGTGGACGCCGCTTCACCGCGACTGGCGCTGGGGCGGGTGCGCGATAGGTTGGTCGGAATAGCGTTGCAAGGTGCGGCATCCATCCCTTTCGGCCTGCGCTCGGCGGACGGGTTGTTGCGTCCGGACGGAAAAAGCGCCCGCCTTCTTACGACGCCGGAAAACCTGAACAAATCGATTCTTCTAATGGGGTGCGATCCCGCCTTTGAAATCCTCGCCGCACATGTCGGTCGTCGGGCACCCGCGTCACGCGTTCACTGCGGCTTCGCCTCCAGTCATCGCGCGTTGAACATGTTGGCCGAGGGTTATACACATGTGGCCGGCACCCATCTGCACAATGCGGGCACGCAGGAAGCGAACGTGGTGACAGCCCGCAAGAAGCTGGCGGGTGTTCCTTTTCATGTGATGGGATTCTCTATCATGGAGGAAGGGCTGATGGTGGCCAAGGGCAATCCCCTGAACATTCACAACGTGATCGATCTGGCGCAACCCATGGTGCGCCTGGTCAACCGTGAGGCGGGCGCGGCATTGAGAGTACTGCTGGACACCCAGTTGGAGCGCGCCGGCATCGACGCCGAAGCCATCCGCGGATATGAAGATGAAGTGATGTCCCATGGCGAAGGTGCCCACCGGATTGTCTGCAACGCTGCGGACGCAGCCCTTGGCTTCCGGGTCATCGCGGAAGTTTTCGAAATCGATTTTGTACCCCTGGCCACCACCCGCTGCGATCTGGTGATCCCCGACGACATGACCGAACACCCCACGATCAAAGTGCTGCTGGATGTTCTACAGTCCGCCCCCCTGAGAAGAGAAATCGATGCCGTCCCGGGATACGCAAGCACCGCAACCGGCGACACCATCGCGCAATTGAGTGCCTGACCGGATTTCGGCACCTGTTTTTTCATCGGAAAATCCGCTCTAAAAGAAATTTTTCCGCCAGCTCCACTTCACCGGCCAGTGCCGCCTCCTTGATCATTCCCCGGATATCCTCTTCGGTGGCGCCGGGTTCCGGGGAGGGGTGAACCCCCAGAAGGCGCACCACCAGGCGGGTGGTGCCGCTGAGCAGATAAACAGCCGGCATGGCCAGCCGCAGCAACAGGGCCATGACCGGAGCGGTCATGCGGGAGAGGCGTTCCGGACTGCCGACCGCCAGTTGCTTGGGCACCAGTTTTCCCAGGATCAGGGTCAAAAAAGTGACCGCCAGAACCACCACCCCCAAGCCGAGCGGGCCACTGTAGGGCGCCAAATAGGCCACGGCGGCAAAATGTTCCTGCAACCGGTGGGCGATGGTCGCACCGCTGGCGGCGCCGATCAGGATGTCCACCAGGGTGATGCCGATCTGCACGGTGGAAAGTTCTTTTTTTTTCGCGCATCCTTATACTATTGCGCCCAGACCATCGGCTTCTTGTCGCGCCATGGCCGCGCGATTTCCAGTTGCCCCGCCAGTCGGAACAACAGGTCCTCACGCCCGAATCCGGCAACGAACTGTACCCCGCAGGGAAGCCCCTCCGGTGTCCAGTGCAAAGGTACGGACATGGCCGGCAATCCGCTGAGATTGGCCAATTGCGTAAAGGGTGTCCTCTCGAGCATTTTTTCGGCCATTTGATGGACAATGCCGGTGGCTTTCAGTATGCGGCCAAGCTCCAGCGCATTGACCCATTTCATCAACCTTTTCTCGGAAGGCGACGGCTGCACCTCCCCTATCATGGCCGGCGGGTAGGCGGTGGTCGGCGTCATGTAAACATCATATTGTTCGAAATAGATACCCATTTGCCGGGCGGCTTGGTCCCAGCAACGCATTGCCGCGACGAATTCTCCCGCCGAAACCACCCGGCCCAGAACACCCATGGTGCAGGTGGTCGGTTCGACATCCGCGGCAGTCGGTTTTCGTCCCAGAATCTGATGCATTTCCTCAAGATCGGCCGCGACTTCGCCCAAGTTCATAATCAGGTAGGACCTGGCCAGGGCTTTGCCATCGACGTTCGGCAGGCCCTCTTCAACCCGATGGCCCAGCGCCTCGAGCAATTCGGCGGTGTCATGAACGGCCTTGGCGCATTCCGGATGAACCGTTTTGCCGACCGGGGAGGTCACGCTGAATCCGATGCGCAGGTTCCCGGCAGGCGTACCGACTTCCTGCAGATACGGTCTCGAAGGCGGACAAATCGTGTAAGGCGCCCCCCTGTCGGGCCCTTGGGTGACGTCCAACGCGGCGGCGCTGTCGCGAACGGTGCGGGTAAGCACATGCTCCTGCACGGCGCCTTGCCATAGCCTGCCGCGACGGGGACCGCTCGGATTTCTGCCCCGCGATGGCTTAAAGCCGAACAAGCCGCAGTAGGCGGCCGGAATCCGGATGCTGCCACCGCCGTCGCCCCCGCCTGCCATGGGCACCATGCCGGACGCCACGGCCGCCGCCGCACCGCCGCTGGAACCGCCGGGTGTAACAGAGGTTTGCCAGGGATTGCGACACGGGCCGAAGACCTCCGGTTCCGTGACGCCCATCACCCCGAACTCGGGCGTGTTGGTCTTGCCCAGGAACACAAGGCCGGCGTGCTTGTACCGTGTGACCATTTCACTGTCGTAATCCGGAATGAAATTTTTGTAGGCCTTCGCACCACTGCTCATCGGCACGCCGGCAAAAGCAGACAACAAGTCCTTCAAAAGGAACGGCACACCGGCAAACGGCCCTTTGGGCAAAGCATGTCCTGCCGTTTTACGTCCGATGTCGAACATCGGCGTCACCACGGCATTTAGTTGCGGGTTGACCTGTTCGATGCGCCGAATCGCCTCCTCGCAAATTTCGCTTGCCGGCACCTCGCCTTGCCGCACCAGTTCCGCCAGGCCGACGGCGTCATATTGGCCATATTCACTGAAGTGTCCCATTGCGGTCTCCCGTATTAGAAGGGGTTGCAAACAGCCTCAGACCCGATTCCGATCCAGCGACGCGATTGTTTTTCGCGCGCCCTAAGCGCACACAATCCGATGCAAACCCTTTTCCTTCGATACACGCTCGATATGCTCGGCCCTGAGGACCGGTACGAACAACTCTTGATGCTTGTAGTACTTTCTCTGCACTCAAGCGCTGCGGTGCTTGCATTGGCCATCCTCAAACAGGTGGGTGAGGTTCAGGTACCCAAACCGAAACGGATCCCCCTTTACAGCGAAATTCCGCCCAGCCATCGCCGTCGGTCAACACCGAATCGCGGATATGCCCCGTCAAATCAATGTAGGTGGTCTCCGGCGCTGCGGTTTGCATATGTTTGCGGCCCTCGGCGGCATTGCTGATGACCACGGCCATGCCCCCGGGATGGTGCTCATCCCCGATGCGGGTCCAGCCGACGCAATTCGAATGATCGAAATAGTCATACTGTTCGCCATAGGCATGGCTTCTGCGGGCCGACAGAAACTTGTCGATCAACCACTGGTGGCTGTCCATCCAAATCTCATGACCTTGGCCGTCCTTGCCCGTACCCGTATAGTGTGCCCCGTAATAATCGGCGCTGAAAACACAAGGGTAGCCGTCTTTGCGCAGCAGGATCAGGGCGTAGGCCAAGGGTTTGAACCAGGCTTCCACAACCGATTCCAGCGATTGCAGCGGCTGGGTGTCGTGGTTGCTCACCAGGGTGACCGCCAGATCGGGCAGCTCTCTTACCAGGGTGTCGTCAAAGATGGTTCTCATGTCATACTGTGCGCCCTGTTGGGAAGCCGCTGCAAAATGGTAGTGCAAGGGGACATCGAACAGCATTATATGGCCCTCGGTCACTTTCAAGAAGTGCTCCAGGGCCTCACTTTCACCGGACCAGTACTCGCCGACCGCAAAGAGGTCGCGCCCGCTGTGGGTCCGCAGATGTTTCAGCCAATCCAGGAAAAAACTTGAGCGCACATGCTTGACCGCATCGAAGCGGAAACCGTCCACCCCGGTCGTGTCGAGGAACCACTCTCCCCAGTAGTAAAGTTCCTTCTGTACATCGGGATTGTCGATGTCGAGATTGCAGCCCATTAAATAATCGAAGTTGCCTTTTTCCAGATCCACACTGTCGTCAAAACGTTTGTTCTCGATCAGATAAATGGCATCCGTGCGCTCATCCAGCGCATTGTAATCCACCGCATTGAAATGCCACCAGTGCCACTGCAGTTCGGAATACCGCCCCCGGCGTCCGGGAAAGGTGAAATGGGTCCAGGCTTTGATCGTCTGCAGATCGCCCACCGGTTCATGTCGGTTTTGCGGATTGTAGGGCGTGGCACGGACCTCCTCGGCATGGTCGGCCCCCAGTTTGTGGTTGAACACCACATCGGCATAGACCTGCAGCCCGGCGCGCCGAGCCACCGCGATGGCCTCTAAATAGGCGTCGCGAGTGCCGTATTTGGTGCCCACCGATCCTTTCTGGTCGAACTCCCCCAAATCAAAGAGGTCATAAACGCCGTAGCCCACATCGTCTGCACCACCCGCCCCTTTACAGGCGGGCGGCAGCCAGACGGCCGTGAATCCCGCATCTGCAAGCGTTGCCGCGTTTTCGGCCAATTGCCCCCACAACTTGCCATCGGGAGCGGTATACCAGTGGAAATACTGCATCATGGCACCATTGTATTCGACCATGTCGGCCTCCGCAGTTGACTGCCTCCGAAAGGTGAAAAGCAAAGACGACCGATAAAGGCGAAACGCACCCAAAGCAGATGATGCCTCAGCTCACCGTTTTGCAGAACGCGGCCCCGCAATGAGCCAGAGGATCAATCCGATCAACGGCAGGATGAGCACCAGGACGGTCCAAAACACCTTCGCGCCCGTCGAAGCGCTGCTTTGAAAAATTTGAACAATCACCCATACGCAGGCGAACAAAAGAATCAGACCGAAAATCCCGCCCACTTGCTACGGGGCTGCGCTTGCGTTTGGCCCAGATCCGTACCGATCGACCCGGCCGACGCGACCCACCACCCCGTGGTCGTGCGCATCGACCATTATCAGAAAGGGCACCGAATAGGTGCAATGGCCGGTAATTTGCGGCCATTGCATCGAAACGGAAAATCAACCTTTCATGGCATCCTCGAGCCGCCTGTTTACCTCGGCCCAGTTGACTATATTCCAGAACGCCTCGACGAATTTGCCCCTGTCGTTCTGGTAGTCCAGATAATACGCGTGTTCCCAGACATCCAGAACCATCAATATTCCGAACATCGGGTAGATATGGTTGTTGTGCTTCTCAACTTGCATGATGATGGGCCTGTTCGTAGCCTTACAGTAGGTGAGCGCCGCCCAACCCGATCCTTCGGTGCTTACCGCAGCCTGTGAAAAGAGTTTTTTGAAGCGGTCGATGGCGCCGAACGCCTCGATGAGTATTTTCGCGATGGCGCCTGAAGGCCTTTCGCCCCCGCCCTTGCCTTGCGGCGCTAAATTCCCCCAGAACAGCGAATGCAGCACGTGGCCGCCGATGTGGAACGAGAGTTCCTTGAAGGTCGCCTTCGTGTCGAATCCGGCATTCTCCGTACTGGCCTTACCCATCTTCTCGATAATGGCGTTGGCGCCATTCACATAGGATGCGTGGTGTTTTTCGTGATGCAGACGCAACAAGGTTTCGGATATCGTCGGTGCAAGCTCATCGTAGCCATAGGCAAGCTTCGGCAGCATATACAATTGCGGCGTGTCCATTCGTTCATCTCCTTTTTTTAGATTGGTGGATTTTTTGCTCATTCTTCATGGCTCCCAACCGGTATGCTCACCTCGGCCCAGTGTTCCTTGCGGTCGTCGACCAAAGAAATACTCCGATCGCGCTGCTCGATGCCATCGACGCTCACGCGCATGGCCTTTTCGGCGCTGGAAATTTGCCGGACCGTGATGTGGTAAATGGTTTCCCGGTAGCGGTAGTGCAGCTTGAACTCCTTCCAATCGACGGGCAAACACGGCGTAAAGCGCAGTTTGTCCACTTTAAGTTCGAGCCCCAGTAAGGATTCCACGATCAGCCGGTACATCCAGGCGGCCGAGCCCGTGTACCATGTCCAGCCGCCGCGGCCGGTGTGCGGCGGCACCGCGTAGACGTCGGCGGCAACCACGTAGGGTTCGACTTTATAGATGTCGGTTTCTCCGCTCGAGCGGGCATGGTTTATCGGATTGATCATATCAAAGAGCGCCCAGGCGCGGCGGCTGTCCCCCAGGCGGGCGAAGGCCATGGCCGCCCAGATGGCCGCGTGGGTGTACTGTCCGCCGTTTTCACGCACGCCGGGCACGTATCCTTTGATGTAGCCGGGATTCAGCGCCGATGTGTCGAAAGGTGGGTCCAGCAACTGGACCAGTCCGTGTGCGCGGCGCACCAGGTGCGTATCCAGCGACGTCATCGCCTGCCGCGCGCGCTCGGCGTTGCCGGCACCCGAAAGAACGGACCAGCTCTGGGCAATGGAATCGATCCGGCATTCCGGGTTCTCCGCCGATCCAAGCGGCGTGCCATCGTCGAAGTAGGCCCTGCGATACCAGGCGCCGTCCCAGCCGTGGGTATCGATGTTGTGGCGCTGCACCGCCGCCTCGCCGAGGCAGCGGTCGGCGAAAGCGGCGTCGCCATGGATGCGGGCGACCTCGCTGAAGCGTGTCAGCACCTCATGCAGGAAAAAGCCCAACCACACGCTTTCCCCGCGGCCATGTTCGCCCACCAGGTTCATACCGTCGTTCCAGTCGCCGGAACCGATGAGCGGCAGGCCGTGCACGCCGAAACGGAGGCCGTTGAGGATGGCGCGGACACAATGTTGGTAGAGGCTGGCCGTCTCTTTGGACGGATCGGGAAGATCGTAATAGGACTCTTCGTCCTCTTTTAGCGGGCGGCCCTGGAGAAAGGGGATGGGCACGTCCAGGACGCCGGTGTCCCCGGTGGCCTGAACATAGCGACAGGTCGCCAGCGGCAGCCAGAGGTAATCGTCCGAGCAGCGTGTGCGCACCCCGCGGCCGGTCGGCGGATGCCACCAGTGCTGCACATCTCCCTCCGGAAATTGGCGGGCCGCGCACAGAAGCAGGTGCTCGCGCACGATATGCGGTCGGGCGTGGACCAGGGCCATCACGTCCTGCAACTGATCCCGGAAACCGAAAGCCCCCCCGGATTGATAGGTGGCGCTGCGCGCCCAGATCCGGCACGCCAGGGTTTGGTACAGCAACCAGCCGTTGACCAGCGCATTCACGGAGGGATCGGGCGTTTCTACGCTGACCGCGCCCAGGGTGTGCGCCCAGTGCTGCCAGACCGCATCGAGGGCGGCCTGCGCGGCGGCCGATCCGCCATGGTGTTTGACCAGCCGGCGGGCATCGTCGGCGTCACGCCCCACGCCGAGCCTGAAGACCACCTCTCGCTCCTGCCCGTCAGCCAAATCAAAGCCCACTTGAATCGCGGCGCACGGATCCAAGGCGGCCCCCACCTTGCCGGAAAGGCGCGTGCGCATCATCGCGGCCGGACGCCGCAGCGACCCGTTGCGCCCCAGAAATTCAGTCCGATCGCCGGTGACGGTGCAGTTGGTATCACCGACGGCAAAGAACGCCACCCGGTCCCGAAACGCCGTGTTAAAGCGGTTGCGCGCAAACAGTGCGCCGCTGTGGGGATCGCGTTCGGTGATGACGTGCATGCCCGCATTCGCACGCAGATCGCCAAGCACCCATTCCGCGTACCCCGTCGCGGAAATCTTGCGCGAGCGGCCCGAGATGTTGCGCACTTTGAGCACCATGTATTTGACGGCGGCATCCAGGGCCACGTAAACCCACAACTCTGAGTGGATACCGCGCTCGGTGTGTTCGAAAACGCTGTAGCCGAATCCGTGCCGGGTGACGTAGGGCGTGGCGCCGCGGCGGGGCAGCGGCGTTGGCGACCAGAAGTGGCCCCGTTCTTCATCCCTGAGGTAAAACGCCTCTCCGCACGCATCTCCGATCGGATCGTTGGCCCAGGGGGTCAGACGGAATTCGTGGGCATTCTCGCTCCAGGTATAAGCCGAGCCGCTCTCCGAGACGACCGTGCCGAAGTGCGGGTTGGCCAGAACGTTCACCCAGGACGCCGGTGTCACCCGCCCTTGGGCGGTGGTAATGACATATTCGCGCCCATCCGGGGTAAAACCGCCCAACCCGTTGAAAAACCGCAGATCGTGGCGAGGCAAAGGCGCCACCGCCGTGGGCGCGGAGCGATGGCTGCGGGTCGGGACGAGCAGGGGCGTCGAAGCCTCACCCAAATGGCGCCGGCTGAGCTGCTCCGCCAGCGTCCCCCGGCGGTCACTGATGATGGCACGGGCGGCCGATTGGATCAGGATTTGGTCCTCCTCCGCGATCTGCTCCACGGCCCTGACAAAAATGCCCCCGGGGCGATCCAGCACGTTTGTTTCGGTACTCGCGGCGATAATCCCCATGATCTCGTCGTGCAGCAGTTGGCGGTAACCGGCGTGATCTTCGTACCAGATCATCAGATCCACCGCCAATCCCTTCAGACGCCAGAAGGCATGGGCCTGGACCATTTGGCGCACCAGTTCGATGTTGGCCCCGTCCTCAATCCGCAGCAGAACGATCGGCAAATCGCCGGAGATGGCATACCCCCAGAGCCCGGACTGCCCCCGACGGTTGCGGGCGAGCACCTTCGGGTCGGCTCTGAGGGCGCCATCGGCATAAAGGATCGAACCGGCCAGGGTCCCATAGAGCTGGGCATCGGCCTGGGATGCATTCAACTGACGCAACAGCACCTGGCCGTGGGTCCAGGCCAGATCGAAGACGCGGTCGGCCAGGCGCGGGTCCTGGTATTTTTCCACCAGGCGCAGAGCACCTTCGCGGGATTCCGCGATGCCGGAGACGATGTTGATGGTGACCGAGGCCTGGGGTTCGAGGGTCACCCTGCATTGGATGGCCACAATGGGGTCGAGCACCGAACCCTCGCTGCCCGAAAGCGCCCCCGTAAAGAATCCGCCGGCCCCGCGCATGGCCTGCGGTGCGGCAACGGTGTTGCCGCGCCCGATGAACCGCATGCGATCCGTTTCATAGGAAACCATGCCGCTGCGGGCCCCGTGCACGGCCATCAAGTGCAGCATCCAGGGGGTCTGCTCGCCTTGGGAACGGGGACGGCGCGTGCACAGGATCGCCTGCTGCCGGGGGACGATCTCAGTCTGCACAAACAGATTGCTGAAGGCCGGATGCTGGGCATCCGCGGCCTGTGGCGCCAGAACCACCTCCGCATAACTCGCTACGTCGATCTTGCGGCGTGATCGGCTGCGATTGGTGATGCGCACCCGGCGCAGTTCGATGTCATCCTCTATGGAAACGGAGATCTCGGTATGGGTGTCATAGTCGCGGTTGCCGGCCCGGAACTCGGCCCGGCCTTCGGAAAAAATCGCCTCAAACCGCTTGGCACGCTTGAGGGTCGGCTGATGGGTGGTCGACCAGAAGGCCCTGCTGGACACGTCACGGATGTAACAGAACGTGCCCCAATGGTCCAAAGTGCGGTCCTCGCGCCAACGGGTGACCGCCAGGTCCTTCCAGCGGCTGTAGCCGCCACCGGCATTGGTGATCATCACATGGTAGCGGCCGTTGGAAAGCAACTGCACCTGGGGGTTGGGCGTGTCGGGGCTCGCAAAAAGGCGCATCGGCACCTCCGATGCGCCGGCAGGTGTTTGGTGCTCTGCAATTTCGGTGGTATGGGCATAGGATGCCACCGCCTTGGGAATACGCTCCTGGAGCAGCAGCCGGGTGGCCTGGAACATGGGCACCGATTCGAACCGCTTTTGCATCGGCCGGTCCAGCAGCAAGTGGGCCAGGGACAGCAGGCTCATCCCCTGGTGATGGGCCATGAACGAGCGCACCACGACGCTGGTTTTTCCACTTGGCAGCCGCGACGGCGTGTGATCGATGGCTTCATAGAAGCCGTAACGGGTCTCGAGGCCGTCGGCGGCAAGCCGCTCCAGGTTCAGGCACGCCTGCTCGGGCGCCACCATCAGGGCCAGGGCCGACGCATAGGGCGCAATCACCAGATCCTCGGCCAGCCCGCGCTTGAGCCCCAGGCCGGGCACGCCGAAGGCGCGGTACTGGTAGTTGCGATGCACATCGATGGCATTGTAGCCGGACTCCGAAATGCCCCATGGCACACCGCGTTTCTTGCCATAGGCGATCTGCCGGGCCACCGCCGCCCGGCAGGTCTGGTCGAGCAAGGTGCGCTCGTAAGTCGGCATCACCAGCAGCGGCATCAGGTACTCGAACATCGAGCCGCTCCAGGACAGCAGGATCGGTTCGCCTTCGGCGAGGGTCAACAACCGTCCCAGGGCGAACCAGCTCTCTTGCGGCAACTGCCCCTGGGCGATCGCCACAAAACATGCGAACCGCGCCTCGGAAGCCAGCAGATCGTAAAAACCGGCATCCTGCCGGTGTTCGGCGGCATTGTAGCCGATTACCAGCAGGTGACGCTTCTCGTCATACAGAAAATCATATTCCATCCGGGCGAGCAGTTCACATTGCCGGGCAAGCCCTTTGATGGTTGCAAGCCTTGCTTGGGCGTTGCGGCTGCCTTCGGCAATGCGGCGCTGCAGGTTTTTCGTCCATGCCTGTCCCCCGGAGGATCCCGTGCCGCTGAACTGCCGGGCGATGGTCGGCCGGATTGTTTCTTCCAGGAGCGCCAGCTCGGACAGCGTGGGGATTTCGTCGAGAGCGGGTAAATCACCGGGCCCGTCTCCGGCAATCAGAATGTCCGTCCACGGGGCAAGCGTCATCAGTTCGGCGCGGGCGCCCGCACATTGTCCGGCAAAAGCGCGGGCCCACCCCCCCAAGGGGCTTTCAAGGTCCACGGCGCGCGTTTCCAGATCGGCGACCCATTCCTCGGCGGAAACCGCCAACCGATCGAGGCACCGGCGCAGCGCCGTCAGCGTGGCGGGCGGGTCCTGCGTCGCGGCGGCCAGGTCCTGTTCCAGCGCCATGAGCCGGGCCGCGTCGTGGCCTTCCGGCACACCGGCCGCGGCATCCGCGACAATATCGAAGGTGTCGCGCAAACCCTCGAACAGGCGGGTCCCCGGGATCTTGTGTTCGGCCAGGGCGGACAGTCCGGGTTGCAAGGTCAACAAGTGGCCGGCCAGGTTGCCGCTGTCCACCGACGAAATGTATCGGGGCGCCAGGGGTTCCAGGGTTCGGGTGTCGTACCAGTTGTAAAAGTGCCCCCGGTGGCGTTCCAGGGACGCCATGGTGCGCAGCGCTTTGTCGGTGCGGTCGAGCAGTTGCCCGGCCGCAATATACCCGAAATCGTAGGCCGCCAGATTGGCCAACAGGGCAAGGCCCATGTTGGTCGGCGATGTGCGGTGGGCGACGACCGCCACGGGATGCTCCTGAAAATTATCCGGCGGCAACCAATGGTCTTCTTCGCCCACGAAGGTCTCGAAAAAAGCCCATGTTTTCCGGGACAGCCTGCGCAGAAAGCGCATCTGGTCCGTTGTGAGGCTTTCGCGACGCAACAGCTGGGGTTGGCTGATCCACCATGCAATCACCGGAGAGGTACACCAGAGGACCAACAGGGGCCCCGCCACCCAGAGCGCTGCCGGCCGGTAAAGGACCAGGAAGACCGTCGCGGCGGCGGCCAAAGTGGGGGCAAACCACATGGTGCGCCAGGCGTCGGCCAGGCCTGCGCGGCCCTGGCGCTCCGCATCCTCGGCCAGATGCCATTGCAGCAGTCTTTTGTGGCTGATCAGCATCCGCCAGATGACGCGCACAACTGCATCCAGGCTGAAGAAGCCTTCATAGGGCAAGCAGACGAGGGTGAAGACCGGCTGAACCACGTGCCGGCGGGCTGCCTGCATGGCGGCGGATACGTGCTGCCGAAGGGTCACGTCGTCGGTTTTTTGCAAGCCGGTCAAAACCGAGGACAGCAAGGCGGGGCCCAGGACAATGCCGATCACCGTCAGGGTCCAGAACCAGGGCGCCGCCAACGCGGTCCAGCCCAGCAGCAGCAGCAGCGTCAACGCCGCGGCCATCAAACTGCGCCGCAGGTTGTCGAAAATCTTCCAGCGCGACAACAACGAAAGCGGATTGCGCCTGCGGCGCGGATCGGGTACGGGGATATCCGGCAACAGCCAGCGAGCGATCTGCCAGTCGCCGCGAATCCACCGGTGCCGTCGGCTCACATCCGTGCTGTAGCGCGACGGGTACTCCTCGTACAACTGCACATCGCTCAGCAACCCGGCCCTGGCGTAGCACCCCTCGAGCAGATCGTGACTGAGAATCCGGTTCTCCGGAAAACGGCCGTTCATGGCCCGTTCGAAGGCATCCACGTCATAGATGCCCTTGCCGATGAACGAGCCTTCGCCGAACAGGTCCTGGTAGACATCGGAAACCGTGCGTGTGTACGGATCGATGCCGGGCTCGATGGCGCACATGTACGCATAGCGGGACCGGTCGGTGCCGGACAGGCTCACCGCCACGCGTGGCTGAAGAATGCCGTATCCCGCAACCACCCGCTGCCGGCTTTCGTCGTAGCGTGCCCGATTGAGCGGATGCGCCATGGCGCCCACGAAGTGCCATGCCGTATCGCGCGCCAGTTGGGTATCGGTATCCAGGGTGATCACATATTTGACGTTCGACAGGAATCGCGTGTCACCGACGACGAGGGCAAATCGATCCGCCGCGCCATCCGCCGCCCCGTCGCGCAAAAGCCGGTTCAAATCCGTGAGCTTGCCCCGTTTGCGCTCGTACCCCATCCAGATCCGGTCCACCGGATTCCAGCGGCGCGGGCGATGAAACAGGAAAAAATGATCGCCCTTCGCATTGCGGTACTTGGCATTGAGCGCTTCGATGTGCCGGCGCGCCGATGCCAGCAGCAGATCGTCCTCAGGCAACGTTTCCTCGGGCGCGTCGCTGAAATCGGTCAACAATCCGAAATGCAGATGGTCGTCCCGATTGGCCAGAAAGCGCACTTCCAGCGCCTCGGACAACATTTCGACGCCCCGAACGTCGGCCAGCATCGTCGGGACGACCACCAGGGTGCGCAGCTCCGACGGAATGCCTTGGGAGAAGTCCATGCGCGGCAACGGCCGTGGCGTCGTCAGCAATGTCGCCAGCCAGTTCACCAGGGCGATCGCCAATTGACTGGTGCACAGCACCAAGAGCAGCCCAACCAGACCAAGGGCCCAACCGTGCAATCCACCGGCAAACGCCTTGGCCACGAGCGACCCGGTGAATATCGCCGTCAGCAGCAATATGGCGCCGCCATACAGCGTCAGCGGGTAGCGGCGGCCGCTACGGCGAAAGACATCGGCCGCCGAGGTGCGCGCGGTCGCCGCTTTCTCGAGCTGCGCCAAGCCTTCATTAACCAGGTAGAAGCCGACATGCGCCGCGCGATCACCGACGCCCTTGCGCGCCGCGCACTCCCGGGCCATGCGGATCGCCCGGCGCGCCACTTCGTTCTCCGAGTGCGGACTCTTCTTGGCGATCTTTTCCACGACATGGCGGTAGCGGTCGCGGGTGGCGAAATCCATCTTGTCGTAAACGTCGCCGGGGTCCTCGCGCAGGGTCTGCTCCACCACACTCATCGTCTCGACAAACTCGCGCCAATCCATCGCCGCCAGAAAACGCAGCGTGCCGATGGCGTTGCTCATCGAGACCTGGTCGGCCGCCTGCTGTTGGTTCTCCGCGTGCACCGACTGCTCGATGGTCAGGCCGACCACGGCCAACTGCTGTTCCAGCCAGGTCAGCGGCAGGGAAAGGGAAGGCCCCCGACCTTGCAGAAGACGCGCATACTCCGCGACGAAAGAACTCGTCAGGGTCTGCTGCGACCGCGCCATGTCCGCCACCGCCAAAATCAGGTTCCCGGGGTCTTTGCCGGCAACGGCGGTCATTTGGTCGGCCCAATGGATCGCATGATTGCGTGCCTTCCGGCCGGCAGCGATCCGGACGACGACACGTCGGATATTTTCAATCAGGGCAAGGCGCAGCATGATGGGAATGGCCCACAGTTCACCCAGTGTCAGGACGCTCTTGCTCTGGTAGGCGGCGACGAAGCCGCTGAGGTTTTCCGCATCCGTGCGCCCATCGCCGTGGGCGATGATCTCCAGCGCAATGGCGTACACCCGCGGAAAGCCGGCCATCGCGCCATTGAGCAAGCTCGGCAGTTCCTGGCTGTATCCCTTGGGCAGGTGTCGCCGAGCGGTTCGAATCTGCTCCTCGATCAAATAGAAGTTGTCGAGCAGCCACTCGCCGCCCGGGACGATCCGATGTCCGGCCGTGACGGCTTCCGTCAGCAGGTGACGGGAATCGATCAAGACGCAGGCATTCTCCTCCAGGCGGGCCAGCAGGCGCGACGCGTGGCGTCCCGAATGCAGCCGGTGCGTTTCCGCCATCGCCTTGGCATGCCGGTTCATCTGGTCGCGGTTGAACAATTCCGACCGCAACGGCGGGTCCTCGACCGTGACGGCGCACTCGGTCTTCAGGCGGAAGAAGCGCGCCCACAACTGCATGAAGGCATCATGGATGCTCGCCTTGGCCTTGGTGACCCAACCACGGCTATCCATTGCAGGCAGATCACGCTGCATGGCACCACACAATCCGGCAGTCGCCCGGCAAAACGTCCCCGCTCGCAATGCTTTCCATCACGCCTTGTTTCCAGAGCGTTGCCATACCCTCTCCTTTCAGACCCCCCACTTGCATCCGATCTTGCCGGCAAGGGGCCCCCGTGGGTCCCTGCCGGCGCATCACGCCTGCTGAAGTCGGTTGTTACTCGACGATTTCCAGCACCGTGTGCCGTTTCTCCTTGGCGGCCACCGCATTCAATATGGTCCGAATCGCTCCGGCGGTTCGCCCCTGCTTGCCGATGATCTTACCGATGTCCTGCTTGGCCACCTTGAGTTCCAGGATGGATGTGTGCGTTCCTCCCACTTCATTGACGAAAACGACTTCCGGTTGATCGACCAAGGCGCGCGCAATAGCTTCAATGATTTCTTTCATAGCGTATCTCCTGTTCCTGTTTGACATCAATCAAGTGGACGATGGAAATGGTCGGGGCAATGCCCCACAGGGCAACTGAATCTATTGAATGGTCCGAGAGAGGTTATCCAATAGCGGGCGGCAGGTCTGCCGTCCGGTCTTGGAACCGGACGGCGACCTATTACTTTTTCTTTGCACGTCATTTTCTCGATAGGTGCATTAGCCTCTGATCAACGCCCGATGCGAATGGTGGAAATGTTCCCGATGACCCCGAAAACACTCAACAGCCAGATAATCACCGCAATGATCACCACAACGTTCAGTATTTTCTTCACGGTCGCCTGCATCGGAATGTAGCTGTTGATCAGCCAAAGCACCACGCCAACGACCACCAGAACGATGATCAGATTGCTTAACGGCATGACGGGTCTCCTTTCCTGCTCTGGATGTGCTGCATTTTCCGAAAGCTGTGACGATGATCACTTCACGATAAGATCGTTCTTCACGGCACCGACCCCCTGCACACTTCGGGCAATCTCTCCTGCTCTGTTGACGGCATCTTGGCTATTCACGAAACCGCTCAGTTGAACGGTACCCTTGAAGGTTTCCACGCTGATTTCGAATGACCTGAGAAAATCATCGGCGGCGAGCAAGGATTTCACCTTGGTCGTAATAACAGTGTCGTCAACATACTCACCGGTACCGGACTGCTTAGCGGTCGACGCGCATGCCGCCAAACCCACAACCAGCAGCAAAATCACAAGATATTGAAAAATTCTCTTGTTCGTGTTCATGGTCCGCACTCCTTTTTTTGGGCGCACCTCAAGCGGTTAGCGACAAGCGATCCATCTTGGGCGGCGCCATCCAACCTACTTATCAAAGACCTTCTTGACCTCGCCGACCTTTTCCTGAACCTTGCCGGCGTTGCCCTCCGCCTTGCCTTCGGACGCCAAATCCGGATTGTTGGTCACTTTTCCGGCGACTTCCTTGATCTTTCCCTTGACCTTGTGCCATTTTCCCTGCGCTTCGTCTTTCATGCTCGATTTCATGGTCTTGCCTCCCTTGGGTTGGTTCGTTTCACGATAGATATCCGGCCAGGCTTTTCATGGCCTTCACGATGTCCACGATCGCTTCGTGGATGCCCTCACCATATTGGCCGCCCTCCGAAACGGCTTTTTTTTCGACCTTTTCTTTGACCGTGGACTTGATTGATTGCAACTGTTGAACGTGCCGTTCGAACTGAATCCGGTGCGTTTCTTCAAGCTCCTCAAGAATGTTGGCGTTGATTTGATGCACCAGCGCATCGGCTTCCGCCATCAACTGGTCGATTTCCGGGGTGATGTATTTCGTTGCCATGGTGTCTCCTTTCCGATGGTCGGGACGAATGCAATCAACCGAAGCATCTGCATGACACAGGGTGTTTGGAAGAGGAGGGGCACGTGCACGTCGGGTAACGATCACCGATCCCGAAGACGCTTTGTTCATCCGCCGCCTGAATCGCCGGCAGGTGAATCCGCACGATCGTTCCCTTACCGAGTTTGGATTCCACGCCGATCCATCCATCATGATTTTTCACAATGCCGTAGGCCGCTGCCAGCCCGAGCCCGCGGCCGACAAACTTGGTCGTAAAGAAGGGTTCAAAGACCCGCCGGAGGGTCTTTTCATCCATGCCCACGCCATCGTCCTGGATCTCCATGTTGACGTATGCGCCGGGTTTCAACCCCGGACGTCGTCGTGTCTGTTTTTCCGGCAGCATTTTGTTATTACAGACGATTCTGATCCGTCCCGTGTCGTTGAGCGCCTCCGCCGCGTTGGTCAAGAGGGCCTCCAGCACCGTTTGCATCTGGGTCGGATCGGCATTGGTTTTCCAAACCGCGGCACCCAAATCGGCCTCCACAGGCACCGACGCACCAAGCACGCGTTGGATATGGGGCAGACGGGCCCGCACCATGTCGCTCAACGAAATGGGCCTGGGCTGATATTTGCGACCCCTGGCGTAGTCCAGCAACTGCCGCGTCATCTCCGTCATCCGCTGGGCCGCGCCTTTCAATGCTTGGATGTGTTGCGCGCTGTTTGCATCCCGGTGCCCCTTCATTTCGAGCAGTTCAAGATTGGCGGTGATCACAAAAAGATTGTTGTTGAACTGATGGGCAATACCACCGGCCAATGCCTCCACTTGTTGGCGTCCGATGGCCCCGGTACCTTTTTGCTGCCCGGCTGCGGCGGACCGATTGACGGGTCTATTCAACCTTTGGGCGCTGACTTTTGGCGCCCTTTTCGTGCGCGCCTTGATCGTGAATTTCGCCATGCGGCCGGAAGCCAACTGAAAGCCCCGATGGGCGTCGTGCGCGTTCATTAATAAGCTTTTCATTGCCGTCCTCCGATATCGAAGACATTCATTTCGCAAATCCTTCTGAAGTGGTGGCCGTAAATGGACAAGGTGATGGCCAAGGGTAACTGCCTGGGTTTGCGGATCAAGGTCCAGAACAGTAAATACCAATACTGCAGGCGCTCCTTGCCCAAGATGCCCAAGCGAAGGCACGTTCGGAAAAAGGCCAGACAGCGCTGGAGATCCAAAGGCGTCCTGGCATGCGGCGATCCGAACTCCCGCAGCAGCGTTCTCACCCGCTTGTAGTAATGCCGGGGAGAATAGATATGGGCCATGATCGACCGATACCCTTCGATCAAGGTGTCGAACCCCATCGCCGGAACGATGTTGGTGGTGGCATCGACATTGTCGCCGGTCATGGGGCCCAGCACCCGGTTCTCCTGCCGCAAGCGCTCGAACAGGCGGGTTCCCGGCGGGGCCTGGAGCATACCCACCATGGCGGTCACGATCCCGCTCTGCTGGATGAAATCGATTTGGCGCTGGAATATGGACGGCGTGTCGCAATCGAAACCGACGATAAAGCCGCCCGACACCTGCAAGCCGGCCTGCTGGATCTTACGGACGCTTTGAAGCAGGTCCCGGTCCTTGTTTTGGTTTTTTTTGCATTCCGCAAGACTGTGCTCATCGGGCGACTCGATACCGATAAACACCAGGTCGAACCCGGCACGCACCATCAGGTCCAACAGCACGGGGTCGTCCGCCAAATTGATCGAGGCTTCGGTGAAAAACACGCACCCCTTTTTGTTCTTGCGCCATTCGATCAGCGCGGGCAGCAACTGCGACTTCAGATAGCCGCGGTTGCCGATGAAGTTGTCGTCCACAAAGAAGATGCTGCCGCGCCAGCCGGCGCCATAGAGGCTGTCCAACTCCGCGAGCACCTGCCGGGGCGTCTTCATGCGCACCCGATGGCCGAAAAGCGTGGTCACGTTGCAGAAATCGCAGTTGAACGGACATCCCCTGGAAAACTGGATGCTCATGGAGGCATACTTTTTCATGCGCACCAGGCGCCAGTCGGGAATCGGGGTCTGATCCAGGTCGCAGAAACCCGAAGCCCGGTAGATGCGTTTGAGCGTGCCCATTTTCAGGTCCGCGAGAAAAGGCGGCAGCGTGCGTTCGGCCTCGTCGAGCACCAGGTGATCCACCTCGGCGAACGTTTCCGGTTCCGCCGTAAACAGCGGGCCGCCCGCAACTACCTTCAGCCCCCTTGCCCGGCAACGGTCGATGATGCTTATGGCCGAAGTCCGCTGAATGGCCATCCCCCCGATGAAGGCCATGTGCGCCCACGCGAGATCATCCTCTTGGAGATCGTCCACATTGACATCGACCAGCCGTGTTTGGAATTCTTCGGGCAGCATGGCGGCCACCGTGAGCAACCCCAGAGGCGGATAGGCCGCCTTCTTCCCGATGAATTTCAGAGCGTATTTGAAACTCCAGAAGGTGTTGGGGTATGCCGGATTGATCAGCAGTATATTCATCATCGATCCCTCCCTTCTTTGCTATGGCGCGGGCCAACCCATGATCGGCACCGTGCTGATGCTGCTTTTCGGACTGCCTTCGATCACCCGGTCGCTGTAGGAGACGTAAACCAGCACATTGCGCTCGCGATCGAAGAAACGCACCACTTGAAGCGTCTTGAACAAAACGCTGCGATGTTCGTCAAACACCTTCTCGCCGTCCTTTAATTCGCCCGTGAACGTGATCGGCCCGACCTGGCGACAGGCGATACCGGCATCACTCGTATCCTCCGCCAGGCCCATACCGCCTTTCACCCCTCCGGTTTGCGCCCTGGCGATGTGACAGGCGACGCCCTGCACTTTGGGATCGTTGAAACCGTCTACCACGATGGTATCGTTCGGGCCGATCCAGCGGAATCTGGTGCTGATCGATCCGGTTTCGCCACGCTCGGGACGGCTGGCGATCCACCATGTAAACAGGGCGATGAAAAGCAGAAGAACCACACCGCTGACGATCAAAACTTTTTTCATAACGTTTCTCATTTCCGGGTTCATTGCCCCCGACCGATTAAGCCGCCGGCAGCGTTGCATCGCGGCGAAGAGCAGCGACCGTCAATACCGACCGCCTGCTTCATCCGATAGTGAACCGTGCCGCCCGGGGTCGAGCAATGCGCCCGTCAAGAACCGAACGAGGACAGGATGGCATCCATCCGCTCTTCGATTTTGCGGCGCTCTTCAACCGTCATGGCAAGATATCGCTCCGGACATTGGACGAACCCCTCGAGGAAGTCCGCAAGCTCCGTTCCGATACCGGTCGAGGCGATGAAATCCGTTCTGGACCTTGCGCTTTTTCCAGTTTGATTCATTACGTCACCTGTCTGCTACCTTAGGGGTATGCGCGAAACACTTTGCCGTGGAGGTTTCGAAGCGTTCCGTCCAACTCATCCATGGAAAACGGCTTTGCGATCACCACGTCCACCGCGCTGATTTTCCCGATAATCATGTCCTCTTTTCCGCTGCCCGTCATGATGACCACCGCCACGCCGGGGCTGTATTGCTTGATGCGACACGCCAGCGCGACGCCATCCATCCCGGGCATCTCATAATCGGACAACACGATATCGAAGTTGTGCTTCAAAAAAACGTTCAATCCACTCTCGCCGTTGTCGGCCGATGCCACTTCGTAACCGAGCCCGGACAGCATTCTGGAGACAACGCTTCGAATGGCATCGTTGTCATCCACAACCAGAATCCTTGCAGGCGCCATTGATCATTTCCTTTCGCGATGGGTTCCGCCGTCCATGACAGCCTGCTCAACTTCTTTTGCCGCCGACGACCAAAAGTACACCGCCGATCACGATCGCCCCCACGCCGGCCCAAACGGGAACATTGACCCGCTCTTTGTCTTTGACCGACAGCTCCAGCGGTCCCAACTTGGCCTCATGGGTGCCCCGGGTGTAGGTGAAACCGCCATAGGCCAATCCCAATATGCCGGCAACGATCAATATGACGGCCGCAATTTTGAGTGCGCTCATTTCTTCTCCTCCTGCGTATGAATAGTTGTCATTCATTACCAATGCGGACGGTACGGCCTGAAGGGAAAAACAGTTCCATCCGGAACACTTGCAGGCGTATTTGGAATCAACTTCTGGAGCAGTGAAAACCGCGTCAGCGAAAAATCAGAGGGGGTGTCGGCATCAAACCGCACAGTATCGTTACGTATAAAATTAGCATATCGTCAGGCATAAGCAAGATTGGATAAATATGGGGTAAAAATGGGTTTCAACCCCATATTATCGACATCCGTCCCGCGCACAGGCTATCAGCCACGCCCATGGCACGGCCCGCGGCACGACCGGGTTCAAAAAGCGCTTTCAAAATCCCAGGGAGACCCCCAGGCCGTAGTACATGATTCTGTTCTTGTAAAACTGTCCGTGGGGATCGTACCCATTGTACCACTCGACAAGCAGGCGCAAGCGCCGCTGCCCGGGATTGGGCCGCCCAAACTCGAGACCGGCCCTCACATTGGTATCGATGGGCCAGTCATTCTCTTCCGAACTCTTCATGTCGACGCCGGCAACCGGTCTGCCGTTCCACAAAATGGGCTGACGCCCGCGAAATTCGAGCCCCCAGTGGGCCATAAGCGGCTTGAGATCTTCCGGCGTCTTGTGCACCAGGTACTCGCCCCCGCCGTACACCCTAAGCCCGCGCCATTCCCGGGAATAGATGAGTTCCACCGCCTCATAGCTCAAATTCACCCGATCGGGAGGATTCACGCTTTGAAGCAATTCATCCCCCAGGTGCGAGCTCTCATGATAAATGCGCGAGCGCAGGGAATGGTCGCCGCGCCGGTAGGTGGTGGCAAGACCGATGGTGTAATCGGCGTTGATCAAATCATAGGAAGGCGTGCTCATGTTGAACTTGGCGAACAGTGCGGCGGCCAGGCTCAGTTGCAAGCCGTCGCCCTCGCGGCTGCCGAAGAAGCGGTACAAACCGAAGGTCTCTCCAAAGCCCACGGAGGCCATGGTGTATCCCACCCCCAAGGACTCGAAGCGGTAAAAGCCGGCAAAAAATTGGGGCTGCTTGGGGTCGGCGATAAGCGGCCGGAACAGGTCGCCGGTGGGAAATATCTTACCATCGCCGGTGAGGCCCATCCAACGACGCAGCCCGCCCCCTTGATCGGCGCTGGATGGCTTGACCACAATCGATACGCCCAGCAGCCCGTCGATGGTGCGCAGTTGATCGCCGGCGGCCGCCTTTCGCTGTGGATCCGCTTCAAACAGGGTAATCGTTGCCACTGCGTCGACCACCTGCAGCGAATAGCTGTTTCTGTCCCATTGCAGCTCCCGTTCGAGGACGGAGGCGATGAAACCGGTCAGGAATGCATCCGCGCCCCTGTACGCGGCGCTTTCCGCACCCCCATTGGCGGGATATGGAAAAACCAGCATCAAGCAGATGACGGCGGCGCATGCGCACAGGGCTTTATTGGAACAGATGGTGACGGATGACGATATGCGCACTTGCTTCTCCCTGTGACGGTTAAATGCGTTTCCGGCCCTGAAGGACCTGCACCAGCATCACGATGATGGCAATCACCAGCAGGACGTGAAGGACGCCGCCCATCGTGTAGCCGGTCAGCAATCCCAGGGCCCAGAGAACCAATAGAATCACGAATAGTGTCCAAAGCATGACATGCTCCTTTCCGACGCCCCTGAACGCTTTTGGGGTGCGCCTGATTGAGTGAGTCGATCCCCCATCTTTTCAGCATCCTTATGTTGCCAGGTCGAAAAGACGGGCATTGAAATGACGTATATCTTCACTGTAATGTTACCATGTTCCCCATCGATGCAATATTTGACTGTTATTGGGTAAATATGGGGTTAATCCCCATACTATTGTATCGAAGGAGGGCTATTGCGTTTGCGGCACAATCTTCAATTCGACTCTGCGGTTGAGCTGGCGGCCCGCTTCGGTGGCGTTCGTGGCCACCGGCATTGTTTCGCCAAAGCCGACGGTTTGAATGCGGCCCATGCTCACTCCTCTTTGCACCAGGAGATTGCCGACGGCATCCGCGCGTCTGACGGAGAGGTCCATGTTGTAGGCATCCGCCCCGACACTGTCCGTGTGCCCCTCAACCCTGATCAGGGTTTCCGGATAGCGGGTGAGGACATCGGCAACGCGGTCGATCTCGGCATAAAGGCCGGGCTTGACCGCTGTGGCGTTGGTGTCAAAAGTCACATCGCCTTTAAAGGTCACCGCAAGCAGGTTGCCTTCCCGGCGTATGGCGGCAGCTTCGGAACCGGCCAGGACCCCGCGCATTTCACTTTCCTGGTTGTCCATCATTCTGCCCACTCCGGCGCCTCCCAGACCACCGACGGCTGCACCGATCGCTGCGCCCCAAAGCGTGCTTTGCGTATCCCGGCCAATCAGCTGGCCGATAACCGCACCCGCGGCAGCACCGCCGGCAGCCCCGTAAACACCCCCTTTTTGAGTTCTTGTTTGAGGTCCGGCGCACGCGACGATGACAAATAGAAAAACCAACGTACTTACGATTTTAAGTTTTTTCATTTCGACCCCCTTTGTTCATCGACAGGATTGGCAACAGCCGATAATTTGCGGCATTAATGGAAAACGGCCAACGCAAGTCGCCACTGGCCGATCATCGAACCAGTCCGAGAATGCCGAATATGATGAGATAGACGGCAACAATATAATTCAGAAGTCTGGGAACCACGAGAATCAGGACCCCCGCGATCAATGCGATTACGGGCTGTGGCGCTATGTCCAGTTGCATGTTGTTTTCCTCCTTTTCAGGTGGTGCATGAGCTACGATGATGCCGGATCATGAATTGCTGTCACAGGCCATGGGCTGCGGGCAGCGACGATATCCTGTCCGACAGGGATAACGCATTACTTCCAAACCACGGCCCGTATAAAGCATGAGGCGTTCTCATTCTTTTGCGCAGGTACGTCGGCTGTATCGGCCGGCAGTTGCGCGCTTAAGTCGTCATATACATGGTCTGCAATCAGGGCGTGCATATGGGTTGTCGGGTGCACATCATCCCAAAAAAGGGAGCCTTCGCCATCGAAATCATTCTCGACTGCGAAATTGGGTGCCGGGTCGGTCACGTTAGTGAAGCCGAAGGCGGTCGGGTTGTTGCGTACTTCCAAGAACAACGCCTCAACGTCAAATTCATAGATGCCTATGCCCGGGTGCGCGGTACTGAATGTGTCGATCATGTTTGCCAGTGCCGCATTGAAGTTGACGGTAAATGCAGTGGCCGGCTCTGCTTCGTTTGAACCCAACGTGGACGGTATGCTGCCCAGATCGGGTAAATTCAGAATCAGTATCGACATAGCCCCATTGTCGACCAATTCCGTCACGGCGACGTTGATATTGTCGACCGCGATTTGATAATCTCCATCCCCGTTGAGAAAATCGTTGCCGCCGATCCAGACGACATAAAGGTTTGTCGGCGAAAGCGAAGCACCCGCCGCCAGGAGGATATACAACCGCACCTGTTCGATCAGTCCCGGCGGCAGCGATCCGGAGGTTTCGGCGCCACCATAGGCTCGGCCGCTCAAATTGGTGTCAAAGTGGGTCGGGTCGGTCAAATATTCGACCCACACCCGTCCGTTGGAAAAACGGCCTTCCCAGTACAATGCCGGATCAGGCGCAGGCTGGCCGTCATACAGCACGTAATTGCCATTGTCCGACAGGCTGTCACCGAAGACGACGATTTCACCGTAGGGTCCTGCCAGGGCGTTCGATGCACCCAGCAGCAGTGCTACCGCCAAGAGAATACCATTCGCCAAGGATGTTTTGGTTTTATCCATTTGTTATTCCCCTTGATGGCCTGTTTTCGGCTCTCATAACAATGCGGCCGCTGTTTCTTCTTCTGCGTTTAGAGTGGCCGGGAAGTGAATACGCACCGTTGTTCCCCGGCCCGGATGCGACGCGAGCGCAATCCGGTTGATTCCCTACGAACTCACTGGTTGGTTCCTGGCTGCACAATGATCTCCACACGCCGATTGTTGGATCGGCCTTCGGGGCTCGCATTGTCGGCGATGGGTCGCACCTCTCCGATGCCTCGGGACGCTATGAATTGGGCCGGATATCCACGCGAGATGAGGTAAGCGCGCACCGATTCCGCCCGCCGCTGGGACAAATCCATGTTGTAGGCGGCAGAACCCTGAGCGTCCGTATGGCCCTCCACGATCAGCATACGGTTTTTGTCGGTCGACATAAGGGCCTCGGCGACCTGGTTCAGGCGGGACTGCGCCGCCGGCAGGATCGTCGCTTGGTCCGAAGCAAAGACGACGCTTCCCGACAGGGTGATGACGAGACCGCGGGCCTCTTCCTTCAGCATGGCGACCTTTGCCAGTTGTGCCTGGGCAACAGCCGTCCGCTGTTCAGCTTCGCGCCGGGCCTGTTGCTCGGCCTCGAATTTGGCGGCCGCATCTAAGGCTGCCCGATCGGCCGATCGCTGTTGGGTGTCGAGCCGGGCCTGTTGCCGCACTGCAAGGGTGGCTGCCTCAGCCGCGGTTGCCGCCTGCCTCTTTTCCGTTTGTGTCCTGGACAAGTCCTCTTTCGTCTTCGCAATAATCTCGCTCTGGGACGACTGGTAATCCCTGTTCGCCTGTGCGGCATCCCTTTTCTGGGAAGCGATGGAGGCGAGTGCATCCGCCATCATGGCCTTGCGCTCGGCCACATATGCAAGGTCTTTGGTCTGAAACGAATCGGGATCTTTCAAGAAGGACGCCTCCGCACGGTCGAGGGCCTGCTCGGCCTTGTACAGCTCCGCCGGAACCAGTTGCGCCGCAGGACCCGCGTTTGCATACTGGTAGGCTTGGCGGGCCTTGGTTAGTTCCATAGGGACGGTGGCAGCACAACCGGCGAGAAATCCCGCGCAGGCAACGAGCATCAGATATTTTGTCATTTTCATGGGTCGCTCCTTTCTAGTCTATGGACAAGCGGGGCAATTGGTTATCTTCCCTAAATTTGCGCACCCGCTCGATCGCCTCGGCAGCATCCGCCCTCTCATCCTGCTCGTGTGAGAGCGCGATCGCCAGTTCAGCATCGGCTTCGGCCCGTGTCAGCATGGAAGCGGCCCGTTCCTTTTCGCCGGCTGCGGCCAGCGCCTCGGCACGCGCCAGTTGCTCCTTGGCCAGATGTAAATGATACCCAGCGGTGGGACTTTCCATCGATCCGGCCACCTCGGCGGCGCGGATCGCCGACTTGGATTCCTCGGCACTCTGATGGAATGAAGGGCCGCTTGCACAACCCGTGAGCGCTGCGGCTAGCAGCAAAACGCCGCCCATGAGGGCCGGATTCAAATGTCGCATACACGCCTCCTTCTTGATTGCTGCATGATTGCGGCAATCTATTGTTTGTTGCCTTGAACCGCGCTGTGAGCTTTTTCTCGCTCATGACTATCCACGGCTGGTGGCTCTGTTAGGGTTGATTGCGTCTGACGGCAGCAACGGATGCCTGTCATCGGAATATGTGCGTCTCCCCCGACCGAAAAGGGGTTGCTGAAAATGCAGTGCGTTTTTCAAGGGGCTATTGGTGAAGATTTAGAATCCGCGGCAGCGCATACTGAACAGGAAGGCAACAGAGGCTCGACTCCGCATCGTCTCATCATGATCAATATTACTACATTTGCGAACAGACACAAGGCGGGATGATTACGGGGATAATACCGGGATAAACCCGATACTATTCGATGGTGGAAAGGAAGGTTTTCAGATTGATCTTCTTGTTTTTGATGCCGAGTTTGGCCCGGATGTTGTTACGGTGAAAATCGATGGTGCTTTCCGCCAGATTCATCATTTCCGCGATGGCCTTGGTGCTGTGGCCCTGGCGAATGAGGTTGGCCACCTCCAGTTCGGTGTGCGAGAACCGCAAAAACCGGCTGGCCAAGTTGCTCGAAAAGGGCGACACGATCTCCTTCAGGTTCGACTCCAGAACGGCGATGTAGGCTTTGAGTCTGGCGTCCAGCTTGCGCCGTTTGATCTTTTCCAGGTAGGGCATGACCAGTTGGTTGAGGTTCAACAGCACTTTATGCTCCAGCTCCTCCTTGTCCGCTTCCCGCTGCTTGAGCAGCACTTTAAGAGCGATGTTGGATTCCTCGAGACGGGTGGCCTTGTCTTTCAACTCGGCTGTTTTTAAGCGCAGCGACTCTTCCACCGTATTTCTACGCAGAACCTCCAGCTCCAGGGCCTTGTTGGACGCGATCAGATCCCGAGTGCGTTGGACGACACGCGTCTCGACCTCTTCATAGGCGTGGGCCAACTTTTCGGCCGCCTGCCGGCGCTCGGTGATATCCACCATCATGGCGCGGCACTCCTGCCCGTCGTGGGAACCGGCGGCGGTCATCAAGACATTCACCGGCCCACGCCCTTCTTCCGGCCCGAGGGTCAAATCGACTGAGGATTCGGCCTGGCCGACAAATGCGTTCTCCACAAAAGTGTTGAGGCGCGCCCGGTCCGGTTCGGCCACGAAAAGGCCCAAGCGCCTTCCTATCAGCCTGCTGCGCTCCAAACCCAGAAGGCGGGCCCCGGTCAAATTGATCTGTTGGATCGCACCCTCGCGGTTCAGGGTCAGGTAGCCCACCGGCGCAAAATCGTAAAGATCGGTGTAGCGCTCCAGCAAGGCCTCCATCTCGGCCCGGGACGCATGCAGCTCTTCGTTCTGCATCTCCAGCTCGATCTGGTGAACCTGCAGTTCGTGCACGAGCCGCTGCAAATCCGCCGTCTGCCGCCGGTCTGCCGCACCCGGCAGGCCGCGTTCCCGCAGGCGGTCCTCGGCCCGACGCCTCAGTTCGGCGCCATCCAGGGCGCTGGGTTCGTCCCTTTTCATGCGTTTCCCTTTCCGTCGCGCTTTTCGTTCTCGGCCAAGGCTTGGCGCAACCGGGCCTCCAACGCCTTGGCCTCGGTGATGTTGGAAAAGGTGATGACCACCCCGTCAATGCGGTTATCCATGGTTCGATAAGGCATGATGCGCACCAAAAACCAGCGCCCGTCATGGGTGGCGACCTGCTTTTCGGTGAACACCAGGGTCCGCAACACCTCCTTCGCGTCCGCCGTCATCTGCGGATAGTCCAGGTCGGTGACGACGTCGGTGATCGGCCGCCCCGCGTCGCCGGGGATCAGCTTGATGATCTGGGTGGTCCGGTCGGTGAAGCGGCGCACCGTGAGCGCATCGTCCAGAAAGAGGGTGGCGATGTCGGTGCTGTTGAGCAGGTTCTTCATGTCGTTGTTGGCCTGGGACAGCTCGTCCACCTTGGCCTGCAGTTCGTGGTTAATGGTTTGAAGCTCCTCGTTGAGGGACTGCATCTCTTCCTTGGAGGTGGTCAACTCTTCGTTGGTGCTTTGCAACTCTTCGTTAGTGGACTGCAACTCCTCGTTGGTGGATTTGAGCTCTTCCTGGGAAGTGCGCCTCTCTTCCCGGCAGGTTTGAATCTCATCGCGGGCCTGCTGCAATTCGCGCTCCAGGTCCGTCAGATCCGCGCCGCGGCCATCGGCCCGCGCGGAATCGGGCGCGGATTCGGCCTCGGGGGGTGTGTGCGTCTGCTCAAAGACGACCATCATCATCCCTTTCAGTGCAGCGGGCGCCGTGATGGCCTCAACGGTGACGTCCGCGATCTGCAACCCGCCATTGCTGTCCACTTGCACGCCCTTGAGCACAACCGCGGCGTTTTGCTGCAGCGCCTTGCGCCAGGCCGTGTTGAGCACGTAGCGCAACCCCTCGCGCGCCATGGCGAAAACGTTCCAGTTGGCCCTGCCCGCCGCCGGCTCCAAATACTTGCCCGTGCGTCCGCTGATAAAGAGGATGTCCCCCTTGTCGTTGGTCAGCACCGCCGCCGGGCAGTGGTGCTGCAACAAATACAGCTCCGCCAGGGACTGCAGGTTGGCGCCCGGCTTGCGGGCCGGGGCCGGATCGTCGGCCGACGACGGCGGGTGGGGCGTAAAGGCGGCTGGAAAGTCGATCGGCTCCGCCCACTGCGGCGTGTCCAGGCGCCGGTAAAAACGGTTTTTGCCGTCCAGCGGGGCGAACAGCGTGGTAAAGGCCCCGATGGTCTCCGCGCTTCCCAGGAACAGGATACCGTCGGCGTTCAGGCTGTAGTGAAACAGCGGCATGAGTTTCTTTTGCATCTCCTGGTCCAGGTAGATCAGCAAGTTGCGGCAGATCAGCAGATCCATCTTGGTGAAGGGCGGGTCCATGATCACGTTCTGGGGAGCGAAGATCACCATTTCGCGAATCTCCTTGATCACCCGGTACCCCAAGTCGTCCCGGACAAAAAACCGTTGCAGCCGCTCGTCGGAGACATCCGCGGCAATATTGGCCGGGTAGATGCCCGCGCGCGCTTTGTCGATGGCGTCCCGATCCAGGTCCGTGGCGAAGATCTGGAGCGAAACGTTGCCGGCCGGTTTGGCCTGCGCCAGGACCTCCTTGAAAACCATGGCCAGGGAATAAGCCTCTTCGCCCGTGGAACAGCCGCACACCCATGCGCGCAGCGCAGCGCCGTCGGCATGGGCGGCCAGCAGGCCCGGCAGGTACTGCGCCTTGAGCTGCGCCCATGCCGGCGGATCGCGGAAAAAACTGGTCACACCGATCAGCAGCTCCTTGAAGAGCAGCTCGACCTCTTGGGGATTTTCGCGCAGATACCGCACATAAAGGGCGATCTTGTCAATCTGGTGCAATCCCATGCGCCGCTCGACGCGACGGTAGATGGTACTCTTCTTGTAGAGGGAAAAATCATGGCCGGTCTGGGTACGCAGCAGGATATAGATTTTTTCGAGGGCACTCTGGGTTTTGGACGCCAGGCGCGAATCGCTCTTGTCGTCAAGGGGCGCGCGTTTCAAATAGGTGGCGATGCGAACCGGCAACTCCTCCGCCGGGGCGACCACGTCGGCCAATCCGGCGGCGATAGCGCTACGCGGCATGCCGTCGAACTTGGCCGAAGCCGGCGTCTGCACAAGGACCACCCCGGCCTTCTCCTTGATGGCCCTGAGTCCCAGGGTGCCGTCGGATCCCATGCCCGACAGGATGACACCGATGCTCCGGGAGCCGCAATCATCCGCCAGGGAGCGAAAGAAAAAATCGATGGGCAGACGCAACCCCCGGGGGGCGGCCGGTTCCAGCAAGTGCAGCACGCCGTGCAGGATCGACAGGTCTTTGTTGGGCGGGATGACATAGACGCAGTCCGCCGCGATTTGCTGGCGATCCTTGATCTGGACCACGGGCATGGTCGTTGTCCGCTGGAGCAGTTCCACCAGGATGCCTTTGTGGTTCGGGTCCAGATGTTGAACGATAACAAAGGCCATGCCACTTCCATCCGGAACGTGGCGCAGGAACAGCTCCAGGGCCTCCAGGCCTCCGGCCGAAGCGCCGATGCCCACGATGGGAAACGCATTAGATCGCATAGGCTGCCTTCAACGACGACATATCGTGTTATTTGTTGTAATTATCCCGACATGGTAGAAAGATCGATCGTCAGTGTCAAGGCTTCGTTCTTGCCTGCAGGCAACCGGCCGCGCCTGTCGATTCGGCCGCCGGCGTGACGCCGGGTCCGTCCTTTCCGGCAGTGTCGTTATTTGTCATGAATCCCCGGGACAGCCGATTTATCGCTTTTTTGCCTGCGTTTTTCCTCCACCGAAGCTTGCCTGCTCTTTTTCTGCTCCTTGCGCTTGTCTTTGTCCTTTTTTCCTTTGTCGCCCATTGTGTCCTCTTTTCGTATATATGACCCATTGTACCGCCTTGCATGCAGTTCAGTTCCGGCGATAATGGCGGTTAAAAATCAAAAGGAAGCTTCAAGGCTTGCGGATATCGAGTTTTCGCATGCGGGCGCGCAATGTACTGCGGTCCAGACCCAGGATTTCAGCCGCGCTGTTTTTACCGCTCACCTTCCATCCGGTCTGCTCCAGCACACGCTTGATGTAGTTGCGTTCGACATGTGCCAGGGTTTGGTCGGTCCTGGGGGTATCCTGACGGAGTCTTTTCAATTCGTCCACCAACCGCAGCTTGGGGCCCGAGGAGTTGATCACCGCCCGTTCGAGGACATTTTCCAGCTCGCGCACATTGCCGGGCCAGTGATAGTGCCCCAGCGCGTCCATGACGCCCGCCGGCACCACCTGGATGACCTTGCCCAATCTCCTTGCAATCCGGTCGATATAAAAGTTGACCAGCAGCGGGATGTCCTCCAGGCGGTCGCGCAAGGGCGGCATGGTGATCGGGAAAATGTTCAACCGGTACCACAGGTCCTCCCGGAAAGCGCCTTTTTGAACCTCCGCATGCAGATCGCGATTGGTGGCGGCAATGATGCGGACATTCACTTTTCGGGTTTCCGAGCTGCCCAGCCGTTCAAACTCCCCGTCCTCGATCACCCGAAGCAGCTTGGGCTGCAGTTCGAGGGGCAGTTCGCCGATCTCGTCCAAGAACAGGGTCGCGCCGTCGGCGACTTCGAAGCGTCCCAGGCGCCTGGACTGCGCGCCGGTGAAGGCGCCTTTTTCATGACCGAAGAGTTCACTTTCGATCAGATTGGCAGGCAGTGCGGCGCAATTCATCTTGACCAGGGCACGCGCCTTGCGCAGGCTTGCACCGTGAATGGCGCGCGCCACCAATTCCTTGCCGGTTCCGGTTTCGCCGAGTATCAGCACGTTTGTATCGGTGCCTGCGATTTGCTCCACCTTATAAAACACGTAATTGATAGCATCGCTGTTCCCGATGATGTCCTCATGGTTGTAAACCAGTTTGATTTCTTCCTGAAGATAGGCTCTTTCGGCTTCGAGCTGCTCCTTGAGCTTTTTTATCTCGGCCGTTCGTTCTTCAACCAACTCCTCGAGGTGCCTTTTGTAATACTCGCGCTCGGTCACATCCTCGATAGCCAACAGAATCAAATGGTTTTGGACCCCTTCCGCATTGATCCGCCTGGCATTCAAACGCATGATCTTGTACCCGATGCTTTGAAAGTCATGCGTCACCTCGAAATCGTAAAAACCGGTATTTTGAGGCAGGATTTCCTCCAGCAATTTTCGGAGTTCGGGGATGTCCCATTGCCGGTTGCCCAGGTCGTATATCAGCGCGCCCTCGGTCTGCGTAGGCTTGACCTTGAATGTCCGGTAAAAGGATGGGTTGGCCATTACGACATGCAAATCACGGTCGAGCACGATCAAGGGCTCGCGCATGGCCCCTAAGATACTGTTGTGAATATCCAGAAAGCTCTTTACCATTAATGGATCCCATGCTGGCCGACAAGAATGCAGGACTCCAAAAAAATAACAGAAAACAGGGCTGCCATCAATTGTTTCCACTGTCCATCAGGGTGCTCCGCACGCCAAGGACGGCCAGGATTGCGATGGCCATCCATCTGGTGTCCATTTTTGTATCCTCTTCCTCTCTGAACCCGAGGTGCCCGGCAAGAGGGTACGCCACGCCAAGGGCGCGCTAGGATGCCATTGCAGGTGCAGCATCCGATAGCATCCGTCGGAGCTCATCGCCCTGCACACTCTCCTTTTCAGAAAGCAGCCGGGCCAAATTATTCAAGACGGTCCGCCGCTCCGCGAGGATCTTACGCACGCGCTGATGTGCTTCATGGACAAAGCGCGTGACTTCGTCGTCGATTTGCGAAGCCTTGGCTTCACTGTAGTTTTTGCCCTGGGAAAAGCTGTCCGGAAGGAACATGGCCTGACGCGGACGCTCATAGCTCACCAGACCCAGCAGGTCACTCATGCCGTACTCCGTGACCATGGCGCGGGCGATGTCCGAGGCCCGCTGCAGATCGTTCTGTGCCCCGGTGGAGATTTCATTGAACACCAGTTCTTCCGCCACCCGGCCGCCCAATAGAACGGCCAGGCGATCGTTCAGCTCAGAGCGGGTCAACAAATAGCGGTCCTCCGTTGGCTGCTGTTGGGTGTATCCGAGAGCGGCGATCCCACGGGGAATGATCGAAATTTTATGCACCGGATCGGCATGTTCCACCGACTCGGCCACAATCGCATGCCCGGATTCATGGAAGGCGACGATTTCTTTCTCCCGCGCATTCATCACCCGGTTTTTCTTCTGGAGACCGGCGACCACACGATCGATGGCTTCGTCGAAATCACTGGGCGCCACGGCGTCCTTATCGTTGCGGGCCGCCAACAGCGCGGCTTCATTGATGATGTTGGCCAAATCCGCGCCCACGAAGCCCGGTGTGCGGCCGGCGATCCGGCGCAGATCGACTTCGGGCCCCAGCGCCACGTGCCGCGAATGGATCTTGAGGATCGCCTCCCTCCCGTTGATATCCGGTCGATCCACCAGGACCTGCCGGTCCAGACGCCCCGGCCGCATCAGGGCCGGGTCCAGAATTTCAGGCCGGTTGGTGGCGGCCATGATAATAACCCCTTTATTGGTTTCAAAACCGTCCATCTCCACCAGGAGCTGGTTCAAAGTTTGTTCCCGTTCGTCATGCCCGCCCATCACGTTCATGCCCCGTGCCTTGCCCAGAGCGTCCAGCTCATCGATGAAGATGATACACGGCGCTTGCGCCGCGGCCTGTGAAAACAGATCACGCACACGGGCCGCTCCGACGCCGACGAACATCTCCACGAATTCGGACCCGCTGATGGAAAAGAACGGCACTTTGGCCTCCCCGGCCACGGCACGCGCCAGCAGGGTCTTGCCGGTGCCCGGCGGACCGACCAGCAACACCCCTTTGGGGATTCTGCCTCCCAATTTCTGAAATTTTTCCGGCGTTTTCAGAAATTCGACCACCTCCTCGAGCTCTTCCCTGGCCTCATCGATGCCGGCCACATCGGCGAAAGAGACCTTGGTGTCGCTTTGCGCGAAAATCTTGGCCTTGCTCTTGGAAAAAGACATGACGCCCATGCCCGCGCCCATCTTTTTCATGGCGAACCGCCATATCAGGAACATAATGCCAAGCGGCAGAATCCAGGAGATGAGGCTGCCCAGGAATCTGTTTTCATTCCTTCCGGAATAATTTATCAGGCCCTCATCGAGCTGCCCCACCAATTCCGGATCATGGACCCGGACGGTGGTAAACGCTCGTTTGGGGGTTCCTGCCAGCGTGCCCTTGATACTTTCCGGTCCGATGATCAATTCTCCCGCGACGCCCTGGTCGACATACTGCTTGAACTGGCTGTAGGAAATCGTTTCCGTTTTAGCAGAAAACAGCACCGGCTGCAGATAAGTAAATAGAATCATGGCCAATACGAAATACCAGAGGTTAAACCGCTTTTTGGCCGGCAATCCTGTCTGCTTTTGCGGAGGATTGTCGAGGTTGAAAAAGGAACGCAGCTTATCCGCCAAATTTTTGTGTGGTTCTTTATTGTCCATGGTGGCCGGTTCTACTTTCCTGACTGTTGTCCATCCATAATTGGATTCGCGTTTTTGATGTATCGATAAATATCGCTGTCCGTGGTCAGGATCAAAACGGCGTTCGGATTGACCTTGTCCTTGTAGCTTTCAAGGGTGCGCAAAAAAGCATAGAATTCTGGATCTTTATCATAAGCACGGCCGTAAATGCCGGTGGCATCGGCATCGCCCTGCCCTTGAACCTCCTGCACCCGGCGGTAGGCGGTCGAGCGGATTCGGCGCAGTTCTTTTTCCATGGTCCCAAGAATTTCAGCGCTACGGCCTTCGCCTTCGGAGCGAAACTTTGCGGCAATGCGTTTGCGCTCGGAGATCATGCGCTCATAGACCTTTTCGCGAACGCTTTCCACATAATCGAGACGCTTGATGCGCACGTCCACCAACTCGATGCCGTATTGCGGAATGATCTTCTGTGCTTCAGCCAGGATGGTGCGCGTGATCTCCTCCCTGCCGCGGGCGATCTCCCTCTTCAACTCTTCTTCGCGTTCTTTTGGGACCTCATCCAATACTTCTCCCTCAGGCAATTTCCACGAAGCACTGCGGACGAGCTCCACGAGCTCGCTGCTGGACACCTGGTCGCGCACCACCGAATCGAGAATGTCGTTCAGACGCGACTGGGCCCCCGCCTCGTTGGCCACGTTCTCCAGAAATTTCCTTGCGTCGGATATTCGCCAGCGGGCGGTGGTATCCACCCAGATGAACTCACGTCCCTTGGTGGGAATCTGGTTCGGATCGCCATCCCAGACCAGCAGGCGCTTTTCGAATCGCCGGACCTCTTGCAAAAAGGGCAGTTTCATGTGCAGGCCCGCCTCGGTGATCGTTTCGCCGACCGGTCGGCCGAATTGCACGACAATCGCCTGCCGGCCCTCCTCCAGCGTGTACAGAGCACCATAGAGCAGGATGACGACCACCACCGCGATTACGATGCCGATTGCTTTGCCGGTATACTTCATGGTTGCCTCCCTTGTGCCGCTGGTTGCGTGCCGGAATCCAGTGGGAGCCACGGCACCATGGCCTTCTGGTCCTTATCCACGATATAAAGCCCCTTCATGTCCGCCAGAAAACCGGTCATGACCTCAAGGTAAAGTCGGCGGCGGGTGACCAGGGGCGCCTGCTGATACTGTCCCAAAATGGCCTCGAAGCGGGTGGCCTCGCCTTGGGCCCGGTTTACACGTTCCAGGGCATAGCCTTCGGCCTCACTGATGCTTTGCACGGCCACGCCCCGGGCTTTGGGGATTTCCCGGTTGGCCTGTTCCTGGGCGATATTGATGGTGCGCTCTTTGTCCTGCCGGGACTCATTGACTTCATTGAAGGCCGGCTTTACCGCGTCCGGCGGAGTGACGTCCTGAAGTTCCACGGTCACCAGGCGCACACCGGTTTCATAGGCCGTCAGGATTTTCTGGATCTCGATCTTTGCTCCACTGGCCACCGCCACCCGCCCGGTGGTCAGCACTTCGCTGCCCAGACGGTTGCCCACCGCTTGGCGCATGACCGCCTCGGTGGTGTCGCGAATTGTTTTCAATGTGTCGCGCACCTTAAACAGGTAAAGAATAGGGTCTTCTATTCGGTACTGGACGATCCACTGGACATCGATCACGTTCAAGTCACCGGTCAGCATCAGCGATTCGTCTTTGTAAGTACCGCGCGTATCGTAACGGGTCTTTTCACCGGGAACGGCGGACACCGTTCGAAAACCGAACTCTTCCTTGAGCACGCGCGCCGTCGGCACCAGGCGAACCTTTTCGATGCGGTACGGCAGCTTGAAATGCAGCCCCGGGCCGGCCGTGCGCATGACCTTGCCGAAGCGTTGCACAATGCCGGTCTCCTCGGGTTGAACGGTGAACCATGCGCTCCAAAGGGCAACGACCACCACAACGGCCGGGAGAATCAGACCCATTCTGCCCTTGAAGCGATTCAGCTGCTGCCGAATTTTCTCCACTACCTCTTCCAAGGTTGGTACGGACCCCCCGGAGGGTTGATTCCATTCCGTCATGACTTACCTCCTGCTGTCGGCGTTGGGTACCGCCGCTGAACCTGCTTTGTTCCTGATTTTCTTGATAGCCGTCATTCCTTCTAAATGTGAAACCGTGTAAATCTGTATTTCCAAAGGTTCGCATAACAGCGCTTTTGTACCCAACAAGACGCCGAACTCTTGAGATGACAGATGACGGTTCAGGTATTGACGGGTTTTCCACTCCCCCAGCAGGCTGAAACGGTTTGCGTTCTCAATGTCGCAAAACACGCCGAAACTTAGGCAACCCGCCTTCTTTACCGTCGGTTCGATCATCGAAAGAAGGGTTTGCTGTATTTCCAACCGCTTCTCCGGGATTGTGTTCATGGTCATTCTAAAGACAATCATTGCGGTAACCTCTCAACAAAAGGCATAGACCGTTAACCGACGATTTCCCGCACGTTTCTTTGATTGCGGGCATGACCTGCGGGGTGCCGGCAAGACAGTTGCAGGACGGCGACCCGGCGGGTTTTTATCTGCAGTTTTAAAGAGCAAGCTTCATACCATGCCATTTTTATTCTGCATTTCAGTCGCATCGTGCTGAATTAGTGGGGGAACCGGAAACAGCAACACCGGCGGGCCCGATCCGATCATGCCTGGATTTGGTGGTCACATTTACCCAAAGGTCATATATGGCCCTTTGGCAAACAGGCGCCAGCGCCCCTGAACGAGGCATCCGGGGCGGGTTGCCGTTGATGAGAGCTGCAAAGGAGGGGACCGTCGATGATGCTCAGTGACGCAAGATGCCACCTGCCGCTGTCGACGGAATGATGCGCCGGCTTCAATGCTGTTTGTGACGCAGAAACAGTTTTCTCGATTCCGCAATCAATATAATCACCAGGGCGCCGACGGCGCAGACACCCAGTTCCGCCGGCCGCAGCGGCGTGGTGCGAAACACGATGTTGAAAAACGGGACATAAATAAGAATCAACTGCAGGGTCAGTGTGATGCCGATGGCCAGCAACAGCATCGGGTTGCCGAGCCAGGATTTCGTAAACAGCGATTGCGTTCGCCTGCGCACACACAGCGCATAGGCCATCTGACAGAAGGTCAGCATGGTGAACACCATGGTCTGCCAGGCGTTCGAACCGGCACCGCCATCCCAGAACCAGTACCCGGTCCCTACCGACATCAGCCCGATAATGAATCCCATGACGAGAATCTGTAATCCCAGCCCGCGGGCGAAAATGCCTTCCTGCGGATCGTAGGGCGGCCGGTTCATCACATCGTGCTCGGCATCTTCGAAACCCAAAGCAACGGCCGGCACGCCATCGGTCACCAGATTGATCCATAAAATTTGAATCGGCAGCAGCGGCAGCGGCATGCCGACCAGCGGCCCGGTGAGCATGACAACGATCTCACCAGTATTGCCGGTGAGGATGTACCTGACAAATTTGCGGATGTTATCGTATATGCGGCGACCTTCTTTGACGGCGGCGACGATGGTGGCAAAATTATCATCCAGCAGGACCATATCGGAGGATTCTTTGCTGACGTCGGTACCCGTAATCCCCATGGCCACACCAATGTCGGCGGATTTCAGCGCCGGTGCATCGTTGACGCCGTCGCCCGTCATCGCGACGACCTCATGCTGGGCCTGCAGCGCGTCGATGATGGCCATTTTATGCTTGGGCGAGACGCGCGCAAAGACGGAAACCGCCTTGATTCGGGCACTGAGTGCGTCGATGGTCATCTTGTCGAGGTCCTGCCCGGTCAGCACCGTATCTGAGGTGGTCAGCCCCAACGTTTTGGCGATGGCGACAGCCGTCAGGGGATGATCGCCGGTGATCATAACCGGACGAATCCCGGCCTGCTTGCACAGCCGAACGGACTCTATGGCTTCGGGACGCACCGGATCGAGCATGCACGCCATACCCAGAAAGACCAGATCCTGCTCATAGTGCGCCGGTTGGTCCAGCTCCGCGACAGTCATCAACCGATAGGCCAGACCCAGCACCCGAATGCCGCTTTTTGCCATCGCGGCGTTTTCGGCTGAAAGCGCCGCCTTTTTCTTTTCGCTGAGGGGTTGAATGGCGCCATTTATAAGGATGCGACCGCACACCTCGATCAAACCATCGGTCGCCCCTTTGGTCAGCACCAGGTGATCGGCCTGCCCCTGCTGTACGGCGGCGGCGAGAACAGGGTGCAAAGTCGTCCCCTGGGAAGGCGGCGACAGGGCGTGAACGGTGGACATGCGTTTACGCTCGGAATCGAAAGGCAGTTCACGCACACGCGGCAGCAGGGTTTGCAGATCGCGCTGCACCAGCCCCGCCTGTTGGGCCGCAAGCACCAGCGCGCCTTCGGTGGGATCGCCGAGGGTGCCGTTGGGCGTGTTTTCGTCGATGACAGCATCGTTGCACAGCGTCCCGGTCAGCAACAGCAGACCGAGATCGGCATCAGCGCCGTGTTCGGCCGCCACTTCGGCAAGGGAATAGCGGCGATCCGGCAGCACCACATCCGAGACCGTCATTTTATTCTGTGTCAGGGTGCCGGTTTTGTCGGAACAGATCACGGTCACCCCGCCCAGGGTTTCCACGGCCGGCAGTCGCCGGATCAACGCTTTTTTCTTCAACATCTGCTGTGCGCCCAGAGCCAGGGCAATGGTGACGACCGCCGGCAGGCCTTCGGGGATGGCCGCCACCGCCATGCTGATGGCCGTCATGAACATTTCCTTTACGCCCGCGCCCTGCAGATAGATCATGCCGGCAACGATGACGATCAACAGCCCGGCGGCCATGGCCAAGGATCTGCCCAGCTTCGCCAAGCGCCGTTGCAGCGGCGTTTGCTCATCCTCCACGTCCTGAAGCAGGGTGGCGATTTTGCCCAATTCGGTCTGCATGCCGGTACCGGTGACCACGGCCTCCCCTCGTCCGTAGGTTACCACCGTGCCCCGGTAAGTCATGTTCTTCCGATCGGCCAGGGCAAGATCGCCGTCCGGCAGCGCGCCGGTATCTTTGTCCACCGATTCGGATTCGCCGGTCAGGGCCGCTTCCTGGACTTTGAGATTCGCGGCTGAGATCAGCCGGGCATCCGCGGGCACAATGTTCCCGGCTTCGATGAGCAGGATGTCGCCCGGGACCAGGTCCTTGGCCGAAATCTGTTGCTCTGCGCCGTCGCGCCGCACCCGCACATGGGGCACCGTCATTTTTTTGAGGGCCGCCATGGCGTTTTCGGCCTTGAACTCCTGCCAGAACCCCAAAACCGTATTGAGCACCACAATGACGAGAATCACGATGGCATCGATGTATTCCTGCAACACCGCCGAAACAACCACGGCAGCCAGCAGGATCAGAATCATGACCTCCTTCACCTGGGCCAACAGAATCCGCCAGGGCTTTTTTTTCCCCTTTTCGATCAGTTCGTTTGGGCCGTACACGCCCAGCAGCCGCGTTGCCGCGGACGTCGACAGGCCCTGCTGGAAGGATGTTTCATGGTGCTCGAGCACCTTCTCGGCACTCAGGCGATGCGGTGCTTGCATTGGTAATCCTCAAACAGGTGGGTGAGGTTCAGGTACCCAAACCGAAACGGATCCCCCTTTACAGCGAAATTCCGCCCAGCTCGGATGATGCGTCAGCTCACCGTTTTGAAGAACGCGGCCCCGCAAGGAGCCAGAGGATCAATCCGATCAACGGCAGGATGAGCACCAGGACGGTCCAAAACACCTTCGCGCCCGTCGAAGCGCTGCTTTGAAAAATTTGAACAATGGCCCATACGCAGGCGACCAAAAGAATCAGACCGAAAATCCCGCCTACTTCAATGCCCATGCGGCACCTCCTGTTGGGTTGGTTTATATGCAGCCACTAACCATTTCCTATGGATTCCAGATCCGCTGCCAGACCCAGGGCAAACGCTCTGCGCCCCGGTTGCCCCTGATGGGTTGGCCCGGGGTGGGGACAGGGTGCGGGTTTCCCATCTCGGCGACCTTGAATTGAAAGACATAGTAGGGTTCCAGCCCCATTCGCAAATCAGATAAAACGATGGCGTCGTCGCGTTGTTGAACTGCATAAAAGCCGTGGGTGAACCACCGCAGCCGTTGCACCGGCCAATGTTCGGCGAGACCGTCCAGCAGTTGTTCATTGCGCGGATAATGAATGAACCGGATGTTCCGCTGTTGATCCAACAGAGAATAAAAACCTTCGTAGTAACCCTGATCATCCATCACGAGCACCCGCCACAACACCGTGTTGAACGGCGTCGGCACGGTGAGCACGTTTTGATATGCAATGTTTTGCCGCGCCAATTCGTGTTTAACGGTATCGTTGACATACACCTTGGCGCCAATGCTCCAGACCAGGTAAACGGTGCTCAAGGCCAGGCAAACGGTGTTGAATCGATGGCCCCGGCCACGCTTGCGGGACATGATGACCGCGGCCAATACACCGCCGATCAGCGGGATCGAATAAACCGGGTCGATGATGAACAGCGTGGACCACATGACCGGTGGGGTGGGCAAGGGCCACAGGATCTGGGTGCCGTACACCGTCAGGCCATCCAGCAGGATGTGGGTGATCAATGCCAGAAAGACCAGCACCCCCCAGCGTGTGCGGTATTCACGCGTGCCCGGATGTATTTTGAGGATAAACCAAACCAAAACGGGGGTGAGGGCGGTCAGTACGAAAATCGAATGGCTGAAGCCGCGATGATAGGTGAAGTTTTCCACGGCGCCCCCGAAGGGAATGAGCACATCCAGATCCGGAAACAGCCCGCAGAGCCCGCCCCACAAAGCGGCGCGATTGCCGATGCGGCGGCCCAAGACGGCTTCCCCGATTGCAGCGCCCAGTGCGATTTGCGTAATTGAATCCATTGCAGCACCATTCTGGAAATGAAATGGGCATCACCCCTTTTCGATGTGATCCGGCGACACCCAGGCCGCTTCATTATAACAATGGATTATAAGAACGCAAAAAATAGCAGGGCGAAGGGTATACCCGCACGAGATCACGGCTATCCGCCTTGCCGATGGCGGGTGTGATGCGCATGACCGCTTGTTGCTGCGCAACACTGGCAAAAGCCCTTGCGGGCAGTTTAAAGTTTTAAGTGTTTTAAGGTATGGATCGGGGCGGTTTGCCGAACATTCGCAATATCGCATATTGATTTGTGATTATTATCGTGTTATGAGTTACCGTTAATCGAAGCTGCGTGATCGTCCGTCACAGACATCCTGCCTTGGTACCGAAAGCCCAGGAACAATCCACATCAACTGCCTGTCTTTTACGCACACACTTGCTTTGAACCGCCCCCGGCCACCGGGATGGTTGGCATAGGCCGTATACTTTTACTCCCGTACGCGAAGATCAATGGGTACGGGAGTGCTCATCCCCGGATTCAGCAGCAATCAACGCAACGTCGTCGATTGCCGTTATCAGTAGGACAAAAGGAGAAATAAGAAAAACATTATTATGAACAAACGATTGAAAATCATACCCATTGGCGGTCTTGGCGAAATCGGCAAGAACATGACCGTCCTGGAATACGGCCGGAACATGATCATTGTCGATTGTGGGATCAAGTTCCCTGAAAATGACATGTACGGCATCGATCTCGTGCTGCCCGATTTCGATTACATTGTTAAAAACAAAGATAAGTTGCGCGGCATCGTACTGACCCACGGCCACATGGACCATATCGGCGGCCTCCCCTACCTGCTCAAGGAGGTGATGGCCCCTGTGTACGGCACGGATTTGACTTTGGGCATGGTACGACGCCAGCTCGATGAGGCCGGCCTGGGTAAAAAGGCAACATTGCAAAAGATCGACGACAAAGAAACGATCCATATCGGTCCGTTTCAAGTAAGTCCCTTTGCAGTGGCGCACTCCATCCCGGCTTCCGTGGGACTGGTCATCGACACGCCCGTGGGGGCCGTGGTGCATACCGGGGATTATAAGCTGGATGAAACGCCGGCGGGCGGCCGCACCACCGATTTAAAACGGCTGCGGGAGTTGACGCCCAAGGGTGTGCTTGCATTGCTGGCGGACAGCACCAATGCCGACCGGCCGGGCCGCACGCCCACCGAACAGCTCGTGACATCCGCACTGGATATCCTGTTTGCCGAAGCCCGCGGCGGCCGCATCATCATCGCCACTTTCTCTTCCGTGCTGGCACGCTTCCAGGAAATCGTCCACCTGGCTGCAAAACATCACCGCAAGCTGGCCTTGACCGGGCGCAGCCTCATACAAAATGTAGAACTGGCCCGGGAACTGGGACACCTGAAGATTCCCGAGGGGATGCTGGTGGATATCAAGGCCAAGGTGCCGGAAGGCGATCTCGTGATTTTATCGACCGGCTCCCAGGGCGAGCCGAAGTCCGCGCTCAATCGCATGGCCAAGGGTGAACACCGGGACGTGCACGTGCATGCCGGAGACACCATTATCATGTCCGGCGGCGCCATCGAGGGCAACGAAGAACATGTGGGCCGGATGCTCAACCACCTTTTTGGCCGCGGCGCGAATGTGATTTACGGTGCGATGGCGACGGTGCACGTTTCCGGTCACGGCAGCCGCGAAGATATGCGCATCATGATGGACGCCGTCCGCCCGCGCTTTTTGATCCCCGTACATGGTGAAACCCGCCACCTGCACCTGCACTCCCGTCTGGCGGGAATCAGCGGCCTGGCGTCGAAGTCGGTTTTTATCCTGGAAAACGGAGCGACATGGGTCAGCGACGGCCAAACCGCATGGCTGGAAGAACCGGTGGGGATCAAGGATGTTTGGGTCGATGGCTCCCTGGTGGGCGAAATCGGCGATCGGGTGGTGCAGGACCGGGAGCGCCTGTCACAGAACGGGTTTGTCTTGTGTTATGTGCCCATCGACAAGCAGCGCAAACTGGCCGGCGAAGTTCGGCTGTTCAGCCAGGGCTTTTTGCAGATGGACACCTCCGGAACCCTGATGGAAGAGGCAAAGCGGAATTTGAAGCGGGCGCTGAAGAAAAACGGCTGCCACCCCCGGGAAAACGTCCGCAAGACCCTGCAAGATTTTTTCTACAATGAGACGCAGTCCAGGCCCGTCATTTTGCCCCACATCGTCACGGTGCTTGCCGCCCCTGCTCTCGCGACGCCGCGTCAATCGTCGTGAAAAGTTGGCCCCCACGACCAGCAAGCGATGTTTCGACCTTGATGTCCGGAGCATAAAACGTTAAAACGCCAGCCCATATGCGCTTTGCTACACCGGCACAGCCACCGGACAGGATGTTTGTATGAAGCCAAGATTGAAAATCGCCGAAACCCGGGCGCCGGACGGCAGCGAAATGGTCCTCTACCAGCATGACCGTGACTTTTTCATGATGCTCAACGGTCAGGATCTGATGGACAGCCGTCAAAAAGAGTCGGAGCTTGCACTTGCGCGGCTGGGCTGCCGGCATCTATCTGCCTTCAAAGCACCCAAAGTCCTGATCGGCGGCCTGGGAATGGGCTACACCTTGCGCCAGACCCTCGATATGCTCGGCCCTGACGGCCGGGTGGTGGTGGGCGAACTGGTTGACGCCGTGGTCGAATGGAACCGTGCCCATCTCGGTGTCCTCAACGACCACCCTTTGGAGGATCCCCGCGTCGATCTCGAACGCGGCGATATCGTGGATATCATCACCCGTTGCAGCGCCCGCTTCGATGCGATCTTGATCGATATCGACAACGGTCCCGACGCCATGACCACCGCGGACAACCACCGCTTGTACGGTAGCGCGGGCATTCAAGCGTGTCGCCGCGCGCTTGTCAAAAATGGATGCCTGGCCGTGTGGTCTGCGGACCCGAGCAAAAAATACGAACAGCTCTTGGTGCAAGGCGGTTTTCATGTGCGCCGCTACCGGGTCCCCGCCAACAGGGGAAGTTCTTCATCACGGTTCGTGTGGGTCGCGTCGGAAGACAAAACGCGCCTGCCGCCGGGGGGTGGCGAACCGCGGCGATCAGAGAAGAAAAAAGTGTCGATCAAAAGGCGGCGCTGGCCCCGGAAGAACCGATCTGGACGTTGATGGCGTGTTCCTGTACCCCGTTGTTGCCATATCCCAGCACATTCCAGAAAGCATTCATGGGTTGCTGCCGTCCCTTGCCATCGGTGGCGCGGGCCATGATCCTATAAGCCCCCTCTTTTACGACGTGCCAGACGAATTGCCATTGCCGCCATGCAAATGGTTCGTGAGGACCGATGAACTCGGCCGGCTTCCAGTTGCGCCCGCCGTCCACGGAGACATCAACCGCCCCGATGCCGTCTTCGCCGCCGTAGGCCGCGCCCAGAATCGTGACCGGCCCCGCCGGCAAGGTCTCGTCCGGTAAAGGTTGGGTGATGATGGACTTGAGCTTGAGAGCAGTGACAACATTCCCGGATTCAGGGGCATCTCCTTTTTGATAGACACGATAGACCTTGTCCATGAAAAAGCCTTCGTAAGGCCGATCCAGCAGCGTGATCCGCTGCAGCCACTTGACGCAATTGGCACCGGTCCAACCAAGCGCCAACGCTCTGAGTGGGTATCCGTGCTTTAAAGGCAACGGCTCACCGTTCATTTCATAGACCAGCAGGCTTGAGGACATGGCTTTTTCAAAAGGAATGCTGCGAATGAATTTCACTCCGGCCGACCCGAGTGGCTTGTCGAGCCCCTCGAAGGCCACGTGCTTCGTTTTGCGGCCGGGTTGCGCCATGTCCAGTATGTCTTTGAGCCATACGCCGCCGAACACGGCGTTGCCCACGCCGCCGATGGTCCAGGGATTTCCCGAAGCTTTTTCCGCGAGCAGTGAGCGCCCGTTGCCGGAACACTCGAGGGTGTTGGAAACGATCGCTTTGGGCATTCGCAGGATCTGATCAAAAGTAATTTCAATCGGCTGCTCTACTTCACCATCGATTCCAAGGCGCCATTCCTCAAGGGAAATTTTGTCTGACGGGATTTCGCTTTGATTGCGATCAAAGAAGACGGCATTGGCGGTGATCCAGGAACGCAGTGACGGAATCGGTGTTTCCGCATTCAGCGGCCTTTCGGTCATGATCCGCATTTTCTTTTCCATGATGGCTTCTCCATTCCGGCGTTGTTGAAAAAATCCCAACCGGTTGTTGAAAAAATCCTAACCGTTGAATGGGAAAAAGGTCAACCGTATCTTTTTTTCGAGCCTTTTTGTGTTAGGGTAGTCGCATGGAGCCAGTTGATATGACATCAGGGTGCCGGCTCAAATGCGACGACCGGCTGCGCCGGCAAATCCAGTGCCGACTGCAGGCGTTTGCCCACCGGAACCACGACCAACACCGCCTGCGGCAGGCAGCGGTGGCGATTACGGTGGTGGGCGTTGACCAGAGTTCATATGAGGCGGAGATATCCGCTTGCCGCGTCCATGCGACGGATGCCGCCATCATTTTGACCCGGCGCTCCGCCCTTCTCAAACACCATGCCGGCCAATGGGCCCTGCCCGGCGGGCGATCGGAGCCGGATGAAACCCCTGAGGAGACCGCCTTGCGGGAACTCCAGGAGGAGGTCGGCCTCTCCTTGACCCGGGATCGGATCCTGGGACGTTTGGATGATTTCACCACCCGCTCCGGTTTCATTATGACCCCCATCGTGTTCTGGGGTGGACCGGAAGTGGATTTACAACCCGACCCCGGGGAGGTGCGGTCCATCCACCGGATTCCCATTCGGGAGTTTCTGCGGCCCGATGCGCCGATACTGGAGGAGCAGCCCGCCCACCCGCACCCGATCCTTTACATGCCGGTGGGTAACAGCTGGATCGCCTCGCCCACCGCCGCCCTGCTTTACCAGTTCAGGGAGGTGGCCATATTGGGCAACCCAACCCGCGTGGCCCATTTTGACCAGCCGCGGTTCGCCTGGCGTTGAGTTTGCGCTTGCGCTTTCAGCTTCAACCCCGCAGCCGGTGGCGGCCGGGAAAGACCGATCCATGAAGCCGATGCATTCGATCCACCAAGCCACCGTGAGCACCCTGACCCTGCCGCCCCACCACTCCACCAACGGTTACCTGATCGGCGGCGACGGCGAGGCCGTGCTCATCGACCCCATTTTCCAAAAGGGCAACCCCCTGGACGCCTGTTTGCAGGCAAACCGCATCCGCTCCATACAATATGCCGCCGTCACCCATCCCCACCCGGACCATCATGGCGGTATCGACCGATTATTGGCGCAACACGGGGGCCATCTGTTGTGCCACCGGGGCACCGCCGAACCCGCGGTGTTCCACCTGGCCGACGGCACCCGGATCAAGGCGCTCGCGGGCGGTGAAGCCATCAAAGCCGGGCCTTACACCCTGCAGGCGCTGCATACACCGGGCCACTCGCCCGCCCACCTCAGTTTTTACATTGCACAGGAGGGGATTCTGTTTTCAGGCGACACGATCCTGGGCTGCGGCACCGCTATCATTTCCCCCCCCGAGGGCGACATGGCCGACTACCTCACCACCCTCCGCAACCTGGCCGCCATGGATATCCGCACCATCTGCCCCGCCCACGGCCCGGTCATCACCGAGGGCGTCCAGGAGCGCATCGAGTGGTACATCGCCCATCGCCTGATGCGGGAGGCACGGGTCCTGGAAGCCCTGCGGGAAGGCCTCTCCACCCCCTCCGGCATCACCCGTCGGATCTACGATGAAGCCGATTTCCGCATGCATGGCCACGACCTGCAGCCGCGGGCGGAAAGGACCGTGCTGGCGCACCTGGAGAAACTGGAAAAAGAGGGTGTGGTGGTCCGGCAGGCCAATACCGACAGCCTCCATTTTCACATCCTGTGATCGATGGGTGGTGGCGCCGACTCTACTGGTTTCCTGCCCAGCCCCCTGCCATATCCTTGCTTGACGAGGGCCGCTCGGATTTCTGCCGCGTGAAGGCTTAAGACCGAATAAGCCGCAATACGCGGCCGGAATCCGGATACTACCGCCACCGTCGCCCCCGCCGGCCATCGGTACCATGCCCGCTGCCACAGCCGCTGCGGAGCCGCCGCTTGAACCGCCGGGAGAAAAAGATGGCTGCCAAGGGTTGCGACAGGGACCGAAGATTTCCGGTTCAGTGCCCCCCCATCCGGCCGAACAATGTGAAAATGATTCCAAAAGCATCGGATCCGATTTCAACCAATTGAAGCAATTGGGAAATTGGAAACCGGCCTCATCGCCTTTTATCCGGACACCTGCTGTGCGCAGTCCCTTTACCGATCTTCCCGCCACCGTGGCTTCTCGCCAAACCACCACCGGTTACATCGGGACGCTTACCTGGCTCACACAACATTTTCAACATTTGCTTATTTCTTTTCCAGCCAGGCGGGTTCACCATGCACCCGACCGCCGTCGACAACTATGGTTTCGCCCGTTACGTAGCTTCCTGCCCGGGATGCCAGGAATACGACGATGCCGGCCAACTCTTGCGGCTCGCCGAGACGGAGCATTGGAATTTGTGCAACTGCCTTGGCATTGACTTCCGGATTTTTCCATAAGGCTTCACTGAGACGGGTTTTAATGATTCCCGGGGCAATGGCGTTGACCCGGATATTGTATTGCCCCCATTCCTTGGCCATCACCTGGGTCATCATAATAACGGCCGCCTTGCTAACGCAGTAGACGCCCAACTCGCCTGCCCGTATACCGCCGATCGAGGATGTGTTGATGATCGATCCGCCGCCCCGGGTCTTCATGATCTTCGCTGCCATCTGGCTCAAAAAAAAGATGCTTTTGAGATTGACGTTCATTGTGATGTCATAGGTTGTTTCGTCCTGGTCGATCAACTTGCCGAAATAGGGATTGGTGCCGGCATTATTGACTAGGATATCAAGGCGGCCGAATTGTTGCATCACTTGATCAATCAGTGCCTTGGCATCCTCCATTTTGCCGACATGCGCCGCGATAGCCAGTCCCTTTACGCCCTTGGACGATATCTCGGCCGCAACCGGTTCGAGGCCGTCGATCTTGCGGCTGCTGACCACAACGTGGGCGCCCGCATCCGCCATGGCCAAAGCTGCGGCGCGCCCTATGCCCCGGCTTCCACCGGTGACCACGGCAACTTTTCCTTCAAGCGAGAACTGTGTAAGATCCATGTTTTATTCCTTTCGTTCCTTCTATTGAGTGGGGATCCCCTTACCATGACAGATGGTTTTGGTGGGACGGCTTTCAGGGGGGTCGGCAAGTCTGAGAGGGTAATGGATCGATCATCGCCACGGTTCAGCCCTGCTTGACCCGCGGAAATGCGACAATCAGCGGCAGGGTCAACAGCGGTAACCATGCCGCGGCATTCAGTACGGCATAAATCGAGTAAAGGTCGGCCAATCGGCCCACCAGTGGCGATACGAGCCCCCCCAGGCCGAAGGCCAATCCCATCATCAAACTGGCCACCATGGACCGACCTCTGGGCGCCAGGGTCTGGGCCATGGCGACACCTATGGGCATGGTGGCCAGAACCGATCCACCGGCCAGTATGGCGCCCAGATAGACCCAATGCCCTTCCAGGCGCAAAAAGAGCAGCAACATCGGCGTCATTAAAAAGTGGAAAAAAAGAAACACCGGCTTATAACCAATACGATCGGACAGAAGCCCGGCCCCCAGACCACTGACCGTTCCGGCCACGGTAAAAAGCGCGAATATGCCGCCGGCCGATACCAATGAAAACCCTTTTTGCACATACAGCACCGGCATAAAAGTCAAAAAAGACTGGCCGGTAATGGCCCGCAGCACCATCACCAACCAGATCAGGAACACGCTTTTCCAGACATTGCCCAGACTCTCTTTGATGGATCTGAAAAACCCCAGATGACGAAATCCTTCGCTTTGGGGAATCGGAACCACGAAAAAGAGATAAATGCAGACACATAGCCCCATCAGCATGGTCAGGGGTACCGCGGCAAGGCTGAAGCGAACGGCATACCAGGTGATGAACAACGGCCCGAGGCCGAAAGCCAGCGTGCCGCCGGTGTTGAAAACCGACATGGCGAAGCCGCTGTTACTTCCGGAATACAAAGGCACCATGCCGGTCACCGAGGGATGAAACATGGAAGAGCCGATGGAACCCAAAGCGATGACAATCAAAAGGGTCCAGAATCCCGGTGCCAGACCCGACAGGGGGATGAACACCACCGGTAGCAGCAGGCCCCAAAAAATGAACGCCCGGGACTGATAACGATCGGCCAGGTACCCCGCCGACGGTTGCACAATAAAGGCCAGCAACCGGTTGAGCCCCGCAATAATCCCGATTTGGGTTAACGACAAACCCAATTTTTCAACGAACAGAGGAAACAGCGGATTGGTGAAGGAGCTGTAAAAATCACCGGTGAAATGCACCAGGGTCAAGGCAAACAACACCTTGATATCGGCCTTGTCATAAACATTCATCCTTCGATCTCATCCAAAAGTAAAACCCACTGCAGGTAATCCAAGCACGAACGCAACCATATGATGGGTTTCACGCGCTCATTTTTACTGATCATACTAGATGCCGGTCTTCACTAAGGGCTCGCGCATGTTTCGCGAGCCCTAATCACTGAATCAGCGCCTTGCGCCGCAGGTGGTCGGCCATGAACTTTATCCCAAATAAACACGAATTCGTGTGCATCCATGAAGTTGAGTGATACACAGGAGAGAACGTTTTCGCAAATATTTTTAAAAAACGAGTTGACGGAACCATTGTTAAAAATGTTATTGGAACATAAATTCTGAATCGCAATATACATAGAACATAGCGAGGATAACCATGGGTCGACTGGGAAGGCTGATTGCACTTCTGATTCTGCCGCTCATTGCCATCATCGTGTACAGTGCTTTGAAATCTTATTTTTTCAGATCCCCTCCCATATGGACCTTTGAAATGTCCCTGTTCTTGTTCGGGGGTTTCTTCATGCTTGGGTCGGCATATTGTCATATGCTGAAAAAACATGTTGCCGTGGATATCATCAACCACTATTTGTCCGCCCGGTGGCGCAGGGTTCAGGGTGTTTTTGCCGAAGCCGTCGTCCTTTTCGTTGCGATTGTCATTATCTATATCAGTGTGCCGAGTGCCTGGCGCTCCACGCTCATCGGCGAACGGTCCATCCTGCAGACACCATTCAATCCACCTATATGGTGGTTTCGTTGGATTATCCCCATATCCTGTCTTCTGATTGCCGTGCAGGCTTGTATTGATATCGTTGCCCACATCAGGGGCACATCGGAAATTTCCTACGATAGCGATCCGCTGCAGGAGACGGAATAGATGTCACCGCTTTATATGTTTCTGGCGCTTATCCCGCTGCTGGTGGCGGGTGTGCCCATCGCTTTTGCCCTGGCGGCCGTTGCCATTGTATTTTCCTATTACCTTTGGGGCCCGGGCGCCCTGAACATTCTGGTTTCCGCAACCTGGGGAACCATGAACAATTTTGTCATTATCGCCATCCCCCTGTTCATTTTCATGGCTTACATTCTTCAAAAGACCAATGTCGTGGAAGACCTGTATGACACCTTCTATAAATGGTCCGGGCCACTGCGTGGCGGCCTGGCCATTGCGACGATTCTGGTGGGCGCCATTCTGGGGGCCGTTTCGGGAGTGGTCGCCGCCGGGGTTATCGGTCTGGGGCTGATCGGTCTGCCGCAGATGCTCAAGCACGGTTACAACCGCCGCGGGGCGTTGAGTGCGATTCTGGGCGGCGGCACGTTGGGGCAATTGATTCCTCCCAGCACGAACATGATTCTGTACGGTGTGGTAACCGGCGTATCCATTGGCGGTCTTTTTGCCGGCGGCATTTCCGCGGGGGTTGTTTTGGCCACCTTCTATATTATCTACGTTTTTGTCCGTGGCCTGATCGACCCCGACTTTGCGCCTGCGTTGCCTGCCGATGAGCGTGCAACCTGGAAAGAGAAATTCATCTCCTTGAAGAATGTGTTATTGCCCGCGCTGCTGATTGTTATTGTGCTCGGCACTATTCTGTTGGGAGTGGCAAGCCCGACGGAAGCGGCGGCTTTTGGTGCCGGTGGGGCGCTTTTTGTGGCTTTGATCAAATGGCGTTTAACCTGGAGGATCGTTTACGATACTTGCCATGAGACCTTGAGCGTTACCGCCATGGTCGGATGGATGATGATCGGCGCCAGCGCTTTCGGATCCGTTTTCTCCGGTCTTGGCGGCAATGCACTGGTCGCCGATTTCGCCATGAATATGCCCGGCGGTCCGAATATGGTGTTTGTTGTTGCCGCCGTTTTTATTTTTCTGATGGGCATGTTTCTTGAACCGGGCGCCGTTATTTTTCTCGCCGTGCCCATTATTGCGCCCATTCTGGTTACCCAGGGCTTCGATCCGCTCTGGATCGGCCTGGTGGTCAATGTCATTCTCCAAAGTGCCTATATTTCGCCACCGTTCGGGTTCAGTCTTTTCTATTTGAAGGGTTGTACGCCGCCAAGTATCGATATCGTCGAGATTTACAAGGCCTGTGTGCCCCTGCTTTTTCTGCAGGCCGCTTGTGTTGTTATAATATTTCTATTTCCGGACATCGTTTTGTGGCTGCCCAGATACCTGTTTAATTTGTAAGGTTTCCGAATAACATTTAAAAAAAGGGGGTAACGCAATGAAAAGAGCACTTGTGGTTGTGATGACGGTATTTTTTATGATGATGGGGGTGCAGACGGTTTTTGCACAAAAGGTCAACTGGCGGCTGGTGACACATGCCATGCCGGGAACGGAGCAACAGCGTATCGCCGAGGTTTTTGCGGAGACGGTGAAAATCCTTTCCGGAGGCAATTTTGTTATAACGGCTTATCCTGCCGGAGTTCTTTTTCCGGTTTTCGAAACCTTCGACAACCTCGCCAACGGCGTGGCCAACGCCGGCATGGTATACAGTGCTTACTGGCCCGGCAAGGATCCGTTGTTCAATTTCACCACGCAGCCGGGATCCCCTCTGAGCACTTATGCCGAGGGCGCCTACCTCGTGGAGAAGATCGAACCCTGGTTTGAGAAGCTCTATGCAAAACATCGATTGACCTATCTGGGCCACGCTATGGTCAGCCCGCTCTATGAGCAGTTGATGGCGGTCGTGCCCATTGATTCCATCGACAAACTCAAAGGGCTCAGAATTCGCGCGTCCGGCATCGGCGGTCAATATTATCGGGCGCTTGGGGCAACCACGGTTTCCCTTTCCGCTCCCGACATTTATACCGCCCTGCAGACACGCAGCATCGAGGCGGCGGAGTGGACATTCTGGGATGAAAACATGCGCATGGGGTTCCATGAAGTTGTCACCCACGTTATTGATCCCGCGCTGCAGAACGGTACTTGCGAATATTTTCCGCTGGTTGTCAATCCCAAAAGCTGGAATGCTTTGTCCCAGGAATATAAGGACATCGTCTTCGCCGCCCGTGACCGGATCCGTTATCTTTCCGCCATGGTGTATAACCATGAAATCATCGCACGTGAAAAATGGAAAGCGCTGTCCAATGTGACCGTAACCACCTGGAGTGACGAAGACCTTGCCAAGGCACGCGCTGTGGGGCACAAAGTCGTTTATGATGAAGCCCAGAAGTCGGATGAGGGAAAAGAGTTCCTCGAAATTTACCGCAACGTCCTTTGGGAACTGGGCTACAAGGACGATGCGAAGGAATTGGGATATAAGGAATAGAAAACGAGATGCCGTAACTGCAACCATCATGGCCGGCCGTCAACGGTCGGCCATGATTTGCTGTCTTGTTTCATGAATCCTTGGAGGTTGGTGTATGGCGGGTTGCCGTATCGATCATCTGGTGATCACCGCTCCGTCTTTAGGGATCGGGGCCGCCTTCATAAAAGAAGCGTTGGGTGTCGACCCGCAAGCCGGCGGCAGCCATCCATCCATGGGAACCCACAACCTTCTTCTTTCCCTCGGCGATGCGCTCTACCTCGAAGTAATTTCCATCGATCCATCGCTTCCTGCGCCTGATCGACCGCGCTGGTTTGGTATGGATAATCTTTCCGACAGCTCATTGCCCGCGCTGTCCACCTGGGTCGCCCGCACCGCGGATATCCGATCGGCGGCAGGGCGCAGTTCAGAGTCCCTGGGAAGCGTCACGCCCATGCAACGCGGGGACCTGAATTGGCTTATCACCATTCCCCCGGATGGTTTGGTGCCGCTCGATGGCGTAGCTCCGGCGCTTATTGAATGGCCGTCAGGCGTGCACCCCGCCGCACGGCTTGCCGACCGCGGGTTGCGTCTTGTTGAATTCGAAATTTTCCACCCCGATCCAAAGCGCGTCCAGCGGCTGCTTTCGTCTATCGATGCGCAAGGCATTGCTTCGGTCGCGGCCTCTTCAGACGGAACTTCGTCTTTGTCTGCCACCATCAGCACACCGGAAGGCCTTCGATATCTTTCGTCCGGCAAGATCATCGTCCATCGACAAACGTGAAGAACCGGCCCGTGGCGGCAAGGGAGCGCTTAAACCCTTTTTCCCCACGTCATGAGGCGTGTTGTACATACCCACAAAAGCATCATCGAAAACATCCGGGTGGAAACCGCGAAATTCTATTTTCGCCAAGGCGGTCGCGCCCTGTTGCACTTCCCCATCAACCACGTTGCAGCCGACGCAAAGATCGGTTTTGCCGGCATGCAATGTCCACGGGCCATTTTACCATTTCCCGGGTTTCCCACGCCCAGGTTAAGCGGCCGTGCGCACACTCGGGCTGTCGGCAGTGCGGCCGTCCTCGTCGACAACCCGCACGACGTAATCGTGGGGCACAGTTGCCGGCTCACCCTTCAGCACATCGTCATAGCAAAACCGCTGCCGGCTGATCTGGGGGCGGTGGGTGATCCGGGTCACCTCCTGATTGTCCCGCAGCACCACGTAGTGATCGATGGCAGTATCGCCGGCGTAGGCACTGTCCCAACTCACCCGCACCGCCTTGCGGCCGAAGGCGGGCATCGACGCGTCCGCCTCGGCGCCTACATGACGCGGCGGGGTCAACCCCACGGCCGGCCTCTGGAAATAGGCGTTGGCCCCATCCTTGCCCGCCGCTGTAACGCGGGCTTCGATGGCGGCCATCTGCTCAGCGCCAAGAGGACTCTTCAGTTGCGCCGCCGCGAGATTGGCGCTCAGCTGGCATTTGGCCGGATCATCATCAATGCGGCCGATGCCGATGATCAGGGTGCTGACACCATCGACAGAGAGCGCATAACGGATCAGGTCCGCACTGGGCAGCTCGGCGGAACCCACCTGGTGGTAGACATCATCGATGGTGCTCGAAAAAACCGGCGCCTTGTGATAGTAGGCCGCATCGGCGAAGACCTTCATGCCCACGATGCCCATATCGGCGGCGGCGGCAGTGGCAATCGCGTTGTGCCGGTGCGCCATGTACTTTCCGTCGCTGGGGTTGACGGTAACGAGCAGGGTGTCGATCACGCGGCGTTCATCCCTTTGAATGGCGTACATCAAGGCCGCGGTGTTCCAGTGCCCACTGATGCCGATATGCCGGACCAGGCGCTCCTTTTCGGGGTTGCAGCCGGTGCGGTCGGTGCCCTCCCGCAAATCCAGCATCGCTGCCAAAGCGCCCATCCAGGGCCGATTCGGGTCGGGATCGTCAACGCCTTCGAAAAGCATATCGATCTCTGCCATGGTATTGATGTTGTGAAACTGAATGCAGTCGAGATAAGCCCCCTCAGGGTAGCCCCCCTGGCCGTCGCCGAACATCAGACTCAGCGCCCGGCGCACGTCATCGACCGCGGTGGCCACACCGAACCCATCGGACATGCCGTCGCTCCAGTCGGTGGGAAACCGCTCGCCCGCCGGGCAGCGAGCGGTGCGGATGTGGGTCTTGCCGGCCACAAAGAGATCGGCGCGCGCCCGTTCGTTGTAATTGCCGGCTGCAGGCGACACCCCTATCCGCCGAAAGGCGTGGCCGTAATTGCGCTGGCTCGGCCCATAAACATTGGAGGTGTCCATATAGTTGATGCCCGCATTGTAGGCCTTTTCGATGATGGCAACGGGGTCGATACCCTCGGCGGTCCATTGCAGGGAAGCCTGTCCTCCCAGGCCCAGGGTGGTCACAAAACGCTCGGTCCGGCCCAGCCGGCGTGTCATTGGTTGTGTCATTTTGTCCTCCCTTGTTCCATGAACTGAAGATTCACTTCCGAGTCGCCCACACTGTACGCCAGGCCGTTTATGACCTGCACCCTTTCGGCGCCGGTCAGGATTGCAAGAAAGGAATTGCACCGGCGCAAGCGATCGGCCCGTTCGCCCAATTGACGTACTGTTTTCGAGTATATCGATGGTCCGCTCTTTGGGAAAGCACTTTCAATTGAATTATTGGTTTTTCCCTCTGATGTGGGGTTCGCTTTGGGACCCATCATGATTTGCCAAGCCGGCTTTGACAGCGCGATATACAGCGGCATGCACCTCGGATGGGCGCATGCCCGAATCAGCAACCATGGAATTGTAAGCCCACGCATGTGGACAATTGAAACCACACCATTGCCGGTTAAAATGCATACAATATCCGTTGCTTGAGCTCCGGTTCGCGACATCCTGCATCGACGGTAAAGTTTACCGCGCTTCTTGCCGATATCCATTTAGAAGATGAAAGGACCGCGGACCGCCTTGCCGTGACGTAGCCCGATAGATATCCATGCTGTGGCCTGCTGATGGCGCTCTGGTCCGCATTATTGAATCGAAGGAGCATCGTATGGAATCAACAGCTATTTCAAAATACACCCCCCAGTACAATACCGGCAGTGGTTTGCCGGAGAACCTGAAGACCGTTATGACCGAAAATACAAAGGCCGTGACCGTCAACACCGAAAAGCGCATGGATCTCAAGCTGGTGACGGCGGAAGGCGATAAAGTCACCATCTCCCTGGATGCCAAAATGGCTGCCCTGTATGGCAGTCACGAAAAAAGCGCGATGGATGGGACGGGCTATGCCCATCAAAGCACAAGCTTGGCTTACGGGTCTTATGAGCGTGAGATCACCTTTGCCGTTGAAGGGGATTTGAATGCAGATGAACGCAGAGACATCAAGCTGGCTTTAAAGTCCCTCGACCGGATGATGCATCACTTCGTCAATGGTAATCTCAAACCGATGTTGGCCAAAGCCGATCAGATAAAAGGGCTGGATACCATCGCCGGGTTTGAGGCCTCCATGTCCTTTCAGCGGCAGGTGATTCGGGCCGAGCAGAGCGAGGTGACGATGGTTTCCCAGACACCGCCGGCGACGCAAGCAGCTTCAGCCCCGGCAAGCGAACCGTCCCAGCCCGAACTGGACAAGCTGGCGGAGAGCGCCGATGCCGTCGGCGATGCCATGGCCGAAAAGATAAAAGCCAATCGAGACCGTATCGATCGGATGGTGGCCTTTTTTGAAAAACTTGTGGATGATTACCGGCAACAGGTCCAGGGGCTGAACAAGATCGGCACCCGCATGATTGATCGGATTGCCCAGCGGGTAAACGATGCACTGGCACGGCACACTTCAGAAACCGGCAGTGCCGGACCGGCGGATGAGGCGTAGATTGTCAAAAACAGGTCACAGGGTTCGCCGATGTCGACGAGTATGCGGCAGGCTTCGTCATAACCACGCCCCGATCCGCGCCCGACAGGTTCTTTGACCGTGGACCAGGCCTTGGGAAAATCGCTGGACAGATTCTCCAAGTACGCCTTGCGTTTCTCACGTCGCTTGACCCCCCGTTGCTTTCAGTCCTGTTTTTGCTTCTCCAGTCGGATCGGACGCGCCTTTTCGGCGCACTGCCGCAATTCTCCTACCGTACGCCGGGGTGCGTCGGTGCCGCCTGTCTCTGAGCCGCGCCGCCAGGATGCGAACCGGTTCCTGACAGATCGCTCGACCGCCCGCCCTTATCTTGAACTGCTGCAAATAATGCAACAGTCGCCTCCTTGTTCAATTCAACCGTTCTGAGAGAATAACTTTTTTGTATCTTCATCCGCAGGGAAAAGGGACTCAATCCGGAGTTCCTGTGTTGTCATGTCCAGCGGGGTACCCAATGTAGTGATCGTAGTGAAGAAGCTCGCCTTTATATCGTCTTTTTCAAAGGTCAAATTCATAACCGGCAGATTGTCATCAACATGCCATTCGATTTGCGCTTCACTAGTCCTCTGCCGCGCGACCTCACTATATAATGCAAACAATTCGATGTTTTGAGTCGCAGCGGCCTCATCCCACAGTCGATTAAGCAAAAACTGCTCTACCCCCGACCAATCTTTGATGTGTGGCTTCAACCCGTCTTCGGCAAAGGTCATGCGGTACACATTCCGGTATTTCTCCAGCGCATATTCCCCCGCAAGGTATTTGATCATTTGCTTGTAGCCGGAATTGGTCATCAAGATATCATACGCCGCATTCAATACAAATGACGGATATGGCTCATGCTTTTCGAGCATGCGCCACAAGGCATGTCGGATGATTTCCATCTTTTCGCCGTTAAGCGGTTCTTCACCAAACTCGGAAGCATACCCTGCGGCCTTCAGAAATCCATTGCGGTGTCTGAGCGACAGTTTCAACGAATGGGCTATTTTCAAGATCAGATTGCGGCTGGGCCGGGACCTGCCTGTTTCCACAAAACTTAAATGTTTTGAGGAAACACCAACCTCCAGCGCCAGATCCAATTGGCTCATCCTGTTAAAGTTACGCCAAAAACGGAGGAGATCCCCCACGGATGCGTTTTTTGGTAGCCTTATCAAACTCTGCATTGTTTTTACCTGTGAGGTAATTGATTTCCTGATCTTTACAATGCATCATATTCGGAAAGACAGGTCGAATCAACCCCTAAAAGGAGGTTCAAGATGAAAGATATTTGGAGAACCTGGATGATGCTGTGGGCGCTGGCGGTCGGCGGGTTCGGGATTGTTTTGACGCTTGGCGCACTCGACGCCACCAGTTGGCCGGTCAGAACGCTCTTCACCTTTCTTCGACCTGACATTCCGGCCGACTTCACCCCACACCTGCGCTTCTCGCTGGCCGTCCTGGGTCCGGTCACCCTCGGATGGTGTTTTACCCTTATCGGCGTAATCAAGGCGTCGGACCATCTTCCCGATGCTACGCATAAGTACATCTGGACTTGGGTCACGCTCGGCGTGCTCACCTGGTTCATCATCGACAGTATTCTATCCGTGGCGACAGGCTTTTGGCGCAACACGATCCCGAACATCACATACTTAGTTGCTTATCTCATACCCCTCTTCCAATCAGGAGTAATGAAGCGTTGAGAATAAAGGAGATTGCGAAGAGACCACAATCCGGATTCTACCCATAATTGCAGGATGTCTCGCGGTGCTGTTCGTGCTCTACAATGGTTTCAAAGATGACGAAATGAAAAATCGTTGCACATTGCGATTACATACCACGATCACAAGCCTGCCCTTCTTGGAATATCGCTACGAATATCCAGGCTATACCCAGCGCAGGGCCTTTTCCAACTCCGGCGAAGACAGCCTCACCTTCGGCCCCAATAACAGCTGAAGGTTGCCTCCCTTGCCCACAAACCGGCGAAGCTCGGTGGTGACCACGCCCCCAGATCATATGTGGCATTGTCCTTTTAATAAATGGGTGATAAGCAATATCCTGGTTTCGACTCAATAAGCGAACAGGGCATCGCCCTTTAAGCCCCTGTCCGTTGCCACAATCGAACCGGGTAACAACTGTGCGTTACGGACCATCGATTTTGGGAAGTCGCAATCTCAACACTCTGCCCATCCCGGTTTTTCTTCAACACCTATTGCCCCATTGCCTTTGGTCCAAGCAGTTACAGCCCTTCAGGGAGAAAAAACATGCTCAGCTTATCAAGGATTCCCGCCTTTTGCCTTGCCTGTCTGTTGTCGCTTGCGGCCGCCGCCGCTGCTCCGGCGGCCGAACCAAACCATTGGCGCCGGTTCGCCTTCGAGCTTGAAGTCGGCCCTGTGTGGCAAACCAGAAACGATGTGCGAATACCCGGCGATACCGGAACTGAATTTTCGCTCAAGGACCTGACCGGCAGCGGGCCTTATCCTGCCGGCCGCATCACCCTCGACTGGAACATTCGACAGCGGCATGGGTTGCGTTTCATAGTGGCGCCATTCCAGTTCGACGGCAAGGGCAGTTTCGATCGATCGGTTTCCTTTTCCGGCGGCACTTTCGCTCCAGGGACCTCGACCAAGGGGACATACAAATTCAACACCTATCGGGCAGGCTATCGGTATCTTTTTTTTAACACCGATGCGTGGCAAATGCGGGTGGGTGCGACGATCCTGGTGCGCGACGCGAAAATAGAACTGGAGCAGAACGGCATAAGCGCCTCCGACAGCGATTTCGGCTTTGCACCACTTTTGAACTTTTCTGCTCAATGGGCCTTTGCACCGCGCTGGACAGCCATACTGGACTTTGAAGGGCTGGCCGGCGGTCCCGGCCGGGCCCTCGATCTATCCCTGAAAGTGCGCTATGCCCTGAACGATCACTGGAGCGTCGGCGCCGGTTACCGCACGCTGGAAGGCGGCGCCGATTCAGATGATGTCTACAACTTCAGCTGGTTCCATTACGCACTGTTGACCCTTGGGTATCAATTCTGATCATTATCCCGCATGATGGATCAAGGCGCCAGAAAGAAGGGGAAAAGTGCTATCCAGAAATCTCGGCGCCGCTGGACCGGGATGGGACCACAATCCCACCTTTCCCACCCCGGCCTGCAATGCCTGCGATTTCCTGTTTCCAGTGTACAGACACCTTTTTCCGGCTTAATATGAGTCCGGTTGTCAATGGACCCAATCAATTTGACAAATAGACGCTTTAGTAGTAATTTATTAAGCATTATTTCACCCGATTGTTAAATCATCTAAAAGATCCGAGTTCAATATATTTGACTTTTTTTATAGATAAGACTAATTATATTGATGCGATATCGGCCTAACGTCAAATTGGATCAATCGATGAAAGTGGATGAATTTCTGCAACAGCATGCGGTGTTTACCGTGGAGGAGCTGGACCGCTTCCTGTCCGCAAGGGGGGCGGGCAATCCGAACACCCGCCGGTCGCTGTTGACCTACTACCGTAAAAAGGGGCGCATCATACCGATCCGGCGGAGCCTGTATGCGACAGTGCCAGCGGGCGCCGATCCGACATCGAGCCCGGTCGATCCTTACCTGGTGGCGGCCAAGCTAACCCCGGATGCGGTGCTTGCCTATCATACGGCGCTGGCGTTTCACGGAAAGGCCTACTCGATCTATATGCGGCTGCACTATGTGTCGGCAAACAAATCCATGCCGTTGACGTTTCAGGGTCATGACTTCATACGTGCTCCCGTGCCGCCGGCCCTGGTGGCCAAGGACGAAGCAATGTTCGGTGTTATCCGACGCAACCGGTCCGGTGTGGACCTGCGGGTCACAAGCCTTGAGAGAACCCTGGTGGATGTGCTGGACCGGCCGGACCTGACCGGCAGTTGGGAGGAGATATGGCGCTCCCTGGAGTCGGTTGAATTCTTCGACCTGGATCAGATCATCGCCTATGTCCTTTTACTGGAAAATGCAACCACGGCCGCAAAGGTAGGATTTTTTTTGGCGCAGCATAAAGAGGCATTGATGGTTGAGGATGTCCACATAGAACCTTTGCGAAGGCTGCGCCCCCGCCAACCCCACTATTTTGTGCGCGGCAAGCGCGACGGATGCCGGTGGGTCGGGGATTGGAACCTGATGATCCCGGAGGAGATATTGAACAGATCCTGGGAGGAGGTGCTGTGATTTTCTCACCGTCGGAAGTATTGCCCATCGCCGCGTCCACGGGCTTCAGGGCGGAGATGGTCGAAAAGGTGCTCCACCTGCTCAATCTTCTGGACCAGTTAAACCGCCACCCGATGCTGAAAGGCAAATGGGTATTGAAGGGCGGTACCGCGTTGAACCTGTTCGTCTTCGATCTTCCCCGTTTATCGGTGGACATCGACCTCAACTATGTCGGGGCGCTGGAGCGAGATGCCATGCTGGCCGACCGGCCCAAGGTCGAACAAGCGGCTCAGGCGGTATTTTCCCGGGAGGGGTTCACCTCCAAACGGGTACCGACCGAACATGCCGGCGGCAAGTGGCGATTGAGCTATCAGAGCTACACCGGGCAGAGCGGCAATCTCGAAGTAGATCTGAATTTCATGTTCAGACAGCCGCTATGGGATATTGAGACTGCCGATTCCCATGCGCTCGGCAATTTCCAGGCTAGAAATATCACTCTCCCTGACCGGCATGAGCTGGCGGCCGGCAAGCTTACAGCACTGCTGGCACGCGGTCAGGCACGGGATTTATTCGATTGTCACCGAATTTTCACGATGAAAGGGATCGACCGAGAACGCCTCCGGCTCGCTTTCGTCGTCTATGGCGGGATGAACCGCAAGGACTGGAGAACGGTTTCAATCGCGGATGTGGAATTTGATCCCGATGAGTTGGCAAGGCTGCTCATTCCCACGTTGAACAGGCGATTCATGGAAAAGCAGGGTCCACCTGCCGAATATGGGAAACGGCTTGTAAAGGAATGCCAAGAAAAGCTGAAAGCGATTCTGCCCTTCAATGCTCCAGAGCGTGAATTTCTGGATTTGCTGTTGGAAAAGGGGGAGATCGATGCATCGATCCTCACGCGTGACAAAGCGCTTCAAGAATGCATCCAAAGCCAGCCGCTTCTCCAATGGAAGGCCCTTAACGTAAAACGCCACAAGGGATTGGATTGAAAGGATCCACAAGGTCGTGACATAGACTCATTCGATGGGTAACAACTGCCAGTGGCTATGCAGCTACTTCACACAACCTCAAACCACGTATGCCCTGGTGCAACCGGCCTGTTAACCAAGGAATTCTGAAAAACGGAGAATCAGAGAATTCCGCGTTCGTTTCGGGGTCCGAAGGCCAATTTCAGGTTAAATGTTCGGCGCGGGACATGAAACAGGCGGTTTGGCGGAGAATCGAGAATGCAGCCGGGAGTGTCGGGGTTGGCGTAACCTTATGAAATCATGGCCACAATAACAACGAAGCCCCGCATCATGGATGCGGGGCTTTATTCGTTAAGCAACCGGTTAGGAAAAAGGTTGCATTCGTGATTGGCTCCCTGAGTAGGACTTGAACCTACAACCTAGTGGTTAACAGCCACCCGCTCTGCCGATTGAGCTATCAGGGATCGTGGTCGGGGCTTTTGAAAGCGCCCCTCACTGAAAAATGGGTTTTTACAAAAGCCGTTGGTAATTGTCAAGGGCTATGATGGTGGTTTTTGTTTCTGGGTCTATTTCCCGTCGGCCGGGGGCATCCTTGTTCGGGGTGCCCCCGGCCGACGGATTGATTTTGGGTCGCCGCTCACACTTGAGCCGTGGCCTTGATGCGCAGGTTGAGTTCGTCCAATTGAGCCGGCGCGGCGTCCGAGGGGGCGCCGGTGAGCAGGCAGGCGGCTTTTTGGGTTTTGGGGAAGGCGATGACATCCCGGATGGAGGTTTCGTCGCACAGGAGCATCACCAGGCGGTCGAAGCCGAAGGCCAGGCCGCCATGGGGGGGTGCGCCGGATTGCAGGGCGTCGAGCAGGAAGCCGAACTTGCCTTGGTAGGTGTCGGGGTCCATACCCAGGGTTTTGAAAACCCGGGATTGCAGGTCCATGTCGTGGATGCGGATGGAGCCGCCGCCGATTTCGAAGCCGTTGAGCACCAGGTCGTAGGCCCGGGAGCGCACGGCGGTGGGGTCGGTGTCCAGCAGGGCGTAGTCGCTTTCCAGGGGCGCGGTGAAGGGGTGGTGCAGGGCCTGGTAGCGCTTTTCGGTGTCGTCCCACTCGAACATGGGGAAATGGGTGACCCAGGTGAAGTTGAAGGTGTCGGCGGGGATCAGGTCGAGGCGCCGGCCCAGGTGGTTGCGCAGTTGGCCGAGGGCTTCGTTGGCGATGGCCGGTTGGTCGGCGAGGAAGAAGATCAGGTCGCCGGGGGCCATGTCGAGCCGTTCGGTCATGCGGGCTTTTTCGTCGTCGGTGAAGAACTTGGCGATGGGCGATTGCCAATCGTTGTCGCGCACTTTGATCCAGGCCATGCCCTTGGCTTTATAGACGGCCACGAACTGGGTCAGGTCGTCGATCTCTTTGCGGGAGAAATTGCTGCACCCTTTGGCGTTGAGGGCCTTGACGATCCCCCCCTTGGCCACGACGTCGGCGAACACTTTGAATCCCGAATCCTTGACGATGTCGGAGAGCTCCTTGAGCTCCAGGCCGAAACGGGTGTCGGGCTTGTCCAGGCCGAAGCGGTCCAGGGCATCTTTGTAGGTGAGCCGCGGAAAGGGGATGGGCACTGTGCGGCCGAGCACTTCCTGGAAAACATAGTCCATCAAGCCTTCGCACAGGGCCATGATGTCCTCTTCGCCCACGAAGGAGAGTTCCATGTCGATCTGGGTGAATTCGGGCTGGCGGTCGGCGCGCAGGTCCTCGTCGCGGAAGCAGCGCACGATCTGGTAGTAGCGCTCGAAGCCGGAAACCATCAGCAGTTGTTTGAACAGTTGGGGCGACTGGGGCAAGGCGTAGAACTGGCCGGGGTTGACCCGGCTGGGCACCAGGTAGTCGCGGGCCCCTTCGGGGGTGCTGCGGGTCAGAACGGGGGTTTCGATGTCCAAGAAGCCGTTGCCGTTGAGGTATTGGCGTACTGCGGCGGCGGCTTTGTGGCGCAGGATGATGTTGCGCTGCAGGCGCGGCCGGCGCAGGTCGAGGTGGCGGTGCTTGAGCCGCAGGGGCTCGGAGACCTCGATGTTCTCCTCGATCATGAAGGGCGGTGTGCCGGCGGGGTTGAAGATGCGCAGCTCGGAGACCATCACTTCGACGGCGCCGGTGACCAGATTGGGGTTGGTCATCCCTTCGGGACGGGGCGTCACCCGACCGCGTACGCCGATGACGTACTCGGAGCGCAGGGTGTGGGCCTTGTCGTGGTCGCCGGGGTTGACGTCGGGATTGAAGACCACCTGGGTGAGGCCTTCACGGTCCCGCAGGTCGACGAAGATGACGCCGCCGTGGTCGCGACGGCGCTGGACCCAGCCCATGAGCACCACTTCCTGCCCCACGTCATCGATTCCCAACTGGTTGCAGTGGTGGGTTCTTCGCATGTCGCCTAAAAGGTCAGCCAATGTCTTTCTCCTTGTTCTGATAATGCTTGCGCATGTGCGTGCAGCGGCTCATGGGGTATTGCTGTGAAATTGCTGTCAATCGGCCCCCCGGCCCATCCGCCTCCGTGAGAGAACGGGCGATGCCGCTTTTACGGTGGAAAAACCCTCTCCAACGCTCCTCAACTCAATAAAATTGATATAATTCATTAACTTAAAACTTAACACGTAACACTTAAAACTATAAATTTCGCATGAATTTCAAGGTTTAAGAAATGTTCCCGTCGTCGCCGCTGTTGCGCGCTGATTGCAGCAGGGCCCCCAGCGCCGCCGTCACACCTGCCACGGGCAGCTCGCGCTGGGCTTTGGTCTGCATGTCGCGCAGCACGAGAACACCGGCGGCCAGTTCGGCTTCGCCCACGATCAGCACGTGGCCCGCGCCCAGACGATCGGCCCGTTTCATCTGGGCCTTGAGGCTTTTGTCGCCGTGTTCCATCTCCACCTGGATGCCGGCCTCGAGCAACTCGGCGGCCCAGCGAAAGGCCTGTTCCTTGGCGGCGTCGCCCAGGGCGGCGATGTACAGCGCCGGCGGCCTTGCGGCCATGGTGTGCTGCCGGGAGAGGATCTCCACCAGGCGATCGAAACCGACGGCAAAGCCGATGGCCGGTGTGGCCGGTCCGCCCAAGGCTTCGACCAGTCCGTCGTAGCGGCCGCCGCCGGCCACGGCGCTTTGGGCGCCCAGGACGCCGGTCTGCAGTTCGAAGGTGGTGCGGGTGTAGTAATCCAGACCGCGCACCAGCCGTTTGTCCAGGGTATAGGGTACTTGCAGTTGGTCCAGGGCGCGGGTGACGGTGGCGAAGTGGGCCTGGCAATCGGCGCACAGGTAGTCGACGATGGCCGGGGCGTCGGCGACGGCCTCGCGACAGGCCGGCACTTTGCAGTCGAGCACGCGCAGGGGGTTGCGGTCTTTGCGGCGACGGCAGTCGGGGCAAAGCTGGTCCGTCACGCCATCGAGCATGGCCAGCAGGGCTTCGCGAAACCGTGGCCGGCAGGCCGGGCAACCCAGGGAGTTGAGGTGGGTATGCACGTCGGTCACCGCCAGGTGCTGGAACAGCAGGTGCAACATGTGGATCATCTGGGCGTCGATATAGGGGCCGGCGATGCCGAACACCTCGGCGTCGATCTGGTAGAATTGCCGGTAGCGCCCCTTCTGGGGCCGTTCGCGCCGGAACATGGGGCCGATGGTGTAGAGCTTGTGCACCGGATCGCCGGCGTACATTTTGTGCTGGATATAGGCCCGCACGATGGAGGCGGTGGCTTCGGGCCGCAGCGTGAGCGTGTCGCCGCCCCGGTCGGCGAAGGTGTACATCTCCTTTTCGACGATGTCGGTCTCCTCGCCGATGCTGCGGGCGAACAGTTCGGTCTTTTCCATGATGGGCACGCGGATTTCGCCGTAGCCGAAGGTGGCGAAGAGTCGCGCGGCCGTGCCTTCGACATGCTGCCAGAGGCCGGCTTCGCCGGGCAGGATATCTTTGAATCCGCGAATCAGTTGTATCATGATCTGCACCCCGATGCCGGAACCACCAAACCCGTGCCGACAACAAACGGTGGCCGGCGGCGGTGAATCCAGATGATGTGTCTGCTTAAACCGCTTTTGATAGCCTATGGAACGGGGTGGCGTCAACAAGAAACAAGCAATGGATCTATTTGACTTTTCATAGCCTTTTAGATAGTTTGAAGCAAGGTTGCAAGTGACCGAAACCTTCACCAGGCTGCGGAGATGAACACATGATCATCGGACTCGATGTCGGTGGAACGCACGCCGATGTTGTTCTGTTAAGTCAAGCGGGACTGGAAAAACAGGCCAAGGTGCCCACCGACGAGAGCCAACTGTTCGAAACGGTACTGGCGGGCCTGGATGCGGTTACCGAGGGCGTCGACCCCGCTAAAATCCGTCGCATCGTGCTGAGCACCACCCTGGCGGCCAACCTGGTGGTGCAACGCAAGCTGCCCCCCGTCGGCATGATCGTGGCCGGCGGACCGGGCATCGATCCGGCCCTTTTCGCGCCCAACGAACACTACCGGGTGGTCAAGGGTGCCATGGACCACCGCGGCCGCGAAATCGCCCCGCTGGACGAGCGTGAAATCCAGGAGGCGGCCGAGCAGTTCAAAAAAGAAGGCATCCGCTACATGGGGGTGGTGACCAAGTTTTCGGTGCACAACCCCGATCACGAAAAGCGCATGGCCGCCATCGTGGCCCCTTTTTGCGACCAGGTGTTCATGGGGCATCAGTTCTCCGGCAACCTCAACTTCCCCCGCCGTATCGACACCACCTATCTCAACGCCGCGGTTTTTCCGGTGCACAAGGCCTTCTTCGAGGCGGTAAAAGGCTCCCTGGCAAAAAAAGGGCTCAATGTGCCGTTGCGCATCCTCAAGCCGGACGGCGGCAACATGAACTTCGAGTCCTCCTTCGACCACCCGGCCTTGACCATCCTCTCGGGCCCCTCGGCCAGCGTCATGGGCGCCTTGACCACCGCACCCAGCAGCGGCGCGACATGGATTCTGGACATCGGCGGCACCACCACGGACATGGCCCTGCTGATCGATGGCGTTCCCCTGCTGGCGCCTCTGGGCATCGAGATCGGTCCTTACAAAACCTTGATCCGCGCCCTGCAGACCCATTCCATCGGCGTGGGCGGCGACAGCGTGGTGCGTATGGAGGAAGGCGCGCTGACGGTCGGTCCGGATCGGACGGGTCGCGCCATGGCTTATGGCGGCACCGTCCCCACCCCCACCGATGCCTTCCGCGTCCTGGGCCTGATGCAAGGCGGCGATCTCGGGCGCGCCGAAGCCGGCCTGACCCCCATCGCTCAGCAACTGGGCGTGGGGTTGGAGACGGCCGCGGTACGGATTGTCGAACAGGCCTGCCGCCAGATCCTGGATGCGGCCAATGAGATGCTGGAGCGCATCAACAGCAAACCGGTCTACACCGTTCACGAATTGTGGGAGGGCAGCGAAATCCGCCCGCGCCACCTGATGGTGCTGGGCGGCCCGGCCACCCAGTTCGCCGAATATCTGATGAAGCAGTTCGACGGCAGTGTCTCGGTGGTGCCCCATTGCGAAGTGGCCAATGCCATCGGCTGTGCCCTGGCCCGCACCACCAGCGAAATCACGCTGTTCGCCGACACCTCCTGCCAGCTGGCCGTGGCCTCCGGCGAGCTGTTCAACAGCGAGATTCCCGCCGCCTTCACCCTGGAGGATGCCCGCGAACTGGCCCTGCAACTGCTGCGCGAAAAGGCGCTGCGGCGCGGCGCCAATCCGGATCACCTGGAACTGGAGATCGTGGATGCCTATCAGTTCAACATGATCCGCGGCTTCACCACCATCGGCAAGAACATTCGCGTGCGCGCGCAGGTCAAACCCGGACTAATACAGGGTTACGACCCCATCGGCGGCAAGTTGCGCCGGGAAGACTTGTAACGCTGTGACAAACGGTTATCGTTGTTGATGCATAAATAGCGTTTTTTGCACACCAACCCCCAAACAACCGCATCATCGGAACCAGTGGGGAACCATCTATGCTACACGCCAAACACAAAACCGGCCTCGTTTTCTTCCCGGCCTTCGATTGGGCAATCAGTCCCACCCATCCGGAGCGGGAGGAACGGCTGCTTTACACCCAGGATCAGGTGTTCGAAGAGGGATTGCTGGATATCGACGGCATCTTCGAATACAAGCCGGACCTGGTGACCATCAAGGATGTGCAGCGGGTCCATTTCTGCGTGCCCGATCCCTGGGCGGTGATGACCGAGTCCCACTTCATCAGCGCCGGGGGCGCCAAGACGGTGGGCATGGCGGTCATGGACGGCAAGGTGGAACGCGGCTTCGCCCTGGTGCGACCGCCGGGACACCATGCCAACCGGGTGGTGCACGGCTGCCGCGGCTTCTGCAACGTGAACATCGAAGCCATCATGATCGAGTACCTGCGCCGGGCCTACGGCATCGACCGGGTGGCCATCGTGGACACCGACTGCCACCACGGCGACGGCACCCAGGACATCTACTGGCACGATCCGGACACCCTGTTCATCTCCATCCACCAGGACGGCCGCACCCTCTATCCCGGTTCCGGTTTTCTCAGCGAAGTGGGCGGCCCCAACGCCGTGGGCACCACCATCAACATCCCGTTGCCGCCCAACACTTCGGACGAGGGCTTCCTGTACACCATCAAGGAAGTGGTGCTGCCCATCCTGGACGATTTCAAGCCGCAACTGATCGTCAATTCCGCCGGCCAGGACAACCATTATTCCGACCCCATCACCAACATGAACTTTTCCGCCCGGGGCTACGCCGAGCTGACCCGCCTGCTCAAGGCGGACATCGCCGTCCTGGAGGGGGGCTACTCCATCGAGGGGGCCCTGCCCTATGTCAACACGGGCATCATCCTGGCCATGGCCGGTCTGGACTACGATCACCTGACCGAACCAGACTTCAACCCCAAACGGTACCGCCAGACCGATGCCGTCACCCGCACCATCGAACAGACCAGTGCCAAGGTGCTCAAGACGTGGCGCCAACGCAAAATGGTGGCCGAGGCGTTGCGGGCGAGGGAGGACTGCCATCAAAGGTCGCGACGCATCTTCTACGACACGGACCAGATCTACGAGGTGCAAGCGGAGACCATCCGCGTCTGCGATGCCTGCGCCGGGGCGTTGCGCATCGAATCCACTTCCGACCGCCGCGTGGCCATGTTGGGCGTCCACCTGCCCCGCAAGGGGTGCCCCGACTGCAAAGCGCAGGCTTACGAGTGGTATGACGCCGCCGATCACAAGCAGTTCGATCACATCTTCATGCAGGACAACCAGGCCGATCTGTTCCTCACCAAACCCAAACCGGCCGCGGCCTGACCGCTCGTAGCAGGCACCGATCATGACCCCCGGCCCACTGGTCGACAGTCAGGCGCGGTTGCGCCGGCGGATGCAGGTGATCGATGCCGTGCGCCGTTTCTTCGCGCTGCAAGACTACCTGGAGGTGGAAACGCCGCTGCGCATTCCCGCGCCGGCACCGGAGCCCCATATTGATCCCCAGCCCGCCGGCGACTGGTTCTTGCAAGCATCGCCCGAGCTGTGCATGAAACGGCTGTTGGCGGCCGGTTGGCCGCGCATCTTTCAGATCTGCAAATGTTTTCGGGCCGGTGAACGGGGCCGCCGCCATCTGCCGGAATTGACCATGCTGGAATGGTACACCGCCGGGCAGGACTATCGCCACATGATGACCCAGTGCGAGGATCTGATCACTTTTGCCACCCGCGCATTGAACTTGCCCCCGCGGCTCATCTACCAGGGCCGTGAAATCGATTTGACGCCGCCCTGGCCGCGAATTTCAGTGGCCGAAGCGTTTCGCCGTCATGCGGGCGAGGATATGCAGCGGGCCTTGGCCGAGGACCGGTTCGACGAGCTGATGGGCATCTCCATCGAACCCCGGCTGGGCTGGTCCCAACCGGTGATCCTGTATGACTACCCGGCCGCGTTGGGCGCCCTTGCACGCCGCAAAGCGGGTCAACCCGAGCTGGCCGAACGGTTTGAACTGTACATCGGTGGATTGGAGTTGTGCAACGCCTTCAGCGAGCTGACCGATCCCCGGGAGCAGCGGCAACGGTTCGAGACGGCCGTCGCCGAACGGCGGCGAGCCGGCAAGGCGACACTGCCCATGCCGGAACCCTTTCTGCGGGATCTGCGACACATGCCCCCGGCGACGGGCAATGCCATGGGACTCGACCGGCTCGTGATGCTCTTCTGCGATGCCGATGCCATCGACCAGGTGGTGGCCTTTACGCCCGAAAAGCTGTGATAACGGGCCGCTGCAACGGCACCGGCATAAATATTCAAGCTTTGCGGCCCCAAAACCGATATAAGAAGATGTAAGATCGCCGGAAGCCCCGGATTCTCAAAAGGTTATGAGCAAAGGCACTGGATGGCCATGGACAAGGACCGCAGCAACGCCGCAGACCGCCCCCGACACGCTCCCGAACAGCTCGCCGGTGACAAGCCCCCTGCCCCATCACCATCCGCCACATGCGAAACGGATATCCGCAGCGACCCGCAGTGTGCCATGCTGTTCGAACATACAGGCACGGCCGGCCTGATCGTCGAAGCCGACGGCACCATCTCCATGATCAACACCATGGTCGAAACCCAGTTCGGCTTTACCGCGGCCGATTTGTGCCGCCCGGACCTCTCCTTCGCCCAGTTCATCACCGCACCCTATCGCGAAATGGCGTTGGTCTACCACGAATTGCTCAAATCCGGTGAAATCGCTGCACCCCAGCCTTTCGGGTGCCAAGTGGTGGACAGGAGCGGCAACATACGGGAAGTGCTGGCCCACATCGGGTGGATGGCCGCCAGCCTCCAAGCGATCATCTCCCTGGTGGACATCACCGCAGCCAAGGCGGCGGAGCGTGAACGCCGCTATCTCGAGGCCGTTGTGGCCCAATCCCTGGACGGTATCGTCCTGACCGATGCCCACGGCAACATCGTCTATGTGAACGCGGCCTTTGAACACTTGAGCGGCTATGATCGGGAGACAATGATCGGCGCCACCTTCGAACACCCCTTTTTCAACGAACAGGATCGGCTGATCTTCCGCCGCATGCGTTTCAGCGTCACCCCCTCCGAGGCCGGCGAACATCGCAGTCCCAATCAACGCCAGGACGGCACCATGGTGACCACGGTCACCCGTATCGCGCCCGTGTACAATCCCAAGGGACGGGTGACCCACCTCTCCTGTCAGAAGAAGAACATCCAGCGCGAAACGGAGCTCGAGCAGCAGCTTTTCCAATCCCAAAAGATGGAGGCCATCGGCACCCTGGCCAGCGGCATCGCCCATGATTTCAACAACATCGTTGCGGGCATCACCGGATTCGCCGAACTGGCGCAAAGGGCCGCTCCCGAACACGACCGCATCCAACGCTTCATGACCAATATCCTCCAGGCCTGCGAACGCGCCGGCGCCTTGTGCCGCCAGGTGCTCTCTTTCTCCAAAAAGGAGCAGGCGCCCCTGCAACCGATCCGGATATCCAAATTGGTGGAAGAAGCGCTGATCCTGGTGCAGGCCGCCATTCCCAGATCGATCGAACTGCGCCACCACCTCGATCCCGATGTACCCCCCTTGCTGGGCGATCCGGTGCGCATCCATCAGATCATCATGAATCTTTGCGCCAATGCCGCCCAGGCCATGCCGCGGGGCGGCACATTGTCGCTGACGCTGGAAACCGGTGATCCCCTGGACGAACCGGCCGGCGCGCCGGAGTGCGTGATTTCCGCAGGCCGACCCTATGCCCGCCTGACCATCAGCGATACGGGGGAAGGCATCGATCCGGAAACCCGCCGACACATCTTCGAACCCTATTTCACGACCAAAGCCGGCGAAGGCGGTACGGGGCTGGGCCTCTCCCTGGTCAAGCAAATCGTCGACAAGATGGGCGGCAACATTCAGGTGGACGGGGCGCCGGGCACGGGGGCCGTCTTCAGGATCTGCCTGCCCTGCATGCATCCGCCTACTTCACCTGAGTAGTGTCCTCCCGGAAACGGCTGTCCGCCTTGACGCGCTCGCTGTGGCCGGCCTTGCCGGTCAACCAGCCCACGGCGCTTGCCGTCGGTGCATCGAAGGCCGGCACAAAGGGCTTTATGTCCAGCAAGGGCGTGCCGTTGAGCACATCGATGCCGCGCACGTGCAGCACATTGCCTTGCCGGCTTTCAAGGGCCACCACCGACAGGCCGATGGGATTGGGACGCCGGGGGGCGCGGGTGGCGAACAAGCCGCGGGGCCGGTCGTCCAGAAAGGGCGTGACCGTCAAATGGTAACCCCGGCTGTGGTGGAACAAGTAGATCAAAATCAGGTGGGAAAATCCGTCGACATCCGCGAGGCCTTCGGCATAGGTCTCCTCCACCTCCACCCGCCCCTTCACCTCGGCGGCGCCGGCGGGTTGGATGGGCATGCCTTCCAGGGTGTCGAAGGGCGTGTGAATCACGCCGATGGGTTGCAGGGTGATAGTTTGCATGAACGCCTCCTTCCCCTTTGTTCGTGGGGGGCATTGAAATCGGAAAAAAAAACAGCGGTGCCGGATCAAACCACCGGATCGAGATAGCGTTGCTCCGCGGGGTCCGTTCCATCCCCTCCGCGGGTGCAGAGCGCGAAAACCACGACCCCGAGCAACATCAGCAGGGCGCCCAGAAAAAATGCCACCCGCAGATCGAACCAATCCATCATCACCCCCGCCCCCAATGCGCCGACCAGCATGCCCAGGCTGTGGGCCATGGTCAACAAGGCGATCACCGACCCCATCGAAGCAGTGGACTGCCCCTTGCTCACCGCCATGGCCATCAGGGCCGGCATGGCGATGCCGCCTCCCAGGCCGAACAGCGAGCTGACCAGGACCAGGTAGTGGAAACTGAAGGCCCGCTGATAGGCCATCATGGCCGCAACGACCAACACTCCACCGGTGATCACCATGACCCGGCGATTGAAATGATCCGCCAGCTTGCCCATGGGCAGATGGACCAGGCCGGAAATGAATACGCCCAGCATCACTAAAAAGCCGGTGCGCGCACTGCTGAGCTGCAACTCCACATCGGCCAGCACGGGTAAAAAGCTCCAAATCACCCCGATGCCGGCGGTGTAGGCGAAACGAAAGGCGAACAGCCCGCCGATGGCCCGATCGGTCAGCAGTACGCGCCACAGCAGGGGCGGCCGCGGGCGGCGCAGCACCATCTCTTCATGGGTGGGGGGCAGCAGCCAGACAGCGAGCACCAAACCCACCAGGGAGAGCACCCCCATGCAGCCGAAGGTGGCCTGCAGGCTCCAGTAGTCATTGATCAATCCGCCGGCCATCGGACCCGCGCTCAGGCCCAGGAACATGGACATGTTGAACACCCCCATGATGGTGCCTTCGCGGCCCGGCGGAGTGATATCACCCACATAGGCCTGCACCACGGGCATGATCATGGCCGAGGCGATGCCTTGCAGGAAACGCACGACGATCAGGTGGTTGACGCTGGTGGAGAACATGAAGGCCACGGAGGCCAGGGTGTACGCAATCAGTCCGATCACGATGAAAGGACGGCGCCCCTTGCGGTCGGACATCCGACCGAAATAGGGTAGAAAAAAGGTGCGTGAGATGGAAAAGGCGCCGAAGATCAGGCCGATGTAAATGCCTGTGGCGCCCAGATTGTGAGCATACACCGGCAGCAGGGGAACGACGATCCCCACGCCGGTGATGGTGGCGAACATGGAGAAAAAGAGGGTGACGAATACTTTTCGGTTCATAAGGGGCGCGCCATGGTTTCGCCCCCTCTGCCCGGCATCCCGTCGCAATCGGGAAGCCGGCCATCGAGGCCGCGGTCGTTAGGGATTCGGGTATGCGTGCCGCGCACCCGTGTCAAAAGGATTGCTTTATGTCGGCCAACACCGTTTCCACGGTGTCGCGGATCTCGGCGAGCCGCTCGGGACGCAGCGCTTCGAAACGCAGCACCAGCGCCGGCTGCGTGTTGGAGGCGCGCACGAGGCCCCACCCGCCGTCGAACAGCACCCGCACACCGTCGATGTCGATCACCTTCTCGCGGCGTCGGAAATGTTCGGTCACCCGGTTCACCACATCGAACTTGATCGCATCCGGACAGTCGATCCGGATTTCGGGGGTGTTGTGGGTTTCGGGCACATCGGCCAGCAGTCGGCCCACGGTTCGGCCGGTGGCGGCCAGGATCTCCAGCAGGCGGCAGGCGGCATAGACGGCGTCGTCGTAGCCGAAGTAGCGATCGGCGAAGAAGATGTGGCCGCTCATCTCCCCGGCCAGTTCGGCACGGACCTCTTTCATCTTCTGCTTGATCATGGAGTGACCGGTCTTCCACATGATGGCGTTGCCGCCGTGAAGGGCGATATCGTCGTACATCACCTGGGAGCACTTCACTTCCGAAATGAAGGTGGCGCCCGGCTTGCGGGAGAGGATTTCACGGCTGAACAGAATCATCAATTCGTCGCCGTAGACCAGGCGACCGTCGGCGTCCACCACCCCGATGCGATCAGCGTCGCCGTCGAAACCGAAGCCCACGTCCAGCCCCTTGTCACGCACCAGGGCCACCAGGTCGGCCATGTTGGCCGGCACGGTGGGATCGGCCTCGTGGTTGGGAAAGTCACCGTCCGGGTCCGTGTAAAGCCCGTACAGTTCGCAGCCGAGGGCCTGCAGGATGGGCACGGCGGTCAGGCCGGCGGTGCCGTTGCCGGCGTCCAGGCCCACGCGCAGCGGGCGCACCAACTGAATATTGTCCAGTATATAGGCGATGTAGTCGGGCAGGATGGCATGTCGCCCGACCTCGGCCGTGCCTTCGGTAAAGGCCTGATCGTCGATGATGCGCCGGATCTGCTGAATCTGATCGCCGAACACCGAATCCACACCGCTGCAGATTTTGAAACCGTTGTACTCGGGTGGGTTGTGGCTGGCGGTCACCATCACGCCGCCTTCGGTCTTCAAATGCCGAATGGCGAAATAGAGCACCGGTGTCGGGCACATACCGATGTCCACCACCCGGCAACCGGTGACGCGCAGGCCTTCCACCAAGCGGCGGGTGTACGCGTCGGCGGTTCGACGGCAATCACGGCCCACGGCCACATACCGCTTGCCCTGTTGCTTCAGGAAGGTCCCGATGCCCTGCCCCAGCAGCACCACATCCTCCTCGGTCATATCCTGGCCGGCAATGCCGCGAATATCGTATTGGCGGAAGATTTCCGGATTGAGCATCCTCTCTCCTTTTATGTACATGGGTGTTGCACAAGGCTTTCAGCAACCCTCGCAAAGCCGGCGGAAAGCGTTATGGTGATCCGTTGCCGGACGGTTGGCGATATCTTGGTCCAGCCGCTGCGGATCCAGCCACGACGGATCCAGCCACTGCCCATTTACCAGATACCTCCGAGGGGGGCAACACCTCCGCTTTCACCCTTTGACCACCAGCAACGGCCGCAGGCGGGCCACCTTGCGGGCGATGCCGGCGGCATGGACCACCTCCACCACCATGGAGACATCTTTGTAAGCTTCGGGCATCTCCTCGGCCAGGGTGCCCCGGCCGGTCCAGCGCACCAGCACCCCCTTGTCCTCCAACTCGCGGTGGATGGCGCGCCCCTTGGCGCGCTTGAGGGCCGCCTTGCGGCTGAGCACGCGGCCGGCGCCGTGGCAGGTGGAACCGAACGTCTCTTCCATGGCCCGCTGGGTGCCCACCAACACATAGGAGGCCGTGCCCATGTCGCCGGGGATCAAAATCGGCTGTCCCACCTCGCGGTAATCCTCGGGGACGGCGGGTTGACCGGGGCCGAAGGCCCGCGTGGCCCCCTTGCGATGCACGCACAGCCACTGCTGCCGGCCTTGCACCAAGTGCTGCTCCTTTTTGGCGATGTTGTGGCACACATCGTACACCAGGCGCATGTCCAGGGCCCGCGGGCTGATGCGCAGGGTTTGCTCGAACACCTCCCGGCTGCGGTGCAGCAGGATCTGCCGGTTGGCGTAGGCGTAATTGGCCGCGCAGGCCATGGCCGCCAGATAGCGCTGCCCCGCTTCCGACTGGATGTAGGCACAGGCCAACTGCCGGTCGGGCAGTTGGATGCCCAGGGTCTGGACATGTTTGCGCATCACGGCCAGAAAGTCGTCGCACACCTGGTAGCCCAAACCCCGTGAGCCGCTGTGCAGCAGCACGGTCACCTGTCCTTCGTGCAGACCGAAAGCATCGGCCGCCGCGGGCTGGTAGATCTCTTCCACCAGCCCCACCTCCAGGAAATGGTTGCCGCTGCCCAGGGTGCCCAGTTGCCTGCTGCCCCGCTCCAGCGCCCGCGCACTGATCAACTCCGGGTCGGCCCCCGGCAGGCAGCCGCCATCCTCGGTGTGCCGCAGGTCGTCATCTGTGCCGAACCCCTGCTGCACGGCCCAGCGGCTGCCCCGGGCCAGCACCTTCTTCTCTTCCTTGGGTCCGAGTTTGACCGATCCCGTGGAACCCACCCCCGAGGGCACATGCCGGAAGAGCGCCTCCACCAGCTCCCGGCCTCGGTCGCGGATGTCGTCGTACACCAGGCCGGTGGTCGCCAGTCGCACGCCGCAATTGATGTCGTAGCCCACCCCGCCGGGCGAGACCACGCCGTTTTGCCAGTCAAAGGCCGCCACCCCGCCGATGGGAAAACCGTATCCCCAGTGGATGTCGGGCATGGCCAGGGACGCTTCCACGATACCCGGCAGGGTCGCCACGTTGGCCACCTGCTGCAGCGCTTCCTCCTGCTGCAACTGGTCCAGCATCGCGGCCGTGGCATATACGATGCCGGGCACCCGCATCTGCCCGGACCGTTCGATCCGCCAGCGATGATCGTCGATCCTCTGAATCTTCATAAGCCCCCCTCTTCCGCCCGCGGACCGATCGGGTGCTCACACATCGAAAACCACCAACGCCCGCCACCCGTCGCCCTCCGGCGCCACCTGAATCCGGTGATAAGTGACCGCCTTGATCTCCTGGACCACGCTGTGTCGCTCCGGCAAAAAATCACCGGTCTCGACTTCGGCCCGCAACTCGGTCTCCGTCAATTCGCGAATCTCCAGGCGACAGAGCACTTGGCCCTCACCGTTGAACAGATAAAGTAGCTCCCGCAACCAGTTGACCATCAAATCGGCCGGATCGGCGCCCTCCACTTCGATGTGGTGCACATGGCGCCGGGGCACGCTGCCGAGGCCCGGCAACAACTCCGCGAACAAGGCCCGGGCGGCATTGGCAAAGAGGTCGGTGGGATTGTCACCGAAGATCTCCATGCCCAAGTCGGCGGTGTGATCGGTCAAACGGTAGAACGGTCGCTCTTCGAACGCCATGGCCCTGCTCTCCCATCCATTTGGGAAATCATTAATGCGTGAACCCTAAGCGTCTGCCCCCATTGCATCACTCGCCCCCCGGCCCACCCGCCTCCGTGCGAGCACCGGGCGATGCCGCTTTTACGGTGGAAAACCCCTCTCCCAATACCCATGACAAAATAAAATTCATAGAATTCATTAACTTAAAACTTAACACGTAAAACTTAAAACTATCCATGCCACATGAATATCAAGCGCCAAGTAAAGCGCCCCAAACGCATCGATCACAACAAAAGCTCGCCGGTACGTTCGGTGTGATACCCGCCCAGGGAAGCGACCCGTTGCTTGAACCGCGAGCTGTTGATCACCGCCAGTAGGGACTGTACGGCCGGGGTATCGAAATGGGCTTGGGTGACCAACAGATCGTACTGCTCGGTGACCACCGGAATGAAATCCAATCCCAGGGCCCGGGCCGCGGCATGAATACCCAGCCCCACATCGGCGGCGCCGCTGAGGACCGCGGCCGCCACGGCCATGTGCGTAAACTCCTCGGTGGCGTAACCGGCGATGGTCGCGGGGTCCATGTCGAGTTGCTTCAGGCGGTAATCGAGCAGGATACGGGTCCCCGAACCGCCCTGGCGGTTGATGAACCGCACCTCCTCGCGGGCCAGGTCCTCGATGCCCTTGATCCCCTTGGGATTGCCGGCCGGCACGATCAACCCCTGGTCGCGCATCACCAGGTGGACCAAGCGCACCGGCACATCGGGTAAATAGCGCTGAATATAGCTCAGGTTGTAGCTGCCGGTGGCCTCGTCCAGCAGGTGGGTGCCGGCCATGTGGCACACGCCCCGCTTGACGGCCATCAATCCGCCCATGCTGCCCACGTGGCTGGACGAAAGGCTCAAATGGGCGCTTTGGGCGCGCAACTCGTCGGCCAGCAGGTCGAGGGTGTTGTCGTGGCTGCCCACCACCACGATGGTGTTGCTGATGGCCGCCGCCGGCTTGAGCAGTTCGGCGGTCACTGCGCCATCGGGGCCCACCCCCTCTGAATTGGCAGGAATGCGGATGATGCCGTCGGCCTCGGTGATGCTGGTGATCTGACCGGCGCCCCGCGGCAGGGCCGTGGCCACGCGCCGCTCGCCCACCTGCCCGATCTTGACGCGCACGAACTCCTCGACCCCCAGCTTGGAGGCCATTTTGCGGGTGGGCACCACCTGCATGGTGGGCCGCTGCTCGGGCAACTGGCCCAGCATGCGCGTCATCAGCGGCTGCACCAACTGCTCGAAGGCCATGATGGTGGAAACCGGGTAGCCGGGCATGCCGAACACCGGCGTGCCCGCCAGGGAGGCGGCGATGGTGGGCTTGCCGGGCATCATGGTCACCCCGTGGACCAGGATTTCGCCACGGGCTTCCAGGGTGGCGCGGGCAAAATCTTCGGAGCCGGCCGACGATCCGCCCACCAGCAGCACCATATGGGCGCCTTCGGCCACGGCCACGGCCACGGCATCGCCGATTCGCTGCACATCGTCGCCCACTGGATCGTGGCGTTGAAAAGTGCCGCCGGCAGCCTGAACAAGGGCCCCCAACAGATAGCTGTTGGATTCGATGATGCACCCCGGCGCCGGCGCCTCCGTCGGCCCCAGTCGCTGCCAGTCCACCAGCTCGGCGCCGGTGGGAATCACCGCCACCCGCGGGCGGGCCAGCACCGGCACCTCGAAAAGCCCGGCGGCCAGCAGCGCCCCGACACAATAGGGGGTGATCGGTTGCAGGCGGGCGAAAAGCATTTCCGTGGCCACGATGTCTTCGCCCATTTTGCGCACATGCTGCCAGGGATAGGCGGGCGCCTCGATCTGTATGTGTTCGGCGTCGACGGTCTGGACGTGTTCGATCATGATCACCGCATCGGTGCCGGGCGGCAGCAGGTGGCCGGTGTTGACCGGGAAGGCCTCCCTGCCGACGGCCAGCTGTTTGGGCCGGTCCGGATGGGCGCCGAAGGTGTGCTTGGCATTGACGGCGATCCCGTCCATGGCGGCGGCGTGATAGCCGGGGGAGGAAAACCTGGCGGTCACCGGCGCGGCCAATACCCGCCCCACCGCATCGGCCGTGGCCACCGTTTCGGTGCCCAAAGGGTTGTCGCCGAAGGCATCCAGCACGATCCGCCGCGCTTCCGCCAAAGACTTCATTTGCAGATATATATTGCGTTTGGGGGACACATCAAACTCCTTACACATCGCAAGGGACGTTGAAACATTAGCCATCGGCGCCCGGAAAATTTAGGCCTACCGTTCTATTGTTCTATCTTTCTTCTGTTATACCACTCTACCCTTCGACCATCCTCCTGTCTCAACGGCCGCCCACTCCTGTTTGCAACCACCACCGGCTGGTTCGATACCAGCGGGCAGTTACGCAGCGGTTCACGAAAGCATCATCAACACATCCACCTCGGCGCCTTTTTCCAGGCCCTCATCGTTGAGGTCCACCGCCACCAGGCCGTCGGCGGCCACCATGGTGCGGATCAGGCCCGAGGCGCCCAGCACCGGTTCGGCCCAAAGCGTGTCATCGCGCCGCACGAGCCGCACCCGCACGAAATCGACCCGCCCCTGGGCCGATGCCACGTTGCGCGTCAGTCGCGCCCTGACCCGCACATCGTCGTCGCTCCGACAACCGCCGATGCGCGCTAAGAACGGACGCACCAGGACAGTAAACACCACCATGGCCGAAGTCACGTGGCCCGGCAAACCCCAGAACGCTTTTTCGCCGCATTGGGCCAAAATGGTCGGCTTACCCGGGCTGATGGACACGCCGTGCACCAGAATGGCCGAGCGGGGCAGTGCCGCCAATACCTGCACGGTCAAATCGCGGGTGCCCACCGAACTGCCGCCCGAGACCAGCACCATGTCGGTTTCCGCCAATGCCCGGCGACAGGTGTCCAACAATCGGTCGTACTGATCCGGCACAATGCCGTAGCGTTGCGGCCGCCCCCCGGCTTGGCGCACCATCCCGGCCAGGGTGAGGCTGTTCACATCGCGTACCTGTCCCGGCAGAGGTTCCCGATCCACCGGCACCACCTCGTCGCCGCTGGAAATGATGCCCACCCGCGGCATGGCATGCACCCGCACCGATCCCACCCCGCAAGCGGCCAGCAGGCCGATCTCCTGGGGCCGCAAGCGACGACCCGCCGACAGCAGTACTTGGCCTGCGGCGGCATCCTCGTTCCGCGCCACCACGTGCTGGCCCGGCGCCACGCTGCGGTACACTTCAATGGTGCCCTCGTCCAACACCCCCACATGCTCCACCATCATCACACTGTCGGCCCCCTCGGGGAGCATGCCGCCGGTGGCAATGCGGGAGGCTTCACCCGGCCCCACCCGGTGATCCGGCACTTGCCCCATGGCCACCGAACCGACCACATTGAGATAGGCCGGGCTGCCTTCACCGGCACCGTAGGTGCCGTCGGCCCGCACGGCATAGCCATCCATGGTCGAGCGGTCGAAACCGGGAATGTCGCCGGGGGCCCTGAAATCCTCGGCCAACACCCGCAGCAGGGCATCCTCCAGATCCACCATCTCGGTTGCCACCGGCGCAAATCTCTCCCGCAGCGCCATCACCGAAGGAATATCCGTCACTTCAAAAAAGTGTTCCATCAACAATCCATCTCCACCATCAGGGTGCCAACCGCAGCGCCCCGATCATTGATTCATAAGGTCTCCATCCCAAACACGCGAAGGCGGCCTCATATGTATTGGAATTCGCAGCATCCTTCAAGGGAGGGACGACAATAATCCATTGACAATCAGCGCCACCCATGACCAATCAAGACACATAACCGAATGCGGTTACGCACAAAACCCCGCTCAACCCAACAAACTCAGCAAACCCAACAAACTCAACAAACTCAATCAACTCAACAAACACAACAGGAAGATCCATATGACCATTGAAGATGAAGAACTGACGACCTTCTTACTTGAACTGCACCGCGCCACGGGCGGCGACCCGGGGGCCCAAGCTTCCATGCACGCAGTGGGCGGTGTCATCGGCATGGACAAACAGCACGCGGGCAAGGTGGCCGAAGAGCTGATCGGCAAGGGCTGGGCCGAGGTCAGGACGTTATCCGGCGGCATCGGCATCACCGCCGAAGGCCTGGAAGCGGCCCGGGCAGCGGGCGGCGCTGCACCGGCGGCGGGCGGCGCGGTGCTGGGCAAGGGCCCGGTGTTGGACACCGCGGACCGTGAAACGGTGGCGGCTTTACTGGACCAGGTCCGCGCCACGGTGGCCGCGCTGAAACCGGGCTACACCACCCTGGAGGAGATGGTGCTGGACATCAAGACTTTGGAGGTTCAGCTGCTATCCCCCAAACCCAAGACCGCGGTGGTCAAAGCGGTCCTGGCATCGTTGCGGGCCGCCTTGCAAACCAACGGCGGGCGCGAGGCAGCACAGCGCATCGGCGAAACGACGGGCGAATAGGACGCACGCTACCGCAATTGCGCATCCGAGGCGCCCGGATGCGCAATGGAGCCGTTTAATCGATGCCCGGCATCATCACTGCGTCAATTTGCGATGAAGAGGAGCATGCGAAGCATGGCAGGCAATTACGCGACAATCGTACAAAACAATCTGGCGCGGTTCTTCGCCGGCGATTTGGACGAACGGGCGGCGGCGCTGCCGGCCCGCCGGGACAAGGACGCCCTTGTTTTCAGCGCCTTCGGGGCGGAGTGCCGTATGGCGGCGGAAGGCATCTTTTTGGACGGCACATTGGAATCGGGGCCGCGCGGCATCATCATCTCCCTTTACGGACTGCACGCCGTCGCCGATCCCTGCCGTACCGAACCGTGGCGCTCCTTCAAGGAGATGCCCGACAGCGCGCCCTATGCCGGCGCCTTCGTCAATCGCACCCAGCAGCCCCTGGTCCCTGCCGTGCCCCGCCTGGTGGACCGGCGCGATGCCGTCTACCGTCGTCTGGACGGCGGCGATGCGCCCGCCCAGGTGGGCGGCGACATCGCTTTCGTCGTCCGGCCGTTGCCCAAAATCGCCCTCTGTTACGTCTGCTACTTGCCGGATGAGGAATTTCCGGCCGGCGTGACCTGCCTCTACGCCAACAACGCCGACCGCTTTCTGCCCACGGACGCCCTGGCCGACGTGGGCGAATACACCACCCAGGCGATCCTGGACCTGCTGCAATAGAAAAGCCGGGGCGGCTCGAAACCTTCGGCCACCCCGGCTTGTCATCATCCAAGCGGGTCGCACAATTTCACTTGCAACCGCATACCGGAACCTATCCGTTGAGCAGCTGCTCCGCCTGCGCCACCACATTCGCGACGGTGAAACCGTATTTTTCCAGCACCGTGGCACCGGGCGCCGAGGCACCGAAGGTGTTGATGCCGATCACCTTGCCGGCAACGCCCACGTAACGCTGCCAGCCCATCTCGATGCCGGCCTCGATGGCCAGCCGGGCGGTCACGGCGGGCGGCAGCACCTCGTTTTTGTAGGTGTCGCTGTTTTTCTCGAACAACTCCCAACTGGGCATGTTGATCACCCGGGCGGCGATCTTCTTTTGCGCCAGCTCCGTCTGGGCCGCCAGCGCCAGGTGCACTTCGGCGCCGGTGGCGATGAGCAGGATGTCCGGTGCCCCCTGACAATCGGAGAGCACATAGCCGCCGCGGACCAACTGCCCATTGGTCTGTGAACGCTCCAGCACGGGCAGGTTCTGGCGGCTGAGGGCCACCACCACGGGGCTGTTGGTGCTGCGGATGGCCTGAATCCAGGCATCCACGGTTTCGTTGGCGTCACAGGGGCGCAGCACGGTCAGGTTGGGAATGGCCCGCAGGGAGGCCAGATGTTCCACGGGCTGGTGCGTCGGGCCGTCTTCGCCCACGGCGACGGAATCGTGGGTGAAGACGTAGATCAGAGGCAACCCCATCAGGGCCGCTACGCGGATGGCGGGCCGCACATAGTCGGCGAACACTAGAAAAGTGCCGCCGTAGGGCCGGATACCGCCGTGCAGGAACAGGCCGGACATAATGGCGCCCATGGCATGTTCGCGCACGCCGAAGCGAATGTTGCGCCCGTGGTAACTGCCCTTCTGGAACTCCGGCAAGCCCTTGAGAAAGGTGTTGTTGGAAGGCGCCAGGTCGGCCGAGCCGCCCATCAATGTCGGAATGCGTTCGGCCAGGGCGTTGAGCGCCTTGCCCGATGCGGCCCGGGTGGCGACGGCGCCGTCGGAGGGAGCGAAGGCGACCAGGTCTTTTTCCCAATCGCGGGGCAAAAAGTGGGTGACCGCATTGACCCATTGGTCGGCCAATTCGGGATGGGCCTTGGCATAGGCGGCGTGCAATGTGCGCCACTGTTCCTCGGCCGCCTGGCCGCGCTCGGCGGTTTGGCGGCAATGGGCCAGGGCATCCGCGGGCACGCAAAAGTGCTGGTCCTTATCGCACCCCAGAAAATCCTTGGCCAGGCAAACCTCCTCCACACCCAGGGGTGCGCCGTGGGCGTCGGCCGAACCTTGCTTGTTGGGACTGCCGTAGGCAATCTGGGTGCGCAGCACGATCATGGAGGGCCGTTCGGTCTCGGCACGGGCCGCCTGCAGGGCCTCCTCGATAGCCGCCAGGTCGTTGCCGTCGCTCACGGTCAGCACGTGCCAGTTGTAAGCGCTGAAGCGTTGCGCCACATCCTCGGTGAAGGCGATGTCGGTGCTGCCCTCGATGGAGATGTCGTTGTCGTCGTAGATGCAGATCAGGCGCCCCAACCCCAGGTGGCCGGCCAGGGAGGCGGCTTCCGCGGCCACGCCTTCCATCAAATCGCCGTCACCGCACATCACATAGGTGTAGTGGTCGACGACGGGATGATCGGGCTGGTTGAAGCGCGCGGCCATGTGACGTTCGGCCATGGCCATGCCCACGGCGTTGGCGAAGCCTTGCCCCAACGGACCGGTGGTGGTTTCCACACCGGGGGTGTGGGCATATTCCGGATGACCGGGGGTCCGGCTGCCCCACTGGCGGAACTGTTTGATATCGTCCAGGGAAAGATCGTAGCCGGTCAGGTAGAGCAGGCTGTACAGCAACATGGAGGCATGGCCGCCGGACAGTACGAAACGGTCCCGATCGGGCCAGTCGGGATTGCGCGGATTGTGCTTCATGACACGGGTCCAGAGCACGTAGCCGGCCGGCGCCAAGCCCATGGGCGCGCCGGGATGGCCGGAATTGGCTTTCTGGACGGCGTCCATGGACAAGGTGCGAATGACATTGACGCAACACTGGTCGATATTGGCTTCCGAGTCGGGTGTACGAGGGGCCATGGTGTTCCTTCTCCTTGAATCGAATTGGGGTCATGGGCGGCCCATGGGCCGACCCGCCACCGGATCACATCGAACGGGCAGCTTGATACAATGGATCGTCCTCGGATGCAAGGGGCGGAGCGAATCCCGGCAACCGTCCTTGTTCCATGGAGGGCCTACAAACCGCCATGATAGCGCGACCGGCCGTTACAACCCCCTCTGCCACTCGGACCGCAACCGCACCTTGCCGGCCAGCGCCTGGTCGATGAGGCCCAGCACCGCTTCCCGATCCTTGGGCAGGCGCGCCCGGATGGGCAGGTAGTTGGAAGCGTGGTTGGCGTGGAACAGCCCCTTGGAAAGGTGGGTGTGGGCGAACAGGGTGCGCAGTTCGGCCAGCATCTCCTCGGGTCCGATCAACGGGAACCGTCCGGCACGATAGTCCTCGTAAAGCGGCGTGTTGGGCACCAGCATCAGACTCAGGGCGCCCACGTAGTCCGGATCCATGGCCGACAGCACCTTGCCGGTGGCCTCGGCGTGCTCCCGGGAGCGCTCGCGGCCGGCGATGCCCAGAATCACCGTCACGGACAACTTGATACCGGCGGCCTTGGCTTTGCGGCCCATGGCGATCATCTGCTCGGCCGTGGCGCCCTTGTTGATGGCCTTGAGGGTGGTGTCGTCGCCGCTTTCCAGCCCCATATAGAGGATGCCCAGACCGTTGGCCCGCAGCTGCGCCAACTCCTCGGCGCTCTTCATATCGATGCTCTTGGCGTTGCCGTAGGCGCCCACCCGCGTCACCCACGGCAACTGTTCGCCAATGGCCTGCAAGATGGCCAGCAGTCGTTTCTGGGGAATGATCAGCGCATCACCGTCGCATAAAAAGAGACGCCTTTGCCGCCGGCAGTAGCGGGCCGCAAAGGCGATGTCCTGCATGATGATGTCGTCTTTCTTGATTTTGAACCGTTCGCCCCGGTAAGTGCCGCAGAAGGTGCACTTGTTGCGCGAGCACCCCACGGTCACTTGCAACAGAATGGAATTGGCCTCGCTGGGCGGGCGGATGATGGTGCCTTCGTAATGCATGCGTGCGTCGAACCTCCCTGTCGTTTTTTTGGCTGCAATGTAGCGCATGGCGACGTCCGCCGCAAGTTGATCGCCTTTTTCCTTTCACTCTGCGTCAGGAGCGATATAATGGAGTTGCGTCGATCCTTGCAAGACCGCCGGCGCATTTGTACGCACATGGCATTTTGCCCGGGGCGGCACGGCCTCTCGTCGCGCGCAACCCGGCACCCACAACGAAAGGAGAAAGAAGATGAAACCCATTGAACGCATTCTTTTCCCTGTGGACCTGACAGAAAATTCTGAAAAGTTGACCCCCTATGTGGCCACCATGGCCGAAAAATTCGACGCCGAGGTGCACGTTCTTTTCGTTGTGCGTATTTTTCAGTATTTCACCGATATTTACGTCGCCCCGCCATCGATCACGGTTTTCGAAACCGAGTTGGTGGAGGGTGCCCGACGAAAGATGGACGAGTTCGTGGAAAAACATTTCAGTGGATTGCCGCGCACCCAACGGGAGGTGGTGCTGGGCGATCCGCCCGACGCCATCCTCAGCTACATTCAGGAGCACCGGATCAACATGGTGATCATGGGCACCCATGGCCGCAAGGGTCTCGACCGGGTGCTGTTCGGTTCCGTGGCCGATCGGGTCATCAAAACAGCGGGGGTGCCGGTGCTGGTGATCAACCCCTTCTCGGCCGACTGACCGGACCCGGCCCAACGTTGCCGACAAGGGCTCGCGCGGGCGAGCCCTTCGCGTCAGGTCGCCGCCTGGCGCACCCATTTGTACAGTCCGGGATGGGTACAGACCTCATAGTATTTGCGCGAGGTGATCCGCACGATTTGCATGGTGGCCGGGTCCACGACGGGGATCTGCGATTCACGAACGATCAGGCGCTGATAGCGCCCGCTTTTGGTGGGAAATTTGCCCGCATAGAGGCTGGATTTGTGATCCGGCATTTCGCCGAAGCCCGCCGGCAACAGCTTCAAGTCGATCTCCCGGCCCAACTTTTCAAATCCGGCCGCACTCAATTCAATACCGTTGACGTTGTAGCGCACGAACAGGTCGTCGGTGGTGGCCGCCATCTCCTCATCGGACAAGGTCTGGAACACCCGCAGGCGGAAGGGGCTCTTCTTGTCGGTGAACATCCGCCGCCCCATCTTGGAGCAACTCGAGAGGCGATCGGCTTGGTTGATGGCCGGCGAAATCATGATACGGTGGCTTCCGTCGAACAGAAAGGTGGGGGTCTTGTCCAGATAGCTGATACCCACCCCCAGCTCCAGGACGGGCAGTTGGTTTTTGCGGTTTTTTTCGTTGTATCGCTGGATGATGATCAGCATATTGATGGCGATACCACAGGCGCGGGCCACCGCGTACCAGTCGCTGGGGGCGTTTTCGCGCTCGAAGATGGAGAGGATGACCGCATCCCCTTCGATGAACACCTTGGTCGCATCGTATTCCGAGAGAATCTCGGAGATGGGATCGAAAAAATTCAGGGCGAAATGGGAGGCCGGGTTCAAGCCCCGCTCGTTCATGTGGGAAGTGATATCGGTTGAGCCGCGTACATCGGCCTTGATCACCACGTGATTGATGATCGGCGCCTTGGTGGCCGCCTGCTCATGGGGAAGCAAAAACTCATAGAGGGTGTTGTTCTCCCGCGAAAGGGTGACCACCTTTTCATCGGCGGCGATGTGAACCCGCTCCATCGCCTCCTTGATGATGTCGCAATTGCTGGCGTCCCGGTGATAACGGGTAAAGGCGTTCAAAAAACGCACCAAGTGCCTTTTGCGTTTGGCGGTGGTGATATACTCCATGGACTTGAGTTTTCTGTCCAGCGGCGCCAGCGGGAAGGTGCGTCCGTAGATATTGACCATGCGTTTGAGCCGACTTTTGACTTGACGCCGGGCGCGGGGTGAAATCAGGTACTGGATGACCTGCTGAGGAGACAGCGGCGGGCAGTAGGTCAGATACTCCGGCTGCATCTCGTAAGAAGCGGCAATTCGATTGATCAGCCCCTTGCTCCGAAAGGCGCCGTAGAAAAAAGCCAGCGCTTGTTGCTGGCGCTGCATCATCCGCTTGGCACGGTCGATGGCTTCGGCCGACGCCTTCTGCTTTCTCAATGCCTGGTATTCGGACCGGGTCCGCTCCCGGTTGAGCAGCAAATCCACGTTGCCCAGATGGCACAACCAGCCATCGATCCGGCGCATGTAGGCCTTTTGGCGTTCGATCTCCGGCCCGGAAGGGTCTGCAGGGGTATTGGCCGCGCGCTGTTCGACCACAGGGCCGTCATCTGCCCGCCCCTGCCGGTCGAGCTGGGAGAACAGGTGGCGAATGAAAAAAAGCAGCGTCTCGTAACGATCGGGATCCTCGATGCGGCGCCCCAGGGCCAGATCGTACTCCGCCAGGGTGAAGAAGTCGTTGTCGGGGTTCAAGGCATGCAGGATGGCGGTGCCGATCACATCGGCAAAAAAGGGGGCGCGCCGGCCGAAGATGGCCTCGCGCATGGTCTGCAAGGCATTTCGTTCCACCTCGGCCCAGAATCCGCAAATTTCCAATCCGACCCGCTGAATGATGATCTCGCGATCCTGGAGCAGCAACTGCAGCCTGTGCTTCTGCTTGGGGGATTCGGACCAGTCGTTATGGGTGACCAGATCGGATTGGCGGGAGGACTTTTTAAGCATCCCCACAAGGTGATCGAACTGAAAACGGATCTCCCCCAGCAGCATCTTGACCACCGCCGCCTGTGCCAGGCATTCGATCTGGGGATCGCGCCGCGCTTTGGCCTTGTTGAGCGCATCGCCCATCACTTCCCGGAACAGTTGTTTGTATCCGTCGACCTCCTTGATCCAATTGCTTTGGGGCGACTCTGGACCTCGCTTTTCGATGCCGGCATGGCGCGCCACCAGTTGAGCCGCGATTTTACGGGTGGCATTGGTGAAGATTGGGCTGATCAGCACATCGTGGCGGATATTGTCCACCCCCGGCATCAGGCGGTCCAGGGAGAATGCGACCGTATAACTTTTCAGAGGAAAGTCGTCGAGGGGTGGCGGCGTATGTTGCTGAGCGAATCGGCCGAACATCGATGGGGTCACACTCCTATATTGGTCCACGGTATTGCATATTGCCCTTCGCGTATGATCGAAAAATAGCATACAGCCCCGTTTCTGTCCATCCGACCTTGGTTTGCTAAACGATTCGGACGGAAAACACCGCGCTGTCAATAGACTGCACAAACCGATCCCAATCCCAATCGAAATCGAAATCGGGATCGGCATCGACAATCAAGAACCCACCAACGCCTACCTTCCTATAAATAAGAAGAAATCGATTTCGATGCCTATCATGAGACTCCTCCCTGACCGTACCTTGCCGGTCCACACCCATCCTGTTTTACAGGCTGTAAAATATCCGGACAACAGTCGATGGATGCTAAGCCCCATCCATTCTCTTGCCGCCTCCCCTGCAACCACGACCGTGGCTCTCCTGGGACGGTCGCTGAGCGCCACCCATGCGCAACAAAGCGGTGGCACAAGGATTGCTCATATACCTTGTTGAAATTCGGACCAGCGCCGACCGCGCAATCCCGGCGAAGCGTTACCGGCGAAAGCAGAAACGTATTGTCCTCTGGAATCGGTGAAGCGATTGCTGAGACCACCCCAAAATAAAGGAGAGCACGGGCGTGATCCCTTCGACCACCAGCGTCGTTGCCGACCGCAATTCATATGTGCGCCGGTTGCTGCAGCGCGAAATGACCCGGGCGGGTTATATCGTGCTACCGGCGGACAGCGTACGGCAGGTACTGTTCTGGATCGAACGCCAAGCCAACCTGGCCCTGCTTGTGATCGATCCGGATTTTCCAGACACCAACCCAGACACTTTGTTGATCCGTATCCGTCGGCAATGTCCGGCGCTGCCGGTCATCGTCCACACCCATTTGGAAGAAAGAACGCTGCCGATCATGCGTCAGGGGTTGGCGAAACCCATCTTTATCGCCAAGGGGGGCAACAGCGTCGAGCCTCTACTAAGCGCAGTGGCGGCGGTTCTTCGTCCGACCGGTTACGAAGTTGCGTCCTCGCGCAACCGCTCGACACCGCTTCGATCCACTTTGCCGCCCAAGGTGCCTGCGGACAAACATCGGCGATGGGACAAGGAAAAAAATTAGCCATGACCGGCACCAACGCCGTTACGCCATCTCGCTCAGGCGCGGATGGCGACAAAACCATACCGACGCATCAAAACGCAAGGCGGTTTTCTACAAAACCCAGGCAGGGGGATTGGCCCATTGGAAATCGGGATCTGTATCGGTATCACGTCGAACCGAGGCGTAAAACGAAAAGGAGGTAATGGCATGGCAGAGCAAAAAGAACCCCAAGAGAAGAGCATCGGCACCATCACCCGTCGATCCATGCTCAAGGGCACGGTCGCCCTTGGTGCGGCAGCCATGACCGGTTCATGGGCGCTGAACATGGCGGCACCGGGCCGGGCGGAAGCCGCCCCGAAAAAGCTACCCGATTCATGGGATGAGACCTGGGATGTGGTGATCGTGGGTTCCGGCTTCGCCGGCATGGCGGCAGCGGCCGAAGCAGCCGGCGCAGGGGCCAAAACGGTGATCCTGGAGAAAATGCCCACTTACGGGGGCAACTCCATCATCAACGGTGGGGTCTATGCCGCTTGGGACAGTCAGTTTCATTACCGCCAGAATCTGAACTTGGGGGACGACAGCCCCGAACTGCACGCCGAAGACACCATCAAAGGGGGCGATTACTATAACCTGCCGGACCTTGTGCAGGTCGTCGCCAAAGGCGCGGCCCCTGCCCTGGATTGGATGATCAGCGAAGGGGGCGCCCGTGTCAGGCCCACCGTCACGCGCGCCGGCGGTCACAGCGCCTATCGCACCCACACGGGCGTGGCCGGTGTGGGGCGCGAATTCACGGATGCCCTGCGGCGCATCGCCGAAAAGCGGGGTGCCGCCATTGCCCTGAACTCGGAGGTAACTTGGATTTGGCGTCGCGACGCCTACCCCCAAAGCCCTGTATTGGGCCTGGAAGTCAAGCGGGGTCGCCGAACGTTGAACATCCGTGCCGATCGCGCCGTCATCCTCGCCTCGGGCGGATTCAGCTGGGATATCAAGATGCGCCTGGCCCACAACCCGCGCATGGTGGAATCCTTCAACTGCACCAACCAGCCCGGGGCGACAGGCGAAATGATCCGTTTTGCCCAGGCGGTGGGCGCCGACACCTTGCATATGAACTTCATTCAGCTCTATCCCTTCGCCGAACCGAAAACGGGCATTCTGGACACCCCGGCGGTTTATCCTTTCAACGGCCCGGGCTACGGCATTATTTACGTCAGCAAAGCGGGCAAACGGTTCGTCAATGAGTTGGAACGCCGGGATGTTTGCGCCTTTGCCCAGATCCATTTGGGACCGGATGCCAAACCCACCTGGTCCATTTTCAATGAGGCCATGGTGCTGAAAATGGGTGGCTCCAATGAAGAGGTGGCGGCCGGCATTGAAAAGGGACGCTTCATCAAAGCCGACACCATCGCCGAGCTGGCCGGCAAGCTCAATATCCCCGCCGCAGCGCTACAGGAGACCGTTGCCAAACACAACCAGTACATCGACGGCGGCAAGGACGCCGATTTCAACAAACCCATGACCAAGGCGATGATCCCATTGGCCGAGGGCCCCTTCTACGGCCTTGCCCAGTGGCCGGCGGTGCACCACACCATGGGCGGCATCCGCATCGATGACCGGGCCCGGGTCATCGATATTTTCGGCAACCCCATCCCGTCGCTCTTCGCGGCGGGCGAGGTGACCGGCGGGGTTCATGGGTCCAACCGCCTGGGCAGCAACGCCATTCCGGACGCCGTCTCTTTCGGGCGGGTGGCGGGCACCAACGGCGCCAAGGCCAAAACCGAAGCGTAGACGCAAGATATCCCGGCAGTTGTTTGCCGGTCACCAATGGCTGCGCAGGGTGCCGTCGCGAGGGACGGTGCCCTGTACCGACGAAAGGAAGGGCTGCCATGTCTAGCGGTTCTCGCTTCGGTGATTGGGCAACGGCAGGGGTGCTGGCGTTGATGGCTTTTGCCGCCGCAGGGGTAATGAACAGCGCCGGGGAACAAAGCGAACCGCGGCACGCGACGGCAACGCCGGCGCCCATGACCTGCGGCAGTTGCCACACCGATTATGATGGATTGCTCGCCGAGGACCACCCGAAGATCTCTGGGGATACGGTCGGCGCCTGCCTGGACTGTCATCCCACGGACCGAGCATCGCGCAGCGCGCGCAACTTGCTCTCCGCCCGCCTTCACCCGGCCCACCTGCCGCCCAAAGGCGATTTGGATTGCGAGCACTGCCACACGTGGCGCGCCGCCGAGCATTTCGGCCTGGCCGGCGTGACCGATGACAACCGGGGCGCCCCCACCGCCGAAGACATGCAATGGATGCGTGCCGGCATGCTCACATGGGTGGGGTCGGGCTTCCTGGATCATCTGCACGCCCGCGCGGGAATCGGTTGCGCCGATTGCCATGGCCGGCGCTTGCCGCCCGCCGAAACGACCCTGACCAACGAGCAATGCCTGGCGTGCCACGGGCCGCTGGAAAAGCTGGTCGAGCGGAGCACCCCCTCCGATTTCGCCGATCGCAACCCGCACCAATCCCATTTGGGAGAGATCGCCTGCACGGTGTGCCACAAGGCCCACATGGCATCCAGCGTGTACTGCCTCGGATGCCATCGCAATTTTGAAATGACCATACCCGGCGGTCAATAGGCGCGGCCCTATTTGCGGGTTCGGCCCAAACGCACCTCCACCGAGCGGGCATGGCCCTCCAGGCCTTCGATACGCGCCAGGTGAATGATGTCGGCGGCTTCCCTGCGGAAGGCTTCGGCCGTGTAGTGAAGCAAACTGGTCTGTTTCAGGAAATGGTTGACCGACAGGGCCGACGAGAAACGCGCCGTGCCGGCCGTGGGCAGCACATGGTTGGGGCCGGCCACGTAGTCACCCACCGCCTCGGGGGTGTGGGTGCCCATGAACACCGCGCCGGCATGGCGAATATCGCCGACCAGGGCGAAGGGATCCCGCACCTGCAATTCGAGGTGCTCGGGAGCGATGCGGTTGGCCAGTGCGACGGCGGTCGACAAGTCTTCGACCACCACCAGGGCGCCGAAGGCTTTCAAGGATTGTTCGGCGATCTCGCGCCGCGCCAGTTGCACCACCTGACGGACCAATGCGTCGCGCACGGCTTCGGCCATGGGCGCGTCATCGGTGATCAACACGGCCGATGCCAGGGGATCGTGCTCGGCCTGGGAGAGCAGGTCGGCGGCCACATGCTCCGGATCGGCGTGGGCATCGGCGATCACCAGCACTTCGCTGGGACCGGCGATGATATCGATCTGCACGGTCCCGGTTACCAACTTTTTGGCCAAAGTCACGTAAATGTTGCCGGGCCCCACGATCACATCCACCTTGCCGATGGTCTCCGTGCCGTAGGCCAGTGCCGCGATGGCCCAGGCGCTGCCGGCCTTGTAAACCGTATCCACGCCCGCCTTGGCGGCGGCCGCCAGCAGATAGGGGCTGACACCACCGTCCCGGTTGGGCGGGGTTACCATGACCACCCGCTCCACGCCGGCGATGCGGGCGGGAATGGCGCCCATCAGCACCGAGGTCACCAAGGGCGTTTCGCCGCCCCGCCCGCCGGGCACGTAGACGCCGGCGGCATCCACCGGATGCACCATCTGACCCAGGAAAGTACCCGGCCGCGGGGTGTCGAACCAGGAGCGGGGCAACTGCTTGCGGTGGAAAGCGGCGATCTGATCGGCGGCCCGATTCAAGGCGCGCATGAACTTGCGATCCACGCGGCTTCGGGCGGCCGCCATCTCCTCCGGGGTGACCACCATCCGCTCCGGGGTCATCGCCGGGGCGTCAAATTGGCGGGTGTAGGTCATCAGGGCCTGGTCCCCGTTCTTGCGGACATCCGCCAGGATTTTTTGCACGGCATTCAACTGTTTGCGATCATGACCCAATTTGCGGTCGATAATCCGCTGCAACCGTTTTTCCGCAGTCTGCGAGGGATACGGATATATTTTCATGGCGCCATCCTTTAAGTAGATATTGACTTCGCGCACACATTTTACGATAAATAGCGTTTTGTCAATCCCGAACGCATGTACATTTAGTTCGCTGAGCCATCAGCCCCAATCATCATTTCAAGGGAGGAACAACCCATCATGGCCCCTAAACGCATCTTCAACTTCAACGCCGGACCGGCCGCCTTGCCCCAAACCGTGCTGGAAGAGATTCAACAGGAGTTCCTGGACTTCAAGGGATCCGGCATGTCCATCACCGAAATCAGCCACCGTTCCAAGTGGTTCGACGATGTGATCAACGACGCGGTGGCGCGCACCAAGCGACTGTTCCACCTGGACGACCGCTACAAGGTGCTCTTTCTGCAGGGCGGCGCCAGCATGCAGTTTTGCATGATCCCGATGAATTTTCTGGCCGAAGGCCGCACCGCCGATTACGTCAACACCGGCACATGGTCCACCAAGGCGATCAAAGAGGCACAAATCCTGGGCAAGCCGATCAAGGTGGCTGCATCCTCCGAGGATCGCAACTTCGCCTATATTCCCAAGGACATCGCCTTCACCCCCGGCGCCACCTATGTCCACATCACCTCCAACAACACCATCAAGGGCACCCAATGGGCCCGATTTCCGGATACCGGCGGTGTTCCCTTGATCGCCGACATGTCTTCGGACATCTTCTCCCGGCCCTTCGATGCCGGCCGCTTCGGCCTCTTTTACGCCGGCGCGCAGAAGAATATGGGACCGGCCGGGGTTTGCCTGGTGGCGGTGCGCGACGACATGCTGGCCTTGACGCCCGCCACCCTGCCCACCATGCTCAAGTACACCACCCATGCCGACAAGAACTCCATGTTCAACACACCCCCCTGTTTCGCCATCTACACGGTGCAACTGGTGCTCAAATGGTTGGAAGAAACGGTGGGCGGCCTGGACAAAATGGCCCAACGCAACCAGCAGAAAGCCGACCTGCTGTACAACCTGATGGACGAAAGCGATTTTTACAACGGCACCGCCGACAAGGACAGCCGCTCGATGATGAATGTCACCTTCCGGCTACCGGACGAAGCACTGGAAAAGAAGTTCGTGGCCGAAGCCACCGAAGCCGGTTTCGGCGGGCTCAAAGGCCACCGCTCGGTGGGCGGCTGCCGGGCCTCCATCTACAACGCCACATCCGTTGAAGCGGTGCAAGCCTTGGTCGATTTCATGAAGACATTCCAAAGCCGCAACGGGTAGACCTGCATTTCCACACGGCCACAGGCCGGCCGCAATCGAATAAACCCCCGCTCCCATTTGGGCAGCGGGGGTTTCTTTTGGTTAGGGCAATACCAACCTTCGATCCATTCTAACCATTGCCGAACCTTCCATACCCTCAAGACCCATCGAGCTGCCGAACCAAGGTGCCGCGACGGCCATTGTCGGAATTTGGTTTTCCTTGACAACACCACGGATTACGCATAGTTACTAGTATAGTTGTCTTTTTCCGTGAAGCTGCAATACCGACCCGCATGAAACCACATTTTCCCGTCTTGGAGCGAACACCATAAACCGATTGCAAATCAACAGTGGGAGGCCGGCATGGACAAAATTCTTCGCATCAACATGAGTGGCGCCAACGGACCCGAGCTCAAGACCGAATCGCTGGGGGCATATGCCGGGCTGGGAGGCCGGGCCATGACCTCCACCGTCGTGGCACAGGAGGTGCCCCCCACCTGCCATGCGCTGAGTGCCGAAAACAAATTGGTCATCGCACCGGGCCTGCTGAGCGGCTCGGCCGCCGCCATGTCGGGACGGATATCGGTGGGGTGCAAAAGCCCGCTGACCGGCGGCATCAAGGAGGCCAACTCGGGCGGGCAACCCTCCCAACTGCTGGCCCGCTTAGGGTATGCGGCCATCATCCTGGAGGGGTGCCCCAAGGATGACACCCTTTACAAAGTGATCATCAACAAGGACGGCGTGTCCATCGACAAGGCCGACGATCTCAAGATGTTGGGCAATTACGACACCGTCGAGAAGCTGAGGGGGACCTACGGCGACAAGTTCGGCTGCATCTCCATCGGCCAGGCCGGTGAGATGAAACTGGGCGCCGCCACGGTGGCCTTCACCGACATGGAAGGGCTGCCGACACGGCATGCCGGACGCGGCGGCGTGGGGGCGGTGATGGGCGCCAAGGGGATCAAGGCCATCATCATCGACGACGCGGGCACCAAGATGCGCGAGCCCAAGGATCCGGAAAAGTTCAAGGCGGCCAACAAAGCTTTCGTGGCCGGTTTGCGCCAGCATCCGGTGACCGGACAGGGCCTGCCGGCCTACGGCACCAATGTGTTGACCAACGTGATCAACGAAGCCGGCGGCTACCCCACCTTCAACTTCAAGCAGGGCCAATTCGACGGGGCGGCCAAAATTTCCGGCGAAGCCCTGGCTGAAATGGAAAACAGCCGCGGCGGCGACGGCTCCGCCACCCACGGCTGCCACCGCGGCTGTGTGATTCGCTGTTCCGGTACCTTCTACGACAAGAACGGCCGCTTCGTGACCAAACAGCCGGAGTATGAAACCGTTTGGGCCCATGGGGGCAACTGCGGCATCGACGACCTGGATGCCATTGCCGAATTGGACCGCCTGGACGACGACTTCGGCCTGGACACCATCGAGATGGGGGCCACCATCGCCGTGGCCATGGACGCCGGCCTGGCACAATTCGGCGATGCCACGGCGGCCATCCGCTTGATCAAAGAGGTGGGCCAGGGCACCCCCCTGGGGCGCATCCTGGGCAGCGGCGCGGCGGTCACCGGCAGGGTGTTCGGTGTCGAACGGGTGCCGGTGGTCAAGGGGCAATCCATGCCCGCATATGACCCCAGGGCCGTGCAGGGTATCGGCGTCACCTACGCCACCTCCACCATGGGGGCCGACCACACCGCCGGCTACGCCGTGACCGCCAACGTGTTGGGGGTGGGCGGCAGCGTCGATCCGCTCAAACCCCAGGGGCAGGTGGAGTTGTCGCGCAACCTGCAGATCGCCACCACGGCCATCGATGCCACCGGGATGTGCCTGTTCATCGCCTTCGCCATCCTGGATCAGCCGGAGACATTCCAGGCGCTGATCGATCTGATCAACGGGTTCACCGGGTTGGACATGACCGGCGACGATGTGTCCGACTTGGGTAAGAAGATCCTCACCCAGGAGCGCACCTTCAATGCCCGGGCCGGCCTGACCGCCGCCCATGATCGTCTGCCCGACTATTTCAAGAACGAGCCCCTCACACCCCACAAAGTCACCTTCGGTGTGACGGACGAAGAGTTGGATCAGGTGTTCAACTTCTAAGCGCCGACCTTATAGACGCTAACCGAGGGGGCGCCGGCCGACGGCGCCCCCTTTTTTCTTCGTTCCGCAAGGAGTTGCCATGGAACCCGCCGCGACCCTCGACCTCCGATTGCCTGCCGAAACCGCCGCCCGCTTCACCCCGCTCTTCAGCGCAGGGGTGGGGATCGCCACCCGCACCGGCATCCCCCTGGTCAAATTGCTGTGCGACCAACTGGGCATCGACGAGAAATACCTCGATCAACGCGTGCAAACCATTTTCGTCAATGCCCGCGCCGTGGACGACGTGACACGTTTGACCGTGGACGACGGGGATGTGATCGCCCTGTCGGCGGCCATGCCCGGCCTGGTCGGGGCGACATTGCGCAAGGGGGGGGTGCTGGCAAGTTTCCGTGCGGCCATTTCCTACAGCAGCGGCGGCGGCCAAGGCGGCGGCGCCGGTTTCACGGTCGTCACCTTGAAGCTGTTCAATCTGGTGGCCCGCGAACTGGCGGCCGCGATCCTACGCGGTGGTATTTGGATCAAAGGAGGACGCCTGGCCGCTTTTCTGGAACAGACCACCCCACCACCCGATGACACAATGTCAGTCCGCTGGAACGGCAAGCCCGTTCAAAGTGACCGCTGGACCGCCCTGCCCTGGCCCGAGGGATGGGTCGAACTGCGGGTCGAAACACTCACGGTATAAGCCGCGGCAAGTCGGTTTGCAGCAACCATACCTTGTGAACCTCGTCATAGTGCCAGGTCTGTTGATAATCGACCGTGTGCAGCCGATTGGTGTCGAGCATGAAATACTTGAGGGCCACCTGCTGCACGATGGTGTTCATGTCCTCGGTCACATCCACATGGGTGGGCTTGTAGTCCACGATTTTAAGCAGCTTGGTCTTTTCCGGATCAAGGGGCTCGGCGGCCACCTGCGGATCCAGCAAGCGGCGCGCACCGGCGAAATCGCCATCGAGCAACGCCCTTCGGTAGAGGCGCTCCATATCATCGAAGCGGTCCAGGCGTTGCCGTTTGGCGATCCCGGCACAGGCCGTGAGGAGCAGAACAACCACCAGGGGCCACAACCAAAACGTTTTTCGCATACACGCTCCTTTCAAGCGCCTCGGCAAGGATTGTCGCGGGTCTGTATCCATCGCCAATTTAGCACCATTGACCATAAAAAAGCAAAGCCGCCTTACGGCGGCTTTGCTTTATAACGCTTTCATTCAATGTGGGCCGGCATCAGCGCCGGTCAGGGATCAATCACACAACTCGAACAGGGCCGCGGCCCCCATGCCGCCGCCGATGCACATGGACTCCACACCGTACTTCACGCCCTTGGCCTGCATGTTGGCCATCAGGGTGGCGCACAGCTTGGCGCCGGTGCAACCCAGGGGATGACCCAGGGCGATGGCGCCGCCGTGGATGTTGATGCGGTCCATGTATTTTTCCAGGCCGATTTCCCGGATGCTGTAAAGCGCCTGGGAAGCGAAGGCTTCATTGATCTCCCAAAGACCGATGTCATCGATGGTCATGCCGGCCATGTCCAGCAACTTGGGGATGGCGTAACGCGGTCCCACGCCCATCTCGTCGGCGCGGCAGCCCACGGTGGTGTACATCTTGAGCTTGGCAATGGGTTTGACACCCAGCTCTTTGACCATCTCACCGCTCATGAGCACCGTGGCAGCGGCGCCGTCGGTGGTCTGGGAAGAGTTGCCGGCCGTCACCGAACCGGTCAGGGAGAAAGCCGGGCGCAGCTTGGCCAACCCTTCGACGGTGGTTTCGGCCCGCACGCCGTCATCGAAATCCTGCAAGAAGGTCTCTTTCTTGTAGGTGCCGTCGGCCTGGAGCACGAACTTGGTGGCCGGCGTGGGCACGATTTCGGTGAACAGGCCGTTCTTTTGGGCATGGGCCGCCTTCATCTGGGACTGGTAGGCGAACTCGTCCTGCTGCTCGCGGGTCACGTTGTAACGATTGGCCACATTCTCTGCCGTGGTGCCCATGGAGATGAACAATTTGATCTCATCCTCGTTCGCCTGGGGATAAGGCCGGGGCAGGTTGCCGCCCATGGGCACATAGGTCATGGATTCGATGCCGCCGCCGACGATCACATCGGCCCATCCGGCCTGGATGCGCATGGCGCTCAGGGCGATGGCCTCCAGACCCGAGGCGCAGAACCGGTTGACCGTGGCACCGGACACCTTGTCGGGGAAACCGGCCAGCCTGGCGGCATTGCGGCCGATGTTCAGGCCCTGCTCCGCCTCGGGGAAAGCACAGCCGATCATGACATCATCGATCTGCTGGGGATCGAGCTGGGGAATCTTCTCCACCGATGCTTTCAGGATGAAGGAGAGCAGATCCAATGGCAAGGTATCTTTAAGGGCCCCTTTGGCCCGCTTGCAACCGGGCGTCCGGACCGAACTGACGATATAAGCTTCTTTCATAGTGTCCCTCCAAAAGAGATGTTGGGTTGTTGACGACGCTTTTCGGCTTCGCTGCAATCGATACGGTTAGTTGCGCAGCGGCTTGCCGGTTTTGAGCATATGGTCGATCCGGGCCAGGGTCTTCTCCTGCCGCAACAGATCCACGAAGGTCGCGCGCTCGATGGCCAGCAGGGCATCCTCGCTCATGTAGGCGCCGGTGCGTGCCTGGCCACCGCTGATGACCGTGGCGATGCGCTTGACCAGGTAGGCATCGTATTCACTGACATAACCGGCCGCCTGCATGTTGAGCAATTCCGCCCGGACCATGCCCTGGGCCGCTTCACCGAACACCCGCAAGGGGCGTTTGAACGGCGGCGTGTAGCCGTCGTCGGCCATGCGCAGCACTTCCTTCTTGGCTTCGCCGATCAGGTGGTCGCGGTTGAAGATGATCCGGTCCTTGGGACCGAGAAAGCCGGTGGCGCGGGCTTCGGCTGCCGACATGGACACCTTGGCCATGGCGATGGCCTGGAACACGGGCAGGAAGAACTTGGTCAGCTCCACTTCGCCCACCGACTCGGGAACGTTCTCCAGCACCTTGCGCCACAGGGCGGAGCAGCCGGTGCCGCCGGGCAGCAGACCGACGCCGATCTCCACCAAGCCGATGAAAAGGTCGGCGTGGGCCACAATCCGGTCGGCGCCCAGGCAAATCTCGGCACCACCACCCAAGGCCAGGCCGAAAGGCGCCGCCACCACCGGGTAGTGGCTGTAACGGCTGAGCTGGATGGCCTCCTGGAGCCGCTTGACGGCCGCCTCAATGTCGGCGAAGGCGCCGGCCTGGGCCCCTTCGTACACCTGCCGCAAGTCCGCGCCGGCGGAAAATGCGCCGGGCATGCCGCCGGCCTGGTTGCCGATGACCAGGCCGACACCATTGGCGTCCACATAGTCATGGGCCTTTTCCAGAAATTCGACGATCTCGTCGTTGAGGGAATTCATTTTGGTGTGGAACTCGGCGCAGAAAACCCCGTCGCCCAGGTCCACCAGAGTGGCGGACGAATTCCCGAGGACCGTTTTGTTGTCCGCCTTGAGCACGTCCAGGGAGATCATGGTGGGGCTGGTCTCGATGGGCTTGTAGCTTGCGGATGCGAAATCGAAGAAGAAACGCTTGCCGCCTTCCACCTTGTAAAAGGATTGGTTGCCCCCGGCCAGCATCTTCTTGATCTTTTCCGGCACCGGCAGGCCGTCTTTTTCCATGCGGTCCACAACCTTCTGCACGCCCATCAGGTCCCACCCCTCGAAGGGACCGCGTTCCTGGCCGAAACCCCAGCGCATGGCGTTGTCCACTTCCACGATGGTGTCGGCGATCTCGGGAATGCGATTGGCTGCATAAATCAGGTTCTCGGCCACGGCGCGCCAGACAAATTGCGACCCCTTGTCGTCACCGAAGACCATGGCCTGGATCTTCTCTTCGGGCGTCTTGGCCTTGGCGGCGGCTTCCAGGCAGGGAAAGGAGGGTTTGTCGTAGGTGTTGTACTCCAGGGAGTTCAGGTCGATGACCTTGCGGATCTTCTTCCATTCGGGGGTCAGATCGGTTTTGTAAAAGCCGCCCTTGGTCTTGTTGCCCAGCATCTTCTTTTCCAGCATCTTGTCGATGAAATCGGGCAGCACAAAGCTCTCGCGGGCCTCGTCATCCTGGACCAGATCGTAGGTGTTCTTGGCCACGTGGGACATGATGTCCAGACCCACCAGGTCGATGGTCTTGAACATGCCGGTCTTGGGCCGGCCCATGGCGGGGCCGAAAAGCGCATCCACCTCGGGCACCGTCATGCCCATCTCCACCACCAATTGCATGGTGCGGGCCGACGACTGGGCGCCGATGCGGTTGCCGACGAAATTTGGGGTATCCTTGGCCCAGACGATACCCTTGCCCAGTTTGCGCTCGCCGAATTCGGCCATGAACTGCAGCACCTCGGGCAGGGTCTCCTCGCCGGGGATGATTTCCAGCAACTTCATGTAGCGCACCGGGTTGAAAAAGTGGGTACCCAGAAAATGCTGCTTGAATTCCTTGCTCAACCCCTCGCTCATGGCCTTGAGGGGAATACCGGAGGTGTTGGACGAAATCACGGCATCGGCCTTGCGCACCTTTTCCAGCCGTTTGAGCAGGTCTTGCTTGATCTTGAGGTTTTCCACCACCACCTCGACGATCCAGTCGCAACCCGCCAGCTTGTCGAAATCGTCCTCCATGTTGCCGATGCTGATCAGATCGATATCCTTGCGCTGCATCAGCGCCGCCGGTTTGGCCTTGCGGATGTTTTCCAAACCCGCCATGACGATACGGTTGCGCGCCTTGGGATCTTTTTTCTCCTCGTCCTTCAGGTCCGGTGGAACAATGTCCAGCAAAAGTGTTTTGATGCCGGCACTGGCCAACAGAGCGGCAATGCCGCCACCCATGACACCGGATCCTATGACCGCTGCCTGTCTGATTTTTCTAACCATGAGCCCTCCTAATACCAATTTGCTGTGAATTCACCGGAACTTTGAGGATCACCAAGCGATCCGGCCACCCCAAGGGTGCTTAAAAGGATAAATGAATGAGCGTTCATTCATTTATCAGAAGGAACGAAACCGTGTCAAGGGGAAAAGCGTGTTCGCGCAAAGGGCACGGATCCGGATACGAACAGTGTTGCACGCCGGTCCAGAATCACGGTTGCAAGGTTCGGCGACCAGCGGATCGGGAGTTGAGCGACGAGGGGCACACGCAAGCACGGGCCCTTGCAGGCGGATTACGTGTTATTGCGCTGCATAGGCGGCTTTAAGCTTTTCGAAGATGGGACGGATCTTGTGTTCCACCTGCCGAGAGTCCCGGTCCACGCAGTCATGACGCACTCCCTTGCGGTCGCTTTTACGGTTTTACAAATCCAGTCGATTATGCCATCATGCGCTCTATTCAGCAAGCACTGCATGAGACGCCAAGAGGTCCCCAAGCAATGACCGACATTAACGATATCGTACTGATATATTTAGATGAGAAACCACTTTCCTTCGCACGGGTGGAGGCGATCGAACCTGATATCAAGCGGGACTGGTATCACGTCAAACTGTTGTTGCTGCAGGTGCCCCTGCAGGTGGTGACTTGGATCCTGCGCGATGTCTACATCAATGGTGAAACGTTCACCATGGACGGTAAACCGCTGCGCCTGGAACGGGTGGTCAGCCCGGAACCCACTGCCAGCGAGAAGCCGGCGATACCGCCATCCACGGATGCGGACAACGCCCCTCCGCAGAACGGCAGCCCCCGGAGCAATGTGATCGCACTGCACGATTTAAAAAAGAAATCCTGAGCCGCCCCCTCCCGCGATGCAACGCATTGTGCTCTCGGCTTCACGCCGCACCGATATCCCGGCCTTCTACATGCCCTGGTTCATGGCGCAGATCGAACGCGGCATGTTTCAAGTGCCCCACCCTTACGGCGGCTCTACCGCTTCGGTACCGGCCACGGTCGAGCGGGTGCACACCATTGTGTTCTGGTCCAAAAACTTCGCCCTGTTTTTGGATGAAGGCCACGGCGACGCCTTGGCGCGCCGGGGTTACCATCTCTTTTTCAATTTCACCATCAATTCGCCCCACCCTTTGTTGGAACCTTCGGTGCCGCCCCTGGCACAACGCCTGGAACAGTTGGCGCGGTTGTGCGACACCTTCGGTCCGGACCATGTCCAGTGGCGCTTCGACCCCATCTGTTTTTTCCGAAAAGCGGACGGCAAGCGGCGCGACAACGGCGATGCCTTTGAAACCATCGCCCGCAGTGCCGCCGCGCTGGGCGTCCGCACCTGCATCACCAGTTTCGTGGATCTCTACCGCAAAGTTGAACGCCGCATGGCCAAAACCGCCCTATCCTTGTACGATCCGCCCTTGACCGTCAAACGGGATCGCATATTGGCCATGGCCGGCGTCCTGGAGCCGTTGTCCATGGCCCTTTGTTTGTGCTGCGAGAACGCGGTGCTGGCGGCCTTGCCCGAAGGCACGCCGGTTCGCCGGGCGGCGTGCATACCCAACGCCGACCTGGCCCGCCTGAACGGTGCGGACATCAGCCTGGCGCGCGATACCGGCCAACGGGTGAAGGCCGGTTGCGGTTGCGGCCGTGCCAGGGACATCGGCAGCTACGCCCAACACCCGTGCCGGCACAACTGCCTGTTTTGCTACGCCAACCCCGCCATGGACCGGGTGCGTCCGAAGGAGTGTCCGTCATGAGGATCGGCCCGATTCAACTGGCCAACCCAACGATCTTCGCCCCCCTGGCCGGCATCAGTGATCTGCCCATGCGGCTGCTGGCCAAGGCGGCCGGCTGCGCCCTGGTCTATTCCGAAATGGTCAGTGCCAACGGGCTGGTGCACGGCGGGGCCAAGACCTGGCAACTGTTGACCACTGTGCCCGCGGAACAGCCTATGAGCGTTCAACTGTTCGGCGGCGATCCGGCCATGGTGGCCGAAGCGGCGCGGCGGGTCGCCGCCGCCGGTGCCGAGATTGTGGACATCAATTGTGGCTGTGCCGTCAAAAAGATCCTCAAAAGCGGTTCCGGAGTGGCCTTGATGAGGGACCTGCCACGGGCCACGGCCATGCTAAAGGCGGTACGCAAAGCGATCAACGTGCCATTGACAATCAAAATGCGCACCGGCTGGGACCCCTCCGGCACGGATGCCCTGGCCTTGGCCCGCATTGCACAGGATTGCGGTGTGGATGCACTGGCGCTGCACCCGCGTACCGCACGCCAGGGATTCGGGGGGCGCGCCGACTGGACCTTGATCGAGCGGGTCAAGGCGGCCGTCGATATACCGGTCATCGGCAACGGCGACGTGCAAACGGCCGACGATGCGGTGCGGATGCTGTCCCGGACAGGATGCGACGCCGTGATGGTGGGCAGGGCGGCCATCGGCCACCCCTTCATTTTCAATCAGATCATCGAACGTTTGGCGGGACGCGAAATCGGCCCCGTTCCTGTTGCGGCCCGCTTCGATGCGATCCGGCGCTATGTGGATGCGGCCATGACCTATTCCGGCGAGCCCCGGGCCTGCCTGGTGTTACGCAGTCGATTGGCCTGGTTTGTCAAAGGCATGCCCCGGGCGAGTTGGTTTCGCCAAGCCATTCGGCACATCGCCTCCCGCGACGAGGTACAGCGCCACATCGACGATTATGAAGCGCTGGTGGCGGCGCAGCAGGCGTAGGAACACGGCATGCCGTGCCCTTGCAGCGACGTCGCGGATTTCAAAATTGCATGAACGCAGAGGTGGACCGCAAGACACCGTTTCCCGATGGGCACTACTTAAGGGGAACGGCGAAGTCCCCCACCTGAATGGCTGCATCATCGAGTAACCGCGCCCGCGTTTGCGCCTCGTCGACCGCCACCACCTCGACCGTCCCCAGTCGATAACCGGGGACAATGAAACGTGCCCCGTCGGCACCCGTCACGATGCGGCGCCCTTCGAAGACGGCCCAACGATCACCCGGCCGCACACCGACCGTCCGGCCGACGGCAAAGGTGACCATGCCGTCATCGATGCCGATGACAGCGGCCTTCCAATGGGTGTCGCGGATGGTGTCGATGGCCTCACGGGCAAGCCGGCGGCCGATCCCTCGAACGCTCTTTTCCATCGCCCCGAAGAGGCTTTGTGACCCGCTGCGAAAGGCTTCGTAGCTGTTTACATCGATCCGGATGGTCTCTTCCACCACCCGGCTGAGCACCTTCGCCGCCGTGAAGGTATCGATCACATCCAACGAAAAGGCCACGGTCATGTAGTAGCGCGGTTTGCGAAACCACCAGATGCCCTTCTGTTGCTCGAAAACCCGCGCGTCCATCACCTGGGACTGCATCAAGTGCTGGTAGCCGGCCAGTCGGGCGGTGGTGGCCAGATCGAAACGCTGGGGCGCCGCCAGCAGCTCCGGGCGGACCATCAGTGCGGTGAAATCGTCTTCCCGCGCCGTGAGCAATCGAATGCCTTTTCCCCGGGATTGAAAGGTGGCCATGATCTGATCGGCCAGCAGATCGCTCGTCTGGCGCAAGAAGGATCCCGGTGGCGCCGTCGGTGCGGCCATGGCCACTTGGCGCAGGGAACCGCCATCGCGCACCTTGACCTCACCCAGGCTGGGCCGTTCTTCCTCCAATACATATTGCGGCTTGGCACAGGCGACCAACAGCAGAACCGCCAGCCACACAATGCCCATCTGCGCGAATCGATGCATGCCCCGTTCACTCCGGTTGTTTGTCATTCGGAAACACCCGCATACTGGGCGACCACCTCGGTGGTGATCCCGCCCCGGGCGGTGAAGGTGCCTTGCACCTCCATCCATTGCGGCGCCAGCACCGCCGCCAGATCGTCGAGAATACGGTTGACCACATGCTCGTAAAAGATCCCCACATTGCGGTATTGCAACAGATAGTACTTGAGGGATTTGAGCTCGACGATGGTTCGGTCGGGTCGGTACCGGATGGTGATGGTGCCGTAATCGGGCAAACCGGTCATGGGGCAGACCGAAGTGAATTCCGGCTGCCGGATGGTGATATTGATCTCGCGGCGATCCTTGTAGGCATAATCGATGGGGCTCAACAATTCGCGTCGCACCCCATCGGACGTTTTGATGTCGTAGGGAACGGGGGGTCGGGATGCATCGGCCATGCGGCTACGGAACCTCCTGTGGGGCGTTGATGGGGCAAAAGGGAGCGTTTCACGACTCCTTGCCAGTGTATCAGGCGCCCTGGAACATAGAGAATTTAGGGCAGTGTGTCAATTGCGGATCCATCGCCACGGCGCCGGTACGCTGACGGAACGCGGTGCATTTATCGGTTCATCTCTGAAGGTTGTGCCTTTCAACCACCGGATGCGTTGATTGCCGCTTTGCAGGGCGCGTTGTTCGAATTCCGAAGTGGGCTGTATGCAGCGTTGTATGCTCCGTTGTTCGAAAACCCATGGCGGCTGTTTGGCGCGTTGAACGACCGCCGGCGGGTGGGCCGGGGAGGCCGGGTGCTGCGCGTTTTGGCGCCAAGGGGCCGTAATGGGGTGGGCTCCGGGCGGCCCGCACAACTCGCTGCGCTCAAACAGGTGCGGGCCGAACGCCCTGCGCCCCACCCCATAACGGCCCCTATGCGCCTGCACGCATTGCAGCACCCGGCCCCCCCGGCCCACCCGCCTCCGTGGGAGAACTGACGGGTGGCACTGGCAACTGGTTGCCAGTGCTGCGTAGCAACAAGAGCTCATGCGCCTCACTCCCGCCACCGGCAAGGCGGATTGCGTTCACGCCACATGCACAAACAATCCGGTTACCGCTGGTTCGGTTACCAGGGCACAAGACCGCCCTGGCAGTTCAGCTCTGCCGCCCGGTATCTGTTAAACAGGGCGATGGGTGTACGGTTGACGTCGATTTTGGGAAAAACCTCCTGGCCTTCGGCCACCGGCAACCAGTTGCCGGTGCCACCCCCGACGGGTGGGTGCGGATCGGGCCTTATCGGGCACGGCGTGCCGTGCCCCTATGGGTGGATGGGATCCTATTGGGCACGGCGTGCCGTGCCCCTACGGGTTGGTGGAAGGCACGATGCATGGTAGAACCCATCCGCTCGTTTACCTCCAACCCATAAAATCGATAGAATTCATTAACTTAAAACTTAACACTTAAAACTTAAAACTGGCCCGTCAGGGCCCTAAAACTGCCCACCAGGATGGCGGCTGTCGCTTGACAGCACCCATGGCAACTGATAACAATCCATAATCATTGCACATTCACCGGAGAAAAGACCATGGCCAAAGACAGCATGCAAGAACAGGTCCTGCGAGCCAGCAAGGAGATCGCCGTCAAGTTCATCGAGGTGGGCCGTTTGTGGCCCACCAATTTCGCCGAAACCTTTAAAAACATCTACACCGCCATCGACAGCACCGTAAGGGCTTCCGCCGAAAGCGACCGGGAGGAAAAGGGCGGCAAATAGCCCCTAGCGCCCCGCGGCGGCGGGCCAGATGTAATGAAAATCGGCGGTTGCGGTATCGGACAGGGGTGCCATGAAAGGCAGCAGGGACGACAGATCCCCCCCTTGATAGCGTATGGCGGGGTGGTAGAGGGTGTCGTCCTCGATTTTGGAGCGGCGATAGGCCACCACCCGCGCATCGGTGCTCAAGCCGGCCATCTGTTTGGCCTTGGCGACGGCATCGTCAAGATACCCGATCTCATCCACCAGCCCCAGCGCCTCGGCCTGATCCGCCAGATACACCCCGGCCCGGGCGACCTGCTCCATTTGGGCCGCTGTCAAGTGGCGATGGCGCGCCACCAGGTCCAAAAACCGTTGCGCCAGTTTATCGGTCAACTCCTGAAACAGGGCGGCATCGGTTTCCGTTTCCGGTCGGAAGGGCGATCCCATGTCCTTCTGATCCCCCGATTTGCTCACCGCCACCGACAAGCCGGTTTTTTCCATCAGCCCGCTGACCCCGGGACGCATGAAGATCACGCCGATGGAGCCGGTGATGGTGGTCGGGTGGGCCATGATGTGGTCGGCCGGCAGGGCGATGTAATAGCCGCCGGAGGCGGTCACGTTCATCATGGCCACGACGACCTTCACACCCGTGCGTTGCTTGTAGGCATCGATCTCGTGGTAGAGAATGTCGCTCGCGGTCACCGTGCCGCCCGGCGAGTTGATCTTGAGCAGCAGCGCCTTGATTTCCGGGTCCCTCTGGGCGTGACGCAGATAGGCGACCACCTGCTGCACCGTGCTGGGGCGACTGCGCATCAGGCGCTCTTGGGAGCGGTCGGAGAGGGTGCCGTCGATGGAGAGCAGCAGCACCTTGCCCTTGTCCGTTCCCTCCAACACGTACTCCTTCAGCGGTTCGTCCCGATCACCGAATAGGGTCACCCGCGGCAACGCGCATCCGCCGAGGAACATCACCGCAGCCACCAACAGGACGCCGAGCGTCCACCATCGTATGGGTTTCATATGTACAGCCCTTTCGTTTTGGTTACGTGACATGAGCGATGGGTCAAGCGCTGCTCAATGGGCCTCCGCCCAGTTGTGGCCCCAGGCCACGTTGACTTTGAGCGGCACTTTCAAGTCCCAAACATGCTCCATGATATCGGTAACCATCTCCCGCACCGATTGCAACTCTTCCGACGGTACCTCGAACACGATTTCATCGTGCACAGAAAGCAGCATGCGGCTTTTCAGCTGTTGTCGCGCCAGGGATTCGGCCACCCGGATCATGGCCACCTTGATCAGATCAGCGGCCGTGCCCTGAATGGGCGTGTTGATGGCGGTGCGCTCGGCGAACTGACGGATGGTCGGGTTGGCGCTGTTGATGTCGGGCAGCAGGCGCAGGCGCCCCAGCAGGGTTTCGATACGCTGGGTTTCTCTTGCCCGGGCCACCGTTTGCGCCATGTATGTTTTGACGCCGCTGTAACGCGCGAAGTATTGGTCGATGTAGGCCTGGGCCATTTTGCTGCTGATGCCCAACTCTTTTGAAAGACCGTAGGCGCTCATGCCGTATATGATGCCGAAGTTGATCACCTTGGCCTGGCGCCGCAAATCGGCCGAGACCTGGTCCAGGGCCACGTGAAACACCTCGCCGGCGGTGCGGGCGTGGATATCCTCGTTTTCGGTAAAGGACTGGATCAAGATGGGGTCATCGGCATAGTGTGCCAGAATGCGCAGCTCGATCTGGGAGTAGTCGGCCGCCAGCAAATAGTGGCCCGGCGCGGCCGTGAAGGCGGCGCGGATCATGCGCCCTTCCTCGGTGCGGATGGGAATGTTCTGCAAATTGGGATCGGAGCTGCTCAACCGCCCGGTGGCGGCCACGGTCTGGTTGAAAGAGGTGTGAATACGGCCGGTGGCGGGGTCCACCTGCTCCAGCAGGGCATCCACGTAGGTGGACTTGAGCTTGGCCACGGAGCGGTGGCGCAGCAACAGGGCCGGCAATTCATGCTGCTCGGCCAGCCGTGTCAACACCTCCACATCGGTGGAGTAACCGGTTTTTTTCTTGGTCTTTTTGAAGGTCGGCAGTTGCAGTTTTTCGAACAAAATGCGCCCCAGTTGCTGGGAAGACTGGATGTTGAAGCGCTCGCCGGCCAATGCATATATCTCATCTTCCAACAACTGCAACTGGTGGGTGAAAGATTTGGACAGCTCGCGCAGCTTTTCGCGATCCAGCCGCACGCCGGCCATTTCCATATCCATCAAAACAGGCACCAGGGGCATTTCCACCTGTTCGAGCAGGGGCATGAGCCCCAATGCTTCCAACCGGGGGCGCAAGACCTCATAGGCCCGCAGGGTGATATCGGCATCCTCGCAGGCATAGGGCACGGCCCGCTCCAGGGTGACCTGATCGAAAGTCACGGCCCCCTTGCCCTTGCCGGCCACCTCCGCGTAGGTGATGGTTTTGTGACCGAGGAAATCGAGGGCGATCTGGTCCAGGTTGTGGGCCCGCTTGGAAGGATCGAGCAAATAGGAGCCCAGCATGGTGTCGAAGCGCACGCCGGCCAGGGTGAACCCGTGACGTCGCAGCACCGTCCAGTCATACTTGATGTTTTGCCCCACCTTGCCGATGGTCTCGTCCGCCAGTAAGGGTTGCAGGTGCTTGCGGATCGTGTGCAGGGGCAGTTGGGCGGGTGCCCCCATATAGCGATGGCCGCAGGGGATGTACACGGCGTGGTGGGGTTCCGGCGCGATGGAGATCCCCACCAGGTCGGCGGCCATGGGGTCCTGGGAGGTGGTCTCGGTGTCGATGGCGAAACAGTCGCAACGGCCCAGCCGCTCCACCAACGATGCCAGGTCCGCCTCGGTCAAGATGCCCCGATAGTCGGTCTCGGCCTTGCTCCGGCTGTTTTGAAAGCTGTGTTGCAACTGGCGGAACTCCAACTCCTGAAAAAGCCCGCTCAAGCGGGTTTCATCGGGGGGCCGCGCTATCAATCGGTCCGGTTCCAAAGCGATCGGTGCGTGGGTGTCGATGGTCACCAGGCGCCGGCTTAAAAAGGCCTGCTCTTTGTGCTGCAACAATTTTTCCCGCTGTTTGGCCGACTTCAAATCGTCCAGCCCTTCATACAGCGCCTGCATGCTGCCGAAACGCTGAATCAGGGTGAGGGCCGTTTTGGGCCCGATGCCCGGCACTCCGGGGACATTGTCGCTGCTGTCGCCGGAAAGCCCCATCACATCCACCAGTTGTTCGGGTTGCAATTGGTGGGTGCGCAGGATGGTCGACTTGTCGATCACCTCGTCCTTCATGGGATCCCAGATGGTCACCTGGTCGCTGACCAGTTGCATGAAATCCTTGTCGCCGGTCACCATGACCACGGGCATCCCGGCCGCTGCGGCCAGGCGGACGCATGTGCCGATCAGGTCGTCGGCCTCGTAGCCTTCCAACTCGATGGTTTGGATATTGAACCCTTCGGTCACCTGCTTGATATAGGGCAGCTGCATGACCAACTCTTGCGGCATGGATGGACGGTTGGCCTTGTATGCGTCGTACATCGCATGGCGGAAGGTGGGCCCCTTGGCGTCGAAAAAGATCGCCACGTAACGCGGCGATCGCTCCTGCATCAATTTAATGAGCATGCGGGTATACCCGAAAACGGCATTGGTGGGCAGGCCCTTGCTGTTGGTGAGGCCCCGCACGGCATGAAAAGCACGATGGATGTAGGCGCTGCCGTCGATCAGGTACAGGGGGGATCGGTCCGGGTCGTTGTTGCTGGTCATTATGGACTCGCTTTGGTGTGTGCGGTAAGGTCCGGGCGGCGGCGGGTGTTGACACCCCACCGGGCTTGTTCTAAATTCGGTCGCTTGACCCGGTTCATCCATGGAAAAGCATATCATTACTAACATAGATGGCATTGAACGACAATAAAGAGACCATGTCCGATACCCGAGCAAACCGGCGCAAACGCCGTTGGCGTCGCCCCTCCATTCAACAGTGCCACTGCTGCGGTCAACAAAAGCCCTTCTGCTGGCGTTGCCGCTGCGGATTCGAAATCTGCCAAAGCTGCATGCAGGAGAATGTCTGGGGCATGTCCTGCAACCACATCACCTGGCAATGCCCCGACTGTGGACAGCTCAACGGTTTCGGGAATCAATAAGAGCGATCACCGAAAGAGCGATCACCGAAACCGCTGCGCATCCAATGCACCGAATTCCAAAAGGATCGGCCCAAGGCCCGTAAAAAACCTGGACGCTCGGACGACTTTGCCGTAGTATTAGGGAGTTGTCGACGAACCAGATGGTTCAATCGCCCCTCTGCACACATATCGCCGGACCTTTGGTCCGCACAGGACGGAAACGTGGCTTCCATTCGCACCATGAATTTCGACCATTTGATCGGTCGGACGGTCGGCACCTCGCGGTTGTTGAAAAAACTGGACAGCGGTTCCATGTCGGTGGTGTTCGTGGCATACCAAACCACGCTCAGACGGCAGATCGCGGTCAAGATTCTGCCCAAGGCCCTGATGACCCCCCGGGTGGCCGCCCTGTTTCAGCAGGAAGCGGAGGCTGCCGCCTTTCTGTCGCACCCGTGCATCATTCCGGTCTACGAAATCGGCGAAACCGACGAGTTTCTTTTCTTCACCATGCAGTTGATCAAAGGATACGCCCTGGCCCATTACATCCGCAAGGCGCGTCGCCACGTGATCCCCTCCAAGCGCATGCTGCCGGTGGAGACCACCATCAAAATCATCCTCAAGGTGCTCGACGCCCTGGATTACGCCAATGGGCTGGGCATCGTGCACCGGGACATCAAGCCGCGCAACGTCCTCATCGAGAGCCACTCCCAACGCCCGATCATCACCGATTTCGGGGTGGCCCGCTCCTACGGCGGTTCCGACAGCGACAACCGCATCCTGGTCGGCACCCCCACCTACATGGCCCCGGAACAGATCATCGGCGGCATGGTGGACGGAAGGGCCGATGTGTACGCCACGGGGGTCATGATGCTGGAAATGCTCTGCGGCGGTCTGCCCTACCCGCCCTACGATTCGGCGGTCAAGTTGCTGAAGATCAAGCTGCGTTTGCAAGACCGGTTGTTCAGCAAAAAGCCGTCCCAAATCAACCCGCGGGTGGATGACGATCTGGACGCCATCGTGCTCAAGGCGGTGGCCTATGACAAGGAACGACGGTACGCCACCTGCCGCCTGTTCGCCGATGCCCTGGAAACCTACCTGCGCCGGTCGGCCGCCAACGGTAACCAAGAAGAAAAGGCGATCTGATGGAAAAACGAGTGCTCAAAGACTTGTCGGCCCTGTTCGGTCGCGTCTTCTCCCTATTGCTCAACCGCAGCTTGATGTATCAACCCGGCCACCCCGTGATCAAGCAGTCGGTGACGGATGTGCACAAAGCAGCCGTGCGTCTTTTGGACGAAGTCTCACCACTGGTGTACATCCTCGACCGGGGCAATTTTTTCATCGACGAGGAACCCCTCGATCCGCGGATCAACGTCCATCGGGTGGCCGCCCTTTTCAAACGCTGCGGCCTGCAGTCGGTCTCCTTCGAAAAGGGCCTCACCGAAAGCGAATTGAACATCTTCGCGGAGCTTTTCTCTTCCCTGGCCTCCATCGCCAATGTGGAGGAGGTGAAGACCAGCCTCTATCAAAAGGGGGTGTTCAACATCAAGGTCAACCACGTGATCTTTCGCAAGGTGACCGAAGACGATCAGGTGGTGTCCCGCGAAGCACTGAAAAAAGTGACGCCCATGGTGGACGCCGATGACCAGGAAACCCGCAAACGGTTCATGGAGACCTTGCTGGAAAGCGTGCTGTCCGAAGAGTTCGCCAAAACCTTGAACATCACCAACCTGATGGCCAATCCGGGGGCCTTTTCCAAACGGCTGATCGAAGTCGACCTGGCGGCGGTCGCGCAGCAAAACCAGCAGGATCTCGGATGGGACCCGCCGGGATACGGCACCGAGGTCTCCCCCGATCTGGACGGCGCGACCGATGGCGCGCCGGAGATCGGCACGGCGCCCTCCGGACGCGGCCCTGCCGGCGGTACTACTGGTGCAAGCGGCGGTGGTGGCGGCGAAGGGGCGCTCGGAGATGGCGGCGACGGAACAGGCGGTGGCGGAGGGCCAGGCGGCGGCGAAGGAACATCCGCAGCAACCGGCATCGGCGCCGGCGGCGGCAGCGGAATGGCGGGGCAACCGGGCACGGGCGGCATCGCACCGGACGGGCCGTACGCCGGCGGGCACGGCACACCGGACGCTTCGGCGAGCGGCGAACCTGCCGCTGCAACGCCTTCAGGCCGGGGCGACGGCGGTGCGGGCGCGCAATCAGCGACCGGCAGCCCACTTCCCGAGCAAGACCCGGACGGCACCATGCCTTCCATTGCTGCAGCGGCCCGTGGCCGGGGAGCACCCGCCGCATCAGAATCGGCGGCACCCCCAAAAGGCCCCGCGGCCGGCGGCGCGACCGCGCGCACCGGCAATGACGCCCCCAAGTCGCGTACCGCTGCCGATGGGGCGGCCGAGACCGCGTCGGGCCCCGGACCGATGTTGCTGCATCAACTGCAGATGATGCAGCAAGAGGTGCAAAAGCATTTGCAGGGCGAGGGCGAAACCAACATCGCCGACCTGGCCCAGGCGATCTTCGAGATGAAAAAGCAGCTGCTGGAGGGCATTCAGGCCCAAAAGGCGCTGGGGATCGCCTATGCCAACGAAACCGCCATCACCCAAACCGCCAACCAACTGGCCGACCAGGTGATGATGGAGTTGGTCAAGGATGAGTACCAGGCCGGCAAGGTGACCACCCAGCGGCTGGCCCACCTGATTCGCCGCATCATCCCCGAAGCGGCGGAGCTCAAGCGCCTGCTGCCCCAGATCAAGCGCACGTTGCTGGCCGAGGGTATGCCCATGGCCGAATATTTGAACCTGATCGGCGAGTTGCGCAGCGAGCTGCAAAGTGAAGAACTCACGCGCATCCTGGAGGAGAGTTCCGACAGCATCGGGCTGGACGGCAAGGACCTGGTGGAGGAGATCAAACGCAATCCGGGTCAGGCCGCGGAACTGATCTATCTGGCATCGCAAATCCGCCAAGGCGGTGGCGACGAGGCGGCGCTCTCGGACATTCTGGTGGAATACGTGGAGCACTTGGGAAACCAAATGGCCAAGGATGCGCCGGAAGACGACCCGGACCGCGAGGGCCACCTCAAGCGGGTCATGGGCGACATCGAGTCCACCCTCCTGCAGAAGCTGAGCACGATGAATGTCAACGCCGACGCACTGACCCGCATGGAGCAACGGATCAACGAACGCATGGAATCGATCCTGGACAACATGCGCGTACAGTGGCTGCAGTCCCAATCGGGCCAATCCACTTCGGCCGAAGCCAAACCGCGCATGCTGACGGTTCTCCAGACCCTGGAGCATCATGTGGGAGAAGACGAAGAGCTGGCGGGCATCTTGAAAACCATTCGCGCCAAAGTGGCCGCCGGGGAAATTGAAGAAAACAATTTCAGCCAGATTAATGAGGAGATCTCCCGCCAGAAGCAGTTGCTGCGCGAACAGGCCGGAAAGACTTCCATGGCCGAAGGCATTCTCTCCTCCGACGAGGTGATGTTCATCATGGAGAAGGAGATCGCCCGCGCCAAACGCTACGGCGCCTGGTTTTCGGCGGTCTCCCTGGCCTTTGTGTCGGCCAAGCCCGCCATGAAGCTGCTGGACGGTGTGCTGACCAACGAAATGATCATGGAAGCCGCCCTCGAGCTGTTGAGCACCACCTTTCGCGAGGTGGACTACATCGGCCGCATCGGCAAAAACAGAATCATGGCCCTGCTGCCCACCATCGACCAGCCCCACGCCAAAAAGGCGCTGGATCGGGTGTTGCGCCTGCTGCATGCCAAACCGCTGGATGTCGACGGCATACCGGTAGAGCTGCGCGTGGCCGGTGTCGCGGCCGCCTTCGACGAAGACCAGACCCCTGACGCCCAACGTTTTGCCAAGCATATCAGCCGTCAATTGAACGACATGGTGGCCCGCCTGAAAAACATCCAGGTCCTCTTCTGATCCGGCCTTTGCGGCTATCCACAAAGCCCGAGCTGGGGATTGCCCTGGCCCCCCACACACATCTAACCGACAGAATTCATTAGCTTAAAATTTAACACTTAAAACTTAAAACTGCCCGCAGGGCACCGCGAGCCGTTTCAATCGCGTCAACGTCTCCCAGGAGAATCCCTGCCGGCTGCAGGGGGCGATGGCGTTGTTGGTCAGCAGGGGATCGGCGGCCAGGTCGTAGGGCGAAGCGGCCACGGCAGCCGGCCACAGGGAGGTGTGGGGAATGGGGGTGTAGTGGGCCGGAACCGGGACGACCCCCGCGGCCTTGACCACCGCCATGGCCTGTTCCACCGCGGCCTGCGTCTGGCCGGGCAGTCCCACCAGCAGATAAGCGCCGATATGGCCCGGCCGGAAACCGGCTCGTTTCAGGTGGGCCACCGCTTGCAGGAACTCCTGTTCCGTCACTTTCGCATCCAGGTCCGCGCGATCATGGAAGGCCGTCGTTTCCAATCCCAGGCGAATGGAATGGAAACCGGCCCGGAACATCAAGGCCGCCGTCTCGGCGTCGATGGCCCGGATGTGCAATGCGTTGGGCGTATGGAAGCGAAGGGAAAGGGCCGAGCGAACGATGGCTTCCAGCAACGGTAAGGCGTGGTGCGCGGCATCCACCAGCAGGGCATCGTCGTAAAAGGCGAAATCGACCACACCGTACTGCCGGTGCCACTGCTCTATCTGTGCGACCACCTTGCGGTAGGGTTGTCGTTGCATCCGCGGTTCGAGAAAGCCGGAGGCACAATAGGCGCAGCGAAACGGGCAGCCCCGTGTGGTCAGCAAAGGGATGTAGGTCACCCGGCGTTGCAGATCGAAGGCCGGCGGCGGTGCCGCCAGCCAATCGTCGGGGGCGTACCGGGGCGTGACATCCCAGCCGGTGTATTCCCGCACAAGCGTCCACAGCGTGCGGCCCGTATCGGTCACCACCGCATCGGCACCGCTGAAGGCCCGGGCATGGTCTGCGCACAAGCGGGCGTAGATGCCGCCGAGCACCAGGGGCACGCCGGGCAAGCAGCGGCGCAGCATGGCAATGGTTTCGAACACACCGGGATACCAATAGGTCATCATGGAGGTGACCAGAATCAGGTCGGGCGGCGGCTCCAAGGCGGCCAGGTCGGCCTGCAACCACTCGGGCCGAATGCCGTAACGGCTGTAGGTGCGCGGAATGTGGGCCAGCAACGCTGGTTTGGCAATGGGGGTCTTGAGATAGGGACCGCGGCCGTGCCGGGAGCGCGGATCGCCCCCCTTGGCGGCGGGATGCCGGCGGTCCAGGCAATCCACGAAGAAGACTCGCACCCCGTGATCCCGCAGCACGGCTCCCAGGCTCAGCAACCCGTAGGGCCTGGCCCAGAAGTCATAGGCGGCGAAATCGTGAATCCACGGATTGACCAACAACACGTGGGGGGCGTTGTTCACTGCGACCGAGCACCTTATTTGAAGTACTGCATGGAGGTCTTCTTCAGTTCCCGCCGGCTGAACAGAAGTTCGAAGTCGTGGACATCAGCCTTGGCGGCCATTTTTCGGGCGGTCTGACGACAGGCGGCCTCGTCTTTACCGTGTACCATGGTGTAGAGGTTGTAGGGCCATTGATCGGTGGGGTCCCGACGATAACAGTGAGAGACGGCCCGGAAGCCGGCCATGATGCGGCCCACTTCGTCGATGTGGGCCTCGTCCACGCGCCAGGCCACCATGGCGTTGGCCCGAAAGCCGGACTTCTGATGGCGCAAGGTGGCGCCGAAGCGTCGAATCACGCCGCGGCGCACCAGATCCCGCAAGACCGCCAGCAAACGCTCTTCGTCCACTCCGAGGCCTTGGGCGATCACTTCATAGGGCCTGGCCGTCACCGCCATGTCCCCTTGGATCGCCGCAATCACCTGTTTTTCGAAATCGCTCAATGAGATTGTCATGCCCTGCCCTTCCCTTTCCTCTGCCGCTGTCAATCGTTTTGCACCTTCTCGGGAAAAAGGGCCGCGATATCCGCCCGGTCGGGCTTGCACACCCCCCGTTCGGTAATGAAGGCGGTGACCAGCCGGGCCGGCGTCACGTCGAAGGCCGGATTGGCGGCCGGGCTGTCGGCCGGCGTGATCCGCACCCGTGCCGGTCCATCCCGTGTCGCTCCCTGCACCCAGTGTACTTCATCGGCATGGCGCGCCTCGATGGGGATATCCGCAAGCCCGTCCTGCAACTGCCAATCGAAGGTGGAAGACGGCAGGGCCACGTAAAAGGGCACGCCGTTGTCCCGGGCGGCCAGTGCCTTGAGGTAGGTCCCGATTTTGTTGGCCACATCTCCGGTAAAAGTGGTGCGGTCGGTGCCCACCACCACCAGATCCACCATGCCGCGCTGCATCAGATGACCACCGGCATTGTCGGTGATCACGGTATGGGGCACGCCGGCCCGACCCAGTTCCCAGGCGGTCAGGCGGGCCCCCTGATTGAGGGGGCGGGTTTCGTCGACCCAGACATGCACATCGATTCCCATCTCCCGGGCCACATAGACCGGCGCCGTGGCGGTACCCCACTCCACACAAGCGAGCCAGCCGGCGTTGCAGTGGGTCAGCAGGTGCACCGTTTGCCCTCCCTTGGCGCGGCTGATATCGGCGATGATCCGTGCGCCGTGCTCACCGATGCGTCGACAATTGTCCACCTCCTCCTCGGCGATCCGGCCTGCTTCCTGCAGCACGGCAGCCTGCCGGGCCGTGCCGGCCGGCGCGGCCATGGCGCAGGCCACCACCCGGTCCACCGCCCAGGCCAGATTGACCGCCGTGGGGCGGGCCGCCTTGATTTGCGCACAGGCCTCCAGAAAGGCCGCTTCGTCGTCGGTGGTCCGCAGGGCCACCAGCACGCCGTATGCACCGGTAACGCCGATCAACGGCGCACCGCGCACCACCATCTGCTGAATCGCTTCGATGACCTGTGCGACCGTGTCCAGGGACAACATTTCCAGCCGGTGGGGCAACTGCCGCTGGTCGATGACCTCGACGGTGCGACCATCCTGCGCAAGCCGGATGGGCCGCATCGGTTTGGTTTCCATGGGTGCCATGAAGAAGGAATCCTTTTATAATTTGTGTGCACCTACTCCGGAAAAAGCGGTACGCGTTTGAAGGCTGTCACATCCACCAGCCCGTGATCGGTGATTTTCAGCGCCGGTATCACCGGCAAGGCCATGAAACTGAGGGTCATGAAGGGATCGGGCAGTCGGGCGCCCAACCGGCGGGCGGCGGCCAGCAATTCCTCCAGACCGTAGCAGACATGGTCGATGGGTTGGTCGGACATCAGCCCGGCGATGGGCAACGCCAGGCGCGCCAGGCATCGTTCTTCGTCGACCACCACCAGGCCGCCACCCATGTCGGCCAAGACGCCCACGGCCGCAAGCATGGACTTGTCGTCGGCGCCGACCACCACGATGTTGTGGGCGTCGTGAGCCACGGTGGAGGCCAAGGCCCCCCGTTTGAGGCCGAAGCCGCTGATAAAACCGACCCCCGTGCGGCCGGTGCCCCGGTGGCGCTCGACCACGGCGATTTTCAACACATCGCGCCCGGTGTCGGCCACCACGCGGCCATCGCGGATCAGCGCCGCGGCTTCGGTGGCACCCGTCACAATCTGATCGGGCAGGGCCTCGATGACGCGGATGCGCTTGCCGTGGGCCGCCACACTGAAATCGAGCCGTTCCACCGCCACGCGCATGGGTGAGGGCGGCGCAGTCATGGTGCCGCCGGTTTCCGCATTGACCATGCGCCCCTCCTGGGCCGTCAAAACGCCGCCGCAATAGACCTGATGCACCTCCGGATCGTCCAGATCGTTCATAATCACAAGGTCGGCCCGCCGGCCCGGTCCCACGGCGCCGACGCTGCCGAGCCCGAAATACTCGGCCGGGTTGAGGGTGGCCATCCGGATGGCGATGACGGGGTCCAGGCCGGCGCGCACCGCCCGGCGCACCATGCTGTCGATGCCGCCCTGGCGGGTCAGGTCGTGGGCGTGGCGGTCGTCGGTGCACCACATCATGCGCCGCGCGTTGCCGGCGTCGATCACCGGCAGCAGGTCGTCCAGGTTGCGCGCCCCGGTGCCCTCGCGGATCATGATGTGCATGCCGGCCGCCAACTTTTCCCGCGCCTCATCGGCCGTGGTGCATTCGTGGTCGCTGGCGATGCCCGCAGCCAAATAGGCATGCAGCGCGTGGCCGCTCAGCCCCGGCGCGTGGCCGTCCAGCGGCTTGCCGAAGGCTTGCATGGCCTCGATCTTGGCCAGCACCTCGGGATCGGCATGGATCACCCCCGGAAAATTCATCATCTCGGCCAGGGCGACGACCCGTCGGTGGTCCATGAAAGGCTTGAGGGCCTCCACCCCCAAACGGGCACCGGCGGTCTCCATGGCCGTTGCCGGCACGCAGGAAGGCAGGGTGAACAGAAAGTTGAGGGGCTGGCTGGCGCTGGCCGCCAGCATGTAAGCAATCCCCTTGGCACCCAGCACATTGGCGATCTCGTGGGGATCGGCCACCACGGTGGTGGTGCCGTGGGGCAGCACGGCGCGGGCGAACTGGGTCGGCCCCACCATGGCGCTCTCGATATGCACATGGGCGTCGATGAAACCGGGCGCCACGAAACGCCCCTGCAGATCCACCTCGGTGCGGGCGACGTAGGGGCCGAACCCCACCACGAACCCATCGGCGACGGCGATATCCATGGGCGCCACCTTGCCGCTGAAGACATTGATCAACCGGGCATTGCGCAACAGCAAATCCACCGGCCGGTCCCCGCGGGCCGCTTCGAGCAGTTTCGGTAATGGCTTGTCCAGCGTGTGCATCGCTTCCTCCCAAAGAGCCGCCGGTCGCGCTTATGTCGGCGCCGACACCGCAATCTTGCGGGCGAACCGGTTCGCGCGATCCATCAGGTCGTCCAGGTCAATGGTCAGCAGCCGCTGATCGCGCACGATCCAACGGCCGTCCACCATGACATGGTTCACATCCGCGGCCCGTGCGGCGTACACGAGATGGGACGCCGGATGATAGAGGGGCGTCAAATGGGGCTGCGCCGTTTTCAGCACGATCAGGTCGGCTCGCTTGCCGGGGGTCAAAGAGCCGATCAGGTGGTCCAGTCCCAGGGCGCGGGCGCCCTGCACGGTGGCCATGCCCACCACCGTGGCGGCATCCATCACGGTGGGATCGCCCCGGTGCACCTTGTGCAGCTTGGCGGCGCTGTCCATCTCGCCCCACATGGAAAGGTCATTGTTGCTGGCGCAACCGTCGGTGCCCAAGGCCACGGTGACACCCGCCGCCAGGTAGTCGGGCACCGGCGCCACGCCGCCGGCCAGCTTCATGTTGCTTTGCGGGCAATGCACCACCCGGGCACCGGTGCGGGCGACAATGGCCACATCGGCCGCATCGGCCCACACCGCATGCACCAGAAGGGTGCGCCCGTCGAGCACTCCGAGCCCATCCAGATAGGCGATGGGGCTTTGCCCATGCCGCCCCATCCAATCCTCCCGCTCCTGCCGCGTCTCGGCCACGTGAATCTGAAACAGCAGGCCCAATTCGTCCGCGGCCGCCTTGCCGGCCTGCAAAGTTGCGGCGGAGCAGGTGTAAGGCGCGTGGCAGAATATGGCGGGCTGCACAAGGGGCGTTCCCGATTGCCAGCGGCCCACCACCTCCCGGGCCGCCGTTACGTTCAAAGTCGGATCGGGCACACCCGGTGCCGGGAAATCGATAACCCCCTGGCCGAGAATGGCCCGCATGCCGACACGGGCCACCGCTCCGGCGAAGTGATCCACCAGAAAATAGCCGTCACAGCAGGTGGTGACACCCCCCAACACCATTTCGGCGCAGGAGAGTTCAGCCCCCAGGGCCACCGATTTCGGCGTGATATGGGCCTGCTCGGCCGGCAGAATGCGTTCCTGCAGCCACTGGTGCAAGGCCAGGTCATCGGCCATTCCCCGGAACAGGGACATGGGCAGATGAGTGTGGGCATTGACCAGTCCCGGCATCACCAGTGCGCCGCCGGCATCGATGGTCTCCCTGGCCTGGGGCAGGGTTTCTCCGGCAGCGGGCATCCACACATTGACAATGCCGCCGTCGCGGATGGCCAGCGCCCCGCGCGGCAATACCGAGAAAGCGTCGTCGACGGTGACAATCACGCCGTTATGAATCAGGGTTTCGAGCATAAACAGGCAACATCAGGCATTCTGTTTGAAAGCGGCCACTTGTTCCAAGACCGCCTGCAGATCGATGGTCTGCAGCGTGCGGTTTTCCATGACCACTTGACCGTTGATCACACTGTGATGCACATCGCCGCCGTTGACCGCGTAAACCAAGTGGGAAACCGGGTCGTACATGGGGGTCAAATGGGGTTTTGCGGTGTCAATGACAATCAGATCGGCCGCCTTGCCCGGTTCAAGGGAGCCGATATGCCGTTCCAGACCCAGAGTCCGGGCGGCATCGCAGGTGGCCATGCGCAGCACGGTGGCGGCATCCATGACCGTCGGGTCCAGGCGGTGCACCTTGTGCAGCTTGGCGGCCGTGTCCATCTCGCTGAACAGGTCCAAATCGTTGTTGCTGGCACAGCCGTCGGTGCCCAGGCCCACGCAGATGCCCGCCCGCAGCAGGTCCGGCACGGGGGCCACGCCCGAAGCCAATTTCATATTGCTTTCGGGGTTGTGGGCCACCTTGACGTCGTGCCGCCGCAGCAGGTCGATGTCATCTTCTGTGAGCACCACGGCGTGACAGGCCACCACATTGGGACCCAAAACGCCCAGGGCGGCCAAGTGCCCCACCGGCGTGGCGTTGTACCGCCCCTGGATGGTTTCCACCTCCGCCCGGGTCTCGGATACATGAATCACCAGCGGAGCATCGTGGTCGGCGGCCAGTCGCGCGGCCCGCTGCAACAGATCCGGCGCGCACAGGTAGGGCGAGTGGGGCTCGACGGCCACGCGAATCAAAGGATCGTCTTTCCAACGCGCCAGCATCTCCGCCACATAGGCGAACCCCCGTTCGAGGGGGCCGTAGTTGGGTGAATCGAAATCGTAGAGCACCTCACCGACCACCGCGCGCATGCCGCAGGCACCGGCGGCTTCGGCCACGGCCGATTCAAACAGGTACATGTCGCAGAAACAGGTGGTGCCCGCAAGAATCATTTCGGCACAGGCCAGGCGCGTGCCGAGCCCCACCATCGCGCCGTCGAGCTTGGCTTCGGCCGGAAAGATGTGGTCATTGAGCCAGGTCATCAGGGGCAGATCGTCGGCCAACCCCCGGAACAGGGACATGGCGGCGTGGGTGTGGGTGTTGATCAACCCCGGCAGGATCAATCCGCCGCGGGCGTCGATTTCGCGGGCGGCGCGCCGGTCGGCCAGTTCGGCAACGGGGCCCAAGGCGGTGATGCGGCCGCCGTTCACCGCAACGTATCCGTCGGCAATACGCGTTCCCCGGTCATCCATGGTGATGACCGTGCCGTTGCGCACAATCAGGTCGGCTGGGCTCATGGGGCCCCCTGCACATCTTCGGCCCCGCTCGCAAGGGCACCATCGGCAAGGCGCGTCAAAACCGCGCCGATCAGGCGGCCCAGAACCGGCGCCGTGGCGCGTGCCGCGTCGATGATGCTGTCCACATCGGAGGGTGCCGGCTGATCGGGGGTGCACATATTGGTGATGGCGGAGAGGCCCATCACCTGCATGCCGCCGTGCACTGCGGCGATGACCTCGGTCACTGTGGACAACCCCACCGCATCGGCGCCGATGGCCCGCAAAAAGCGCATTTCGGCCGGGGTTTCCAAGGAGGGTCCCTTGAGACCGACGTAAACGCCCTGTTGCAGGGCGATATCGGCCGCACGCGCCTCGGCCATGGCCATGGTCCGCAAATCCGGGGCATAGGCGGCGGTCATGTCGGGAAAACGTGGTCCCCAAAGATCTTCGTTCGCCCCCACCAGGGGATTGGCGCCGGTCAAATTGATGTGGTCCCGAATGAGCATGATGTCGCCGGTGGCATAATAAGGATTGAGTCCTCCGGACGCATTGGTGACGATCAAGGTCGACACCCCCAGGGCCTGCAGCACGCGCACGGGGAAGGCGACCGCCTTGGGTGTGTGCCCTTCGTAGATGTGAAAGCGGCCCTGGAGCACGGCCACCGGCAGACCGTTCAGATTACCGGCGACCCAGCGCCCGGCATGGGATTGAACGGTGGCGGCGGGGAAATGGGGAATCTGCCGATAGTCGATCTGCGCCTGCACCTCCAATTGGTCGATCATATCCCCCAAACCGGTACCCGCGAGGATGGCCACCCGAGGCGCGCTACCGATTTGCTTTGCGATGAAGTCGGCGGCGGCCAGGGCCTGCTGCCGGTTGTGGTCCGCATGGTTGTCGGTCATAGTGCAACACTTTCCGTTGATCGTTTGAGCGGTGAACGCAAGCGGCGCGCCACCTGCCGCAAGATCTCCGCCGTAGCAGGCAGCGGCGCCGCGGGCCGCCACTTAAGTGTCAAGGGTTATAATCCAGCCGGCGGACAGCGTCAAGACGACGATCCGACGGATGCAAGCGCACCATTTCACCTTTCGAATGGATACGATGTCAATTGACATTTTCACCCTATTATGACAAGTTCCCTCCTTGGCAAATTGCGCCCCCGCGGCGGCGCAGCGAATACTTTCACGACGCGAACGGTAATGGCGCCCGACACCTCGGGTCAAGACCGCAAGGAGCACCCGTATGAGCACCTTTGAACACCCGGAGCACCCCGATATCGACGAGGCCATGTGGTCGCGCATCAACCAGGTGATCGATACCAACCGATCCGTTTCAGGCGCCATCATCACCGTGTTGCGCGAGTGCCAGGACGTGGTGGGCTACCTGCCCGTGCCGTTGCTCGACTACATCGGCCGGGGGATGAACCTGCCCCGCAGCGAAGTCTACGGCGTCGCCTCTTTCTACGCCCTGTTTTCCATGACCCCCAAAGGGCGCCACACCATCAAATTGTGCCTGGGCACGGCCTGCTATGTGAAAGGCATCAAGGAGGTCATGAGCCGCATTGAAAACAAGTACCATGTCAAAGACGGCGGCACGACCGAGGACCGGCGCTTTTCCGTGCAAGGCGTACGCTGTCTCGGTGCCTGCGGCTTGGCACCGGTGGTGGTGATCGGCCAGGACACCCACGGGGATGTAACCTCCGATAAAATCATCGATATTGTCGAGAGATATGAATAGGCCGGCGCCCCGCTTCCTACCACGGCGCGACAACCGAACAACCTCATAAATGGCAGCCCCTTTGGCAGTACAACGAACCCGATATCGGGCTTGCCGGACACAACCATGAAAATCGAAGAACTCAAAACCATTCTCAAAGCGACGGTCGTGGTGGGCGAAGACCAGCTCGACACCGTGATCACCGGAGGTGGCGCGGCGGAACTGATGGAGGACGTGTTGTCCGCGGCCGCCAAGGGGTGCGCCTTGCTCACCGGCGCAACCACGGCCCGCGTCATGCAAACGGCCCGCGTGATGCAAGTGGGGGCCGTGGTGATCGTGCGTGGTAAACAGCCGACCGAAGAGGTGATCAAGCTGGCCCGCGATTTCAACATCGCTTTGCTGTCAACGGAATATTCCCTGTTCGTGGCCTGCGGCCGCCTCTACATGAACGGCATGAGGGGATTGGACGGGTCCTGGTAATGGTGTAGGAGCTAACAAGATGCCCAAATTTACGGTTGAGGATCTGAAATCCATCAAAGCCGGGCATGCGGACCGGCTGGCCTTCAAGGACAAAATCTACCTGCTGATCTGCGGCGGAACGGGCTGCCACGCCACCGGCAGCTTGAAGGTCAAGGATGCGCTGCTCAGCGAACTGGCCGCCAAGCAGCTTCAAGACAAGGTGACGGTGGTGGAGACCGGTTGCAACGGTTTTTGCGCCATGGGCCCCCTGATGGTGGTGCACCCCGGGGATGTGTTCTATCAGAAGATCGCCCTTGACGACATTCCGCGCATCGTGCAGGAGCACCTGATCGACGGCAAGATCGTCGAAAAACTGCTTTACAAGGATCCATCCACCAAAAAGCCCATCGCGGTGCAAACCGACATTCCTTTCTTTGCCCACCAGATGCCGCGGGCCTTGCGCAACAAGGGGCTCATCGACCCCGAATCCATCGAAGACTACATCGCCCGCGACGGCTATCTGGGTGCTGCGCGGGCCCTACTGGAAATGAACGCCGAACAGATCGTGCAGGAGATGATCAAATCGGGAATGCGCGGCCGGGGCGGCGCCGGTTTTCCCACGGGGGTCAAGTGGGATTTCGCCCGTAAAAGCGAAGGCGACATCAAGTACGTGCTGTGCAACGCCGACGAAGGCGACCCCGGTGCGTTCATGGACCGCAGCATTCTGGAAGCGGACCCCCACGCCGTGCTGGAAGGCATGATCATCGCGGCCAAGGCCATCGATGCCCGCAAAGGCTACATCTACGCCCGCACCGAATACCCGCTGGCCATCACCCGACTGCAGATCGCCATCGCCCGCGCCAAGGAGAACGGCCTGCTGGGCCAAGACATTCTGGGCTCGGGATTCGACTTCGACATCGAAATCTACCAAGGCGCAGGCGCCTTCGTCTGCGGTGAAGAGACCGCCTTGATGCGCTCCATCGAAGGCCGCCGCGGCATGCCGCGCCCCCGGCCGCCCTTTCCGGCCCACAAGGGGCTTTGGGAAAAGCCGACCATCCTGAACAATGTGGAAACCTTGTGCAATGTGCCCCAGATCATGCTCCACGGCGGCGACTGGTACGCCTCGGTGGGCACCGCCACCAGCAAGGGCACCAAGGTGTTCGCCATGTCCGGGGATGTCAACAACATCGGCCTGGTGGAAGTCCCCATGGGCACGCCGTTGCGCACCTTGATCTACGATATCGGCGGCGGCATTCCCAAGAAACGCAAGTTCAAGGCGGTGCAACTGGGCGGGCCCTCGGGCGGCTGCATTCCCGAACAGCACCTCGACACGCCGGTGGATTACGAGGAGATCAGCAAGGTGGGCGCCATCATGGGCTCGGGCGGCGTCATCGTCATGGACGAGAACACCTGCATGGTGGACATGGCGCGGTTTTTCATGGACTTCATCCAGGAGGAATCCTGCGGCAAGTGCACACCCTGCCGCGAGGGCACGCGACGCCTGCTGCAGTTGCTGGAGAAGATCAGCCAGGGACGCGGTGAGCCGGGCGACATCGAAACCATGGAAGCCCTCTCGCACACCATTCGCGAAACGGCCCTGTGCGGCCTGGGGCAGACCGGTCCCAACCCGGTGCTCTCCACCTTGCGCTATTTCCGCGACGAGTTCGAGGCCCACATCTACGAAAAACGCTGCCCCGCCAAACGGTGTGTGGATCTGCTGGAGTTCGAAATCGATCCCGAACTGTGCACCAAGTGCGGGCTTTGCGCCAAAGCATGTCCGGTGGATGCCATCGTCTGGCAGAAAAAAGAGGTGGCCCGCATCGAAAAAGACAAATGCATTAAATGCCTGACCTGTTACGATAAGTGTAAGTTCGGCGCCATCATGTAAGCGGCGCCGCTGAACCGGGAGAATTCAATATGGGTATTGCGATCCTGCTGATGGGTGGATTGGGGCTGGCGGTCGGCATCGGTCTGGCCATTGCCTCCAAGATTTTCTATGTTTATGTGGATCCCAAGATCCTGGCCGTCGAGGCGGCGCTGCCCGGCGCCAACTGCGGCGGCTGCGGCTATCCGGGATGCTCCTCAAACGCCGAGGCCGTGGTGGCCGGCAAAGCGGCGCCCAACTCATGCGTGGCGGCCGGCCCCGAAGTGGCGGAAGCCATCGCCGCCATCCTGGGGGTGAGCGTCGAAGCCAAGGAACCGGACATCGCCCGGCCCGGCTGTACCTACGGCGTGGCCGACGCCGATACCAAGTTTCTCTATGACGGCCTGAACGACTGCCGGGCCGCCGCCCTGCTCAATGGCGGGATGAAGGTGTGCACCATCGGTTGCCTGGGACTGGGCACTTGCGCCCGCGCCTGTCCCTTCGACGCCATCACCATGGGCCCCGAAGGGTTGCCGGTGGTCGATGAAGTGCGCTGCACCGGATGCGGCACCTGCGAACGGGTCTGCCCGAAAAACATCATCACCCTCTCGTCGGTCACCCGCCGGATTCTCAAGGAGTACACCACGGAAGAGTGCACCACCCCCTGCCAGCGGGCCTGCCCTGCCGGCATCAACATCTGTGGTTACATCGGCGCCGTGGCCGAAGGCGACCATGACCGCGCCGTGCAGATCATCAAAGAGCGCAACCCGTTTCCCACCGTCATCGGCCGCATCTGCCCGCGTCCCTGTGAAAACGAGTGCCGCCGGCAATACGTGGACGAACCGGTGGCCATCAATTTCCTCAAGCGCTGCGCCGCCGACCATGAAATGGAAGGCGGGCGCCACATCCAACCCTACAAGGCGCCGGACACAGGCCGCCGGGTGGCCGTCATCGGCGGCGGCGTGCAAGGTATGTCGGCCGCTTTTTTCGCCGCCCGTTTGGGACACGACACCACGGTCTATGAAGCCGGCGAACAACTGGGCGGCCTGCTTCGCAGCGCCATCGCTCGGCAACGCCTGCCCATGTCCGTTCTGGATTGGGATATCGAGGGCATTCTGGACATGGGGGTCAAGACCCACACCGGTCGGCAGCTCGGCGACGATCCGACCATCCCCGATCTTTTGGCCGAGGGATACCAGGCGGTCCTGCTTGCCGTGGGCGGTTGGGACAGTCGCCTGACCCGCACCCAAGGCCGGGGCGAGGCCAGCCCCGCGCCGGGATGCCGGCTGCTCATCGATGTGGCCAAGGCCGGTGACGGCGCCGGCTATCCCCCGATCCAATTGGACGGCCACATCGTCATCGTCGGCAACGCCCACTTGCAACCGGCGTTGATTGAGCGCTGCAAGGCCCTGGGGGCCTCCCGCATCACCTTGATCAGCCGCGAGGCTGATCTGTCTGCCATCGACCCGGAACAAGTCGACATTCGTATCAATGTGGGTCTCAGCAAGCTCACGGGAAGGGGCGACAACCTGGAGGCGGTGGAACTGACGGACCTGGACAGCGGCACGCGCGAAACCATCGATGCGCGCCACGTGGTGTTCGCCGCCGGACGGATCCCCGAACTGATCTACACGCCGGTCCCCGACACGGCCGACGCAACCGCTTCAACGGAGCCGGTGGACGGTGGCGGCGCGATTGCCTGGGAAGCCTTTCCGCCCTACAAACAGCCGGCCTTTCACCATGAGATCGGTGTGATGGCGCCGGGCGATGCCCTCACCGACTTCTCGGCCGCAATCAAGGCCATCGCCGCCGGAAGAAGGGCGGCGGCATCGATTCACCGACGCCTCTATGACATGCCCCTGGACCTGCCCGAGCACGTAGTGGCCCCGGACACCCCGGTGCAGAATGTCCACTCCGTGGAACATGTGCCGGTCCGCCTGCGCCGGATCATGCCCCTGGCGGACGCGGACCAGATGGCACGAGGCGCCGAACTGGAACAGGGATACACACCGGAAATGGCCAAGGCGGAGGCGGATCGTTGCCTGCAATGCGGCCTGATCTGTTACCTGCGGGAGAAGTCGCCGGCTCCCCAACAAATCGCCGCCGGCCAGTGAGGTTGCCGCCCTTCACGCCAGGTGCCGCGGCCTGAGCGTCGGCGGATACCAACAGCGCCGCCGAGGAATGCCCCATGGCCATCGAACAAGGCATCGTCATCCGACAGGGGGACCGCCCCACCACCGTCTGGGTGCAAACCGTGCGCTCCAGCGCCTGTGAATCGTGTGCCTCACGGGACAGTTGTCGCACCGCCGAAACCGGCGAAAACCAGGAGGTCGAAGTGTTCAACACCGCCGGCGCACGCGTCGGTGACCGCATCCAGCTGATGATCCGAACAGGGTCCTTGCTTAAAGCCACCTTTCTGCTGTATATTTTCCCCATCTTGGGCATGCTGGGCGGCGCGGTAGTCGCCCAAACGATCACCGATGGATTGCGGTTGTGCAATTCGTCGGTGGCCGCGGCCATCGGCGCTTTGGCGGGATTGGTCGCAGCGCTCGCGTACGTGCGTATACGCGGCCAACGCCTTGGCAACGAATCGGCCTACCGGCCCCATATTGTTCGCATTCTCGGCCGTGCACCCCTCGATGCCCATGACGCCTCACCGACCGTTCATTGCCAGATCGGCAATGCCGGTCCATCACATGGGAAATGATGGCATGATCGAAAAAGTTTTCATCACCAGCAACAACACAGCCACGTTTGTGTGCCCCCAATGCGGCAACGTCACTACGGCCAACGTGGCCAAGTTCGCCGCCACCGACAAACGGATCACAGTCAAGGCCCGTTGCAGTTGCGGTCACCATTTCACCGTCTCCCTGGAGAAACGGCGTCAATATCGCAAATCCACCGACCTGCCCGGTAACTACTACCATCTGCGCGGCAACGGCGACGAAGACAAAGGCATCATGCGGGTGGTGGACATTTCCAGCACGGGTCTCAAACTCAAGCTCAACGTGGCACGGCCGTTCGACATCGGGGACCGATTGCGGGTCGAATTTCACCTGGACGACAAACGGCGTACCTTCCTCGAGAAAAAGGTCATCGTGCGCAATGTCAAGCAGAACCTGGTCGGCACCGCCTTCGCCCCCGGTGAGGCGGAGGATCCAAGCCTGGGGTTCTACCTGATGTCCTGAACCGGCCGCCCACCGGACAATTGAGAATGACCTTCTGCAAACAATGCGAACGCGATCACCATGTGGGGGTGATTTCCACCCGGTTGGCCGGCACAGACGGCGTATCGCTGGAGGCCGAAAAATGGGTACGCCACTTTGAATCGCACCAATTGCCCTGCTTCTATTTTGCAGGTGAACTGGATCGCGACCCCGGCCGCAGTTGGCAAGTCGATGAAGCCCACTTCCAGCACCCGGACATCAAGGCCATCCACGGCGCATGCTTCGGCACCAATCAACGGTCACGGGAGATCACTCGCCGCATCCACAGCATCAAACGCCATCTGAAGGACCAGCTCTATCGCTTCATCGACCATTTCGCCATCGACGTGCTGGTGACGCAAAACTGCTTGACGATCCCCTTGAACCTTCCCCTGGGGATTGCCCTTGCCGAACTGATCGCCGAAACGGGCATCAAAACCATCGCCCATCACCACGACTTTCATTGGGAACGGCAACATTTCATGCGCAATGCGGTGGGGGAGTACCTCACCATGGCCTTCCCCCCCAACCTGCCGTCCATTCAACATGTGGTGATCAACTCGGTGGCGGCCACCCAATTGAGCCTACGGACCGGCATTTCATCGGTCACCATCCCCAATGTGATGGATTTCGAACATCCACCGGCCCCCCCGGACGATTATGCCGCCGATGTGCCGCAAGCCCTGGGACTCAATCGACATGAACTGTTGATCCTGCAGCCGACACGGGTTGTCAAACGCAAAGGCATCGAACACGCCATCGAGTTCGTGCGCCGCATGGGAACGAGTGCCAAGCTGGTCATCTCCCACGCTTCCGGGGATGAAGGTTTCGACTACGAACGCCGTGTCTGGGAGTATTCACGCATCATGGGGGTGGACACCCTCTTTGTCTCCGATATCATCAGCGACAAACGTGGCCGCACGCCGGATGGGCGCAAGATTTACACCCTGGACGACATCTATCCCCATGCCGATCTGGTCACCTACCCTTCCAACTTCGAAGGTTTCGGCAATGCCTTCCTGGAGGCCGTCTATTACAACAAGCCCATTCTGGTGAACAACTACTCCATCTACGCCACCGATATCCGCCCCAAGGGTTTTTCCGTCATCGAAATCGACGGCTATGTCAACCGGCCGGCGCTCCTGCTGGCCAAGAAAGTACTGCGCGAAGAAGCCTTCCGCGAAGAGATGACAATGCGTAACTATGCTTTAGGCAAACGTTATTTTTCTTACAAAGTACTGCGCGGCAAGCTGGACACACTGCTCGGCGACTGCCTGCCCTGCCGGTTCGCCAACGGCTGACCCCATGCCAAGGAGATGACCATGGAACCTTCCTTTCAAGAGTGGCTCTGGTCCCAAAAGGGACACCGCTGCGTGGACAAATTGCAGAAAAACGGTTTTGATGCCCACTGGGTGCCCGATCTGGAAGCCGCGCGGACCCTGATCCTGCCCTTGATCGCCGATTGCGCCAGTTTCGGTTTCGGCGGTTCGGAAACCGTGCGCCGCCTCGGCCTGGTGGAACAGCTCAAGGCCGAAGGCAAAACCGTTTTCGACCACTGGCAACAGGACCTTGCAGCCGAACAAAGCCTGGCCATTCGCCGATCCCAGCTGCATTGCGACTGCTTTTTCTGCAGCGCCAACGCCATCTCCCTCAGCGGGGAAATCGTCAACGTGGACGGCGTGGGCAACCGCACCAGTGCCATGGGATTCGGCCCCGGCAAGGTTGTCATCGTCGCCGGCATGAACAAGGTGACCGCCGACCTGGACAGCGCCCTGCGCAGGGTGCGCGAAGAGGCCGGCCCCATGCGCGCCAAGAGCCTCAACATGCCCACACCCTGCGCGGAAACCGGCATCTGCACCGACTGCCACGTTCCCCAACGCATCTGTCGGATCACCACCATATTGCACCGGCAACCGATGCTCACCCCAACCACCGTCGTGTTGATCAACCAAGCACTGGGGTATTGATCCCGGTGCCACGGCCAATCACCAGGAGTTTGCCAACCCATGCCTTCTCATCCCAAATTGTACGCTCCCGCTGCCCTCTTTGCCCTGCTCCTGTTGTTGCACGGCTTCTTTCCGGCCACCGCGGCGTTGGCCCAATCCGATAGCGCCGCACCCCTGGCAAAGGTCAATGAAGCGGTCGTCACGGAGCAAATGTTGACGCAGGAACTCCATCTGCTGCAACTGGAAATGGCTCAGCGCCAAGCATCATTGGGCACCGGCGCCCTCCGTGAACTGCGACGCACCGTGCTCCAAGACTTAATCGACCGGGAGTTGCTCCGACAAGAAGCACAAGCCCGCAACATCGTAGTTCGACAACAGTGGGTACAAGACGCATTGATGGAACTGCAGCAACGCATGGGCGGGCAGCAATCCTTTGCGAGTGCACTGGCGGCGGCCGATATCACCCGCCGCCAAATGACGGAACGGCTGCAACAAGCGGTGGCCGTGCGACTACTGCTGCAACAGGAACCCCTGAAGGGGGTCCGGGTGAGTGAAACCGAAATACGCGCCTACTATGACGACCACCAGGAGCGGTTCGGCGGTGCCGACACCTACCGTCTGCGGCATCTGATGGTGGCCCTTTCCGGTACGGCGGATGATGCGCGCGATGCGGCCGCGTTGCAGCATATCGAACAGTTGGCGGCGCGGATCGACAGCGGCACACCGCTGGCCGTCCTGGCGCTCGACCATTCCGACTGCCCCAGCCGTGGGCGAGGCGGTGATCTGGGGTATCTGACAGCCGATCAAATGCCCACCGCCTTTGCCCGCGCCATTGCCGATTTGCCGCCGGGACAGATCAGCGCACCGCTGCGCACCGACGAGGGATACCACCTCATCGAGTTGATCGACCGCCGCGTCGCCAGGCCCATCCCTTACCATCAGGTGCGGGCCAAAATAGAGCGGACGCTGCGGATAAAAAAAGAGCACGACGCCGTACAAGCCTACCTTACGCGCATCAAACAACAAGCCGAGGTGCTCCAATAGCAAGTACTTCCTGCTCACACCTCTTATGGAAATCGAAATAAAAATCGGGATCGGGATCGAAATCGAAACCTGTTACGCCGTGTCAACAAGCCATTATTTTTACTTGACCTGTTCGCGCACCTTCGCTTATGCTGTTTTGTAGTCCAAAATTACGGGGATCGTTTTGTTTTGTTTAGAAAAAAACACAGCTGTTACATTTTGCATGCCATCGGGTGGAAGCATCGTCAACGCGAAAACGAACGTATCAGGACAGGAGGACAGCGCTTTGGCAAATGGTACCGTAAAATGGTTCAATAACAAGAAGGGGTACGGCTTCATCAACGAAGAGAACGGTCGCGACATCTTTGTCCATTTCTCATCCATCCAGATGGATGGATACAAAACCTTGAACGAAGGAGAACCGGTGGATTTTGAAGTGGAAGAAAGCGACCGGGGTCCCGAAGCCAAGAACGTCCGTCGCGGATAGGGCGCGCACAGGGGCATCACGACCCACAGCGGCCGGATGCCTTTTCCCGCCGTCCACCCGGCACCTTCAAGCCGCGGCCCCAAGCCGGGATGGGCCGCCCGGGCAACGCCATCCAGCGAACGGGCGTGCACATCGCACCGCCGCCCAGCGTAGATTCCGGATAGCATTACGAGGGGCAAGGCGGCTATGAAATGATTTGCGTCGAGACCGCCCCTCGGGCGATCGGCAGGCAGATGCATACACGGGTGCCCTGGCCGCACGCCGAATCCATCTCCATCCATCCCCCATGGTGCTTGACCACCCCCTGGGCGGCCGCCATTCCCAATCCGCGCCCCACCGCCTTGGTACTGAAAAAAGGCTCGCAAACGCGCTGCAAGGTCTCCGCATCCATACCGACACCGTTGTCCTTGACCTGGATGCAAACCATCTCGCAGCCATCGGTGTTGCGCCGCTGCACCTTCTCCTTCGATGTCGCCCGCCACCCAATGACTTCAATTTCACCGCTGCCTTCCAGCGCTTCATCGGCATTGCCGACCACGGCCAGCAGCACCATCTGCATCTGGGTGACATCAACACGCACCAGCAGTTTTTCATCCTCCGGCAGCTCGATCCGCAAGCGAGTGGTCGGCTTGAGGATGCGGCGAATGGCGGAAGCAACGTCCTGAATCAGCTTGCGCACCGGCACCACCGACGGCTGGGCCATGCCGCCCTGGGCATAGGCCAGCATCTGGTTGGTCAGCCCGCTCATGCGCTGGGCGATGGGCCGCAGTCGCTCGATGTGCTTCATCAATTCCGGCACCTGGCCACCGACCATCTCCAGCAGATCCAGGTTTCCTATCAATCCGGTCAAGGCATTGTTGTATTGATGGGCGATGCCGCCGGCCAGTACGGCGATGGCTTCCGCTTTCTGACGCTGCATCAACTGCTTTTCATAGCCGATGACGGTGGCGGTTTTCTCTTCGACCATTCTTTCCAATCGCAGTTTCTCGTCCCCCAGCATGCCGTAAAGTTCCAGGCTCTCAAGCGCGTTGGCCGCATTGCGTAACACAATGGAAAGAATTTCCAGGGACGCCTCGGGCAGGTGGCGCAAATCGACAGGAAAGATGCCCACCAGCAGGCCGCGAATTCGGTTGTAGGTGGCCAGCACATGCAGCAGGATCTGACGGCTGCCGTCCCGGGAGTAGATGGTGATGCCCCGCCGCTCCCGCAGCGCCCAGGCGACAAACCCGTTATCGATGAGGAATTCCATTTCGTCGGCCACCACCGCCTTGTGGTGCTTGGGCCAACCTGCAACATATTGCAGGTCGGAAGTATGCTCGTCCACCAGATAGATGGCGGCGGCTTCGAAGCGCACCAGGGACCGAACGCGCTTGATGGTTTTGCCCAGCACATTGGCCGGTGTGCAGCGGGTGTCGATCTCCTTTTGGTAATCGCCGCAGGAGAGCGCCATTTCAATGGCATTGCGGATGAAGCGCCGACTCACCTCATGCCCTTCGCCCACATGGGCGGACTCTTGTTCACTGAAAGCAATCCGGTCCGGCATGGTTTCGGTTCCCCTCACACAATGGCGATGTCCAGCGCCCGCATTTGATGCAGGGCTTGCCGGATCACCAGATTCACGTTGGGTGCCGGTACGTTTAGCTTGCCCCAGGCCGTTTCGTCGAAGACGGGAATGGCGCGCTCGCCGCTGGTACCGAACCCCAACCCGTTGGCGATCAAATCGGCCATCTGCACGATGGCCGCCTTGGTGACGTCCCGGGCCGTCGACGGCTTGTGGTGGCAGGTGATGGTATTGGTCAAAACCGCCGGAATCTGCCAATGTTGCAGTAGTTGTTGGGCCAGCTGGGTGTGATTCATCCCCAGGAGCGCCTTTTCGCTCTGGTAAACCGAACCGTCCGTGGCGGTGGCGTGGCCCCGGGCAACGGCCATGGCCGCGGGGTAATATTTGTACAACACCAGCTTGCCGATATCGTGCAACAGGCCCGCCACCGAGACCTGTTCCGTTTCGGCCAGGTTTATTTGCGCGGCGATCATGCGGGCGATGAGACCACACGCCAAGCTGTGACGGATGAAGGCGTGCATGTCGATGATGTCGGCAGGGATGTCTTTGAACGCGCGCATCACGCAAATGCCCAATGCCAGGTTGCTGATCTCCTTGGTGCCGATGATGGTGACCGCCCGGGTGATGCGGTCGATACGGGAAGGAAAACCGTAGTAGGCTGAATTGACGATCCGCAGCAACAGCGCCGCCAGGGTGGGACTCTTGTGCACCACCCTGGCAACATCGTTGGATGTGGCGAAAGGATCCGCGATCACACCGTTCAACTCGCTGATGATGGTCGGGGCATCGGGCAGTTTCAACCGGCGGTCGGCGATGCGCCGGCGAATTGCCGCAACGTCGATGTCCGTCTCAATCCCTTCCCCGACCGCGAACCCGCCAGCAGCCGGACGCGCAGCGCCATCTTTACATCGCTGGGCCACGGACGCCTCATACACGATGCGGAGGGCCTTGTGGTCGGCATTCACGAACTTGAACAGTGCGTCGACCGTTTGACGCGCATCGGCTAGGCGGCCGGGATCGTTCCAATCCGGCGCGTCGATGGCCTCCTTCGACGCACCCACCACATTCACCGTGCACACGCCCCAGATCTTCAAGATGCGCAGATGCTTCTCGTTGATCGTCTGCCCCCGGGAAAGCAGCAGACGGCTGTGAATGTCCCGCACATCCTCACTGAGCACCATTCCCTGGCGCAAATCGTCTACGGCAACACATCCCATGCCATGGCCCCCTCAACCAACAGATCGGCATCCCGCACAACGGGCACGGTGATGCCCGGTACGCTGCCGAATACATTATTGGCTTCAGAGGGTGAAAACTTTAGATGGAATTACGGCCTCGCGCAGCATCAGGTGCCGGCCACCTCGTGAATAACAGTGCGCAAGACGGCCATCTGGTTGATGCTGGTGGCTTGGAACTTGACCCCGATCCCTGCGGGATCCCTGCGGACGATGAAGCCTCCGATGCGACACCCCTTGTTCAGGCTTTGACTGAAAAAAGCGATGTGCACTTCATGTCCCACGGTAAAAGGGCCCTTGGTCTCCAAAAAGACACCGCTGAGACTGATATTGGTGATCACACCCTGGTGAGACCAATCGCTGTAAACAAACTCCACCGGTAATGCGCAGGCAAAACGCTTGTAGCGCCGCCGCTCGTCGAGCTTGGGCACCTGCTCGTCCTTGATCCGGCCGCTTTCCAGCAAAAGGCTCATCAAAGGTGAATGGATGGCCTTTTCCCGGCACGGGGTCTGGTAATCAATGGTCAGCAGGGGGTTATCCATGGCGAAAACGGCAAAGGCAGCCTCTTTGCCATTCAGTGTGTCCAGTTGCGCATCGATCATCTCGCCCGACACAAAATAGAGATGGCCGCAGCGTCCGCCGGACAACACCTTGACGGTGCAAGTTTTACCGTCCAGTTCGATCATTTGCAGAAAGGCTTCAATGCTGATGCCCCGCACCTGGCCGCCGGTGTCGTACCCGAACTCCGACAGCAGCCGTTCCAGTAGCAACCCGATATCCACCGGCACCTCGAATTGCATCTTGTACTCGAAGGCTTTGAGCAAGCCGGCGACATGGGACTTGCGGTCGGCCATGGCCAGCAGACGGGTATCCGCGCATTGGCGCAAGCGAACGTCCAACAGATCGACCTCTTTGGGTGTCACCTGCCGTCCGGCAAGCACCAAGTCGACCTTGATGCGTTCCATCAGGTCAATGGCCTCCACCACCGAAGCCGCGGTCAGCACCTTGAAAAAATCCCCCGGGCCGTTGAGCAGCCGAATCACGTTTTCCCGCACATGGGGCTTTTCTTCGATGTACAAAATTGTTTTCACGGCGTAGGTCACCCGGCGTGGAGGATCTCCTGGATCGTTTCGGAAAGCTTGCTCAGCGCAAAGGGTTTCTGCAGAAAGCCGTCACACCCTTTATCCATAATCTCGCGGGCGGTGTCGTTCATGCTGTAGCCGCTGCAGAGCAAAGTTTTCATGGCAGGGTTGAGGGACTTGAGGCGCACGAACAGCTCGCCGCCACTCATACCCGGCATGATCATGTCGATAATGGCCAGATCGATGGTCGCCGCTCGATCGGCAAACCGCGCCAGGGCCTCATCGCCGCTGGCGGCATTGACCACGTCATAGCCCAACCCTTGCAGCAACTGCGTGCTCGTTTCCAGCACCATGGGCTCATCGTCGACCAGTAAAATGGTCCCCTTGCCCTTGCACACGGGATCCTCTTGGAGGGGTTGCGATTCCGCCGCTTCATCAAAGCACGGCAAATAGATTTCGAAGGTGGTGCCCACCCCCTTACTGGACCGCACATCGATGAACCCTTTGTGGGCCTTGACGATACCGTAGCAAGAGGCCAAGCCCAGGCCGGTGCCTTTGCCTTTCTTGGTGGTGAAAAAAGGCTCGAAGATGTTGTCCAGGTGCTCGGGAGCGATGCCGCTGCCGCTGTCGCTGAAGGCCACCACCGCGTGGTCGCCCGGCGTCACCATGAAAGGGCGGCCCCGCAGCTGGGCCGGTGTCGCCTTGCGGGTGCGGATGGTCAGGCCACCGCCATCGGGCATGGCATCGATGGCATTGACGTACATGTTCCAGAACACCTGTTCGATCTGATTGCGATCCACCCGCACCGCGCCCACATCGGGCGCCAGGTCCAGATGGACCTCGATCTCCTTGCGGGTGGCGCCGAACAGCTCGGAAGATTCCTGGATCAACGCATTCAGGCTGGTCGGTTTCACCTCGTAGTTGCCACCGCGGGCGTAACTGAGCAATTGCCGGTTCATTTTGGCCGCATTGGCGACGATCTGTTCGATTTTCATCGCCCTTTCGACCAATTTGTCCGGATGCTGCGCCTCCATGCGGACTAAGGTGATATTGCCTAGTATCCCGGCCAGCCAGTTGTTGAAGTTGTGCGCGATGCCGCCGGCCAGGGTGCCGATGGATTCCATTTTCTGGGCGTGCAGCAACCGGTTTTCCAACTCCTTGCGCTCCGACTCCATCTTCAGCCGATCGGTGGCATCCCGCAGGAACCCGCGGTACCCCAGGGGATGCCCATTGGTATCGACCATCAGAGAGGCCGACAGGTCCACGGGCAGCGGAACTTTGCGGTCGCCCCGGAGCTCCAGGTGGGCGAAGCGAACCGGCTCGCCGGTATCGCGCATTTGCGCAATAAGCCCCTCCAACTGCCGAGACACGGTTGCACCGAACAGTTCGCGGAAATCGCTGCCGATCAACGTCTCCTGGGATCGTCCCGCCAACTCGCCGAAAGCGTGGTTGCTCAAGATGATTTTGAAATCCGGATCGATCTCGAAAAAGCCCTCCTGAATGCTTTCCAGGGTTTGGCGATAGCGGCTTTCGCTTTCCTGCAGCTTCTGGAAGGAGCGGGCATTGCTGATACTGATGGCGATCTGGGATGCGATACCCTCGAGCAAGTTGATATCGCTCTTTTTCAATGGTGTCTTGGTGGCCACGTTGTCCACCGCCAAGATACCCAGGGGACGCTCCTTGTAGAGAATGGGGATGCACAACAACGAGCGTACATTGAACTTTTTGACCATTTCGCGACTGCGTGGCGAAAGGGCGTCGGCCATCTTGTTGGCATCGGTGATGGTCAGGTGGCGACGGTCCAAAAAGCTTCTGACGAAAAACCCCTTTGAATCCGGTTTGTCCAACTGGAAAGCCGCCTGCCGCAAATAGTTGCGCTCGATCTCGGAATAGCCGTACCCGGCGGCATAAACCAACTCTGTGCCCTTATCGTTGGCCAGCATGATCAACCCTCGATCGAAGGCGAGCCGTTGTTCCATCAAGGCCGCCAACTGGCGCATCAAGGCTTCGGTATCGAAGATGGCGGCGGTGGCCCGGCCGATCTCCTGCACCAACAGGGAGTTGTCATAACTGACGTGGGCGGAGCGAATACGGGCTTCGGCGGATACGCTGCCGACCTCGATGATCTTTTCCATCTCCCGCATCTTCAGGTGCGCATAGGCGATACCCAAGCCGCCGTTGATAACGATCAGGGCAACCAACAACGGCAGAAAAAAACCGGTACCGGTCAGGAAATAGGTCAGCGGCGCAACCAGCAAAGAGCCTAGCAAGGTGTAGTTGCGCACCAGGCGAACGGCTTGGGACGGCGGTGTCTCCCAGGATACGATGTAGCGGCAGGCCCCATCCCCTTTGTGGTAGCATTCCGGGTGCTCGATACGGCCGTGTTGGTTGGTGAAAAGCTTGGGCAGTGCCTCGATGGTCCCCAGGCGATTTTCGCACTGGTACGGCTTTTCGGCCACATCGGGCTTGGGTGTGGAGATGATCTCCACCTTGCCCGGCCCGAGTCGCCGGGACTCCACCGTGGCGCCCCGGGTAAACATCGGAAAGTACTTGGCGATGGCCAGCATGGCGGTTTCGGTGTTGAGCAGCCCAATCACATATTGATTGATCTGGGCCAAACCCGCCGAGGAGGCACTGAATCGGCCGGCATTGCGGGCGATGGCTTCGTCGCCGGTCTTCTCGGCGACAATCTCGTAAAAGCGGTCCGCCTGGTGTTGGGTGAACCAGTGGGCCGTATCGGCCACCTCCGCGGTGGTCATACCGGCGTGCTCAAGGATCTCCTGCAGATTGACATTGGGGTGGGCCACCCGCAGATAGTCAAAATAAATCTCAAAAATCCGGCTGCTGTAAAGAGGTGTGTCTTCAGTCATTTTCCCGTCGCAACGCGAGTAACAGCACGGTATGAGCAAGTACAACGGATCTGTTTGAAGCAGTGGCCAAGGTCACTTCAGAAGTTGGCCAAGCCCCTAAAAAAATAGTAATACCAATTTACTAAGGGAAAATCCATCAAAAACTGCCGCTTGCCATCCGGACCGTAGCCCCAAACACAAACCGATACATGGCAACCTTCGCAACCAGGGATTAAGGGCTCGCGAAAAAATAACTTCCCATTTTATGCATCCCTGCTTCAGGTCGTCTTGGCCCGATCAGCGGATTCATAATCCTCGGAATAGCTCGCGATGCCTCCGGTTTTGCATCCGCTGATCAAACCAATCCGACCCAAATCCAGGCGCCTAAAATGGGAAGTTATTTTTTCGCGAACCCTAAACAGCCGCCGGCGCCATGCTGTATTATTCTCCGATGATTTTGACCAACACCCGTTTGCGGCGCCGGCCGTCGAACTCGCCGTAAAATATCTGCTCCCAAGTACCAAAATCCAATTTGCCTTTTGTTATCGCCACCACCACCTCACGGCCCATGATTTGCCGTTTGAGGTGGGCGTCGGCATTGTCTTCGCCCACATTGTGGCGATATTGGGCAACCGGGGCGTGGGGGGCCAGCTTTTCCAGCCATTGCTCATAGTCGTGATGCAAACCGCTCTCGTCGTCGTTGATGAACACGCTGGCGGTGATGTGCATGGCGTTGACCAGCATCAATCCTTCCTGAACACCGCTTTCGGCCAAAAACTCCTCCACCTGGGGCGTTATGTTGATAAAAGCCCGGCGGGTGGGCACTTCGAACCACAGCTCCTTGCGAAAGCTCTTCATCTGCAACTCCTCGTAAAACTTCCTCTGGTTTGTCTACAGCACCGGTTGCATGCTGCCTTATCGTGTGCGCTTTTGGGGGCGCGCTGTCTATAGGGCCTTAATCAATTGATTGGCCGCCACCAGCAACGGATCCCATGTGGGCCCGAAGGGCGGGGCGTAAGCCAGATCGGTCTGGCCGAAATGTTCCACGGTCATCCGCGCATGCAGGGCCACGGCGGCCGCATTGATCCGCTGGGCCACCCCTTCCCGGCCCACCATCTGGGCGCCTAATAAACGACCACTCTTTTTGTCACCCACGAGGTGCACATGGATCGTCGAAGCCCCCGGATGGCCATGGGCCCGGGAGCTGGTGTGGATGGTGACCTCGGCCGGCTCGAAACCGGCATCGGCCGCCTCGGCGGCGGTCAGGCCCGTGCGGGCGACGGCCAGGTCGAACACCTTGAAAACCGCACTGCCCACCACGCCCTGAAGATCCACCGGTTTGCCGCACACATCGTCGGCCGCGGCCCAGCCGGCCCGATTGGCCCGCAGGGCCAGCGGAATCCATGCCCGTTGGCCGGTGACAACGTGGAATGCGTCGGCGCAGTCGCCCGCTGCCCGTATGGCGGGATCCGAAGTGCGGGTGCGACCGTCTATGGCAATGGAACGGGAGGGGCCGAGGACCAGACCGGCTTTTGCCGCCAGGTCGCTGTTGGGTCTGACGCCCGTGGCCACCAGCACCAGGTCGGCCGCCAAGGTCTCCCCGCCCTGCGCCGTGACCCGGAGCCGATCATTTTGCGCGTTGATGCCTTCCAGTTGAAATTGGGTACGGACGGCGACCGCATTGTGGGTCAAGCACTCCTGCACCGCCGCGGCCAAGTCCGGCGCCAGCCAGGGCAGCAGACCGGGTCGCGGTTTGACCATGGTCACCTCGATATCCAAAGCCCGCAACGCTTCGGCCATCTCCATGCCGATGTACCCCATGCCAACGATCACCGCGGCCCGCACCGAACGGGACGCCAGCCAGGATTTGATGCGCCGGCCGTCCTCCAAGCGCTTGAGCGTCAACACCCCCGGCAGATCGAAGCCCGGCTGCTCAGGGGAGACCGGCGTCGCCCCGGTGGCGATGAGCAATGCATCGTAGGAGATTTCAAAACTTCCCCGCGGTCCCTCGCCGACCACCTTGCGCCCTTGACGGTCGATGCCCGTCGCCCGGTGCCGGGTGAGCAGCGCGATATCCATCTTCTTGCGAAACACATCCGCTTGCCGTACCACCAAATCGTCGATCGCCCGCCGGGGATCGGAAATATTGTACGGCATGCCTCAGGCGCTGTAGGAAACATCCTCGCCCTGTTCCAACACCGTGATCTCCATCTCCGGCGCGCTGCGCCGCGCCCGGCTGGCGGCGCTCATCCCGGCGGCATCACCGCCAATAACGACAAATCGCATCTGGGCCTCCCTTTTGCGCAACATATGTGAATGAAAGAAAATCCCGCGACACCAACACGCGTCTATGAACTATTCATAGGTATCGTGGGAAAGGGAGCACGTCAACACATTGCCGCCGTGCGATTCAAATCGAACAGGGGATATGATATGGATGTTGGTTCGATGAAGTCGCCATGAGACGACCGGCAGCGCAGCGGGCCGGCGCACTGAACAGAACACCGATGGAAAAACGAACGACGACAGAATCCACCGCCGCGGCGGTATCGCAACAGATGGCCGCGGTCCAACGCCTGCTGCCCGAGGCTTTGCCGGCGGACCGCATAGCGGCCCGCCATGCACTAGGGCGCCTGCGCCGGGCCAAGGAGCCCCCCCAGCGCAGCATCGCCCGGCTGCAAGGTTTGGCGGACCGCCTGAAGCGCTCGGCAGCCGTGCGTCGTCAGCGGCGCGACCAACGCCTGCGGCTGACCGTGGACCCCCAACTGCCCATCAGCGCCATGCAGACAGCCTTGATCGAGGCGATCCAGGCCCACCCGGTGGTGATCGTGGCCGGTGAAACCGGATCGGGCAAGACCACCCAGCTGCCCAAGCTGTGCCTGGCGGCGGGCCGCGGCGTGGACGGCCTGGTGGGCGTGACCCAGCCGCGGCGCATCGCCGCCCTGACCGTGGGCCGGCGCATGGCCGAGGAGTTGGGCCAACCGGTGGGGCAGACGGTGGGGGTCAAGATCCGCTTCCAGGAAACCGCCGGCGACCAGACGCGCATCAAGGTGATGACCGACGGCATCCTGCTGGCCGAGGCCCAGTCGGACCGTTTCCTCAACCAGTACGACACCCTCATCGTGGACGAGGCCCACGAACGCAGCCTGAACATCGACTTCATCCTTGGGCTGCTCAAGCAGTTGTCGGCCAAACGGCGCGATTTGAAGCTGATCATCACCTCGGCCACCATCGACACGGAGAAGTTCTCCCAAGCCTTTGACGGCGCGCCGGTGATCCAGGTATCGGGCCGCATGTACCCCGTGGAGACCCGCTTCGTCGATCCCTTGGAAGGCAACGGCGAGGAGGCGGGATACGTGGAGGCGGCCGTGGCCGCCCTGGATCGTTTGCAGCAGGAGCGGCGCCGGGGGGACGTGCTGATCTTCATGCCCACCGAGGCCGATATCCGCGACACCTGCGAAATGCTGCGGGGCCGGGACTATCCCGGCACCGAAGTGATCCCGCTGTTCGCCCGGCTCTCCGCCGCCGACCAACAGCGGGTGTTTCAACCGGCCCGCGGCCGCAAGATCGTGGTGGCCACCAACGTGGCCGAAACCTCCATCACCATACCCGGCATCCACTACGTGATCGACACCGGCCTGGCCCGCATCAGCCAGTACACCCCGCGCTCGCGCACCAACACCTTGCCGGTGGTGCCCATCTCCCAAAGCAGCGCCGACCAGCGCCAGGGCCGCTGCGGCCGCGTGGCCGACGGCATCTGCATCCGGCTCTACAGCGAAGCGGACTACCTGCAGCGCACGCGCTTCACTCCGCCGGAAATCCTGCGCGCCAACCTGGCCGAGGTGATCCTGCGCATGACCGCCCTCAAGCTGGGCGATGTGGCCGCTTTCCCCTTCATCGATCCACCGGCCCCCAGAAGCATCCAGGACGGCTACAGCCTGCTGCTGGAGCTGGGCGCCATCGCCCAATCGGCCAAGGGCGGCGAAGGGTGCCGGCGCTACACGCTGACGGCCAAGGGGCGCGTGATGGCGCGGCTGCCCCTGGACCCCCGCCTGGCCTGCATGCTGTTGGAAGCCCACCAAAGGAGCTGTCTGCCCGAGGTGGCGGTGATCGCCGCCGCCCTGAGCATCCAGGATCCCCGTGAGCGGCCGGCGGAAAAGCAGGCCCAGGCCGACCAAGCCCACGCCCGCTTCGCCGACCCCGCCTCGGACTTCATCACCCTGCTCAACCTGTGGCACCAATACGGCGCCATCGTTGCCCGGCGCACCAGCTGGCAGACGGTCAAGCAGTACTGCCGGGAACATTTTATCTCCTTCCGCCGCATGCGCGAGTGGCGCGACGTGCATCAGCAGATCGTCGCCGAACTGGCCGAGCACGGCATCGCGGATGATCGCCCCGCCGCACCGCCGCCCGAACCGGGAGACATGGGCCACAGCGCCTACGCCGCCATTCACCAGTCTGTCCTGAGCGGGTTTCTCTCCAACATCGGCCTGAAGAAGGAGAAGCAGATTTTTCAGGCAGCGCACGGACGGCAGGCCATGGTGTTCCCCGGATCCGGCGTGTTCAAGAATCCCGGCCAGTGGATTGTGGCCGCCGAGATGGTGGAGACTTCCCGACTTTTCGCCCGCTGCGTGGGCAACATCGACCCGGCCTGGATCGAGCCCGTGGGCCGCGAACAGTGCAAGTACACCTACCTTGACCCCCGCTGGGAGCGGCGCCGGGAAGCGGTGATGGCCACCGAGCAGGTCAGTCTCTACGGTCTGATCGTGGATCGGCGACCCAAGCCTTACGGGCCGGTGGACCCGGAAGAAGCAACCGAAATTTTCATCCGCCAGGCCCTGGTCCTGGGCGACCTGCGCAAGCCCCTGCCCTTCATGCAACACAACCAGCAACTGATCTCCGACATCGAGGCCATGCAGGATCGTTTGCGGCGCAAGGACCTGCTGGTGGACGAGCAGGTGCTGCTGCACCTATACCGGGAGCGGCTGGGACAGGTGTACGATCTGCGCGGTTTGAAGAAAAGGATCGACCAGGCCGGCGAAGACCAATTTTTGCGCTTTCGCCGCGAAGAGCTGCTCTACACCGCCCCGGAAGCCGACCAGTTGGCCCGCTTCCCCGAACAGGTGGCAGCCGGCGACCTGGCCCTGGCTTTGCAATACCGTTTCGCGCCGGGCGAGGAAAACGACGGCGTCACCCTGCAGGTGCCTGAGACCGCCGCCGGCGCCGTGGCCGATGAAACGGTCCAGTGGCTGGTGCCCGGCCTGTTGGGCGAGAAGATCGCCGCCCTGATCAAAGCCTTGCCCAAGGAACATCGGCGCAAACTGGTGCCCATCAACGAAACGGTACAAACCATCGTCGAACATATGCCAGCCGACCCGCGCACCCGCCTGCCCGCGGCCCTGAGCCGCTTCATCCGCGGCCGGTGGGGCGTGACGATTCCCGAAACGACCTGGAACGAGGCGCAACTGCCCGATCACTTGCGCATGCGCATCGCCGTCACCGATCCCCGGGGCCGCGTCTTACGTGCCGGACGGGACACCGGCGTGCTCAAGAGCGCCGGCACCGATGCGGCCCCGAGCGAAAATTTCGCGGCGGCCCGGCGGGCCTGGGAACGCGGGCCCATAACAGCCTGGGACTTCGGTGACCTGCCGGAAACGGTGCCCCTGCCCGCCGGCCGGAGGGGGCAGCACATCGGCCATCCCTGTCTGGAAGCCCGAGGCAAGGAGATCTATTTGACCGTCCATGCCGACCGCCGGCAGGCCCGGCACATTCACCGACAGGGTGTCAAGGCACTGCTGGCGGACCGCTTCAAAGGAGAACTTAAATTTCTACGCAAAAACCTGGCCCTGCCCTACGAAAGCCACGTCCTGTGCCGTTACCTGGGCGGCCGGGCGGTGCTGGAAGAGCAACTGCTGCACAAGGTGCTCGATGAACAATTGGCCCGCGACATCCGCAAGGCCGCCGACTTCGACAAGATGGCGGCCGCCTTGGCCGAGACCGGTATGGCGGCCTGGGGCCGGACCAAGCGGGACCACCTGCTGGCCATTCTGCAAGCCTACCACGAGCTGCGCATGCGCCTGGCCGATTTGGACAAGACCCACCTGCGCAACGCCGCCGTGCACGCCTTCCTCGATGACCTGCGACAACGGTTGACCACCCTGGTGCCCGAGAACCTGCTGACGCTCTACGACGACGAACGCCTCGCCCAACTGCCGCGCTACATCCGGGCCCTTGCCATCCGGGCCGACCGGGGGGTCCTGGACCTGGAAAAAGACCAAACCAAGGCGCGGCAGGTGGCGCCCTTCGCAGACCGCCTGCAGACCCTGATCGCCGATCTCAGCCCCCACAGCAGCAACGCCAAACGCCAAGCGGTGGAGGATTTCGTCTGGCTGTTGGAAGAGTTCCGCATCGCCGTCTTCGCTCCGGAAATTAAAACCGCCCAGCCCGTTTCGGCCAAACGGCTGGAGAAACAGCTGCGGGAAATCGAGCAGATGGTGTAGGTGTGAAAATGAACTTTCTCAGTTCACCCGTCCACCTCGACGGGTGCTTTGCGACGCACATAGAGCGTCTTGGCGATCCTGGCCACCACTTCCCCGGCCTCGTCCCGCACCAACACCAGCAGATCGGGCAAATACTTCTCCCCGTCCGCCGTGCGGGCCTTGATGGTGTCGATGGTCGACCGTTCCACTTGAAAGTCGGCCGTCACCGTCCCCTTGCCCGGCTTGACGAACTTGATGTGGGCCGCCTTGTCCCAAACCACATAGTCCTCGCCCAGGATCCGGATCAGCATCAGCATGTAGAACGGATCGACCATGGCATAGAGCGACCCGCCGAAATGGGTGCCCACAATGTTGCGGTTGTACCAGTGCATCTTCATTCGCACGGACAGCCGGTGAAAATCGGGGGCCACCGACGTGATGGTGATGCCGGTGGCCCAATAAGGCGGGTAAAAGTTGAGCAACCACTTGAAGAGACGATGGTTCATGGAGGGTTCCGTTGTGGCGAAAGGGCGCGCAGCGAAGGTCAGCGCGGCTGCCGCCCGCTTTCCCGGCGCTCGAGCAACTCCGTGCTCTCGAGCAGAATGCCGTTGGACAGGCAGATCACATTTTCGCTGACGCTGTTGCGAAAGCGGGTGATGGTGGATCGATCAATCACCCAGACAATATCGCCATCCTTCTTGGCGATCTTGTAGCACCCTTCCCAATTACGATTTTCCAACAGCCCCGCGGCGCGCTTCTCCTGCGCTTCGGATATGCCGCTGACCTGTTCCTCCACCGTGCTCGACTCGCGAAAGAAGCTGATGATGTTCCCTCGCACGATGTTGATGAAACCGACTTGCAAAAGCTCGGCCGGGGTGTATCCGGCCAGCGCCTCGATTTTCGGGCTCATGTAGGCGTGGACGATGGCGTTGCTGCCCTCTTCCCATACGGCCAGGTAAGGCACCATGGGCATGTCGTTGACCATCTCGTCGAAAATGAGCACCGCGATCCGCTCGCGGATCTCCTGCTCGACCTCCGCATCCAGCGGCATCTTCAATGCCGTCATGCTGTCGCTGACGGCTTGCTGCAACAACGCCGCCAGATCCTGCCGAATGGTCTGCGCCTTCTCGAAAATCGCGTCCTCGTGCATAGGTGCCCCCTTTGCGGTTTTTCGTCACTTCTAATCGCTTTCCCAAGAATTGTCAATTGATATCAGGATGTTTCAACTACCCCAGGGTGCCTTAAATCCGTAACGCAGCCTTGACCGAAACCGATCCTCGCCCTTTTCCACCCTACCTTTTGCGGTCGGACGCAGCCCGATCCACTGAACCTTCCCGAAGCGCCATCCCCATACCGGCACACCTCCGTCCTTGACAAGCCATCCCCCCATTGGTCATACTCCGCGCCGAAAAAGATACGGGCTTCTACTTATCGTTCATCGCATTATTCATTTCATTCAGGATTTCCGGTTGTCCGGCGTTCCTTGGCGCCTTTCCGGGCGCCTTGCCAAAAAAGGACACCATGAAAAAATCGATTGTTGTGGTACTGATCCTTGCAGCGGCCTACCTTGCGGCCACCGGCCTGACCGGCCTCTCTTTCGGCCGGCACATCGAAGCGCTCACCCACCGATTGGCGACGGAAGAGAATATTCAAATCCAGCGCCTGACCTATGACCGCGGGTTTTTCGGCGGGAAGCTGCACTATGAAATCGCCTTCCGGCCCGCCGCCGCGGAGTGGCTGGCGCCCCTGCTGCAAGACCCCGCCCCGCTTCTTGAAGCGACCGCCGCCGGCGATGCCGAAACCCCGACTGCCTGGATCCACCTTGCCGGCACGGCCGATGTCCGGCACGGACCCTTACCGGGCGGCACCGCCATCGCAATGGGCCGCATCACCGCCGACCTGCCGCTGCCGGAGCAACTCAGCGCCCCCCTGCCGGCCCTGCCCTCCCATCAGCCGGTCCTCGAAAGCACCACGACCGTCGGTTTCAACGGCACCACCCGTACCACTTTCAAAGGCATGCCCTATGCCGGCCCCATCCACATCCCCCAAGGCGAAGCCACCGACCCGCAACTCAACCTGGAACTGCAAGACTGGAGCGGCGCCATCACCATCAATGCCCGTCGCGATCGGCTGGGCATCAACGTTCAAATCGGCCACCTCGCCCTGACCCTGACCGAAAACGGCGCACCGGCGACCCTCGGCCTGTCGGGTCTGCACCTCGAAGCGCTCAACACCAAACGCCACGACCGCTTCTGGACCGGCGACGGCCGATGCACCATGGAGGAGCTCTTTTTCCGCGACCAAAAGGCGCAGGAAAGCATCAAGGCGCTGGCGGTCGCCACCGACCACACCTTCAATGAAACTCGTTTCGACAACACGTTGACCATCAGCACCGGCCCGATCACCACCAAGGACCTGGAATTGGGCGGATTTCAGTGCGGCCTGACCATTGCGGATGTGGATGTAGGTGCCTACGAAACCCTTCTGCGCCTGCTTCAGGTAAAACAATGGGTGGATCACGCAACCCCGGGCGACGAAGCGCTCTCTGCGGCGGCCATCGAATCCATCCAACAGCTTTTCGCCGCGGGCCTCACCCTCACCATCGACCCCTTGCGCTTTGATGTGGTATCGCAAGCCGAATGACCGGGGGGCTCTTTCTAAACTATCCCCCATCCCCCAACTTCGAGCTGTCGTCCCCCGAAACCCTGCTGCAAGAGAGCCAACTCATGGGCACTCTCTCGGCCACCCATCCCGCCCTACGTAAAATCACCACGTTCCATGCGCGCCGCCTGTCCAGTCGCCAGGAAATAGAACATGGCATCCCCATGTCCGCCATCGAAATCGAACAATCCACGGAGGACACCTTCTCCCAAATGATGATCGCATTCCACTTCATCCCCTTCTTCGCGGTGACCGAAGAGACCGTCGAAAGCCATTTCGAAATTAAAGAAGGCGCCATCTACGTCGATGGAGAAATACTGTTCCATTTGCGGGACCTGTTGACGCTCATCTGAACGAACCAAGCTTCACCGCAGGCGCTACGGACAACCGAAAGGGAAAGGTCACATGCATGCCGGTTCAAATGACACCCCATTTTAGAAAGGTTGAATTTGCATAGACAATACCCCAAGAGGCAACGTATCGGTTTGTTTTACTGAAGTTCGACAGTTGATTTTTCGATTTCGTGTTATTTCAAGTGGATAAAAGACGCAAAAATGCTCATGGCACTACCTTTTGAGCTTTCCGGCGCGGTTCAGACTTCCTGTATGGTCGGCGGCATGGCAACCCCGACGGCCTGGAAAATCTTGCCGCAGACGCCTTTGCTTTGGCTCCTGACACATAGACGCCGTCCATTTTCAACGATGGTCACCCGTTGCAAGGCTTTAAGGTCCTGCTTGATCTCGGCCCACTCGAAGTGGTGGCCGGCCTCCGTCAACCGGCGGTCCAGTTCCTTTCGAAGCACCAACGCCAAGAAGCTGCAAAACACGTGGCCCCGGATCCCCCTGTGTCAGGATCGTTGCATCTCTTTTGTGGAAAATCGGCCGGGTGTCCAGCAGCGATTTACCG
>NZ_JALJRB010000030.1 GCF_022968795.1 Desulfatitalea alkaliphila
CAGTGATTAAGCGGTTTTTTTCCGGATTCCGCTCAATTCGGCATATTAGCCGTTACCGCGAATATTTAATGTTAAAATATCCTATCGCCACTAAATCAAGAACATTTTTTAGAATTTACGGACTTTTTTCAAAATAGAGATTGACATTTGGATTGGTGCTAATTACGAAAGCCGCATAATATTCAATTTAGAATATTAGCCGACCGGGTAAAGGGGGCAGGGTTATGATCACAGTTCCACCGGACCTTCAGGTTGGTTTTCAAGCGCTTCTTGCTCGCAAAAACATACCGGAAAAATATCGTTCTCATTACAGCAGATGGCTTCGGTACTATTGGGATTTCTGTCACAAGTACGATTATCCGGTATCAAGCAATCATAGTTTGGTTCCGTTTATCGGCAAACTGCGTGAAAAACAGCAGGCAGCGTTTCAGATCGAGCAGGCTGCGGACGCCATTGGCACTTATTATGAATTGGCGGGTGGTGCAAAGGGGGCACCGGGTGCCGGGAGGGGAACGGCCGAGGGCGAATCCCTGGCGGGCGCGCCTCAAAAGGCGATTTCGAAATCCTGCCCGAGTGTTGGAAAAACCGTCGATGGTGCCGGGGTGACGCCGCGCCCTGGGGCGACATATGATCCGCCTGCATCCGGCCGGCTTGCGGTGCATGCACCGGCGGTCCGCGCTTACGGCACAGGGACGGATGGCGTCAGGCAGCCTGGTGGCGATCATCAATTCACGGAAAGAGCCGGCGCTGAAAAAGGCGAGCGACGGAAGACAGGCGCAAATTGGCAATCTGCTTTCGATGCCCTGGACGCCGAAATCAAGCTGAGGCATTATTCCCGTAAAACGTTGAAGAGCTATTCGGGCTGGCTTGGACAGTTTCAGGCGTTCACCCGATCGAAGCCGCTGGATTCCCTGTCGGATACCGACATAAAGGGGTTTTTGACCTATCTGGCCGTGCAACGAAATGTGGCGGCGGCGACTCAGAACCTGGCATTCAATGCCCTTCTTTTTTTCTACCGCCATGTTCTGAAGAAAGAACCGGGCGATCTTAAAAATATCGCCCGGGCCAAACGCAAGCCTTATATTCCAGTTGTGTTGGCGCGGCACGAGATCGATCAGATTATTAGCCAGCTTGCGCCGCCATTGGATTTGGTCGTCATGCTTCTTTATGGTTGTGGCCTGCGCCTGTTTGAATGCCTGAATCTTCGCTTGAACAATTTCAATCTCGATGCCCTCATTTTGACGGTTCACGACGGCAAGGGGAAAAAGGATCGCACGGTGCCCATGCCCGAGACGGCGTTATCCCGGATTCGAGGCCAGATGGAATATGTTCGGGCGCTTCACGGACAGGATCTGAAGGCCGGATACGATGGCGCTTTCATGTTCGGTTCGATAGAGAAAAAATTTAAGAACGCCGCGAAGGAGCTTGCCTGGCAATGGTTTTTCCCCGGCTTCTCGATGACACATGTTCCCCAAACCGGGGAAAAGAGACGCTATCATATTCACGAACGGCATGTCCAAAAAGCCATCAAGGCGGCGGTGAGAGACGCCGGGTTGTTCAAGCGTGTCACGTCCCATTCGTTTCGCCACAGCTATGCCACCCATTTGCTGCAAGCCAACTATGATATTCGAACGATCCAGGACCTCCTGGGGCACAGCGATATCAGAACGACGATGATCTACACCCACACGATCAAAAGCCGGACCTTCAAGGAGACAAAGAGCCCTCTGGATTTTCAGCTTTCGGAATGAGCCGCGGCGTTGGGGTGTTCGAGACGCGTGGTTTCTGCTGGTCGTTGAATTTGGCCAAATCATTTCGAATGGGAAGCCACGAAGGCGCCGATGGGGGAACCATCCAATGGAGGTCGTGACTTTTTGCCGTCCGGATTCGGGGACGTTGGGGGACGTTGTTGACTATTGTGACGTGCAGCGCTCGGTGTTTTGAGATCAGCCTATCGAAGGTTTTTTAAAAAGAAAATGGAAAGGTATGTCCATATCGTCAACAACGTCCCCAACGTCCTGAAATCGTCACCGTCGAAAAGGGCGAAGGCGAATGATGGTGGTTGATGCACATGCACATAAGTCCTGACGTGACAGGAGGCGATTGTCAAGGAAAGGCAAAACAGGGTATGGGGCGACCTTGACACAAACAGGCACGAGCTGTAATCAAACGCTTGTGAAATGGTACAATAGAAAAGTTGGGCGCTGGGAGCCGGAATGAAGAACAGGACCAAGGGCCAATTGGAAGCTGAAATCAGCGAAGCCGTTATACGCTTTGAAAAGGAATTCATGGGCCGGGGGCCTCTGGAGACCAAAACCTACATCATTGACGATATGGTGCTGGTAAGACTCCGCAATGTTCTCACGCAAGCCGAGTTGAAGCTGGCCGACGTTCACGGAAGCAAGGATGGGCGGGAGTTGGTCAAGCGCGTTCGCATCGCGCTGTTGGAGCAGGGGCGCCCGTTGCTCGAAGAGGTGATCGAGAACATCCTGGGCGTGAAGGTCAAAAGCCTGCATACGGATATCAGCACGGTCACGGGTGAAAGAGTGATCCTCTTTTCACTGGCCACCACTCCGGATATTCCACAAAAATGATAACCAATTGAAATTGCATTCATTGAACGTTATCGCGCTTGTTGTAAAATTCAATTGACAAATATTGGCGGTTATGGTTTAGCTGCCATCGGATCTGTTGTGGCAAAAGGGCGTGATCGCTCGCAGTTGCCTCGGGGGATCCGGAAACTTGAAAATAACGCCTTAGAGTTGGAACGACCCCTTCAACGCAGCTGAAGGGTGCGTGATAAATACAAGGCCGTCGCTCGTTTTATTAAACGGGCGGCGGCCTTTTTTTATGCGAAAGGAGAATCCGCCATGGTCAATGGCAACTCAAGCGCCTACACGTTTTTGCGGCAGGGCAAGGTCCGGGATGTCTACGCCGCCGGAGATGAACGTCATCTTCTGATTGTCGCCAGCGATCGCATCTCGGCCTTCGATCATGTGCTGCCCGATCCCATCCCGGGCAAAGGCACCATTTTGACCCGGCTGTCCAATTTCTGGTTCGACAGAACGAAGGAGCTGATTGCGAACCATATTGTCGACACGCAACCCGATCCGGCCGGCTGGCAAGACGATGGCCGGTGGCGTCGCGACCAGTTGAGCGGCCGTTCGGTGCTGGTCCAAAAGGCCCGCCCGCTGGCCATCGAGGCGATCGTCAGGGGCTACCTGGCAGGTTCCGGCTGGAAAGAATACCGGAAAACGGCAAGCGTCTGCGGCATTGCGCTGCCGGAGGGCCTGTTGGAGGCGGACCGCCTGCCGGAGCCGATTTTCACCCCTTCCACCAAGGCAGAGGCGGGAGCGCACGACGAGAACATCACCTTCGACAAGGCCGTGGACCTGGTTGGCAAGGAAGTGGCCGAGAAGGTGCGGGATATCAGTTTGCAGCTATACTGCCATGCACGGGATTTCGCCTCAGCAAAAGGCATCATCATCGCCGATACGAAATTTGAATTCGGCATGATCGACGGCGAGCTGGTTTTGATCGATGAGTTGTTTACGCCGGATTCGTCCCGCTTTTGGCCCATGGACAGCTATTCGCCCGGAGGCTCTCCGCCGAGCTTCGACAAGCAGTTCGTGAGAGACCACCTCGAGAGCGTTCGATGGGCCAAACAACCGCCGGTTCCCCAACTGCCGCAAGAGGTCATCGCCAAAACATCCCGAAAGTACGAAGAGGCCCTCAGGCGGCTGACGGAAGCGGATTGAAACCAACCCGAGACAAGGAGGTGACTTGATATGAGCGGTACAGCTATCCATCAGGATCCAAAGGTCGCTGTGGTCATGGGAAGCAAGTCCGATTACGAGGTGATGAAGGCGTGCGCCAAGGTGTTGGCGGACTTCGAGGTACCCTATGAGATTCGGGTGATCTCGGCCCACAGGACGCCGGATCGGGCCCACGAATTCGCCACCGGCGCAGAAGAACGGGGTCTGCAGCTGATCATCGCCGCCGCCGGCAAGGCGGCTCATCTGGCCGGCGTATTGGCGGCTTTGACGACTTTGCCGGTGCTCGGTGTGCCCATGACCACATCGGATCTGGGCGGTTTGGACTCTTTGCTTTCAATGGTGCAGATGCCCGGCGGTATTCCGGTGGGCACCACGGCCATCGGCAAGGCGGGGGCCAAAAACGCCGCCTTGCTGGCGGTGGCCGTCTTGGCGCTCTCCGACACGCGTTTGCGGGATGCACTCAAGGCCTACCGGCATCGCATGCAGCAGGAGGTGGCGGCGGATGATGCCGAGGTGGCCCGCAGGGGCCTCGTCTGAGCCAAGGCGCAATGCGAGTGAAGAATCCAGTGGCGGACACCTTCGAATCGTCCTGAAGCACGTCTGCCGTCAAAGGAGTGGCAAAATGAACGACGCTAAAAATATCCGCCCCAACCTGGTCGGTGATCAGCCCCGGGTGGATCCCAGCGCCCTTATCGATCCATCCGCGCAAATCATCGGCAACGTCATCATCGGCAAGGATGTTTTCGTCGGTCCCTTGGCGGTCATTCGGTCCGATGAGCGCGGACCGGACGGCAAGGTTGCTCCGATTGTCATCGGTGAAGAGGTCAATATCCAGGACGGGGTGATCATTCACAGCCACGGCGGTGCCGTTGTGACGATCGGCGCCAGAACTTCGGTGGCCCACGGCGTGACCATCCACGGTCCGTGCGAGATCGGCGAAGCGTGTTTCCTGGCCATGCGGTGCACCATCTACGCTGCCACCCTGGAATCAAGGGTTTGGGTGAGCATGAACGCCCTGGTCATGCGCACGCGAATTCAGGCCCACTATTACGTACCGGCGGGAAGCATCATTCGGTCGAGCTCGGATGCATTGGGGCTGCGGATCGTTTCGCAAAAGGAAGAACGTTACATGCAAAATGTCCTCAAGGCCGCCAACCAGCTCAGGGAGGATTATTTCAATACGCTTGCGGCGATGAAAGCCGGCTGAAGGGCGGCCGAGCTTCATAATTTCAACTATTCTGCGTTGTAAATCGAGCAATAGAAGGTGAATCCGATGCGAATGCAGTATGAAGCCACCCTCGAAACCCTCGAAAACCTTCGTGCCGAATCCATTGCCGCCGGCGGTGCGGAAAAGATCAATGCCCAGCACCGCAAGGGCAAGCTCACGGCCCGGGAGCGCATCGATCTGTTGGTGGATGACGACTCCTTCGAAGAGTTCGATGTGCTCAAAACCGGCCGCGGCGGCGCCTTGGGCAGTGAGCCCACTTACGCGGGCGACGGTGTCATCGCCGGTCACGGCGCCATCGACGGTCGGGAGGTCTTTGTCTTCAGCCAGGACTTCACCGTCATGGGCGGCTCCCTGGGCGAAGCACATGCCCAGAAGATTTGCAAGGTCATGGATTTGGCGGTCAAGGTGGGCGCGCCGATCATCGGTCTCAGTGATTCGGGTGGTGCGCGCATCCAGGAGGGTGTGGACGCCCTTGCGGCTTATGGGGAGATTTTTCACCGCAACGTCCGCGCCAGCGGCGTGGTGCCCCAAATATCGTGCATCATGGGGCCTTGCGCCGGAGGAGCGGTCTACAGCCCTTCAATCACCGATTTCGTTTTCATGGTGCGGGAATCTTCCTATATGTTCGTGACCGGTCCGAGTGTGGTCAAGACCGTCACCCACCAGGAAATCACTTCCGAGGATTTAGGCGGCGCCCAAATCCATGCTCAAAAAAGCGGCGTGGCGCACTTCATCGCCTCAAACGACGTGCTTTGCCTGCGCGAGGTGCGGCGGCTGGTCAACTATCTGCCTTCCAACTTCCGCCAGCGGGCGCCCATGATGGATCTGCGCGATCCGGCCGACCGCATCGATCCCGCTCTGGATTATCTTGTGCCCGAAAACCCCAACCAGAGCTATGACATGAACGTACTGATCCACAGCATTCTGGATGGCGCCGAATTCATGGAGGTCCACCCCGGCTTTGCACGCAATATCATCTGCGGCTTCGGGCGACTGGGGGGGCAGACCATCGGTCTGGTGGCCAATCAGCCGGCGGTGCTGGCAGGGGTTTTGGACTCGGATGCATCTTTCAAGGCCGGCCGTTTCGTGCGCTTTTGCGATGCCTTCAATATACCCCTGATCGCCCTGGTGGATGTGCCCGGCTTCATGCCCGGACCCGACCAGGAGCACGGCGGCATCATCCGGCACGGCGCCAAGTTGCTCTACGCCTTTACCGAGGCCACGGTGCCGCGCATCACTGTGATTGTGCGCAAAGCGTACGGTGGCGCTTATCTGGTGATGAACTCCAAGCATATCCACTGTGATGTCAATTACGCCTGGCCCACCGCCGAGATCGCGGTCATGGGGCCCAAAGGTGCCGCGGAAGTGATTTTTCGCAGGGAGATTCAGTCGGCCGAGGACCCCGAAACGGTGCTGAACGAAAAAATGGCCCATTATCGCCGCACTTTCGCCAATCCCTTTTTGGCGGCCAAACGCGGTTATATCGACGATGTGATCTTTCCCAGGGACACCCGCCACCGCCTGATACGCACCCTGCAGGTGCTGGAGGGCAAAGAAGCCAAGCGGCCCGAACGCAAGCATGGAAACATCCCACTGTGAGGTTTGTCATGTTCGATAAGATCCTGATCGCCAACCGCGGCGAAATCGCCGTGCGGATCATACGCACCTGCAAGCGTCTGGGCATCCGGACGGTGGCCGTTTACTCCGAGGCCGACAGCCGGGGCCTCTTTTGCCAGATGGCCGACGAGGCGGTGCCCATCGGCGGCGCGCAGGCGCGCGATTCCTACCTTGACACGGAAAAGATCGTTGCCGCGGCCATGGCCGGACAATGCCGGGCCGTGCATCCCGGTTATGGCTTTCTCTCCGAGAACCCCCACTTCGCCCGTTCGGTAGAGGCGGCCGGGCTGGTTTTCATCGGCCCGCCGCCGGCCGCCATTGCCGCCCTGGGGGAAAAGCTCGCGGCAAAAGAGTTGGCGGTCAAGGCCGGCGTACCGGTCATACCGGGCCACGGCGATGCCTTGAAGGATGAAGCCGAGGCGCTGGCCGTGGCCGACGCCATCGGCTACCCCGTGCTGTTGAAGCCGGCCGCGGGGGGCGGCGGCAAGGGTATGCGAATCGTGCAAACCCCCGAAGAGATGGAGACCGCACTGGCGTCCAGCCGCCAGGAGGCCCGCAAAGCCTTTGGCGACAGCCGGATTTTCATGGAAAGATATATCGAAAACCCCAGGCATATCGAAGTGCAGGTCCTGGCCGATGCCCACGGCAACGTGGTCCATCTGGGCGAACGGGAATGCTCCATTCAGCGGCGATACCAGAAGATCATCGAAGAGTCCCCCTCGCCGGCGGTTTCGGAGCAATTGCGGCGGCGCATGGGCGCTGCGGCTTGCGATCTGGCCCGCAAGGCCGGTTACGTGAATGCGGGCACGGTGGAGTTCGTGTTGGACGGTCAGGGCCATTTCTATTTTTTGGAGATGAATACCCGTTTACAGGTGGAGCATCCCGTCACCGAGATGGTGACGGGCCTCGATCTGGTGGAGTTGCAATTGCGCATCGCCGGCGGCGAGCCGCTGCCTTTCGGGCAAGACGAAGTTGTGCTGGACGGATGGGCCATGGAAGCGCGCATCTGCGCAGAAGACCCCGCCAAGGCCTTCATGCCCTCCACCGGGATGATCACGCGCTACTCCGAGCCGCGGGGGGCCGATGTGCGGGTGGACAGCGGTTTCGGCACGGGCGGTGCCATCAGCCCCTATTACGACTCCCTGCTGGCCAAGGTGATCTGCCGCGGCGGGGACCGGGAGGCCGCGCGCACCGCTTTGGTGGAGGCGCTCAACGGTTATCACATCGAAGGGGTGCTCACCAATATCGACTTTGTCGGCAGCGTGCTGTGCCATCCGGAATTCCTGCAAGGCAACCTCTCCACCGATTTCATCCAGCGCCATTTCGAGGGCAGCCAGTCGTTGACGCCGCCCAATGCGGGCCATTTGCGGCACATGGCCTTGGCCGCGGCGCTCATTTATCATGTGCGCAGCGAAGCGGTGCGCGACTCGCTGCGCCCCGCCGTCTCCCCCATCGGCGGCCGACGGATCGATCCGGGGACCCGCAGCTACACGGTCAAAGCCGAAAAGGCGCTTTTTGACGTGCGACTGGAGGGCGATTCACTCAGCCGGCATTGGATTTTCCACGTCAACGGTACTGTTTACATGGTGGAGACGCCCGAACTGGAGTTCTACCGCCGCAGGCTCAAACTCAAGATCGACAACCAGATTCACCGTTTCCGGCTACGCATCGAGGAATCCTTCGTTGTCGTCTCCTTCAGCGGCGTCACGCGGCTGTTCGAAATCTACAGCCCCAAGGAGTGGGAGGCCATGCGGTTCATGCCCGAGCGGACCGAGCGGCGCGCCCAAAATGTGCTGGCATGCCCCATGCCGGGGTTGGTGGTGGCGGTGCTGGTCGGCAAGGGAGACCGGGTTTTCAAGGGACAAAACCTGGTGATGCTTGAATCCATGAAAATGGAAACCGGGGTGGCTTCGCCGGTTGACGGTGTCGTGGCCGATGTCCGGGTCCAGGCCGGACAGCCGGTGGAAGCGGAGCAAACGTTGTTGCTGTTTGAACGTTGAGGAGAAGCGGATGCACCCGTTGCTTGCAATCGAATCGTCACAATCCATTTTGTTGCTGGGAAATGAAGCCATCGCCCGCGGGGCGCTGGAGGCGGGTGTCGCCTTCGCAACCGCTTATCCCGGCACACCGTCCTCTGAAATCGCCCTTCAATTTTTTCAGATTTCCCGTGAGAGCGATCTTTACTTCGAATACAGCGCCAATGAGAAGGTGGCCCTGGAAATGGCGGCCGGAGCGGCCATGTGCGGGCTTCGCGCCATGACCAGCATGAAGCACGTGGGCCTCAATGTGGCGGCGGACGCCCTCATGACGCTCGCCTACACGGGGGTCAACGGCGCCCTGGTGCTCGTCGTCGCCGACGATCCGTTTATGTTTTCCAGCCAGAACGAGCAGGATACACGCTGGTACGGCAAGCTCAGCGGACTGCCTATCCTGGAACCGTCCACGGTGGCCGAGGCCAAGGAAATGACCCTGTCGGCCTTCGACCTTTCCGAGTCGCTCAAGCTGCCGGTGCTCCTGCGCACCACTACGCGCATCAACCACGCCAGCGGCATGGTCACCATGGGGCCATTGCGCGAAAGGATCGTCAAGGGCGCGTTTGAAAAGGACCCCATGTCTTATGTGTGTATTCCCGCAGTGTCGCGCGAGCTGCACCCAAAGCTGCTGGATAAGATGGGCAGGGCGGCCGCCATGGCCGATGAAAGTCCCTGGAACCGCATCGAAGGCGACGGCCGCTGGGGCATCGTCTGCAACGGCGTGAGCTACGGTTATGTCAGCGATGCCATACACGAACTCGGTGCGGCCGACCGCTTCAAGGTCCTGCGTGTGGGTTTTTCCCATCCTTTTCCGGAAATCTTGACCCATTGGTTTTTGGAAGGGTGCGAAAAGGTGCTGGTGGCCGAAGAGGGTGAACCGTATCTGCAGGAGGCCGTGCGCAATTGCGCCCATCGCAATGGCATGATGTTGCCGATTCACGGCAAGGGGGAGGGACTTTTTTCAAGACTGTACGAATTCGACCCTACAACGGTAAAAAGGGTGATATCATCCTATTTCCATCTGCCCTTTACTGCTTCGGCCTCCATTCGAACCGACGACCTGCCCGAAGTTCCGGCCCGGCCGCCCAATCTGTGTCCCGGTTGCCCCCACCGGGCCGCCTACGCGGCCGTGCGAGAGGTCTTCGGCGACGAGGCCATCTACCCTACCGACATCGGTTGCTACACGCTGGGGCTGTTGCCGCCTTTGCGCATGGGCGATTTTTTGATCGCCATGGGCGCCGGCATCGGTACGGCCGGCGGTTTTGCGCGCGCCACGGGGCGCAAGGTGGTGGCCTTCATCGGCGACTCCACCTTCTTCCACAGCGGCCTTTCCCCTTTGGCCAGCGCGGTTTACAACAACCACGATTTCATGGTGGTCATACTGGACAACGGCACCACCGGCATGACCGGGCATCAGCCCCACCCGGGCGTGGATCTGCGCCACCTGAACCTGGAACGCGCGCCGGTGTCCATCGAAGCCGCGGTGAAAGGTCTGGGCGTCGAAAATCTGCTCACCGTCAACCCTTTCAAATATCGGAAAACCGTTGCGGCGGTGCGCGAGCTGGCACGGCACCCGGGGGTTTCGGTGCTCATCGCCCGTGCACCGTGTCCGCTGTACGAACGCACTTTGCCCCATTATCGCAAACGGCGTCCGTTCCGGGTGAACGCCGCAAAGTGCCGGGGCCACAAGGTTTGCCTGAGCAAACTGGCCTGCCCGGCCTTTTTCGCAGCCGAAGGCCAGGTCGGCATCGACCCGGATCGCTGCACCGGATGCGCCTTGTGTGCACAGCTGTGTCCCGAAAATGCCATAATGCCGGCGCGCGACAAGGAGGCGGCGCGATGAAAACATTACGGATCATGATCGTGGCGGTGGGCGGGCAAGGCAATATCCTGGCGGCCCGCATCTTGGGCGAAGCGGCGGCCGCGGTCGGAATCACGCCGCGAATGTCGGAATTCCATGGCATGGCGCAACGTGGCGGGGTGGTGGAGTCCATGGTTTTGCTTGGCGAGGGACGCGCCTATTGCATCCCCGATGGCGAAGCGGACATCCTGCTGGGATTCGAGCCTTCCGAAACCATCCGGGCCGCCAAAAAATGCGGTGCCCACAGCGTGATCATCACCAACACGGCCCCACAACCGCCATTTACCGTGGCCACCGGCCAGTCCCGCTATCCGGACATCGACGCTGCCTTGGCGAAGCTGGCGGGTCGGGTCAAACGTCTTATCGCCTTGGACGCCACCTCTTTGGCGGCGCGGGCCGGATCGCCCTTGTCATTGAATATGGTGATGCTGGGGGCCTTGGCCGGCAGTGGTGCGACGCATCTGCCGCCCGAGAAGTTGCGTGATGCCATTCAAGCCAAAACAAAGGCGGCCCATACCGGCGCCAATTTGGCGGCTTTTGAACTGGGGGCAAATACGGGCGCACAAATGTAAATAGCGGCGCGATCCCTATCGGGTCCCTTCTTTTCTACCTCTGCGAGGTGCGAATGCAACATACAGACATATATATACCATGGTTTTGAAAACGAATGATAAGCCGGCAGCTTTGTTGGCGCTAGAAGATGGCCGTGTTTTTGATTGCGCGTCGTTCACCGGACCCGGCGAAGCATCGGGGGAGATCGTCTTCAACACCGGCATGACCGGTTACCAGGAGATCCTCACCGATCCGTCGTACAACGGGCAGATGGTGGTCATGACCTACCCGCTGATCGGCACCTACGGCGTCAATTCCGAGGACATGGAGTCCGAAGGCATTCGTGCCGAGGCCCTGATCGTCAAAGAGTATCAGGCCGATCCAAGCAACCACCGGGCCGGCGAGGCCCTGGCCGATTTTTTGCGGCGCCACGGCAAAATGGGCATTGAGGGACTGGACACGCGCGCTTTGACCCGGCACATCCGCACGGCCGGCGCCATGCGCGCCTTTGTCTCCACCGCCAATCTCGATCCGCGCTCCTGTATCCAAAAAGCCCGCGCTATTCCCCCAATGGTGGGTCGCGATCTGACCCGCGCCGCATCAACGTGCGAACCTTACCGCTGGGTCAATGGAGAAAAAGTATTCTTTGCTTCACCGCAGGCCTGTTTCCGAAAGGGGGTTTGGACGGCGCAAGGCCGCAAACCATCGGTGGCGGCCATCGACTATGGCGCCAAGCATAATATTCTGCGCTGCCTCGAAGCATCCGGTTTTGAGGTCATCGTCGTGCCGGCTGCGACCAATGCCGCGGATGTCATGGCCATGGCGCCGGATGCGGTATTTCTTTCCAACGGCCCGGGCGATCCGGAGCCGGCCGTCCAGGCGGTTCGCACCGTTCGGGAGCTGCTCGGATACCGGCCCATGTTCGGCATTTGTCTCGGTCACCAACTCATGGCCCTGGCCCTGGGGGGCAAGACGTTCAAACTCAAGTTCGGCCACCGGGGGGGCAATCAGCCGGTGAAGCACTTGGCCACCGGCAGGGTGGAGATCACCTCGCAAAACCATGGTTTTGCCGTGGCCCCGGATAGCTTGGACCAAGGGGAGGTCGAACCGACCCACATCAACTTGAACGACGGGACGCTGGAAGGCTTCCGCCACCGCAGGTTGCCGCTCATGGCGGTGCAATACCATCCGGAAGCCGCTCCCGGGCCCCACGATGCCGGCTATTTGTTCGAAACATTTCGGCGAATGATCGCCGCAAATCCTTGAAGAGGGGCGAAGTAGTAGCCCCGGGGACAACGATAAAACCGATGCCCAAACGAACCGACATCCAAAAAATCCTGATCATCGGCGCCGGCCCCATCGTGATCGGCCAGGCATGCGAGTTCGACTACTCCGGCACCCAGGCATGCAAGGCACTCAAATCCGAAGGGTACGAGGTGGTGTTGGTCAACAGCAACCCTGCCACCATCATGACCGATCCCGAAATGGCGCACCGCACCTACATCGAGCCGGTGACCGCCGATACCGTAGCGGCCATCATCGCCAAAGAGCGGCCCGACGTCCTGCTGCCGACCCTGGGCGGCCAGACCGGGTTGAACACCGCCGTCGAGCTGCATCGGATGGGGGTGTTGGAGGCCCATGGGGTGGAGCTGATCGGCGCCAACCTGGAGGCGATCCGAAAGGCCGAGGACCGCGATCTTTTCCGGCGCGCCATGACCGATATCGGTTTAACGATGGCGCCCAGCGACATCGCCACGGATATGGAAAACGCCAGGGCCGCCGCCGATCGCATCGGCTACCCGGTCATCATCCGTCCGGCCTTTACCCTCGGCGGTACCGGCGGCGGCGTGGCCTATAATCCCGAGGACCTGGAAACCATCGCCGCCGCCGGACTTCAGGCCAGCCTCATCGGTCAAATCCAGGTCGAAGCGTCGGTGCTGGGTTGGAAGGAGTTCGAGCTGGAAGTGATGCGGGACGGCAAAGACAATGTGGTCATCGTCTGTTCCATCGAAAATGTCGATCCCATGGGCGTTCACACCGGCGACAGCATCACTGTGGCGCCGGCCCAAACCTTGTCGGATCGCGAATACCAGCAGATGCGTAACGCCGCCATCGCCATCATGCGCGAGATCGGCGTGGACACCGGAGGCTCCAACGTGCAGTTCGCCGTCAACCCGCGGGATGGGCGGATGCTGGTGGTGGAGATGAATCCGCGGGTCTCCCGCAGCTCGGCCCTGGCCTCCAAAGCCACCGGTTTTCCCATTGCCAAGATCGCCGCCTTGCTGGCGGTGGGATACACGCTGGACGAGCTGCCCAATGACATCACCGGCCGCACCGTGGCCTCCTTCGAGCCGGCCCTGGATTATTGTGTTGTGAAAATGCCGCGGTTCGCTTTCGAAAAATTTCCCGAGTGCGAGGACAATTTGACCACTTCCATGCAATCGGTGGGCGAGGCCATGGCCATTGGTCGCACCTTCAAGGAGGCCCTCCAGAAGGCGATCCGCTCCCTGGAAACGGGCCGTCCTCCGATAATGGACAACCCGCCTTCGGAGACGCTCATCGCACGGAAACTGGCACAGCCCAACTCCCAGCGCATTTTCTACTTGCGCCACGCCCTGTCGGTCGGCTGGTCCGAACAGCGGCTTTTCGAACTGACCGGCATCGACCCCTGGTTTTTGAATCAGATGGGCCATCTGGCCCACCTGGAAAGGGAATTGGCGTCGGCGCGTGGGCCCTTGCCCGCAGCCCTGCTGCGCAAGGCCAAAGCCTGGGGGTTTTCAGACGAACAGATCGCCCGCCTCACCGGTGTCACGGAAGCGGTCGTTGGCAAACATCGTCGCGGCTTGGAGATATTTACGGCATACAAGCAGGTGGATACATGTGCTGCGGAATTCGAAGCGGCCACACCGTATTACTATTCGACCTATGAAACCGAATGCGAGGCGCGCGCCGTCAACGGCGCCAAGGTGATGATCATCGGCGGAGGTCCCAACCGTATCGGGCAGGGCATCGAATTCGATTACTGCTGCGTTCATGCCGCCTTTGCATTGGCCGAGGAAGGGGTGCAGAGCATCATGGTCAACAGCAACCCCGAAACCGTGAGCACCGATTACGACACATCCGACCGCCTCTATTTCGAACCGTTGACCTCGGAAGATGTGCTGCACATCGTGGAGACCGAAAAGCCAATGGGCCTCATCGTCCAGTTCGGTGGCCAGACGCCGCTGAATCTCGCCCTGCCGCTGCACCGGGCCGGCGTGACCATCCTTGGCACTCATCCACAGGATATCGCCAGGGCCGAAGACCGGTCGTTTTTCAGGGCCATGCTGCAGCAACTGGGTTTGCACCAACCGGCCAGCGAGGCGGTGCTAACGGTGCGCGAGGCGGCAGCGGCGGCAGCGGCCATCGGTTTTCCAGTCTTGGTAAGACCCTCCTATGTGCTCGGCGGCAGGGCCATGAAGATCGTGTTCGATCCGTCTGAATTGGAAACCATTGTCCGGTTGGCACTTGAGGCGTCTCCCGGACACCCCGTGCTTATCGACAAATTTCTGGAAAATGCCGTGGAGGTGGATGTGGACGCGGTGTCGGACGGCGCGAACACCTGTATCGCGGGCCTCATGGAGCATATCGAGGCAGCCGGCATCCACTCCGGCGACTCGGCCTGCGTTCTGCCGCCCCGAACGCTGGGCGGCAAGGTCATCGAGGAAATCCGTGCCGCAACGCGTGCCATGGCCGCCGAGTTGCGTGTGGTGGGACTGATGAACGTGCAATACGCCGTTCACAATGACAAGCTCTTCGTGCTGGAAGTCAATCCACGTGCCTCGCGCACCGTTCCTTTCGTGAGCAAAGCCACGGGAGTGGCCTTGGCCAAGGTGGCCGCCAAAGCGATGCTGGGCCGTTCTTTAACGGAAATGGGCATTGATGGCGATTTGCCTTTGCCACGGCATGTCAGTGTTAAAGAGTCGGTCTTCCCCTTCGTTAAGTTGTCGGGGGTGGATCTGCTTTTGGGGCCGGAGATGAAGTCCACCGGGGAGGTGATGGGCATTGCGTCGGATTTCGGCGCCGCCTATGCCAAGGCCCAACTGGGCGCGGGCCAGCGATTGCCTACCTCCGGAGCCGTCTTCATCAGCGTGGAAGACAAGGACAAACCTTCGGCGGTGGCCATTGCCGTCGGGTTTCGGTCATTGGGCTTCGACATTTTGTCCACCGAGGGCACCGCCCGCTTTCTGGCGCAGCACGGCGTTCAATGCCGAACCATCAAAAAGGTGTCCATGGGCCGGCCCCATGTGGTGGATGCCATCAAAAACAAGATAATCCAACTGGTGGTGAACACCGCCGGTGCAAGCGGACCGCTCAAGGATGGCTATGCCATTCGCCGGGCGGCGCTGGCCTTCAATGTTCCCTACACCACCACCATCCATGGTGCCGAGGCCTCGCTGATGGCGATTTCAAGCATGAAGCGGGAGGCGATCGGTGTGCTTTCCATTCAGGACCACTACAGCAGGAAGAACGGCCGCGAGGGGGTTGACGGGGTTCGGGGATGATGTCCCGGCAAAGGCCGCGCGCACGGCCTCTTCGTGTTGAACACGCACCTTGTAGGGATAGAAACAGGCACGCACAGCGGCCCGTCGGAGCCGACCCGGCTGCAAACGGATGACGGTTGACGGGTTGCCGGAAAGACGCCTTGCAATGAATACATCCATAAACCCGGCAGAAAGGAAATCCGAACCAATGACGACCGATTATCGAATCGATGCGCAACGCTGCAAAGGCTGTGCTTTGTGTGTCGCCGTTTGTCCCAAAGGCGTTCTTGAGATGTCCGTTCATTTGAACCTAAATGGCTATTCCCCGGTTGTCCGCGCACACCCGGAAAAGTGTGTGTACTGCGCGCTGTGCTGCACAATGTGCCCAGACGTGGCTTTGACCATCAGGGAGAATGGCTGCCGTGCTTCAAACCATGCGGCTTGAGTCGCCAACAGCCGCCATAGAAAGGAAAGTCCGTTTATGGCCAAAGTACTGATGAAGGGCAATGAGGCCATCGCCGAAGCCGCCGTCAGGGCTGGATGCCTCAACTATTTTGCTTATCCGATAACGCCCCAGTCCGAAATCGGCGAATATCTTGCCCGCCGCTTGCCCGAAGTGGGCGGCATGTTTCTCCAGGCGGAAAGCGAGATTGCCGTGGTCTACATGCTTTACGGCGCCGCCGGTTGCGGCGCCAGGGCCTTCACATCCTCTTCGAGCCCCGGGATCAGCCTGATGAGCGAGGGTATCAGTTACCTGGTGGGCGCCCAGTTGCCGGCTGTTTTCGTCAACATCATGCGCGGCGGGCCGGGTCTGGGCGGCATCCTGCCTTCCCAGGCGGATTATCTTCAGGCCGTCAAGGGTGCCGGGCACGGGGATTGCCGCATGTTCGTCCTGGCGCCGGCAAGCGTACAGGAAGCGGCGGATATGATGGCCGACGCCTTCGCACTGGCGGAGAAATACCGGAATCCGGTCATGGTGCTTGGGGACGGCCTCATCGGACAGATGATGGAACCGGTATCGTTCAAGGCGCAAAAAGCCGTTGCCATGGAGAACAAGAGTGCATGGGCAACGACCGGGATGTCGGCCCGCGACGGCAACACCCCCAACCTGGTAAAGTCCCTGCACCTGGACCCCGCCCTTCTGAACCAGCACAATCTGGACCTAAAGGCCAAGTACGAGCGCATGGCCCGTGAAGAAATGCGGTGGGAAATGTACAACGCCGAAGGCGATTACCAAGTCCTGCTTGTAAGCTTCGGCACCATGAGCCGTGTCTGCCGTACGGCTGTCGATATGCTCAAGGCCAAAGGAGTTGACGTGGCGCTGTTGCGGCCGATTACCCTGTTTCCTTTTCCGGAAGAACAGATCGCAATGGCCGCCGAGCGCTCCTGCTGCAAGGCCGTCCTCAGTGTCGAGATGAACATGGGGCAGATGGTCGATGATGTGAAACGATCGGTGGGAAGACAAAAACCGGTCAGTTGGTACGGAAAGTGCGGCGGCGAGGTGCCGACACCGGAAGAGGTCGCCGGCGTGGTCGAAAAGACCATCGCGGATATGGATTTCACTTAAGTGCAAACAGGAGAAAAACGATGGCGCGATTTTTCACGCGGCCTCAATCATTGGCCGATCGTCCCACGCATTATTGCCCGGGGTGCACCCATGGCGTGATCCATCGCCTGATTGGCGAGGTGATCGACGAATTGAACCTCCAAGGGGATACGGTCGGGGTCGCCCCGGTGGGGTGCGCCGTGCTGGCATACAATTACTTCAATTTCGATTTCCAGGAGGCCGCTCACGGACGCGCGCCGGCGGTTGCCACGGGAATAAAGAGGGTAAGGCCCGACTTGATGGTGTTTACCTATCAGGGTGACGGGGATCTTGCCAGTATCGGCATGGGTGAGATCGTCCATGCGGCCTCCCGCGGGGAAAAATTCACCACCATTTTCGTCAACAACGCTGTTTACGGGATGACCGGCGGCCAGATGGCCCCCACCACCATGCCGGGTCAGCGGACCACGACCTCTCCCTTTGGCAGAGATGTCGACCGGGTGGGCATGCCGATCAAGGTGGCCGAGTTGCTGGCCGCGCTGCCCACACCGGCCTATGTCACCCGTCAGTCGGTCATCACACCCAAGTACATCAACCGGGCCAAGAAGGCCATTCACAAGGCTTTCCAATTGCAGATGCGCAACGCCTGCTACAGTTTCGTGGAAATTGTAAGTACCTGTCCGACCAACTGGGGTATGACACCCGTGGAGGCAATTGCCTGGACGGAAAATACCCTGCTCGCCTACTATCCGCTCGGTGACGTTAAAATGCCGGAAGTTATGGAGGTGACCAGTGCAAACTGAAGTGATGTTCGCCGGGTTCGGCGGCCAGGGGATACTGGCCAGTGGCAAGATCCTCGCACAGGCAGCCATGACTCAAGGCTTCGAGGTGGCCTGGGTGCCCTCCTACGGCCCGGAAATGCGGGGTGGGACCGCTTATTGCCTGGTGGTGATCAGCGATGCGCCCATAGGCTCGCCCATTGTCAAAAGACCGCAGCATTTAGTGGCCATGAACCGACCTTCAATGGAAAAATTCGCCCCGATGCTCAAGCCCAAAGGAACGATTCTGATCAACACGACACTGATTCCGGTGGATGCCGGAAGGGATGACCTCGACCAGGTCATGGTACCGGCCACCGCGCTATCTTCTGCCTTGGGCAACAGCAAAGCGGCAAACGTGGTCGCTCTTGGTGCCTTTATTGCTCGAACCGGCATACTTGCTTTTGAAACGCTCATTGCTACTGTGAAAGCGGAGTTTGCGCAGAAGGAAAAGCTTGTGGATCTGAATCTCAACGCCTTGGAGGCAGGGCGCGCATCGGCTCTCGACCCTTGCCGCGGGCAATCGATCTAATGCTTGGATCGCACCTGAAAAGAATTTCCATTTTGTTACATCTCCGCTTGTGCCCGTCTTGGCCTGATAAAATAAGGCTAAACGCGCTTTCGCCAATTTCGAATGCCCGCCGTGCAGAAACGGAAACAGTAACCCTGCATGGCACATAATCCTATCGCTTGACCGCGGCAGCCAATGTTGCTATGCCATTTTTAACTGAAAACATTGACAATATTGGCGATGTGGAAATGGAAACCCAACTGCGTTTCGATATTCAGGCCCAACCGGACGACACCACTTGCGGTCCGACTTGCCTGCAGGCGGTTTACAACTATTACAATGACCCCATTCCCCTGGGCCGGTTGATTCGGCAGGTCGAACAGCTCGAGGGCGGCGGCACCCTGGCGGTGTTGCTGGGATGCCATGCCCTGCAGCGCGGGTATCGGGCCAAGATTTACACCTTCAACCTGCAGGTGTTCGATCCCACGTGGTTCAAGTTGGACCGCGCCGGGATGCAGGAACGGCTGGAGCGGCAGTTGCGGGTGAAGAACAATCGCAAAATGCGCACGGCCGGCCAGGCCTACCTGACCTTTTTGCAGTTGGGCGGCACCCTGCGCTTCGAGGACTTGACCGGCGCCTTGATTCGCGGGTTGCTCAAGCGGGGTGTGCCCGTTTTGACCGGCCTTTCGGCCACTTTTTTGTATCGCACCGCGCGGGAGCTCGAGGTGGGGCGGGAGATGGTCTACGATGACATCAAGGGTGAGCCCACCGGCCATTTCGTGGTGTTGTGCGGCTACAACCGGGCCGATCGGACCGCGCTGGTGGCCGACCCTTTGCTGCCCAACCCCATCAGCGAAAGCCAGATCTATCCCGTGCGCCTCAGCCGCCTGGTGTGTGCCATCATGCTGGGCATCTGGACCTATGACGCCAATTTGTTGGTCATCACCCCCGGCAAAGGCTGATTGGCCTTGGGCGGGGGTTTTCCCGATGCCCGACAGTGAAGGGAGCAAGCGTGAGTGTTTTGGTGGTGATCGAAAATCCCGAAGAGTGCCCGCTGACCTTTACCGGGGTCGAGCCGGTGGCGGCCCGCGCTTACCTGTCGGACCACTCCTTTTCCGGACTCAAGGGCGCCAAGGTGTTCAACATCTGCCGCTCTTACCGTTACCAGAGCATCGGCTACTATGTCAGTTTGCTGGCCGAGGCGCGCAATCACAAGCCGGTGCCCAGCATCACCACCATTCAGGACATGAAGTCGGTGGGTATCATCCGCCTGGTGTCCGGCGAGCTTGACGAAACACTGCAAAAGCTTTTCTTGCCGGACGACCCACAGAAGCTGTCCATTTTCATTTACTTCGGCAAATGTCCCGACAAGCGTTTCGAGGCCCTTGGTTCGCGGCTGTTCAAGTATTTTCCCACCCCCTTTCTGCGGGCCGATTTCGGATGCTACAGCAACTGGCAGTTGACCAACGTATCCCCTCTGGCGGTCAAGGAGATCCCCGTCGCCGACCGGGAATTTGCCCAGGCGGTGGCTTCCGAATATTTTGCCGGCAAGAAACTCTACATCCCCAAGCGCTCCGTATCGCGGTACGATCTGGCGATTTTGCACGATCCTGCGGAGCAGCGCCCGCCATCGGACGCCAAGGCACTCAAACGGTTCGCCAAGGCCGCCGACACATTGGGTATCGGGACCGAGTTGATCACCCGGGAGGATTCCAACCGGCTTTCGGAGTTCGACGCCCTGTTCATACGCGAGACCACCAACGTGGACCATCATACCTATCGCATGGCCCGCAAGGCGGTGGCCGAGGGGCTGGTGGTGATCGACGACCCGGAGTCCATTCTGCGCTGCTCCAACAAGGTGTACCTGGCCGAACTGCTGGGCCGCGCCCGGATTCCGATCCCCAAGACCATCATCGTGCACACCCGCAACATGGAGCAGCTGGTGGACGAGATCGGCTATCCGTGCATCCTCAAGCAGCCCGACAGCGCTTTTTCCCAGGGCGTGGTGCGGGTCGAAAACAGGGACGACTTGGTGGAGCAGTTGCGCCTGCTGTTCAAAAAATCGGAACTGGTGATCGCCCAGGAGTATTTGCCGTCCCACTTCGACTGGCGCATCGGCATCCTCGACCGCAAGCCGCTGTTCGCGTGCAAATACTACATGGCCGGCAGCCACTGGCAGATCGTGCGCAAAGACAAGGGGGGGCGGGAGGTGTACGGCAAGGTGGAGACGTTGCCGGTGGGCAAGGCGCCGGCGGCGGTGGTCAAGACCGCCCTCAAGGCGGCCAATGCCATCGGCGATGGCCTTTACGGCGTGGACCTCAAGCAGGTGGGCAAGGGGGCCTGCGTGATCGAGGTCAACGACAATCCCAACATCGAAGCGGGCTACGAGGACGACGTGCTGCAGGACGAGCTCTATCTGCGCATCATGGAGGTGTTTCTCAAACGCATCGAAAACCGCACGGCCGGGAGCCGCATCCCTTGAGCGCTGCAGTGCTGCACCTGTTCGATGCCATCGGCATCGAGCTGGAGTACATGATCGTGGACCGCGACACGCTGGCGGTGCTGCCCGTGGCCGACCGCATCCTGGCGGCGGCGGCCGGCAAAGTCGTTTCCGAGCTGTCCATGGGGCCCCTGGCCTGGTCCAATGAGCTGGTGCTGCATGTGATCGAACTCAAGACCGAAGGTCCGGCGCCGACTTTGACGGGAATGGCGGACGCCTTCCAGGCGGATGTGCGGCGCATCGATGATCTGGCGGCGCCCCTCAACGGGCGGCTCATGCCCACGGGGTGCCATCCCTGGATGGACCCGCAGACCGAAACGGTGCTCTGGCCCCACGAATACAGCCCGGTCTACCAAGCCTACAACCGCATTTTCGGCTGCCGGGGCCACGGCTGGTCCAATCTGCAGAGCATGCACATCAATCTGCCTTTTCAGGGAGACGAGGAGTTCGCGCGGCTGCACGGCGCCATTCGCCTGCTGCTGCCGATCATGCCGGCCCTGACCGCCAGCTCCCCCATTCTGGACGGCCGACCCACAGGCTATCTGGACAACCGCATGGCGGTCTACCGCCACAACGCCGACCGTGTGCCGGCGGTGGCGGGCCACATCGTGCCGGAGCCGGTGTGCTCCGCGGCGGACTATGACCGCCAGATTTACAACCCCATGTTCGCCGCCATCGGCCCCCTGGACCCGGACGGCGTGTTGCGCCAGCCCTTTCTCAATTCCCGCGGGGCCATCGCCCGCTTCGAGCGGGGCGCCATCGAAATCCGGGTGCTGGATGTGCAGGAGTGTCCGGCGGCCGACTTGGCGGTGGCGGCATTGGTCCAGGGCGCATTGCGGGCCTTGTGCCGGGAGCGATGGGGCGCCGTGGACGACATGCAGGCCTTGTCCACCGAACATTTGGCCGACCTGCTGACGGCGGTGATTCGCCGGGCGGATGACGCGGTGATCGAGGACCGGGCCTATTTGCGCCTGCTGGGCGTCAATGACCGCGCGGCGACGGCCGGGGAGGTGTGGCGCCATTTGGCCGCCGCCTGCGTGCCCGAGTCCGCTCTGGACCCGGCTTTGGCAGGGCCTTTGCGCACAATGTTGCAGCGCGGTTGCCTGGCGCGCCGCATCTTGCACGCCCTGGGCCAAAATCCCCATCAGCGGCGGCTGGCGGAGATCTACCGCGCCCTCTGTGATTGTTTGCACCAGGGGACCATGTTTGATGGTTGAGCACCGGGTGGTGATATCCTGCGAGCACGGGGGCAATACCATTCCCAAGCCTTATCGCGCCCTGTTCGCGTCCCAAGCGGGCTTGCTCACGACCCACCGGGCATTCGATCCGGGGGCCCTGGCCTGCGCGCGCCGTCTGGCCGCCCGGTTCGACGCGCCGCTGTTTGCGGCCACCACCTCGCGACTGCTGGTGGACTTGAACCGAAGTCCGGGGCACCCCCGGCTCTTTTCGAACATCACCCGCGATTTGCCCGCGGCCGAGCGGCGACGGATCGTTGACCGCTACCACAGCCCCCATCGCAACCGGGTGCAACAGGCCGTGCAGACCGCCCACGACACCGGGGCCACGGTGGTCCACATCGCCTGCCACAGCTTTACGCCGGTGCTCGACGGCCGCGCGCGCATCATGGATGCCGGGCTGCTCTACGATCCGCGGCGGGAAGGCGAACGTCTTTTTTGCGCTGTATGGAAAAAAGCCTTGCAGGCGGCTTGTCCCGCGTGCCGGGTGCGGCGCAACGCGCCATACAAGGGGATCTCCGACGGACTGCCAACGGCCTTGCGCAGGCGGTTCCATTGCCGGTATATCGGTATCGAGCTGGAATTGAACCACCGTTCCTATTTCGAGGACAAGGCGTTTTGGCGGCGTCTGTGCGATGCCGTGAACGTCAGCTTGGCCGCCACCCTCAAGGCTCGGGCCGGGTTTTTGGAAAGTATTTGAAACGCAACACGCCGGCTCTGCCATGGCCGGCGATCATCGAGGAGGCGAACCATGACCTACCGTCTGCTGCAACAACTGGTGCAAACCCCCGGCATTTCCGGACGCGAAGAGAAGGTGCGCGCCCTGGTGGTCGATCGAATGGAACAACTCGGCGCCGCGGTGCGCACGGACCCCATGGGGAGCCTGATCGGCCACTTACCCGGTCCCGGGCCGCGGGTGGCCCTGGTGGCCCACATGGACGAAGTCGGCTTCCTGGTGAGTAAGGTCGAGCCGGCGGGTTGGGTGCGGGTCATGCCGGTGGGCGGGATCGACCCGCGGGTGTGCGGCGCCCAGAAGGTGGTGGTGCACGGCCGCCGGGATGTGCCGGGGATCGTGGGCAGCACGCCGCCGCACCTGCTCAAAAAGGGCGATGGCGCCGCGAGCAAGGAGGCACTGCCCATCGAGGAGAGCTTCATCGACCTGGGGTTGCCCGCCGCAGAGATCCAAACCTTGGTGCAGGTGGGGGACCCGGTGACCTTCGGCACCGAAGGGTGGGAGAACGAACACGCCTTTTTCGCCAAGGCCCTGGACGATCGCGTGGGGCTTTATGCCATGCTGCGCGCCGCCCGCCTGGCCGACCGGCGCGGCTGCGACCTCTATTTGATCGCCTCCACCCAGGAGGAGTATGGCCTGCGCGGCGCGGGCCCGGCTGTCTTCGGGGTGCAGCCCCACATCGTGCTGGCCTTGGAAGGCACGGTGGCCTCGGACACGCCGGGCATCAAGTTGCCGGCCAACACCATGGTCACGGCGCAGGGCAAGGGGCCGGAGATTCGCTTGTCGGACCGGGCCATGCTCTCCCATCGGCCCCTGGTGGATTTTCTGGTGCAACTGGCCCGCGAGGCGCAGATTCCCCATCAATTGATCGTGAAAAACACCGGCGCCACCGACGCGGCCATCAGCCAGGTGGCCGGCGTCGGCGTACAGGCTTGCGCCTTGTCTGTACCGACCCGCTATTTGCACGCCCCGGTGGCCATGGTGCGCAAAACGGACGTGGCCCACACCGTGGCCCTGACGTCCGCTTTCATCCAACGGGCCGGCGAGATGGCGGCAGCGGTCTGATCGGTTTATTCGTTCAGGGGTGCGAGAAATGCCGGGCCGCCCATCAGGCGGACCTGCTGTTGGATTTGGTCGGCGCGCCGGCGCACGAACTCCGACGGCGGCGCCAGGCTGTAATTGCCCGGGCTGGGCAGCACCGCCGCCAGCAAAGCCGCCTGGCGATCGTCCAGGCGGGAGGCAGGGATGCCGAAATAGCGGCGGCTGGCGGCGTGAACGCCGAAGGTGCGTGGACCGAATTGGGCGACGTTGAGGTACACTTCCAGAATGCGTTTTTTGGGCCAGCAAATTTCGATCACCACCGTCAATCCGGTTTCCAGCCCTTTGCGCAGCCAGGTGGAGGTGTGCCACAGGAAGAGGTTCTTGGCCACCTGTTGGCTGAGGGTGCTGGCGCCCCGGGGTTTGTCGCGCCAACGGTTCTCCTTGATCGCCTCCTTGATGGCTTCGAAGTCGAAGCCCCGGTGATCGAGAAAGCGCTGGTCTTCGGCCGCCACGACGGCAATGGGCATGGCCTCCGATATGTACTGCCATGCCACCCAGGTGTATTCGGGCTTGCCGCCCTTCCATTTGTGCCCCAGGATGAAGGCGCTGGTGGGCAGCGGCACCCAGCGGAAAACCAGGACCAGCAAGAAAAGGGCCGCCAAGAATCCCAGTAGACCATAGCCCGTCACCTTGAACAGTCGTCGGGCGATCCCCCTGCGGGGTTTGTCGCGCCGCCGCGGCGAACGACCGGACTGGGAAAGGACGTTGGCGGCCATCGGTTACAGCATCGCCAGGAAAATCCCCGCGGCGATGGCCGAGCCGATCACGCCGCCCACATTGGGCCCCATGGCCACCATCAGGAGGAAATTGTTGGGGTTGGCCTCCCGTCCGACGGTCTGGACCACGCGGGCCGACATGGGCACCGCCGAAACGCCGGCGGCCCCGATGAGGGGATTGACTTTGCCGCCGGTGGCCTTGTTCATGATTTTGCCCATGAGGACGCCCGAGGCGGTGCCGATACCGAAGGCGATCAAACCGAGAACGATGATCTGGATGGTTTCAAAGGTGAGAAAGTAGCCCGCGCTGCATTTGGCGCCCACCGTCAGGCCGAGGAATATGACGATGATGTTGTTCAATTCGTTCTGGGCGGCCTTGCTCAGACGGTCGGTCACGCCGCACTCGCGGAACAGGTTGCCCAGCATCAGCATGCCCAGCAAGGGCAGGGCGGTGGGCAGGAACAGCCCGGTCACCAGGATGACGACGATGGGAAACAGGATCCGTTCCCGCTTGGAGGTTTCCCGCAGTTGCTCCATGGGGATGGCGCGTTCCTCCTTGGAAGTCAGCAGCCGCATGATGGGCGGCTGGATGATGGGCACCAGGGCCATGTAGGAGTAGGCGGCCACCGAAATGGCGCCCAGCAGGTGGGGCGCTTTCTGGGAGGCGAGGTATATCGCCGTGGGTCCGTCGGCGCCGCCGATGATGCCGATGGAGGCGGATTCCGCATTGGTGAATCCCAGTGCCAGGGCACCCAAATAGGTGCCGAAGATGCCGACCTGGGCCGCTGCACCCAGCAGCAGGGTTTTGGGGTTGGAGATCAAGGGCGAAAAGTCGGTCAAGGCGCCGATGCCCAAAAAGATCAACGGCGGGTAGATGCCCAGTTCGATGCCCATGTAAAGATAGTGCAAAAGCCCGCCCGGTTGGCCGTTTTCCGGCCCCGCCATCAGCAAGGAGAGGGGAAAGTTGACCAGCAGCATGCCGAAGCTGATGGGCACCAGCAGCAGCGGTTCGTATTTTTTGGCAATGCCCAGATAGAGCAGGAACAGGGCGATCACCATCATGATCATGTTGGGACCGTTTAAATTGGCAAAGCCGGTGGCGGTCAGGAAGTATGTGAATTTTTCCATTGGAATCCGTTCCCTTTATGCGTGTTTCCAGGTGAAGCGGCCATCACCGGCCGGTGCGAGGAAGCCGGCGTCGCGAAGACGGTTGACGGTCAGATGGGGATGGGGAAAGCGGTTGGCGTCGGCCGCCTTGTAAAGTGCCTGCAAGGTGAACGGCGCATCCAACTGTTGGATCAGCGGATCCCAAAGGGTGGCAACGGCGGCGATCTCCGTCGGGCAGACAGGGGGGTGGGGTAGCAGATCGTCATCCGGTGCAACGGTGGGAGGCGCCGCGTCCGCATCCGGCGCCGTGCCGGCGGGCAGCAATGTTTTGCGCTTTTCCCACAGTTCAAGCAGGTTGTGCAGTTGAGAGATGACGATGGACAGAACGATCAGGGAAGAAAAAACGATGCTGACACCCAAAGCTGCCATTTGCCAGCCATGGGCATCGTTGATAGCTTCCAGGCCATACATGAAACGCCTCCTTGATTCGCATCGACGATCTGACGGGGCGATGGCGGTCCGATGAGCTACGGTACCATCGCATGAGGGCTAAATATGGTTCAAAGCGTTAAGGGAAGTCAATAGAAAAGGCCACCGGCCCGGCACCAGGCGCAAGCCGGGGGAGATGTGCAGGCTTGGACATCACCACTGGGCGTGCTCCGGACACCGTTGTACGCATTTTTGGGGTGCGCACCCTGCACAAAAGCATCGGTCCGTGATGCACCATCCGAATAGTTGCGCACGCGAAAATTCTGTGTTAATCCTTTTTCGTCGCATGGGTACGACAATGTCGAACACTTCAGTTTGTCGATACCGGCAATCAAATCATGGATGGCGAACAAGCGCAACGGGACGATTCCGATATGGCCGCCTCTTCATCCGCAAAGCATGGCGCCGATACCGCACGGGCCGGCCTCTACACGGCCGTTTTGCCGCTGGGGCTGTTGATCGGGTTGGTATACTGTTGGCCCGCCGTGGCCGTGGGAGAAGTGCTGCGCCTATCGTGGCCCTGGATACCCGCCATAGATCTGCATCTGCAATTTCGAATCGATGGACTGGCATTGTTGTTCGGATTGATTGTCAGCGGTGCCGGTGTGATGGTCACCCTTTACTCGGCCGGCTACATGGCCGGACATCCCCGAACGGGCCGCTATTTTTTCTTTCTGCACGGCTTCATGCTCTCCATGATGGGTATCGTAACGGCGGACAATCTGCTGCTGCTCTTCGTTTTTTGGGAAGGCACCACCGTCTTTTCCTACCTGTTGATCGGTTTCGACAACGAATCGAGCACGGCGCGGGACAACGCCCGGCAAGCCCTGCTGGTCACCGGGGCCGGGGGGCTGGCACTGCTCATCGGTATCCTGTTGCTGAAAACGGCCGGGGGCAGCTACACCATCAGCCAGTGGATGGCCGACGATAACGGCATTCGGGCCCACGGGCTGTATCCCTTCATCCTGGTCATGGTATTGCTGGGCGCATTCACCAAGTCCGCCCAGTTTCCGTTCCATTTCTGGCTGCCCAACGCCATGAGTGCGCCCACTCCCATCAGCGCCTTTCTGCATGCGGCCACCATGGTCAAAGCGGGCATCTACCTGTTGATGCGCTTCCACCCATTGCTCGGCGGAACCACCGCCTGGATGTGCACCCTGGTGATCGTGGGGGGCATCACGGCGGTCTGGAGCGCTTTGCAAGCTTTCGGCCCCCTGGATATGAAACGGGTGCTGGCCTTCACCACCACCATGGCCCTGGGGATGATGACCATGTTTCTCGGCGGCCGGACGGCGCCGGTGCTCACGGCGGCGGCCACTTTTTTGTTGGTGCACGCCCTCTACAAGGCCGCCCTCTTTCTGGCGGTGGGCATCATCGATCATGAGGCCGGCACGCGGCGGCTGGACCGCCTGGGCGGTCTGGGGCGCGCCATGCCGCTGACCGCCCTGGCCGTGGCGGCGGCGGCCTTTTCCATGGCCGGTTTTCCGCTTTTTTTCGGCTTCATCGGCAAGGAGATCATGTACAAGGCCGCTCTGGCCGAGGATATGTTTCCCCTATTCGCCACCGTGGCGGCGGTGCTGGCCAATGCGCTGATGGTCGCCGTGGCCGCCGTGGTGCTGCTCAAACCCTTTGCCGGTCGGCGGCCCGCGGCGTTGCCGGCGGTCCACGATCCCCCCTGGACCATGTGGCTGGGACCGGTGGCCCTAGGGCTGCCGACCATCGTCTTCGGCATCTTCCCCGAGTGGGTCTCCGGCCAACTCATCGAGCAGGCCGTATGGGCCTTCCACCCGGCCCGTGAAGAGGTGGTGCTCAAACTGTGGCACGGTTTCAACATACCTTTGCTGCTCAGCGCGGTAACCCTTTCCCTTGGGGCCGTCATCTTCGGGTTGCGGCATCCCTTGGGGCGTCTGATGACCGGTATCGAGGCGCGGTTGCCGCTGAGCGCCGGCGGCACTTATGACACCGGGCTGCAACTCTTTCTCAAAAGTGCCAAGGCGACCACCAACAAATTGCAGAACGGTTCCCTGCATTTTTACCTGACCATCGTTTTGCTGGTATTGGTGGCGGCGGTCGCCTGGCCCTGGATGCAGCGGGGGGTGTTGACCATTGCATGGCCCGATCCGGCGGACCACTTCTCCGCCTTGGGGGTGGTGGTCGTGATCGCCCTGGGCACCGCCGTGGTGCTGGTCGCCAAGAACCGGCTGATGGCCATCGGCGGATTGGGCGCCGTGGGCGCCGGGGTGGCCCTGGTGTTCCTGATGTTCGGGGCACCGGACATCGCTCTGACCCAATTGTTGATCGAAACCTTGACCTTGATCATCGTCTCTTTGGTGCTGTTGCGGCTGCCGCCGCTGGAAGCGGCCAAGAAGCGGCGCACCTATCGGCGCGTGATGGACGGCGCTCTCGCCCTGGGGGCCGGTTGGGTGATGACCTCCTTGCTGCTGGGCGTGCTGCAGCATCCCCTGGATCGTTCCCTGACCGCCTTTTTCGCCGGACAGAGTTACCTGGCGGCCCACGGCCGCAACATCGTCAACGTCATCCTGGTGGATTTCCGTGCCCTGGACACCTTCGGTGAGATCACCGTGGTGGTGCTGGCCGCCTGGGCCGGTGTTTCCCTGATTCGCAAAACCAAGGAGCCCTCCTGATGCGGTCCGTCATTCTCCAAACCGCCACCCGCCTGATGGTGGGCCTGATCATGATCTTCGCTTTCTACCTGCTGCTGCGCGGGCACCACGAGCCGGGGGGGGGATTCGCCGCCGCCCTGGTGGCCGGCACCGGTTTCGCCCTGTTCGCCATTGCCGAGGGGCCGGCCAAGGTGCGGGCCGCCGTTCGGCTGCGGCCCACCCTCATCGGCATGCCCGGTCTGGCCATCGCCGCACTGTCCGGCATGCCGGCCGTGTTGGCGGGCAAGCCCTATTTGACCGGCATCTGGTGGCGCTTGGGCGACGCCGGGGGCGGTGCGCTGACCATCGGCACCCCCCTGTTTTTCGACATCGGTGTGTTTCTGGCCGTGCTGGGAGCCATTCTGTCCATCATCCTGGGGCTGGAGGAGCACTGATATGGAAGGGGTATTGGCCCTCCTGGTCGGCCTGGTTTTCGCCGCAAGCATCTACTTGATGCTCTCGGGTGTCCTGGTCAAGTTCGTCTTCGGCTTCGCCTTGGCCAGCAATGCCGTCAATCTGCTGATCTTTACCGCCGGACGCCTGGAACACGACCGCCCCCCCTTGATTCCCGTCGGGGCCGAGACGCCGGTCGGGCCGACGGCCAACGCGCTGCCCCAGGCCTTGATCCTGACCGCCATCGTGATCGGTTTCGCCATGCTCACCTTTTTGATGGTTTTGCTTTACCGTACCTATGCCGAAACCGATACCCTGGATGCCGACGATCCCCGACTGATGGACGAAACGCCCGCCGATGATGATGACCATGGGGACGGTTCTGTGCCCCAAGAGGGGGGGCGGTCATGAGCATGCTCCTGGTGTGGCCCATCTTGCTGCCCATGCTCACCGCCATTGCCACGGTACTGTGCCGGGCCAAAGTGGACACGGCCCACTGGATGACCCTGGTCGGCGCCGCCCTTCACCTGGCCGCCGCCGTGGCGTTGCTGGCGGCGGTGCATGAGGGGCGGATTCTGGCGGTTCAGATGGGCGGTTGGCCGGCACCCTTCGGCATCACCTTGGTGGCCGACGCCTTCAGCGCGGTGATGGTGCTGATCACCGCCGTGATCCACAGCGCGGTGATGGTTTACTCGCGGCGGGACATCGATCCGGACCAGGTGCGGGCCGGCTACTACGTGTTCATGCAGATTCTGGCGGCGGCGGTTTGCGGCGCCTTTCTTACCGGCGATCTGTTCAACCTGTATGTCTGGTTCGAAGTGATGCTGATGGCCTCCTTCGGCCTACTGGTCATGGGGCGTCGTCGTGCCCAGCTCACCGGCGGGATCAAGTATGTGACCCTCAATCTGGTCTCCACTTTGCTCTTCCTGGCGGTCATCGGATTGATTTACGGCATGACCGGCACGCTGAACATGGCCGATCTGCACGGCAAGATCGCCCTGGTGCCGCACCCGCCCCTGGTCACGGCGGCGGCCATGCTGCTGATGGTGGCCTTCGGCATCAAGGCGGCCTTGTTTCCGCTCTTCTTCTGGTTGCCGGCGGCCTATCCCACCCTGCCCGCCGCCGTGGCTGCCTTCTTCTCCGGGTTATTGAGCAAGGTGGGGGTGTACGCCATGATCCGCATGTTCACCCTGGTGTTCACCGCGGATGCCGGCGTGACCCACCACACCATCCTGTTCACCGTGGCGGGGTTCACCATGGTCTTCGGCGTGATCAGTGCCGCGGCCCAGATGGAGATGCGCCGGATCCTCTCGTTCCACATCGTCAGTCAGATCGGCTACATGGTGCTGGGGCTCTCCTTGATGACCCCCCTGGCCCTGACCGGGGCCATCATCTATTTGCTGCACAACATCCTGGCCAAGTCCAACCTCTTCCTGGCCGGCGGCCTGGTGCGGCAGGCCGCCGGCTCGTTTCACCTGGACCGGGTGGGCGGCATCTACAACAACTACGGCCTGTTGAGCATCGGCTTTCTCGTTTCGGCCCTGGCCCTGGCCGGCATGCCGCCCTTGTCGGGTTTCTGGGCCAAGCTGCTGGTGATCCAGGCCACCCTGGAGAGCCGCCACTACGCCATGGCTTTGGTGGCGGCCGCAGTGGGGCTGCTGACCCTCTTTTCCATGATCAAGATATGGGCCGAGGTGTTCTGGAAGCCGGCGCCCCCCCCGGCCGATGCGCACCAGGCGCCGGAAGGCCGACGCAAACTTTCCGCCTGGATGCTGGCCCCCATGCTGGCCCTGGCGGGCATCACCCTGGTAATGGGCCTGGCCATGGAACCGGTGATCCGTTTCGCCGAAATCGCCGCCGGTCAACTGCTCGATCCGCGGGCTTATGTGACGGCGGTGCTGGAAGGCATGCCATGAACCTGTTCGTCCTCAACATCGCCTTTGCGGCCCTCTTCGTCACCTTGCTGGAAGGTGGCGGATTGCCCACTTTTCTGTTCGGGTTTGCCTTGGGTTACGCCGTGCTCTGGCTCACCAAGCCGCTCTATCCCAAGACCCGCTACTTTCAGAAGTTTCCCAAGACCATCAATCTCACGCTTTTCTTTCTCAAAGAGTTGGCCGTTTCGAACCTGAAAGTGTTGTGGGACGTGATTACACCCAAACACATCAACCGGCCCGGCATCATCGGCGTGCCCTTGGCGGCGCGCAGCGACCTGGAGATCTTTCTGGTGGCCAATCTGCTTTCCCTCACGCCGGGCACCCTCAGCGTCGACCTGTCCGAGGACCGGCGCACCCTGTATGTGCATGTCATGTTCCTGGAAGATGTGGAGGAGACCCGGCGGCAGATCAAGTCGGGGCTCGAACGGCGCGTACTGGAGGTGACACGATAATGATTGCAGCGGATCAATTCTTGACCATCGCCATTCATGGCGCCCTGCTGGTGCTGCTGATCAGCATGGCCCTGGTGCTGTGGCGGCTGTTCCGCGGCCCCAGCGCCGCCGACCGCGTGGTCGCCATGGACCTGCTTACCGTGCTGGTGCTGGCCTTCGTGGTGGCCTTTGCTATCTACACCCGCGAAACCACCTATCTGGATGTGGCCATCGCCTACGCCTGCATCGCCTTCTTGGGCACCATCGCCCTGGCGCGCTTTCTGCTGCGGGCCTATCACCGGATGTGGTGTTACGAACAGGAGGGCAAGCTGGATGAGTGAATACATCGCCGGTATTCTGATATGGGTGGGCAGCGGTTTCTGTTTCGTGGCCGCCCTGGGCATCGTACGCCTGCCCGACACCCTCACCCGCATGCATGCCGCCACCAAGGCGGGCACCCTGGGCGCCGGCCTGCTGATCATCGGCGGGGCCGTTTTTTTCCAGGAGCTGCTGGTCACCTTGAGGGCCCTGACCATCATCGCCCTGGTGGTGCTCACCGCTCCGGTGGCGGCCCATCTCATCGGCCGGGCTTCTTATGAGAGCGGGGTGCCCCTGTCCGATCGCACCTGGATCGACGAACTGGAGGCCTACGAAAACGAAAAGCGTGCCAGCGAGCAGTATTGTCAGCCGGGGGAGTGGTAGGCGACGTTCTGGCCCTTTGGTGCGTTGCCCTGCCGCCGCCGCCCCAAGTAACGGCAGGCCGGCGGTCAGTTCATAGATGGTACCAGGATTGTCGCGTCCAGCCGCAGTCCTTCGGCCAGGGCCACGCTCAGCGCGTTTTTGCGGAGCCACCGCAGGTAACAGCGTTGAAATGCGGGATTCGTAAAACCGATGGTCTCGCCCATCCAGCTCAGTTCCTGTTGAATGCGCCAATACAGTTGCACGGGGCACGCTCCTTTTCACGACCGTTCTCTATTTTTCACCGGCGAGGGTGCCGCCCGTATTCAAAACAAGAAAACCCGGATCGAAGTGCTTCGATCCGGGTCGGCCCTGTTTGCCACGGATGTTGGATGGGGCGGGGCGGTCTCCTCGCTGCCATTGCCCTTGCGCCAGGCAGGTCTTCTGACTTTCGGATCATCCGCGCGGCCGCGCCTTCCCGGCAGGTCGTTCACCAGTGGCATATGTCGGCCGCCGTCCCCGATTACAGCGGCGGGCCCGTCCCCGATTCCCACGGGGTTCCCTGTTCGGCTCCTTGCGGAGCACCTGGGCGCTGACCGTCACTTTAGTCCAATGCCGAAGAAAGTCAAGGGGCCATCGTCGCTCCGAAAATCAAACGGATGTGTTTGTCTTTTCTGTTTGCAAATGTGTGCTCGCGCGGTAAAAAGTGTCCACCTGGCGACGAGGGAGGCATCATGGCACAGCATCCGGCAGATCCAATGCATTACGAACTGGCGCGCATCCGCACGGAGGCGGCCACCGGGTATTTCGACGCCCGGCCGGAGGCGCCGCTCTCCTTTGCGCAAGCCCTGTCCTGGTGCCGATCTCATCCCAACGACCAGTTCATGCGCAAGCATTTGCTGCGCATGGTGGCCGAATGGTCGCCCGACGAGATGCAGGATCACATTCGGCGCGCCGACCGGGAGGATCTGTTCCTGCAGGCCCTGCTGCTGGAGGCGTGTATTGTCTTGCAGCCCTTTTTTCCTTTGCAACGGCGTTTTTCAGACAAACAACAGTCACGGTTGGCCGCCTTTGCGCCCTCGATTTACATCAAGGCCCACCGGCTGCGGGACCACCGCCTGCACCGCCGCTGGATCAAGCTGTTGCGCCCCAATTTCCTGCGGCATGACCCATTGCCGGCCCCTGAACCCATTGATTTGGCGGCGCCGGTTGCAGCGCAGGCCGTGGATCGGGCCATGGCCGCCCCCGAACCTTTGGACCGGCTGGCCGAGCGGCTCGCGCCGCCGGACGGGCCGGTGGCACCGGCGGGGCCCGATGCCGCCGCCATGGCCGCCGAGGCGCTGGCGCGGTTGACCCGCGCCGGGATCGATGTGGGGCCTGAGATGCGTCACGAAGCATCCCTGAGTCCCATCGCCCTTTTGCGCGAATGGCAATTGAATTTCGGCGTGGCCTGCGGCCGACACCACTATCGCCTCACAGGTCGCCAGATCGCCTTCGGCCGGGGATTGTCCTTGGAGAACGCACGGGTGGCCTGCGTCATGGAGATCGTGGAGCGGGTGTCGGCCTACGCCGACATCGCCGACAACGCGGCCCGGGGGTACGCACAGGACCTGCCCCTGGTGCGGGCCCGGTTTTCTGAATTGCAGCAGGAAGGTTTTGCTGCCCTGGATCCCGACCGGTTGGGATTGGAGGCGCCCTACCGGGACGAACCGCTGTACTGGGTGGAAGGTCGCAGCGCCGCCGCAGCCGGCGCCCAGCCTGTGCGGGTGCCGGCCCAAGCCGTGTTCTTGTTCAGCAATCTGGACGAGACGGCCCTCTTTTCCGGGCTGGGGTCTACCGGCTTGGGCGCCGGCGCCACCCCGGCCCAGGCCCGCTGCCAGGCGCTGCTGGAGGTGATCGAGCGGGATTGCGCCGCCACGATGCCCTGTGTCCCGGCTCTCTGTTTCGATATCGAACCGGACGATCCCGCCGTCGCACGCCTGATGCAGCACTATGCGGCACGGGGCATCCGGGTGGGGTTTGTCGACCTGACCGGCCCCTTGGGAGTGCCGTGCTGTAAAAGCTACGTCGTGGCGGCGGACGGCACGTTGGCCATCGGCACGGGCGCCCATCTGGATGCCCGACGGGCCCTGCTTTCGGCCCTCACCGAAACCACTTATCCGTTTCCCAACGGGCCGCCTTCGCGACCGCCGTCGCCGGCGGCGGTCAGGGTACCCCTGTCCGCCTTGCCCGATTACGACCGCGGCGATCCGGAGCGGAACCTGCACATGCTGGAAAACCTGCTGCTGGCCAACGGGTTCGAACCGATCTATGTGGATTTGACCCGTGCGGACCTGGGACTGCCCGTGGTGCGCGCCATCGTGCCGGGCATGGAGTTGCTGGGCGATTTCGATCGCTTTTCCCGGGTCCACCCCCGCCTTTACGGTCACTACCGTAAATATGCCCCGGGTCCTGAAGCGAAATAAAGGCTTTCCCTTTTGCGGCATAGGTGATAGAAACCCATTCTTTTTGGCAACAGATAGGCTCTATGCGTTCGGGACGGGTCGGCTGTTGGCCACAACAGATGCAGTGCCTGCGAAGGGCTGCAACCGACAAAACGTGCCACGGCACGCAGGAGCGTATCCATGACCCAGCCATTTGCCGCTTTGGGTCTGCATCCCGTATTGGTGCAGACCGTCGCCGAGAAGGGGTATGATGCCCCGACCCCCATCCAGGCAAACATTATTCCCGCCATGCTCGAAGGCCGCGATGTGATCGGCCAATCCCGGACCGGATCCGGCAAGACGGCCGGTTTCGCACTGCCCATGCTGCACGCCCTGGTGCCGGGACAGCGTCATGTGCAGTACCTCGTATTGGCCCCCACGCGTGAACTGGCCATTCAGGTGGCCGCGGCCATCTCGCAATACGGCCGCGGTGTGGGGGTGCGCGTGCTGGCCGTCTATGGCGGCCAACCCTACAGCGAGCAGATAAAACCCTTGAAGAGGGGGGTCGATGTGGTGGTGGGCACCCCCGGTCGCCTGCTCGACCTGATGGCCCGCAAGGCGTTGGACCTTGGGCGAGTGGCCGGTGTCGTCGTGGACGAGGCCGACGAAATGCTCAGCATGGGCTTCATCGGGGACATCGAAGCCATTCTGCAAGCCACGCCGGCCGATCGCCGCACCGCTCTGTTTTCGGCCACCATGCCGGCGCCCATCCGCGCCCTGGCCCAGCGTTACCTGCGCGATCCACTGGTTTTTTCCATGGGCAAGGAGAAACTGACCGTGGCCACGGTCGAGCAACGTTACTACCTGGTCAACGAGAACGACCGTCTGGCGGCCCTGACGCGGCTTTTCGAAGTGGAACCCATCGTCAGCGCCCTGGTGTTCGCCCGCACCCGCCTGGGTACCGGTGAGTTGGTCAACGCGCTGGTCGGTCGCGGTTTTACGGCCGAAGTGCTCAACGGCGATCTGAACCAGGAGGCGCGGGAGCGGGTGCTGCAACGCTTCCGCAACAACCGGATCAAGGTCCTGGTGGCCACCGACGTGGCCGCAAGGGGGTTGGACATCGATCATGTCAGCCATGTGTTCAACTACGACCTGCCCCAGGACCCCGAAGTGTATGTGCACCGCATCGGCCGCACCGGACGGGCCGGTAAAACGGGTGTGGCCATCAGCCTGCTGACCCCCAAGGAGCGCTGGTTCCTGCGTAAGGTGGAGTCTTTCACCAAACAAAAAATGACCCCCGCCGAGCTGCCCACGCCGGAGGCGATCCAAATCCGGCGCGACGAACAGCTGGTCGAGCAGATGGGCATCTGGCTGCGTCGCGGAAGGTGCCGGCGGGAAAGGGAATTGGTGACCACCCTCATGGAGCAGGGTCACGATCTTGCTGAAATCGCCGCCGCTGCGCTCAAGCTGGTGCGCGCCGAGGAGGGCAACCGTCCCATTGCGCCCATCGGCGAACTGCTCGAGGAACGCCCCCGGGCCGCCCGGCCGGCCCCCCGCCGCGGCGAATGGACCAAAGGCCCGTCGCCGACCGCCGACCGCCGATCCCATGAAAACGGCATGGTGCGTCTGGCCCTGAACACCGGCAAATCCCATGGTCTGAGCGTGGGCCACATCGTGGGCAGCCTGGCCCACCATGCCGATATTCCGGGCGCGTGCATCGGCAGGATCCGCATCGAAGATCGAACCACCTACGTGGATGTTCCCGAAAAAGTGGTGGCCCGGGTGTTGGGGATGAAGGCGCCTTACCGCATCGGGCGCCAGCAGGTCACGGTCGCCCTGGCTTGATTGCGTTGATCTCGGAGTGCCTGAAACAGTGCGTCAGGTGGTCATTGACCACCCCGGCCGCCTGCAAGAAGGCATAACAGATCGTAGTGCCCACGAATGAAAACCCTTTGGCCTTCAATGCCTTGCTCACACGGTCGGAAAGGGGCGTGGCGGCCGGCACCTGATCGGCGCGCGCCCAGTGGTTGCGGATAACCCGGCCCTCGGTGAAATCCCAAATAAAGTCGTCGAAGGATCCCCTCTCCGCTTGCACGCTTAGAAAGGCGCGCGCATTGCGCACCGCTGATTGCACCTTGAGCCGGTTGCGAATGATGGCCGGATTTTCGAGGGCCGCGGCCAACTCCCGGTCCGACATGCGCGCGACCCGCCGCGGATCGAAACCGTGAAACACCTTGCGAAATGCCTCCCGTTTGTGCAGCACCGTTTTCCAGGAGAGCCCGGCCTGGAAGGCGTCCAGCAGTAAAAATTCGAACCACTTGCGGTCATCGTGCAGCGGCACGCCCCATTCGTCGTCATGATAGCGCAGCATTAACGCATCGCTGCCCGGCCATGTGCAACGCGGTTTGTCGGCATTGTGAAGCGGGTGCATGGCTTGCGGATCCTCCAGGTGAAAACAGAGACCGGACCACGCCGATCAGGGACGGTCGCATGATCCATGATGCCGGAGCCATATGGATGGGCCCCGACCCAGGTGCTGGTCAAGCTTAATGGCGTCTGCACGGCTGTATCCGTCGGGTCGTTCGATACTGCTAACCATGGAAAGGAACACTGTGTTAGAATTATTGTAATGGGGAACCGGTGTCAATGGTCGATCAATACCCGTCCGGGTGCATCCATCCGCGGTCGCGTTCCACCTTCAATCGACTTCGTTCCAATCGGCCCATGGATGGCGCCCCAAACCTGATGGCGTGCGGTCTATGGCAGCGAATTGGACCAAGGAGAACATCCGGCAAATGGCGTCCCGCTGGCTGGGGGATTCCAGCGCCTCTCTTGATATGGAGATCCACACCGACACCACGGACTTTTTCCGTGTGGAATATGGTGATGTGGTGGTCCTCAGGGACACGCCCTACCTGGTGCGGCAGAATGCCAAGGAAGAGCGGTTCGGGGTGGACGAGGACGTGAAATATTGGGTCAAGCGCGCCATTGACCTGCACAGCGGGGATGCCAAAATCATAAAACTCGCCTTTCATGAAAAATTTACATCCCGTATTGGCGACATTGCGTTCGAATGTTTTCGCAGCCCGCGTAAAGAGGCGCGGATACTGGACTTGGTAGCCGGCCACGGAAACTTCATGCAGGGGTTTGCGGTTGAAGATGAAAAAGGCAACGTCGTGCGCGTTTTGGATTTGATCCACGGTCGACCGCTGTCCAAATATATCGAAGGCCTGAATGTGGGGCACCGCACCTATTTCACGGAACAGTTTCCGGGGATCCTGGAGCAATTCATGGCATGCATCAGGGCCATCGCGTTTCTGCACGAACATGGCGAAAAGCATGGCGATATCAGACGCGATCATATCTTTATCGACCGCGAGGACCACCGCTACCGCTGGATCGATTTCGACTTCAACTTCCGCCACCGGGAAAACATTTATGCCTACGACCTGTTCGGCTTGGGAAACATTCTGTTGTTCCTTGCCGGCAAAGGGGATGTATTGCTGCATGACCTGCGCGATCAGCAAAGCTCGCTTCTCGATGTCCTGCAGGAGGAAGATTTAAATATCGTATTTCATAATCGGGTGGCCAATTTAAAGAAGATATACTCTTATATTCCGGAATCGCTGAACCGGGTGTGCATGCATTTTGCCAAAGGTGCCAACTGGTATTATGAAAGCGCCACCCAACTGCACCACGATTTGGAAGTATTCAAGAATGAGTGGCAGACCTGACCCGTGGAGGGACTTATGAACGATGACGCGGCAAACACTGGAAATGGCGAAAAAGTATTCAACCGCAACATTCTGATCGCCGTGGATGAATCAGCGAACGCCCGCAGGGCGGTTGCCTACGTGGGACAGCTCCTGGGCGGGCTGGCGGGTTTCAATGTGATGCTTTTGCATGTGGTGCCGGAACCGGAGGAGGATTTTTTCCCCTCCACCGAGGAAAAAGAAAAATGGTTGGCGCACTACAGTGAAAAAGTGGATGGCATGTTGGCGGACTATCGTCAACTGCTGATTGAAAAGGGATTTGCGCCGGATGCCGTATCGGTCCGTTCCACGCTGCGCTACTGTCCTTCCATGGCCGCTTGTATTCTGTCGGAGCGGGATGAGACCGGGTACAGCACCATCGTCGTCGGCAGGCAGGGGCTTTCGCGCAGCGAGGAGTTCCTGTTCGGCAGCATTTCGAGCAAAATCGTCAGCCACGCACGCAAATGCACGATATGGGTCGTGGAATAGAAAAAAAAGGTTGTGCCATTGAATTGAATAGCGTTCATGCCCGCCTTCTTTCTTCCAAACCAAAGGGGTGATGCAATGACCATTCGCAATCTCGAGTTCATGTTCAACCCCTCCGCCGTCGCCTTGGTGGGCGCGAGCCGAAAGCCCGGCTCCGTCGGTGCCGTCATGGCCCGGAATCTGGTGAGCGCCGGCTTCAAAGGAGATATCTTCCCGGTCAATGCGAAGTACAAGACCATCGAAGGGCTGCCCGCCTATCCCGATGTGAACCGCTTGCCCAAAACGCCCGACCTGGCCGTTATCGCCACGCCGCCGGACACGGTGCCGCGCCTGATCGAAACACTGGGTCGGCGGGGTACCCGGGCGGCGGTGGTCATCACGGCCGGTTTCCACGAAGGCGGCAGCGAGAAAGGGCAGTGGTTGTGCACGCAGATGCTCAACGCGGCCCGCCCCCACCTGCTGCGCATCGTGGGGCCCAACTGCCTGGGCATCATGGTGCCCGGCGTGGGCCTCAATGCGAGTTTCGGCCATGTGCCGCCTCTTCAAGGCAGCATCGCGTTCGTCGCCCAGTCGGGGGCGGTTCAAACCTCGGTGCTCGACTGGGCCACGTCCAAGGGCATCGGGTTTTCCCATTTCGTCTCCGTGGGCAACATGTCCGATGTGGATTTCGGCGACATGCTCGATTACCTGGCCGCCGACAAAAGCGCCAAAGCGATTCTGCTCTACATCGAGAACATTACCCATGCACGCAAGTTCATGTCCGCGGCCCGCGCGGCGGCCCGCATGAAACCGGTGATCGTGGTCAAGGCCGGACGGCACGCCGAGGGCGCCCGCGCCGCCGCTTCCCACACCGGTGCCCTGGCCGGCGCCGACGACGTTTACAACGCCGCCTTCGAGCGCGCCGGGCTGTTGCGGGTGATGGACATGCAAGCCCTCTTCGATGCCGTGGAGACCTTGGCCAAGTCGCGCCCGTTCGCCGGTGATTGTCTGGCCATCCTGACCAATGGCGGCGGGATGGGGGTGCTGGCCACCGACGTCCTGATGGACAAACAGGGCCGTTTGGCCGATTTGGCCCCTGAGACCATCGACCGGCTCGATGGGGTGCTCCCGCGCACCTGGTCCCGCAACAATCCGGTGGACATCATCGGCGATGCCCCACCGGATCGTTATGCCGATGCATTGCGCATCCTGCTCACGGACAAGGGGGTGGATGCCGTCCTGGTGTTGAATTGTCCCACGGCCGTGGCCTCCAGCACCGAAGCCGCCCGGGCGATGATCGATACGCTCAAGGAAAACAGCGCAAAGATCGGCGCGCGGGGCATCTTCACCAGCTGGCTGGGCATCGATTCGGCGCGGGAGGCCCGCAGGATCTTTGCCGAAAACCGGATTCCGAGCTATCAGACACCGACGGAAGCCATTCGCGGGTTTATGCAGATGGTGCGCTACCGCCGCAGTCAGGCGATGCTGATGGAAACACCGCCCGGCATCCCGGAGGTTTTCGAGCCGGCAACCGAAGAAGCGCGCGAGATCGTTCATGCGGCGCTGACCGAAGACCGTACTTGGCTGACCGAAATGGAAACAACGGCGGTCCTGGCCGCATACCGCATTCCAGTGGTCGATACCCATGCCGTGGCGACACCTGAAGCGGCCGCCGCGCTGGCCGCACGGCTGGGCGCACCATTGGTTCTGAAAATCCGATCACCCGATATCATCCACAAGTCGGATGCGGGCGGGGTGGCAGTGAACCTGATCTCGCCGGCAGCGGTGCAAGCCGCGGCGTTGCGTATGCAGCAACACATTCGCGAAATCCGTCCCGATGCGACCTTGTCCGGCTTTGCGGTGCAGCCCATGGTGCATCGCCCCAACGCCCGGGAATTGATTGTGGGCGCCAGTGAAGACGTCCAGTTCGGGCCGGTGATTCTTTTCGGTCAGGGTGGTACGGCCGTTGAGATCATCCGTGACAAGGCCATTGCCCTGCCACCGCTGAACATGCACCTTGCGCATGAGGTCATGCGCCGCACGCGCGTCTACGGATTGCTGCACGGCTACCGCGGCAAACCGGCCGCCGATTTGGACAGCATCGCGCTGACCCTCGTCAAAGTGTCGCAACTGGTCAGCGATATCGCCGAGATCGCCGAGCTGGACATCAATCCCTTGTTGGCCGATGAGCGGGGGGTGTTGGCACTGGACGTGCGCATCAAGGTCGCCCGATCACGACTGACCGCTGAAAAGCGTTTGGCCATCGGTCCTTACCCTAAGGTGCTGGAATCGACGCTGACCCTCGGCGACGGCCAAAAGCTATTGATCCGGCCCATTCGGCCGGAGGACGAACCGGCGTTGCAGGACCTTTTTTCCAAGCTCTCCATGGATGAAATCCGGCTGCGATTTTTACATGCCATGAAGATATTGTCCCACCAGATGGCGGCCCGCTTGACCCAGATCGACTATGATCGTGAAATGGCCCTGGTGCTGTGCCCGCCGGGCGCAGAAACGGCAGCGGAGCTGTTCGGCGTGGTGCGCCTGGCCGCCGATCCGGACAACGAGCGTGCGGAATTCGCCATTCTTCTGCGCCGGGACATGACCGGCATGGGCTTGGGCCCCATGCTCATGCGCCGCATCATCGATTACGCCAGGCAAAAGGGGATCCGGGAGCTCCAGGGGGATGTGCTTTCCGATAACCGGGCCATGCTGAAACTTTGCGAGGCCTTCGGTTTTAAAAGAAGACGCGACCCGCAGGATCCCGAGATTGTGATGGTCACATTGGCCCTTTGACCCTTGCGCTTAAGCATAAAGCCCAAGTCGGGACTTGCCCCATTTGAAATAGCGTCAGGTGTTCACCTTCGACGTCAAATAGGCGATGCAACCTTTCAGTGTGGCAAGGTGGGGGTAGTCTTCTTCGGGTATGTTCACCTGCAGCGTGGTTTGCAGCGCCGCGGCGAGGTTCATGAAATCGACGGAGTCGAAATCGAACTGATTGCGAAACCGGTCCGCAGGATCGATGTTTGCGAGATCGGCTTCCGGCGCGATGGTGCGGATGATGTCCAGGATGGTTTTGCTGATCTGTTCTCGGGTCGCCATTGGCATTCTCCGGGTTCGGGCTTGCCGGTTCAGGGATGAATGCCGTTTTGTTGCGGCCCGCAACGCCGGTGCATCCGTCCCGCCCCATGTGTGAATTTTCACGGCAGCAGGGCGATCTGTCAATGAAAATAAATGCGGTTATGCACAACGCCCAAGCAAAATGAGAAGCGGGCGAAAGCAGCATCGGGATCGAAATCGATTTGGAAGGGTATGGGTTGTTTTTACCGCCGGAAAAGGAGGTCCACCACATTGCGCACATATTGCTCGTCGGAGATCCCGGCCAGCGCCTCGGCGGGGAAGGCTGCTTTGCGCCGGAACAGGTCAGCCATGAGGGCGAACAGATCCACGCGTGCTTCAGGGGTCAGCAGGTCACGGCGCAGCAGGGCCTGCAAGGCCGTATCGGCCTCCACCGGTGCCACCTGTTGGCGCAGGCGGGCGGCCAGGTGGGGATAGGCCCGCAGGGAGTTGTGGCGGTTGCGGTCCAGGACGGCATCGATGCGCGGCGCGGCCAGGCGACGGGTCCGCACCACCACGGTGTTGGCCGCCAGATCGCCCAACCGCTGGGCATGGCGACTGATCAGGCAGGCCAGGCCGCCCACGATGTAGAACAAGGGCAGGCTGTCCACGGCCCGCAGCAGATTGCGGATGACGATCTGGCTGAAGCGCAGTGGCAGGGCCCGCATATCCATGACGCGCAGGTGAAACAGCCGCTTGCCGAGGGTTTGACCGTTCCAGAACCACTCCAGGACGATGCCGTAGCCGATGTAGCAGATGAAATAGAACAAAATGGAGAAGGCCCGCGAGAGGTCCTGACTAAACACCCCCAGCAGGGCGGCGCCCATCTGGATGATTTTGGCCGCGGCCAGCAGGCAGACGGCATCCAGCAGCCAGGCCATGCAACGCACGATGGGCCCGGCCAGGGGCAGGGAGAAGAAGACCCCCTCGGGGGTGCGGATGGTCAGCAGATGGGAAGTGGTGGCGGTTGGCTGGATCATCCGTTTCCTTTCTCACCCCCCATGGGCAGCAGGAGGCCTTTGTTCGTCCCATCCGCGGTTGCGCGCTGCATCCCCTTGCCCTGTCGCGCTGGGGCGATTTTGCGGCCACCCCGCCCTGCATAGCGCAGAAACAGCACCAGCAGCAGCAGTTCCGCCGCGCCGAAGGCGATTTTGATTTCATAGGCGATGATGGGGGCGTGGTACTGGGAGAAAAAGGCTTCCACCACCCCGGCCCATACCAGCATCAGGGCCACGCCGCCGATGAGGGTGACCACGTCGGGACCCACGGTGCGCAACCGGTCGGCCATGGGTTTGTTCGAGGCGACGCCGATGAGGGCCCCTGCCAGCAGCAGCCCGGCCTGGCCGGCCAACAGGATGGCAGGGATCTCCACTACGCCATGGGGCAGCAGCCAGCCGGCCAGGAACAGGCTCTCGCCGGCGCGCACGTAGTCGGCCGCCACGGCACCCAGCATGACGCCGTTGCTGAAAAGCACAAGGACCGTGCCGATTCCCCAGGTCATGCCCAGGGCGAGCACCAGGATGGAGACCCGGGTGTTGTGGGTCATGAGAAAAGCCGAAAAAGTGCTTTTGCTTCCTTCAAGCCGGTCGTGTTCTCCGGCGTCCTCTTCTTGGGCCACGCGTTCGGAGGGATCCATCAGCAGGTGGGGAAAGGGCATCAGGATCGCCTTGGCCTCCGGGTCGAAGAGGATGGCCGCGCCCCCGAAGAGGCTGCCCAGCAGCATGACGCTCAGGCTCAGGGCAAAGGCGGCCCGCCGTCGGCGGAAAGCGTTGGGAAAGATGCGCCATAACCAGCGCAAGGGTGCGAAGCGCACCGGTTTTTGCCGGGCGCCGTAGACCAGTCCGTAGGCGCGGCCCACCAGGGATTCCAGATAGTCGTGGGTAGCCTGTTCGGTGGCGTAGGTGTCGATCTTGGCCAGATCGGCCGAGGCCCGCTGGTAGAGGTAGTGGAGCCGCTGGATGTCATCGAAGGACATGCGCCGGTAGGGGTCGCGCTCCTGGCGCGCCAGCACTTGTTCCAATTCTTCCCAGAAGGGCTGCTCGCCGCGGATGAATTTTTGCAGATCGATGATCATGGGCGCTCACGCTCTACAGCAGTTGTCGTTGTTTGATTTCCATATACTGGCCGATGAGTTGGCTGCACAGCCGGTCCTTGTCCAGCAGGGCTAGGTCGGCGCCCGATTGCCGCAGCCGCCGGCGGGTGTCGTTCAAGGCGCTCCAAGTCATGTGACCCGCCAGATGTTCGTAGATACCCGCCGGGCTGTGCACGTCGTCCGAGGAGAAAAGGGGGTGCGCCCCCGGCGGCCGCAGCATGTTGACCCGCACCACATGCTGCCGGGTGCCGGCGCGCATGGCGCCGATGAAGCTTTCGGCCATCAGCGGGTCGTCCAGATGGGTCAGGAAGAGCAGCAGGGCCCGCTTGCGCACCCGGGTACCGAGGAAGGCGAAAAGTTCATCGAAGTCCGGTGAAACGGTTTGCGCCATGCGGTTGTAGAGCGCTTCGCGGCAGGCGTTGTAGTGGGCGCGCCCCCGGCCGGCCTTGATGAGGCAATCGGGGCGGGCGCCGAAGATGACCAGGCCGAGGCGGTCGCCGGCCCGGTCGGCGGCCAGGGCCATCACCAGGCAGGCGGTGATGTAGCGTTCGAAGATGGTCTCCGCCATGGCTTCCCCGGTCGCCGTTCTCTGTCGACGCCGGTCGCGTCCGAAGGCGGCGTTGCGGGTGCTCAACCGCGAGGCGTCTAAAATGACGTAGATCTCTTGGGACTGCTCCACCTGGTAGACCCGGGTGACCGGAAACCGGCGCCGGGCCGTGGCCTTCCAATCCACATCCTCATAGTTGTCGCCTGGTAGATAATCGCGCAGCTGCTCGAATTCGCGCCCTTTGCCCACCTTGCGCACGGTGCGCCAACCCCACTCCCGGCGGTCGAACAGACCCAGGATATGCTGTCGGTTGCCGGTCAGGTTGGGATAGACCCGGATTTCCACGTCCAAGGCCAAGCGGCGGCGCATGCCCCACAACCTCAAAGGGGAGGGCAGCTCGATGTGGCACGCCGTGAGCGCAAACCGACCGCGCCGCAGGGCGCGACAGGGCCACCGCAGGTGGTGTCGTTGTTGACCGGCCGCCAGATGGATCGACGCCACGGCACGGTCGCTGACGATGGCCGCCGGCAAGGCCGGGCCGATGCGTAATGTCAACGCCGCCGTCTGCGGCTTGATCACTTGCAGACCGATCAGCGCCGCTTGTTCGGCGGTCATGCGCACCAGCGGCGGCGCGTCGATCGCAATGCCGGCCAACCGCCGCCGACCGGCGACGGCGTCCACCGCCGCCGCCAGTCCCAGTAGCAAGGCAATGGCGAGAGCGGCCGGCTCCCAGGCCGGATCGCGGGCCACGGCCACGGCTGCGGGCAGCAGGAGCAGGGCCGTGAGGGCGATCAGTTTGAGGCGCGGCACCATCATCGGGGAACGGTCACCTCCTGCAGCAGCTGTTCGATCACCTCCTCGACGGCCAGCCCTTCAATTTCGTATTCGGGCCGCAGAATAATGCGGTGGCCCAACACCGGCACCGCCAAATCCTTGATATCGTCCGGGGTGACATAATCCCGACCCGCCAGGGCCGCGGCGGCGCGGCTGCCGAGCAGCAGGGCCTGGGTCGCACGGGGGCCGGCGCCCACCAGCACGCCGGGATGGGTGCGGGTGCGGCGCACGATGTCCACCAGGTAGGCCGTCAATTCGTCCTTGACCCGCACGCTGTTCAATTGCCGGCGCAGGCCGCCGAGCACTTCGGGGGTGATGACCGGGCGCACGGCGCCGCTGTTGAGCACCGCCTCAGGGGCTTCATCGCCCAGCATGCGCCGGGCCAGTTGCAACTCTTCGTCCCGTTCGGGGTGGGTCATGGGGATCTTGAGCATGAAACGGTCCATCTGGGCCTCGGGCAGCGGGTACGTGCCCTGCTGCTCGATGGGGTTCTGGGTGGCGAAGACGGTGAAGTTGTCAGGCAGCGCCCGGGTGCGGCGGTCGATGCTCACCATCCGCTCCTGCATGGCCTGGAGCAAGGCCGACTGGGTCTTGGCCGGTGCGCGGTTGATTTCGTCGGCCAACAGGAAAGTGGTGAAGATGGGGCCTTTGACCAGGGCGAAACTGCCCTTCTGCATGTTGAAGACATGGGTGCCGACGATGTCCGCCGGCATCAGGTCGGGGGTGAACTGGATGCGCCCGAATGCGCAACCCAACACATGGGCCAGGGTGCGCACCAGCAGGGTTTTGGCCACTCCGGGAACGCCCTCGATCAAGGCGTGATGGTTGGTGAAGACGGCGATCAAGGCGCTGTCGATCACCTTGTCCTGGCCGATGATCACCTTGGCGATCTCCTGCCGGGCGGCGGTCAGCACATCGGTCAATGGCGTGTCGTTGGCGGTCATTGCGGGTTTCCTTGTTTGAGAAGTTGACAGATTCGGCGATAGAGCCCGACCGGATCCTTGCGACGCGTCGCGGCGTCGGTCTGTTCCAGCAGGGCTGCCACCCGGGCCACCCGTTCCTCCGGTATGCGGTGGATGGCGGGGCCGGCGCGCCAGGCCGCGTGACACACCGCGATCAGGTCAGCCACTGCAACATGGCGCTGCATCAGCGCAATCCATCCATCCTGCGCGCCTTGATCGATGGCGCTTTGTACCCTGTCGGCCGGCGGTGCGGGTGGCTCGGGCACCAGGGGGGCGGCATGGCGCCATATGATCAGCAGCGCCAACAGCAGCAGCGCGGCCGCCGGCGCCTGCAGGCGGAATTTGCGCATTAAACCGGCAATGCCCGGCTGTTTGGCCAGGCCCAGGTGAAATTCATCCACGACCAGCAGGTTGGGCAGCTGGAGCCACCAGGTCAGCAGCGCGCTGTAGCGGTGCTCGCGCAGCGCTTCGTTGCTGAGCAGGTAACTGTCGCCGGCCAGCACCACGGTGCCTCGGCCCCAGGTGCGCTGTAGCATCACCGGGCGGTCGTGCCAGCGGTAGATCACTTGCCAATCGGGGTGGTCCGGGGCGAAGTGCTGTGGCGCACGCCAGGGGATGCGGTCCGGCAGGGTGGCCGGCGCGCCGCCGGCGCGGACGGCGAAATCATCCAGGTCACCCGAAGGGGCCGGCAGCAAGGAGAGCCCGAGAAGGTCCAGCAGGTGGGTGTCATTGTCGCTTTGCACAGGGGCGGAGGGAGTCACATCGTCGCCTGCGGCGGCGTCGCTGTCCGTTCCATCCGTCTGCGCCGTTGTTTCCGCCGCGTCGCTGGGCGCCGTGTGTGCTCCCGGGTCTTCGCGCAGCACGGATCCGGGCGGGACCAAGGTGACGACCAGCCGGCCGCCCCCCTCTTCCAACTGCTGCAGCAGTCGTTGCCAACCCGCCATCTCCAGGAAAGGGGCGCGGCCGGTCACGCCGCTGACCAGGAAGGTGGTATCGGCCGTGAGGACCAGTTGGTCCAGGGGGCGGAAATGGCGTTGTGCCTTGCCATGGGTCAGCGCCTGCACGCTTTCGAACAGTACTTGGGTGCCCAAAGGATCGCCGCGCAGGGAAGAGTAGGGCGGGTAAAGGTCGCCCGCCTGGAAACGCAGCCAGAAGAGCCAACCCACGCCCAGGATGAACACGGCGGTGCAAACGGCAATCGCCACCAGGGTTTTACGCGTCGGAGCGGACAAGGGCGGCGATCCTTTCCTGGTCGGCGATGAAAGCGGACAATTGGTTTTCGGCCACCGGGTGCTTACCGTACCAGGCTTTTTCAAAGGCGGTCATGCAGCGGGAGAAGCAGGCCAGTAATTCCGGTTCGGCCTGGGCGCGCCGGGCCAGTTCGTTGCGGTACTCACGGTTCGATTTGAAGCGTGCCAGGGCGACGCGGCCGGCGTCGCCCAGTTGGGACAGCACGGCCAGGAAGAGGGCCCGCAAGGCCGCGCGCGGATCGTCGCGCGCCATCAAATCCCGGGCCAGGGTCAACCAGCGGTCACCCGGCAGATCGGCGGCGCTGAGGGTTTCGTCGTGAATATCCACATGCGGTTGTACTTGCGCGGCGACCGGACGGCGTTGGGTGGCGCGGCGGGACGACCACCAGCGGTGCAATCCCATCAGCAGCAATAAAAGCAGCAGTGCGCCGATCAGATAGAAGACCAGCCGGATGATTGGTCGCCAGTCCCTGCCGCCACCCAAGCGCTCCGTGGGTTGGGAAAAGCGCCGATCAAGCCAATCGACAACGGCTTCGATCCAGCGATCCACAGCCGCCACCGCCCCTATGATCCGCTCCGTCAACCACTCCAAGGTGCGCGCCACCCAGCCCGTGGCTTCATTGTCCGTTTCGGCAGGCGGCTTTTCTCGCGGCAGGCGCCAGGCGAAGCGGCGGTCCTGCAACAGGCGGTCGATGGTGTCGTCCAGGCGGCTTGCATAGCCTGTCCCTTCGGTTGCGTTGGCGGTGTCGGCCTGCGCCGGCGCCGGCAGGGCGATGGTCGCAAGACAACCCCACACCAGCAGCAAAGCGGCGCCCTTTAAATACGGTTTAATGGCGGCCCGCAGGTCGGCGCCGCTGCTGCGGGCGGTGCTGTGGAAACAACGCAGCGTATAGGCCGCCTTGATCAGCGGATCGATGCAGGCATAGGTCAGGGCGCAGACGGTGGTCAGAAAGGTGGTGTTGGTGATGGCCCGCAGGCCGCCGAAGGTGAAGGGGCTTTCGATGTCCAGCAGCCACTTGGCCAAGTAGGGCAGCAACATCAGGCCGGTCATCAGATTCAAGCAAACGATCAGACCGAAAACCGAAAACAGGGTCAACAGCAGGTGATTCTGACCCGGCCAGGCAAGGGCCTGTGCCCGGGCTTCGCGTACCGCTTGTTTCAAGGAAAGGGTGTCCCGTCCGTCGAGCACGGTCAGGTTTTGAAAAAACGCATAGACCCAGGCCAATGGCAGCACAATGAGCGCCGCAATGGGCAGCAGCACCAAGCCGCCGGCATGCAGGGCGGTTTGGCGCAGGGCGGTGGCCCGCCAGCGCCGCCGCGACCAAGGTGCGTCGACGGTACCGTGCAGCGCGTTCCACAAGCGGCGGCAAAAGCGTACCTGCCACACTTTCATCCATATGAACAGCAGAGCCAGTCCGCCCGCCGCCGGCGCCAGGTAGCGGTCGGCGTAAGGGTTGCGGCTCATGTCGGCCCAGAAGAAAAGCAGTCCCAGCAGAAAGGGGAGGGTGCCGATGTAGTAGGCGGCCAGCGCCGCGGCGCCTTTGCGGCGCAACAGATGAACGGCGTTTTCAGCCAGGGCCGGGGCGCCGGGGGCGCCATGGTCCGATTCGGTCGTCATTGGCTGCGCCACCAATCGGCCTGCCATACGGCCCCCTCGTGAAATTCATGGGGAATGGCCAGCAGCATCCAGCCCAGCAGATAGAAGAGGACCCAGATCAGCGCCAACCCGCCGCCTCCTTGCAGCCAGGGCCACCAGCGGACCCACCAGCGGCCGCGGCGGACGGTCTTGGCGGCGGTTTCGCGGGCCAGGCAGCTGCTGCACAACATGCGATCGTCGTGTTCGGTGACGCACTCGCGGCAGAAAAAACGCCGGCAGGCCGGGCAGCGTGCCACGGCCTCACGGGCCGGATGGTGAAAACAGTGCTGCCGGGCGACCCGATCCCTGTCGACCATGGGGCTCACCGTTTGCCTTGCAGGGTTGCCGCCGCCAGCCCCACCGCTCCCAGGGCCAGGGCGCCGGCGGCAAATCCGGTCAGCAGCGCCCAGCGCACCGGCCCTGCCGTGACGTGCAAGGCCAGGAACGATTGGATGAGGGACCAGTAGTCAAAAGCCAGTTCCGGATGGCGTATGGTGGCGTACATATACATGCCGTAGGCGAAGACGCCGTTCAAACAGGCCAGCACCAGGGTCAACCAGGTGGCCGTGACCAGCAAGGTGCCCCGGGCGGCGGCATGGCCGCGCACCAGAGCGGTGATCGCCAAAACCAGTGTCGTTACCAGGGTCGCCGTGCTCAAGGCCGCCAGGTACGGCTGCTGCAGCCACAACAGTAGGCCGCCGAACAGTCCGTGAGTGATGGCCACCGTGAACAGTATTTGGTGGAGCATCGGCTTGAAGGGCGGTGCAAGCGGGTCGTTCATCCGCGCACCGGTGGTGTCCGCACCGATGTCCACCGTCGCGGCCGGCGGCCGGTCCGACGGGGCGGGGGGGCGGTAAACCCCCTGGGCCTTTTCGGCCTGGGCTTTGATCCGATCGAGCACCTTGATTGCCTGCCGTTCACGGATCTGTGTGGTCAGCCGTTCGCGCTGTACCGCGGTTTGAATGAACACTTCGCAACAGGGGCCCTTGACCAGATGGAGCAAAAGGCACAGGCCCCAGACCAGGGTGAAACCTTCCAGCACAAAGCCGCTGCTACCGAGTGTCAGGGCCATGGCGCCGGTGATCAGCGCCAAGCCGCCCCAGAAGGCGCTCCACAAATGGTGCAGGCGGTTGCGGCGCATTACCAGGGCCTGGATGTCTTTGAAATAGAAGCGCCTGTAGGTCTCCTGCATCATGGTGTGCTCGACCCACAGCAGATGGTCGGCGCCTTGCCAAAGGGTGCGCCGGTTGAAAAGGGACATCCAGCGGCCCGGCAACTTTTCATAGGGTTGGGGTCGGCGGGCCAAGGTTCAGCCTCCAATATACAGGATCAGCAAAACAATCCAGGCGACCAGTTGGGCGCCGGCCAACACCGATGCGGTCACGGCCCGCCAATGCCCCTTGGGCAGGACGGGCGACGGGGTGCGCCAGTGGCGCACCGCGAAAAAGAGGGCCGCCGGCGCGGTGAGCAGCGTCGGAAAAACCATCAGGGCCGGCCAGAAGGCCAAATGCAGGGCGATCTCGTCCCGGCGCAGATAGCGCTGCTGGAGCGCGCCGATTTTGCGCTTGTCCCGGCCGGCCTGCAGGCAGGCCATGCAGATGGTGCGCCCCTCGAGGGCCACTTGACACACCTCGCACAGCAGGCGCCCGCAGTCCGCGCAGGGCGCCACCGCCAGTTGTCCGGGGTGGTGGAAGCATTCCGCCCGACCTTGAGCGGCCGCACCGAGATTGCCGGCCCCCTGCCCGTCGTTGGCCCAAAAGGCGTTGAACAGGTCGATTCTGAGCAGGGAGCGGCACCCGGGGCAAGACGCCGCACGGCCGGTGTTGACGGTCTCGGGGCCTTGGATGGTGTGACAATGGGGGCAGGCGATCATTGTGAGTTACCGGCTCCCGTCAGTTGCGCACCACACGGGTGCTGCAGATACGGTCGTGGAGGCTGCGCTTTTCGTTGTCGAAAGCCGCCATCAAATATCCGATCAGCAGGATCATGGCGCTGATGAATTCGGCAAAGTAGCGCCCCAGGCCGCGCAGGTAGCTCACCCGGGTCCCTTCGGCGGTGACCACCTTGAGTTTGCAGGCCATTTTACCCGGTGTGGCGCCGAAGCGGCCGAGGAAAAAACTGGTGTAGAGCGCCGGAATCAGAATGGCGATCAACTGCTGCAGGCCGAGCAGCCACATTGCACCGGAGGTGAAGAACGCCTCGGGATCGTCATAACTCGGTGCGGAGGTGGTGACCAGCAATCCCATGGCGCCGACCAAAATGGCTTGGAAAATGCCCAGGATCAGATAGTCGATGATTTTCGCGCCGAACCGCACCCAGAAACCGGCGTATTGCATCACGGCCCCGGTAGCGACACCCTCTTTGAGGCGTTGCACGAAAAGCGGTTTACAGGCGGCGCAGATCGCCTGGCCGTCGAACCACACCACCTGCGTTTCGGGCGAAGAGCGGTGGCATTGGGAACAAACGACGGTTTCGCTGCGCAACACCGCTTCCGCGGGGGGTGGTGCCGGTGCGGCGGAAGGTTGTGGGGGCGGTTCCGGCGGGGTGTCCGCGGGAGGCTGCGAAGCGGCTCTTTTAGCGCCGACCAACTCCGCCAGGGGACGCCATTGCGCCATGGTGGTGTTGCGCACCAGGGTCCGGCCGTTGATCTTTTTGGCATGCACCAGTTCCTGCAGGCGGTCTTTGCCGACGGGTCCCACTTCCTGGGTGCCTTCCTTGTAAAACCACATCATCAATCATGCTCCTCTCTTTTGCAGACGGCACCGCAACCCGGCACACTGCCTGCGCCGGAATGGATTCCGGAACTTTAATACGGTCCCGGCCGTCGGGATTGCATGTTACATGTTAAAGGATTTACAAGCCTTCGAAAATGAAAACAGATGAATAACTTCAGGACCATAGCAAAATGATCGGTGGATGGGCAAGTTAAAATTATGCCCTGCCGCAATTCCTTTAGATGGCAATGGATAGTTTTAAGTTTTAAGTTTTAAGTGTTAAGTTAAGGTATTCTGTCTGTTATATATTCTATACGGAGAACAGGCGGTGTCGCTTTTACGGATGCATGCATTCGATTATAGGGTGCCGGACGAAACGGCGATCAGTGGTTAACGATCCTGTAGGGTAGGGGCACGGCGTGCCGTGCCCCTACGGGCTGGATGCGTGGCAGTACCCATTTGCCCGATCACCCCAAACCCAATAAAATCGATAGAATTCATTAACTTAAAACTTAACACTTAAAACTTAAAAC
>NZ_JALJRB010000031.1 GCF_022968795.1 Desulfatitalea alkaliphila
CTTTAAACTTTAAACTTTAAACTTTAAACTATCTTATGGTAGCTTGCCCATCGCTGTTGAACAGGGACAGGCACCGGACCGGCGGCGGAATTAAAGGACCACCCCCGGCCCCGCGTCAAAAAGCGGTTCACGTTGACTGTCCACCGTCACACAATCCACATGAGCAACGGACAGATCGCTATGACACACCTCAATCGTACCAACTGCGGCGCGCTGCGCCCGGCCGATGCAGGCCGCGATGTCACGCTGGCCGGCTGGGTCGACGCCCTGCGGGACCACGGCGAAGTGCTTTTCATCCATCTACGCGACCGCAGCGGCATCGTCCAGGTGGTCTTCACACCCGAGGCCGCCAGCCGGGCGGTTTGCGACACAGCAGCCACCCTGCGCAGTGAATTTTGCATCCGGATCGGCGGCAAAGTGGTGGCACGGGCGGACGGCACCGAGAATCCGGGCATCGCCACCGGCGCCGTCGAGGTGGTGGCCGACACCCTGACCATTCTGAGCGGTTCGGCGGCCCTGCCCTTTCCCATATCGGAAAAGTCCATGGTGGTCGGCGGCGCCGTCAAGGGGGACGAACCGGTGAACGAAGAGTTGCGCCTGCAGTACCGTTATCTGGACCTGCGGCGACCGACCATGCAGGACCACCTGATCAAACGCCACCGCATCGTCAAAACCATCCGCGATTTTCTGGACGATCAGGGTTTCATCGAAGTGGAAACCCCCATGCTGACCAAGAGCACACCGGAAGGGGCCCGCGATTACCTGGTGCCGAGCCGGCATTTTCCGCAAAATTTCTACGCCCTGCCCCAATCGCCCCAGCTGTTCAAGCAATTGCTGATGGTGAGCGGCCTGGAGCGCTACTTCCAGATCGTGCGCTGCTTCCGGGATGAGGATCTGCGCCCCAACCGGCAGCCGGAGTTCACCCAGTTGGACCTGGAGGCCTCCTTCATCGACGAAGCCTTCATCTACGATTTGATGGAAGCGCTGACCGTGCGCATGTTCCAGGTCGGAGGCATCGATCTGCCGCGGCCCTTTCCCCGCATCACCTGGCTGGATGCCATGAACCGCACCGGCTCGGACCGTCCCGATCTGCGCTTCGACATGACCTTCCGCGATGTGACCGACCTGTTCGGCGAGACCCGCTACGGCATCTTCCGCCGGATCCTCGAACGGGGCGGCTGCATCAAAGGAATCAACGTCAAGGGGCAGTCGGAGCGTTTGAGCAAGAACGTGCTGCAGAACGAATACGCCAAGGAGATCGTGCCGGGTTTCGGCGCCAAGGGCATGACCTGGATGCGGGTGATCGAAGGGGGGCTGGAGTCCAACATCGTACAGTTTTTCAGCGAGGCGGAACGCCAGGGGGTGCCGGCGCGCTTCGAGGCTCAACCGGGCGACGTGCTGCTGTTGATCGCCGACCCCTCCTGGTCCCTGGTCTGTTCCGCCCTGGGGCAATTGCGGCTCCACCTGGCCCACCGCCTGGGGCTGATTCCGCCGGACAGCTACAAACCCATGTGGGTGACCGATTTTCCCCTGTTCGATGAGACCGACGACGGCGTCACCTCCTGCCACCATCCCTTCACCATGCCGGACCGCACCGATTTCGATCCGCAGGACCAAACCGACCTGCTGGCCTTGCGCTCGCGGGCCTACGACCTGGTGATGAACGGCGAGGAGCTGGGGGGCGGCAGCATCCGCATCAATGACATGGACCTGCAGCAGCGCATTTTCCAGGCCCTGGGTCTCAATGACGCCGAAGTGTCTGAGAAGTTCGGCTTTTTCCTCAAGGCCCTGACCTTCGGCGCCCCGCCCCACGGCGGCATCGCCCTGGGCATCGATCGGGTGGTTTCCATGATCCTGGACACCCCTTCCATCCGCGAAGTGATCGCATTCCCCAAGAACCGCAGTGCCTACTGCCCCCTGACCCAGGCGCCATCACCGGTGGCGGCGGCCCAACTGCAGGAACTGGGGCTGCTCGACCTGGGCGGCGCCTGTGATCTGCCCGGCGCCGAAGCCCGGCAGGATCCCCTGGAAAATCTCTCCTGGGTTTCGCGCATCGGCTTCGCTGAAGCCGAACGGCCGGCGCTGACGACTGCCGTGGCCGAAGCCCGCGCCTGTGCCCAACGACTCGGGAAGGAACCCGCCACCGAGGCACCGCTTTTCACCGTGGCCCCCGTCACCAACCACACCCGCCCGGGCGCCGTCGCACGGACCCACCCCTTGGCGGAAAACGGCGCGCTGCTGCAGAATGCGCCCGCCGTCAAAGGCGGCTACTTCAAAGTGGCCGCCGTACTCGATTGAGAGGTTGCGCATGTCCCAAACCCATACCCAACACACGCCGGCCGTGCCGGATAACCCTGCCGCCGGACCGCTGGCCGGCAAGCGGGTGGCCCATCAACCCAATTGGTCCGTGCGGGGCCACCTTTGCAGCGCCGGTTGCCGGGCCCTGGAAGGCTACCGGGCCCTGGAAGATGCCACCCTGATCGCCCGTCTGCAAACAGCGGGCGCCGTCCTGGCCAACCCGGCCGCCATGGCCGAGCTGGGGTTCGGTCTGCACGGCGACACCACCGTCCAACCGGTCGCCCAGGGAGCAGCCGACCTGGCCCTGGTCAACGACACCCTGGGCGAGGCGCGAGTGGCCGCCGCCGCCCACGGTATGTTCGGCTTCAAACCCAGCTATGGTCGCGTCTCGCGATGCGGCATGATCGACCTGGTCCCCTCAATGGCGTGTCCCGGGTTCATCGCTGCCGGACCGCAAGCCATTCTGGACGCCCTTGCCGCCGTGGCCGGCCCCGACCCCGCCGACGTCGCCATGCCCGACGACTGCCGGGAGATCCCGTTCGACGCCAGGCCGTCCGACACCGATCCGTTGCAAAACGCCGGCGTGATCATCCAATCCCTGGCATCCCTGGATGGGACCGCCCGCCGCGCTTTCGAGGCCGCTTTGGCCCGCCTGGCCGCGGCGGGTGTGGCCGTTCAAGAGATCGATCTGCCCGACTACCCCCTTTTCCGCGACACCCATCAGGTCATCGCCGCCGTGGAAGCCTCATCCAGCGCCGGCAAATTCGACGGCGTGCGCTACGGCTACCGCGCGCCGACCGCCAAGCATTGGAACGAGATGTATCTGGAGACCCGCAAGTCGGCCTTCGGACCACTGCTCAAGGCACTGCTATTTCAAGGCGCCTACTTGCAGTTCGACAACTACGCCGCCTTCGAACAGGCCGCGCGCCTGCGCCGCCGCCTTGTCGATGCCCTCGCCGGCCATTTGAAGAAGGTGGATCTGCTGGTCATGCCCACGCGCAATCCGGCGACCGATGCGGCCACGGCCACCACCATCGCCGCCATCTACGACGCCTTCGCCTACACCCTGCCGGCCAATCTCGCCGGCTTGCCGGCCCTTCACCTGCCCGGCCCGCAGACGACGGACGCACAAGACCCCGGCCTGCAGCTCATCGGCCGGCGCCTGGACGATACCCGTCTGCTGGCCCTCGGTGTCCGGATGGCCGATTTTGAAAAGGAGGGCCGGTAAAATGGCATACGAAGCGGTCATCGGCCTTGAGATCCACGTACAGCTCAATGCCGCCACCAAACTGTTCTGCGATTGCCCCAACCGTCCGGGTGACGATCCCAACCGCAACATTTGCCCGGTCTGTCTCTGGCTGCCGGGGGTGGCACCCCAATTGAGCCGGACCGCCCTGGAAAAAGGGGTGCTGGCCTGCCTGGCCCTCAACTGCACCATCCAACCGGAAAGCGCCTTCGATCAGAAGGTGTATTACTATCCCGATCTGCCCAAGGGCTACCAGTTGTCCCAGCACCACCAGCCATTGGCGCGTGATGGCTGGGTGGAAATCATCGACGCGGACAACCAGCTCAAGCGGCTGCGCATCCATCACATCCACCTGGAGGAGGACGTGGCCAAGCTGGTGCACGAAACCGATGGCCGCACGCCCATCAGCCTGGTGGACTTCAACCGTGCCGGAACGCCGCTCATCGAAATCGTCAGCGAACCGGACATGCGCAGCCCCCATGACGCCATGGCGTACGTCAAGACCCTGCGGGCCCAACTGCGCTACACCGGCTGCGCCGAGTGCAGCCTCGAACAGGGAACGCTGCGGGTGGACGCCAACATTTCCGTGCGCCCCCGAGGCAGCGACCAGCTCAACACCAAAGTGGAGGTCAAGAACATGAACTCCATCCGCAACGTGGGCGACGCCATCGCCTATGAAATCGAACGCCAAAGCGCCTGCATGGAAAAGGGCACGCCGATCACCCTGCACACCCGCTTGTGGGACCCGGACAAACGGATGACGGTGCCCATGCGGGCCAAGTTCGAAGGCCCCTGCATCCCCGACCCGTCCGTGGCCCGCATCGTGATCGATGCACCCTGGCTTGCCGAGATCAAGCAACGCCTTCCCGAAATGCCGGCCCAAAAGATCGCGCGCTTCATCAAGGATTTCGGCCTGACCCCCGATGAAGCCGCCGCCATGACCGCCGAGCGCGAATGGGCGACCCTTTTCGAAGCCACCTCGGACCATGGCCTGCCGCCGCGCAAAGTAGCCAACTGGATCTCCACCCGCCTGATCCCCGTGCTGCGGGAACGCCGCCAATCGTTGCAAGAGACCCGTTTGTCCGCAGACCGCTTCGCCGCCCTGCTGGACCTGCTGGAACAAGGGACGATCAACGCCCAAGCCGCAAAAGAGGTCCTGCCGCAACTGCTGGACAGCGACGATCCGCCGGAGACCATCGTCGCGCGCGGTGGCTTCGCCCAGGTCTCCGCCGGCGACGAATTGGAGGCCCTGGTGGATCGCGTCATTGCGCAACACCCCGCCGATGTGCAAGACTTCCGTAATGGCAACCCCAAGGTGCTGGGCTTCCTGATGGGCCAGGCGATGAAGGCTTCGGGGGGCAAAGCCAATCCCAAACGGTTGAAGGAACTGTTGGGGACGAAATTGGGCGCCGCCTGAAAGGGAAACAAGAGATGCTGCAAACGGGCGAAAAGAATGCGATCACCGATGTCGATGGCATCTGGGTGGGCCACTTCAGCGAAATCCGACAGGCCTCCGGCACAACGGTGATCATCTGCCCCGACGGAGCCGTGGGCGGCGTGGATGTGCGGGGATCGGCGCCGGGGACCCGCGAGACCGATCTGCTGGAGCCCCACAATCTGGTGGAGCAGGTCAACGCGGTGGTGTTGTGCGGCGGATCCCTTTACGGCTTGGCCGCGGCCGACGGGGTGGTGCGCTGGTTGGCGCAAAGGGGCTGGGGATTTCCCCTGGAAGGCGGCCATGTGGCCCCCATCGTGCCGGCGGCGGCCCTCTTCGACTTGGGCCGGGGCGCGGCCTTCACCCCCGCCGTGGGTCCCGAATGGGGTCTGGCCGGCTGCCGCGACGCCGGTCCGGACAACACGGCCCGGGGCACGGTGGGCGCCGGCACCGGGGCCGTCAGCGGCGGCATCAAAGGTGGCCTGGGCAGCGCCAGCCAAGTGTTGACAAGCGGTGTCACCGTGGGGGCCATCGTGGCGGTCAACTCCCTGGGCAGCGTCATCGATCCCCGAACCGGCCGTGCCTGGGAACACCGTCTGGAGATCGACGATGAATTCGGCCCGGAGGGACACCGTTCCGTACAATTACCGCCGCCCCCCGCCGGCTCAGCGGCCGCCAACACCACCATCGGACTGGTGGCCACCGATGCCACCCTGACCAAACCCCAGGCCAAGAAGCTGGCCCAAATGGCCCAGGACGGCCTGGCCCGTGCCATCCGGCCGGCCCACACCATGTTCGACGGCGACACCATTTTCTGTCTGGGCACCGGCAAACGCCCTCTGCCCGAAACCCCCGGCTTTTTCAGTGTCCGCCACGCCCAGGCCATCAACGATCTGGGCCACGCCATGGCCGACTGCCTCAGCCGCGCCATCATCCACGCCATCCTGCAAGCCACCGGCTTCGGCCCCTGGAAGGCCCATCGGGACTTGTAGCAAAAAGGAAAAATTATGCCGCTGAAAGGCGCACAACGCAAAATGCTTCGTTCCCTGGCCCACCCCCTGAAGCCGGTGGTTTTGGTCGGCGCCAGGGGGTTGACCGAACAGTTGATCGGCACCGTCGAATCGGCCCTCAACGACCACGAATTGATCAAGGTGAAGTTCGGCGAATTCAAGGAAGAGAAAAAGCATCTCGCCGAACAAATCGCCACCGCAACCCACGGAGAATTGATCGGCATCATCGGCCACATCGCCATCGTCTACCGGCCCCACCCCGATCCTGAAAAGAGAAAAATCCACCTTCCCTAACCAACCCACGAAGGAGGTGCGCAATGCTCGACTTTTCCCTCACACCCGAACAGGAAAAGCTGCAGGCCGAGGCCCGGTCTTTCGCCATGCAAGAGATTCTGCCGGTGGCCTGGTATTATGACGAGATTGACGACACACCCCTGCCGCTGATCCGCAAAGCCTACGATAAGGGCCTGATCAACGGCGACATACCCAAGAAGTATGGCGGCAGGGGATGGGGCCTGATGGAGAGCGTCGTGGTGACCGAGGAGTTCGCCGCGGCCTGTCCCGGCCTGGCCACCTCGCTGTTCGACAACTCCCTGGGCATGGAGCCCCTGATCCTGTGCGAAAACGAGCCTCTCAAGAAGCGGATGCTGGACCAGCTGCAGCAGGAATTCAAACTGATCTGCTTTGCCACCTCCGAGCCCACCATGGGATCGGACGTGGCCGGGATCCGCTGTCGAGCCGAGAAAAAAGGGGATGACTACATTCTCAACGGCACCAAGTTCTGGATCACCAACGCGGGCATCGCCGATTACATGACGATCTTCGCTACCACCGATCCCAAGGCGGGGCACGAAGGCATCGCCGCATTCCTCGTGGAACGGGAGTGGGAAGGGGTCTCCGTCGGCCGCAAAATTCCCAAGATGGGGCAGCGGGGCTCCAACACCGCCGGCATCCATTTCGACAACGTGCGGGTGCCCGCGGAGAATGTGCTGGCGCCGCCCGGCAAGGGGTTTGTGCTGGCCATGCAGACTTTTTCGCGCACCCGGCCGGCGATCGGCGCCTTCGCCATCGGCGCCGCCCGCTCGGCCATGGAATTCGCCATCCACTACGCCAAAAAGCGCCAGGCCTTCGGCGCCGCCATCGCCGACTTCCAGGCCATCCAGCACAAGATCGCCGAGATGTATCAAAAGGTGGAAACGTCCCGCCTGCTGGTCTGGAAAGCAGCCTGGGAGGCCGACCAGGGACGTGATCCCACCATCGCCGCCTCCATCGCCAAGTTTTACGCCACGGAAGCGGCGCTGCAGGTGGCCGACGAAGCATTGCAGGTTTTCGGCGGTTACGGCTACACCAAGATGTTTCCCATCGAAAAATTCCTGCGCGACATTCGCCTCTACCGGATCTACGAAGGCACCAGTGAAGTACAGCGCCACATCGTCGCCGGCTACGTCCTCAACAGCTATGAGCCGGTCATGCCGCCGCTGGAAGAATTACCGCTGCACCGCGAAAAGGATCCCATGGAAGCGGCATCCGAAGCGGGAGACAAGGAAACCGCCTGGCGCTGCCGAATGTGTGGGTATGTGCATTATGGGGAGGAAGCGCCGGAGGAGTGTCCTTATTGCTTCTTTCCGGAGAAAGCGTTTATGAAATAGTATAAAGTTTTAAGTGTTAAGTTTTAAGTTTTAAGTTTTAAGTTTTAAGTTAAGGAATGCTGTCGATTATAGGGTGTTAGAGGGAGGCGAGCGGATGGGGCTTTCCACATATCGTAGGGGCACGGCATGCCGTGCCCAATAAGACCCGATCCTCCCGTAGGGGCATGGCACCCCGTGCCCAATAAGACCCGATCCTCCCGTAGGGGCATGGCACCCCGCGCCCAATAAGACCCGATCCTCCCGCAGGGGCACGGCACGCCGTGCCCAATAAGACCCGATCCTCCCGTAGGGGCACGGCATGCCGTGCCCGAGTAGCCCCGGGGATCTCGCCCGGGCACGGCATGCCGTGCCCCTACGGGTTATTCCTTGGCCGGCCGGCCCGTAGGAGGCCATTGCACATCCCGGCCGAGGTCACGTCTGAAGGGGAATAAAGGGCTTCGATGCGCTTCCTTCGTCAGCACATCCTATGATCTTTGCCCTCAGGGAATACCGACTTTTCGACCCGCTGGAAGAGGAATGATTTGCTTCGATGCGCCTCCTTCGTCAGCACATCCTATGATCTGCGCTACATTGTCGGGTACCCCCGCAGGAGAACGGCGTACGCTTGCCCTTGCGGCGTGATCGGTACTACCCGGGCACGGCGTGCCGTGCCCCTACGGGGGATGCAAGGCACGATTCGGGGAAGAACCCGTTTGCTTGATTGCCCCAACCCCCTATAATCGATAGCATTCCTTAACTTAAAACTTAACACTTAAAACTTAAAACTGCCCGATAGGGCCCTATAACTTTAAACCATCTTTCATTCTCCTATGCCCCAACGCCGGCAATTTCTGCCGCACCGCCGCGATACGCTCCACATCGATCTCACCCACCACCAGGTTCTCGACCTCGCCTGCGGCGGCGATTGGAATGCCGAAGGGGTCGAAGATGGCGCTGCGGCCGCAGAAGGAGGGGCCCACCAGGTTGCAACCGGCAACATAGAGGGTGTTTTCAATGGCCCGCGCTTGCAGCAAGGTCAGCCAGTGGGTCTCCTTGACCGGTCCCTGATACCAGGCCGAGGGGATGACGATCAGTTGGGCATCCGCTTGGGCCAGGTAACGGAAAAACTCCGGAAAGCGAAGGTCGTAGCAAATGGCGAACCCCACCCGGACGCCGTTGATCGCCACCACCGGCGGCAGGTCGTCGCCGGGGGCCATGGTGTCCGACTCGCGTACGCTGAGGGCGTCGAACAGGTGGATTTTGCGGTAGGCGGCCACCCGTTCCCCTTGGGGTGAGAAGGTGATGACCGTATTGTAGACCCGCTGCTCTCCGGGAATCGCCTCCCAACCGCCGGCGGCGATATGGATGCCGGTTACCTTGGCCAGGCGGCCCATGCTTTCCCAGAAGCGCCCCCCATCCCGGTTGGCGATTTCAGCGGGCGGCAGGTCGGGACCCGGGGCGCCCATGAACATTTCGGGCAGCACCAGCAGGTCGGCCCCTCGAGATGCCGCCTGCCGGGCGCAGGCGCCGGCCTTGTCCTGGTTTTGCGCCGGGTCGGATGTGGTTTCCACCTGGGCCAGTGCGACCCGCAACAGGTTTGTCATTTTCGCCTCCCTGCAATCGTATGCTTTTGTTTTTGACCCGTATCCGGAATGATGCCACAATGTCAGGGCGTGTCGCCGGCCGGGGAAGTTGTTTGGAACTGTTGCCGCAATTGTTCCACCCGCTTGCGGTTGACCCCCAGATCGGATCGGCCCACGCGGGATGCGGAGCGCACGTGGATGACCCGATCTTCCTCGTCCAGGCGCAGCTCCAGGTCGTCCACGAAACGAAACAGGCGACTGGTGAAGGTCGCCCAAAGGTGATCCTCGGAGCGCGATTGGATCCGGCCACCGATGGCGACAACGGCTTGGCCGGCGCGCTCCCAGGCGGCGACGGGATCTCCGGAAACGGCCAGGGGTGCAATGGCGGCGGTGGTGCTTTTGCTTTCACTGGACACGCAATTGGGGGTGTCCGGACAGGGCCGCAGCTTGCCCTCCACCAACTGCACCCGGGGCGCCGGGGCGCTGCACGCCATAACCACCAGCGACAGGACGGCGGCCACGACCAAGAGCAGCAGTACCAACACGACGATTTTCATGGCGGCTCCTTTATGATCTACAACGTGATCGGCCCGCCGGGGGCCGGCAAAACCACCTACATCCGCAAGCGTTTCGGGTTTTCACCGCCCATGCGCCATATCGACGACGAGGTGTTCGACACTTTCGTGCAACGTAAGGTGTTCGAACACACCGGCCTCAATCCGCGCATCAATCAATACCTGGCGGGCACCCCGGAGCCGGTCACCACCATCTGGCTGCAACCCGGCGCCTGGCGCTGCATCCAGCGCATCTTGAAGGATGGCTTCAGCGGCAAGGCCACCCTGAAACAGACCTTCAACCGTTTGAAGATTCTCCGATTCTATCACCACCACCGCAAGGAAATCTACCACCCGTGAAAATCCCGCCGGATAGCGTCGCCTCCCCGTCTCAGTTGGTCGGCAGCTCCGCCCGATCCCCCAGATTGCCGTACCGGTGGTAGGTGTCGCAAATGCTCTGGTTCTGCACATAGTGCAGCAGTTCGATGCGGCCTTCCATCAACACCGGCGCGCGGGCGATGTAGAAACCGCTCCGGGCGGCAGCGGCCAGCAGATCGGCGGGCACCCGGTTGGGTGCGGCATAGCGGATGCGGGCCAGATCGGGCAACAGGTCGATCACTGCTTGCTCCGATTGACGCTTTGTCACGGCATCCGCCAGCAGTTGCCGGCCCTCCACGCCGTCCAGGAAGGCGGTCACCTCATTGTCCAGGGCTTCGGGAATGCTCACCAGCACCCGGTTGCCCGTGATCCGGGCTGCGGCGATGCGGGCCAGGGTTTCGAAAAGGGTGTCGTCGGGATGAATCCGGATCATGATCCGTCCCAAGGGCCGGTACCGGTGGCGGTTGTCCTGGCCGCGCAGATGAAAGGAGTCCTTCTCCAGGCCGAACTCCTGCTCCCAGTGATACAGATAACTCTTGACGGCCCGGATGGCGCGGGTCACGTCCGCGCCGGCGGCGGCGAGCCCGCCCCACAGCCGTTTGCGGCGCCACTCCGATATCACGCGCCACAAGCGGTGCTCCCTGTGCAGCGTGCCGATGCGCGGCAGGTCATGCTCCTCGAAATCCATGAACTGACTGACGTAGTTGGGTCCGCCGGCCTTGATGGCGGGCCCCAGGGCCGATTTGCCCGTTCCGCCGAAGGGCTGGCGCAGGGTGATGGCGCCGGTGGTGCCGCGATTGATGTACAGATTGCCGGCCCGAATGGCCTCCTGCCAGCGTGTCTGTTCGCGGATGTCCAGGCTCTCCAGGCCGGCGGTCAGCCCGTAGCCGGTCATGTTGGCCAGCTCAACGGCATGATCCAGGTCGTCGGCCCGCATCACGCCCAGCACCGGCCCGAAGAACTCGGTCAGATGGGTGTAACTGCCCGGTTGAACGCCGTACTTGATGCCCGGCCGCCACAGGTGGGGGTTGTCCGCCACCGGTTCGGGCGGCAGGGCCCAGGACTCGCCGGGCTCCAGGGTGGTCAGGGCCCGCTCCAGGTCGCCCTTGGGCGGACGGATCAACGGCCCCATGCGGCTGCTGAAGTCCCAGGCCGGCCCCACGCGCAAGCTGGCGGCGGCATCCACCAGTTGGCGCTGGAACTCCTTGCTGTCGTACACTTCCCGTTCCAGGATCAGCAGGGAGGTGGCCGAGCACTTCTGCCCGGTATTACCGAAGGCGGAGTAGATGACGTTTTTGATGGCCTGGTCCCGGTCGCACATGGCGGTGACGATGGTGCTGTTTTTGCCGCCGGTTTCGGCGCACAGAAACAGGTCCGGCTTGCGTGCCAGCATGTGCAGGCCGGTTTCGGTGCCCCCGGTGAGGATTACGAAATCCACTTCTGGGTGGGTGACCAGGTGATTGCCGGCCTCACCGCCGGCACACGGCACGAACTGCAGCACATTGCGGGAGATGCCCGCGCGCCAGAAACACTGCACCAACACCCAGGCCGTCAACACGGCATCGGAGGCGGGCTTGAAGATCACCGTGTTGCCGGCGGACAGGGCCGCGACAATGCCGCCGCAGGGAATGGCGATGGGAAAATTCCAGGGGGACACCACGGCCCCCACCCCCTTGCCGCGGGCCGTGACGTTCTCGATGCGCGTGAAGGTGCGCGCCGAGAAGGGGTAGTACTCCGCGAAGTCGATGGCCTCGGACACCTCCACGTCGGCTTCGCTGAACAGCTTGCCGGTTTCGGCCGCCGCGGCGCCGATCAGATCTCCCCGCGCCTCGCGCAGCGCCATGGCCACCTTGGAGAGCATGCGATGGCGTTCATCGGGGGGCATTGAGCGCCAGCCGTCGGGATCGGATCGGGCCACGGCCACCGCCTGCTCGATGTCCGCCGTGCCGGCCAGGCGGTATTCGGCCACCGCCACCTGTTGCGGTTGGCGATTGGGGTCGTAAATGGTGCGCGTTTCCCGTTGCTCCAGGAGGGTGTCACCGGCCACCACCAGTGGAATCTGAATTGTTTCGGCTTCTTCTGCGACCTGCCAGCGGCGGCGAATCGCATCGGCCCAGCGCTGATTGGCCGCCAGGGCCCAGTCGGTGTCCGGCTCGTTGTTGAATTCTCCCTCATGAAAAGTGCCCATGGCCTCGGGAAAACGCTCACTGTTGCGGTCCTGGATGCGATTGGGCCCCAAGGGGGCATCGGGAATGTGGCGGCAGGCGGCGACGAACTGATCCCGCAGCCCCTGCCAGGCGGCCCCGCGGGTGGTCAGTCCCGGGCCGTGGCGCAGGAAATTCTCCGCGCCGGTGTTTTCATCCAAACGCCGCACCAGGTAGGCGATGGCATTAATGAACTCTTCGGCGGTGGCCACCGGCGCATAAAGCAGCACCGCTCCGCTCATCTCGGCGATGGCCCGGCGCACATGGTCGGCCATCCCCTCCAGCATTTCGAAGATCACCCCTTCACTCACCCCCCGGCGCCGCGCCAGGCAATCGGCATAGGCCAATTCAAACAGGTTGTGGGAGGCGATCCCCAGCTGCACCGCCCGGATGTGGTCCGGCTGCATGCCGTAATGAAGCATGCGCTTGAAGTTGGCATCCACGTCCCGCTTGTTGTCGTAGGGGGCCAGGGGCCAGTTGAACAGGGCGGACTCCACCTGTTCCATCTCCAGGTTGGCCCCCTTGACGACACGGATCTTGACAGGGGCGCCGCCGCGCTCCACCCGCTCCATGGCCCAGCGGGTCAGGCGCTCCTGGATGCCAAGACTGTCCGGCAAATAGGCCTGCAGCACGATGCCGGCGCTGTGATCCAGGAAAGGTTCCTGGTCCAGGGCGTGCATGAAGGCGGTGGTGGTGATCTCCAGGTCCCGATACTCCTCCATGTCCAGGTTGACGAATTTGACAACCCGCGTTCCGTCGGCCCGCACGAAGGCATTGGCGGCGGCGGCCTGGTAGAGGCGCGACAGCCGCTCCACCAGCACATCCACCGTATGGTCGAAGGCCAGGGGCTGGATCTGGGAGTAGATGGTGGAAATCTTGACCGAGATGTACTCCACGGCCGGATTCTCCAGGTCCGCCACATAGGTGGCCAACCGCCGCCGGGCCTCGCGTTCGCCCAACACCGCCTCGCCCAGGTGATTGATGTTCACCCGCACGCCCTCGGTCTTGCGTTTGTCCAGGTGAGACAGCAGGGCTTGGCGTTCGCCGGGAATGATCATGCGGCGGCTCTCCTCGCGCATCTTCTCGATCACCTTGGGCACCGTCAAACCAGGCAGGTAACGGCCGGCATTGAGAAACAGCTGCATCAAAAGCCGATCCGTGGTGCCGAAAAACTCGGGTATGCCGTAGCGTCGGAGCAGGTCGTTGATCTGGTCGGCCACCCTGCCGGCGTCCTGGCTGCGAAAACTCTGGTCGATGATCCGCGTCAGGGTCACCTTGTCCCGGGGATGTTCCAGCAGGCGCTGCATCTGCTTGCGGTATTGCTTCTCCTCGGCGGTCAGCAGCTGGTTGGCCCGATCCTGCCAAGCGCGGGCCAGTTCGGCGGCCTCTTGGATGATCCGTTCATCGCATTCCGGTTGCATGGGGCATCCTTTCCGTCAGACAGGGCTTGCATCGTTCGCATGTTTCGACTTGCTTCCGACGTGTGCGCCCGACTGCCCGTAGTAACCCGATGCGCAACGCACACGGAATCCATCTGATATTTGGTTTGAGCGGATTCAAAACCGGAGCCATGGCGCGCTATTCCGAGGGTTTTGAATCTGCTGATCGAACCAAGACGGCCTGAAGCAAGTATGCATAAAATTTGAAGTTATTGTTTTTTTTCGCGAGCCCTTAGCGATTTTGGGTTGGTAAAGTTTGTTGCGTTGGTTCGGTTGGATAATCGAAATCGCTGATGTTGTTTTCGACTATTTTGGAAAACAAACCTAAATTCGATCAACAAAGGGGCGCGCCCACCCCCAAAACCCTATTATCGATAGAATTCATCAACTTAAAACTTAACACTTAAAACTTAAAACTGTGATACAAATCGCAAGGGTGCCTCAACGGGCCCCGCCGAGGTAGGCTTTCTGGACTTCCGGGTCGGCCAGCAGGCGGTCGGCGGTGTCCTCCAGCACAATGCGTCCCACCTCCATCACATAACCGCGGTGCGCCAACTTCAATGCGGCGCGTGCATTCTGCTCCACCAGCACCACCGTCAGTCCGGAACGGTTGATCTCCCGGATGGTTTCGAAAATGGCCTTGACCAGCAAGGGGGCCAGTCCGAGGCTGGGCTCGTCCAGCAGCAGGATTTTGGGGTTGCCCATCAGGGCACGGCCGATGGCCAGCATCTGCTGCTCGCCCCCGGACAAGGTGCCGGCCAATTGATCGACCCGTTCGGCCAGCCGTGGAAACAGCGTGTACACCCGCTGCCGATTGTCGGCCACGCGCGCCTTGTCATTGCAAGTGTAGGCGCCCAGGTTGAGGTTTTCGCGCACGGTCAGGGTGCCGAAGACGCGCCTGCCCTCGGGCACCTGGGCGACACCGCGGGCAACGATCGCGTGGGCCGCAAGGGTGTGGATATCCTCTTTCTCGAACCGGATGGCGCCCTCCGTGGTTTTGAAAATTCCGCAGATGGCATTCAGGGTGGTGGATTTGCCGGCGCCATTGGCACCCAGGATGGTGACGATCTCCCCTTGCCGCACGTCGAGGCTCACCCCATGCAAGGCTTCCACGCGACCATAGCTGACATGAATATTCTCCACCTGCAACATCGGCCTGTCCGTCCTCACCCTTTCCGCGCAATGCAAAATGTGCGACCGAATCCAATCAAAGGTTTACCCCTTCGTCAATCTTCCTCCACGCCCAGATAGGCTTCGATCACCCGTTCATCGGCCTGTATCTGCGCCGGCGTTCCTTCCGCGATATTTGCGCCGTTTTCCAGCACCACCAGATGTTCGCATGCCTCCATGACCAGGTTCATGTCGTGTTCGATCAGCAGCACGGTGATGCCGCGTTCGCGGATCCGCCGGATGATGCGGATCAATGCAGCGGTTTCGAAATCATTCATGCCGCCGGCCGGCTCGTCCAGAATGATGAAACGGGGCCTGCTGGCCAGGGCCCGGGCCACTTCCAGCAAACGCTGGTTGCCGTAGGAGAGATTCTCGGCCACCTGGTCGGCATAGTGCTCGATCCCCGTGAAGGCCAATTCGGCGTGGGCTTCGGCCAGCGCCGCGGCCTCCTCCCGCTTTTGAAAGGGCAGGCGCAGCATGGCGGCGACGGCCCCGGCGTGGGTGCGGCAGTGGCAGCCGGCCAACACATTCTCCAGCACCGACATCTTGGGAAAGAGCCGGATGGTCTGGAAGGTGCGGGCGATGCCCAAGGCCACGATCTTGTGCGTCGGCAGCTTGCGGATGGAGCGCCCTTCGAACAGGATGTCGCCCTGGTCCGGCCGGTAGTTGCCGGTGATCAAGTTGAAAACCGTGGTTTTGCCGGCGCCGTTGGGGCCGATCAGCCCCACGATGGCCCCTTGGGGCACCTCGAAGGAGACGTCGTCCACCGCCACCAGCCCGCCGAACCGTTTGGTCAGGTTTTGCAGCTGCAGCAGGCTCATGACGCCCCCTCCCCGCCCCCGGACGCAGGCGCCGGATAGCGCCGCGGCCTTGGCGGCAGGATCCCTTCGGTGCGGAAGATCATCATGGCGATCATGATGGCGCCGAAAATCAGCATGCGGGCCGAGGCGAATTGCCGGAACAGCTCGGGCAGGCCCGCGATCAGAAAGGCGCCCAGGATCACCCCGGGGATGCTTCCCCGGCCGCCCAGCAGCACGATCATGAACAGGATCACCGACTCCCAGAAGTTGAACGACTCGGGGGCGATGATGGTCATCTTGGCGGCGAAGATGTTGCCGGCCATGCCGGCCCAGACGGCCCCCACCACGAAGGCGATCAGCTTGTAGTGGGCGGTGTTGATACCGCTGCCCTCGGCGGCCGTCTCGTCTTCACGCAGATAGTTGAGGGCCCGGCCGAAACGGGAATTTTCCAGGCGGTGGAACAAAAAGACCGTAACCGCCGCGAACCCCCAAATCAGAAAGAAGAAATGCTCGGGGCGGCGGATCCGGAACCCGAATATCTCGGGGCGCGAAATACCGAAAATGCCGTTGGAACCGCCGGTGATGCCGAAGATGTTGTTGACCAGGGCGATGCGCGTGATCTCCACCAGGCCGATGGTGACGATCAGCAGGTAGTCGCCCCGCAGGTGAATGATGGGCCGGGCGATCACCAGCGCCAGCACCCCGGCCACCAGGCCGCTGATAGGCATCAGCCACAGCACCGGGATCTGGTAGGTGGTGTTGATGATGGCCGTGGTGTAGGCCCCCATGGCGTAGAAGGCGGCATGCCCCATGTGAAACAGACCGGCATGCCCCAGAATGATGTTGAGGCTCAATCCCAGAATGGCATAGAGCCCCACGTTGTTGAGCACGTCCACCCAGTAGGCGTTGAGAAAGAAAGGCGCCAGCAGCAGCAAGACGCAGAAGGCGGCATAGACGACCGGGCGATAATCTTTCATACCTTCTCCGCGACCCGCTCACCGAGCAGTCCGGTGGGCCGAACGATGAGAATGGCGATGAGTACGATGAAGGTGATGGCATCCTTCCAGGCGATGGAGAGATAGGCCGCCCCCATGGCCTCGATCACCCCCAGCAGCAGCCCCCCCACCATGGCGCCGGGGATGTTGCCGATGCCCCCCAGGATGGCGGCGGTGAAGGCCTTTAAACCGTACATCCAGCCCATGGTGAAGTTGATCTGGCCGTAGTAGAGCCCCACCATCAGTCCGGCCGCGCCGCCCAGGGCCGGCCCGATCAGAAAAACGATCATGATCACCCGGTCCACGTTGATACCCATCAGCTTGGCGGCCCGCTGATCGATGGCCGCCGCGCGGATGGCCGTACCGATGCGGGTCTTCTGGATGAACAAATAGAGGGCCACCATCATCAACACGGAGGTCAGCAGCACCAACAGCCGCACCAATGGTACTTCGACCCCCAGAAGGGAGACGACGTTCTTGGGCAGGATGTCATGGGGATAGACTTTGTAGCGGGCGCCGTAGATCAGCATGAGGGCGTTTTGAAAAAAGATCGACGCCCCCATGGCCGATACCACGGCGGAAAGCCGATGGGCCTGGCGCAGGGGCCGGTAGGCCACCCGTTCGAGCACGGCGCCCACCACGGCCACCAGGCCCATCACCATCAAGGCCAACACGATCACCACCCCCAACGGCCCCAGGAAACGGGTGAGGCCGAAGGCGGTCAACAGGGTCAAGCCGAGGTAGGCGCCAATGGCGAACAGATCGCCGTGGGCGAAGTTGATCAGCTTGAGCACCCCGTAGACCATGGTGTACCCGAGGGCGATCAGGGCGTAGATACTGCCCACCGCAAGGCCGTTGGTCAGCTGCTGCAGGAAGAAGTCCAAGGTGGAAGGTTCCTTCTTCGTCTATGGCAGCATGACGAACTTGCCTTCTGCATTCACCTCGTAAACCCGGTACAGGTCGCCCACCCGATCACCCTTCTCGTCGAAGGAGATCTCGCCGGTCAGGCCGGGGAAGTCTTGCATCTCATTTTTCAGGTAGGCCACGATTTTATCGCGATCGGTGCTGTCGGTCGCCTCGATGGCTTTGGTAATGACCCGGAAACCGTCACCGGCCAACACCGCCCAAACCGAACCGGGCTCGGCATTGTACTTGTTGCGGTAGCTCGCCATGAAGGCCTTGGCTTCAGGGGTGTCCAGATCCTGGGGCACGGGCGGGCTCAGAAAACGGTACCCGGCGGCCGCCGTCGGTCCGGCGATCTTGACCAGGTCCGGGTTGTTGGTGGCATCCCCGCCGATAAAGGGCACCGTCCAGTTCATCTCCATTTTTTGACGCAGCAAGAGCCCCGCTTCGCCGTAATAGCCGGTGAAAAAGACCACGTCGGGGTTGGCGGCCCGCATGCGGGTCAGGATGGCGGTGTAATCGTTCTGCTGCGGGGTCAGGGCGTCGAAGAAAACAATATTGGCGCCGTCTTTCTGCAGCAGGGCCCGCGTTTCGTCGGCCAGCCCCTTGGCGTAGCTGGAGTTGTCGTGCAGAATGGCGATGGCCTTGAAACCACCATCCTTCAGGGCCTTGAAACCGACCAGTCCCTGCTCATCGTCCCGCGGGCAGGTGCGCAGAAAATATGGGTTGCCCTTCTCGGTCAGTCGGATGGCAGTAGAGCCGTTGGCCACCTGGATGATGCCGGCCTCGTCGTAAATCCCCTGGGAGGCCTCGGTCACCGCCGAACCGTAGGTGCCGATGACCGCCAGGATGTTCTGGGTCGAGAGCCGCTGGGCCGCCAGGGCGGCGGTGCGCGGGTCGCCGCCGTCATCGGCGATGATCACCCGCACCTGCCGGCCGTTGATCCCGCCGGCCGCATTGAGATCCTCGGCCAGCAACTCGACGATCTGTTTCATGTCCTGCCCCTCGCTGGCCCATGCGCCGGTCAGCGGGGCCATCAGCCCGATGCGAATCGGATCGGCTGCCAACGCGGAACCCACCGTCAACAGTCCGATCAACAGTACCAACAGCAACATCTTTTTCATGATGGAATCCTCCTTCAATATAGGGTTGGCCAAGCCGCTGCCGAAGGTTGCGATCCTCCCCTTCGGACAAGGCCTGCAGATCACAATACGAACGAAATTCAGGCAGTTGCCATTAAGGCAACAGGAGATTAGTGGAATCGGGCAGGTGTGTCAATCCTTTTGACACATGGCACAGGTCGACCAGTTTCGGGAATGTGGGAGGCGCCGGCCGTCCGATCCCTTCTCTATTCTTCTATCCAGGCGACATAAAAATGCAAGCACAAAATGACCCGCCTTCACTGGCTGCTGGTTGTTCATTCGCTTTTGCCTTGACAACCTCCTGAAGCTCCATTAATTAGCGCAGTTCATTCTCGTTTTTCGAATCGGCGCGGTTCGGCAGTGGCCCTTGATCTCGATATGACGATGCTCGCGAGGTGCAGTTGAAATGGACATGAAGCGTTCCTATTACGAGGATATCGAACTGTTCGGCAGCGGCACGGTTCTATTTTGGGCCATCATACTGCTTGCCGGTCTCCTGGCGGCGCCCTTCTTCGCCACCCAGTACCATGTTTACCTGTTCAACCTGATCTTGGTGCACATCATCGTCGCCGTTGGGCTTAACATCCTGGTCGGGTCCACCGGCCAGATCGCCTTGGGCCACGGCGGTTTTTTCGCCATCGGCGCCTTCGTCACCGTGCTGCTGATGACCAAGCTGCAACTTCCCTTTTTCGTCGCCCTGCTGGGGTCGGCCTTCATCGCCGCCTTCTTCGGTTTTCTGCTCGGTTTGCCCGCCCTGCGCCTGGAAGGCCCTTATTTGGCCATCGCCACCCTGGCTTTCGGCCTGGCCATCATGCATATCATCGGTCACATGGAGCTGTTCGGCGGCCGCACCGGCCTTTCGGCGCCGCCGCTGGATATCGGCATACCGCAACTGGGCTTCAGTTGGGTGCTCCACTCCCAGGTGAGCAAATACTACCTGATCCTGGCCATCACCGTCGGCATGGTGCTTTTCGCTATCAACATTTTGAAAACCAAGGCGGGGCGTGCCTTTGTCGCCATTCGCGACAGCGAGATCGCCGCCGAGGTGATCGGCATCAACCTGGCGGTCTACAAAACCCTCGCCTTTGCCGTCAGCGCCTTTTATGCCGGCATTGCCGGCGGCCTTTACGCCTTCGTGCTGGGTTTCTTCGATCCGTTCACCTTCAACCTGATCCTGTCGGTGATTTTCCTGGTGATGGTGGTGGTGGGCGGACTGGGCTCGGTGATGGGGGCCATCGCCGGCGCCACCTTGATCACCTACCTGATGTACGATCTGTTCAAGAACGTCGGCGAGGTGCCCGTCGTGGGCGACCTGCTGGTTTCCTTCTCGCGGCAATGGCTGACGGTCAGCGGTATCGACAACTTCAACCTGATCGCACTGGGGCTGGTGATGATCGGCATCATCATCTTCGAACCGCTGGGCATTTTCGGCGCCTGGATCCGAGTCAAAAAATATTGGAAGACCTGGCCCTTTTGAGGGCCCGCGCAAGCCTCACTACCCAACATATTTCTAATCGCGCAATGCATGGGGGAACGATGCCGTTCGGACAGTTGTTGATCGAAGGATTGGCCATGGGGGCGTGCTACGGCCTTTTCGGATTGGCGGTGGTGATCATCTACAAAACTTCGGAGGTGGTCAATTTCGCCGCCGGCGACATGGCCATGTTCTCCACCTTTGTCTCCTTTCATGTATTGACGGTCTACGGCGCGCCCTTTTGGGTCTCCTTTCTCGCCGCCCTGGCCTTTGCCGCACTGCTGGGGGTTTTCATCGAGTTTTTCTTTCTGCGGCCGGCCAAGAACCCGAGCCTGTTGGGTCTGATCGTGATCACCATCGGCACCCAACTGCTGCTGGCGGGCGTGGCCAGCTGGAAATGGGGCGCCGAGCAGCAAGCCTTCTCCATTCCCTTCTCCTATCAGGTGACCTACGAAATTATGCCGGGCTTCGTGATCAGTCAATGGGCCATCGCCGTGTTCATCATCGCCGCCTTGATCATGGCCTTTCTCTATTTCTTCTTCAAACACACCAAGCTGGGCACCGCCATGCGCGCTACCCAGCAGAACAAGCACGCCGCCAAGATCATGGGCATCAAGACCAACCGGGTCTTCGCCTTCGCCTGGGCCTTCAGTTCGGTCATCGGCGTCACGGCGGCGGTCCTCCTGTCCGCCCGCACCATCCTGGATCCCCAGTTCATGATGGAGCCTTTTCTGCGCGCCTTCGCCGCCGCCGTGCTGGGCGGCCTGATGAGCATCCCCGGAGTGCTCATCGGTGGCGGCATCATGGGGTTGATCGAGAACTTTTTCGGCTACGCCTGGCCCACCTGGAAACCGATCACGGCCTTCGTGGTCATCGTTCTGGTGCTCTGCATCCGCCCGGCGGGGCTTTTCGGCAAGCATTACGTCAAAAAGGTGTAACGGCAATGGATCAATTCACCACAAAAAGGAGAATGGCAATGAAGATGAAACGCATCTTGACGGCACTGGCAGTTCCGCTGCTGGCCTTGTTCCTCCTGGCCGATACCGGTTTTGCACAACGCGAGCGCGGCTTCGACGACAAGGAGATCCGCATCGGCCAATGGGGGCCGCAGACCGGTCCGGCCGCTCCTTGGGGCGCCGTGGCCAGGGGCAGCAAGCTGGTTTTCGACATGGTCAACGAAAAGGGCGGCATCCACGGGCGCCAGATTCGTTACTTCATCCGTGACGATCAGTACAACCCGTCCCAGACCATGGCCGGCGTGCGCGAATTGGTGGATCGCCGCGGCGTCCTGGCCTTCGTGGGCGGCGTGGGCACCGCGCCGGGCATGGCGGTGCAATCCTACCTGCGCCAGAACGAGATCATCTGGGTGGGCGTCTGCTCCGGCGCCGAGGCCTTCCAGGACAACCCCTGGCAATGGAACATGTGGCCCTCCTATTTCGACGACGGCAGCCTGCTGGCCAAGTTCGCCGTGGAGAACAAAGGCTACAAGAAGATCGCCCTTTTCTATCAAAATGACGATTGGGGCATGGACGCCATGAAAGGGATCAACCGCCGCCTGAAAGAGCACAACATGGAACTTGTAGCCGCGGTTCCCGTGGAACCCATCGAGCGGGATCTCTCCTCCCAGATCGCCCGGCTGCAATCTTCCGGCGCCGAGGCGATCATCGGCATCGTGGCGCCCACCCAGGCGGCCATCGCACTGCGCACTGCGGTTTCCGTCGGTTTCCAGCCCCAGTGGTTGCACTCCTACAACCTGTGCGACTTCGCCCTGATGAACCACATCACCGACGGGCTGTGGGCAAGGGAAGGGGTGATCACCTCCGCCTTCACCGATGATCCCAATGCCGACACCCCCCTGATGAACAGCTACCGCGAGGCCGTCAAAAAGCTCGCCCCCGAGGAGCGCTGGGGCATCTTCTACATGGCCGGCATCGTAGTGGCCGAACCTTTGGTGCATGCCCTGGAAAAGGCCGGCCCCGACCTGAGCACCGCCGCCCTGCGCGATGCCCTGGACAGCATCGCCGACTTCAAGGGCATCGGCCCCCGCATTACCTGGAGCAAAGAGAGCCATCGGCCGCCCAGGGAACTGCAGATCTGGCAGTGCGGCCCCAACGGGGAAACCATCGTGGTGCAGGACTGGATCGAGAACGAACTGTCCATGGAGTAAATCGGCCTTAAGCCGGCGGGGTCTGAATCTGCTTTACCCGCCGGCTTGCAGCCCCGATTGCGGCGCGTTGGTACGACAGCCGCACCAACGGGCGAACCCAAGGGTGTTTGATCAATCTCCGCGACGGCCACCGGAATCGGCGGCCGTCGCCATCGAAAGCGGTAGGTTCATGGCTTTTTTCAATGTCGCCCATCTGCACATCAGCTTCGGTGGGCTCAAAGCGGTCAACAACATCAGTTTCGATGTGCAACGCAACGAGATTTTCTCCATCATCGGCCCCAACGGTTCGGGCAAGACCACCATCTTCAATCTCATCAGCGGCATCTACCGACCCGACGAGGGACGGATCGTGCTGGAGGGCGAGAACATGGTGGGCAAAACACCGGACCGCATCGCCCGCAAGGGCATCGCCCGCACTTTCCAGAACATCGAGCTGTTCGCCAATGCCACGGTGATGGACAACCTGATGCTCGGCCGTCACATCCACATGCGCACGGGCATCTTCGGCGGCGCCTTCATGTTCGGCAGCCGCTCCCGGGCGGCCCGCGAGGAGGTGGCGCACCGGGAGAAGGTAGAGCGGATCATCGACTTTCTCGAATTGCAATCGGTACGCGACCAGTTCGTCGGCGGCCTGGCCTACGGCAAACGCAAACTGGTGGAACTGGGCCGCGCCCTGGCCATGGAACCCAAGGTGATGCTGCTCGACGAGCCGTCGGCCGGAATGAACACCGAGGAGAAGGACGATCTGACCATCTGGATCAAGGACATCCGGGACGACTTCCAGGTGACCATTTTATTGATCGAACACGATATGAACATGATCATGGGCATTTCCGACCGGGTGCTGGCCATGAACCAAGGCCGGGAGATCATCCAGGGCGCGCCCGGCGAGGTGCAACGCCACCCGGAAGTGATCAAGGCCTATCTGGGAGAGGAGGCGATCGCCTGATGCTCAAGGTGAACAACATCGAAACCTGGTACGACCTGATCCGGGCGCTGCACGGCATCTCCTTTGAAATCAACCAGGGGGACGTGGTGGCCCTGTTGGGTTCCAACGGCGCCGGCAAGACCACGGTGCTCAAAACCATCATGCGCCTGTTCTACGACGCCAAGACGGAGCAGCCCGAAAAGGGTACCATCGAATTTCTCGGCACGCCCATCCAGCGCCGCGACACCAGCGCCATCGTCAAAATGGGCATCGGCTACGTACCCGAGGGCCGGGAAGTGTTTCCCGAGCTGAACGTCCTGGAAAACCTGCTCATGGGCGCCTACACCCGCAACGACAAGGACGGCATCCAGGCGGACCTGGAAAACGTCTTCCGCCACTTTCCCATCCTCAGGGAGCGCACCAAGCAGCAGGCGGGCCTGATGAGCGGCGGCGAGCAGCAGATGCTGGCCATCGGCCGGGCGCTGATGAGCCGCCCCAAGCTGCTCATGCTGGACGAACCCTCCCTGGGGCTCTCCCCCCTGCTGACCCATGAAATTTTCCAGATCATAAAGAACATCAACGAGCAGGACGGGGTGACCATTTTTCTGGTGGAACAAAACGTCAATATGGCGCTCAAATACGCCCATTTCGCCTACCTGCTGGAAAACGGCCGCATCGTCAGGGCCGACACGCCGGCGGTGCTGCGCGAGGACGAGGACATCAAGGAGTTCTACCTGGGCATCGCCAGGGAACAGTCGGTCAAAGGGTACAAACGATATCGCCGCAAAGTGCGCTTCCGTTGAGAGGTGTCCGTTCAACCGGTTCCGCAATATGGCTGCTGAAGATCGATCTGAAGAGGAAAAGGGATGACCATCGAAACATTGCCCAAAGCGCTGCTGCACATCGCGTCCACTCAACCCGAACGCGTGGCCCTGCGTCGCAAGGAGTTCGGTATCTGGCGGGACATCACCTGGGCTGAATATCTGCGCAAGGTAAAGTATACGGCCCTCGGGCTGCACGCCCTGGGGCTCTCCTATGGCGAGCATGTATCGATCATCGGTGAAAACCGCCCCGAATGGCTCTATTCAGCCCTCGGCGCGGTGTGCGCCGGCGGCGCCTGGGTGGGCATCTACACCACCAATCCGGCGCCGGAGTGCGAATATGTGGTCACCCATTCCGATGCCGTGTTCTACATCTGCGAAGACGAGGAGCAGTTGGACAAGGCGTTGGTGTTCCGGGAGAAAACCCCCAAGCTGCGTCGGCTGATCGTCTGGGAAATGGAAGGTCTGAAGCACTTCCAGGATCCCATGCTGATGAGCTTCGCCCAGCTGCTGGAGCTGGGCGAAGCTACGGACAAGGCCCAACCGGAACTGTTTCAACAATTGATCGAACAGGTGAAACCCCAAGACACCGCCGGCATCATCTACACCTCCGGCACCACCGGTCCGCCCAAGGGCGCCATGCTGAGCCACGAAAACTACCTGTGGGTCGGCCAGGCGGCGCGCCAGGTGATGTACACCACCCGCGACGACGAAACCATCTCCTTTCTGCCCCTGAACCACGTCTACGAGCAGATCTTCGACATCATGTTCCACCTGACCGTGGGCCACACGGTCAACTTCACCGAGAGCACCGACACGGTGATGGCCGACATGCGGGATGTTTCCCCCACCGTTTTTCACGCGGTGCCGCGCATCTGGGAAAAATACTACTCGGCCATCGTGCTCAAGATGGCCGACGCCACCTGGATCAAACGAACCCTTTACAACATGGCCATCAAGATCGGCACCCAATACAACAACAAGGCCCTTGCCAAGCAATCCATACCCGTGCACCTGACACTGGCCTACCATCTGTTCTATTTCGTCGTCTTCCGCAAACTCAAAAAGCGGCTGGGCTTCGATCGCATCCGCTTCGGCGGCTCCGGTGCCGCGCCCATTTCCCATGAAATCCTGAAGTTCTTCCAGAGCATCGGCATCCCCATCCGGGAGGGCTACGGCATGACCGAGACCACGGGCGTGACCCACATGTCGGACGAGCGCAACTTCAAGGTGGGCACCGTCGGCCGCGCCCTGCCGGAGACCGAGGTGCGCATCGCCGAGGACGGTGAAATCGTAGTCCGCCACAAAGGCATTTTCAAGGGCTACTACAAGGATCCGGAGAAAACCGCCGAAGTCCTCAACGACGGATGGCTGCACACCGGCGATGTCGGTGAAATCGACGACGAAGGCTATCTCAAGCTGACGGACCGCAAAAAAGACCTGATCATCACTGCCGGCGGCAAGAACATCGCACCCCAGTTCCTGGAAAACCTGCTCAAGTTCTCCCCTTACATCAACGACGCGGTGGTGATCGGCGACCGGCGCAAATACCTGACCGCCATCATCGTCATCGACGAGGAGAATGTCACCAAGTACGCCCAGGACCAGAAGGTGCAGTTCACCACCTTCGCCACCATGACCAAAGCCCCCGAGATCGTCGATTTGATCCAGCAGGAGGTGGACAAAGTCAACCGCCAGGTGGCCCGCGTGGAAAACATCCGCAAATTCCGCATCCTGGACAAGAAACTTTACACCGAAGACGGCGAAGTGACCCCCACCATGAAGGTCAAACGCAAATCGATCAACGAGCAGTACAAAGATTTGATTGAATCGATGTACGCGGCGTGATGCGATTCGTAAGTTGAACAACCGACGGAAAATAGTTCAAAGTTGAAAATTTGTGGTCGACATGCGCTCCGTTCACCACTGAGGATAGTGTCGCGCTGCGGCACCCCTACCGACCATTCATCGCAAATTTGCGACGCAACCCTTCGTCTTCCTTCGCATCACTTTATCCGGGAATCGGCATCCAGTATGGTGTGTCGCATATAATCGCTGAGGGCTTCCTGCAGGGTGGCCGCGGCAAGAAAGGCGCAGTGGCGGTCCTCTTCGGGAAAAACACCCAATAATTCCAGTATTGTTTCACCCGTGATGTCGGCGATGGCCTCGGGCGTGCATCCATGGGCCATCTCGGCGGCCAATGATCCGCATACGGTGCTGGCGCCGCAACCGTCGGTCAAATAGGATGCAGACACGACCCGGCCCTGTTCGAATTTCAGAAACAGTTGCATCGTATCGCCGCAAGTGCCTTTAAGGCGCGCGCGGCCATGGGCGTCCTGCATGGCGCCCTGGTACAACGGGTTGCGCCAGCGTTCAAACCCCAGCTCACCATAGGCCGCTCGTGTCTCTTCGAATATACGGCCTTGCAAATCGTTGACGAAATCATCCAGCTTGTCGCTCATGTTTGCCTATCGCTCCTGTAACGGTATCTATTGCCGATGAATCTCATCGAAGTCGGCGCGCGGGGAGTGAAACAAAGGATTTCACCCCCCGCCACCTTGGCAAAACCGATACACCCGGTTGGGTTGACAGCAAAGCTTGTGCCGGGAGCGCGAAAGTATCCTAAGGATTATCATAAGTCCCTGTAATGATTTCCATTGCAGGATTAGGTGTTCCGGCCCCACGGAAAAGATGGATACGGAAGATAGCACGGGTGCGACACTCTCATGGCGAGATGTCCCTGGAAAAACGCATTCAGGCAGGCGCATGCATGCATATAGCCGGGATGGTTGTTTGCCACCGACCGCATCTACGGCCTGTCCGGCGATCTGCAAAAATGCATGCCACGCAAAACGTCGAAGGAGGCCTAAATTGAGCCGACAACGTTCTATTGAGCTTGATCACCGGCACCTGTCGCGGGGCGATGTGACATAAGTTGTTTTTCTATAACTCTAAGCATCTGTTGAGGATTAATCGGTCAGGAAATATAACACCAGGAGATCCACCTGGCGGTGATTTGTATCCCGGTGCGGCCAAGTTGCTGGTGAAGTTCGGCTATGTGTTGTCGATTGCGGACGTACAGGGACTGTATGCCTCCTACGGCAGCGCCTTGAACCACCTGGCGCGGGCCAACCGGTCTTACTGGATGCCGCCGGCATTCTGGGGCGCCTACGATTTGAAGGAAGATATGGAACCCCTCACCCCCGGCAGGCAACACCGACTGGACTTCGCCCTCGGGCCGCTCTCTTATATCTTCAAATTAGATCACCGCATTCGCCTGACCATTACCTGTGTCCAACCGGAGGTCACGCCCGAGATTTTCCCTGAACCGCAGGTGTTTGTCTGGTTCGATGCCATCAGACGCTCCAGCCTCGATCTGCCCGTTATCGATACGTCACCCATCAAGGCGACGGTGAAGGTGGCCACGCCGCAACACAGGCACGGCAAGAAGGGTTTGGTCTTTAGGGCTCGCGAAAAAACAATTTCCCCGACCGCCTGGCCGGAGGCTACATCGCCGACATCGCTCTCGACACCGTCCGGTGCAATGGCGCGCCCGCCAGGGATACCTATGTGGAAAGGGGCGCCTTGTTCGTGCAATGCAGTGAGAAAGATTTGACCAAAAAGGGACGGGGCGTTACAATCACCGGAAATTTCGGCGCCCGATACGATTACGGCGACACATCCTTCGAAGCCTCGAACAAGGCAGCGCAAATCGCCGACCGTATAAAAGGCATGATGGAGAAAAAACGCGCCACCAGATGATACGCCCGACAATCCCCGTTGGGGCACCACATGCCGTGGTCCAACACCACAGGCAACCCCTGTAGGGACGGCATGCCGTGCCCCTACGACAGCGGCGGTGCCGTTTGCCGCAGGGTACGCTTGGGTGGCACCACTGGGCCCATCGGCAAATTCCGCATAAACCCTTTAAACCTGCACAAGCCTTTTAAACAGGCATTTTCGCGAAAGAAACCAAGATGATCAAAGTGGTGTTCGACCAAGCCTTCTACCAAGTGTACGACCACGACCCGGCCGCCGCGGCAGGTCGCATGGAAGCCATCATGCAAGTCATCGAGGGCGAGGTGACCTTCGTCCCCGCAGTTGAAGCCACCGAAGCACAAATCGCCGCCGTACACGGCCCAAGCCACATCACGGCGGTTCGCCGGGAAGGCCTCTACGAGATCGCCGCCTTGGCGGCCGGCGCCGCCATTCAAGCCGCCGTAATCGGCCTCGCGGAGCCCTGCATGGCCCTGGTGCGCCCTCCCGGCCACCACGCCTCCGCCGATGACGCCTGGGGTTTCTGCCATTTCAACAACATGGCCGTCGCCCTGCACCACCTGCACAGCCAAGGCAAAATCGGCAGCGCCCTGGTGCTGGACATCGACCTGCATTACGGCGACGGTAGCGTCGACATCCTCGGCAACCGCCCCTGGGTGACCATCGAAAACCCCACCGCCACCAACCGCAAATCCTATCTGCAGACCGTGGAACGCTGCCTGGCCGCCGCACCCTTCGATATCGTGGGTATCTCCGCGGGATTCGATCACCACCAGCAGGATTGGGGCGGGCTGCTGGCTACGGAAGACTACGAAGCCATCGGCCGCATGGCCGTTGAAGCCGTGCGCCCCCGCGCTGCCGGCTGCTTTGCGGTGTTCGAGGGAGGGTACAACCACAAGGTGCTGGGTTACAATGTGCAAGCCCTACTCAGGGGAATGGCGCGCGGCCGGCTCAGTTGATCACCCGGATAACGACGCCTTCTCAACCCATGGCAGCCACAGCGAGATGGTTGTGGCCATGAATGATTGCGGGCGCGCACCGAGATGGCCACGGCGACCCTTGCAGGGTACAGGTTCAAACGCGAAGGGGCACGGCATGCCGTGCCCCTTGTTCGACCGGCTAAAATGGCACCTATTGCCCTGCCCTTCTGCAACCTTCCAATAGACCAGGGCATACGTCCGGGGCATACGGTGCCCCTGCGCAACCGTCCACCAGGGCACGGCATGCCGTGCCCCTACGACAGAGGCGGTGCCGATTGCCGGAGACGTTGCAGGAGGGCGGGCGAGGGATAACCGTCTGGCGGTAGTGCATGCTGTTTCTGAAAATCGCGGATGGCCGATTGTGTGCTCGGGCCCGGCAAGCCGTCGGCAGCCCCCGCCACGAAACCGAGTTGGTTGAGCAGTTGTTGCAGTTCCATGATCTCGCTGCGTGTCAGTGGCGCGTGATCCGCCTCGCGTCCGTTCGCTAATGGCGGCATACCGACAATGCGGTCGGCCAAATGACCGACGGTGACGGCATAGTTGACCGAACGGTTCCAACGCATGATCACCCGGAAATTGTCGTAGACCAAAAAAGCGGGGCCGCTTTGGCCCTGGGGCATGACAATGGCGCCTTCCATGTCCGCCGGCGGCAGTGGGCCGCCTGCGGCCCGCCGCACACCGAGGGCCGACCACTGCGCAATCGTCTTACGGGTGCGGATATCGGCCAGAGCCAGGTCGAAACGGGCGGGCAACCGCACCTCCCGACCCCATAGTTCCCCAGCTTGCCAGCCCGAATTGGCCAGAAAATTGGCCGCCGAGGAGAAGGCATCCGGCAGGCTGCCCCATATATCCTTGCGGCCGTCACCGGTGTGGTCCACGGCATACCCCATGAATGTGGAGGGCATGAATTGCATGTGCCCCATGGCACCGGCCCAGGAACCCATCATGCCGTCCGGTGTGATGTGACCCTGGTCGATGATCTTCAGCGCTTGCAAGAGCTCCGCCCGAAAAAAGCGGGCCCGGCGTTGATCGTAGGCCAGGGTCACCAGCGCATCGATGACGCGGTTGTTGCCCATATAGTCACCGAAATTGGTCTCCAAGCCCCACAGGGCAATCAAGTAGCGCGCCGGCACGCCGTAGCTGGCCTGAATTTCATTCAACAAAAGACCATGCTTTTCCAACAGCATCCGACCGCGTTCAACCCGGGTATCGGTGACCCGGCGGTCCAGATATTGCCAGAACGTCTGCGTAAACTCCGGCTGGCGACGGTCCAGCTCGATTACGCGCACCAGGAGCGCTACATCTTGCAGGGCGGCGTCCAGGGTGGCCTCCGAGATGCCACTGTCGCGCGCCTCTTCGCGCAGGGATGCCAGCCAGGTCGCAAAGGCCGGATCGGGGGCATCCGCCGATGCGGCCTTTGCCTGTGTCTCCGCACTTACCTGCGCCGTGCCGCCGCAGAGGACCGACAGCAAAATCAAAGCCGCTACTGCAGCCGGCACCCATGCGCTCCAATGGATTATTGATCGCGGAACCATCATCGTCTCCTTCTTTCAACCGAAACGCAGCTTGTCCCATTGCGACATGCCACAACCATTCTGACAGAAATGCGGCAAAGGATGCAATCTTTATCCATCTGTGGTAACGCAAAGTGTGGACAGCGAAGCCATTCGAGGACCCACGTGAAGATATTAAACGCAACCATCCTGGCCAAGGTAAAATACGCAACCCTTTTTGCCATCTCCTACCTGGACCGCAAAGGCAATGCCAAACGCTGGCACCTGGTCAGCCGGGGCGATCAGCCCAAATGCATCACCGGCGAACGCCGGCGCCCCGATGCGGCGATCATCGTTCCCTATCACCGCAACATGGACAAACTGGTGGTGATCAAGGAGTTCCGCATCCCCGTCGGTGATTACCTGTACGGTTTTCCCGCCGGCCTGCTGGACCCTAACGAAACGGTGGCGAAAGCGGCGGGCCGCGAACTGCGCGAGGAGACAGGCCTGGACCTGGTGCGCGTGTACCGTCACAGCCCGGCGCTTTTCTCCTCCGCGGGCATCACCGATGAAACCATCGCCATGGTCTTTGCCGAAGTCGAAGGCACGCCCACCGCGCGCCACAACGCCGATTCCGAGGAAATCGAGATTTGCCTGATGGACCGCCAGGAGATTCGCGCCCTGCTCAACCGCACCGAAATCGTTTTCAGCGCCCGCGCCTGGCTGGCCATGGATGCCTTTGCGCAGCAGGGCAAAGCCTACCTGATTGGAGATTGATTGGAGGTTCGGATGCATGTAGCCGTAAATGGGACATCGCCTGTTCTCGCACGGAGGCGCCTCTAATCTTCCACTCTTACGCAGATTTGAGAAGTTGAAGCTTGTTTAGCTGCACGGCCCAGCATCAACTGTCATTGGCGCGAAGAATGGGCGCCCCGTTCATCCGTTTGTGAATGGCCATCGACAGATCAGGTCGTGATCTTGATCGCTTTGCGTGACGGTTGATGGGGGAAACCTTCCAGGCTTGAGATGTCGTCCTTGTCCCGCATGAAGGTGGGAGGGCTTTGCATGTAAAGTCCCAACAATTGTCCCACTGCCGCCAGGGAATCGAGGTGGGTGCGCTCGTTGCCGTGTGAGCCGTCCAGGCCGAAGCCGATCAGCGCGGTGCGGGTGTCGTTGCCGGCTTCCAGGGCCGAGGCTGAATCGCTGCGGTAGTAGCGGAACACATCGGTGCAGTACGGCACTTCATGGGCCTCGCACAAATCGATCAACTTGTGGCTCAAATGGTAGTCGAAGGGACCGGTCTGGTCCATCATGCAGATGGTGGTGCTGTGTTCGCTGGAGTTTTGCCCTTCGGCCACCGGTGCGTGATCGATGACCACCATTTCCGCCACATCACCGTAGAGAATGGATGAGGCGCCGGATCCCACCTCTTCCGAGATGGTGAACAGCAGGTAGCAATCGGTGGGCAGGCGGATCTCGCCGGACCGGATGGCCAGGGCCGTGGCCAGCAGGGTGGCGACCCCCGCCTTGTCGTCCAGGTGACGGGCGCAAACATAGCCGCCGGGGGTGATTTCGGGGGCCGCGTCGAAGGCGATGAAATCCCCAACCCTGTAGCCGACGGATTTCAAATCCGCGATGGTGTGGCACTTTTCGTCCACGCGCACTTCGACGTGGTCCCAGTCAATGGGCTGGGTGTCGACTTTGTCATTGTAGACGTGCCCGGAGGCCATCAGGGGCATCACGGTGCCGCGGGCGGCCTCGCCGTTGCTTTTGAAAATGGTGACCCGGCCCCCTTCGGCAAAACGGCTGGACCAGGTGCCCACCGGCGCCGGCGCGAGGCGGCCGTTGGGTTTGAGCATGCGGGTCATGGCGCCCAGGGTGTCCAGATGAACGCACACCGCCCGTTCCACTTTGCTGTTGCTGCCGGCCAGGCAGGCGCGAATGGCGCCGCGGCGCGTGACGCTGAACGGTATGTCCAGGTGGGTCAGCGCTTCGCCGACGTAATGGACCACCTGGTCCGAATAGCCGGAAGGGCTGGGGATGTTGAGCAGATCGATCAAGGTCTTCCGAAGGTATTGCATGTCGATATTCACAGGAACCATGTTGAGCTGAATCGCCTCCTTTGATTAAGCTTTTTTGCCGAGCGGCAGCGTTTCGGGGAAGAGCAAGTCGATGAACCGCTCGACCACCGGTTGGGGTTCGTGATTGGCCAGCCCGGGCCGCTCGTTGGCTTCGATGATATGGTAGTCGGGCGCCTGCAGGTCCGGCACACATAAATCGAGGCCGGTGACCGGTATGTTCAGCGCCACGGCGGCCTTTTCCGCCGCCTCGACAAGGGCGGGATGGATCTCTTCGGTGACATCGTGAATGGTGCCACCGGTGTGCAGATTGGCCGCCTTGCGCAGCACGATGGTCTGCCCGTCGGGGGGCGTGTCCTCCATGGCGAATCCGGCCTCCGCCACGCAGCGGGCGGTTTCCTCGTCCAGGGGCACGCTGCTTTCGCCACCCGTGGCGGCCATGCGGCGGCGGTTGTACTTCTCGATCAATTGGGCCACGGTGTGTTGCCCGGTACCGGTCACCTGGGGCGGCCGGCGCACCGCGGCGGCGACGAATTTATATCCCAGAACGATCACCCGCAGGTCTTGGCCCTCCACATAGGCCTCGATGATGACATCCGGGCAGACTGCCTCGGCCGCTTGGATGGCTTTGGCCAGCGCCGCACCGTCGCGGATGTCCACGCTGATGCCGCGGCCCTGCTCGCCCCGGGCCGGTTTGACCACCACGCGGCTCAACCGGTCGAGCACGGCCTGGTTTTCCTCATCGCTGCCGGGGGCGAACTGTTGCGGCACGTGCAGCCCGGCACGCGCCAGGGCGCGGTGGGTCAGACGCTTGTCGTCGCAGCGCATCATGGCGATTGCGGAAGTCAAATCGGTGAGCGATTCGCGGCAATGGATGGTGCGTCCCCCCAGGGTGAGGGTGAAAATAGCGGCCTCCTGGTCGACCACCTCCACCCCGATGCCCCTGCGCCGCGCTTCGTCGATGATGATCCGGGCGTAGGGGTTGAGCTCGCTGTCGGGTGCCTGGGGCATGAAGAGCTTCTCGTTGATCGGGTTCTTGCGTTTGACGCAGAAGACCGGCACGCGTTGAAATCCGATCTTCTCGTAGAGATGGATCGCCTCCTGGTTGTCGTGCATCACCGACAGATCCACGTAGTTGCGCCCGCGGGTGAAGTAGTGCTCCACCAGGTGGCGCACCAGTGCTTCGCCCACACCCGGTGCGTCGGCCGTCGGATCCACGGCCAGAGACCATAGGCTGGCGCCGTTTTCCGGGTCGTTGAAGGCCTCCACGTGATCGACCCCGGTCACCGTGCCGATGATGCTTTGGTCGTGCAGGGTCTCGGCCACCATGTAGGTGCGCAGTTTGGTGGCATGGTAGTCCAGAATGAAATCGGGATCGCAGGTGACCATCCGGCGGCAACGGTAGATTCTGTTCATCCCTTCCACATGTTCCCGGGTGGAGACGCGGCGCACCGTGAAGATCTGGCTTCTGGCCTTGAGCGGCCGGTAATCGTGGGCCCAGATCCGGTAGGTGTGGGAGGGGTCCAGAAAGAAGCGATCCGGTGCCATGGCCAGCAGCACATGGGGATCGCGCAAGTAGAACGTGACGTCCCGCCGGCCCGGCGCTTCGCTGTTCATGGCCGCGAACAAACTGTCCGCGTCGGCGAAGGTTTGGCCGAAGATGATGCGTCCCCAACCCATGTCCACGCTGGTGTCGGGCCGCATGCGATCATAGGCCGGACTGCGCGGGGGCTCCCAATTTTTCAAGGAAGGCGAATGCATGCGATCCATTCGTCCGCCGGGGCGTTGATGCTTGTCCATGGATGGCCTCCAGGAAGTTAAACCCCGTGCAACGTCAACCAACGCTCCAGCAGGGCGACCTGCCACAGCTTGGAACCCCGCAGGGGTGTGTGATGTGCTTCCGGGTCATCGAGCAACATCTTTACGTAGGCCGGCTCGAAAAGGTTGCGCTGCCGGGCGCTGGTGCTGGTCAGCGTATCCCTCACATAATCCAGGTATTCGCCTTGCAGGTACTTGAGCGCCGGCACCGGAAAGTAGCCTTTGGGGCGATCGATCACGTCTGCGGGAATGATTTCACGGGCCATTTCCTTGAGGATGTACTTCCCGCCGTGATCCACCTTGAGGGCGGCCGGCATGCGGGCGGCCAGCTCCACCAGCTCGTGATCCAGAAAAGGCACCCTGGCTTCCAGCCCCCAGGCCATGGTCATATTGTCCACGCGCTTGACCGGGTCGTCCACCAGCATGACCGTGGTGTCGATCTTCAAAGCCTTGTCCACCGGCGACATGTGCGGATCTTTTTCGAACAGCCGGCGCACCAGGTTGCGGCTCCAATCTCCCTGGTGATAATCGGGGTGAACCATGCTTTTGTACTCTTCGTAACCACGGTCGAAGAACTCACGGGCATAGTCCTCCACCGGGTCTTCACTGGCCATCATCGGCGGATACCAGTAGTAGCCGCCGAAGACTTCATCGGCGCCCTGGCCGCTTTGGACAACCTTGGCGTGGCGGGCCACTTCCCGGCTCAGGAGGTAAAAGCCGATGCAGTCGTGGCTCACCATGGGCTCGCTCATGGCCCGGATGCAGGGATCGAGGGACGGCAGCACCTGGCCGGTGTCCACCTCGATCTTGTGATGAAACGTGCCGAAATGGTCGGCGATCAGGTCGGAGTAGCGGAACTCGTCGCCCGCCTCCCCGCCGGCGGCCTCGAAACCGATGGAGAAAGTGTTCAAATCGTGAGCCCCGGCCCGGGCCAGCAACCCCACCAGCAGGCTCGAATCCAGGCCGCCCGACAGCAGCACACCCACGGGCACGTCGGCCGTCAAGCGTCGCTGCACCGCCGCTTCCAGCGATTCCCGCAACAATCGCCCCCAATCCTCGAGGCTGTACTGTTGCCGCGCCTCATCGCGATCGAAAGAGAGCTCCCAGTAGGTGTTGAACCGTGTTTGCCCGTCGGGCGTCACCGTCATGGTGGTGGCCGGCGGCAGTTTGCGAATCCCCTGCAGGATGGTGTGGGGTGGCGGCACCACGGCATGAAAGCTCAAGTAATGGTTGAGGGCCACCGGATCGATCCGCGTGTCGATCCCGCCGCCTGCCAGCAGGGCGGGCAGGGTCGAGGCGAAGGCGAACCGCCGTGCATTCTGAGTGTAGTAAAGGGGCTTGATGCCCAGGCGATCTCGGGCCAGAAAGAGACGCCCCTCATCACGGTGCAGGATGCAGAAGGCGAACATCCCGTTGAAACGGGTGACGCACTGTTCGCCCCAGTGGTGATAGGCTTTGAGAATCACTTCCGTGTCGCCGCTGGAGAAAAAAGTGTATCCCTTACCCTCCAATTCTTCACGCAACGCTTTGTAGTTGTATATGGCGCCGTTGTAGACGATGGTCAGCCCCAAAAAGGCATCCACCATCGGCTGCTGCGCCTTGTCGCTCAAATCGATAATTTTCAAACGCCGATGCCCCAGCGCCACCGTGTTTTGCATGACGAGCCCGGCGCCATCGGGTCCCCGGGAGGCCATCGCATCCATCATCCGTGTCAAGCCGGACGCATCGACCGTCGATGGGTTGAAGGCTGCAATGCCGCATATGCCGCACATGTCATTTCTCCTTCCTGAGGCATCCAAGTGATTTTCGAATCCCTCGTAGAAATTCAATAATAGATGGTATCCATTTCAGCCGAACAATTCAAGGTGCGCTGCAATCGCTGACGGCACCATTGAATCCTTGACGCAGACACCGAGATTTGATTTATGTATTTTTTTTCCGCTGATCGACCATCATTACGGGGTATTGGATGCGCAGAAACCATGATCGCGATTCGATCCGGAGGCGGAAAACCATGCGGAGGCCGCAAAGGAGCGCACCATGAAACAAAATTTTCTGCATGTGGACGACTGGTCCACGGACCAGATCCTGGAAGCCATGGAATTGGCCTTGGCAGTCAAGGCCAAGCTGAAAAAGCGGGAACCTTTTCAGCCGTTCAAGGATCACAGTCTGGCCATGGTGTTTGCCAAACCGTCGGCGCGCACGCGAGCTTCATTTGAAACCGGTTTTTGCCGTCTCGGCGGACACGCCCTGTATCTGGGGCCGGCCGATGTGGATGTGGGCAACCGGGAGCCGGCCAAGGATGTGGCCCGTGTTCTCAGTGGGTACAACGACATGATCATGGCGCGCCTGTTCGATCATGAACACATGCTGGAGCTGGCCCGCTACGCCACGGTACCGGTGGTCAACGGCCTTACCGACTACAACCATCCCTGCCAGATCATGGCCGATATCCTCACGATCCGGGAACACCGGGGCCACCTGGACGATCTGAAAATCGCCTATGTGGGCGACGGCAACAACATCGTCCACAGCTGGCTGCGGCTGGCCACCCGCTTGCCCTTCCATTTCGTCTGTGCCTGCCCCCTGAACTATCCGCCGGAGCAAGCCACCTTGGCCATGGCCGAAGCAGCCGGTGTGGGCACCGTGGAGATCACCAACGATCCCCTGAAGGCCGTTACGGATGCCGATGTGGTGTACACCGACGTGTGGGCTTCCATGGGCAAAAAACATGAACTGCGCGAACGCAAACGTCATTTCCAGGGATTCACCGTCACGCCCGACCTGATGGCGGCCGCCAAACCCACGGCGGTTTTCATGCACTGCCTTCCGGCCCAAAGGGGCTTGGAGGTGACCGATGCGGTGATGGAATCCCCGGCCTCCATCATCTTCCAACAGGCGGAAAATCGCATGCACATGCAAAATGCCATCATGTTGATACTGGCCGGCAAGGCTTGATGGGCTGTGTGCGGCGCCCTACCAGTCCCGGACGTCGTTGCGTTGTGCGGTTGTCGGATCCCAACGCGAGCCGTTGAGGTAGTTGGGGTCCAGGCGGCGATGCACCAGCGGCAATCGATCCACCTCCGGCGGCTGGAAGTCGAACACCCGCGCGAGGAAACTCAAGGTGATGCGGTAGGTGGCGCCCCATAGCATTTCCCGGCCGTGATCATCCTCGTGGATGAAACAGGGAAAGTCCTCATGGCGCAGGCGTTGCCGCTCGTTGTCGTTCTCCGGTATCACCATGGGCCGGAAACGGCCGTATCGCGCCGGATCGAGCAAGTGGCGCAGGGGAATGGGAACGATCCGCGCCACCTCCCAGTTGGGCCTGAGCCGTTGGGCCGGGGCCCATCCCACCATGGGGTGGATCACCCGCTTGAACATCACCAGATGTTGTTGGGGCAGCATGCCGAGAAAGCGCACCCCCAAGGGGTTGAGGCGCATCTCCTCCCACGCTTCGCGCAGACCGGCGGACAGCAGCAAGGCCAGGCGCCGCGTCCGGGGGTTGTGACGGCCACGCCAACCGGTCCACCGTTTGAGCGGAGAGCCCGGCAGGTCCATCAGGCGCGCCAACAACCGATCGGCGGGCAACGAAAAACCACCGCCGGGGCAGCACAAGTCGCCGGCCTGCCGCACCCGGGGCGAACGCTTGTTCAAGATGAGGCATGGCTCCCCTGCGTCCGCGCCGCCGGCAAATTGGCTGAGCACGAAAAGCACCACCGAATCCCTTTTGAGGGATGTCGGATCGGTGTCCGCCGGCCCCCGGGACAACGGCTCGATGCCCACCGTGCGGTCGATGTGGGCCCGCAAGGCGGACGGGTCCCGCAGCAGGTCGTTTTGCCATGCACTTCCCATATACGATGCCTCAAGGGGGTGTTCCCCCGGCTTGCGCCTCAGGCCTTGAACACCTTCATGCCCTGGGGGGTGTCTTGCACAACGTAGCCCTTGGCTTGCAGTTCGTCCCGCAGCTGGTCGGACAAGGCCCACTGTTTTTCCTTGCGCGCCCGGCGCCGGGCATCGGCCAGGGCACGGATCTCGTCGGGTAGCGCTTCGCCTGCGTCCAAGCCCTGCAGATCGAACCCCAACACCTGATCGAAATCGAACAAGGTGGCTAATTTGATCGGCGCCGGCAGATCGGATTTGAGCATCTCCTGCACCACGGCCATCGCCTGGGGCATATTGAGATCATTGTTGACGGCCTGGCGAAACTTCTCTTGATATTGGCTATCGATCACGGCGGGCGAAGCGCCATCCAGCAGGGCGCGCACTTGGTTGCGCAAATGCTGCAGCCCGTTCTGGGCGGCCGCCAACCCCTCTTCGCTGAACTCCATGGGCTTGCGGTAGTGGGTCTGAAAGGCGGCGAAACGGAAGGCCAGGGGCTCCACCCGGTTGCGTGCCACGGTCACATCCAAGGTGAGGAAGTTGTCCTCGCTCTTGGCCATCTTTTTACCGCCGGCAATAATCAAAAAGGCGCCGTGCATCCAGAAATTGAAAAATTTGCGGTCGGTGGCCGCCTCCGACTGGGCGATCTCGTTGGTGTGGTGCACATCGATGTGGTCGGTGCCGCCGCAATGGATGTCCAGCATTTCGCCCAGGTACTTCATGCTCATGGCCGAACACTCGATGTGCCAACCGGGAAACCCCGTTCCCCAGGGCGACGGCCACTCCATCTGCCGCTGCACATCGGGTGGTGAGAATTTCCAGAGGGCGAAATCGGTGGCATTGCGCTTTTCCGGGTTCCTTTCCACCCTGGCACCCTCCTGCAGGGCCTCCAGGTTCTGATGGGACAATTTGGTGTAACCGGCGAAGCGGGCGGTGTCGAAATAGATGCCGTCGCTGGTGCGGTAGGTGTACCCTTTTTGCTCCAGAATACGGATCAGTTGGATCTGTTCGGGAATGGTTTCGGTGGCCTTGCACCACACCGTCGGCGACAGGATGTTGAGCCGTTCGATGTCCTTCTTGAACGCTTCGGTGTAGTGCGCGGCGATCTCCCAGGCGCTTTTGCCTTCCCGTTGGGCCCCCTGCTCCAGTTTGTCCTCACCCATGTCGCGATCACCGGTCAGGTGCCCCACATCGGTGATATTCATCACATGGCGCACCTTGTAGCCGTTGTAGGCCAGCACCCGCTTGAGCACATCGGAGAAGATGTAGGTCCGCAAATTGCCGATATGGGCGTAATTGTAGACCGTCGGTCCGCAAGTATAAAGGCCCACCTGCGGTGGCTGGATGGGGCGAAAGAGCTCTTTTCGCCGCGTCAGGGTATTGTACAACATCAGATCCATGGGGCACATCCTCGATGGAAAGAAGTTTTATTTATAAATCGGCAATTTTATGCCTCAAGGACCGCTATCCTGTCAAACAAACAATGGCGGACCGGCGATCCGAAAAGCGGCTAGAAGCGACAACGGTAGTGCAGCACCAGGGTGCCGGGATCCAGCTCGCGCCGGTCCAGCAGCTCCAGGTCCATCTCCAGCGGCTCGGCAAAAAGGGAGAGCCCTTGGCCGAAGAGTCTGGGGGTGACCGTCAACACCATTTCGTGGATCAGACCGGCGCGTGCAAAAAGGGTGTTGATGGTCGCGCCGCCTGTCAAGGCGGCCTGCGAATAACCCCGCTCCGCCAGGCGACCGACAATGGCCTCGGGCGGATCGTCACTGAACACCAGGTTCTGAGCGGCGCTGAAGTGTTGCGGCCGGCGGGTCATCACCCAGTTGAGACGCTCGGGCAAGGGCTTGCCGATGGTGGCATAGGTGCGCGAGCCCATGATAATCACCCCGGCGTTTCGGGTCAGCTGTTTGAACATGCGCTTGTCCGCTTTACCGGTCCAGTCCGGATAGTGGGTATGATGTCGTGCGATCTTGCCGTCGACGGTCATTGCCATGACCAGCGTGATTTTCATGGATTTCGTCTTCCCCTCTTTTAAGGCTCAACATTTTTTAATGCTCAACTTTCCTTGGCTTGCAACCGATAATATGGCAGTATGCCCCCCCGGTGCCGATGGGCGGTCGGCCGCCCCGCGGCGCCGCTGCCACTGAGGGGCGGTAGCGGGAAAAGAACATGGGGGAATGTCAAATGTCAAGTGAGGCGATTTCATGAAAGTGTCCTGTTCGTCATGTATGAAAAGCTATACCCTGCCCGATGACCGGCTGCCCCACGGCAGATTGGTGAGCTTCCCCTGCCCGTCCTGCAAGGCCAAGATCACCATCGACCTTCGCCCCGAAGCGGATGATGGGAACCGCCTGGTCTTCAAGCCGCTGTCCGAATCAGCGGATACCGAATTGAGCAGTGAAGATATTAAAAACCGTATCATCAAGCGTGTCAACGACCTGCCCCCCATGCCCAAGGTGTTGATCAAGGCGCGGGGCGTGTTGTCCGATCCCAATTCCAGTTTCAAGGACATCGCCGGCATCATCGAATCGGACCAGGCCATCGCCGCCAAAGTGCTCAAGGTGGCCAATTCGGCGTATTACGGATTGAGCGGCATGGTCAGCTCCATCCACCAGGCATCGGTGGTGTTGGGATATAAAACCCTGGAGCAGGTCATTACCATGGCCTCCTCCAGCGCCCTGCTGGGACAACAGCTCAAAGGATACGGGCTCAACGCCGGCGGCCTGTGGAAACACAGCCTGGCCACCGCCATGGCATCGCGCCTGATCGCCCAAAAAAGGGCGCCGAGCCTGGAAAACGACGCCTTTTCCGTCGGCCTGATTCACGATGCCGGCAAACTCGCCCTCGACCCCCACGTCCTCAAGCAGAGAGACGCCTTCGATGCTTTCCTGCGGGACCGTTCCCCCTCCTTCCTGCTGGCCGAACGCCATATCCTCGGCTTCGACCATACGGAAATCGCCTACGATCTGTGTAAAAAGTGGAAACTGCCGGAAAATCAAGCCGACGCCATGCGCTATCACCACTGCCCGGAAGGTTCGAACGGCAACCAGTTGGCCCACATCGTACATCTTGCCAACCACATCGCGGGTCTGGCCGGCTTCGGCGGCGGACCGGGCTTCCAGGAGCTGCCGTTGAGTCCGGACAGCCTGGAGATTTTGCGCCTCAAGCCGGAAAACGCGGAAGAGATGGCCGGTCAGGTCAGCGGCGCCGTCAACGAGTTGACCGCCACGCTGGCCGGATAGAGGTGATTGCCGTTTGACAATGGACGTGTCCTTTTATTAAACAAGGGGACGCCTTCATTTGTCATTGAACGTTTACACCTGTTGTTCAATGCCCGTCGGAGGCCCCCTTCTCCAAGGAAAAGAAAGGATTGCATGCCATGGCACATATAGACAAAGGGCATTTTGCGGCCAAACACCCGGCCGGCACAACGGTGGCGCCGGCACTGGCCGAGGCCATCGTCCGGCGCATGACCGGCAAAACCATCACCTGCAGCACGGCCCACGCCATCGCCCAAGAGCAGGGGGTTTCTCCCCGTGAAGCGGGCGTGGCCATCGACTTACAGGAAGGGCAAATTCAAAAATGCCAGCTCGGCCTGTTCGGTTACGGCAAAGGCCGCAAGGCCATCGTACCCGCCGAATCGGTGACGCCCGACCTGCAGTCCGCCATCGAGGCGGCCCTGGTGGACGGACGCCTGCCGTGCGCCGCGGCCTGGCACATCGCCGACACCACGGGCATGCCCCGCATGGCGGTAGCCAACGCCTGCGAGAAACTGGGCATCCGCATCAACAGGTGTCAACTGGGCGCTTTCTGAACCATGTCCCAAACGATCCACATCCCGATACAGCCCCCTACAGGATACGGTAATGGCACTTGAAAGCACGGCCGCCGCGCAACCGGTCGGCATCTACATTCACATCCCCTTTTGCCGCGGCAAATGCCCCTACTGCGATTTTTACTCCATCTCCGCACTGGACCGCATCCCGGCCTATCTGGACGCCCTGCAATGGGAAATGCAGCAAGCCGCAGAGCAGGGGCTGCGGGCCGACACCCTCTACATCGGCGGCGGAACGCCGTCCGTGTTGACCCCCCGCCAAATGGGACGGATAGTGGATACTGCGGCGGTCTGTTTCAATCTGACCCCCACGACCGAAATGACCCTGGAGGTCAATCCGGCTTCCATCACCACCCGGGATCTGCAGGATTACGCCGCTTTCGGCTTCAACCGACTCAACATCGGCGTACAATCCTTCGACGACCGCAACCTCGCCTTCCTGGGTCGCCGCCATTCCGCCGAGCAAGCTCTAACCGCCGTGCAGGCCGGCGTGGCTGCGGGCTTCAACAACATCGGATTGGACCTGATCTTCGGCCTGCCGGACCAGACACCGGGCACTTGGAAAAAAGACCTTTTGCAAGCCATCCGGCTGGGGCCCAAACATTTGGCCTGCTACATGCTCTCCTATGAGCCCGGGACCCGGCTGCACGACGATTTGCAGACCGGGCGCTTCGCCCCGCTCTCCGAGCTGCGCGTGGCCGATCTGTTCCGCATGACCCATGATTTCCTGGGTGCCGCCGGTTACGATCACTACGAAGTGTCCAACTATGCCCGCGGCAGCCGCTGGCGCTCCAAGCACAACCAGAAATATTGGAACGGCCACCCGTATATCGGCTTCGGGCCGTCGGCCCATGGGTGCCGCCTGCCCCATCGCTGGTGGAACCATCGCTCCCTGGACGCCTATCTGGAATCCATCGGCCGCGGCACGCCCCCACTGGCCGACGAAGAGGTGTTGTCTGAAGAGCAGCAGATGATGGAGGCCCTGTTTCTGGGATTGCGGCAATCGGACGGCATCGACCTGGCCGGCTTTCAAAACCGTTTCCAGATCGACTTCAAACTGTTTTTTCACACCGCCCTGGACCGCTGCTCCGCCGAAGGCTGGATCGACATGGACGACCGCCGCTGCCGCCTGACCGTTGAGGGCATGCTGTTCCTGGACCGGATTGTGGATGAGTTGGTGGAGCTGATCTAGACCGTTTCCTCAACGATGAAGGGTGTGCAGCGCAGCGCCAGGCTGCGTTTTTTGACCCACACCCGCACCATGGGAATCACCTCCTCGTCGGGACTGACGATATTGGGCAGGTCCTGCACGAAGGCGATGTCGGCGATGCGGAATTCGTAATAAAAAGTACTTCGGCTGTAGGGATCGGCCACCAGGATCACTTTCGCCGGATCCGTCCAATGTTGCCGCGGTGAGCCGCTGAAGGCCACGTGGTTTTCCTTCAGGCGCCGCATGTCGGCGGGCCGCTGGAAGGTTTGGATCTCCATGTGAACGGTGTCTTTGATTAACAGCGATGTGCTCATAGCGCCCTCATTGTTCCAAAACCCGAGTGGCGACGGCCGGCGGAGCGGACGGCCCATGTGGCGCCATCCGTCCCCTCCGTCCGCCGGGCAAAAATATCGATTACGGCACGAACTTCTCGATTTTAGCGGTATCCCGCAATTTTTCCAAGTACGCGACCAATTCCTTTTGGATTTTTTCGTTGCGCAGATTGTCGGCGATCCGGGACTTGACCTCCTCAAACCCCATGGTGCCGGCATCGCGCTGCTCCTCGACCTTGATCAGGTGGTAGCCGAAATCGGTCTCCACGATGTCGCTGACCGTACCCGGCGCCAATGCAAAGGCCGCCGCTTCGAAGGCCGGCACCATCTTACCCTTGCCGAAGAATCCCAGGTCGCCGCCGTTCTGGCTGCTGGGACACTCGGAATGGGCCTCGGCCAGCTCGGCGAAATCCGCCCCGCCGTCCAGCTTCTCCTTGATCCCGACCAGCTTCTGCCGCGCCTCGGCCTTGGCCTCCGCTTCGGCATCCGGCGCCACCTTGATCAGAACGTGGCGCGCGCGCACCTCCTCGGGCCGTTCGAACATCTCCGGATGGTCGTCGTAGTACGCCTTGACCTCCGTAGCGCCCACATCCACCTTGGTAACGATCTCCTTTTCGAGCAAGGCGGTGATGGCGGAGCGTTGCGCGATCTGACCCTTGAGCTTCTCCTCGCTCATTTTCATGCTTTGCAAAATTGTGTCGAACTGCTTGGGATCCGGGTAGCGCTGCTTGATGGCCGCCAACTCCCGATCGACATCCTCGTCCGTTACGGCGATCCCCTGCTTCACGCTCTCTTGAAAAATCAGTTCGCGATTGATCAGATCATTGAGCACCTCCTGGCGCACCTGCACCTGGAGATGCTCGGGAATTTGCATCCCCTGCGCCTGAAGCCGCTGGACATAAAGATCGAGCTCCCACTCGAAATCCTTGTAGGAAATCTCCGTGCCGTTGACCACCGCCGCATTTTCGGGCTTCCCATCCTCTTTTGCCGCCTCCTCGGCGACAACCATCAGTGGCATCAACAGGATGCCGCAAACGATGACCAGCGCCACCGTCGTTGACCAAATGCTTACATGTTTCATGGGAATTTCTCCTTTGAAGAATGAACTGGATCGGCGGCTTTGCAACCAAGACCGTCCGCAAAAACGCATACGGGACCCTCACTTACGGTCCCGCCACAGATTATCGGTCCGCCAACCCAATGTAAATAAAAAATTGACATCCACACCCGATCACCATATAGAAGTGCAAAAATATGACTTTACCGATAGCAACAGAGAACCGAATCAACATGTTCACCCCCGAAACGACCCACTCACTGCCGCCATTCGCCATGCGCGATCTCTATTACTATTATTATTTTTACGGCAGCGGTCGACCCGGGGTGCGCTGAAGCCTTTATAACCAGCAAAAAGCCGCGGGCCGACCGGTCCCGCGGCTTTTTGCGTTCCGCCGCAAAGGGATTACCGGCACGCCTCACGACTTTTTGCACCAACAAGAGAGGAATTGGATCATGAAAACCTATGATGTTCGCGTCCGGGAGTTCACCCCCCTCATCGCGCCCGATGCCTTGAAAGAGGAGCTGCCCATCAACGAGGCATCGGCCGAAACCGTCATGCAGGGCCGCAAAGTGATCCAGGAGATCATCACCCGCAAGGACCCGCGCCTGATGGTGATCACCGGCCCCTGCTCCATTCACGACGAAACGGCCGCCATGGAATATGCCGAGCGGCTGGCCGCGCTGCAGCGCAAGGTGGCGGACCGCCTCTACCTGGTCATGCGGGTCTATTTCGAAAAGCCGCGTACCACGGTGGGCTGGAAAGGGCTGATCAACGACCCCCACCTGGACGGCTCCTACGACATGGTCACCGGTCTCAAAAGGGCCCGCAAGTTGTTGAGCGACATCACCGCCCTGGGGCTGCCCACGGCCACCGAACTGCTGGACCCCTTCATTCCCCAGTACATCGCCGGCCTGGTCTGCTGGGCGGCCATCGGAGCGCGCACCACCGAGTCCCAGACCCACCGCGAAATGGCCAGCGGCCTCTCCATGCCCGTGGGTTTCAAGAACGGCACCGACGGCAATCTGTCCGTGGCCATCAACGCCATGATCGCCGCCGCCTCCCCACAGCATTTCCTGGGCATCGACCACAACGGCAAGGCCTGCCTGGTCACCACCACCGGCAATGCCTACGCCCACCTGGTCCTGCGCGGTGGCCGGCGCCCCAACTACGACTCGTGCAGCATCCGCGAAGTGCTGGACATGCTCAACGCCAAAAAGCGCGCCGAAGCCGTGGTGGTGGACTGCTCCCACGCCAACTCCCACAAACGGTTCGAGGAGCAGGCCCTGGTCTGGAAGGACGTCATCAACCAACGGGCCGCCGGTTGCGACGCCATCGTCGGCGCCATGCTGGAAAGCAACCTCAATGAAGGCCAACAAAAAAACACCGGCGACCTGCGCACCATGGCCTACGGCGTCTCCATCACCGACGCCTGCATCTCCTGGGAAACCACCGAAGAGCTGATCCTCTGGGCCGATGACCGCCTGCGCCCCGGCAGCTGACCCACACCCGGAACGCCGCCGGCCATCGCCAGCGGCGCCCCTCTCACACAAATCTCACCATTTCCTCACACAACGCTAACACATCCGATATACAAACCATATCAATAACGAAGACAGACACAAACAGGGTTCACTATATATTTAGAAATCATAAAAAAAATGGTTTTCTTGCATATTGGAATCTGCTATTAGCCCTAACTATGGTTTTGGAGCGGGCACCAGGGCCCGTTCAGGTCACAAAAACACTCGCAAACACTCGAGCCGTAAAGACCTGAAGCGCGGTGGCGGTTCCCATGAACGATGTTTGGCGGACATTTCACCCGGACACACCACGAACCTACGCCGAAAGCGTGTTCGCATCCGGGTGCCGTTCAATGGCTGCCACCCCTTAACGATGCCCTGACCCGAAAGACGTACCGGCCATTTCAGGCCAAGAAGTATTCATTCACTTTTTTAATCTCCCAAAGGAGGGAAACAATGAAACAGATCAGAAGCAAGTTCGGCTATGGCGTACTGGCAGTGCTCCTCATCCTACCCTTCCTGGCAACACCGGCGGCGGCCCTCGAAGCCAAACTGTCCGGCCAGGTCAACCAACTGTTCATGTGGGCGGATGACGGGGATCGCACCGACGTCTTCGTGGCTGACAACGCCAACTCCTCCACCCGTTTCCGCTTCACCGCGTCCGAGGATTTCGGCAAGGTGAAGATCGGAACGCATTTGGAGTTCGACGCTCAACGCAACAGTTCTTTCGCTCTCTCCATGGATCAGAACAACGACGGTGCATTCAACTGGAACGATCGTTGGATGAATATCTACTTCGATACCGCCTTCGGTAAGTTCGAAATCGGCAAGGGCTCCGGCGCGGCCGACACCACCTCCGAATCGGATCTTTCCGGCACCGGCGTGATCAACTATTCCGGTGTAGCCGATACTGCCGGCGGTTTCATGTTCAAGCAGGGCAACGGTGTCGACTTCGGTGCAAGAGTCGGCCAAGTTCGGAGCAATTTTGATGGTATTGGTCGCAGCGAGCGGATTCGCTATAATACTCCGAGCTTTGGCGGTCTGAAATTGGCCACCAGCTTCACAAATGGAGAAGCTTATGAATTCGGCGCTTTTTATGCCGCTGATTTCGCCGGCAACAAATTAGCTGCTTCAGTTGGCTATGTCGATGGTAATCAAAGAAATAATTTCAAACAGTTTAGTGGCTCGTTGTCATGGTTGATGCCTTTCGGCCTGAACATCACCGGCGCATACGGTGAAAGAGACATCGATCAACCAAACCGGCTCAAAGCCTACCACTATTATTTTAAACTTGGATACAAATTCGACATCCATGCACTCTCCGTTGAATACGGCTGGAACGAAAACCTGCGGATCAATAACGAGGACTCTTCCAACTGGGGTGTGGCTTATGTGATCACCCCTTGGAAACCGGTTGAATTTTTTGTTTCCTACCGTCAGTACATGCTGCAGGCCGCCAGTGGCCCCGATCCTGACGATATCCGCCAAGCCATGGTGGGTTCCCGGGTCAAGTTCTAAATCAAAAGATAAGGTTGAACGATGAAACACTGCAAGTCCAGATGGTCACTGTTGATTTCGATGCTAACGGTTTCGATGTTGGCAATCGGTTGTGGCGGCATGAAACCCAAACCGTTCGAGTATGAATCGGCCAACGAAATCCCCAGCGGCCCCGGCCTCTTGACAGGGAAATCGGGGGAATACACGGTGTACGATTCCAACAAGCGCAAAACCGACCAGCAGCCGTCTGCCGGTGTCGCGCCAACCTCCGAAACCCTCACCCCTGCCGACAGCGAGGAGTTCCGCCGCTTTCAGCAGTGGCAACAAGAGAAAGAGGAGTTCGAGGAGTTCCAGGAGTGGAAACGCTCCAAGGAGGGGCGTGAAGCCTACGACGAATTCCTGGAGTGGAAGCGTTGGCAGTCCTTCAAACGGTGGCAGGAGTCGCAGTCCAAGTCCGAGTGATGGACCTGTTTCATCGATCTTGATGTAGCACAAAATACCGGTCGCAGGTATCTTCCCTTAGGGGGGTGTATCTGCGGCCGGTTTTTTTTAGAAGATAGTTGGGCCCTGGCGGGCAGTTTTAAGTTTTAAGTGTTAAGTTTTAAGCTAATGAATTCTATCGATTTTATTGGCTTGAGGGTGGACGAGCAGATGGGTCCTGCCACGCATCCAACCCGTAGGGGCACGGCACGCCGTGCCCAATAAGACCCGATCCTCTTGCACGCCGTGCCCGGGTTCCCCCCAACATCCAGCAAGGGCAGGGCATGCCGTGCCCCTACGGGAGGTACAATAGCCATCGCTATCAATATTATCCGGCGCCCCATAATCGAACAAATGCATCTCTATTGGACAGGGTTGTATTTAAGAAAAAGGGATTTGCCCAACCGCAAAAGTGACATCGCCTGTTCTCCCACGGAGGCGGGTGGGGCGGGGGGCTGGGTGCTGCAATGCGTGAAGACGCGTAGGGGCCGTTATGGGGTGGGCGCAGGGCGTTCGGCCCGCACCTGTTTGAGCGCAGCGAGTTGTGCGGGCCGCCCGGAGCCACCCCATTACGGCCCCTTGGCGTCAAAACGCGCAGCACCCAGCCCCCCGGCCCACCCGCCGGCGGTCGTTCAACGCTCTCAACATCAGCAATTCAAGCCATCACACAACGGTCGCTCAACGCTCTCTACATCCTTAATTAAAGCCACCCCACAACGGACTTCAATGCTCTCCACATCTGCAATTCAGGCCACCACAAAAGGCCGCCGACTTGCAAAACAGTTCCCATTTCCAAATCGAAAACAATTTCCACCCGCAATTGATGAACACAACAATTCACAGTGAACCGCGCTCAGAAAAAATGTTCGGAATTACTGGTAGTAATCACCTGCCACTCATCTTCTTTTCCTAAAGCTCCAGCGCCCCCGGTCGATATAGAGTGCGTCGAACATCAAATTGCTGCGTCCGATAACCAACCACACGGAACAGCAACGTGGTTCACAATATGAAAATTCTATAATTTCGGTAAAGGAGCCAAACAAATGAATACCAAGCGCATCGTATTATGTCTTATTTGTCTTATCGTCATCTCCCTGACCGCCGGTCAAGCCCTGGCGGCCGCCAAAGTGGCGGTGATTTCGGGCGTGAGCAAGGCCAGCGCCCCCGGCATCGGATACGATCTGGTCTATGAAGGAATCAACAAAGTGTTTCAATCCGCCGGCATCGTTCCCGATTACCATTGGGTGGAACTGGACAGCCTGGAAACTCCTGAGGCCAAGACGGCCGCTGGAGCCGCCGCTCTCGAGAAGGTGCGCGCCAACAATCCGGATCTGATCATCACCCTCAACGACGACTGCATCCGTCACATCGGCCTTCAGGTGGACGATATCCCTGTGGTGTTCGCCTGGGTGTTCGGCACCCCCGACACGCTGGGGCTGCCCAAGGCCAATGTCACCGGAGTGCTGCGGCGCAGTTACGCCGTGGACATATGGGTGATGGCCAAAAGCCTCCTCAATGTCGAAACCGTCGCCCTGATCAGCAAACAGAGCAACTCCATGGCCGGGGTGAAGCGCTATCTCGTTGCCGGCGCCGACAAGTTGGCCGAGGCCACGGGCGTCCGCTTCATGGACATGTTCTTGGTGGACACCTTCGAGGAGTGGTCCGGTGTCGTGAACAATTTTCCGGCCGACTTCATCTACCTGGCCGACACCAGCCGCATCGCCAAGGGCGACAAAGTGTTCAGCCGTTCGGAAATGACCCGTTGGACAGTGGACAACGCCAAAGTACCGGTCATCGCCGCCTCCGAAGGAGATGTGGAAGCCGGCGCGCTGTTCAGCATCGTCACCTCCGAAGTCGGCATCGGTGAAAATGCCGCCGAAGTGGCTCTCAAGATTCTCGACGGCACCGCCCCGGCCGACATTCCCTATGTCTCCAGTGCACGCGGCAAACTGGTGATCAATGCCGCCACCGCCGAAAAGATGGGGGTAACGATTCCCTACGACATCCTTTCCACCGCCGAAGCGATCTACGAATAAGGCGGAAAGGCTATAAGGAAGGACGCACCCATGCGAAAGCTCTGGCACAAATTGAGACTGCGCAATAAATTTCTCATTCCCACGGTCCTGTTGATATTGCTTGGGATGGGGGTTTCGTCGACCATATCCTACAACGCCTCAAGCGAGACGTTGAGCCGCACCCAGGCGGATGACCTTAAAAAAACGGCGGACTTGACCGCCCGCATGCTGGACGGCTGGTTCCGCGACCGGCAGTTGGATGTACAAAGCTGGGCACAACAGCGGGTCTATCTGCAGGCGGTGCAGGACTCGTTCATGGGGCGCGCGGCGCGGGTTGCCGCCAGCGAACAACTTACCGGGCTTTCGGAAAGCTACGGCTATTACCGCAACATCTGCCTGGCCGATGAAAAAGGACGGATCGTGGCCGCCGCCGACATGGCGGCCGTCGACGATGTCGACATCCAAGATGAGCCCTTTTTCCGCTCCATCACAGAAGAAAACCCCTTCGCCTTAACCGTTCAAAAATACCAGGGCGACGGCCCGCCCATCGTGTTGATGGGCGCGCGCATGCACGATAAGGATCAATCCTCCGGGGTGCTGTTCGCCGTGATCACCGTCGAGCGCATCAACGCCCTGTTCATGGACCGGATCCGTTTCGGCGAAACCGGATTCGCCTATCTATACCAGCGTTCCGGATTGATCATCACCCACCCCGAACGGGGTATGCAACTCAACTTCGACATGAGCACCACTCCCGGTTTCGAAAAGTACGCCGGCATCACAGAGGGGCAATACACCTACAGTTTCGATGGCGAGGAGAAGTGGGCCGCATTCAACCACATCCCTTCCATGGACTGGCTGGTGGCGGTCACCGTCTCCGCCGATGAAGTACTGGCCCCGGTCAAAAAGATGGGGCGCGTGAACATGATGGTCACCGTCTTGGTCGTAATTGCGGCCGGCGCCATCATCTTCTTCATCGCCAACTCGGTGGTCCGGCCGATCAACGGAGTCGTGGCAGGGCTGAAAGACGCCGCCGAAGGTGAAGGCGATTTGACCAAACGGCTGGCGGTAACCGGCCGGGATGAGGTGGGCGCCCTGGCCGAGTGGTTCAACGTGTTCATCGGCAAAATGCAGGACCTGATCAAAGAGGTGGCCGACAACTCGGGTAAACTAAAAAACGCCAGCGGAGAACTTTACGAAATCTCGGCCGCCCTCTCCACCGGGGCCGAACACACCACCGGCCGAGCCCAATCGGTGGCCTCCGCCTCGGAAGAGATGAGCGCCAACATGGGCTCGGTGGCCGCAACCATGGATCAGGCGGCCAACAACATCCACATGGTCGCCTCGGCCACCGAAGAGATGAGCGTCACCATCGCCGAGATCGCCCAAAGCACCGAAAAGGCCCGCAACGTCACCCACGATGCGGTGACCCATGCCGACGGCGCCTCGGGCCAGGTGGATGAACTGGGGCGCGCAGCCCAGGAGATCGGCAAGGTGGTGGAAACCATCACCGACATCTCCGAACAGGTCAACCTACTGGCCCTGAACGCCACCATCGAAGCGGCCCGCGCCGGAGACGCAGGCAAGGGGTTTGCCGTTGTGGCCAACGAAATCAAGGAGCTGGCCAAACAGACGGCCGCAGCCACCGGGGAAATCAAACGCAAGGTGGCGGCCATTCAATCCTCGACCCAGGTGACGGTGGTCCAGATCAACAACATCACCGGCGTGGTCAACGAAGTCAACGACATCGTGGCCAAGATCGCGGCCGCGGTGGAAGAGCAGTCCACCACCACCAAGGAGATCGCCGGCAACGTTGCCCAGGCCTCCCAAGGCATCGGCGACGTCAACAGCAACGTCGGCCAGAGCAATGCGGTTGCGTCCGACATCGCCAAGGAGATCGCCGAAGTGACCGATGCCGCCGGCAACATGTCCAATAGCAGCGCCCAGGTCAATCTGAACGCGGAACAGCTGGCCCAATTGGCCGAAGAACTGAACAGCACAGTGCAACGCTTCAAAATATGACACAAAGGGGGGGCATGCGTTTGCGCCTGCCCCCCTCCCATTCCAATCGACCAAAGTCACCAACAATTCAAAATGAATTCCGTCGGTTTTATGTGGTTGGGGGTGGTCGAGCAAATCGATCCTGCCGTGCCCCTACGGGAGGAACAATAGCCATCGGTATCAATATTCTCCGGCGCCCCATAATCGGGCAAATGCTTCTCTATTGGACAGGGTTGTGTTTAATAAAAGGGATTTGCCCAACCGTAAAAGTGACATCGCCTGTTCTCCCACGGAGGCGGGTGGAGAGCCCTGGCGGGCAGTTTTAAGTTTTAAGTGTTAAGTTTTAAGTTAATGTATTCTATCTATTTTATTAGTTGAGGGAGATAGAAGTGTTTGAGTGTTTGAGTTGAAAGATTGCTTCAATCCATCGTGATGCTGATCATGCGGAACCCTCTACAGCCGATGGGAGCGCCGTCCACAAAGGCTTTTTTAACCGTAAAAGTGACATCGCCTGTTCTCCCACGGAGGCGGGTGGGTCGGGGGGCTGGGTGCTGCAATGCGTGCA
>NZ_JALJRB010000032.1 GCF_022968795.1 Desulfatitalea alkaliphila
CGCGCCTGCACGCATTGCATCACCCACCCCCCCGCCCCACCCGCCTCCGTGCGAGAACAGGCGATGTCACTTTTACAATGGAGAACACCCTTTGTGATCGGCGCGGCTGTAAGGGATTGCGCGTGATCACCATCACAATCGGTTGATGGAACCTTTCCATAAAATAGATAGAATTCATCAACTTAAAACTTTAAACTTAAAAATTAAAACTGCCCGCCAGGGCTCCCACCCGCCTCCGTGCGAGAACAGGCGGTGCGCCTTTTGCGGATGGATGCATTCGATTATACGGTGCCGGACGAAACGGCGATCGATGGTTAACGATCCCATAGGGGCACGGCATGCCGTGCCCTTGCCGGATGTCCGAGGGGAAACCCGGGCACGGCATGCCGTGCCCCTACGGGTTGGATGGGTGGCAATACCCATCTGCCTGATCGCCCCAAACCCATTAAAATCGATAGAATTCATTAGCTTAAAACTTAACACGTAAAACTTAAAACTCTCTAACATATGGAAATGCTTGCCCCGAGGGGCCGGAACGGGTATAAGAAAAGCGAGTATGCTGATATAATTGAGAATAAGGCGTCCCCAAAAATATCATATTGGATAAGGGCAACCCCTATATCTTGCGCTTTACAAAAAGTGGGTGCACAGCCTATAGGGCGTAATGGCGATACGCCGCCTTTCCGTGATCCTCATTCAGGAGCGATTCAATGCCGACCACAACCGTTCGTTGGGTATTAGGCAAACAGTTCGTGGGCACCGATTCCCGCCATCAGTCCGTGGTGCTGTCCGGCGACGACCCGGCCTCGGGCGTCAGCCCTTCCCAGGTGCTGCTGATCGGGTTGTCCGCCTGTTCGGCCTATGATGTGTTGAATATCATGAACAAGAAGCGGCAGCCGTTGACCATGCTGGAGGTGATCGCCGAGGGCGAACAGGACGCCAAACCCCCTTGGGCCTACCGCCGCATCCATTTGACCTATCGGGTCAGCGGCAAGGATTTGACGCCCAAGGCACTGACCCAGGCGATCCGGCTTTCCCAGGAAAAGTATTGTTCCGTGGCTGCAACGGTGCGGGGAGTGGCTGAAATCACTACGGAATTCGTGATCGTGGCGCCAACAGACAGCAATGCAAAGAACGGCCCTGACGAAGAATAGCGGGGGCATATTATTTGCATTTCATGGTCGGAACGGCGTGGCGCGTCAAAGGAGGAAACCGAAGGCATCCTCGGGCCGGGCCGGGCAGCGCCATCGGGTGTGAAGGCAACGAGGTGCCGTGGGTGCTGTTTCCGGATGAACATTAGCGAACCGATGGAAAGCGTGGCGAAAGCGAGCGGACGACAACTGGCCTGCATCTGGGTGGCGGCCCTGTGGATCGCATGGGCCTGCTGGATTGTTCCGCCGGCGGCGGCCGACATTTACATTTACATCGACGAGAACGGGGTGCTCCATTTCACCAACACCCCCACATCGGGCGACTTCAAGCTCTACATGCGCGAAACGCCGACCCGGCCCCCATCCTGGCGCAACAACCGAAACTACGACGACGTGATCACCGAAGCCGCCGATATGACGGGCCTCTCCTTCTCCTTGCTCAAGGCGGTGATCCATGTGGAGTCCTATTTCGATCCGCGGGCGATCTCCAAGAAAGGGGCCATGGGTTTGATGCAGATCATGCCGGACAATTTCAGTTTGCTGAATATTTCCGACCCCTTCGATCCGTGGGAGAACATCATGGGCGGCGCCCAATATCTGAAAAGCATGCTGGAGCGGTTCGATCATCAGCTGCCCCTGGCCCTGGCCGCCTACAACGCCGGCCCCACGGCCGTCAGTCGATACAACGACATCCCCCCTTTTCCTGAAACCCAAGACTATGTGCAGAAGGTGCTGCGCTTTTTCAACTTTTACAATAAAGAGTAGCACCGGCGCGAAGCATCAGGCGGCCGCCCTTTTGGCCTTGGCATGGTTGGCGGCGTAAACACCGGCCACGCAACCCTCCCCCACGGCCTTGGCCATCTGCCAGGGCGGGCCACAAATATCCCCGGCGGCGAAGATGCCCGCCATGTTGGTGGCCTGTTGCTTGTCGGTCTGGATGTAGCGCATTTCCGGGTCCAGCATGATCCCCAGGTTGGTGGCCAGCTGCAGCAGCCCCTTGGCGCCCTGTTCGATGAACACACCGGTGAGCGGCAGGGATTCGCCCGACGCCAGGATGAGCCTTTCCACTTGATTTTCGCCTTCTATGGCTTTGACGGCGGCGCCCTGGTGCACGACCACCGTTCCGGCGTCCAGTTTGTCCCTGAGGTGGTCGGATACCTCGAGCTTGTCGCAAATCAGGTGCACCTTGTCGGCGATCTCGGTCAAGGTCAAGGCGCCATCCACGGCGGCGCTTTCGTTGCCCACCACGGCCACGGTTTCGCCTTTGTAAAAGTGGCCGTCACAATCCACGCAGTAGCTGACCCCCTTGCCCAACAGGGTCTTCTCGCCCGGCACGCCCAATCGATTGCGCTGCGTTCCGGTGGCAATGATCAAGGCGGTGGCCAAGAAGGTCGTCCCGGTTTCGGTTTTCAGGGCATACCCGTTCTCCTGCGGATCGATGGCCAACACATCCTCGTCCAGAAACCGGGCACCGAAGTTGGCCGCCTGTTGCCGGCCGTTCTCCAGCATCGTGTCCCCGGCCACATCGAACATGCAACAAAAATTTTCGATGTGGGCATGAAACAGGCTGCTTTTGGCCTCCTTACCCAATACCACCACCGACACCTTTTTGCGCGCGGCATGAATGGCGGCCTGCAAGCCGGCCGGGCCGGTACCCAAGATGGCCACATCGACGGTTTGGCTGTTGTCCATACTGATTCTCCTTCACTGATTGGAATTGCATTGAATCATTCAGGGGTAAATGATATAGGTTGCTATTTTTTGTGTCAGCACCATGCCCTGGGTGTCAAAATGGGCATGCAAGGACGAAAAATCAAGGGACAACCCTTCTTGGAGAGGGGTACAGCGCAACATCGATCCGGATCCGCCGGAGGCACAATGATGCCTTGCCGAAGGGGCGGCGGATGGCGTCACGGTCGGCAGCACCCTTGCCTCATGGTGCATGGGCCTTATATTAGCGATCTCCCGGCCTACCATTCTAAAGGAGCATAACCGCATGAACGATCGCCACACAACTTCCGGACACCATCATCACGACCACACGGATACCTGCAAAACCGACCTGGCCGCCAGCAAACGCATGAAGGCCAAGGTGCCGGAGATCGCCGAGCGGATCATCGAACATTGCCGGAGTGCCGAGTGTTATACCCACATCGACTATGAGCCCATCCCGGGGGAAGGTTTTGTCGCCGACCTCATCGACAAGTTCCGCGAAATATTGTTTCCCGGTTATTTTTCCCGGGGCAAGCTGGATCCGGCCAACATGAAATACAACCTGGGCCAAAGCATCTCCCAGCTTTACGACATGCTGGCCGAACAGATCGGCCACCACATCCGGCACGACTGCATGCGCTACGACCTGCCTTGCAGCGAGTGCGAACACGGCGGACAGGTCAAAGCGCTGGCCCTGCTGGAAGCCATTCCCGGCATCCGGCGGATGCTGGCCACCGACGTGCAGGCCACCTTCGACGGTGATCCGGCCGCCAAGAGCCACGACGAAATCATTTTCAGCTACCCCGGCATCTTTGCCATCATGGTGCACCGCGTGGCCCACCAACTTTTTCAACAGGAGGTGCCGCTGCTGCCGCGCATCATGAGCGAACACGCCCACAGCTTGACCGGCATCGACATTCACCCGGGCGCAACCATCGGTCCGCGGTTCGTCATCGACCATGGCACCGGCGTGGTGATCGGCGAAACCACCTTGATCGGCACCAATGTGCGCATTTACCAGGGGGTGACCCTGGGCGCCCTCAGCCTGCCGAAAAACGCCGGCGAACAGTACCGGGGCAAGAAGCGCCACCCCACCATCGAGGACGACGTAATCATCTATTCGGGCACCACCATTTTGGGTGGCGACACCGTCATCGGCGCCCGCTCGGTGATCGGCGGTAATGTCTGGTTGACCCAATCGGTGCCCCCGGACACAACGGTCATGATGGAAAAACCCCGGCTGATCTACAAATCGACCGAAGAGAAACGGAAAGGAGCCTGACATGCATATCCACAATAGCGTCAGTGCCACCATCGGCCACACCCCCTTGGTACGCCTGGGCCGCATCGCCGCCGGAGCGGCGGCGGATGTGGTAGCCAAACTGGAATTCGCCAACCCCCTGGGCAGTGTCAAGGATCGCATCGCCGCCGGCATGATCGCCGATGCGGAACGCCGGGGGCTGATCAACGCCCAAACCCTGGTGGTGGAGCCGACCAGCGGCAACACCGGCATCGGCCTGGCCTTCGTCTGTGCCGCCAAGGGATACCGGCTCTGCCTGACCATGCCCGAAACCATGAGCCAGGAAAGGCGCAAGCTGCTGGTTCATCTGGGCGCCGAACTGGTGTTGACCCCAGGTCCGGAAGGCATGGGCGGCGCCATTGCCAAGGCCCGGGAGATCCTGTCGCGCCAGGAGAACACCTTCATGCCCAACCAGTTCGAGAATCCGGCCAACGCGCAATCCCACCGGGAAACCACGGGCCCCGAAATTTGGGAAGATACGGAGGGGCGGGTCGATTTTCTGGTCTCCGGCGTGGGTACCGGGGGCACCATCACCGGCGTCAGCCAGGCCATAAAGCCCAAGAATCCCGATTTCAAAGCCATCGCCGTGGAGCCGTCCGCATCGCCGGTACTGTCGGGCGGTGCCAAGGGCCCCCATAAGATTCAAGGCATCGGCGCCGGGTTCGTGCCCAAAGTCCTGGACCAAAGCCTGGTCGACGAGGTGATCACGGTCGGCGACGACGACGCCTTCACCACGGCCCGCCGCTTGGCGGCCGAAGAAGGCATCTTGTGCGGCATCTCCTCGGGCGCCGCCGTGTGGGCGGCGCTGCAAGTGGCGCAACGCAAGGAGAATCAGGGCAAGCGCATTGTGGTCATTCTGCCCAGCACGGGGGAACGCTACATTAGTACGCCGTTATTTAAATAAGCACGACTTCATTTAATAATTGACATTTTTTACTTTTTGCTTCAAACAATGGACAAGCTGGACACTTGTTGCACCCGCACCGGATGACCGTGCAACTTGAACGAGGGCAGGTAGTCGCTGTTATCCGTCTGTTTTAATGTGAAAAGCGGTCCGACAATGGGATAGAACCGATTAGACAGGAAGCGAATGATGGGAATTCAAGAGCGCAAGGAGAGGGAAAAGGAGAGAAGACGCCAGCAGATCGTTGTAGCTGCCAAACGGGTCTTCTCGGAGAAGGGCTTCAACAAGGCCACCATGGAGGATATCGCCAAGGAGGCCGAACTCAGTCCCGGAACACTTTATCTTTATTTTAAAAACAAGGAGGAGCTGTATGCCTCCTTGTCTTTGCGTATTCTGCAATATCTGCACATCCGCATCTCCCACGTGATCAATCAGCAGGAGTTGGATCCCTGGCAGAAGCTGGATGCGCTCAAGGAGGTGATGTTCGACGTCTACGATTTCGATCCGTTGATCATCATCAACATGTTTCACCTCCAATCCAGCGAGACGCTGAAGAATCTGTCCGAGGATCTGATCGAGGAGATCAAGACCCTCTCGCGCAACTCCATCGGCGCCATCGCCCAGGTGTTCGAGGAAGGGATCAAGAAGGGGCTGTTCATTGATCGCCACCCGGTGGCGCTGTCCGACATCACCTGGGGCATTTTCGCCGGCGTGGTGTTGTGGGAATCGAGCAAGAAAATCATCGACCAGGACAAGGACCATCTTAAGTCCACGCTCAAAACCGCTTATGAAATTTTCGATCGCGGGATCATGCTCAAGCGGCCGTAAGGGAGAGCGTACCCGTAAGGGCGACCGTACGCCGTTTGTCTGAAAGATGGTGCCGGTCAAGTCAAGCAAAATGCCGACGAAAAAAGGCCCGTCGCGCGACCCTTGAGTCGCCGGGTGGGCCTTTTTTAATGGCGTGCCGGCAAACCGCCTTCACCGTTGCGGTTGTGGTTTCAAAAGTTTAATAGTCGGCGGGGTGGCACTGAACGCACCCGGTGGGGCCGGTGGGGGCCACACGCTCGGCGTCCGGTCGCCGGGAGGACATCAACTTCTCGTTTTCCCGTTTGATTTCCAGGTGACAACCGATGCATGACTCATGGAAAGCGTTCTTGTGGTAACGGATCTGCAGCTGCCGATCCTTTGACGGCTGACCGACGTCATCCACGGGGGCTTCGGCCACATCGTGGCAACCGGCCGCGCTGCAACTGCCGATGGGCGACACCTTGTCCCATGTGTGATGGCACTCCCGGCAACTGTAACCGAAATGGGCGGCATGGGGAAAAGTGACGGAGGCGCGCTTGGCTTCCGCAGTCAACGGCTCCAGGATGATATTGCCCATGGGCACGCACATCTCGTTATCCTTGGCGGCCGATACCGGCCCCCAAACCAGACCCACTACGATCATCGACGCTGCTGCCAACAACCACAAACGCTTTCGCATGTTCTACCCCCTCTGACATGTTTCCGGAAAATATGCCGCCCGCTATAATATGTTCCGCGCCAATTTTCAATCAAATTCTGGCGTCGATGGCTCAGCGACGAACGGCCCGCACCGCGCCACACTCCTCCTGGCTACGGTTTTCCCGGACAAACACCGACTCGCCCCGCGCGGTGACCACATCCGCGACAGCGTGAAAGCCGCGCACATAGGCTTGGGAGGTCCAGTACCACTCGGCATCGCCGGCCGGAAAATAGGGCGCTTGCTTGTGCAAGGCCGCCAGTTCGTTGGCGGAAGGCAACCGCCAATCCCGGTGGCCGCCGGTATTCAGGTTTTGTACATATTGACGGGCGGCTTCGTAATCCAGACAGCGGCCCAATGCCTGTTGTGAATCCAACAGCGTCCATGTCAATCCGGTGGATCCATCGGTGAATGTGCCGTCGCCATTAGGTCGATAACGTGGCGAGCCGGCCAGCTGTTGCGCCACGCGGGCTTCCATGCGCGCCGTCCGTCGTTGCTGCTCGGCCTGACGGGCCTGTTCCTCTTGGCGCCGGGCCGCCGCTTCGCGACGCTGCAATTCGGTTTGGCGCTGCTGCAAGGCCTGCTGCCGCTGGGCGGACAACTCGCTGAGCAATCGCCGGGCTTCAATGGTCTCACGGGCGGCGCTGTTCTTTTGCAGGAAATCCTCCAGGCGCCGAATACGCGCCAACACATCGTTGCGCGGATTGGTGGCATATTGTCTCAACGCATCCCATTGCCGCCGCGCCTCCAAGCGGGACCGCAAGGCCGTCAGATCGGCCGTCAGCGCCTCTTTTTGGGTGCTGTCGGGATGGTCGACAAGATAGGTTTCATAGGCCGCCACCGCCGCCGGCAGATCCTCTTCGGCATCCTCGGCCTCCCTGCGCAGGCGGGCCAGATCCGCCTTGTCCTGCAAGGCCCGCATGCGGCTGCGGGCCTCATCGGCCAAAGGGATGCCTTCGTTGCTCTCGATAAACAGCTGATAACGTTGAATGCAAGGCTCCCATCGCCGCTGCCGCTCACACTGCGCGTCCTCGGTTTGCAAATATTCCAGATATTGCTCCCCCATCTGGCGCAGCAGAAAATTGACATCCGCGTGGTAGCGGCCTTCCGGAAACTGCTCCAGATAGCGGCGATAGACCGCCAACCGCTGATTGTAATCCAGCCGTGCCGCGCGACGCAACTCGTCGTAATAATGCTGATCCAACAGGTCCTTGATTTCGCCCATGGCCTCCTGGATACGCGTGACGAAGCGGCTGTCTGGATATTGTTCAAGAAAAGCGTCATACAACGCCCGGGCGTTTTCTTCATACCCTTCACCCATCGGCAACGCGCTGACCTGCATCTGCGTCGCTTCGAAATCGCGCGCCTCCATGCGGTTGCGGACGATCTTAATGCGGGACTGAATATCATCCGCATGGGGTGTTTCGGGGTTCTCCGCCAAATAGGTATCGAGTAGCGCCAGTTGCTGTTCGAGAGCGTCCGTGCGCTCCAAGCGGGTGATCAGTTGCTGATACCGATCGGCGGTGGCGCGCTGCTGCATCACATGAAGGGCGGCAACGGTGCCGCTGCCCAGAATCACCAACAAAGCCAGCAAGGCGATCAGGTAAGTGGAGGGTTTATACCCGCGCCGGGGCGGAAGCGGCTCCGGCGGTCGTTCCAGGCGCACCAGCCGCTTGGCCGGCTTGGCCGCACCGGCCTTGGGACGTTGTCTCTTGGGTGGCGCAGGGGGTGCATCGGCACCGCTGGTGATCTCGTCCTTGAGCTTGAGGCTCTCCATCAGCAGGTGCATCAACGGCTGGTCGATTTCATCGGCGCGCGAAGGGTCGGCCGGCTCGATTTCGATGGCGGCATCGTCCCAACTGACGATGCGATAAGCGGCTTCGCGTCCGGTCCAACTGCCGGTTTCCGCGGCAATCAACTTACCTTCGGTCACATGCAGTTGACCGAAGCGGCCAGCGGAGGTGATGCGCAGGGTAAAGCTGGACTGCTCCAGTTCCGCCATCTGCAAGAAGGAGGGCAGGCCGATACCGCGAATCTGACCGCCCACCCGGGCATCCATGTGCTGAAGGGCGCTTTGGCTCAAACTGCGCTTGACCAACGTTTCGATCTGCCGGTAGTCCTCGTCGGTCATCCAGTCGGAGCAGTACCCCAGGTGAATTTCAATTTTAGCCTTGTTGCGCCGCCAGGGCCACAAGGCGCCATAGAACTCACCGGTGTTGAGGGGCAGCAGAAAGAGGGATTGATCTTTTTCGATCCCGCCCAAATATTTGACCGAAGCATTTTTGCGCAATTTGCGCGGCAAGGATTTGCCGGCGGGTTTGACCGGGGGACCGAAAAACTTGGCCAACAGGGATTCCAGGTCGCCGATGGAACGCCCGCTGCAGGTGACTTGATAAAGGCTGCGGGACTCTTCGTAAAACCGTTTGCTGGTCTCGGAAAGGGTTTCCAGTTGCCGTGCCAACTCGATGAATCCTTCGAGAATGGCGATGTTCAGCTTAAGATCGGCAATCTCGTCGCTGTCACCGGTCAATATCTGGTTCACCAGCTGTTGATCCATGCTTGCCGTTCCCGCGGTCCTTTTCAAACCCTCGTTGGATTGTTCAAATGTATCAATGTTTTCAAGTGGCTATTATAGGTAGAAACCGACAGGGATGTCAAAGGGAACATCGTTGCCGTCCAATACCATTTTCGCCACCCATGGCCCGAAACTTAAGCCACCCATCTTCCAACCCGACAAACTCAAAAAAACACAACAAACCGGATCAACCCAACAAACACACTCATCCGAACTACTTTCGGTCACTGATACAAGGCGTTCATCGGAAGGATTGCGCTTGTGGATCACCACAATCGCGGTAACAGAAAGGCGGCCGCGGCAGCGAGCGAGTGACTGAGCATAGCGGGAAACAGACTGTGGGAGCGCTCACGGATCCAACCGGCCGCAAAGCCGAACAAGAAGGCCCCGCCAAGCGCTGCCGCAACAGACAGCCAAGCCCCCGGCGCAGCTGCGGCACCCGGGTGCCCGAATATGTTCAGAGCCGCGAATCCTGCGTACAGCACGGTGCTGCCCAGGATGGGCCAAGAGAGAAACCAGCGGCTGTCGCTGCGCTGCACCAACGCGTGTTGTGCCAACAAACCGTGCACCAATCCGCGAAACAGCAATTCAACGGCAATGGGCATGGCGATCAAGCCCGGAAGGAACAGGGCTACCCGGTTGCCGTCGGCCGCCGCCGGCGCTGCGGGGGCCCAGACACCTCCCAGCCAGCCGCCCAAGGCTGCCACGGGCAGCAGCAGCATCCACTGTTTGCCAATGGGGGCAGACCAGCCATATTGCCAGGACCGGCGCCGGGCGACCACCATCAGGCTCAGGCCGGCGCCCATCAGCAGCGCAAGGACAAACCCGAATTCGGCGGAGGCCCACAAGTGCGCAACCGGTGACGGTGCGATCCATGCCGCAGGATCCCAGATCCACCGAATGGCATGGGCGCACAGCACGATCAATACGGTCAAGGCCGCGATGGTCCCGAAACGATAGAGGCGCTCGAGCAGGCCGGGCTTGGCCACCGCCGCGCCACAGGCGTGAACGATCTGGGCGGGGGTCAGGTAGGTGCCCGTTTCACGGGGGGATCCGCCGATATCGTTGGCTCCGCCCCATTTGTTGGTGCGGGTACGCCCTTTGACGGCGGTATCCATGAAATTGAGCCGCTCGTAAATGGGGTCCAGGGTGATGGGCATGAACAGATCCGTTTGACGGACCGTATAGGTGTTGGGCCCTTTCTTCAGAAAAACCACACCCAACCGATCACCGTAAAGTTTGTTGAGATGGGGTTCGATCTCGTAAATGCCCATGTCCGCCTCGACCGCCACGGCGATGCGCTGATCGGACAAATCGATGCGCGCCAACTCCTCCATCCCTTGATAATCGATGAAATCGCTGGGCTTGTAAAAAATCTGATCGATCTTGTTCAGCGCGGCGGCGGTGTAGTCCATGTAGTTCGTCGCGTTCCAGCCGCCCTCTTTTTTGATTTCCAGCTCATTGGCACGCAGATGGTCCACCACCCGCTGCATTTTGCGCATGAGGGTCTCGGGCAGCGCGGACAACTCCTTGAGTTCCAAACCCAGGGCGTCGATCACCCCTTCATAACGGACCAGGGCAAACAGCAGACGCCGCTGGTTGGCGTCCTGGCGACCGATGCGGGTGTGATTGAGAAGGATCCAGATGGCCAGCAGGGTGTCCAGATCCGGCTCGTTGGCAAAAATGTGCCACTCGCGATTGCGCAAATCGAGCCCCTTCATGTACATCACCAAGGCCTGCTCGCAAGTGGACAAGGTGAAGGCCCGCACGCAGCCCTCGTGGTGGTCCAGGTTGTAAACCTGCCGTTCGTGATCCATGAAAGGTTCGCACTGGGCCACCCCATCCAGAAAAATGGTGCCCGAGGGCGACTTGCGGGCGACGGCGGCGGTGAAACTCAGCCCGGCTTCGATGTGCACATTCAGATTGGGGGCTTCCAGGCAGGTGAGGGCCTTTTCCTTGCCGCTGGTCTTGATGGCATATCGCTCCGGCAACTTCCTGCCGTTGCCGGAGCCGGCGGCAACCGCAAGACCGGCGGCGCCATTGCCGTTATCGATCACGGGTCGCCGCGACGTGCCGGAATCGGCATCCGGTGAAGCCATCTTGCCTGCTTGCTCCTGACGTGGCTGCCCGGCATTTCGTTGTTTCATCCTCGAAGCCCTCGTTTCGATGGCCGATTGCAACGGAATTTTTCAATGAAGCGTCGTCGGTGTGGATGGTTGCGGTTGCGCACGGCCTCCGGTTGCCGCCCCCCTTCTTTCAACCGGATCGGTTCGGCACGCAATTGCCTTCACCCATATCAGTCGCCGGATACGGGGTCAAGACTGCAAGGTTGTTGCTTGTGGCGAGACCAGGACAATGGTATGGGGGGATTGGCGGTAAGCGGGCGGCAATGGAAATCCGTCCCCGGCGAAGGCATCGTCAAACGCCGATCGCACGGAACGGGGATGAACAACGGAATCGGGGTGTGCTTCAGGCGGCCAAATCGGGTGCGCCTTTGTGCAATCTTACCTGGTTGTTCGTTTTGTCCAGAACGCCTTGAAAAAGGATCAACTCGGGAAGGTCGTCCAGGGACTGAAAATGGGTGATACGCACACCCCGGGTACCGGCTTGCACGGGGCTGAACACCCTGAAATCCACAAAAGTCCTCTCGCCCTCTCGAGGACGGATCACGCATCGCAGGGACCAGACCCAATCGGGATCCTGTTTCCCGGTGGTCACCAGATATTGGCCGATGGCCTGGGGCAACTCCTTGGGACCGGGCAACTTGGACATATGCGCGCCGGGGCCGCCGGCGGTATCGGTTTTATTACGACGCCAGAATTTCCATTCCATGGGCACACCTCCTCAAGTTTACTTTCAATGAATAAGCAACACAAATGCCACAACAGACAACCATATGACTTCATGAGAAAAACGTATCACTCACCCCCTCTACGGCAGGAACCGGCTGTTCCGATTTACGACCCGGCAATGCCCGGTGGGCCGGCAAGCCAGGGGATCAGAATACACAACCCTTTATAATTGTTGTATATCGTAAGAAGGAAATACCTATTCCGATCCGACCGGCAATCGGAAGCGCCACTTCCCGTGGTTCGACCAAAGGAGCATCGAAATGCGATCAGCGATGGTGATTGCCAGCGACGCCAATGACATTGAAGCCGTTCGCAAGGCCCTGGGTGCCGCTTTTCGATTCAAAGCCGCCGCCGATGTGTCCGCGGCGCTGCAAATACTGGATCGGGAGCGCTATGAACTGGTTTTCGTCGACCTGGATTGCCTGTCCCGCCATGCGGACACCCATGGCACGGAGGCGACCCTGCAGGCCTTTCAACAGCGGCACCCTTCCATCGAAATGGTCGTGATGACCCCGCCGCACCGGATTCGCAGTGCCGTCGGCTGGGTCAAGACGGGCGCCAGCGACTACATCGGCTATCCCATTTCCCACGACGAGGTGAAATTGGTCGCCGAGTCCATCGCCGAGTCGATCCTGCGTCAATCGGAACTGGACTACCTACGCGATCAATTCTGGCAGACCGACGCCCTCGAGGTGGTGCAAACCAAGAGTCCCACGATGGCCGAAGTCTTTCGCAAAATCCGTTCGGTGGCATCCACCCGTACCACGGTGTTGTTGGTGGGGGAAACCGGCACCGGCAAAGGGGTGATGGCCAAATTGGTACATCAGCACAGCAACCGCCGGGAGGCCCGGTTCATCAGCGTCCACTGCGGCGCCATTCCCGACACCTTGCTGGAAAGCGAGCTGTTCGGCCACGAAAAGGGGGCGTTTACCGGGGCGGTGCGCAAAAAGCTGGGCAAGTTCGAAATCGCCAACGGCGGCACCATCTTTCTGGACGAAATCGGCACCCTCACCCCGCCGGCCCAAATCAAACTGCTTCAAGTGCTCCAGGACGGCACATTCAGCCGCGTGGGCGGTGAAGAGACCATCCACACCGGCGCCCGGGTGATTGCGGCCACCAACGCCGACCTGAAAGCGTTGAGCGAAGCGGGACTGTTTCGCAAGGACCTCTATTACCGGCTCAATGTCTTTCCCATCGAAATTCCCTCCCTGCGCCGGCGCACCGAAGATCTGCCCCACTTGATCGAGGTTTTCCTCAAAGGGTTGAACCGGGAATTCCAAAAATCCATTCACGACGTTCATCCCCGGGTGATCGAAGCTTTGGCCCGGTACGATTGGCCCGGCAATGTGCGCGAACTCGAGAACCTGCTGGAGCGGGCCTATATTCTGGAAAACAGCAGCCTGCTGACCCCCGCCGCCTTTCCCTCCGAACTGTTCGAGGATCAAGAGCGTCTCGCGGTAGTGCCCATCAATGAACACCTGCCCTTGGCCGAAGCCCGCAAATCGGCCCTGGACGATTTCGAGTGCCGCTACATCAAGGCCCTTGTGGCCCGTAATCAAGGCCGCATCAACCTCTCGGCGTCCGAAGCGGGCATCAGCACCCGCCAGTTGCACAAATTGATGAGCAAGCACGGCATCCGCAAAGAGGCCTTCCGCAAACCGTCGCAATAAGGTCCAAAAGGTGCCATCGTCAATCCATGTTCGACCATGACATACTCTCGGCACCCCTCCAAACCCGTCCTGTTTCCGGTTTATAAAACTGTTTTTATTATCTATTTAGACAATCACCCCTCCTTTCCGCAGCGCCTTGCAAATCCGGTGTTTTCAGGTTCTGCTTGTGTCGCCATTCATTTTGTGATTGGTTGTCGCCAACTGGACGAATAATAGCGTTCAGCCGCCTGCGGCAAGGATCGGGCGGCGGCCCCATCGTTTGAACCCCGCCCGCTGAACCGCCGGATTGAGCACCAACCCAACGCAACCGAAAGGAAACGCCCATGAACCATATCCCCTTTAACGACCTCTATGCCCAAAAACGCATCTCCCCGGAAGCGGCCACCGCCATGGTCAAACCGGGCATGGAGATCTTTCTGGGCGGTGCGGCCAGCATCGCCCACAACATCGACAAATACCTGGCCCGCCGCAAGGACGAACTGCACAATGTGGTGGTGCGCACCTTTCTGGACACCGCCGAACATGAATTTCTCAAGGCCGACCCCGACGGCAAGGTGTTTCGTTGGCACAGCGGTTTTCTTTTGCATTCGGTCAGATCCCACGTCCAGCGTCGGGGCAGCGGCGTATACCAGGGGGTCTCCTGGCACATGGCGCCGGAACTGATCCGCCAGAACTACAACCTGGACATCAGTTATGTGGTCACCGCCCCCATGGACAAGCACGGCTTCTTCAATTTCGGCCTGACCATCGCCGAAATGCAAGCGTTTTGCGAAGTGTCCAAGAAGATCGTGGTGGTGGTGCGCAAAGACATGCCGGTGGTGTGCGGCGGCCAGGAGGAGGCGATTCACATATCGGCGGTGGACCACATCGTGGAGGACGACACCTTCGCAACCCCGACCCTGCCGGCCATCCCGGCCAAGGAGGAGGATCGTCTGATCGCCGACAACGTGGTTTCAGCCGGACTGATCCAAGACGGCACCACGTTGCAGATCGGTATCGGCGGCCTGCCCAATTCGGTGCTGGACGCCCTGGTGGATGCCGGTGTCAAGCATCTGGGCATTCACTCGGAGATGTTGACCGACAAAATGTACGACCTGATCCAGGCCGGGGTGGTGGACAACAGCCGCAAAACCATGGACCGCTACAAGTCCACCTTCTCTTTCTGCCTGGGCAGCCGCCGGCTGTACGACTTTCTGGACAACAACCCATCATTTGCGTCCTACCCGGTGGACTATGTGAACAGTCCACTGGTCATCGCCCAGCAGCCCCGCATGTTCTCCCTCAACAGCACCATGCAGGTGGACCTGGTGGGCCAGGTGGCTTCGGAGCAGTTAGGCGGCGACCGGCCGCGGCACATCAGCGGCACCGGGGGCCAGCTCGACTTCGTCATGGGCACCCTCTTCGCCCATGACCGCAAGGGGATCAGCGTGCTGGCCCTCTATTCGGAGCACAAAGGCAAATCGCGCATCGTCCCGACCCTGGCCAAGGGCACGGTCATCACGGTGCCCCGCTCCCTGGTCGATTACGTGGTCACCGAATACGGCCTGGCACGACTGCGGGGCCTATCGCTCAACGAACGGGCACTGGCCCTGATCCGCATCGCCCACCCCCGTCACCGTGAGGCCCTGCTCAAACAAGCGGTGGATGCCGGCTTCCTGAGCTACACCTCCACTTTGGGCGCCAAACCGCCGCGGGGCGTGATCAACTGCCGCGACTGACCCCCCTGATCCATCCGCCCAAGACACCCCTTTGCCGCCGCCGGTCGACAACCGGCGGCGGCTTTCGCTGTCTGCCGTATGAACCGCCAATCAGTAATAGCGACGCGCACCTTTGTAACGTGCGGCAAAATAGGTGTTGGCAAGGGAAGCGCTGCGGATAGCATTGCCCCGACTGGGCGCGTGGATGAATTGGCCGTCACCGCTGTAAATACCTACATGGGAAATACGGCTGGTGCGACCGGTGGCGAAAAAAACCAGGTCGCCGGCACGCAGGGCCCCTCGCGCCACGGGGGTGCCGGCCCGAAACTGTTCCAGGGCAGTACGGGGCAGATCCAACCCATTGAGACGGTACACCGTCATGGTCAAGCCGCTGCAGTCGAACCCCTGCTCGATGCTGGCGCCCCCCCAGCGGTAATCGGTCCCGATGAAGCGGCTCGCCGTGGCGACGAGCCGCTCTCCCAGGGCCATGGGTGGTTCCGGCAGGATCCGGTCGATTTGGGGGTGCACAATGAAAAAATCGTCGATCAGACCCCTTGCCTGGATGTCCAGGGCACGGGCCATGGCGGCCTCCCGGGTCTCGAACCGCTCCAGACGCACCTTGAAGAGCCGATCCAGATCGATGAAGTAGTAGGTGTCCAAACCCGCGCTCTGCAACAGATCGGCATAGGCGGCGGCGCGCTCGCTGGTGGTGAAGGCGCCCACTTGGATGGTGTACTGAATGCGAGGCAATACCGCATCGGGCGGTGGTAGGGGTTCGGGCTGTACCGCGGGAAGGGGCGCCGCGGGAACCGGCGGTGGTGCCGGTAATGGCGCCGGCCGGCCGCACCCCTGGAACCCCGACAACAGCAACAGCATCACGGCCCAAAGCCACCTGCATCCAGCTTTGGACATCGGTGGCACCATGCCTTGACACCTCCGAAAGGAGAGTTGATCGTTCAACTTCAGATTGCCGCCACGCCCCATTGACATGCCGGCAAGACTACCGAACAGCACCGCAAATTTCAACGGGATTCGGCAACCGCCCCTTGACACCCGATTCGCCCCGCGCTAAAAGCGATGGAAACATTTAGCCACCCTAACCATTAGGGTGACAAATCAATTTGGCGCTATTGGCAATGGCATCCGTGATCGACAAAGAAACCACAAGGGCACAGGCCCTTTACATCATCACCACCGGCCGCCGGATACACGAGGAGATTCTCAACCTTCAGAGCCGGCACCTGGCCAACCTGGCTTCCCCTCCCCACATCGAGTTGTCACTGGCCCAATTCAATGCCATCGGTGTGGTGCGCAGCCAGGAACCGCTGACCATGGGTGACCTGGCGGACCGGCTCGGCATTTCCGCCCCTTCGGCCTCGGCCATGGTGGATCGGCTGACGGAAAAAGGGCTTTTACAGCGGGAACCGAGTACTGAGGATCGACGCAAGGTGGTGGTGCGCATCGCGCCGGACGCCAAGCAGGACATTGATGCCATTGAAGCCGGCTTGCTTGCACTTTTTGAAGATCTGGTGCAGAAACTGGGACCGAAGACCACCGACCAATGGTGCCGGGTGCTGGCGGCCGTCCAAAAGGTATTGCTGTCGGAAACCGGCCCGACGGCCGTTTCCGGAAATTCGCCCCCTGGGCCATGAAGAAGAGAGAGGTATACCGATGCAACCCAAATCGACGAGCAGCTTGATGTGGCGTGTTGCCCTGTGCCTGTTCGCGGCACTGATGCCCTTGGTCGCCATGGCCGCCGACACGCAACCTCCGGATACCATCGATATCGAGCGCATCGATGTGCTCGACCTGGCAACGGCGGCCCGCATCGCCCTGGCTGACAACCCCTCGCTGGAGGCGGCCCGGGCACGGGTGGAGCAGGCGGCCCAGGTGGTCCGGCAGGCCCGTTCGGGCTACTGGCCCCAATTGGATGCATCGGCCAGTGCCGCCAGGGTGAAAATGTCGGAACGGGATCTGAACTCCCAACTCGCCATCTTCCGAGCCTTGAACCTCCCGGCACCGGACATTGAAAACCCGGACGACTATTACCAGGCCGATCTCACGGCCAGTTGGCTGGTGTTCGACGGATTCGCGCGCCGCTTCCGCCTGGCGGCGGCCCGCTTCGGGGAACAGGCTTCCGGCGCGGCCCGCGAGGACGCCCGTCGCCTGCTGCTGTCGGCCGTCAGCTTCGCCTTTTTACAAGCCCAGTTGGCCCAGGAGAACATCGCCATCGCCAAAGCCGACGAGGCCTTCAACGACCGGTTGTTGTCCGAAGCCCGCCTGCGCTACGACGTGGGCGCCGGCCCCCTGAGCGATGTGCTCAACTTTCAGGTGCGCGGCAACACGGCCACCAACCGCCGCCTTCAGGAGGAACGGGCTTTTCAGGCCAGCTTGATCAGCCTGGCCGGCCTGCTGGGGCTGCCCAGCGGTCGGCTGCCCGGACATGTCCGCCTGGCGTCACTGGAACCCACGGCGGACCGGGAACTGATCGATCCACAGACGGACACGGATGTCATCTTACAAGCCGCCTTGGACCATCGGCCCGATTTGCGCCGCAGCGACTGGCTCGTGCGGCAGGCGGAAGCGGGTGTCAAAACGGCGCGGGCGGGCTATTTTCCCACCGTTGCCGTGACCGGTTCGGTGTTCGGCGAACGGCCGGGGGACATGGGATTCAATGAAGACGATTTCGGTAACAGCATCGGTGTGGGGCTGAGCTGGAATCTCTTCGCCGGCGGCTTGACGCGCGCCCGGCATGGTGAAGCGCGGGCCCGGTTGTACGAAATCGAGCAGTTGCGTAACAGCGCCCGCATCGACGTGGTCGCCGAGGTGCAAGACGTGATCACCCGGATCGAAACGGCCCAGCGCCAACTGACCTTGCAAGAGGCCAATGCCGAACTGGTGCAACAGCAGCGCGACCTGGTGGAAAAGGAGTACAAGGCCGGCGTGGGTTCCCTGGTGCGGCTCAACGAAGCCCAACGGGACCTTACGGTGGCCCAGTCCCAACTCACCCTGTCCCGGGTGGCCTTGAAACTGGCCTGGTACGATCTGCAAACGGCCACCGGCCAGATTCTGGATACGTTTCAAGCCCGTTAGCGCGTCAAGGTCAACAAGGACGCCCCGGCGCCAAGCAACGGCGGCCCATCCCTTCACCGGCCCCGCTTGCCCCGCAAAGGGGGGTCGGGGCCGGCACGCTTTGTCTCAACAGACCGATTTGTCGATCCCGTTCATCCAGCAACGGCGGCTACTCGCTGAAACCGTAGTGATACACCTCGTATTGGGTGGCGCCCCCCAACAACGCATCGATCTGCTCCTGAATCTGCTGGCGATCGGCACTGTTGAGCCACTTGACCCACGCATCGGAGGATTGCCAATTGCTGATGACCAGGAACTCCTCGGGGTTGTTCAGATTGCGCAGGGTTTCTCCTGAAATGTACCCCTCCTGGTTCATGGCCAGGGAACGCATCTGCCGGAACAGGGGAATCATCTCTCTGGCCTTGTCTTCCGGAACGACTCTTTTGATGAGGGCTTTGACGGCCATTACAACCTCCTTGCCGGAACGGCGTTTGGGGTGAAGGACGGTGGCCTTGCAGCGGTGTCAGGGAAAGGTCTCGGGACAACGCCGACACTGGTTGGAGAGCACTGCTATTGGTAAGTATAAGGGGACGTTGAGCCGCCTGTCAAAGAGAAAAGCGGTTATACACAAATCCCGAATAAGATCAGCAGCGGGATCGAAATCGAAATCGAAATCAGGATCGGGATCCACTACCCATCCATCCCGATCCCCCGACGTTCCAGCAAGGTCCCTTCGAAACGGTAAAGGTCGGTGAGCGCTTTCAGGTAGGCCACCACGGCGCGCACCTCGTCGATCCGGCTGACCAACAGGTCCCGCTGGGCCTGGGCCACCAAAAGGTTGGTGGAGCGCCCCACGCGGAACTTTTCGGTTTCGATGCGCAGTTTCTCCTCTTGCCACTGGCGGGTGGCCGCACTGGCGCCGATCTGCTCCCGGGTGCGGTCCACCTCCAGGTGGGCGATGCGAATGTCCAAGGCTACCACTTGGCGCAAGTTGTCCAGGGCCTTTTCCGCTTGCTCGCGGCTCAAACGGGCACGCCGGTGGCGGGCCTTGGCGTCACGGTTGACCAGCGGATAGGCCAGGCGGATGCCGGCCTGCGCGTCGTAATGGTCGCCGTCCAATTCGCCGAAGGCGCTGCCGAAGGAATCGGCATAACCGCTTTTGCCCAATTGAACGAACAGGTCCAGGCGGGGCAGCAGCCCGTTGCGGGTGCGCACCACCTCCAATTCGCCCCGATCGATCTCCAGGCGGGCCTGGTTCATCTCTGGACGGCGGCGCAACCCTTCATCGACGGAACGGCCCACCGGATCGAGCTGCACCGATGGAATGGCGGGTGGATGGGAAAGGGCCAGCTCTCGATCGAACATCGCTCCCGGCGGATTGACCAGCTGCAGCAGTCGCAGCCGGTTGGCGGCCACCGCGTTTTTGGCGTCGATCAACCCCTGCCGCTGCAACGCCACCTCGGCCTGCACCGCGGGCAGTTCCGCCTCGGCCATGGCGCCCACGGCGATCATGGCCCGCGTGTCGGACAACTGCTGCTCGGCCAGCTTGAGACTCTCGCGCACGATTTCGATCTGCCGCAGGGAGAGGGCGTAATCCCAATAGGCATGCTCCACCCCGGCCACCAAGGCTTCGCTGAACCCCTGCAGTTCGTATCGACTGATTCGGGTTTCCAGTCGTGCCTGCCGTAAACGGGCCAGGTTGACCGCCGTGCCGAAACCTTGCAACAGCGATTGGTTCAGGGCCAGCCCCAGGCGACCGGCGTAGCGCCCGTCGTCGGGCCGGCCGGCATCGGCACGGCCGGCGGCGGCTTCCAATGTGAGGGCCGTGCCGGTGGGAAAATAGGTGTCCAGGGCGATGAAGCCTTCATCCACCTTGTTGACCTGGTTCTGCTCGGCGGTGGAGGGACGAGGTCCGACGACGCGCTGGGTGGCAGCGCCGGCCGACAGCACGGGATCGAAGACGGACCGGGCCTCGTCCTCGAAACTTTGGATGATTTCCGGCGTCAGTCGCTCGACGGCCAGCGAGCGGTTGTTCTCCAGGGCCATGAGCACGGCATCGGCCAAGGTGATGGTCAGAACGGCGGTGTCGTGGGGCGGGGGTGCATTGTCCATGGGGGCGGATTGCGGTTCCGCCGCGACGGGCGACGCCCCCAGCGCCAGGATCAGCAGACCGAACATCAGTGAACGGATGGCAACCGGCATGAAATTGGCTCCTCGTTGCCCGCGACCGCTCAGGAAGCCGGCGCATCGGTTTCCCGAACCAGGTGCTTGCGCGCGATCAGGGCATAGGCCGTGGGCACAACGATCAGGGTGATGAAAGTGGAGCTGAACAGACCGCCCACGATGGCCCGCGCCATGGGCGCCTGGGCCTCGCTGCCTTCGCCCAATCCGAGGGCCAGGGGGGTCATGGCCAGCATGGTGGTCATGGCGGTCATCAAGATGGGCCGCATGCGGCGGCGGCCGGCCTCCTCGATGGCGGCGTTCATGGCCATACCGTCCCGCCGGCGCAGCAGGTTGATATGGTCCACCAGCAGAATGGCGTTGTTGACGACGATGCCGCCGAGCATGATGCAACCGATGTAGGACTGCACATTGAAAGTGGTGCCGGTCAGATAGAGCATCAGGATCACGCCGATGGCGGCGAAGGGCACCGAAAACATCACGATGAAGGGATCGCGCAGCGATTCGTAAAGGGAGGCCATCACCATGTAAACCAGCACCAGAGCCAGCACGAAGCTCAGCAACAACTCAGCAAAGGCTTTCTGCTGCTCCTCGTAATCGCCGCTGATGGGGATGCTGAAATCCCGCGGCACCGGTATGGTCGCCAACCCGTTGCGCACATCAGCCAGAATGGCGCCCATGTCCCGGCCGCTGTATTCGGCCGTTACATAGACCACCCGCTCCTGGTCCTTGCGCTCGATGAAGGTCGGTCCGCGCCGCTGGGTGGTGGAAACCACGTTGCGCAGAATCACCGGTTCGCCGTCCGCATTGATCACCGGCAGATCCAGGATTTCGCGTAAGGAGCGGCGCTGGGCATCGGCCAACTGCACCAGGATGGTGTATTCGTTGCCCCCTTCGCGAAAGGTGCCCGCCGAAGTGCCCGACAACACCGTCTGGAGCGTGGTGGCCACTTGGGAAACGGTCAATTTCATGTCGGCGGCCTTGCCCCGATCCACCACGATCAGCTCCTCGGGGGAGCCGGTTTCCCGGCTCACGCGGGTGTCGGTCACGCCCGGCACCGCGGCGATCACCGTTTCCACCTGGCGCGCCAGGGCATCGGCCGTCTCCAGATCGTGGCCCCGCACATCCACCTGCAGCCGATCATCGCCCTGGGTGCCCATGCGCAGCAAAAACAGCCCCTGGCCCGCCCGGGTACGGATCTCCACCCCGGGCAAATCGCTCAGCGCCGAACGCAACGCCTGGGCGATCTGTTCACTGGAGCGATTGCGCTGGTTGACCGGCACCAGGGCGATGCGCATCTCGCCGGCATTGGTGCCTCGGGCCCGCCAACTGGACGCGCCGATGAAAACCACGGTGTTGTCGATCTCCGGCACGGCCTCGTAAACGAGGGGTTCGATCTCCTGAAAAGCTTGATCCACGACTTCCAGGCGGGTGCCCACGGCCATCTCCGCATTGACCCGCACCTCGCTCTCGTCGGTGGACGGCATCAGTTCCACGCCCACCAGGGGAACCAAGGCCAGACACAGAATCAGAACAGCGACGGCGGCGCCGAGGGTGCGTCCGCGACGGTACAAACTCCAGTGCAAGAACCGCCGGTAGCGCTCCTCCAAACGGGTGTAGAACCCTTCGAGGCGGCTGGAGAGGGCGGCGCCGGCCGTCTCCGGCACGTCGGCCGCCGCCACCGCCGGGCCACGCCCCCCGCGGGCGGCCAACATGGGCACCAGGGTCAGCGCCACGGTGAGGGAACAGGCCAGGGCGAATCCCACCACGTAGGCCAACTGCCGGAAAATGAGTCCGGACATTCCCTCGACGAACACCAGCGGAAGAAAAACCGCCAGGGTGGTGATGGTGCTGGCGATCACCGCGGCCCGCACTTCCTGGCTGCCCTGAATGGCGGCGCGCTTGGCGTCCAACCCCTTTTCACGCAGCCGGTAGATGTTCTCCAAAACCACGATGGCGTTGTCCACCAGCATGCCGATGCCCAGGGCCAAACCGCCCAGGGTCATGATGTTGAGCGTGAAACCGCCCCAGTACATCAGCGCGAAGGTGGCCACGATGGAGATGGGAATGGTGGTGACGATGATAGCCGTACTGGAGATGTTGCGCAGGAACATCAGCAGCACCAAAACCGCCAGCACGCCGCCGTAGACGATGGAGCGGCCCACGTTGGCGATGGAGCGCTTGATGTAGGCCGATGTGTCGATAATGGGGGTGATGCGCATCTGGGGGATGTCCTCATTGATCCGCGCCACCTCCGCCAGCACGCCGTCGGCCACCTCCACGGTGTTCTTGCCCGATTGCTTGTTGACCGCCAGCCGCACCCCCGGTTGGCCATTGACCCGGATGATGCGGGTCACCCGTTCCCACTTGTCCTCCACCGAGGCGATTTCGCGCAGCTTGACCGAAGCCCCTTCGCGCAGGGCCACCACCGTATCCCCCAACTCATCCAGGCGCACGAATACACCCGGCGTGCGAATGGTGATGTCCAACAAACCGTACTCGATGGTGCCGGCTGGCAGGGTCACGTTCTCCGCCCGGATGCGCTCGATGATCCGCTCCACCCCGATACCCAAAGCTTTGATCTTGTCCGGATCCAGATTGACATGGATCTCCCGCTCCAACCCGCCCCGGATATCCAGGGAAGCCACCCCCGGCACGCGCTCGATGCGGTACTTGACTTGGTGGTCGATGATGGAACGCAGCTGGATGGGGTCCAGGGAGCTGGCAACACCCAGGATCAGAATGGGAAAGGACGCCAGATCGAATTTGCGCAAGATGGGTCGATCGGCATCGTCGGGCAGCAGGGGAATCACCCGATCCAGTCGGTCACGCAGGTCGTTGGCCGCTTCATCCAGGTCGGTGCCCCAGGTGAAGGTGACCCGCACGCTGCTCATCCCCTCGGAGGAAACGGAGGTCACCTCCTCCACCCCCGGCACGGCGCTGACCGCCTCTTCCACGGGACGGGTGACCAGCTCCTCCATCTCCTCGGGGCTGGCGTTGCTGTATTCCGTGACCACGCTGAGGGTCGGGTAGGTGATGTCCGGCATCAGGTCGATGGCCAGACGGGAAAGGGAAACCAAACCGAGAATGATGACGATCAGCGCCGCCATCACGCTCATCACCGGCCGCTGAATGGCAAAGGTGGAGATGTTCATGGCCGTTCGGTCAGCGCTGCGGTGGAGCGGCTCTCGGGAATGGAAATGGCCGCGCCGTCCACCACAAGGTGCACGCCCAGGGTCACTACCTCACCCTCCAGTTGCGGCGTGAGCACTTGGGCCAGATCACCTTCGGTGATGCCCACGGTCACCGACACGAACCGGGCGGTGCCGGCATCGCGGTCGGCCAGAAAAACACCCCTTTGACCGCCGCGGGTCACCAGGGCCGACAGCGGCACCACCGTGGCGTCCGCGTACTCGGCGAACTCGATGTGGGCGCGCACAAACATGCCCGGCTTCAATTCCATGGCGGGATTGGGCACTTCGATCTCCACCCGCGCCTGGCGGGAAGTTTCCTTGAGCAGGGGCGCAATGCGCGCCACCCGTCCGGTGAAGGTCCGGCCGGGAAAGGCATCGGTGGTCACGACGGCCGTCAGATCCGGCGTAATCCGCGCATAGTCCCGCTCGATCACATGCACCACCGCATTGAGACGACGGATGTCCAGCACTGAAACAATGGGCGTGTTGGCGGACAGAAGCGCGCCTTCGTCCACGAACCGTTCGCCGACCACCCGCTGGACGCCGTTGCTTTCAGGCACATGGATGCGCGTGTAGGCCAACCGCACTTCGGCGAGACGCAACGTCGCCTCCCGCTGGGCCACCTGGGCCGCGGCCACCCGCATACGGGCCTGCAGGGCATTGTATTCCGATTCGGCGGCATCCAGCTGGGATTCGGAAGCGATGCGCTGCCGGTGCAAGGCCACGGTGCGCTCGAACTCCCGCCGGCTGCTCTCCAGGGTGGTGATCGCCTCCTCGAGACTGGCCCGGGCCACCTCCAGCTCCGCCCGCGCCTGACTCACCTGCTGGCGATACTCTTCATCGTCCAGCACCGCCACCAACTGGCCGGGAGCCACCGCATCGCCGATATGGACCAGTATCTTTTCCAGCCGACCGGCGATCTTGGGTGCGACCTCGAATCGGGACGTCGGCAGCAGGGTGCCGGTGAAGGTCGCCACATCCCGCATGTCCGCACGCCGCACGGGCACCACCTCCACCGCCACCGGGCGAACGGCCCGCGGCTGCCCCGCCTCGTCCCGCCCAGTGCTGAAGTGGCTCCACAACTGCCAGACCAACAGCAACAAAACGGCGGCACCGATGCCAATGGCAATATTTCTTTTCATGGGACCAAAATAACCAAACCGAACCCTGTTCGCAATAGGTATTAAAAAGGCTCAACAGATGATTCAAAATCGGCTAATGTAAATAGCCCGAGAATGGAGACGGGCAAGCGATCCGAGCAAACGGTCGGCAATCCGGCCTCGACCCCCGAAACCGGACGACAACCGATGGAGCGATCATGACTTTCAAAACCTTGGTGCTGATCATGTGCGGCGGCGGCCTGGGGGCCGTCGGTCGCTACGGCGTGGGTTTGCTGACCATGCGCTTCTGGGGCCACCTCTTTCCCTGGGGCACCATGCTGGTCAATCTGGCGGGCTGTTTTCTGGCGGGTTTGCTTTACGGACTGGCGGAGCGGGCGCGATGGATCACGCCCGAGCTGCGCCTGTTGCTCATCACCGGCTTTCTGGGGGCCTTCACCACCTTTTCCGCCTTTGCCCTGGAAACGGTCAACACCGCCCGCGCCGGTTTGCTGCAACAATCCCTGACCAACATCCTGATCAACACCCTGGGCGGCATCGCCCTGGCCTTTCTGGGCCTCTGGCTGGCGCGCCTGCAGTAGGCGCATCCGCGCCTACCACCCCTTGCTGACCAGAATATCCCTGACTTCCTGCTCCACCTTGCGCTCCACGAGAATCATCTTGCGTGCCTGGGCCTTTTTGATTTTTTCGGTCAGTACCTCCAAATCGGCCGGTTTTTCGATGAAATCCATGGCCCCCTGGCGCATGGCCTCCACCCCTTTTTCGATGCTGCCGTGGCCGGTGAGCAGGATCACTTGCAGCTCGGGGTGTTTGGCCTTCAAGTTTTTAAGCACCTGAAGACCGTCCATCTCCGGCATCATCAGGTCCAGCACGATGGCGTCGTAGGTGTGATCCTCGGTGATCTTGAGGGCATCGGTGGCCGATGTGGTGCTGTCGACCTCCATGCCGCGGGCGGTCATGCGCTCGCCCAACAGGTCCAGAAACTCTTTTTCGTCGTCCACCAACAGCACTTTCGTTGTCATGGCGTGACTCCTTTCGTCGGGTTCCATGAGGGTGTTGTTCAGCGACGCTTGGTCACTTGATCTTCAGGCGGCCATCCGCCGGGGCAGCACCGCGACAATCGCCTGTTGCGCAGTGTCCATCTCCACGCGGGCGGCCAGCAATTCCAGTAATTCGGTCCATGGGGCCGGCGGAAACGCGGCAGCGGCCGTCGCACCGGCGATCCCCCGGCATTCCAGGTGGACATGATCCTGCACCGAGCGGGCCTGCAGCGACAACCGCTTGCCTTCGTCGACATGATCCATCGCCCACGCCAGCAGCAGCCAAACCAAATGGAGCAGATGAAAGGGCCGGGTCACGATGCCGATGTCCGGATCGGACGGGGTGACCGCAACCGCCACCCCCCGGGCATCGGTCAACCGGCGGCAAATGGTCGACAGCATCTGCAGGTTGGCGGTCAAGCCGATCTCCTTGAACGAATGGTCCACGCTGTGGGCGAACTGGTTCATGTTGCGCACGATGCCGTCGTTGCGTTGGATTTGCCTTTTGATGGTGGCGCCCAACTGATGAATGCGCTGTGGGTCCAGCGGGCGCCCTTTGTTCTCCGCCATCAGGGCCAGATCTTCGATCAAGCCGGCGCTCTCGTTCATGATGCTCAGCGTGTTCTTCAAATCGTGGGAGATGGCGGCCGACATCCGGCCGAAAAAGCGCAATCCATCCACAGTCGTCTCTTTGTTGGATTGTGTCATGGCGCGCCCTCCTTTTCGGGCGGCGGCCCATCCGCCGCTGTGATTTCCCTGATCTTGGCCACCAACAGCTCGATGTCCACCGGCTTGAGCAGATAGTACGGCCGACCGGCTTCGGCGGTCCCCTCCTGGAAACTGGCATAAGAGCCGTGCCCGGTGATGAAAATGAACTTCATGTGCGGGGCCACGCGGACCATCTGCTTTTTGAGTTCGAAGCCGCTCATTCGGGGCAGTTTCACGTCCAGCACGGCCACGTCATACCGTTTCTCCCGGAGCAGTGCGACGGCCGCCTCGCAGGTGGACACCCCGTCGGCCTCGATGCCGCGCAGGGCCAGGCGTTCCACCAGCGCCGTCACCAACTCTTCTTCGTCATCGGCCAGCAGTACCCGTATGGATTTCATCCCTATCGACCTCCGGTTCCAATGGCAGGGTTATGGTAAAGCGGGTGCCCTGGTTCACCTGGCTCTCGACCGTGATGGTCCCTCCCAACTCCTGAACCAAACCATAGGTGATGGAAAGGCCCAGTCCGGTGCCCCCTTTTTGGGTGCGGGTGGAAAAAAACGGCTCGAACACCCGTTTAATATCCTCGGGCGCGATGCCGCAGCCGTCATCGGCCACGGCGATGGTGATCCGTTTGCGCGATGTCCGGCTTCCCTCGATGCGCAAATGGCCACCGTCTTCCACCGCGGCGAAGGCATTGTTCATCAGGTTGAGGAAAATCTGTTCCAGCTTGCCGCGATCACTCGGGACAGCGGGGATGTCGGGATCCATGGCGACACGGATGTCGATCCCCCGGTACTCGGCCTCCTTGCCCAAAAACCCGATCACGTTTTCGATCACCTCCCCGATCTGGACCGGCTGCAGGGAAACGCTGCCCGGCCGGGCGAAACTCAGCAGGCGCCGGGTGATGGTGGCACACCGGTTGACCGAGTTGAGAATGGAGGCGATTTGGGCCGCCAACTTCTCCATCACCGGTCCGTTGCCACGGCTCTGGAGCAGATCCTGCATCAATCCCGCCTTTTCGTTGATGATCGCCAGCGGATTGTTGATTTCATGAGCCACCCCGGCCGCCAGGCGACCGATGGAGGCCATCTTGTTGACATACTCCACGTTGTGCAGGGCGGCCAGGCGGGTCTGGTCGGCGGTGTGGATCTTGGCGACCAAGTAGGTCGAAACCGCCACCGCCACCAGCAGGATGGTCAGCACCCCGGCCACCATGTATGTGAAGATCTGGCGATGCTCCTTCTGCCAAGGATGCATCAAGACCGATTTGGGTTTGGCCACCATGAGGATGAAGGGGGTGTGATTCAAGTAAGCATACCCGATCACCAGCGGTTGGCCCCTGGCGTCCAGCGACTCGAAGACACGGGTGGAGGTCGAGAAGTCGGGGACCGGCAGGGACATCCGTTCGAAAACAGCCCCGAACCGCTGGGACGGGGTCTGGAGAATGCCCTCCTGGTTGATGATGAACATGTCGCCGCCGCTGCCCGCCTCGATGTGGACCAGTTCACCATGAAACTGCTCGGCTTCGATGGTGGCCCGCAGCACAAAGGGCTCCCCCGCAGCGTTCAAATGGCGCACCGCGATGACCAGGTGCGGACTCTGCCGGTACCCCATGAACACGTCGCTGATATAGGTACCTTGCTCCAGCGCCTGGGCAAACCAGTTTTGTTGGCTGTAGTCGAAGTTGGTCAGCTCGTAGGGCCCGCTGTAAGCCAGTTGGGTGCCGTGGCGATCGATCAACCCCAAATCGGTGAACCCGCCGAAACTGCCTTGCAAGCTGATTAAAATCCGGTCCAACCGTTCCGGCAGGCGCAACAGCGCGAAAGCGTTGTCGCGCACCAGGAACTGAAGCGCGTACTGTCGCTCCAGAATCATGAACGACAGGGTGCGACGCGCATTGGACACCAGCCGGGAAGTGCGCAGGATGATTTCCGATTCGATGGCTTTTTGGGTCACCTGGTAGTCGATGGCCGCCAGGAAGAAAATGGGAATCACCGCCACAACCGTGGTCAGCAACACGCTCAAGTACCAGATGCGCCGGAAGTTGAACATGTGCTTGTGCAGTCCGGTCGCCACATCCCGGTGGTCCCAAAATTGCGGCTTGATTTTTTGCCAAAAAGACATGGCCATCGATCCTCTGAAGCTTTCGCCTATTTGTTCTCCAAGTTGCGCCGCATGCGCTCGTTGGCCTGTTTCAGGGTGTCGCTGAGCACCTCGATGTCCACCGGCTTTTCCAGATAGGCAAAGGCTCCCAGGCGCAAACACTCCTGGCGGTGGCTGTCGGTGCCGTGACCGGTGAGGATCACCACCTCGATTTCCGGGTGGGTCGCCTTGACCCGCTTGAGCACCTCCATGCCGTCGATGCCGGGCATCTGCAGATCCAGCAACATGACTTCGGGCGCCTCCCGGGCCACCATCTCCAGTGCGCTCTCGCCGTCGAAAGCCACCGCCGAACCGATATCGCGCATGCCCAATCGCTCGGAGAGGGTTTGCACGAACTCCCGCTCGTCATCCACCAAGAGCACCTTGGAAGGCCGATCGGCATCGTAGCGGCGGTAGGCATCGCCGCCATTGGCGGTCGGTGCCACGGTAAAGGTGATCGGTTCTTGAATGTTCATGGTTGCCAAGGCCTCCTTGAGTTCCGCTTCCAGCCGTTCGCGCATCAATACCGGCCGGTCGATGTGCAGCGCGACGGCACCCCCTGCCACGGACACCCCCACCGCATGGCCCATGGCCGCCAGGCCGGTTTCGATGCGTGCGGCTTTCAGAAAATCGGCGGCCGCCCGGCGGGATGGGTCGGTGGGCTGCACCGCCTCGGCCGCCAATCCCTTGGTGATCAGCGCCACGGCCCGATCGCCGTCCAGGGTGTGCGTCGGCACCACCATGTCGTACAGGGAGGCCGCCCAGGGATCGTCCTCGCCCTTGATCGACCGGACCCAGGCGGCCCGCAGGCGGTCCTCGGCTTCAATGCGTCGCAGTGCCTTGGCGCGCATTCCCTTTTTGTCGCCCCCCGCCGCCGCAATGCGGTGCGCCGCATCGGCGATCAGGCAAACGTGCAGCACGTGGTCGATGGAGGGGGGCAACAGATGGCTGCTGAATCCGTGCAGCACCCAATCGGTGTCGCGGCATCGTTCGGCCAGGGCCAGCTTCAACCAGGCCAGGCAGCGCTCCCGCTCGCGGGTGAAGGGGTTGAACACCGAGGGTTCGAGCGCGAAACAGCGCTGCAATTGTTCGGTCGGCAGCCCCGAGAGGGTGGCGGCCCGCGCCACCAGGTCATCATCGGTGTACAGCGTACGACCTGTTTCGGCCACCAGACGCGCCGCGATCGCTTCCGCTCCGCAATAGGTGGCGCTGAACAGCGCGATAACAGACATGGCCTCCTCCTTCACGCTTGCCCTTGAATCGATGGTGACGATCGTTGCTGTGGGCCGGCCGCCGGCTGCTCCGGCGGCCTCCCGAACCGCTCCTCGATATCACTTTTGATCCGTTGGCGATAGTGCTCGACCATGGCATTGCGGGACATGACCATATCCAGTTGACGGGTGTGCATGGTCAGATAACCGACGATTTGCAGGCGGTGGCACATCACTTCCATGGGAAAATCTTCGAACCGGGCGCGCAGGGCATCCTCGGTGAGGGAGACGGCGAAGCCCTGCTCTTCCAGGATTTCGGCGATCAGTTGAATGCGCCGCATCTTGCGAAAGTCATCGGCCGCGCCGCCCTTGAAACGGAAAATGATGTAGTTCTCCGGCACCCGCTCGCTCACATAGCTTTCCACCGTGGAAAAATGAAAACCGAAGCGGGACATGAGGCTGCAGTAGTTTTTGGCGATCATGAAATAGTTACGCTGGGCGTAGCTGGAGCGCACCCCGGGCACCAGGGCGGTGTTGCGCGTGGCCTGGAACATGACCGACATGAACCCCTTGCCGTCGATGGGCGGCGGTCCCTGCCAGGGCACCTTGGTGATGCCCTGCCACAAGGCCTGCATGGGGATGGAAGCGATGTTTTCCAGGCGCACTTTGGGCCCCGTCACCTCGTCGCTGAAGCCGTCGTCCAGATTGAGAATCCACCACTGCATGGGCACATCCACCACCAGCTGCTTGCTCGATCGCATGGGAAAGGCGTTGTCGCGCCCGAAGGCGAACATCTCCTGCACCGCCTTTTCGTGGCAGTACCGGATGATATCGTGCAGACTGGTGCAGTGGGCCGGCGCGAAGGTGGGCGCGTCCGGATCGAGCAGGGTCAGGGGCGCGATGTGGGGCATGATCTGCGCCAAAGTATCGAACACCGGCGTTCCCGCCATCACGTGGGGCGCACGCAGTCGGCCGCGCAGCAGGGCGTCGACCTTGCCGTCGTGGATTTTCAAACCATCGGCATCCACGGTCACCGTTTGCCCGTCGGCCAGGCGGCTCATGGCCCCCTCGACCCCGAACAGGGCCGGCACCTGGTACTCGCGGGCCACATTGGCCAGATGACTGCTGACACTGCCGTGTTCGGCGACAACGGCGGCGGCGCGATGGAGCACCACGGCATACCCCGGCAGCGATTGCTGGACCACCATCACCTCGCCATCGGCGAAACGCATGGTGTCGGCTTCCCGCTTGAGCACGCGCACCGGCCCGGCCCCCACCCCACGGGCTGCGGTCACCTGGCCGTGAAGCAGCACCGCATGAACGGCGCCCTCCTCCCCTGCTGCGGCATCGTGCGCCACCTCCGCTTCGGACACCGGTGCGGCATCCGCATCGCTCGCTTGCGCTTCGGCCGGGGCCACGCTCAGGGGGCGGCACTGCAGCAACACGATGTGTCCGTCGCTGTCGATGGCCCACTCGATGTCCTGGGGCCCGCCGCAGTAATTCTCGATGTCCACCGCCATACGGGCCAGTGCCGCCGCCTGGTCGTCATCGATGGACGGCGCATGGCTTTGATCCTCCAACAGTTCGTTGCGGCAGATGCCCTCCTCGGCCAGGCAGCGATAGGCCACGGTTTTGGCACCGATGCGGCGCTCCCGCACACGGTGGGGCGCCTGGCGCGCGACCTCGAAATGGTCCACGGCGCTGCGGCCGTCCACCACCATCTTGGGCAACCCCCACACGGCGTTGATAATGATGGTGTCCTCCCGGATGTCCAAGGGGTTGCGGGTGTAAACCACGCCCCCGCAGACCGCATCGACCATCTGCAGGCAGCCGACACACATGACGATGTCTTCGTCGCGCAGGCCGCGATGGAAGCGATAGGTCATGGCGGTGGCGCCGAACTTGCCGGCCACCACCTCCTTGAAGGCATCGATCAGATGCCCGGGCCGCACATTGAGCAGGGATCGATATTGTCCCGCGAAAGAGGCGCCGGGCAGATCCTCGTTCACGCCGCTGCTGCGCACGGCCAGGGCCAGTGGCCCATCGACCTGCTTGCGCAGCTTGTCCACGGCCGCCTCGATGGCGGCAACCACCTCCGGCGGCACCTCCGCTGCCATGACCAGCTGCTGCAACACCGAACTGAGCTCGTAGAGCCGGTCCAACGCTTCTCCGTCGTGGCTTTGGATGCGCTGATGGATCTCCTCTTGCAGCCGCCGGTGCTGCATGAAGCGATGATAGGCCGCCGAGGTGATGACGAAACCGGCCGGCACGGCGATATCCAACTGTCGGGCGATATCGCCCAGGCTGGCCATCTTCACCCCGGCCACCTCCGCGTGGCGCCGATCGATGGCCGTCAGGTCGAGCACCAGTTCGGCATCTTCGCCGGGCACCGCGCTTTCCAGCAGCGGGGAGATGGTTTCCTGCAGGCGGCCGAAGGTGTCGTACAACGCCTGGTGACGACCGCCGGAAAGGGTGTCCAGATGTTGAATGATCTGGTACACGTTGACGAAAAGCAGGGCGCAGCGCGAACGAATGAAACTCATCCCGAAGGGCTTGTTGCCCGCCTGGACGCTCTCCATCTCCGAAATGGTCTTCAAGGCCTTGTCATTGGCGTTGAGCAGTCGCCGGAACTGCATATAGCGCAGTTTGAAGGCCCGCCGCAGTTCCTCGTCGTCCTGCGCGGCCTCCGGGAGCCCGGAAACGCCCTTGAAGGCATCGATGATATTGCGCAAAATTCGCAGCATACGCCCTGCCCGTTGTCGCTAATGCCCCAGGTTCATGCCCCAGCCTTCAAACAGGTACATGATGCCGAACCCGTACCACAAAGTATAAACCACGTAAAAGACCAGGGAAAGCAATACGATACCGATCTTGTTGCTGATGCTCTCGGCCGTGATGCCGTAGTAGTTGTAGGCGGTCTCCACCGCCTTGGCCTGCACCAGGTTCACCAGCTTGGCCGCGTCGAAGCGCCGCTGTTTGTTCAGCTCGTACTCCAGGGCCTTGAGCCCGCTCCACCAGTCGTACATCACCTGCCGCTCGTTGTAGCCGTGCTTGGCCAGTATCCGCGCGGCGTCGTTTGCATACATGATGTCCGCATCCGCCAGGGCCTCGTTCAACAAAGCGTTGAGACTGCCGCTGATCGCCACCTGTTTGCCCGTGGCGGCGGCGGCCATGCCCTGGCCGGTCAACAAACCCCGAAAGCGTTCGGCTTGCTCCGATGTCTCCATGCTGACGGTCACTGCAAGGGGCGCGCCCTGGTAGGCGTCCACCGACGCTTGGGCATTGGGAATGTAGTAGGCCGAGCCCTTGGAGATGGAGTTGTAAAGGTTGTCCATGTACGCCATGGGATTGTGCCCGTCCAAGATGGGCATGAACATCAGCACCAACACCACGGCGAAGCTGATCATCATTCCCACACCTTTATACATAGCCTGTTTCCTTGTTTGCATGGCGATCACTCCTGCGACTTGAGGGTTTTCAGATTGGCGAGAAAGGTGCCGATCACCCACACCCCGAACCCGCCGATGACAATGAAGAAGGCCCAGATGCCGAACACCTCCAGGGCATGGCCGGTGGCCTTGGAGATGGGCAGGATCTCCATCTCGCCCAACTTGCCCGGCAGGGCGAAGATGCGATTGACGAAACCGGCCAGCACCGCCATGGCGTAGAAGCCGCGAATGGTGATGCCCTTGACCACCTGGGTCACCATGGCCCCCACCTGGATGCCCACCAGCGAACCGATGAGCATGCCCATGGCCAGCGTGTAAAAGATGAAGCCGTAGATGGCGTATTGGCTGATGGAGGCATACCCCGCGGTGAAGATGATCTGGAAGATGTCGGTGCCCACAGTGGTCATGGAGGAGACCCCCAGCACGTAGACAAAGATGGGGAAGGTGAGAAAACCGCCGCCCACGCCCATGATACCGGCGGCCAATCCCACAAGGGCGCCGCTGGCCACCAGAAAGACCCAGGAGACGGAGCGGCCGCCGGGGGTGATATCGTGATCGAAGCGGATCATGGGAGGAATCTTCATCCCCTGGATGCGGTGGGGCAGATTGCCCAGCTCGGCGCCCTCGTCCCGGCCGCCGTGCACCGCGCAGGCATCTTCCGAACCCTCGACCGCGGTCTGGGCCTTGCGGCACTTGAGGTAGTCCAACATGGCATACATGCCTAGAAAACCCAGCATCAGCGAATAGATGGTGGTGATGAAGGCATCGCTCATCACCGGGTTGATCTCATAAAAGAAGCGGTTGACCATCCCGCCCACCGTGGCGCCCAGGATAGCGCCGATGAGAAACACCACCGCCAGGATGGCCGACACATTGCCCAGCTTGCGGTGAATGACACTGCCCATGATGGCCTTGGCGAATATGTGGAACAGATCGGTGCCCACGGCCAAAATGCCCTTGATGCCCGCGCTCATCAATGCGGGGGCGATCACGAAACCGCCGCCGGCGCCGATGCAGCCGGTAATCAGGCCCGCCCCCAGACCGATGAGGATGGAGACCAGAAAGATGCCGAGGGAATAAAACGCCGGACTGTAGGCCTTTTTCCCGCCCAACACGTCCGGCAGCATCTCGCTGATCGGTTCGGCGAAAGCATAACCGCCGATAATCACCGGCACCAGGAACAGTGCCAACAGCAAAAGGCGCCTGCGGTCCCCCAAAATGGTTTTGGATACGTCCAATTCCCATTTGGCGTGGGCGACGGCACCGGCCATCATGAATCGACCCAACTGTTTGAAAAATCCCATTGCTTGCTCCTTTTCTATCGCTGTTTTCCGGAAAATCCGGTTTACGTGCGCAATCGGGGCGGTCACTGTTGTTGCAGCATCAGGGCCCGCTTTTCGCAGGCGTCTTGCAGTCGGAAAGAGAGTTCGTCGATATCCACCGGCTTGATCAGATAATCGAAGGCCCCCTGCTGGATGCCCTCCAGGGCCGCCTCGGTGCGGGCGTGCCCGGTCAGCAGAATCACCTCCGGCGGATCGTCCCCTTTTTTGATTTCCCGCAACACCGCCAAACCATCCATGCCGGGCATCATCACGTCCAGTACCACCCCTTGGAAGCGGTGCTCACGGAGCAGCGCCAGTGCACCGGCGCCATCGGACGCAACGGCGATGTCGAACCCTCGCAACCGAAGCCGTTCGGCCAGGCTCTCCACGAACTCGGCTTCATCGTCGACCAGCAGAATGTTGAATTTGCCCATGGCCTTTCTCCTTTAAAGGACGCCTCCTCCCGGTGGCCTGGAAAGCGCCGAATATCTTTATAGTGAGTACTCAGTATAATAATCAGACCCAAAAATGAAAGTCAACAGGAAAAACGACCCTCGCAGAGGCCCCTTGGCATTGTAAATTTAATCAACTATTTCAGTATCTTTTTATAATCCATGAGGAAATATCGGGCGGGCGACCGGTAAATTTTCCGGCCGTTGGCTCGGGCCGTCGCGACCCGCAAGGGAGTTGCATGAGTGGAAAAGTTGCTGCCGGGGACGGCAGCCGATCGGTTATGCCTTGCGCAGCATGCGGCGGCAGTTGATCACCAACTGTTCATAAAGGGCGCTGGCATCATATAAATTGAAGGTCTTCAGACGGGCAATGCCGTCGACCATGGCAAAAACGATGAAGGCGGTCTTGCCGGCCGGCAGGTCTGCGATGGAGCCGTCGGCCTGGCCGCGGGCGATGGCCTTTTGGAAGGTGTCCAGGATGAAATTGTAGATGCCGGAAAATTCCTTGCCGAACACGGGGTTGCCCAGCGCCATTTCGTAGGCGTCGTATCGGTGCAGGATCAGAAACAGCTCTTCGCGCGTGCCGACCAGGTAGAGATAGTAAAAGATGCTGCCCTCGATCATCTCCAATCCGCTGGCAAATCGCTTTTCGGCAAAAAAGTCCTCGAAGGCGCCGATGAGCGTTTGCCGCAGGTTTTCCAGAATGGCCAGGAACAGCTCTTCCTTGGTTTTGAAATGGTAATAGATGGTGCCTTCCGCCACCCCCGTCAGCTTGGCCAACTCGGCGATGGCGGTGTTGCGGTAGCCCTTTTCGGAAAAGAGGCGCGTAGCGGTTCGCAGAATGTCGTCTTTCTTGGACATGAACGGATCCTGTGGGTCTCGATGGGTAGTTACAAACGCCCCCTGCAATGGATGTACCGCATATTGCCACGGATCGAGACGGTTGTCCACCAATCGGGCACCGGAATTGCTACACCCTTATATTGTAACGCTTGAAGGCCATGGTAAGGCCGCAAAACCCCTTTTTCGCACCCGCACACGTCCGCAATCGGTTGTCCGTCGGGCGCGCTGTTTCAAATTGAAACATATTTGTGGCCGCCAATCCCGGCCCGTTACAACATCGCAACACTTGTCCCGGGAGAATTTGATTCATTCTGAAACACGCACTGCGCATTCGCGGCGCCGAGGGGAAAAACACAAAGGAGTGGCCCATGCAACCGTTGGTCATGGTCGTGGACGATGAAGAGAAGGTCCGTAAATACCTGTCGCGCCTTTTGCAAAAGCGCGGTTTCACGGTGGAAACGGCGGCCGATGGCGAAGCGGCCCTGGCCCTGCTGGCGGAGCGCGATTTCGATGTGGTGCTGCTGGATGTGCTCATGCCGGGCCTGGACGGCATTGCCGTGCTCAAGGAGATAAAGCAGCGCCGCCCCCTGACCGAGGTGATCATTCTCACCGGCAACGCCTCGGTCAACACCGGCGTGGCGGGCTTGCAGCACGGTGCCGTCGATTACCTGCTCAAGCCGGTGAACCTGGACAACCTCATGGTGTGCATGGGCGAAGCCCTTGAACAGCGCCGTTTCCGTCAGAGCCAACCGCCCCATCGGCCGCAAAAGGGGGGGTAGCGCGCCATTGGTGGATGTGTGTTTCCGAAACACGCTTTGGCGACAAACCCAAACCGTGTTTCAAAATGAAACTGCCGTACGCCACGGATCTGTTTCGGATTGAAACTGTTTCAACCGGAAGTAGGGCCATGATTTACCCAACCATTGGAATTTGTAAGGTTTGCCGACATGGAATGCTTATTGAAACTGCCATGGTGGCCCGAGGTCGCGCATGGGGTCGACCGGCACGGCGCAATACCGCATCGCATCGGACGATCCGGCCAAGGCAGCGACCGTTTTTGTTTCGGGAGGAATGGTGACCGCCTACTTGATACCCATAAAGGAACTTTCGCCTCCGGCCTTGGCGGCGGTGCGTTTCGCCTTGGAGTTCGGCAAGCGCAACGGCGGGGTCTTCTACTGCCTCTTCGTGACGGAGCGTGACTCTGCCGGCAGTGCTGCCGGGGCCCTGGATGCCGCCGGCCCTCCCCGGCCGGCCGACGCCAAGCCCTCCGATCCGCTGCGCCGGACCCTGGAAGGCCAAATCGCCCAGGCGCGGGCGGACGCGGGTTTGCAGATCGAATGTGTGCAACGCCAGGGGGATTATTTGCAAGAGGTGCGACAGTTCGTGCGGGATCACCACATTGCCGAAATCATCCTGGGTTTGCCCGAGGATGCCCGCGACAGTCGGGCCAAACCCCATCCCGATGCCCTGCTGCTGCACCAGTTGACCCACTGCCGCATCTTAACCGTCAAACCCAAAACAAAGGAACCCGACCCCTCATGGAGCCCATCGTCCTGAATACGGAAATCGCCCTTGTACTCGGCATCATCGCACTGGCGGTGTTTCTCTTCATCGTGGAATGGATCCGGGTGGATATGGTGGCCATACTGATGACCGTTTTGCTGCCGATCCTCAACCTGGTCACTCCCAAAGAGGCCTTTTCCGGCTTCAGCAGTAACGCGGTGATCTCCATCATCGCCGTGATCATCATCGGCGCCGGACTGGACAAGACCGGCTTGATCAACCGGGTGGTCCAGCCGGTGGTGAAAATCGCCGGCAACAGCGCCTCCCGGGTGGTCATCGCCATGGGCGCCACGGTGGCGATCATCTCCAGCTTCATGCAGAACATCGGCGCCGCCGCCCTGTTTCTGCCGGCCATCCGCCGGGTCGGCAAATCCATGCATCTGCCTTTGTCGCAGATGTTGATGCCCATCGGTTTTTGCGCCATTCTGGGCGGCACCATCACCCTGGTGGGATCGAGTCCCCTGATCCTGCTCAACGACCTGCTCCTGCCATATCAACTGAAGCCCTTCGGATTGTTTGACGTCACGCCGGTCGGACTGGCCCTGGTGGGTGCCGGCATCGCCACCTTCATTCTGTTCGGCCGCTTCGTGCTGCCCAAAGAAAAACCCGACGCCCGCAGGGAAGCAATGCCCACCCAAGCCACCGCCTACGAGGATATCGGCGAGGTTTTCGAGCTGCAGGCCCCGGCCGATCTCACCGCTTTCCGCGAGCCGATCTCCGTAAAACAGCTGCGCGACACTTACCAGGTCAACGTAGTGGCCTACGCGGGGCGGGATCGTTTGAAAATGATGACCCTGCCCCCCGACTTCGAGATCCGGGACAACAGCCACCTGGCCGCCTTCGGCAAGGCGGACAACGTCCGCCGTTTGGCCGATGACCATGGCTTCACCGTCAAGGAGGGGCTCCAATTGTTCAAGGAGGACTTTTCCCAGGACCGCTTCGGCATCCTGGAGGCGGTGGTGGCGCCCCGTTCCGAGCTGATCGGCAAAACCCTGCGGGATGTCCACTTCTGGGAGCAGTACCAGGTCAACCCGGTGGCCCTCTACCGGGCCGACCAAGTGTACCTCAGCGGCCTGTCCAGCATGGTGCTGCGCTCGGGGGACTCCCTGGTGCTGGAGGGCAGTTGGGACCGGTTCAAGATTCTGGAGGAGAAGCACAACTTCATCTTCACCACCCCGGTGGGCGAAGTGCTCAAGCCTGAAAAGGCCCTGGCGGCCGGTTTCTGGCTGGCCGCCGCCCTGGTGATGATCATCGTTTTCAAAATGCAACTGTCCGTCTGCCTGATGACCGGTGCCTTTGGCATGATTTTGTTCCGGGTGCTCTCCATCGACGAGGCTTACCAGGCGGTGGATTGGCGCACCGTGTTTCTGCTGGCCGGCCTGATTCCCCTGGGCATCGCCACCCAGAAGTCAGGGGCGGCCGGATGGATCGCCCAGACCGTACTCGGGCTCATCGGCGATGTCTCGCCCATCGGCCTGTTGACCGCCATCGCCGTGTTGTCCACCTTCTTCACTTTGGTGATTTCAAACGTGGGGGCCACCGTCCTGCTGGTGCCCCTGGTGGTGAACATGGCCCTGGCCACGGGCACCGATCCGCGCATGGCCGCCCTGGTGGTGGGGTTGGCGACTTCCAATTCCTTCATATTGCCCACCCACCAGGTCAATGCACTCTACATGGGGCCGGGCCGGTACCGCAGCGTCGATTTCATGAAGGCCGGGGGCCTGATGACGGTGGTCTTCATCGTGGTGCTGATCGCCATGCTGGTGCTCTTTTACGGCATATAGGACCGGCGCTTTTTCTCGAAGACAAAAGATGAACAACCTTTTTACGATAAACCGATTGCAAAATCCCATTCCGAGGTGCAACCATGTCCATTGTCGCCATCATCTCCCGGCATGGCCGGGAAAGTGCCGCCATTGCAGGCTTCACCGCCTCCCGCCTGGGCTACCGCCTGGTGCTGATGGAGGATCTGGTGAAATCCGCGGCCCAACGTTTCCAGATTTCCGAGGCGGACCTGTTCCGTGCACTTAAAGAACCCCCCGTGTTGCAACGATTGAACACCAAACCGCTGCGTAAGCACATCGCACTGCTGGAACAAACCCTGTGCGAATTGATGGCCGGCAATCAGATGGTGTTTTGCGGTTACCTAGGATATCCCATCTTTCACGAGATCTCCCATGTCCTCAAAGTATTGGTGCTGGCCCACCCGGCAGCCGAGGCCCATCCCACCACCCCCCCCGAAACAACCAGCAGCAACGGCCGCGGCCAGGTGCGCAAAGGCAGGTGGTTCCAGCGTGTCTATAATGCCCGTCTGGACGATCCCAACCTTTACGATTTGACGCTGAACCTGGATCACATGAGCACCGAGGAAGCGGCCGATGTGATCGTCAACACCCTTGGACAGCAGCGCTTCCGCCCCATGACCTATTCGATGAACTGCATGGGCAACCTGGAACTGGCCTGCCAGGTCAAATCGACCATCGTGGATCAAGTGCCCGACGTTGAGGTCAAAGCCCATGACGGCACGGTATATATCTACGCCAAGGCCTTCAAGCGGGGCAACCGCCGCAAGGCGCTGCAGATCAAGGAGTCGGTCATGCACATGGAAGGGGTCAATTATGTGGAAGTGATCGGCGAAAAAGAGTTGTTCGAAGGCATGTAACGGCACCCACATTCATTGCCGGGCGGCGCCCGGCCTATCGCACAGGGAGAGAGCCATGAAACGCCCGACCGTTTTACTGATCGATGACGAACCCATTGTGGGCCAACGCCTCAAGGGCACCCTTGAAAAGCTGGGTTGCGAGGTGGATGTGTTCCAGGACCCCGGCAAAGCCCTTGACCGCATTCGGGAAAAGGGGTTTGATATTATCGTCACGGATGTGATGATGCCCGATGTCAACGGCATTCAGATTCTCGAAGCCGCCAAGGCGGTCAATGCCGATGCCAAGGTGATCATCATCACCGGCTTCGCCACCAGCGACCTGGCCCGCGAATGCATGGAAAAGGGGGCCTTCGACATGATCGCCAAGCCCTTCAAACCCAGCGACCTGCGGTCCATGGTGGTGCGTGCCGCCACGGAAATGGGGTTCACGGATATACAGGAGCGTTGATCTTCGTGTGGTTCTTCAACAGCACCCCCACCCATGACGAGCGGGACGATTTGCTGGGCCGGCCAAGCTTCAACTTTCGGCTCCAGATCATCCTCGGTTTTTTCACCTTTTTCATCCTCTCGGTGGTGATCACCATCGGTGCCATGCTGACCATCAGCCGCATCGAGCGCAAGATCGAAACGGTGTCGACCTGGGAGCGGTTCCTCTACAACATCGAGCAGGCGCGGCGCTGGGAGAAGAACTACTTTCTCTACGGCACCAATTTGGACGACGCCCTGGAAAGCACCGCCAACGCACAGGCCATCTTGAACGAAAACCTGCACTACTTGGAGCAAATGTCCATTCCCTGGCCCAAGGAGGAGCTCATGCGGGACCTGGCGTTGTATCAAAGCAGCCTTAAAATGCTAGCGCCCATATCCCTGCAAGAGTTCAATACCGCCGACGGACGCATGGCCGTGGAGGCCGACCTGCGGCGCTACGGCGCACAGGTCGTCACCGAAGCGGCCGCCTTGGCGGCCAAAGAGCATGAATTGATCGCCAAGTGGCTCAATATCGTGCAAAAAGTGCCGGTCTACTTTCTGATCTTTCTCTTTTTTCTGATGATCTACGTGGCCCGTTTTTTATCGCTGCGTTTCATGCAACCGCTCAAACAACTGGTGCAACACACGCAGCGCATCGCCAAGGGCGATTTCACCCCCGTCAAGCCGGCGCGCAAGTACCGGGACGAGTTCACCACGGTGGAGGTGGCCATCAACCGCATGCTGCGGGAGCTGGAAAGCCGCCAGAACTCACTGATCGAATCCCACAAGCTTCGCGCCGTGGGCATCCTGACCGCCGGCGTGGCCCACGAGCTGAACAACCCGCTGAACAACATCATGCTCTCGGCCCACTCCCTGCTGGAAGAGTATGATGAGTTGTCCAAGGACGAGCACACCGAGATGATCACCGACATCATCCAGGAAACCGACCGCTCGCGGGCCATTGTCCACAACCTGCTCGATTTCACGCGGGAGAACAAGTCGGTGATGCAGCCCCTGGACCTCTCCCTGTTGTTGAACGAAACCGCCAAGCTGGCCTTCAACCAGGCCCGGGTGCGGGGGGTGGCCATCCAGCTGGACATCGAACCGGAGCTGCCCGCCATCCGGGGCGACCGGCAGCAGTTGAAGCAAGTGTTTCTGAACCTGGTGCTCAACGCCCTGGATGCGGTGAACAAGGGCGGTCGCATCCAGCTCAAGGCCCGCAAGCAGCCCAACCACCGGATCATCGTCGAGGTCGAGGACAACGGTTGCGGTATTCCTCCCGAGGTACTGCCCAACATCTTCGACCCCTTCTTCACCACCAAGCCGGTCGGCAAGGGCACCGGCCTGGGACTGTCCGTCTCTCACGGCATCATCAGCAACCACGGCGGCCGCATCGAAGTGGCCAGCGAGCAGGGGCGCTACAGCCGATTCACGGTCACCCTGCCCTGGGGGGCGACCCAAACAGCCGCCACCAGCGATCAACGGCAACCACAGGAAGGCGCTTCGTGACCTCCCCGGCATCATCGCTGCCCCCCTTGACCATCGCCGTCGTTGAGGATGAGGCCGTCGCACGCAAACAGATCGGCCGCATCCTGGCGCGCCGCAATTTCCAGGTGACCCTCTACGAAGATCCGATCCAGGCCCTGCGCGGTTTGCAAGCCGCGCCCGCGCAGATCGTGCTCAGCGACATCCGCATGCCCCATATGGACGGCTTGACCCTGCTGCAACGCATCAAGGCCGCCGCACCGACCACCGAAGTGGTGCTGTTCACCGGTTACGCCGCCATCGACGACGCGGTGCAGGCCATCAAGCACGGGGCCTTCGACTATATCGAAAAACCCTTGACCCCCGAAAAGATCATGGCCGTGCTGCAGCGTGCCGCGGACAAGCTGGCCCTGCTGGCGGAGAACAAGCAACTGCGTGAAGAGCTGCTCAAAAAGGACAACACCCGCGAGATCCTGGGCATCAGCCCCCACATCCGGGAGCTGATCAAAGTGATCAACAAGGTGGCCCGCATCGACTGCAACGTGTTGATCCACGGCGAAAGCGGCACCGGCAAGGAGCTGGTGGCCCGGGCGATTCACAACGGGAGCCTGCGCAAACACAAACCTTTCGTGGGGTTCAACTGCGGCGGCTTTGCCGAAGAGCTGATCGCCAACGAGTTGTTCGGCCACGAAAAGGGCGCTTTCACCGGCGCCGACAGCGTCAAACAGGGGCTTTTCGAAGCCGCCGCGGGCGGCACGGTGTTTCTGGATGAAATCGGCGAGATGGCCTTGCCCACCCAGGTGAAATTGCTGCGGGTGCTGCAGGAACGGCAAGTGCTGCGGGTGGGGGGCAACAAGTCTATTCCGCTGGATATCCGTTTGATTTCAGCCACCAACAAGGACCTGGAGCACGAAGTGCAGGCCGGCCGTTTCCGCGAGGACCTCTTCTTCCGTCTCAAGGTGGTGGTGATCCGCACCCCGCCGCTGCGCGATCGCCCGGAGGACATCCCCTTGCTGGCCGACCACTTTCTGCGGGCTTACAATCGGCTTTACAACAAAGCCTTCGAAGGGTTCACCCGCAAAGCCGCCGACCTGCTGCTGCGCTACCCCTTTCCCGGCAACGTGCGCGAATTGGAGCACATGGTCTGCAGCGCCGTGGCCCTGGGAGAAGACAAGTGGGTCGATGCCGCCGACCTGCCCGAAGATCTCAATCTGCTGGAAGTGGACACCGTCACCACCGACCCTCTGTCCACCCTGGCCGAACAGGAAAAGGCCCACATCATCCGCGCCCTGGAGGCCACCAATTACAACAAGGTACGCACCGCCAAAATCCTCGGCATCCCCCGCACCAGCCTCTGGCGCAAAATGAAAAAATACGGGGTGGACGAACTGCGCCCAAACGGGTTATAACCGTCTAAAAAGATGACGATTGCAACCCATGCCGCCACACAAGCCCCAAAACGCCGCAGCACCCGCCGGCGCCGCCGATTATGATGTGATCATCGTGGGCGCCGGGCCGGCCGGGCTGTTCGCCGCCCACGCCCTGTGCGAACAAGGCCACCTCAAGGTCCTGATCCTGGACAAGGGCAAGGCGCCCGACCGGCGCCGATGCCCCATGCTGCTGACCGCCGTCGCCTGCCAACGCTGCAAACCGTGCAACATTCTGTGCGGCGTCGGCGGCGCCGGGCTCTTTTCCGACGGCAAACTCAACTACATCCACAAGCTGGGCAAAACCGACCTGACCCAGTTTCTGCCCCTGCCCGAGGCGCGTGCCCTGATCGATGAAACCGAGGCGATCTTCAACCGCTTCGGCATGGACGGACCGGTCTACCCCACCGACATGGCGGTGGCCGAAGCGATCCGCAAAAACGCCAAGCGCTACGGCATCGACCTGTTGCTCATCAAGCAAAAGCACCTGGGCAGCGACCATTTGCCCGGCCACATCGGCGCCATGGCCGATCATCTGCGCCGCAAAGGCGTGGCGTTGCACACCTCCGAGGAGGTGCGCACGGTGGAGGTGGCCAACGGCCGGGTGCAGGGGGTGCGTACGGCACGGGGTGCGTACCGCGCCCCCCATGTCATTCTGGCGCCCGGCCGGGCCGGGGCGGACTGGATGGGGCGACTGGCCGAGCAACTCCAATTGGGCGTCACCCAAAGGGGTATCGAAGTGGGCGTGCGGGTGGAAGTGCACAACGACATCCTGCACGACCTGTGCAGCGTGATCTACGACCCCACCTTCTTCATCCAGACCCGCAAATACGACGACCAGACCCGCACCTTCTGCACCAACCAGGGCGGTTTCGTCGCCCTGGAGAACTACGCCCGCTTCGTGTGCGTCAACGGCCACGCCTACCAGGACCACAAATCGGAGAACACCAACTTCGCCTTCCTGTCCAAGGTGGTGCTCACCGAACCGGTCACCGACAACCAGGCCTACGGCGAGGCCATCGGCCACCTGGCCACCCTCATCGGCGGCGGCAAACCCATCCTGCAGCGGTTCGGCGATCTCAAGCGCGGCCGCCGCAGCACTTGGCCGCGCATCCAAAAAAGCTACATCCGCCCCACCCTGACCAACGTGGTGTGCGGCGACATCGCCATGGCTCTGCCCGAGCGGATCCTGACCAATATCATCGAGGGGCTGGAGCAGCTCAACCGCGTGGTGGTGGGTGTGGCCAACGACGAAACCCTGCTCTACGCGCCGGAAATCAAATTCTTCGCCACCCAGGTCGAAACCGACGCCCACCTGGAAACCGCCGTCCGGGGGCTCTACGTGGCCGGCGACGGCCCCGGCGTGGCCGGTAACATCGTCTCCGCCGCGGCCACCGGCCTGATTCCGGCCAAAGCCATCCTGGAATAGGGGGGACGCCCTTTATATTTTTATATTTCTGCCTTTTTGGGCAGAAATATAAAAATATAAAGGGCGTCCCCCCGTCAGTACTCGTGAAAGGGCGTCCCCTCCTGAGCACCTGTTTACATTTTACCCGCAAACGCCTATTTTGCCCCCATGAGAATCACCAAGACCCAATCGGCGCCCGGCGCCGGCATGCGCACCTCGCCCTGGCTCATCCTGGGCGCCGCCCTGATTCTGCTGATCGTGGTGGTGGTGCTGGCATTGCAGAACATCCAACGGGACCACCGCCACATGACCGAAGTGCTCAGCGCCCGCGGGGTGGCCTTGATCCGGGCGGTGGAGGCCGGCGCGCGCACCGGCATGACCGGCATGATGTGGGGCGGCAACCAGGTGCAGCGGCTGCTGGAAGAGAGCGCCCTGCTGCCCGAGGTGCTCTACATCGCCTTGATCTCCGCCGACGGCACGGTGACGGCCCACAGCGACCCGGAACGAATCGGACGGCCTCTCCATCCTCACCTGGACGCGCTTGCTTTGTCTGATGACCTCGAAGAGCAGAAAATACCACTGGTGCTAGAAGACGGGCGATCGGCCTTCGAGGTGCTGCGCCCCTTCCGGCCCCTGATACCGCCGCGGCGCGGCCGCAGCCCCGGCATGGAAGCCATGCATCGCCGTCGCATGTTGCCGGATTATGCACCCTGGGGCGATAGCGCCGCGCAGGGAGACCGGTTCATCGCCGTCGGCCTGGACATGCAGCCGCTGGAAGAGATGGTCGAAGGCGCGGTGCGCCACACCATCGCCATGTCCGCCGGACTGCTGTTGCTGGGATTCGCCGGGTTCGTATCGCTTTTCTGGATGAACAGCTACCGCGCCACGCGGCGCTCGCTGCAGGACACCAGCGCCTTTGCCGATCAGGTGGTCACCCATCTGCCGGTGGGGCTCATCGCCACCGACCGCCTGGGGCGCATCGCTTTTTTCAACGCCGCCGCCGAGGCGCTGTTCGGCGCTCCGGGCCGCCAAGCCCTCGGCATGACCCCGCAAGCGGTGCTGCCCCAACCCTTGTGCGACCTGCTCACACAACTGGAACAAGGGCAGGCGATCAACGACCGGGAAATGAACATCGACGTGCACCCGGACCACAGCGTGCCCATCAGCGTCAGCGCCACCCGCATTTTCAATGAAGCCGGGCAGTTCGTGGGTCACGTGCTGATCGTGCGGGATCTGGGGGAGTTGCGGCGCCTGCAGGCCGAGGTGCGGCGTCAGGAGAAGCTGGCCGCCTTGGGCGGCATGGCCGCCGGCATGGCCCATGAGATCCGCAACCCGCTCAGTTCCATCAAGGGGATGGCCACCTACTTCGCCGGCAAGTTCCCCGCCGACAGCCCCGACCGCGAAGCGGCCCGGGTGATGTCCCGCGAGGTGGACCGCCTCAACCGGGTGATCAGCGACCTGCTGGCCTTCGCCCGGCCCTCCGACGTGGCGCCGCGGCGCAGTGACACCAACGCCTTGATCGAGCGTTCCCTGCAATTGGTGCAGCAAGATGCCGCCGCCGGGGGCATCACCATGCAAACCGACTTGGCGGCCGACCTCTGCGCGGCCCATGTCGACCCCGACCGGCTGGCCCAATGCCTGCTCAACCTCTACTTGAACGCCATCCAGGCCATGGCGCCGGGAGGCCGCCTGAGCGTCGCCAGCGTCCCGGCCGGGAAGCACCGGGTGCGCATCGACATCAGCGACACCGGCAGCGGGATCGCCGCGGCGGACGCTGACAAGATCTTCAACCCCTACTTCACCACCAAGCCCAAGGGCACGGGGCTGGGCCTGGCCATCGTGCACAAGATCATCGAGGCCCACGGCGGGCGCATCACCTTCGACAGCGTTCCCGGCCAGGGCACCCGTTTCACCATCACCCTGCCCTGCGCGGACGACGTCCCTTCCCCATCGGAGGCCGCAAATGAATGAAACCATCCTGGTGGTGGATGACGATCCGGGCCATCTGACCACCCTCAAGACCTTGATCACCAGTTGGGGCTACCGCGTGGAAGGCGTGGACGACGGCACCGGCGCCGTGGAACGCATCCAGCAGGGACCGGTGGACCTGATCCTGATGGATGTGCGCATGGCCCGCATGAGCGGCATCGACGCCCTCAAGGAGATCAAGGCCTACAATCCGGCCATTCCCATCATCATCATGACCGCCTACTCCTCGGTGGCCTCGGCGGTGGAGGCCCTCAAGGCCGGGGCCTACGACTACCTGATCAAGCCGCTGGATTTCGACGCGCTAAAAATCAGCATCACCCGCGCCCGCGAGCATGCCGGCCTCAAGGCCGAAAACCGACAACTCAAGGCCAAACTGGGGGCCGGGTTCCACGCCGACAACATCATCGGCCGAAGCCCGGCCATGAAGGCCCTGCTGGACACCCTGGCCATGGCGGCGCCCGCCGAGGCAACGGTGCTGATCGCCGGCGAGAGCGGTACCGGCAAGGAGCTGATCGCCCGCTCCATCCATTTCAACAGCCCGCGGCGGGACAACCCCCTGGTGGTGGTCAACTGCGCGGCCATCGCCGAAACCCTGTTGGAATCGGAACTGTTCGGCCACGAAAAAGGGGCCTTCACCGGCGCAGACCGGACCCGGCCGGGCCGCTTCGAGCAGGCCGACGGCGGCACCCTCTTTCTGGACGAAGTGTCCGAAACCACCCCCACCATGCAGGCCAAGCTGCTGCGCGCCATCCAGGAGCGGGAAGTCCAAAGGGTCGGCGGCCGGCAAACCCTGCACGTGGATGTACGCATCCTGGCCGCCACCAACCGGGACCTGGCCAAGGAGGTGGCCGAGGGCCGTTTCCGCGAAGATCTCTTCTATCGGCTCAACGTGATCACCCTGGAAGTGCCGCCCCTGCGCCGCCGCAGCGACGACATCCCCCTGCTGGCACAACACTTCCTGAAACGCTACGCCGCCAAGAACCGCAAAACGGTCAAAGGGTTCTCGCCCCAAGCCATGGACCTGCTGCTCAAACACGACTGGCCGGGCAACGTGCGCGAACTGGAAAACGCCGTGGAACGGGCGGTGATTCTGATGACCGGCGACTACATCACCGAAAAGGAGCTGCCCGCTACCATCGCGGCAGCCGAAGAAAAAAACGATATCGATCAGGCCAAGGGGGCCGCGGAAGCGACCGCCGCCGCGGTCGACCGCCCCCTGGAAGAAATCGAGCGGGAAGCGATCCTGGCGGCCGTGGCGGCCGCCGGCGGCAACAAAAGCGAGGCGGCCCGGCGCCTGGGCATCACCCGCAAGACCTTGCACAACAAGTTAAAGCAATACGGAGAAATGTAGCCCAATGACTTTGGAAGCATCCGCATCCCCCGACCCTATTCGCGCCCTGGGCCTTTGCTCCGGCGGCCTGGACAGCATGCTCTCGGCCCTGGTGCTTCGGGACCAGGGCATCCACGTGGAGTGGATCAACTTCGAAACCCCCTTTTTCAATGCCGACAAGGCACGCAACGCCGCCCGCCTCACCGGTGTACCCCTGCACGTACTGAACATCACCGAAGACTATCTGGCCATGCTCGCCGCACCGCGGGCGGGCTTCGGCAAAAACATGAACCCCTGCATGGACTGCCACGCCCTGATGTTCCGCAAGGCCGGCGAATTCATGCAGGCCCACGGCTTCGACTTTCTGTTCAGCGGCGAAGTACTGGGCCAGCGCCCCATGTCCCAAACCGCCTCCTCCCTGCGCTACGTGGCCAAGCACTCCGGATTCGCCGACCGCATCCTGCGGCCCCTGAGCGCCCAACGCCTGCCCGAAACCCCCATGGAAGAGCAGGGCCTGGTGGACCGCGGCCGGCTGCTGGATCTCAGCGGCCGATCACGCAAGCCCCAGATCGCCCTGGCGGCGCACTACGGGATCACCGACTACCCCGCCCCTGCCGGCGGCTGTCTGCTCACCGACCCCGGCTACTCGCGACGCCTCAAGGACCTGATGGACCACGACAGCCAACTTGCGCCCGGCGCCCTGCACCTGCTGCAGCACGGCCGCCACATGCGCCTGAACCCGACCACCAAGATCGTCGTCGGCCGCACCCAGCAGGACAACGAACAACTGGCGCAGCTTTACGATCCCCAGCACGATTTGCTGCTCAAAACCAATGGGCGGCCCGGCCCCACCGTCATTATGCCCGGCGGCGGCAGCCGGGAAATGGTCTTTCTGGCCGCCGCCATCTGCGCCGGCTACAGCAAAGCCCCCGAAACCAGCCCCACCCCAATCCAGGTCAGCGGCGCCGGACGCGATGACACCATCAGCGTGCTGCCGGTGCTGCCCGAAGAGGCACGCCGCTTCCTGATCACATGAGGAATGCGCGATAGGCTCAAAGGGCGGGCAGCGCCTGAACACCCTCCCGCAAAAGCCCCGCCAGCCGTTCCAGCTCCTCTCGGGGCGGGTGCTTGGCGGGCCAAGTGAGCGCAACCCCGTCGTCCACATGGCGGGGCAGTACGTGGAGATGAAAGTGGAAGACGGTCTGCAACCCCGCCGGCTCGTTGGCCTGCAGCAGGGTCATGCCGTCGGGATGAAAGGTCTGCTTGGCCGCCCGGGCCACCTTGGCGGCCGTCTGAAACGCCGCCGCCGCCAGGGCATCCGAAAGCCCGTAGATGTCGGCCACATGGGGCTTGACCGCCACGATCACATGGCCCGGGTTGACCTGGCCCAAATCCATGAAGGCCAGGGTCTGGTCGTCCTCGTACACCTTGGCGACCGGCACTTCGCCGGCCACGATACGACAGAATATGCAATCGGTCATCGGCCGCTCCTTCCCGTCAACGTCATCATGATCAACCGTTGGCCTGCTCCTTTTGCTTCTCGCAGCGACGCAGCTGCGCACGGGCGATGGCTTCCTGGTTGCGCCGAAGCTCCTCACCCGATTCGCAACGCAACCGCGGCACCGGCTTGGGCCGGTGGTTTTCGTCCAAACTGACAAAAGTCAAATAGGCCGAAGCAATGTGCCGCACATCAGCGCTGAGCAGGTTCTCCGCCTCCACCCGCACCCCGATCTCCATGGAGCTGCGGCCCACATAGTTCAAACTGCTTTTAAAGGTCAGCAGCTCCCCCACGAAAGCCGGGTTGTGAAAATCCAAACGATCGATGGAGGCGGTCACCACATTGCTGCGCGCATGGCGATGGGCCACGATCCCCGCGGCATTGTCGATATGCTTCATGATCACACCGCCGTGCACATTGCCCGCCGGATTGGTATCCCCCGGCAGGACCAAATGGGACACCACCAGGCTGCTTTGGCCTGCCGTTCGCTCCTCTTCCATACAACCCCCTCCTTTTTTCATCGTTACCCAATCGGCCACACCGGCCGCACATCCAACGCGACCCGACAAAACAACCTGCCGCCCTGTCGCCGCGTTCCATTGCAATGGCCCCATTATAGGGCCGGTCCCCCGATGCCGCAACACCTGCGCTGCCGGACCGACGCTGCCAGGACGGTAGACCAGCAGCACAAGAGCCGGAGGCATTCCTATTGGGATGACATGATTTGCGACACAAGGCGCGTTGTTCGAAAATCGATACTGATACTGGTTTTGTGGTGCGTTGAACGACCGCCGGCGGGTGGGTCC
>NZ_JALJRB010000033.1 GCF_022968795.1 Desulfatitalea alkaliphila
GACCCACTCGCCGGTGGTCGATCAAAGCTCCGTAAAGTTGATCGCAACAACAAAGGCACCCGTCTATACGCCCGCCAACCGCCGCAACACCCCCAGGGTGCCGGTCATGGGCAACGGTTCGAAACGCCCCGAGGCCAGAGCGGCCTGGTATATCCGGTGTGGCGCCTGTCCACCTTGGGCGGGATCGCTGAAAATATCGTGGATCAGTAGATAACCCCCGGGCAGCAGGTGGCGGGCCCAGGCATCGTAATCGGCCCGGGCGGTGGCCAAAGCGTGCCCGCCGTCGATGAACACCAGGCTCAAGGGCGTCGCCCAGGCACGCGCGACCACGGTGGACGGCGCCACGATGGGCACCACCGTCTCTTCCAGATCGGCCATGCGCAGGGTGCGGCGAAAGTGGCGCAGGGTGTCCACGGTCGATGTGCGGGGATCGTACAGCTCGGGGTCGAAATAGAGCTCGCCGGGCTGCTGCTCCTCCGATCCCCGGTGATGATCGATGGAAAAGAGAATGCCGCCCCGCCGCCGGCAGCCGAGGCCCAGGTACAGGGCCGATTTGCCGCAATAACTGCCGATCTCCAGGCAAGGCCCCAGCGCGGCGGCCGACAGGGCGATGTCGTACAACCGGCGGCCCTCCGCGGGATCCAGAAAGCCCTTGATCCCATCGGCCGGCGTGAAATCCACCACCCGGCCCCTATCATCAATTGGTTGGGTCGTCATAGTTGCGCACCAGCACTTCCCGCGGTTTGACACCATCCGACGGGCCGACCACGCCCTCCTGCTCCATGGTCTCCACGATCCGCGCCGCCCGGTTGTAACCGATGCGCAGGTGGCGCTGGATCATGGAGATGGAGGCCTGGCCGCTGCGGGCCACCAGGGCCACGGCATCGTCGTAGCGCTCGTCATACTCCTTGTCGCCGTTCTCGCTCTTCTCCTCCACCGGCGCCGCCACCACGTTCTGGTCGTAATCGGGCGTCTGTTGCTGCTTGAGGAAGTCGATGATGCGGGCCAGCTCCGTCTCCGATATGTAGGCCCCGTGAATGCGCTGCAGACGCCCCGTGCCGGGCGGCAGAAAGAGCATATCCCCCATGCCCAGGAGGTTTTCGGCGCCGTTGGTGTCGATGATGGTCCGCGAATCGGTTTTGGACGACACCTGAAACGTCAGGCGGGTCGGAAAATTGGCCTTGATGATGCCGGTGAGCACATCCACCGAGGGGCGCTGGGTGGCCAGAATCAAGTGGATGCCGGCGGCCCGCGCCATCTGGGCCAGGCGGGTCAAAGCCACCTCCACATCCCGGGAGGCCACCATCATCAGATCGGCCAGCTCGTCGATGATAATCACGATGTAGGGCAGCGGCCGCGGCGCTTCAGCCTCCTCGCCACTTCCTTCGCCGCCGGCCTCCGCCGCGGGCGGCGGCTTGGCTTTGCGCGGCGCCCGCTCCAGCTTCTGGTTGTATTGGGCGATGTTGCGCGCTTTGTGCTCGGAGAGCAATTCGTAACGCCGCTCCATCTCCTTGACCGCCCAGAACAAGGCGTTGGTGGCCTTCTTGGCATCGGTGACCACCGGCGCAATCAGATGGGGAATGCCATCGTAGGCCGACAGTTCGATGCGCTTGGGATCCACCATGATCATTTTCACCTCGTCGGGGCTCGCCTTGTACAAAATGCTGCAAATCATGGTGTTTAACGCCACGCTCTTGCCCGCGCCGGTGGCACCGGCGATCAGCAGGTGGGGCATCTTGTCCATGGCGGCCACCACAGGGTGGCCCACGATGTCCTTGCCCAGGCAGAGGGTCAGCTTGGACTTGGATTGTTCGAACACCTCGGCGCCCACGATCTCTTTAAAACGCACCGTCTCCCGATCGGCGTTGGGCACCTCGATGCCGATGGCGGCCTTGCCCGGAATGGGGGCCACGATGCGGATGCTGATGGCCCGCAGGGCCAGCGCCAGATCGTCCGTCAGGTTGACGATCTTGTTGATTTTGACCCCCGGCGCCGGCGCATACTCGAAGGTGGTGATCACCGGTCCGGGCAGCACCGCCACCACCTGTCCCTGCACACCGAAATCCTCCAGCTTCTTTTCCAGCAGCTTGGATTGCATCCGCAGGTTCTCCTCGTTGACCGACACCGGGCGACCGTCGGGATCCTCCAGAAAATCCAGGGCGGGCAGTTGGAACGGTGTCCCTTCCTGCATGAAATCGAACAGTTTCTGCTTCGGTGGCGACGGCCGCCGTTTGGGCTGTTCGGTCATGGCGGGGGCCTTGATTTCGATCTGCCGCGCCGCCCCATCGGCCGGCGCCTTGCCCCTCGCACTGCGCCGGCGGGCCTTGTCACGCCGTTCGCGCCGCTTTTGCGCAAAGGTGCTAAAACGCTCGACCCCGAAGGCCAACACGCGGTGGCAGCGCCGGTAGAAGGCCACCAGGGAAAACCCAGTGGCCAGAATGAACCCGATCAACCAGGCCAACCCGGCGATGATCAAGCCCCCGGTAACATTGGTGTACTTGACCAACAACGCTTGCAGCGGCATACCGATGATGCCGCCGGCGGAAAATTTGTGACCGAAAAGCGCATAATGACTCTGTTTGAAGGCCAGCAGGCAGCCAGTGGTCAACAGCAGCAGCAGGCCGCCACCGGCTATGTGGTAGATGGTCATGCGCGAAGAGTGGCTGAAGAAGTGGATGCTGGCCAGCAGCAACAGCACCGGCACCCAGAAAGCCCCTAAACCGAACAGCCCCACCAGCAAACCGGCCGTCTGGGCCCCCACGGCGCCGAACAGGTTGTTGACGGTCGTCGCGCCCGCGCTATGGATGGATTGATCCTGTTCATGATAGGAGAGCAGGCTGATCAAACTGAAGATCACCAGGAAAAAAAGCAGGATGCCGATGATTTCTTTGCGCATGGAATAATCGTCAGTGCAGTACAACCAATAAGGTGATGCAGTTATGTCAAGCCTTGTTGCAACAAATGCAGCAGCACCCGACACCTCTCGTTAAACCCTGTCTTCACCCCGACGCTGCGCCACAGGCCGCCGGCACGCCGAAGCCGGATCAGACCTCGATGATGAACGGCATGATCAAGGGCCTGCGGCCGATGGTGAAGAAAAAATATTGGCGCAACGCGGATTGGACACGGCTGCGAATGATCTCCAGGCGGTTGGGCACCTCCGGCGGCACATCCTCAACAATCTCCAGAACCACGCACTGGGCATCGTCGAGCAGATGTCCGGTCTCCGTTTCGAAGACAAACCCCTTGGAAACCAGATCGGGGCCGTAGATCACCACCCCGGTCTCCTCGTCGAAGGCCATGTTGATCACCACCATGCCCTCCTCGGAAAGCAAGCGCCGCTCCTTGAGCACGCTGCGGCCCACATCCCCCACGCCTTTGCCGTCGATCAGCAAGCGGCCCGTCATGATACTGCCGGTGACGGCGGCCGCCTCGCAGGGGCCGAAGGTGACCATGTCGCCGTTTTGCACCAAAAGAATGTTCTCCTTGGCGATCCCCTCCTGCTCGGCCAGCCGGGCATGCTGCACCAGATGCCGATACTCGCCGTGAATGGGGATGAAATAGCGCGGCCGGGTGAGCCGAATCATCATCTTGAGCTCTTCCTGAAACGCATGGCCCGACACGTGGATGCGGGCGATCTTTTCATAAACCACCGTGGCGCCGCAACGGTACAGATCGTTGATGATGTTGGTGATGGCCCGCTCGTTGCCCGGAATGAACTTGGACGAAAGAATCACCGTGTCCTCGGGCATGATCTTGATCTGGCGGTGGGTCCCGGCGGCCATGCGCGCCAGTGCCGACATGGGCTCTCCCTGGCTGCCGGTGGTGATGATGATCACCTCGTCCTCGGGAAATTGCCGGACCTGGTCCACCTCGATCTGCATCCCCTCGGGAATGCGCAGATAGCCCAACGATTGGGCGATCTGCACCGACACCTCGATGCTGCGGCCGTTGAACAACACCTTGCGCCCGGTGGCGACGGCGATCTCGACGATCTGCTGGATACGCCCCACGTTGGAGGCGAACAGGGCGATGATGATGCGCCCCGTGCAACGCTGGCATATGCCGGCCAACACCTCGGCGACTTCGCAATCCGAAACGGTGTGTCCGGCGTTTTCCACATTGGTGGAGTCCGACAGCAGGGCCAACACCCCTTGCTCGCCGCAGCGGGCGAAGCGACTCACATCGGTGGCCATGCCGTCGACACAGGTGTGGCTGAATTTGAAATCACCGGTATGCACGATGGTGCCGTACGGGGTGCCGATGGCGATCCCCACGCCGTCGACGACGCTGTGGTTGACGCGGATGAACTCCAGGGCAAAGGGGCCGATCTTGAGGGTTTCGCCGGGGAGCACGGTGTGCAGCGCCGTATGCCCCATCAGGTCGTGCTCTTCCAGCTTGTGCCGCACCAGCCCCAGGGTGAAGGGGGCCCCGAATACAGGGGCATGCACCTCCCGCAGCAGATAGGGCAAAGCGCCGATGTGGTCTTCATGAGCATGGGTCAACACGATGCCGGCCAACTTTTTAACATTCTGCTTCAAATAGCTCATGTCGGGGATGACGTAATCCACCCCCAACATGTAATCCTCGGGGAACATGAGCCCGACATCGATCACAAACAGGGTCTCATGGCACTCCAGGACCATCATGTTCAACCCGATTTCGCCCAGCCCCCCCAGAGGAATCAGTTTAACCACGTGTTTGCCCCGCCCGCAGCCGGTCCAGTATCTCCTGAATGGCATCTCGCACCGCATCCATCAAACCATCTTTGGTGGCCCGGGTATAATCGGCTGCATCGATGGCCGGGCCGAAGGCGATATGGACCGAACGTCGTCGGATCAATAAACTCCCCCGGGGCATGATGTCGAAGGTACCGTAAACGGCCATGGGCACAACGGGCACACCGGCATCCACCGCCAGAATGAATCCCCCCTTCTTGAAATCACGCAGACTGCCGTCCTTGGTGCGGGTGCCCTCGGGGAATATCAGCACCGATGCGCCGTTGCGGATCGTTTCGGCCGCCCGCGTCAAACTCGCCATGGCAGATCGGCGATCAGAGCGATCAATGCTGATGTATCCCGCACCCCGCATGCCCCTTCCGAAAATCGGAATTTTGAACAGCTCCGCCTTGGCCAACCAACGGAATTGGACCGGCAGCGCGCAAAAGAAGACCGGAATATCGAAATTGCTCTGGTGATTGGACATGAAGATCACCGAGCGGCCCCGCACCAGATGTTCCGTGCCGTGCACGTGAACCTTCACCAAACTGACCAGCAGGATGGCGCGGCCCCAAATTTTGGCGACCCAATGCACCGCATTACCGGTTTTGGAAAAATAGGAGGTCACAATGGCGACGATGCCCAGCACCACGGTGATGCAGACAACCCAGGTGCAGATGACAACCGTGTGCACAAAAGGCAACACGCGGCCCAATTTGGCTAAAACAGTCATCAAACGCGGATGTCCAACTCTTCGAGAACGCCGTCGATGGCGCGAATCAACCAATTGCGCTGGCGTTCGGTGGCATATTGAATACAATGGCAGCGAATGCGTTGCTGCGACCGCACCAGCAACTCGCAGGCCAACCGGTCCGGCAACAGCTCCAAAGCGAAATAATAGGGCTGGCACTGGTCATGGTCGTGCTGCACCGCATCGTAGAGCTCCGGATCGATGGGCAACCAAAAGAGTCCCTCGACCCCCGGGGCGGCGTAGCGCTCCATCAGATAAGCCTCGACCTTGGCGTGATCCTCCGGTCGCAGTTCGTCCACAAGGTACTGTTTCATAAGGCCCTGACTAGCACAACCGTCTGAAATTTGCAAGTTTTATATCCGTTTGCACACCCTCGGCGACCGTCGCAAGACCGGGAGAAAAACCGATGCCGACCCGGCCAAAACCAAGCAATGAACATAGCGCGTCACCAGTGGCCGTTCAGATGCCACAGCGGCGGCGAATCTCATTTTTTCCGGGAAGGCGACGACTTGCGAACGGCGAGGGAATCTTTAACAAGCGGCATTGTCCCGGTCCCTCTGTCGGCACCGGGACAATGCGCACAATGAATCGATTAGGTCTCTTCGATGGTAATGGCGTTTTCTTCACACACCTCGACGCAGCTTTCGCAGCCAAGGCACTCTTCCGCGTTAACGGGAACCGATTTGCCATCTTGCATTTCGAAGACTTCCACGGGGCAAACATCCACACACTCTTCGCAGCCCACACACTTTTCTTCGTCCACGATGGGATTAAAAGCCATTCTGACACGCCTCCTTTCGTATGGTATTGGTACCAGTTGAATCCTTCAACTATTTAAGCGACACCAAGGCGATGGCTTATACCAATTCCCCAGGCCCGTCAAGCCTTCTTGCCGCTTTTTTGGGAAGAGGATTGGCAACAATCCATTTCCTTCATATTCAGGACGTTATGTTTCAACCAAACCGATCAGGACGTTGGGAGGTTGGACAGTGTCCGGGCTGACATCTTGCGCCGCCGCCGGTTGCTTGCACAGCCGGGTGAGCAAGGTTGCCGGCGTGCACGCTTGCAAACGCCGCAGGGTCAGCCGGCCCGAACCGGCCCCGACCGCCGCCCCAGCGGCCTTTTCGTCCTCATCCGGCGCGAAATCGCCGCCGGCGGCCAACCGGTGCAGATGTTGCTGCAGGGCGGTTGCCCCGGCATCCGTCGCCGAACCGTCCGCGCCGCCACCAAGGGGCTCGTTGCCCACCGGCTGCGCCTCGGGCAGCATCTCCAGCAGATGTTGCCAGACCGCCATGCTGTCGGTCACATAAAGATGCCCCAGCGCATTGCTGCCCAAAGCCAATCGGGCCCACGCCTGCACACGCCGTTCGGTCATGTGGGCACCGAGGTCCGCCATGGCCGATTGGCCTGCTGCGCCTTGCGATAGGGCATCGGCGGATGACGAATCGTCCGGCGCTTCGCCCAGAAGCCGCTCCAGACGGTCCTCCATGGCGCGTACCGCACCCATGTCGTTCTGCAGGGCATCCTGCTGCTCATCGAAGCGATGGGCCAGGCAGAGGAAAAGGGCGGCCTGCAAGAGGGGATCGGCCGCCTCGTCGGCTTTGGCCGCCGCCGCCCGCTGCAGACGGGTGCGGATCCGATTGGGACTCTCTTCCAAGGCATCGGCCGCCCGGGCGGCTTGGAAATGGTAAATACCCGCCAACGGTTCGCCGTCGTTCCGGTGCAACGCGGCCCAATCGGCAAACCCCTTGAGGGACTGCGTTAGTTGCCGTTCATCGATCCGGGGGCAGGGTTGCAAATGCAATCGCTCCTGCGCCGCGGCCTGGTGCATGGCCGACGGCACCAGTGACGCCAAGGGCTGCAACACGGTGAGGCGGCCCAATCCATCGGCCAGCCGTTGGATCCGTTCCCCATGCAGATGGGTGAACGGCATGAAATGGATCATTGCTTCATTCCTTTGCGGATTCAACCTTGCCGTCCCGCACCGTCACGCCCATCTGTTCCAGCTGCTCCCGGATCCGGTCGGCCAGGGCCCAGTCGCGATTACGGCGCGCTTCGGCCCGCTGGCGCAGCAGCTCCTGCACCGCGGGGTCGTCATAGGCCGGCGGAAAATCGAAAACACCCAATACGTCGTCGACGTTGCGCAGGGCGGCGGTCACCTGCGGCACCTGCTCGGGCGCCAGCTGCTGGCGGGCCAGGAGCCGGTTGAGTTGTTTGATCACCTTGAAGATCACCGCCAGGGCGGCGGAGATGTTCAAGTCGTCGTCCATGGCCACATGGAAACCGTTTTTCAAGTCGTAGAGCAGTTGGTCCAGCTCTTTGAAAGGCACCCCCCGAACCACCTGGCGCAGCGTGGCCACACAGCTGTCCAGGCGTTGAAGGGTCCGCCGGGCGTATTGCAGCCGCTCCAGGGAATAGATCACCGGCTTGGGGTAATGGCTGGAGAGCAGCCAGAAACGGATCTCGCGACCGGTCCACCCCCGGGCCAGCAGCGACCGAACGGTCCCGCCGCCACCTTCGGCCTCTTCCGCAGCGGCACCGTTGACCACCACCCGATCACAGTGGAGCCAGAACCGGGCCAGGGGTTTCTTGTTGAGAGCGCCGGCGATGGCGATCTCGTTTTCGTGCTGGGGAAAAAGCAGCTCACGGCCGGCGATGTGGATGTCACAACTTTCACCCAGGTATTTGAGCGCCAGGGTGGCGCACTGCAGCGGCCAGGAAGGCTGTACGTTGCCCCACGGGGTTTTGGTGTAAAGCCCCTTTTTCAACTCGGCCAGCTTGACCCGCTTGAGCAGCGTGAAATCGCGCGGGTTGTCTTTCTCGTAATCGTCCAGGTCCACCGTGGCCCCCAGCCGGATCTTGTTCAGGTCGATGCCCGAGAGCCGGCCGTAATCCTCGAACCGGGAGATGTCGAAATAAATGGAGCGCAGCTTTTCGTAGGCGTACCCCTTGGCGACCAACTGCTGCACCACCTGCACCATGTCGTCCACATGGTCGCTGGAGCGCGGGTAGTGGGTCGCTTTGCGGATGCCCAGGGCGTCGCGATCCGCCTCCAGGGCGGCGATGTTGCGGGCGGCGAAGTCGGCAGGCATCATGCCAGCGGCCGCCGCCGCCTCAAACGTCTTCTGATCCAGGTCGGTGATGTTCACCACATGCTGCACCGCAAAACCGCGATAGGTCAGGTAGCGGGCCACCATGTCGGCGAACACCAGGCGCCGGGCATCCGTCGTCGCCATGGGACCCTTGGCGGTGGGCCCGGTGGTGTAGAGGGTCACCCGATCGGCCCGCTGGGGGGCGAAAATCTCCTTGCTGCGGGTGCGCGTATTGAACAGGGCGCAGCCCACCTTCTCCCGCTCCACGAACAGCGGCGTGGAGAGGTAGCGCTCGCCGCTGTCGGGCAGAACCGCCACCACCACGCCTTGCTCCATGGCGGCGGCCTGTCGCAGCGCCACGGCCATGGCCGCGCCGCTGCTCATGCCCACGAAAAGCCCCTCTTCGCGGGCCAGACGGCGGGCCGTTTCAAAGGCCTCCTCGTCGTCCACGTTGACCTTCTCGCCCAGCCGATCCTTTTCGAAGATCTCCGGGGTGTAGGACTCTTTCAAATTCTTGAGTCCCTGGATCTTGTGCCCCAGATAAGGCTCCACCCCGATGATGCGCACGCCCGGAGCGATCTCCGCGAACCGGCGCGCCAACCCCATCAGGGTGCCGGAGGTGCCCAAAGTGGCCACAATGGCGCTCACCCGCCCTTCGGTCTGCTCCCAGATCTCGTTGGCCGTGCCGTGGTAATGGGCCTGCCAGTTGGCCGCATTGTTGTACTGGTCGGTGAGGTAATAGCTCTCGGGATGTTCCCGCACCAGCCGGTAGGCCTCCTCGATGGCCCCGTCGGTGCCCAGGCGACCCGGCGTCAAGTGGATTTCGGCCCCCCGGGCGCGCAGGATCTTCTGGCGCTCCAGGCTGGCCGTCTCGGACATGGTGAGCAGCAGTTTGTACCCTTTGATGGCGCACACCATGGCCAGGCCGATGCCGGTGTTGCCGCTGGTGGCCTCCACCACCGTCTTGTCGGGGGTCAGTTCGCCGGAGCGTTCGGCGGCCTCGATCATGGAGAGGGCCGCCCGGTCCTTGATGGAGCCGCCGGGATTCAAATATTCCAACTTGGCCAGAACCGTCACCCGGGGATTGGGATTCATGCGCCGGATGGTCACCAGCGGCGTGCAGCCGATCAAATCAAGCAATGACAAAGCGTTCATGGTTATCCTGGACATCCCTGGCGCCCCGCCGACCCAACGCCGGGCGCCGATTCAACACGCTGCAAGCACCTATGCCGCCAGCAGCGACGCCAGCAGCGCCTCCACCTCGCGAGTCACCGCGGCCACATCGCGGCCGGCATCGATCACCCGGTAGCGTTGGGGTTCCCGGGCGGCCAACTCAAGGTACCCGGCCCGCACCCGTTGATGAAAAGCCGCCTTCTCCTGTTCGAAGCGGGTCTCCGCGTCGGTGCGTCCGCCGTTGTGCACCTGCGCCCAGGCCCGGGCCAAACCGACGGCGGGATCCAGATCGAAGAGCAAGGTGGCATCGGGTCGCAAATCGTCGCAGGTCAGGCGATGCAACTCCCGGATCGTGCGCCGATCCACTCCCCGGGCATAGCCTTGATACACCAGGGTGGCGTCAAAGAACCGGTCGCACAACACCACCCGGCCGGCCGCCAGATGGGGCTGGATCACCGTGCGAATGTGCTGCACCCGATCCGCCACGTAGAGCAGCAATTCCGCCACCGGATCCAGCCCGCGGTTTTCCGGGTCGAGCAGGATGGCCCGTATGCGGCTGCCGATGGCCGTGCCGCCCGGCTCCCGCGTGGTGACGCACTCATAGCCGCTGCCTTCCAAATAAGCAACGATGTTTTGGAGCTGGGTGGTTTTCCCGGCCCCTTCGATCCCTTCAAGGGTAATGAACATGATTTCCGTATCGCTTCAGGGTTGTGTCACCAACAAATGCCGCATGCCATTGCAATGCGACCCCGTCATTCGCCATCGCCCCCGTCTCCTTCCGGCGCCGCCGTCTCGCGGCCGGCTGCATCGGGAATGTAAAAGTGGCGTTCCATCAGCCGGTGGTAGCCGGTCCAGGTGGCGCCGGCGGTTTCGGTGGCGACGAATTCGCGGATGGCGTTGATCCGGGCATCGATCTCATCCACCTGGTGCAACAGCACCGCCTCGATGGTTTTGGGCGGCTCGGGCGATCCGAAGTCGCGCACCCCGTGGTGACTGACGATCAGGTGCTTGACCATGGCCGCCAGGGAATCAGGGAAATCCGCGATGGTGCGGATCTTGTCCGCCACCATCTGCACGCCGATGACGATGTGGCTGAGCAGTCGGCCTTCGTCGGTGTAGTCGATGAAGTGGGCGTAAGCCAACTCCCGCACCTTGCCCACATCGTGGAGCACGGCGCCGGTCAACAGCAGATCACGATCCACACCGCCGTAATGGGCGGCGATTTTGTCGGCCAGCAACACCATGGAAAGGGTGTGTTCCAGCAATCCACCCAAATAGGCGTGGTGCATCTGCTTGGCCGCCGGCGCCTTCTTGAACTGCGCCACGAAGGTGTCATCGGACCAGAAGGCCGCCAACAGCGCCTTGAGATGGGGATTGTGGAGCGTCTCGGTTACCGCCTGCAAGCGCGCCAACATCTGGTCCGCATCGCGACGGGTCGTCGGCAGAAAATCGGCCGGATTCACCGCATCGGCCGGCACGGCGGCCAGGGACTGGACCACTAGCTGCACGCTGCCGCGATACTCCCCGGCGGTGCCCTGCACCTGCACGAAATCCCCCTCGCCGGCGGCGGCCGCCGCCCGCTGCACGTCGTCCCACATCACCGCCCGCATGCGGCCGCTCTTGTCCCCCAGCACAAGGGTCAGAAAAGGGTTGCCGTCCCTTTTACGGGCCATGTTCTTCTCCGCCAGCACGAAAATATCCGCCACGGTCTCATTGGCGGCGATATCGGCAATGAACCGCTTTTTGCCCTGGGTCATGATCAAGGTCACCTTTTTTATGGATCGTTGTCTTTCGATCCGCAACGGGAGTGCAAGATGGATTGGCTCAAATCGACGATCTCCACATCGCCGACGTATTTGCGGGTTTTCAAACAGGTGATGTCGGCCAGTTTGCGCGTCATCTCCCCCATTTGCTCCACCTGGGCGCGAATGGTGTTCAACTGGGCGTAGGCCAGTTCGGCCGGATCCAGATCCATCATCAACACCTGGACCAGCCCCAGCACATATTGCAACGGTTGGTTCAATTCGTGACACAGGCCGCCGGCGGTTTCCAGCATCCCCTGGAGTTTTTGCTCTTCCTTGAGCTTCTGGATCGCCCGGCGTTGGGTCAAGGCGCTGCCCACCCGGGCCAGCAGCTCCACCCGGCCCACCGGCTTGCGCACATAATCGCTGCCGCCTGCCGCGAAGGCCGCCTGCAAGGTTTCATCGTCGGTGCTGCCGGTGACAAAGATGACCGGTATGTGGCGCAAGACCTCCCTTTCCTTGAGCCGTCGGCAAGCTTGAATGCCGTCCAAGCGGGGCATCACCACGTCCAGTAAAATCACGTCGGGCTGCATTTCGCCGGCCACGACCAGACATTGTTCGCCATCGCTCACCCCGCGGACCCCGTAACCCGCCTCGACGAGCATGGCCTGGATGAATTGGCTGCTGATGCGATCGTCCTCGGCCACCAGGACGGTGGCCGGCAATCGGTTCCCCACCGCTTGATCTTCGTGGATGCGGCCTATCGCCATGGTCCCCCTTTTTGATCGCCGGAACGGTTCAACTTTGCCCGACCCGAGGAACGGCAGCTATCCGCCCCCGAAATCCCAGTCCTGCATCTCGGCCAGCAGCGTGTAATCGGTCATATCGCATTGCACCGGCGTAATGGTGATATAGTTGTTCTCGAGCAGCGCCCCGTCCGCCTCGGCATCGCCATAGTCGGGTATCGATTCGAAACCTTGCCAGTAATAGACCCGATTGCGCGGATCTTGTCGCTTCTCGAAATATTCATCATACAGGTCGCATCCCTGATGGGCAACCCGCACGCCGGCGATCCGATCCGGCGGGAGATTGGGCAGGTTGATGTTGAGCAGCACCCCCTTGGGCAACCCCCGCTCTTGCACCCGCGGCACCAAGCGGGCAATGAACAGCGCCGCGTCGTCGTAGGGGGGCGCTTCGGCACTCTGCAGGGAGACGGCCAGTGCCGGCACGCCGTAGAGCACCGCCTCCTTGGCCGCCGCCACCGTGCCCGAATAGTTGAGGTTGACCCCCACATTGGCCCCTGGGTTGATGCCCGAAACCACCAAATCCGGCGCTTCGTCCAGCAGCTCCACCATGGCCAGCTTGACGCAATCGGCCGGCGTGCCGCTCACCGACCACCCCTCCCGGCCGTCGCCCAAGTCCACTTGGTAGGCCCGCAGGGGCTTGTGCAGCGTGATGCCGTGGCTCACGGCGCTGCGCTCGCGCTCCGGCGCCACCACCACCACTTGGTGTTTTTCACTCAGCCGGCGGTGCAGCGCCCAAAGGCCAGGCGCCTGGATCCCATCGTCGTTGGTCAGTAGAATGCGCAATTTTCCGGTCCATTGTTGATTTTTGTATGCTTCTGGTTCTATAAAGAAAAATTTAATCGGAGGCAAGTGGATTAACCGCCCGCCCAGGGCCAGCGCACGGAGTCGGCAACCCCGCATGTGGCAACCACTGAAAATCGGAAACCTCATGGGGACCGCCGCCACCCCCCTTTGGATCTGCTGCCTGCTGTTGCTTGTACTGGCCTTGTCCACCCCCGCCCGATCGGCGGCCCAGACCGTCCTCGATCCCATGGCCGACGACGGCCCCTGGGAAATCAGCGCCGACCGCATCTTCCATGACCAGCAGGCCGACACCTACCTGGCCGAAGGCAATGTGACCATCGTGCGCAACCAGAGCACCCTGACGGCCGATCGGGTCCACCTGGACCAGAAAAGCCGCCTGGCCTTCGCCGAGGGGCATGTGCGCCTGCTGCAAGACCGGGACGAACTGACCGGCAGCCGGCTGCAACTGCACCTGGACGACGAGACCGGCACGGTGACCGACGGCCGCATCTTTCTGGCCGCCAATCACTTTTACATCACCGGCCGCGAGATTCGCAAAACCGGTCCGGCCACCTACCATATCACCGACGCCACGGCCACCACCTGCGACGGCCCGGATCCCGACTGGTCCCTGACCGGCAAAGAGTTGCGGGTCACCATCGAAGGCTACGGCCGTGCCAAGCACGCCGCCTTGTGGGCCAGGAAGATGCCCCTGATCTACACCCCCTACATGGTCTTTCCAGTCAAAACCCGGCGCCAGACCGGCCTGTTAACCCCGGAGGCCGAATACTCGGACCGGCTGGGGCTACGCTACCTGCAACCCCTGTTCTGGGCCATCAGCGACAGCACCGACGCCACCCTCTTCGTGGATCACATGTCCCAACGAGGCACCCGGTTGGGTGGCGAATTCCGCTACATGGCAAGTGAAAAGGCCAAAGGCACCCTCATGCTGGACGGCTTCACGGACCGCCGCAGCGACACCGGCGAGCACGACACCACCGATCGATGGGGCTACGGCGACGACCGCTTTCTGCGACCCAACCACGACCGCTACTGGCTGCGCGGCAAAGTCGACCAGCCCCTGCCCTGGGAGATGATGGCCCGCCTCGACCTGGATGTGGTCAGCGACCAGGATTACCTCAAAACCTTCGACAGCGGCCACGCCGGCTTCGAACAAACGCGGGACTACTTCCGCGACACCTTCGGCCGCGACCTGGACGACTACAACGACCCGGTACGCGTCAACCAGCTCAACATCAACCGCATCTGGACCGGCTACACCTTCAACACCGACGTCCGCTGGTACGACGATGTGGTGCGCCGGCGCCAGGCGGACACCAACCCCACCCTGCAGCAGCTGCCCCAGGTCACCCTGGACGGCACCAAACAGCGCCTGCTCGGTTCTTCGCTCTATTACGATCTGCTCTCCAGCTACACCTATTTTTACCGCGAAACCGGCACCCGCGGCCATCGGGCCGACCTCTATCCCCGCGCCTACTACCCCATGCGTTTTTTCAAGGCCATTTTCGTCGAACCCTCGGCCGGTTTCCGTCAGACCGCCTGGCACATCGACCGTTTCGCCGACAACGCCCCGGACGACCGCACCGACCATTACCGCGCCCTCTACGACTTGAAACTGGACATGAGCACCGGCTTCGACCGCGTTTTCAAAATCGACGTTGCCGGCCACGACCGGCTCAAGCACAGCATCCGGCCGCGGGTCGTCTATGAGTACATTCCGGAGCAGGACCAGGAAGATCTGCCCCGTTTCGACGACTGGGACCGTATCGAGCGCCTCAACCGCATCACCTATTCGCTGACCAACACCCTGATCGCCCGCGCCCCGCGCCTGCCGGGTGCCGACGGCCAAGTGCGGGGCCCCGAACACATTTACACCCCCTTCACGCGCTTGAAACTGGAGCAACATTTCGACATCAACCGGCACAACGAGGACCACCCGCAACCCTTTTCCAACGTGCTGGCAGAACTGGAAATCACCCCGGGACGCTACGGCCGCATACTGGCCGACGGCCTCTGGTCCCCCTACGACGGTCAATTCTATGCCTACAACGCGGGGGTGCTGCTGCGCAGCCCCGGCGGCCACGGGTTGCGGGTGGACTACCGCTTCACCCGCGAAACCGAAACCACCCGCAGCCTGCAAACCATCGACGCCACGGCCGTCTGGGAGGTCAGTCAGCGCTGGCAGCTGCGCGGCAAATACGAACACAACCTCGATACCTCCGAACGGATCGAAAACGGCGTGGGCATCTCCTACCGGGCCCAGTGCTGGCAGATCGACCTCGATTTGAAGGACGAACCGGGCAGCACCAGCGTGGCGGTCATGGTGCACCTGGTGGGATTGGGCGCCTTCGGGCAATAAGGGCTCACGGAAAAAGGAAAGGATCGCCGGCAATGATCATCGTACGCACCCCCCTGCGCATCAGCTTCGTCGGCGGGGGATCCGACATGAAGGCCTTCTACGCCCACAACCCGGGCAAGGTGGTCTGCACGGCCTTCGACAAATTTGTCTATGCCATCGTCAAGGAGCGTTTCGACGACCTGATCTACATCAACTACTCCAAAAAAGAGACCGTCGAACACGTGGACGCCATCCAGCACGACCTGGTGCGCGAAGCCATGCGCATCACCGGCGTGGACAAGGGAGTGGAGATCACCACCCTGGCGGACATCCCCTCCAGCGGCTCGGGCCTGGGCAGCTCCAGCTCCATCACCGTGGCCCTGCTGCACGCCCTGCACACCTACCAAAACACCCTGGTCACCGCCGAACAGTTGGCCCGTGAGGCGTGCCGCATCGAAATCGATACTCTGGGCAAACCCATCGGCCGCCAGGATCAATACGCCGCCGCCTATGGCGGAGTGAACCGGTTCACCTTCCTGCCCGACGACACCACCGTGCGCACACCGGTGCGCATTTCCGGTAAAGTGCGGCGCAAATTCGCATCCTCGCTGCTGCTCTATTACACCGGCATCACCCGCAGCGCCGACGACATCCTCAGCCGCCAGAAATCCAACCTGGGCGCCGACGAAAAACGGCGCATCATGCAGGCCATGGTGGACCTGGTGGACCCGTTCACCGAAGCCATGGAACAGGACGACATCCAGGCCTACGGCCGCCTGCTGGACGAAAACTGGCGCCTCAAGCAGCAAATGGCCGCCGGCATCAGCAATCCGGTCATCGACGCCATGTACCACACCGCCAAGGCGGCCGGCGCCCTGGCAGGCAAAATCAGCGGCGCCGGCGGGGGCGGTTTCCTGCTACTGGTGGTGCCCCGGGAAAACCAGAACCAGGTCTTTGCCGCCATGCGGGCCTACCGCGAACTGCCCTTCATGCTCGAAGACAGCGGCAGCAAGGTGATCTTCGACGACCGGTCCTACTCGAGCAAGTAAAAAGGAGCGCAACCCATGCACATTCTGATCACCGGCGGCGCCGGCTTCATCGGGTCCCACACCGCCGACGCGCTCATCGCCCGGGGCCATCGGGTAACGCTGTTGGACAACCTGCACCCCACCGTGCATCCCAATGGCAAGCCGTCCTACCTGCACCCCGATGCCCGCTTCCTCCAGGGCGACGTGCGCGACGCCGACACCTGGCGCAAGGCCCTGGAAGGCGTGGAGGCGGTCTATCACCTGGCCGCCTACCAGGACTACCTGCCCGATTTCTCGACCTTTTTCAGCGTCAACGCCGTCTCCACGGCCCTGCTCTACGAGGTGCTGGTGGCCGAGCCGACCCGCTTCAAGGTGGGCAAGGTGGTGGTGGCCGCCAGCCAGGCGGTGATGGGCGAGGGGCGCTACCGCTGCCCCGCCTGCAGCATCCAAGGAGATGGGGACCTGTTTCCCGACATCCGCCTGGAAAGCCAACTGGCCAAGGGGCAGTGGGACCACACCTGCCCCGCCTGCGGCAACACCCTGCAATGGCAACCCTCGGACGAGCAGGTGGTGCGCCCCTGCAACCAGTACGCCCTGTCCAAGCACAGCCAGGAGCAGATCGCCATCCAGCTGGGCCGCCGCTACGGCATTCCTTCGGTGGCCATGCGCTACTCCATCGTCCAGGGCCCGCGCCAATCCTTTTACAACGCCTATTCGGGCGCCATGCGCATCTTCGCCCTCTCCCTGCTGCTGGGCCAGCCCCCCATGATTTACGAGGACGGCCGACAAGTGCGCGACTTCGTCAACATCGCGGATGTGGTGGAGGCCAACTGCCTGGTGCTGGACCATCCGGACGCCGCCTACCAGGTGTTCAATGTGGGCGGCGGCCACGCCTGGACCGTGGCCCGCTTCTACGACACCATGCAGCAGGTGGTGGGCAAGCAACTGGCGCCGCGCATGGAAGGGCAATACCGTTACGGCGACACCCGCCATATCTTTTCCGACACCGGCCGGCTGCAGGCCCTGGGCTGGCGACCCCGGCGCGGTGTCGAAGAGAGCATCGGCGACTATTGGGCCTATCTGACCGCCCACCAGGAGCCCCGCGAGATTCTCGATTATGCCGAAAAGCGCATGCGCCGGCTCAACGTGATCCGGCAAAGCGGACAAGCTGAATGAAAGCCTTCCTGATGGCCGCCGGCAAGGGCACCCGGCTCAAGCCCTACACCGACACACACCCCAAATGTTTGATCCCCATCCACGGCACGCCCCTGCTGCGGATCTGGATCGACCTGCTGGCGCGCCACGGTGTCAGCGAGGTGCTGATCAACACCCATCACCATGCCGACCAGGTGACGGCCTTCATCGACGCCTACCGGCCGCACACCGCCCTGGCGCTGCGAACGGTCCACGAACCCCGCCTGCTGGGCAGCGCCGGCACCCTGTGGCACAACCGCGCCTTCGTCCGGGGCGAAACCGACTTTCTCATCGCCTACGCCGACAACCTCACCAACCAGGACCTTGCAAAACTGTTTGACATGCACCGCGGTTTCAGGTCTATGGGAGGTGTGCTGACCATGGGCCTGATCCGCGCCCCCGAGCCGACCCAGTGCGGCATCGTCACCTTGGATGGGCAGGGACGCATCATCCGGTTCGTCGAAAAACCCGAGGCGCCGGAAAGCGATTTGGCCAATGGCGGCATTTACGTTGCATCCAACGCCATCTTTGATTATTATGGCGCTTCGGAAAGCATGCCGTCCGAGGTGCTCGACATCGGGCACCACCTGCTGCCGCGGCTCGTCGGCCGCATGTTCGGCTGGCCCCTGGACGGCTATTTGAAAGATATCGGCAATCCCGACGCCTATCACCAAGCCCTGGCCGAATGGCCCGCGGCTTGCGACATTTAGAGGGTACCATGCATTTCGCCCAAGAAGCGCAACACTATTTGAACCGTCTGAAAGCGGTCATGGACGATCTCGACCTGACCGTCTACGCCCGGGTGGTCGACGACCTGCTCGACGCCTGGCGCCGGCAAGCCCGCATTTTCGTCATGGGCAACGGGGGCAGCGGCGCCACCGCCTCCCACCTGGCCTGCGACATCAACAAGGGGTGTTGTTTCGACCTGGACCGCAAATTCAAAATGATCTGCCTCAACGACAACATGCCCACCGTGCTGGCCCTGGCCAACGACGTTTCCTACGAAGCGGTGTTCGAAGAGCAGTTGAAAAACTTCCTGGAGCCGGCGGACCTGGTGATCGGCATCTCCGGCAGCGGCAACTCCCCCAATGTGTTGCGGGCCATTGCCTATGCCGCCGCCCATGGCGGCCGCACCCAGGGTTGGTGCGGCTTCGGCGGCGGAAATCTGGCCGGCCTGGTGGACCTGGCCCTGGTGGTGCCCAGCGACGACATGCAGCAAGTGGAAGACACCCACATCATCGTGGCCCACATGCTGATGCAAAGCCTCACCAAAGCCCTGCGCGGCGGCGAGGCCCCGGCCTGCACCCTGCGGGAGTGAACGTCGCCGCCGAACCGACACGGCACATCGGACCGTACTGATCCAGAACCAATTGATGACAAGGCAAGCATGTCGATTGATACACTGACACCGGCGTGGTATGTGTTGCACACGCGAAGCCGCTTTGAAAACGTGGTCAACGAAGGGTTGCAAAAGAAGACCATCGAGGTTTTCCTGCCCCGGATCACCGTTTCCAGCCGCCGCAAGGACCGCAAAAAGATGATCCGGGTACCCTTGTTTCCCGGATACCTCTTCGTCAAAAGCGACCTGCACCCCACCCACCACCTGGACATCTTGAAAACCGTCGGGGCCGTCAAGCTGGTGGGCGACAATCAGGGTCCCATCTCGGTTCCCGAGGAGACGGTGGCCTCGCTGCGCATCATGGTGGCGGTGGATGGCCCCATCACCACCGGTTCCCTCTTTTCCAAAGGCCAGCGGGTCCTGGTGGTCAACGGCCCCTTTGCCGGCGTGGTCGGTGTCTTCGATCATTACCGGGGACAGGACCGCATCGTGGTTTTCATCGAGGCCTTGGGCCAATACGCGGCCGTGGAGGTGGACGCCGCCGATGTGGAGCCGGTGCCCCAATTGCGTTCGCGACAATAGCCCCTTTTCGCAGGGGCGTGCGCAAATGGGATCACCCGGCCGACCTCCCGATAACTCATTGACTTTTTATTAAGTTTTGTTTATATAGGATTTTTGAAGCAGATTGCATCGCCATTGGCGGAAGGAGGCCCCATGAACAAACTCGAACTGATCTCTGCCTTGAAGAACGAAGCAGGGATATCCAAAACGGAAGCTGCCAAAGTGGTTCAGATCTTCTTCGACAGCATGACCGAAGCCATGGCCCGGGGCGAACGGGTGGAAATCAGAGGGTTGTGCAGCTTTTATGTCAAGAAATACAAAAGCTATGTCGGCCGCAACCCCAAAACCGGCGAAAAGGTCACCATCCGGCCCAAAAAGCTCCCTTTTTTCAAGTCGGGCAAAGAACTTAAAGATCGTGTCGATGCATAACCGGACGGCCGCCGGAGGCCGTTGCGAGATTTGAGAAGGCCGGTCGTGCCAGGATTTGACACCATCATGGGGCAACCTCGGGTCCTGAGCATCGTGCGCCGTTTATTGCAGCGGTCGGCGGTGCCCCACGCCCTGTTGTTCACCGGAATCGAAGGGGTGGGCAAGCGCACCACCGCCCGCGCCTTTGCCATGGCCCTCAATTGCCGGGCCGCCGAAAACGACCGCGGCGACCCTGCCGAACAGGACTTTTGCGGCCGGTGCGCCGAATGCCGGCGCATCGCCGGCGACAGCCATCCGGACATTCTGCAGGTGAACCCCCAAAAAGGCATCCTGCGCATCGATCAGGTTCGCGAAGTGCTGGCCACGCTGGCCTTGAAACCCTTCAGCGCCCGGCGCCGCGTGGTGATCTTCGCCGATGCCCACACCTTGAACCCCGAAGCGGGCAACGCCCTGCTCAAGGTGCTGGAAGAGCCACCGGACGACAGCGTTTTGATCTTGACCGCGCGGCAACGCAGTGACCTGCTGCCGACCATTGTTTCGCGCTGTCGCCACATCCGTTTCAGCCCCCTGGCCGCCGATGTGCTGGCCGCACTGCTGAGCGCCGACCACGGCCTGGAACCGCAACAAGCCGCCGTCGTGGCCCAGGCGGCCGAGGGCAGTTACACCAGGGCGCTGGCATTGGCCGATGCCCACTGGGAGCGACAGCGGGACTGGGTAATCGGCGCCATCGGCCTGGACCGGGGCGCGCCGCCCGAAGAGGGGTGCACCACCATGGCATTGGCCTATGCCGCCGACTTGGCCCGGTCCAAGGATTTGGTCGAAGCGCGCCTGGAGATGCTCAAAACCTGGCTCCGGGACTTGAGCGTGCGGCCCTATGCGCCGCGCGGGGTTATCAACCAGGATCGAGCGGATGCACTGGATGCCGCCCGCGCCCGCCTGGACGACCGCCGCCTGCTGGCCCTCTGGGATGCGGTGGAGCAGGCCCACAAAAACATCGCGGCCAACGGCAACCTGCGATTAACATTGGACGTGATGGCCCTGCGGATGGCCGATCTTTTGGCCGCCTGAAGGGCCCACGACGGTATATGGACATGGGAAGAACAGTCGGTATCCGCTTTAAAACGGGCGGAAAAATATATGACTTCGATTGCGGTGTCTTCGTTCTCCAGAAGGGAGACGCGGTCATCGTCGAGACGGAAAAAGGCTTGGGGTTGGGCACCGTGGCCCGCATCCCCGTAGAACAGGACAACGGCGACGGCGGGGGTAAAGGCGAAGCCCAACTGAAAAAGGTGTTCCGCAAGGCCACCGAAGAGGACTTCGAACAACGCAACAAAAACAAGACGCTGGAGCAGGAGGCCCACACCTACTGCCTCCAATGCATCAGAAGCCTCGGCCTTAAGATGAACCTCTTTGCCGTGGAAGCCACCTTCGATGCCAGCCGCCTGACCTTTTTCTTCACCGCCGACGGCCGGGTCGATTTCCGGCAACTGGTCAAAATGCTGGTCAAGCAGTTCCGCGCCCGCATCGAAATGCGCCAGGTGGGCATTCGCAACCAGGCCAAGATGTGCGGCGGTCTGGGCCGTTGCGGCCGGGAATTTTGCTGCAGCAGTTTCATGGAGAAATTCGACCCGGTGTCGATCCGCATGGCCAAGGAGCAGGGGCTGTCCCTCAACCCAACCAAAATCTCCGGGCAATGCGGTCGGCTCATGTGCTGCCTGACCTTCGAGAACAAGGTCTATCAGGAGCTCAAGGCCAATTTCCCGGGCATGGGCAAGATGGTCACGACCAAGGAACACAGCGGCAAGGTGATCCGTCTCAACTACCTGCAGCAAACCATCTCCTTGCGCACCGAGGACAATCAAGAGGTCGAAGTGAGCGTCGATGAGATTATCGGCAACAAAGCCAAGTAAGGCCGCCGTTCACCGTAACTCCCAAACACTTCCGGAGAGAGCCCCATGCCTTCACCCTTTTATATAACGACACCCATTTACTACGTCAACGCGCGCCCCCATCTGGGGCATGCCTACACCACTATCTGCGCCGACGTGATCAACCGCTACCAAACCATGCTCACCGACGAGACCTACTTCCTGACCGGCACCGATGAGCACGGGGACAAGATCATGCGCGCGGCCCGCAAAGAGAACATGACCCCCCGGGAGTACGTGGACCGCATCAGCGCGCTGTTTCGGGAATTGTGGCCCCAGCTCAACATTTCCAACGATTCCTTCATCCGCACCACTGACCCGGCCCACGGCCAGGTGGTGCAGACGATCCTGCAAAAAATCTACGACCAGGGGGACATCTACTTCAGCGAATACGAGGGGCTCTACTGCTTCGGCTGCGAACGCTTCTACACCGAACGGGAGCTGGTGGAAGGCAAATGCCCGGACCACCAGACCGAACCGGAAGTCATCAAGGAGTCCAACTACTTCTTCAAGATGGGACAGTACCAACAGTGGCTCATCGACCGCATCCAACAAAACCCGGACATGATCCGCCCCGAGCGGTACAAGAACGAAGTGCTGGCCTTCCTGCGCGAACCGCTGGAGGATCTGTGCATTTCCCGTCCCAAGTCGCGCATCAAGTGGGGCATCACCCTGCCCTTCGACCACGATTACGTCACCTACGTCTGGTTCGACGCCCTGATCAACTATGTCTCGGCCATAGGATACCCCGACGGCCCGCTGTTCCAAAAATTCTGGCCCGTGGCCCAGCACATCGTGGCCAAGGACATTCTCAAACCCCACGGGATTTACTGGCCCATCATGCTCAAGGCCGCCGGGCTGCCCGTCTACCGCCATCTCAACGTCCACGGCTACTGGAACGTGGACCAGAGCAAAATGTCCAAAAGCCTGGGCAACGTGGTCGAACCGTTGCAGTTGAAAAACGTCTATGGGCTGGATGCCTTCCGCTACTTTCTGATGCGCGAAATGGTCTTCGGCCTGGATGCCAACTTCAATGAGGAGGCCCTGGTGCAGCGGATCAATGCCGACCTGGCCAACGACCTGGGCAACCTCTTTTCCCGGGTGCTGACCATGGTCCACAAGTACTGCGACGGCCGGGTGCCCGCATCCGACCCGGCCATCGAGCAGGAACTGGCACTGGAAATGGACGCCAAGTGCGCCAGCTGCATCGAGAACTACTGCCGGGAAATGCCCCGGTTCGCTTTCCACAAGGGCCTGGCGGCCATCTGGGAACTGATCAACCAGATGAACAAAATCATCGATGTCACCGCACCCTGGGAACTGGCCAAAAACAAGAATTGCCGTGCCCAACTGCAAAGCGTCCTCTACAACCTGCTCGAGGGGCTACGGGTGATCGCAGGGCTGATCCACCCGGTGATGCCCGACACCGCCGCCACCATGCACAAACACCTGGGGGGCGATCCGGACCACCCCTTCTACAAGCTGGCCGCCCTGCAACAGTTCCGCCAAATGGCGGCCGGCAACCAACTGCCCAAATCGACCACCCTTTTCCCGCGCGTGAACGTCAAGACCGATCCCGCGGCCGAAAACCCGGCGGCAAACGGTTCAGCGCTCCAGCCGCCTTTGAAGGAAGAGGCGACCATCGAGGATTTTGCGCGCATCGACCTGCGGGTGGCCACGGTCATCAGCGCCGAACCGGTGCCCCGGGCCAAGAAATTGCTCAAGCTGGAGGTGGATCTGGGCGAAACACAACCGCGCACCCTGGTGGCCGGCATCGCCGGGGTGTACGCACCCGATGCGCTGGTGGGCAAACAGGTGATCGTGGTGGCCAACCTCAAACCGGCCAAACTGATGGGCGTGCTGTCCAAAGGCATGCTGCTGGCCGCCGGCGCCGACGACCAAACCGCGGTGCTGACGCCCGCAAAGCCCATGCCGCCCGGCAGCGCAATCAAGTAAAAACAAAGTTTACGGAATGCCATGGCTGCTGATTTCAAAACTCCCCCCGGCGGTCGGCGCCGCCCCACTTGGCGCGAGTACCAAAAGGGGCTGCGCCGGCCCCGCAAAGTGGTGACCTTCCGGCGCATGCTGTTGACCGCCGCGGTGCTCGCCACGGTCTTCTATGCCCTGTTCATGGGCATGGCGGCCACCCGGCCCGGTGATGACACAGTGCCCCCGGCGCCCGTGGCGGCCGTCAACCCGGTGCTGGACAGCGACACCCTGCTCAGCAAGAGCGATGTCCAGTTGCTGCTGGCCCGGCTGCCCCTGGCCGACCTGATGCAGCGCGAGGTGGTGCTGCCGCTCAATGGGCAGCAGCTGCGGGTGACCACCTGCCTGGACGAAGCGTTGCAAGCACGCCTGGTCAAGGCCCTGGACCGCCGCCACGCCCGCTACATCGGCATCGTGGCGATGGAGCCCGAAACCGGCCGTGTGCGCGCCATGGTCGGATTCGACAAGGCCGACCCGGACGCAAATCCCTGTTTAAGCAATATTTTTCCGGCCGCCAGTCTGTTTAAAATCGTCACCGCCGCCGCGGCCGTCGACCAATTCAACTACACCGGCAAAACACCGCTGAAGTTCAACGGTTACAAGCACACCCTCTACCGGAACCAGCTCCAGGAGACCAACAATCGCTACACCCATACCATCTCCCTGTCCGCTGCCTTCGCCGAATCGGTCAATCCGGTTTTCGGCAAGCTGGGCAAACTGGACCTGGGCAAGTCGTTGCTGGAACAATACGGCGCCGACTTCGGCTTCAACCGCCCCATCGACTTCGATCTGCCCATCGACCCCAGCCACCTGGCCGTCAAGGAAACCCCTTACCACTGGGCGGAGATCGCCAGCGGCTTCAACCGTGAAACCACTCTTTCACCGTTGCACGCGGCCATGATCATCTCCGCCGCCCTCAACCAGGGGCAAATGGCCGTGCCCACCCTGATCGAACGCATCGAGGACCAGGACGGCCGCCTGCTCTACCGCGCCGACAACACCCACGGCGCGCCGGCCATGTCCGGCAAGGCCGCCGATGCCCTCATGGAAATGATGGAGGCCACCGTGCGCTCCGGCACCGCCCGTTCGCTGTTCAGCAACCGGCAACGGGATCCCGTGCTTTCGGGCCTGCGCATCGGCGGCAAGACCGGCTCCATATCCACCCGCGACCGTGAAGCGCGCATCGACTGGTTCGCCGGTTATGCCGAAAAGCAAAAGGGCCGCGAACGACTGGTGGTGGCCGCCCTGGTGGCCCATGTAGACTATATCGGCGTGCGGGCCGGCACCTATGCCCGCACCGCCATGACCCACTATTTTAAAAACAGTCCGGCCCGGCGGCAAACCGCCGGCGGGCCTTCGGACAGTTGACACAGGAGCAATCATGCCAGGTTTCGAAATATTCGGGGAAGAAGAGCGGCGCCAGATCCAGGACGTGCTGGACACCGGCGTGCTGTTTCGCTACGGCTTCGACGCAGCCCGCCAGGGCCATTGGAAAGCACGCACCTTCGAGCAGGAGCTGGCCGCCCGCCTGGGCATCGCCCACTGCCATCTGTGCAACAGCGGCACCGCCGCCCTGAGCATCGCCCTGGCGGCCTGCGGCATCGGCGCCGGCGATGAAGTGATCCTGCCGCCCTTCACCTTCGTGGCCGACTTCGAGGCCGTCCTGACCGCCGGCGCCGTGCCGGTGTTCGCGGAGATCGACGAAACCCTCTGCCTGGACCCCGAGGCCCTCGAAACCGCCCTGACCCCCCGCACCAAGGCGGTGATCGCGGTGCACATGTGCGGCGCCATGGCCGCCATCGACCGGATCAAGGCGATTTGCGACCGCAAAGGGCTGGTGCTCATCGAAGACACATGCCAGTCAGTTGGGGCCACCCTCCGGGGCAAGGCCCTGGGCACCTTCGGCCACATGGGCTGCTTCTCCTTCGACCCGGTCAAAACCATCACCTGCGGCGAAGGCGGGGCGGTGGTGACCGACGACGCCGAGCGCTATGCCACGGCCCACGCCTATGCCGACCACGGCCACGATCACATCGGCAACGACCGGGGCGCCGAGGACCACCCCATGATCGGCTACAACTATCGCATCAGCGAGCTCAACGCCGCCGTGGGCGTGGCGCAATTGCGCAAACTGGACGCCATTCTGGCAACCCAGCGCAACCACAAGCAAGCCCTCAAGGCGGCCATGGCCGAATACGGCCAGATCCAATTCCGCCACCTGCCCGACCCCGACGGCGACTCGGCCACCTTCCTGAGCTTCATGCTGCCCGACGAAGCCACCGCCCGCCGCACCGCCCAGGCCCTCGGCGCCGCCGGCGCGGACGGCTGTTTCTACTGGTACGACAACAACTGGCACTACCTGCGCCAGTGGCATCACCTCAAGCAGATGCAGACGGCCGCCAAACTGCCGGCCCAACTTTACGACTACTGCCCCAACTACAGCCGCATCAGCCTGCCCCGTTCGGACGCCATCATGGGCCGCACCATCTCCATGCAGATCAAGCTGGCCTGGAGCGCCGAACAGCTGCAAACGCGCATCGCCGCCGTACGGCAGGTGCTGGACGCCCTTTAAAGAACCATGAGGATCACAACCCAATCACGAGGTGAATCGATGTTTCGCAATTTCAAAACGGTCAAGCGCATCGTTTTCGGACGCGGCTGCTTCAACCAGCTGGATGACATCCTGGCCGCCCAACGCACCGCCGAATGCCCAGACATGGTGTTCGTCGTCGATGACGTGTTCAAAAAAGGCAAGCCGTTGCAGGAGCGCCTGCCCCTGCACGACGAGGATCTGCTCTTGTGGGTCAATGTGGACGACGAACCCAAAACCAAATACGTCGATCAACTGACCGCCGAGGTGCGCAAAGCCATGACCGAGCGGCGGCGCCACCTGCCCGCCGGTGTGATCGGCATCGGCGGCGGCAGCACCATGGACCTGGCCAAGGCCATTTCCCTGATGCTCACCAATCCCGGCTCGTCCGCCGATTACCAGGGATGGGACCTGATCCAGGTACCGGCCGTCTACCACGCCGCCGTGCCCACCCTCTCGGGCACGGGCGCCGAGGTCTCCCGCACCACGGTGCTCACCGGCCCGGAAAAGAAGCTGGGCATCAACTCGGACCACACGGTCTTCGACCAGATGGTGCTCGATCCCGAGTTGATCGCCGACGCCCCCCGCGAGCAACGCTTCTACACCGGCATGGACTGCTACATCCACTGCGTGGAGTCGTTGACCGGCACCTATCTCAACGCCTTCTCCCAGGCCTACGGCGAAAAATCCCTGGCCCTCTGCCAGGAGGTGTTCCTGCAGGCCGACACCCCCGACAGCGACGACAAGCTGATGATGGCCTCCTATTTCGGCGGCATGAGCATCGCCTACTCCCAGGTGGGGGTGGCCCACGCCATGTCCTACGGCCTGGCCTTCGTGCTGGGGGTGCACCACGGCATCGGCAACAGCATCGTGTTCGACTACCTGGACGAATTCTACCCGCAAGGCGTGGCCGAATTCCGCCGCATGCTGGAGCGCCAGGGCATCGACCTGCCCCGGGGCGTCACCGCCGCCTCCTCCGACGCGCAGATCGATACCATGGTCAACGTGGCCCTGATGCTCCATCCCTTGTGGGAAAACGCCCTGGGCAAGGATTGGCAGCAAATCATGACCCGTGAAAAACTCCGCGATCTCTACCGGCGGATGTAGGAGATTTCCAACCATGTTCAAACGATTGCAACGGGCCGGCATCCGCCGGTACCGGCAAACGATGTCCTGGTGGCGCCGCAGCGGCGCCGCTCTCGCAGCCCTCTGCCGTTTGCCTGTTTTCTGGGGCCGGATGCCGGCCGGACACCGCGGCGGCGCCTGGGTGCTGCTGCCCGCGTCGACCACCACCCTGCGTTGCGGCCTGGCCGGCCTGATCGCTTTCCAACGCCCGGCGCCACCGCCCATCGCCGACGACCCGGCCGTTTTGCAGACCCTGGTAGAGCAGATGCAAGCAAACGCCCTGGCCGCCTGTTTGAGAGACCAACGGCCCCTGGCCGAAGCGTACCTGGGCGGCGACGGCCCCCTGGAGCGTCTCTATGAGGGTGCTTGTACGCTGAAAATGGAACAGCGCTTCCTGGCGCTGTTCGCCGACCGCCCCCTGCAGCATCAACTCGCCGCCTGGTCGCGCCAGCTCACCGCCTTCGCCCAACAAGAGGCCGACCTGTTTGCCAAAAAGGTCGGCCATCTGGCCGCCGCCGATGCCGATGTGGTGGACCGGCGCATTGAAAAACTCATGGACGCGGCCTGGTGCCTGAAAGCCGAGGTCCTCGAGAACATCGGCAAAACAGCACAGTTGATCGGCGAAACGGCCGCCCGCCCTTCAGGGGAGGTGGTCAAGATCTTCTACAACCTCAACACGGTGCTCAACAGCATCGACCGACTGGAAGTCCGCGGGCGGGATTCGGCCGGCCTGTCGCTGCTGTTCGTGCTGGCGCCCGAAGCGATGGCCGATCTGCAAGAGACCTGGCGCAAGCAAGCGCTTGAAGAAACCGTTGCCCTGCGCCAAAACCAACCGGTGCTCGGTCACGGCGCCATCGGCATCCACCACAACGCGGCCGACGGACTGACCGGCCTGACCCTCACCTATAAAGTGGCCGCCGAAATCGGCAGCCTGGGCGACAATGTGCGCCAGTTGCGCCAGGCCATCGCCGAGGACCGCGTACTGCAGCAAGTGGCCCGCCTGCCCCATCGCTTCCACACCGTATCGGCCCACACCCGCTGGGCCTCCGTGGGCGCCATCACCATCGCCAACTGCCATCCGGTGGACAACGCCACCGAGCAGCAGGGGTGCGGCCAAAAAGGCATGATCCACGCCTGTCTCAACGGCGACATCGACAACTACCTGGCACTGCGGCAGCAGTGGGAGCAAAACGGCGACCCCATCCACGCCGATATCTCCACCGACACCAAGGTGATCCCCCTGCGGATCGAGCACTACCTGCGCCAGGGACACCCCATGGAAACGGCCTTTCGCCTGGCGGTCAACGATTTCGACGGCTCCCACGCCATTGCCATGCACACCGACCTGGCCCCCGGCAAACTCTTCCTGGCCCAGAAAGGCAGCGGGCAGGCCGTGTTCGTCGGCCTGGCGGGCGACCACTACCTGGCCACCTCCGAGGTGTACGGTTTCGTGGAACAGACCGACGCCTTCCTCAAGCTCAACGGCGAAAAGATTGTCCAGGGGCGCGACGGCACCACCCAGGGACAGATTTTCATTCTCGACCAGCAAAGCGCCGGCGGCCTGGACGGCATCCGGGCCTGCTACTACGACGGCACGCCCATCAGCCTGACGGCGCAGGACATCCAGCACACCCGCATCACCTCCCGCGACATCGACCGCCAGCACTTCCCCCACTACTTTCTCAAGGAGGTGTCCGAAGCGCCACAGTCGGTGGCCCGCACCCTGCAGAACCGCTGGAAAGTGTCCCTGCGCGACCGGGATCGCTGCAACATCGTCCTGCCCGAGAGCGCATTTCCGCAAAAACTGGTGCAAGCCCTGGCCGAAGACCGGGTGCGCCGGGTCTATTTCATCGGGCAGGGAACCGCCGGCATCGCCGCCCAGGCCATCGCCGACATTCTCAACCACTATCTGAACGAGCCCACCCTGAAGATCAGCGCCCTGAAGGCATCGGAGTTGAGCGGTTTTCAACTGGACGCCGGCGGCAATCAGGCCGGCATGAACGACGCCCTGGTGATCGCCATCAGCCAGTCGGGCACCACCACGGACACCAATCGCGCCGTGGACATGGTGCGCGCGCGGGGCGCGCTGACCCTGGCCATCGTCAACCGCCGGGACTCGGACCTGACCTTCAAAGTGGACGGCGTGGTGTACACCAGCAGCGGCCGGGACATCGAGATGTCCGTGGCCTCGACCAAGGCCTTCTACTCCCAAATCGTGGCCGGCGCCCTGATCAGCCTGAAAATCGCCGAAGTCAAACAGCGCCGCTCGGCCGCCTTCGTGACGGATGAAATCAAAGCCCTGCTGGAACTGCCCGGCCAGATGCGCCAGGTGCTGGCCATGGGTGAAGCGATCCGCCAGTCCGCCGAGCGGCTGGCCACCACCCGCACCTACTGGGCGGCCGTGGGCAGCGGCCCCAACAAATCGGCCGCCGACGAGATCCGCATCAAACTCAGCGAACTGTGCTACAAGACCATCTCCTCGGACTACGTGGAGGACAAAAAGCACATCGACCTGTCGGCCGAACCGCTGATTCTGATCTGCGCCGCCGGCGCCCCGAGCACCGTCATCGGCGACATCGTCAAGGACACAGCCATCTTCCGCGCCCACAAAGCCACGCCGGTGGTCATCGCCGACGAAGGGGAAAACCGCTTCGACGCCTACGCCGAGGATGTCTTTCCCGTTCCCGCCGCGCCTCCCCACCTGGCCCCCATCCTAAACACCCTGGTGGGCCACCTGTGGGGCTACTACGCGGCCCTGGCCATCAACGGCGGCTCCCGCTTCCTGCACGATTTCCGTGAAGCGACCAAAGCGCGTATCGACCAGTTCGCCCGCGACGGCCTGGACGTCTACGAAGTGGTGCTGGAAAAATCGTTTCGCGAGCAGATGGCCCGATTCTACGTCGACTTGCGCCAACGCATGACCGCCGGGCGCCTGCCCGACACGATCCGCCACACCGCCGACTTGCTGCTGCTGCTCAAATACCTGTCCGGGCGCCTGCCCGTGGCCGACTTCGAAATGGATTTCGGCAAACGCGGCACGGCCGCCAACATGATCGACAGCCTGTTTCAATGCCTGGGCGAAGCGATCAACGGCCTGTCACGCCCGGTGGACGCCATCAAGCACCAGGCCAAGACCGTCACCGTGGGCACCAGCCGCATCAGCGAAAAGATCGGCGGCATTCTTTTCGACGCCCTCGAAGCCCACGCCATCAGCGCCGCCCAGCTCAACAACCGCAACATCCTGGTGCTGCGCAATCTGCAGCACATCGTGGCTGAAATCCACGGCGCGATCCTCTACCGCATCGACCATCTCGACCTGCTGGGCGAGCCCAACGAGGCCACCACCATCGAAGTGGTGCGCAAGGAGGGCGTGCTGCAGCCCCTGACCTCCCGCGTGGAGACCGACAAAAGCCTCAAGGGCACCAAGTACATCGTGGTCCGCCAGGGCAATGTCTACATCGGCAAGGGGCGCAAGGACGACCGCAGCATCCTGCTCATCCCCGCCTTTTCCAGCGACCCGGCCAACGCCAACCGCATCGAGCACTTGTTGCTGCTCAACATCGGTTTCCACAAACGGGTGGAACTGCCACTGAAAATCAAGGCCCTGGGCGGCAAGTACGACAACATCAAGAACATCGTGCAGGAAAACTCCATCCCCTGGCAAGACGAGCACCTGGAACAGGTGCCCATGGAAGAGCTGTTCGGCCGTTCCGCCGAAAAGATCGCCGAATTGCTGGTCCTGCAGCTCAAGACGGAAGGGAACAAGGACCATGCATGACACACCGCAACAGGCCCTGGTGCATTTCGGCCGTGAGATGCTGGCCCGCGGCTTGACCACCGGATCCGGCGGCAATCTGAGCGTCTGTGAGCGGTCGCGGGACCGGGTCTGGATCACCCCCAGCGGCATCCCCTACATGGCCCTGACCCCGGCGGATATGGTGTCCTGCGACGGCAGGGGCGCGGTGGCGGCGGGAGAGCGGCGGCCTTCCTCGGAACTCGATTTCCACCTGGCCCTCTATCGCCACCGGCCGGACATCGGCGCCGTGGTGCACACCCACTCGGTCTTTGCCACCACCCTGGCCTGCATGCACCGGGAAATTTTGCCCGTGCACTATCTGGTCGGTTTCGCCGGCCCCAAGGTACCGCTGGCCCCCTACGCCACCTTCGGCACCCCGGCCCTGGCCCGGTCGATCACCGACACCATCGGCGACCACAACGCCGTGCTGCTGGCCAACCACGGCCTGGTGGCCGTCGGCGCCACCCTGGCGAAGGCCTTCGACGTGGCCGAAGAGATCGAACTGGTGGCCCGCATCTATTACCAGACCCTCGTGGCCGGCGAACCCCGCCTGCTCTCCGACACCCAAATGGCCGAAGTGCTGGAAAAGTTCAAACACTACGGCCAAACCGCGCCGCCTGCCGGCGAAGAATAGAAAAAATCAGGCCAGACTGCCCCCGTCGCAAACGATGTAGGTGCCGGTGGTGAACGACGATGCGTCGGACACCAGGTAGAGCACGGCGCCGGCCATCTCCTCGGGCTGGGCATGGCGGTTCATGGGAATCGTCTGCAGCGCGTATTGATAAATCTCGTCATTGGAAATGAGCGCATCGGCGAACTTGGTGTGGGTCAAACCGGGCAACAGGGCGTTGACTCGGATCTTGCGCCCCGCCAGCTCCTTGGCGAAGGCCTTGGTCATGGAGATCATGGCCGCCTTGGACATGGAGTAGATCCCCTGCAAGGGCGCCGGCCGGACACCGTTGATGCTGGCCACATTGACGATGGCGCCCCCGCCGCTCTCCTCCATCAAGCGGGCCGCGTGCTGGATCATGAAGAAGGGTCCCTTGAGATTCACCTCGAAGGTCTTGTTCCAGGCCCCCTCGTCGGCGCCCATCATGTCGCCGAAATAGGGATTGGTGGCCGCATTGTTGACCAGGATGTGCAGCAACCCGTGACGCTCCTTGATCTCCGCGAACAGCGCCTCGATCTTGTCCAGTTGGCCCATATGGCAAGCGATGGACTCGGCCTTGCCCCCGTTTTGCACGATCTTCTGCTCCACCTGCTTCAAAGCGTCGATCTTGCGGCTGACCAGAATGCAGTGGGCGCCGTAGGCCGCCAGGGTTTCGGCGATGGCGGCGCCAATGCCCCTGCTGGCGCCGGTAATCAAAGCGATCTTACCGTCCAACTGAAAATTCACCATGTTCGGTTCTCCTGTTCGATACGGTCAAAGGCGGCGCACCCCAGTCGACCCCAAGGCCGCAAGGGTACGTGGCAAGGAAGGTTTGCCTACAATATCAAGCGTAAAGCTGGTTTCTGGATACCCCATGGGCACAAATTTGTCAAGATTGAGAGACGCGGGCGAATTTTGACTTTGCCCCATGGATGCTTAAACAATGGACATTAGAAAAAGACACAATGACATGGCACGTATCGAGGTGACACCATGAAACGCAACCTTTCAACATACATGGCATTGGCGGTATCGGCCTTGCTGTTTTGCGGCGGGACGATGCCGGGAAATGCCCGGGCGGCAGGTGACGATATGACCAAAACAGATGAAAATTTGGCCCTGGCGACATTCGCCGGAGGCTGTTTTTGGTGTGTGGAAGCGGATTTCGAAAAACAAAACGGCACCGACGGCATTCTTTCCGTGGTCTCCGGCTACACCGGCGGCCATGTGGAAAACCCGACCTATGAGCAGGTGACCTCCGGCGACACAGGCCATTACGAAGCCGTGCAGGTGACCTACGACCCGCGCCGGATCAGTTACGAGCAACTACTGGATATCTTCTGGCGCCACGTGGATCCCACCGACCCCGGCGGCCAATTCGTGGATCGCGGCGGACAATACCGGTCGGCGATCTTCTATCACGACGAAACCCAGAAGCGCCTGGCGCAACAGTCGCGGGACGCCCTGGCGGTATCCGGGCGTTTCGACAAGCCGCTGGTCACCAACATCCTGCCCTACACCCGTTTTTACGAAGCCGAGGAATACCACCAGGACTATTACAAAAAAAGCAGTTGGCGCTACAAGCTCTACCGCGCCAACTCGGGGCGCGACCGCTTCCTGCGGGCGGCATGGCCCAAGAACGAAACCCCCGCCACCCGCGGCGCCATGGGCGGCGACTACAGCAAACCCGCCGAAGATGTACTGCGCGACACCCTGACGCCGCTGCAGTACAGTGTCACCCAGCAGGACGACACCGAGCCGCCCTTCAACAACACCTATTGGGACAACAAAGCACCGGGCATCTACGTGGATATCGTCTCCGGCGAACCCCTGTTCAGCTCCACCGACAAGTTCGACTCCGGCACGGGCTGGCCCAGCTTCACCAAACCCCTGGTCCCCGTAAACATCGTGGAACGCACGGACCGCAAGCTGTTCATGACCCGCACCGAAGTCCGCAGCAAGCACGCCGACTCGCACCTGGGCCACGTCTTCAACGACGGCCCACCCCCCACCGGCCTACGCTACTGCCTAAACTCCGCCGCCCTGCGCTTCGTCCCCCGGGACCAACTAAAAACCCAAGGCTACGAACAATTCCGCCACCTCTTCGATACACCCACCCAATCCACACAAAAGGAGGCTGTAGGGAAAAAACCATAAATAATAGGATGTGCTGACGAAGGAAGCGCATCAGGGCCCTGCGGGCAGTTTTAAGTTTTAAGTGTTAAGTTTTAAGTTATTGTATTCTTTCTATTTAATGTGTGGTGGGGTGAGTTCTGGCGGGGCAGCCCATCATTGCCGCCGGGCACCTTTGGAAACGGTACCAATCCTGGTTTTGTGATGCATTCCGGATTATTCACATAAAAATAATTGCTATGATCACCGCTGATGAAGGGGAACGGCATGCCGTTCCCCTACGGGAGGCGCATCCGACCTGGCAACCCAACAAACCCAATAAACGCAATAAACACAACAAACTCTACAAACCCAACAAACTCAACCAACCATCTCTAACCGACAGAATTCCTTCAACTTAAAACTTAACACTTAAAACTTAAAACTATGATTTTAAATCTCCGATTTAAAATCACGGAATCGCAATCCCATACCGCTGCGTAATCATCTCATCAATCAAACCCAACTCCGCCGGATCGAGGAAAATCAACTTGGGATGCTGACGCAGTTCGAAGCGCTGAAAGCCGTCCACGGGATGGGCCAGGGCCGGACGCACGTCGGCCAGTTTGCGAATCGGCCGCCCGTTGATGGCCGTCACTTCGATGTTGGACAGCGTTTCGTAGCCGATGGTGTATGGCGTGGGAATCACGCTGGAGATGATGACGATCTTTTCGCGCCGGTCCTCGTCCAGGTAGTCCTGGTTCTGCTGGTAGTAGAGCAGATGGATGGGCGCAGCGGACTGCCAGTCGCTGCCATACTCCCGCAGGTAGGACATGGAGAGTTCCTGCAGCACCAGGCCGCCGACGATCAGGTGCTCGGGGGCGCGATCCACCACATAGGGCGGCACCAGGTACTGTTCCGGCCGCCGATGGGCCAATCGGACGTTCACGGTCAGCACCGCGCCATCACGAAACAGTTGGAACGGCACCGTGTCCCCCACATGATAGTAGGTGCGGATCAGGTGCACCAGGGAGGTCGATCCGTGGCGGGGATGCTGGAAGTGTCCAGTGTTGGTCAGCGGGTGATCGCCGATGCGCAGCACCACATCCCCGGCCCGCATACCAGCCTGGTCGGCGGGGCCGCCCCGGATCACCTTGCGCACATAGACGCCGCTGAGCGCTTCGGGCAGCCCGATGTAGCGCCGCAGTTGCGGGTCGAGGGTCGGCCCGTAGTGAAAGGCCCCCATTGGAAAACCCTGGTAGGGCGCATTGGCAGCGTCCTCCAGGAAATGGCGGATCACCGGTGTGGCGATCACCTCCACGGCCTGGCCCGCCGGATTGTGCCGCAGCACCAGACCGGCCAGCGCCTGCCCTTTGACCACCGGCAAGGTGATGTGGTTGAAGCGGTAGGGCAGGCTCGCGCTCAGATGATAGGTCAGAAAATGGTTCTCCTGAAAATAAGCGCCCAAGGCCACGGAAGTGACCGGGCCTTCGGAGGCCACCACATCCCCGCCGGGCCGCACCTGCCAGACCCCCAGCCGATCGCCGACCGTCACCTCCCCGGCCAGCGGCAAGGCGCGTCTTCCCTCCAGGAAAAGCGGATCCAGGGGCCGCAGCAAGGCCAGGTTGGCTTCGTAATCCACCACCGCCACCTCGGCCGGGGCCTTGCGCCGGGTGTCCAGGGTTTCCAGCTCGATGTAGCGCTGATCGGCCACCAGCAAGCCATTGACCAGCACCTGCCCGTCGCCCACCACCACGCCGATGGCCAACTGGGTCACCGGCTGCTGTTGCTGCCAGGGCCGGTTGAACAAATGCCCCTGCCGGGTCACCGTCACCCGCAGCAGGGCCCGGTGGGCATCACCGATCACGGGCGCCGGCAGTGCCGCCGGCCGCGTCATCGCGCACCCCGTAATACCCAGCAACAGGATCAAGGCCGCAATGATGGGGGCACCACGGGCCGATCGCCTTCCGTTCTCTCCAAACCGTTCACTTCTCATTTTTCATCTCTTCCATCCATTCCGAGGGCACCATGCTGTCGCGCAGGTAGGCATCCCGGGTAACGCCGTACTGCCGGCGAATGCGTGGCTGGGCATCGCGCACCGCCGCGGCTTCGAACACCAGCGGCGGATGGTCGCCCAACAGCTCCACCACGTAGAACTCGGCCGGCCGGGCAAAGGCCTCGGCCAGATCGTCCAGGATGCGCACCGGTCTATCGTTCACCCGGCTGACAATCCCGTTGACGAAGGGCTCCAGGTAGCTGGTGGTGGGGTCGGGCAACACCCGGCTGATCACCACAACCTCCGGGTGGTCCATGTACAGCTCCTCCATCAAAAACTGGGAGTAGTAATAGCGCAACAGGACCGATTTGTCGGACAAGGCATTGAAAAAACCTTGGGACAAGGGTTGAAACAGCACGCCGCCGAACAGCACGAACCGGGGCCGAACATCGTACTGCCGGGCTTGCATCAGGTAGGGCCACGGCGTGGTCAGCGGGTAGGTCACGACCATTTCCCGCCCCCCGCGCAAAATGGTCAGGCGCACCGTATCGCCTTTGAACTTGCGCTCCACCACCTCATTGAGCAGCAGCCGGTCATTGTCCATAGCCACCCGGCCGTCACTGAAGATGGGATGATCGTCGATGGTCAGCAGCACATCGCCGGTTTCCAGGTGGCCGTAGGCCGCGCCGGCCCGCAACACCTCGCCCACCACCACGCCGTAATCCCCCGGCGCCAAACCCAGTGCGCGCCGATGGGTGGCGTTGATCAAAGGAAAGAACTGAATTCCCAAATCCACATAACGGTCATAGCGTCCATCGGCCACATCGTTCAGGAATCTTTCCACCACCGGCGTGGGGATGATGTACCCCACGTTCTGCGCCACCATGCCGCTGAACCCCTGGAAGGCCATGCCCACCACGGCCCCGTCTTGAATCACCGGCCCACCGCTGTTGCCCGGATTGATGGCCGCATCGATCTGCACCACCAAGTGGGCATCCACCCCCGAATGGGCGTAAACCCGGTAGTCGATGCGCGACACCACTCCCCGGGTCACCGACAACCGGTCGCCACCGATGGGATAACCGAGCACCGTTACCGTGGAGTCGAGGGCCGGCACCGGCCCCAAGGTCAAAGCGTTGGTGCCCTCGAAAAAGGTCTCGTCCAGCACCGCCAGCATGGCCAGGTCGCAGTCGTGGGCCGCGAACAGCACCTTGGCTTCATAGCGCCGCGCATCGCCCTCTTTCTCGATGGTGATGAACCGGGCATTGGCCACCACATGGGCATTGGTCAGAATCCGGTGGCCGGCGATAATGAACCCCGAGCCCCACCCCTCGCCGGTGCGCCCCGGCGCCCAGGGCACCAGATAATCCGGCTCCTGCGCCACCGTATACACCCGCACCACCCCACGCTGCGAAACATCGATCCCCACCCCCCCAACAGCCGGCACCACCCCAAAAACCAGCAGCACCAACCCAACAAACCATCCACCTCGAAAAACCACCATCACACCCCCCATGACAAAAAACCCCAACCATCTCTAATCGATAGAATACCTTCAACTTAACACTTAACACTTAAAACCTAAAACTGGCCCGCCAGGGCCCCAAACCCATCTAACCGACAGAATTCCTTAACTTAAAACTTAAAACTGAACACTTAAAACGCTCTATCCCACATTGACCCATAACCCCATCCGATGTATGCATAACAAGTATTCATTACAAACACCTTATTGTTTTTGTAGTTGGATCGCAATACGCCGGTTCCAACAAGCGACAACCCATCTCCCACAAATACGGAAAAACCGCATGGACACCCTGTTGCTTTCCAGAATCCAGTTTGGTTTGACCACCAGCTTCCACATCATCTTTCCCACCCTGACCATCGGTCTGGCGATCTTCCTGGTGGTGGTGGAGGCACTGTGGCTGCGCACCCGGGACGAACTGTATTACCGCATGTACCGTTTCTGGGTCAAAATCTTCGCCATCCACTTCGCCGTGGGCGTTGTCTCCGGCATCGCCCTGGCCTTCGAATTCGGCACCAACTTCGCCGTCTTCTCCCAAAAGGTGGGCAACATACTGGCACCAATGCTGGCTTTCGAGGGCATGACCGCCTTTTTCCTCGAAGCCGGCTTCCTGGGCATCATGCTTTTCGGCTGGCACCGGGTACCGCCGACCCTGCACTTTCTCTCCACCTGCCTGGTGGCCCTGGGCGCCTCCCTTTCCGCCTTCTGGATCATGGCGGCCAACGCCTGGATGCAGACCCCGGCGGGCTTCGAGATCGTGGACGGCACCTACATGCTCACCAGTTGGTGGGCGGCGATCTTCAACCCCGCCTTTCCCACCCACCTGGCCCACATGCTGCTGGCCAGCTATGCCACCGCCGCCTTTGTCGTGGCCGGCATCAGCGCCTACTACCTGCTCAAGGGCCGCGAGACCGCATTTTACCGGCGCTGCCTGGGATTGGCGCTGATCGTCGCCGCCGTGGCGGCCCCGCTGCAAGTGATCGTGGGCGATTTCAAGGGCGTTGCCGTGGCCGAGCACCAACCAGTCAAACTGGCGGCCATGGAGGCCCACTGGGAAACCAATGAGGACCGCGGCGCGCCGTTCATCCTCTTTACCATCCCCGACAGCGCCAACGAGCGCAACCGCTTCGAAATCCAGGTGCCCAACCTGCTCAGCCTGCTGATCACCCGCACCCTGGACGGCCGTATACCCGGGTTGAAGGAGTTCCCCGCCGACGAGCGGCCCAACGTCCTGGTCACCTTTTGGACCTTTCGCATCATGGTGGGCATCGGGTTCATCTTTCTGGGCGTCATGCTCTGGGCCGGCCTCTTGTGGTGGCGCCGCAAGCTGTTCGACACCCCCCTGTTCCTCAAGGCCCTGGTGGTGATCCAACCCCTGGGCTTCGTGGCCACCATCTTCGGCTGGCTGACCGCCGAAATCGGCCGCCAGCCATGGCTGGTCTACGGGCTGATGCGCACCAGCGAGGGGGTCAGCCCCATCGCCGCCGGCAACGTGGTGTGGTCCCTGGCGCTGTTCTGCATCTTTTTCGGCATCATCGGCGCATCCTACTTTTACTACACCATCCGCACATTGGAGAACGGGCCCGATTACGACAGCCCCATCCCCCCCATCCAGCGCATGGCGGGCGTGCAGGCGCTCCAAAAGTAGCAGCGAAGGAGGAATGCAACCATGTTCTTAATCAACTTGTGGGCCGCCCTGGTCGGTGTCGTGATCATTCTCTATGTAATTCTGGACGGCTTCAGCCTGGGGGTGGGCATCCTCTTTCCCTCGGCCCGGAGCGAAAAACAGCAGGACGTGATGATGGGCAGCATCGCACCGGTGTGGGATGTGAACCAGACCTGGATCGTCTTCGGCGCCGCCGGCCTGTTCGCCGTTTTTCCCACCACCTACACCGTCATGTTCAGCGCCCTCTACGTACCCCTGTTCACCTTCCTGTTCGGGCTGGTGTTCCGCGGCGTGGCCTTCGAATTCCGCGCCAACTCCACCCACAAGACCGCCTGGAGCCGGGCCTTCTTCGGCGGCAGCCTGGTGGCCGCCTTCGGCCAGGGCCTCACCCTGGGCGCCTACATCTCGGGCATCCACGTGGAAAACGGTGTCTTCGCCGGCGGTGCCTTCGACTGGCTCACCCCCTTCAACATCCTGGTGGGACTGGCCCTGATCGCCGGCTACGCCCTGCTGGGCGCCGGCTACCTGATTCTCAAAACCACGGGCGAAGTGCAGCAGCGGGCCTACGGCCAAGCCAAGGCCGCCGTCTGGGCAGTGGCCTTTTTTATGTTGATCGTCAGCTTCTGGACCCCCTACCAGGCGCCCGACATCATGGACCGCTGGTGGACCGCGCCCCACATCTACTTCGTCTGGCTCTTTCCCCTGCTGGGCCTGGCGGGCTTCGTGCTGCTGCTGCGGGGCATCCACAACCAGGTGGAAAGCGCCCCCTTTTTCTGGACCCTGATCATGTTCCTGTCGGCCTACCTGGGGTTGCAATCGGGGGTCTACCCCTATGCCATCCTGCCCGACATCACCATCTTCGACGCCGCCGCCCAGCGCCAAACCCAGATGATCACCCTGGTCGGCGCCCTGGTGACCCTGCCCTTCGTGCTGGGCTACACCTTTTACTGCTACTGGGTCTTCCGCGGCAAAGTGACCGACGACGTGCTCTACCACTGATTGAATTGAAAGGAACCACCATGAACGATGTGGATGCCATCGTCGTCGGCAGCGGCGCCGGCGGCTTGAGCGCGGCCTTGCGCCTGAAACAACTGGGCGCCTCGGTCCTTTTATTGGAGGCCATGCCCTCCTTCGGCGGCTACATGAACCCCTTCCGCCGCAATGGCTACATCTTCGACACCGGCGTCCACTACCTGGGCAAACTGGCCCCCGGCGGCAGTTTCCAAATGCTGCTGCAACTGCTGGAGCTGGACAAGGCGGTCTCGTTCATCGAGATCGACCCCGACGGCTTCGACCGCTACCACTTTCCCACCTTCGAACTGCGCATGTGCAAAAACCGCGCGGCCTACCAGCAGCGGCTGCTGTCCCTCTTTCCCGACGACGAAAAGGCCATCGCCCGTTACTTCGGGGTGATCGACCGGCTGCTCAGCGCCTTCTCCGACCCCCACGGGCCGCCCAAAACCTGGCTGGACCGCATCCGCTACATCCTGCGCCACCCCGTGCTGATGAAATACCACCGGGCCACCTACCAGCGACTGCTCGACGGCATCACCCGCAATCCCAACCTGGCGGCGGCCCTCTCGGCCCACTGCGGCAACTGCGGCCTGCCGCCGGACCGGGCCTCGGCCTTCGTCGCCCTCATGTTGCTGGACCACTACATGGATGGCGCCTTCTATCCCAAAGGAGGCAGCGGCGCACTGCGCGACGCCTTTGTGCAAGCCCTTGAGCGCAACAATGCGAGCCTTCAGAAGCGCACCCCGGTCACCGCCATCACCCGCCGCCAGGGCCGCTTCCAGATCACCACCGCCCGGGGCGACACCTACACCGCCCGCACCGTCATCAGCAACGTGGACCCCATCATCACCCTGCGCGACATCGTCGACCCGGCCCTCGTGCCCCGCGCCATCAAAAAAAAGATCGCCCGCATGACCCCTTCGGCGGGCGCCTTCTATGCCTTCATCGGCACCACCATGGACCTGTCGGCCGCCGGCATGACCGACGCCAACCTCATCCATTACGGCCACGACAGCGTGAATCGCACTTACAGCGCCATCGACCAGCGCGCTCCCACCGACCCGTTCCCCTATTTTTTCATGACCTCCCCCTCGTTGAAAGACCCGGAATCCGGCCACGCCCCCGAAGGTCACCACTGCCTGGAAATCATCAGCGGCCTGGGCCATGATCACATCTTCCAACAATGGCGCCGCACCACCGTCAGCCGCCTGCGCGGCGAAGCGTACCAGGAGCTCAAAGAAGAAGTCGGCATGCGCCTGATCCAATCCGCCGAACGCTATCTCCCCGGTTTGAGCAAGCAACTCGACTTTGTCGAATTCGCCACCCCCTTGAGCAACGCCTACTGGGTCAACAGCTACGAAGGCGCCAACTTCGGCCCCGACCAGACCCCACGCCAGTTCGGCCCGGGCCGATTCATGGATTGCCGGGCGGGCATCGAGGGCCTCTTCCTCGCCGGCGCCGGCACCATCAGCGGCGGCGTACTCGGCTGCATGGCCTCGGGCGTCTGGGCCGCCCAACAGGCCGTCGACCACTTGGACGGAAAAACCAAATAAAAAATCAGCCCTCCCCCTTGCCCGACCCACGGCAAACGCACCTTGCCTGTCGGTCGCGCAATGATCGGATGGCTGATTTTCAGCAGCGAAACGGCCCATCCCATCCGGACATCAAACCGCCCACATGGATGGCACTCGAACAATATCGGCCCGCCGGGCCGATAAGATCAAACCCCTCAGGAGCCGCCCTTGTACCCCACACTCACCGCACCGCCGTCCACAATCACCGGCACCCGGCGCTTCCCATCGGAAAGCTTGAGCATCTCCTCCAGCTTGTCCGCCTCCGCCTTGACATCGATATAGCGATGTCCTTCATGGGCCGCACGGGCCCTGTCCGTATGGGGTCACCCCACCTTCCCGTAAATAACCACCTTGTCCGTCATCTTCTTCACCTCCAAAATTTCAAATGGTTGAAAAGCCGTTAACAGTTTCCACCGCCTCGGTGAAAAACCGCCTGACCTTCGGCCACCGGCAACTAGTTCCCGCCGCCACCCCCCCCACACACATCTAAACGACAGAATTCATTAACTTAAAACTTAACACTTAAAACTTAAAACTGGGCCCGCCAGGGCCCTAAAACCGGCCCGCCAGGGCCCCCCACACCAACGGCATCGTCTCCTTGGGACTGATCTTGTACCACGCCCCCTCCACACGCCCCTCGGCATCGATCAAAAACGCCGAGCGGACGATCCCCATGAAGGTCTTGCCGTACATCTTCTTTTCGCCCCACACACCGTAGGCCTCCGCAATCTTGTGGTCCGCATCGGACAACAGCGGGAACCCGAGGCCATGCTTCTCATCGAACTTCTTCTGCTGTTCCGGCGCATCGGGGCTGATCCCCACCGCCGCCACCCCCATGGTCCGCAATCGGGGCAGTGCGTCCCGCACCGCCTGGGCCTGGGTGGTTCACCCCCCGGTGTTGGCCTTGGGGTAGAAATAGAGCAACAGCTTGCCGCCAGCGTAGTCCGCCAGCCGCACGACGCGGCCCGCCTGATCCGGGGCCTGGAAAGGCGGTGCCGCATCTCCTGCCTTCAGTTGAGTCATGGCGCATCTCCTCGATATTTGTTATGGTCGGAAGAACGGTTCATTGCAGTGGAAAAATGGCGTCGCGAAACCGATTGTCAACCCAGCACCCGACAAGGGAGGAAGCAATGCCCACGCGCATCATCGACCTGGCTGTGGCCATCGAAGACGGCCTGCCCAGCGATCCCGAAAAAATGATCCCGCACATCGATTACACCGATCACGCCACGGGCGCCGCCCAGATGACCGAGTACTTCCCCGGTCTGCAACCCGAACAGCTGCCTGCCGGCCTGGGCTGGGCCGTGGAATCGATCCAGCTCACCACCCACTCCGGCACCCACCTGGACGCCCCGTATCACTACCACCCCACCATGGACAAGGGCGCCCCGGCCCTGACCATCGACCAAATCCCGCTGGAATGGTGCTTCCAGGACGGCGTGCTGCTCGACTTCAGCCACAAAGCCGACGGCGAAGCCATCAGCGCCCAAGACGTGGCCACCGAACTCGAGCGCATCGACTACACTCTCAAACCCCTGGACATCGTCCTGGTGCGCACCGGCGCCGACGCTTTCTGGGGCCGCCCCGAATACCTGATCAAAGGCGCCGGCATGACCCGCGAATCGACCCTCTACCTGCTGGAACGCGGCATCAAAGTAGTGGGCATCGACGCCTGGTCCTGGGACCGCCCGCTGCCCTTCCTGGCCCGCCAATTCCAAGCCGAAGGCGATCCATCCATCATCTGGGAAGCCCATTTCGCCGGCATCGAACAAGGCTACTGCCACATGGAAAAAATGGCCAACCTGCACCACATCCCCCGCCCCCACACCTTCAAAGTGGCCTGCTTCCCCATCAAAATCAAAAATGCCTCCGCAGCTTGGGCCCGCCCGGTCGCCATTGTAGCCGAATAACGCAAACGAGCCCGCCCTGGCGGGCCAGTTTTAAGTTTAGGGCCCTGTGGGCCAGTTTTAAGTTTTAAGTGTTAAGTTTTAAGTTAATGAATTCTATCTATTATATGTGTGTGGGGTGTGTTGGATTTTGGCTGGGTGACCAAAGAACCAACCCAATGAACACCATGAACCCAACAAACTCAATAAACCCAACAAACCCATCTAACCGCCAGAATTCCTTCAACTTAAAACTTAACACTTAAAACTTAAAACTGGGCCCGATAGGGCCAACCCACCGCACCTCCGGATCGGCCCGAAACCAAGTAATTTGCCGCTTCGCATACCGCCGATGATCCCGTTTCAAACTGCGTACCGCCTCTTCCCAATCCAGGCGCCCCTGGATGTAATCCACCATGTGGCGGTAGCCCAGGGACTGCATGGACTTGAGCCGGGGGTCGTAGCCCCGCGCCAGCAGGCCGCGCACTTCGTCCAGCAGGCCCTCGGCCAGCATGGCGTCCACGCGCCGGTCGATGCGCGCGTAGAGCTGCTCGCGGGGCAGTTCCAGGCCGATGGTCAGTACGCGGTAGCGGGGCCGACGGAACCCATGGCGGCGATGGTGCTCGCTGATGGGGTGGCCCGTCTCGGTGACCACTTCCAGGGCGCGCACAATACGATAGGCGTCGTTGGGATGGATACGCTCGGCGGCCGCCGGGTCCAGGGCCGCCAGGCGGGCGTGCAGGGCGGCGGCCCCTTCCTGGTCCAGTTGGGCCTGCAACCGCCGCCGCAGTGCGCTGTCGGCGGGCGGCGCGTCGAACAGGCCGTACACCAGGGCCCGGATATAAAGACCGGTGCCGCCCACCACCACCGGCACGATCCCCTCGGCCTTCAATTGCCGCACCACGTCATCGGCCCGGCGCGCATAGGCCGCGGCATCGAAAGGTTGGTCCGGATCGACGATGTCCACCATATAATGGACCACCGCCGCCTGCTCCTCGGCGGTGGGCTTGGCGGTGCCGATATCCATCCCGCGATAGATCTGCATGGAATCGGCCCCCACGATCCGGCCGCCGACGCGGCGGGCCAAATCGATGCCGAAGGCGGTCTTGCCCACTCCCGTCGGCCCGCACACCACCAGCATGTCGTGGTCGAAGATCAATCCCCCATTTCGGCCATGAAATCGTCGTACATGGTCTCCAGCGACAACTTGTGCTTGGCCTCCTCCTGGCACAGCATCTTGAACACCTTCTTCTGCGCGTCCGTCTCGGCGTTGGCCAACATCTCGTTGTAGAGGCGCAAGGCGTTCTCCTCCCGCTTCATGGCCAGCATCAACAGTTCGTTGTAGCCCATGCCCGGATGGTAGGTCACATCCTCCACATAATCGCTGCGCTTGATATCGGTGATCCACTTGAACTTGTAGTCGTCCAGCTGCGCCCCCACTTGCCCGGCCTTCAGATCCTCCAGCAGGCGCTGATGCTTGCGCTCCTGCTCGGCGAACTCCAGCAGCATCTGCTTCTTGCCGGAAAAACGCTCCTGGCCGCTGATGCCGGTGTAAAAGTCAGCCGCCTCTTTCTCCTTCTCGATGGCAAAGTCGATGATGTCGTCCAAATTCTTGAAATCCATTCTCCATCCTTTCTATCTGCGCAGCAGCGCTGCCCCTATGCCGGCCGTCATCGATACGCTCATTGTCGCAACGGCCACTGCCCTCACAATGGTGTGGCCCGATCATAACCGCTATTCGGCACAGGTCAATAAATTTTGTTTTGCACCCGCTTTCATGTATAATCAGCGCAAGCAACAACAACCATCAACACTGCGCCATCGTCCGTTTAGATCGAGGATTCAAAACCCTTACCCGAGCGAATTCCGATGCGCCGTCGACATACTGAAAGGGACCACCTAATGAGAATCGCCATCGTCGGATGCGGCGACCGTTGCGTCCGCCTCATGGAACTGATCGCACAGCATGACTTCCAGGAGATCGATCCGCGCATCATCATGGTGGCGGATCTGGACCAACAAGCCCCCGGCATGGTCCTGGCCCGTGAAAAAGGCATCGCCACCACCACCGAATACGGCAACCTGTTGCAGCGCGAGGACATCGACCTGATCATCGAGCTCACCGCCCGGGAAGAGGTGTTCAACGATCTGCTGCAACGCAAACGGCCGGAGGTGCGCATCATTTCGGCCCAGACCATCCGGCTTTTCTGGGAGCTCTCCTACCTGTCCGACCTGCACAAACAGACCCGCCGCGAGCTGCAGGACACGCGGGCCAAGTGCAAACTGATCCTGGACGAGCTGATTCAGGAGGAGGTGATGATCATCAACCGCGACTACCGCATCGCGGACATCAACCGCCACCTGCTCAATAAGCTGGGCCTGCGGCGGGAAGAGGCCATCGGCCACCACTGCTATGAGATCACCCACCACCGGGACACCCCCTGCTCCGGCGAAAACCACCCCTGCCCCCTGGTGCAGACCCTGGAAACGGGGAAACCCTCCCAGACCACCCATGTGCATCTGGACAAGGAGAACCGGGAGCTGATCTACGCCATCAGCACCTATCCCATTATCGAGAACCACACGGTCACCGGGGCCATCGAAATCGCCCGTGACATCACCCGCGAAATCAACATGCAAAAGACGCTCATGGAGCAGGACAAACTGGCCTCCATCGGGCGGTTGTCGGCCGGCGTAGCCCACGAAATCAACAACCCCCTGACCACCATCCTCACCTCCACCATGCTGCTGCAGGAGGACCTGGCCGAGGAAGATCCGGCCCGCGAGGAGCTGCAAACCATCGCCAACGAAACCCTGCGCTGCCGCAAAATCGTCACCAGCCTGCTGGATTTCGCGCGGCAGAACAAACCGCAGAAAAGCATGGCCAATGTCAACGGCATCGTGACCGAAACCATCCTGCTGACCCACAAACAGGCCGCCTTCAAGGATATTACGGTCAGCTCCCAGCTGGCGCCCCGGCTGCCCGACCAGATGGTGGACAAGGGGCAGCTCGAGCAGGCCCTGATCAACCTGATCCTCAACGCCGTCGAATCCACCCCCGAAGGGGGCGCCATCAGCATCACCACCGCCTTCCAACCCTCCATCAAGGCGGTGCAAATCGATGTGGCCGACACCGGCAAGGGCATCCCCCAGGAAGACCTGGACAAGATCTTCGAACCGTTCTTCACCACCCGCGAGACCGGCACCGGTCTGGGATTGGCCATCACCCACGGCATCATCCAGCAACACGGCGGCTCCATCGAGGTGGAGAGCAAAAGGGGGCACGGGACCCGTTTTTCCATCTATTTACCATTGAACCAGAACAACGACCCGGCATGAGCCAAACGCCCGCAACCGTGCTCGTGGTGGACGACGAGCCCCCCATCTGCGAAAACTGCCGCAAGATCCTCACCCGCGCCGGTCACACCGTGGCCTGCGCCTACAACGGCCAGGACGCCCTGGCGCGCATGACCGACCAAACCTTCGATGTGGTGGTCACCGACCTGAAAATGAGCCGCCTGGGAGGCATGGAGCTGCTGCGGCGGGTCAAGGCCGCCTCCCCCGACACCATGGTCATCGTGATCACCGGCTACTCCACCGTCTCATCGGCCGTGGAGGTGATGAAGCTGGGCGCCTTCGACTACCTGCCCAAGCCCTTCACCCCCGATGAGCTGCGCGCCGTGGTGGCCCAGGCCGTGCAGGCGCGCCAGACCCTGCGCCAGAACCGGCGCCTGGTGCAGGAAGGACCGCGCCGCCGCCCGACCGTGCACCAGTTGGTGGGCGGCAGCGCCAAAATGAAAAAAGTGGTGGAAATGATCGCCAAGGTGGCGCCCACCGACGCCACCGTCCTGATCACCGGCGAAAGCGGCACCGGCAAGGAGCTGGTCGCGCGGGCGCTGCACGCCAACAGCCGGCGCAGCGAAAAGGTCTTTTTCGCCGTCGATTGCGGCACCCTCTCCGGCAACCTGCTGGAAAGCGAGCTGTTCGGCCACGCCAAGGGAGCCTTCACCGGTGCCCACAAAGAAAAGGAAGGCATCTTCCAGCGGGCCGACGGCGGCACCGTCTTTCTCGACGAAATCGGCAACATCGACCTGGAAGTGCAGGGCAAGCTGCTCCGTTTCCTGGAAAGCCGCGAATTCCTGTCCATCGGTCACACCACCCCCCGCAAAGTGGACATCCGCCTGATCCTGGCCACCAACCAGAACCTGGAAGAAATGGTGGCCGCCGGCCGCTTCCGCCACGACTTCTACTACCGCATCTACGTCTACCCCATCTTTCTGCCGCCCCTGCGGGAACGGCGCGAGGACATCCTGCCCATCGCCTACCACTTCGTCGCCCAGTTCGCCCGCCAGATGGAAAAACCCATCCGCGGCTTCGCCGAAGCGGCCGTCCAACACCTGGTCCAACAAGAGTGGCCCGGCAACGTGCGCCAACTGCGCAACGCCGTCGAGCGCGCCGTGATTCACAGCGAAACCGACACCATCACCGTCCGTGACCTCACCTTCGCCGACACCAACAGCGACCTGACCACCCTCATGACCCACGTCCCCGCCACCAACGAGGAACTGGTGCAACTCAAAAAAGAGATCCGCAGCAAAGCGGTCCTGGCCATCGAAAAAAACTTCCTGCTCCACGCCCTCAACGAAAACAATTGGAACATCACCCAAGCCGCCCGCCAAACCGGCCTCAAACGCACCAATTTCCAAAACATGATGCGCAAACACCACCTGAAAAAACCCAAAACCCCCTGATCCCCGGGCGTAGGGGCAATGTCTT
>NZ_JALJRB010000034.1 GCF_022968795.1 Desulfatitalea alkaliphila
GGCCCGATAGGGCCTTAACCCTCGCCCCTCCCACCGCCTCGGACAAATCAACCAAATGCCCATGATGCGTAAAAAAAACAACCTGCGTCCTTTGCGCCAACTCCTTCAGAATCTCTAAAGTCGCCGTCGCCCGCTGGTCATCGAAGCGCAGCAGAATGTCGTCCACCACGAACGGCAGGGGGGTGTTGTGTTGCAGGTATTGCTCCAGGCCGGCCAGGCGCAGGGCGAGGTAGAGCTGATCGGCGGTGCCGTCGCTCATGCCTTCCACGCGCACCAGTTCGCCGCAACCCTTGCCGCCGCCGTTGCCGCTACCCTTGTCGCTACCGCTCCGGCTGCTGTCCCCGCTGCCGTTCCCTCTGCCGCTGACACTCACGCTACCGCAGACGCTCCTGCTGCCACAACCGCTGTCGCTCCCGCTACCGCCCGCATCACCGCTGCCGGCACCGTTTTCCACCTCGGAATTCCCCGCAGCCGCATCCCCCCCGGCCGCATTCCCAACACCCGCGCCCTCCCCACCAACCGCCGCACGCACCCCCACCAGCACTGGCTTTCCCTTGTCGTCATACTCGGCGCGGATGGTGGCGAAGTTGCCCAGGGTCAGGCGGGCGAACAGCTCGCCGGCGCGTTGCACCAGGGGCCCCTGGTGCTTTTCGCGGTACTGCTCGATGGCCCCGGCCAGCACGGCGGTGGCGATGCGCAGGCGCGCATATTGCCGCACGTCGGCCTCCAGGCGCGCCAGCACATGCTCCGCCGCCTCGGCGTGGCGGGCCGCCTGGGCGTTGCCGTCCATGCGGGCCAGCTCGCTCTTCTCGGTGCCGATGGTCTGGTCCAGACGCGAGCGCTCCTCATCCAGGGCTGCGACCTGCTCGTTGAGGTCTATCAGCCGGGCCTCCAGGGTGTCGGGATCCTCGGTGGCGGCATCGGCCACGAAGGCCGTGACCGTAGCGCCGGCGCTCAGGGCGCGCAGTTGGCCGTCGATGGCGTCCAGTTCGGCGCGCAGACGGTCCCGCGCCTGAACCCGCTGCTCCACCGCCGGCAGCCGGGCCGGATCGTCGCAGTCCGCCTGGCGGCAGAGCGCCTCGCGCTGGGCCTGGTTACGGGCAATGGTCTCCCGCGCTTGATCGCGGGCGGCCTCGGCCTGCTTTTTCATTTCCAGCAGGGTTTGCCGCTTGGAGCGCTCCTCGCGGGCGGCGGCCAGCCGGGCAGTCAATCCGGCGGCGGCCGTTTCCGGCGCTTCTGTTGCCAACTCCGGCGCCAACTGCGCCGTCAAGGTCCCCACCTGCTCGGCAAAGGCCGCCGCATCCCGGTCCATGCCGTCCAACCGCTTGCCCAGGGTGTCGGCCTCCTCGATCTTGGCCCGCGCCTGGCGAATGGCCTCGATCACCGCCAGCGCCACCGCCGGATCGTCCTCGACATCCAACCCGATGGCGGCCACGGCCCGGCCCCACTGGGTCTTCCAATCCGCCAGGGCGTCATCCAGGGCCTTGCACTGGGACACCGCCTCCTCCAGCTCGCCCTGCCGCGCCGCCAGTTCCCGCTCCAGATTGGCCCGCTCGTTGTGCAGCTTCTCCTGCTCGGCCAGCAACGCTTTGGCCATGGGCAGCAGGGTGGCCAAGGGCGCATCGCCCGCCGCCGCGCGTCCCGCATCGGCCAGCGCGCCGGCCAGCCGCCGCCGCACCGCTTCCAGGTCCGCCGCCTGCCGCCGGGCCTGTTCGCCCCGCGTGCGCCAGTCGGCCGCCTTCTCGCGCAAGGCCGCCATGGCCGCCGCCCAGGCGCGCATCTCCTTGGGGCCCCGCGGCACAATGCCCGCCGGCGCCCACAGTTCATGCCACGCCGCCCGCACCTCCGCCACCTGCGCCTCGGCCGCCGCCAAATCGGCCGTCACCCCCTCCAAGGCGACCTGGTGCTGCGCCTGCTGGGCCAGCCACAACCCCTTGCGATTGACCCGCTCCGCCTCCCGCCGCAGCCGGTCGGCAATCCCGTCGGCCGCCGCCACGCTCTGGGCGTAGGCCTCGGGCAGATCCCCGGCCGCCGCGAACTGTTTCATCAACGCCACCGCCGCAGACCCATCATCCACCGCCCCATCAACCACCGACGCATCATCCGCCGTCGCGTCATCCGGCGCCCCGTCATCCAACGCCACACCCACCAACAACCGCCGAATCGCCACCCAACCCCGGTCCCGCAACGCCCGCGCCGCCGTCAGATCGGCCTCGCTGGGCACCGCCCCGGACTGATCCAACCCTTGCAAATCGGCCGTGACGCGCGCCAGCTCCTTGGCCGTCGCGGCCTTCTCGGCCGCCAGCTGCTCCCCGCGCCGCTCGACGGCCGCCAACCGCGTCTCAAAATCGTCGATGGCCGCCGCGGCCGGCAGCGCCAACGTCTCCAAAGCCGCCAGATCACCATCCCACAACGTCTGGCGCCGCAGCTCCGCCGCCAGCGTTTCCCCCAGCCGGTCCAGCGCCGCCCGCTCCTTGGCCGCCTGGGCCGCCAGCGGACCGGCCTGCAGTGCCTCTTCCAGCACCGCCTTGAGCCCCGCCAGATCCCGCGGCGCCGCAAGGGTGCGCCCTTGCCGGTGCAATCCGCGGACCCGGGCCGCCAACTGCCGGCGCCGCTCCAGGGCCGTCTCCCGCTGGGTGGTCAAGCGCGCATAGCGCTCGCCCAGCTTCTGGATCGCCCCCACCGCCGCATGGGTCGGCGCCGTCGCCCGCGCCCACTGCACATCCACCGCTCCGCCGATCTCGGCCAGCCGGGCGGCCGCCTCCTTCTCCAGAATCCGCCGCCGGGTCTCCAAACCCGGCCGGTCCCGGCGCGCTTTGTTCACGCTGCCCAACGCCTGCTGCAACCCCTCGATGGCATCCGCCCGGGCCAACAGCGCCTCGGGCAACACCAGTTCCGCCATCTGTGCCACAGCACGCGCAATGGTCTCCTGCGCCTGTTGCCACCGCGCCTCGGCCAACGCCAGTGCCGTCTCCACCGCCCTGCGCTGATCGCCGAAGTCCTCCGGCAGATCCGGCAGATCGGCATAATCCGCCAAAGCGCCCATGATCTCGGACCGGCCCGCCATCAACGGCAAAGCACTCCGGATGCGCTCCAGCCGCGCCCGCTCCCGGTTGCAACGATCCCACGCCGCCTGCACCTCGCCGATCCGCTGCCGCGCCGCGCGCAACGCCCGGTCATGGGTCTGCCACGCGCTGCGGGACAAAACCGCCACCTTCTCCGCCTTGCGGATCTCCTTCAACTCGACCAAGGCCTGGTTGATCCGCGGATTGGCGCCCCCCGCCTTGAACAGCGCCTCGCCCGCCTGCAGCAATTCCTGCTGCACCTCCCGCAACCGGATCAGCCCCGAACCGGCGGCGAAGAGCGCCTGGCCCACATCGCCGCCCCCCGAAACCAGCTCCAGGCCCCCTTCCACCAGCTCCTGGTGGCCGATGGCGAACATGCGGTTGAAAAACCCCTCGTCCACGTTCCCCAAACAGGCCGCCAGCGCCCCATCGTCCAGCACCGTCTCGTCATCTTCCGCCCGCAGCGTCTTGGAGTGGCCCTTGCGCCGCACCACCGACAGCACCTCCCCGCCATCGCACACCAGCCGCGCGCCGATGCGCATGCGCGGATGGGGATGCACAAAATTGTCCGGACTGCGCAGGGGAATGCCGAACAGCAACTGCCGCAACGCCCGCAGCGCCGAACTCTTGCCCGCCTCGTTGGGGCCGTACACCACCTGCAACCGCCCCTCGCCGCCGGACAGATCCAGCACCCGATCGGTAAACGGCCCGAAGGCGATCAGCCGCAGCGCCTCGATCCTCACGATCGCTCCTCCCGCAACCGCCGCAGCAGCAGCGCCTCGGCCTCGTCCAGCAACACCCGCAGCCCCTCCGGATCATCGGGCCGCACCACCTCCCCCTCGCGCCGCAACTCCGGCGGCAGCTTGCGCCACACATCCGCCAACCGCTCTCCCAAATCGGCCAACGCCCCCTCGTCGGCCCGCAAAGCCGCCAAATAATCCGCCAGCTCCCCCATCGGACCGCCCCCATCCGCCGCCGACCCTGCACCCTCGGGCCGCGTGGCCAACCGTACCTTCTCCACCCACACCCCCTCGCCGCCCACCGCCAGCGCCGCCGCCCGCACCGCCTGGGTCCACGCCTCCGGATCGGCCGCCAGCACCCCATGGGCAACACACGCCCCCACAAACGTCACCCGCACCACCACCGGCAAAGGCGCATGTTCCGCCAAAACCCCCGGCAACACCGCCTGCAAACGATCCAGACAGGCCTCCCGCGACCCGCACCCCGCCACATCCACCGTCAAAACCACCCAACGCACCACATCCAGGGGACGCAACGCCACATCCAGCGCACCCCCCTCGTCCACCCGCACCAGCACACACCCCTTGACCCCCGCCTCCCGGATATGGCGCCCCTGAATGCACCCCGGAAACACCACCGGCGGATCCAACGTCACCTGCTCGAACTGATGCACATGCCCCAGCGCCCAATAATCATACCCCTTGCCCGTCAAATCCCCCACCGAACACGGCGCATAAGGCGCATGCCCCTCGCGCCCGGTCACGCTGGTGTGCAGCAACCCCACATTGAAAAACCCCGGCACCGGCTCCGGATACCCCGCCGCCAGATTCTCCGTCTCCGCCGGCCGCCCGAAACTGCGCCCATGCACCGCCACCCGCAACCCCTCCAACACCCGCGTCTGCGCCGACTGGTGCCCGAACAACACCACATTGCCCGGATAGGGCAACCCCCCCGTCACCTGCCCCGCCGCATCATGATTGCCCGCCACCACAAACACAGGAATCCCCGCCGCATCCAACCGCCGCATCTGCCGCACGAAAAACAACCCCGTATTGTAATCGCGCCACTCCCCATCGAACAAATCCCCGGCGATCAACACAAAATCCACCGCCTCGGCCAAAGCCAACCCAATCAAATTCTCGAAAGCCCGCCGCGAAGCCCCCCGAATCACCTCCACCGGCGCCCCCTCATACACCTCCAACCGGTGCAAAGGACTATCCAAATGAATATCTGCCGCATGAATAAATTTCATAGTCTATATCTACCACCCTCAAATACACCGGGCAAGAGATGTAAATGCCCCAAATCCACCATCCAAAGATTTGCAAAGAATAGTGTATTTTAGGATGATGAAGCAATTCCACTTTGTGAGCCGAATGGAATACATCAAGGTTCAAGTCCGAAACTACAAAGATGAACCTTTCGGCGCCGTCTGCATCCGATTAATAGCCTGTTCCCCTATTGATAATGGCGCTTAAGGGAGTACCGAAGAAAAAATCGAGGAGTTCGGGGTCGAGGTTGGTTTTTTCTATGGTGAGTTGGCGGAGGTGGTGATCGAAGCGGGTGATTTGGTTGAGGGTGTGGCGGGCTTGGGTGTCTGTGGGGGTGGTTTTGAGGGTTTGGATGAGGGTGGTGATGTGGTGGGGATCGCATTTATTTTGGTGTTCGGCGACGAGGTCGGCGAGGTGGGGGATGCGCTGGAGCAGGTGGGCGCGGGTGAGGCGGTTTTGGTTGTAGGTTTGTTCGATGGCGCGGGTGTCGCGGCAGTTGAGGAGGCGGCATTCCAGGGGGCGGTGGGCGTAGATGGTGCAGCCGACGGGGTCGGGGGTGTAGTAGCGGCAGGTGGTGTTGTGTGGGCCGCTGCTTTTTATTTTGATGATGTCGGTGGGGGCGGGGGCGACGATGTTGCGGACGTTGTCGGAGGCCGGTTGGCCTTGGCGGATGGTGAAGAGGTGTTTGAGGGGGATGCGGCCGCTGGTGACCAGTTGTTCGTCGGCGAGGTGCAGGGCCGGTCCGCCTTTGCGGCAGCAGGTGCCGCAGCGACGGCAGGGGGGGGACGTGTTTGTTGGGTTTGTTGAGTTTATTGGGTTTTTTGGGTTGGGTTGGGGTTGTTGGGGGTTTTGGTTCATGGGTTTTTGGGTGTTTTTTTGAAGGGAGAGGCCGCCCCGGGTGGGGCGGCCTCTTGGTTATGTGGATTGGTTTTCTGGTTTAGATTTTGCCGGCGCGGCCGTCGTCGCAGGGTTCGTCGGCGGCGTCGGCGCGGCCGTGTTCGGCGGTGGTGGAGAGGGTGCAGACGGCCGGGTCGTCCGCCGCGGCGTCGGCCTGGACTGTTTCCACTTCGGGTTCGGGTGGGGCTTCGGCGGCCAGACGTTTGTAGCGTTGGTAGCGGGCCGTGAGTTCCTTGGCGAGCTGGGTGTGCAGGCGTTCGGCTTCTTCGGGGAACACTTTTTTGAGGGAAGCGTAGCGCACTTCACCGGCCAGGAACTCTTTTAGCGTGCCGTCGGGGGCCTTGGAATCGAGCTGGAAGGGGTTTTTGCCTTCCTCGGCCAGACTCGGGTTGTAGCGGTAGAGAGGCCAGTAGCCACTGGCGACGGCCAGTTTGGTCTCTTCCTGGGTCTTGCCCATGCCTTTGGCGATGCCGTGGTTGATGCAGGGCGAGTAGGCCAGGATCAGAGAGGGGCCGTCGTAGGATTCGGCTTCCGCCATGGCTTTGAGGGTGTGCTGTTTGTTGGCCCCCATGCCGATGCTGGCAACGTAGACGTAGCCGTAGGTCATAGCCATGGCGCCCAGGTCCTTCTTGGCGGTCTTTTTGCCGGAGAAGGCGAACTTGGCGATGGAGCCGGTGGGGGTCGCCTTGGAGCTTTGGCCGCCGGTGTTGGAGTAGACTTCGGTGTCGTAGACCATGATGTTGATGTCTTCTCCCGAGGCCAGGACGTGGTCGATGCCGCCGTAGGCGATGTCGTAGGCGGCGCCGTCACCGCAGAAGACCCAGTAGGACTTTTTGGTGAACAGATCGGCCATGCCCAGGATCTGTTTCAGCAGGGGGTTGTCCGTGTGTTGGGGCAGCAGCTGCTTGAGCTGGTCGCCGTACTGGCGAGAGCGCGCCGGGTCTTTCATGTGGGTCAGCCAGCTGGAGAGGACTTCTTTGACGGTGGCGTCGATGTCGCCGGCCACGGCTTCGGCGACGAGTTGGGCCAGTTGGCTGCGCCGCTGGAGTTGGCCCAGCAGCATGCCGTAGGTGAATTCGGCCGGGTCCTCGAACAGGGAGTTGCCCCAGGTGGGGCCGTGGCCGTCCTGGTTGGTGCAGTAGGGAATGGAGGGCGCCGAGCCGCCCCAGATGGAGGTGCAGCCGGTGGCGTTGCCGATGATCATGCGCTCGCCGAAGAGCTGGGTGAGCAGCTTGGCGTAGGGGGTTTCGCCGCAGCCGGCGCAGGCACCGGAGAACTCCAGCAGGGGCGGGTAGAACTGGCTGCCCTTGACGGTGTCGCGCTTGAATAGGGTTTCGCGAGAGGGCAGCGTGGCGGCGAAGCGCTGGTTGGGCACCTGGGCGGCCAGCTGGGTTTCCAGGGGCTTCATCTCGAGGGCCTTGGTCTTGGCCGGGCAGATGTCGGCGCAGTTGCCGCAGCCCATGCAGTCTTCGGTGTAGACCTGGATGCGGAACTTGTACTCCTTGAGTTCCTTGCCCACGGCCTTGATGGCTTCATAATCGGCCGGCGCCGCCTTGAGTTCTTCTTCGGTGGCCAGGAAGGGCCGGATGGCGGCGTGGGGACACACCATGACGCACTGGTTGCACTGGATGCAGTTCTCCTTGATCCACTCGGGCACGTTGATGGCCACGCCGCGCTTCTCGTACTGCGTAGTGCCCACGGGGAAGAGGCCGTCCACGGTAAAGGCGCTGACCGGCAGCTTGTCGCCCTGCTGGGCCAGCATGGGCCGCATCACTTCGGTGACCCAGGCGGGTTCCGCCTTGGCCGGCAGGTCTGTGTCGGCGGCATCGGCCCAGCTTGCGGGGTATTTGATTTCCACCAGGTTGTCCAGGGTGCGGTCCACGGCATCCACGTTCATTTTGACGATGCGATCCCCCTTAAGACCGAACATCTTCTTGATTTCGCCCTTGAGGAAATCGACGGCCTGGGCCACGGGCAGCACGCCGGAGGCTTTGAAGAAGGCGGTCTGCATGATCATGTTGATGCGCCCGCCCAGGCCCACGTCACCGGCGATTTTGACCGCGTCGATGTTGTAGAACTTGAGCTGCTTGCGGGCGATGGAGCGGCGCATGGCGGCGGGCAGTTTTTCTTCCATCTCCTCCAGGGACCAGGGGCTGTTGAGCATGAAGGTGCCGCCGTTTTTGATCCCTTCCAGCACGTCGTAGATGTGCACGTAGGCCGGGTTGTGGCAGGCGATGTAGTCGGCCGCGTTGATCAGATAGGTGGACTGGATGGGGCTTTTGCCGAAGCGCAGGTGGCTGATGGTAACGCCGCCCGACTTTTTGGAGTCGTAGGCGAAGTAGGCCTGGGCGTACATGTCGGTGTTGTCGCCGATGATCTTGATGGCGCTCTTGTTGGCGCCCACCGTACCGTCGGCCCCCAGCCCCCAGAACTTGCACTGCACGGTGCCCGGCGGTGCCACGTCCAGACCCGGCTTTACTTCCAGAGAGGTGTGGGTGACGTCGTCCACGATGCCGACGGTGAAGTGGTTGCGGGGCGTGGCGGCGGCCATGTTGTCATAGACGGCCAGCACCATGTCGGGGGTGAACTCCTTGGAGCCCAGCCCGTAGCGGCCGTTGACCACTTTCAGGGCGCGGCCCTGTTCCATCAGGCCGGTGCACACATCCAGGTATAGAGGATCGCCCAAAGCGCCGGGCTCCTTGGTGCGGTCCAGCACGGTCGCGGTCTTGGCCGTGTCCGGCAGGACGGCGATCAGGTGCTCGGCGGAGAAGGGGCGGAACAAGCGCACCTTGATCAGGCCCACCTTGCGGCCCTTGGCCACCAGGTGGTTGACCACCTCTTCGATGGTTTCGCAGGCCGATCCCATGGCGATGATCACGTGTTCGGCGTCGCGGGCGCCGATGTAGTCGAACAGGCGATAGGGCCGACCGGTCAGATCCCCCACTTTCTGCATGTACTGCGCCACGATCTCGGGCACCTTGAGGTAGTAGGGATTGGCGGCTTCGCGGCCCTGGAAGTAGATGTCCGGGTTCTGGGCGGTGCCGCGCAGCTCGGGGCGCTCGGGATTGACGCCGCGGGCGCGGAAGCGGGCCAGGGCTTCCTGGTTGACCAGCTTGGCCATGTCGGCGTAGTCGATCAGCTCGACTTTCTGGATTTCGTGGCTGGTGCGGAAGCCGTCGAAAAAGTGCAGGAAAGGCACACTGGCTTCGATGGCCGCCAGGTGGGCCACCAGCCCCAGGTCCATCACTTCCTGCACCGAGGCAGAAGCGAGCAAGGAGAAGCCGGTCTGCCGCACGGCCATCACGTCCTGATGATCGCCGAAGATGCTCAGGGCGTGGGCGGCCACGGCGCGGGCGGTAACGTGCAGCACGCCGGGCAGCAGCTCGCCGCTCATCTTGTACATGTTGGGGATCATCAGCAGCAGGCCCTGGGAGGCGGTGAAGGTGCTGGTCAAGGCGCCGGCGGCCAGGGACCCGTGCACCGCCGCGGCGGCGCCGGCTTCGCTTTGCAGCTGCCGGATCAGCACCCGCTGGCCGAAGATGTTCTTGCGGCCTTCGGCGGACCACTCATCGCAGATTTCGCCGATGGGGGATGACGGGGTGATGGGATAGATGGCGGCAGCGTCGCTCATGGCATAGGCCACATGGGCGGCCGCGGTGTTTCCGTCCAGGGTTTTCATTGTTCGGGCCATGCGGATACTCCTTTGTGTTGATGCAATTTTTGAACACGTTCCAAAAGAGGAGAATAAACCATATTCAGGTTATGTTGGCAAGGTTTTATGGGACGCGCGCGCACCGAGCCATCCCAGTGGCCTTCGGCAAGGTCCCGCCGGCGAAAGTGCTGCGCCACGGCATCCCGCACGCCCTGCCGCCACATGACGGCGGGGGCTATTTCAGGTCGTCCTTGAGTTCGTCGAAGCGGCAGCTCAGGGTGAGGGCTTCGCCGTCGAAGGCGGTGCTCACCTTGTAGGGCAACGTCTTGAACAGCCGGATCATGGCCTGGTTGTGCGGCGCGGTGTAGGCCACCAGGCCGCCGATACCGTTTTCCCGGGCCACATCGGCCATTTTTTTGAGAAAGCGTTTGCCCAGACCCTTGCCCTGGTAATCCCGATCGATGGTGAAAGCCACCTCGGCCAGGTTGCTGTTGACCAGCAGCAGGTACTCGGCCACGCCCACCACCCGGTCGAAGCCGGCTTCGCCCACCACGGCGATCAGGGTCAGGTCCTTGATATAGTCGATTTGGGACTTGTTTTCCACCTCCCAGCGCTCGAAACTGGTCTTTTCGTGAAAAAAGCGCCGGAAGATGTCCTCCTGTGCAAGGCTGTAATAGTGCTCCTGGATGCGCCGCTCGTCCACCGGTTTGGCCGGGCGAATGGTGATGGTTTCGCCGTTTATGGTCAGGTCGTCCTCCAGGTTGACCGGATAAACCGCCTTGGCCGCCTCGCCGAGATTGCGCTCCGGACCGATGATGCCGGCCTCTTTAGCGGATTCGAACAGTTCGTCGCGAAAATCGGGGTGGGCAATGCTGATCAGGGCGATGGCCCGCTCCTGCAGGCTCTTGCCGAACAGGTTGACCACGCCGTATTCGGTGGCCACGAAGTGCACGTCACCGCGGGGCACGACCACCGCCTCGTTGCTCATCACGGGGATGACCCGGCTCTGCTTGCCGTCCACCGAAGTGGAACGCAGCATGAGGATCGATTTGCCGCCGGGGGCGCGCCGGGCGCCGCGCACGAAATCGGGAATGCCGCTGACCCCCGCAAAGAGGGTGTGGGCCACGGCTTCGGCCGACACCTGGCCGGTCAGATCGATACTCTGGGCCACGTTGAGGGAGACCATGTGGTTGTGGCGCGAAATGACAAAGGGGTCGTTCACATAGTCGGAGGGATGGAACTCGATGGCCGGGTTGTCGTTGAGAAACTCGTACAGCTCCGTGCCGCCGAGGGCCGCCGAGGCCACCATTTTGCCTTCGTTGTAGCCTTTGCGGCGATTGTTGATCACCCCCATGGAATAGAGGTGCATGATGTCGTTGGTCAGGTACTGGGAGTGAAACCCCAGGTCGTTTTTCTGCGAAAGGGCCTGCACCGTGGCCTGGCTCTTGGCGTCCAGGCCCACCTGCAAGGTGGCGCCGTCTTCGATCAGGCGGGCGATGTGCCGGCCGATCCAGGTGGCGATGGCCGAAGGGGGCGCCGGTGTCAGGGTCAGCAGCTCCTCCTCGTGCACAACGATCACATCCACGTCGTTGACATGAATGAAGCTCTGCCCCATGACCCGCGGCATGCGCGGGTTGACCTGGGCGATGACCGTCTCGGCGGCATAGGCGGCCGCCCGGGTGACATCCACGGAAATGCCCAAACTCATCCAGCCGAAATCGTCCGGGGGGCTCACCTGAACCAGGGCCACGTGGATGGGCAGCCGCCGGCTCTGGAACAGGCCCGGCACCTCGGAGATGTTCATGGGGGTGACAAAGCGCAGGTTGCGGGCGAAGCTCTCCGAGCGGGCCGCGCCAAGGTAGATCTGGCGGATGCTCAGGTTGGCCTCATAGGTTTCGGTGGCGATCTCGGTCAGGGGCGCCGACTCGTGGCTCATCATGCGCACGATTTCCACATCGCTGTAAGAGCGGGCGTTGGCAGCCAAAGCCCGCACCAGCGCCTGCGGCTCACCGCAGGCCGACCCGATGAACACCCGCTGCCCCGACCGCACCAGCTTGAGCGCATCCTCGGCCGAACGCTGCTTTTGAATGTAGTTGTCCGCCCAATAGGTCGATTTTTTTCCCATGGCGCCCATCCCCTGACCGTTTCATCACACGCCGGGCCAGTTCCAGTACCACGTCCTTGGAGAGGGATCCATCGCCGCGCGACACGCCGATAAGATGGATGTATTATGGAACAATTCGCTCGTAAGGGCAATATGGGTTGGCAGCGTTTGTTGGGTTTGTTGAGTTTGTTGAGTTGAATAGCGTTTGTTGGGTTGGGAAAAAAGAGAGTTTAAAGTTTAAAGTTTAAAGCAAGGAATTCTGTCGGTTAGATGGGGGGTGGGGTGTGAAAAAGGAAGGGGGCAGGCGGACGGAAACCGTCCCATCCCCTACCCCCCCAACAACTCAACAAACCCAACCAACCCAACAAACTCTGTCAGCCCACCCCCGCGCAACGCCCCTATTTTTGCAGATAGGCCAAAAAACCATCTCAATCAACAAACAATCCAACTCAAAACACCCATCAAACACTGCCAACCCGACCAACCACACATCATATAACCGACAGAATTCCTTGCTTTAAACTTTAAACTCTTTTTCCCTTCCCAACCCAATAAGCTCGATCAGTTCTCCTCCGGCTCGAGAATAAAGCGACAGTCGGCTACCGTAGCGCCTTGGCCTTCGGGGTGGACCAGGAGGGGGTTGATGTCCAGCTCCTTGATCTCGGGGTTGTCGGTGACCAGGTCGGACAAGGAGACGATCAACTTTTCCAGGATGGTCAGGTCGGCCTTGGGCATGTTGCGGAAACCGCTGAGCATGGTGAAGGCCTTGATGCCGCGTACCATTTGCCGGGCGCTGTTGCGGTTGATGGGGGCCAGGCGGAAGGTGACGTCCTTGAACACTTCCACCGAGACGCCGCCGCTGCCGAACATGAGCAGGTGGCCGAACTTGGGGTAGCGGGTGGCGCCCAGGATCACTTCCTGTCCCTTGGGGGCCATTTTCTGCACCAGCACGCCGTCGATGATGGCATCGGCCTTGAACGCCTTGGCGTTGGCCACGATCTCCTCGAAGGCGGCTTTGACGGCCTCGGCGTCGGCCACGTTGATGCGCACACCGCCGGCATCGGACTTGTGGATGATCTGGGCGGAGACGATCTTCATGGCCACGGGGTAGCCCATCTCCTCGGCCTTGGCGACCGCTTCGTCGCCGGTGAGGGCCAGCTCTGTGGGCAGCACGTCGAAGCCGTAGCACTTGAGCAGGTGGACCCCGGTGAGCTCGCCCATGTAGCACTGGCCGTCGTTGACGCACGCTTCGACGATTTTGCGCGCGCCCGCCTTGTCGTGCTTGAAGTGGTAGGGCGCCAGCTCCTGGCGGTTGAGCCACTTGGCGTAGCGGTAGATGGCGCCGAAGGAACGGGCGGCCTGCTCGGGGAAGGGGTAGACCGGCACGCCGTTCTCCTGCAGATATTTGACGCCCGCCGAGACGTCCACGATACCCATGAAGCAGCAGAGGATGGGCTTGTGGGACCGCTGGGCGATGGAGACGATCACCTTGGCGGTGCCGATGGCGTTGGTCATGGATTGGGGGGTGAGGATCACCAGGGCGCCGTCCACCCCTTCGTCCCGGATCACGGCGTTGAGGGCCCGCTCGTAGCGGTCCTGGGCGGCGTCGCCGATGATGTCCACCGGGTTGTGCACGTTGGCCGTGGCCGGCAGGTGGCTCTGCAGCACCTCCACCGTTTCTTCGCTGAAGGTGGCCAGCTCCAATCCGGAGACCACCGTCATGTCGGTGGCCACGATGCCCGGCCCGCCGGCGTTGGTGACGATGGCCACGCGGTTGCCGTGGGGCACCTTGCGGCGCATCTTGCCCAGGGCGTTCTCATTCTTGTAGGCGAAGGCGATGGCATAGTCGAACAGTTCGTCGATGCGCTCCACGCGGATGATGCCCGACTGGGCGAATATGGCGTCGTAGACCGCTTCCGATCCGGCCAGGGAGCCGGTGTGGGAGGCGGCGGCCTGGGCCCCGGCGCTGGTTCGGCCCGACTTGATCACCAGGATGGGCTTGGGCCGGTTGCCGCCGGTGATCTGCTTGGCGATTTCGATGAACGCCTGGCCACGCTGCAACTCTTCCACGTAGATCATGATCACTTCGGTATCCGGGTCGTCCTGGAAGTAGCGCAGCAGGTCCACCTCGTCCACGTCGGCCTTGTTGCCGATGGAGATGAACTTGGAGAAACCGAAATCGCGCTCGCCGGCAAAGTCCAGCACGGCGGTGCACAAGGCGCCGCTCTGGGAGATGAAGGAAACGTTACCCGGCTTGGGCATGCGGGCCGAAAAGCTGGCGTTGAGGCGCACGTCGGCCAGGGGGTTGATCACGCCCAGGCAGTTGGGACCCACCAGGCGCACGTCGTTATCGCGGCACAACTGGGTGATCTGATTTTCGATGGCCAGACCCTCGCCGCCCACCTCCTTGAACCCGGCCGAGACGATCACCACCCCCTTGACCCCTTTGTCGATGGCCTGCTGCACCGATTGCAGGGCGATCTTGGGCGGCACGATGAGCATGGCCAAATCCAACGGATAGGGGATGTCGGCGATGGACGGATAGGCCCGCACGCAGGCGATGGACTCGGCGTTGGGGTTGACCGGATAGAGCACGCCCCGGTAGCCGCCCTTGAGGATATTGACGAAAATGTCATGGCCGACCTTGCCGGGGGTGGTGGAAGCGCCCACCACCGCCACGGAGCGCGGTGAAAAAATGGCATCCAGATCTTTCATGGGTCACCTTTCTGTGGAAAACGTTGAATATCCTTGCGGGGCCCGTTGCTCAGAGCAGCCCCTGGAAAAAGTCGTTGCCTTTGTCGTCCACCAGGATGAAGGCCGGGAAATCCTTGACGGTGATTTTGTAGATCGCCTCCATGCCCAGTTCGGGAAACTCGATCAGCTCCATGTGGGTGATGCACTCCTTGCCCAGACGGGCGGCGGGACCGCCGATGGAGCCCAGGTAGAAGCCGCCGTGCTGTTTGCACGATTCAGTGACCACGGCCGTGCGGTTGCCCTTGGCCAGCATCACCAGGGAGGCGCCCCGGGCCTGGAACAGGGGCACGTAAGCGTCCATGCGGCCGGCGGTGGTGGGGCCGAAGGCGCCCGAGGCATACCCCGCCGGGGTTTTTGCCGGCCCGGCGTAGTAAATGATGTGCTTCTTGAAGTAGTCGGGCAGTGCCTGGCCGCTGTCGAGGCGTTCTTTGAGCTTGGCGTGGGCGATGTCCCGCGCCACGATCAGGGTGCCGTTGAGCAGCAGGCGGGTGGCCACCGGGTAGCGGCTCAAGGTGGCGCGAATCTGCTCCATGGGCTGGTTCAGGTCGACGGACACGGCCTCGCCTTCGCTGCCGGCGGGTTCGGGCAGATAGCGGGCCGGATCGGTCTCCAACTGCTCCAGGAAGATGCCCTCGGTGGTGATTTTGGCTTTGATGTTGCGGTCGGCGCTGCAGCTCACGCCGATGCCGATGGGGCACGAGGCGCCGTGGCGCGGCAGCCGGATCACGCGCACATCGTGGCAGAAAGCCCGCCCGCCGAACTGGGCGCCCAGGCCCAAGCGGCGCGCCTGGTCCAGCAGTTCGGCCTCCAGGGCCGGGTCGCGAAAGGCGTGGCCGCCGGGGCCGCCCTGGGTGGGCAGCGGATCCAGGTACTTGGCCGAGGCCAGCTTGACGGTCTTGAGGTTCAGCTCCGCCGAAGTGCCGCCCACCACCACGGCTAAATGATAGGGCGGACAGGCGGCCGTGCCCAAGCTCTTCATCTTGTTCACCAGGAAGGGCACCAGGTTGCCGGGGGTCAGCACCGCCTTGGTCTCCTGGTAGAGATAGGTCTTGTTGGCCGAACCGCCGCCCTTGGCGATCATCAGGAAGCGGTAGGCATCGCCGTCCACGGCGTACAGCTCGATCTGGGCCGGCAGGTTGCAGCCGGTGTTCTTCTCCGTGTACATATCCAGGGGCGCGTTCTGGGAGTAGCGCAGGTTGTTTTCCGTGTAGGCCAGAAAGACCCCTTTGGAAAGCGCCTCCTCGTCGCCGCCGCCGGTCCACACCTGCTGCCCCTTCTTGCCCATGATGATGGCCGTGCCGGTGTCCTGGCACATGGGAAATTCCATCTCGGCGGCGATGGCCGCGTTGCGCAGCATCTCCAGGGCGACGTAGCGGTCGTTGGCCGAGCTGTCCGGATCGTCCAGAATGGCGGCCAACTGCGCCAGGTGACCGGGACGGTAAAGGTGGGCCACGTCGCGGAAGGCCTCCTTGGCCAGAAGGGTCAACCCCGCGGGATCCACCTCGAGCAAAGTGCGGCCGTTGCACTGCGCCACGGAAACGTGGCCATCGCTGAGCAGTCGGTAAGGGGTGTCGTCGGGGCCTGTGGGAAACATGGGCTGGTAGGCGAATGCGGTCATGGGTGTTAACTCCGTGGAAATTAATTTACTTACTCGTTACGATAAATGCTGACTTACTTAACTGTATAGAGGATTGGGAGGGAAGTTTAAAGTTTAAAGTTTTAAGTTTAAAGCAAGGAATTCTATCGATTAGATAGAATTGGGTTGGTTGAGTTTGTTGGGTCGGTTGTCCCCCTCGTAGGGGCACGGCATGCCGTGCCCGGGAATCCCCGAATGGCCCATTCGGACACGGCATGCCGTGCCCTACGCCACCGGCGATCATGGAAATAATGATCAGATTATAGGATGCGCTGACGAAGGAAGCGCATCTTTGCTATCCAAATGACACCGCCGGATAGGGGAACGGGCAATCCGGTCCGGCGGAACCTTTTTTTCAGGTAAAGGGGTTGGATTTTTTTTGCTCTTTTATGGTGGTGGTGGGCGTGTCGCCGTAGTCGTGGCCGGGCCAGACGATGGTTTCACCCGGCAGGGTGTAGATCTTGGTGTGGATCGCCTCGATCAGTTGGCGGGTGTCGCCGCCGCTGAGGTCGGTGCGGCCCACGGCGCCCACGAAGAGGGTGTCGCCGGTGAAGAGGTGGCCGGGGCTGTAAAGGCAGATGCCGCCGGGGGTGTGACCGGGGGTGTGCAACACGGTCAGGCTGGTGGCGCCGAAGCGCACCACGTCGCCGTCCTTGAGCAGGCGATGGGGTTTGGGCGACCCTTTGCCGCCGAGCATGCGGGCGAAGGCGCGGTGGGTCATCCGGCCCAGGGAGGGGGCGTCCTTGGCGTGGATGCAGAGCCGGGCGCCGGTGGCCCGGATCACCTCGGCATTGCCGGCGGTGTGGTCGGCATGGTGGTGGGTGTTGATCACGTGGGTGATGGCAACCCTCGCCTTGCGGGCCTTTTCCAGCAAACGGGGCACATCGCAAGCCGGATCGATAAGCGCCCCGTCCCCGCTCACCTCATCCCACACCAAATAACAAAACACCTCCATCCGGCTCAACTTGATCTGCAAAACCTTCAAATCAACCCCCAATCAAGGCGACAACCCATACCGACATGGACGCCCTCCGACAACCTTCAAATCGATCTCGAGATCAATCCCACCCGATCCAAATCCAACCGACGGCATGCCGTGCCCCTACGGGGATGGCGCAAACCTGCCAACCCGAAAAACCCAACAAACTCAACAAACTCAACAAACCCAATTCCCCCAACCATCTCTAACCGGCAGAATTCCTTGCATTAAACTTAAAACTTTAAACTTTAAACTGCCCTCTACCCTTCCAATAACCCCAAAACCCTCCCCCGCCACTAAACCCAGCCATCTACCTCAGTCCCAACTCCCAATTCCACTTCCCCGGCCGTTTCTTGATCTGCACCGATCTCGGCACCGGTTCCTCCAACTGAACGAAGAGGCGGTAACCGGCCTTGGCCAGGGTGTCTTGGGCGCCGCGCAGGTCGATAGGCCAGTTGGGGAACACCCAGTTGAGGCTGCCGTAGCGGGCGAGCCAGCCCTGCTCCTGGCGGGGGCTTTCGAAGGGCTGTTCCGGTTGCAGGTCGGCGGCCGCCGTGCGGGAAACGCAGAAGGGCCAGTGGCCGTAGATCACCGCCCCCAGGGGCAGCACGCTCTTGGACGACAGGGCCTCGTAATCTTCTTGGCCCAGCTCGGGCGAGACGATCACCCCTTGGCCGCCAAGCAGTTTGAAGGTGCGGATGGCCAGGGGGTTGGCGATGTTGCAGAACGGCCCGGCCCAGAGGTTCAGCTTGCCCGAGCGCTGAAAAAGGGCCACCTGCCAGGGGGCGTTGAGCACGAAGCGGTCGGCGCCGTGGCCCATCACCTTGCGGATCAGCAGGCGCCACTGCTCCTCTTCGTCGGGCCAGATGACCGGCGGCAGCCACCACCAGGCGTGGGTAATCTGGGAGGTGTGCATGGCATTGACCGCCTCCGCCGAAAGCCAGACCGCCAGGGTGGTTTTGCGCATGCGTTGTCCGGGGCTGCGCAACACGTGCATCAAGCGCACCCGAGGCTGTTTGGGGCTGGCCGGCGCCAAGCGCAGGTTGAACGGCACGCCGGCTTCGGGCACTGTCCGGGCAAAGGCATCCAGGCGCCGCTGCAACTTGGCGATCTGTTCCAACAGATAGGGTTCGCGCCGGTCGATCAGAAAAATCGGGGTACCCTTGGCGGGCACGCGCCCCTTGGGAGTCTTGAAGTAGAACTTGCCGCCCTTGGGCACGCTCTTGGGCAGATCGAAGGTCTGGTGCCACTCATCGTCTTCATAGCCGATGCGCAGCTTGTCCCCCTCCAGCAGCGCCATGCGCGGTTCGAGGCACGGCTTGTCCCGGCCGCCGCGCACGGTGCCCACCAGCAGCCCGGAGCCCGAATCGGTCTGGGTGTCGATTGGGTTCTGGGGCCGCTGGGGCAAAAAATGGTAATGGGTGCCGGGCCGGCCCAAGGCGTTCTCCAACAATCCGAGGGCCGATTTTTTGGCCTGGGGATCCTGCCCTTCGTCACGCAGCATTTTGTAGGCCGTGGTGGTGTAGTAGACATAGTGGGGCCCTTTTTTACGCCCCTCGATCTTCCAGGCCCGCACTTGGGGAATCTCGGCCAGCACTTTGGCCAGCACGTCCAGGCTGTAGTCCTGGCAGGAGAAAAAGCGCTGGGAGGCCTCCCCCTGGGTGTAGCGCCGGCGGCAGGGCTGCACGCAACGCCCCCGCAGGCCGCTCTTGCCGCCCATGAAGCTGCTCCAGTAGCAACGACCGGATACGCCGTAACACAAGGCGCCGTGCACGAACAGTTCGAGGCCCAGGTCGGGCGGGCAGGCGGCGGCCATCTGCTTGATCTCGTCCACGTTCAGCTCCCGCGGCAGCACCACGCGCTGCACGTTCAATGTGGTGCCCAAACGGGAGAGCACGGCGGGATGGGAAACATTGGCCAGGGTGGAGAGGTGTATCTCGCCGCTGAACCCGGCCTGGCGCGCCAGGGCGGGCACGGCCAGGTCCTGGACGATCAGGGCGTCGGGCGCGGCATGGCGGCTCACCCAGGCGAGCTGCCGGCCCAGGGGCAACAGTTCGTCGGATTTGAGCAGGGTGTTGACCGTCAGGTACACCTTGGCCCCCTGGTCGTGGGCCAGATCGATCAGGGCGGCCAGTTCGGCCGGGGTGAAATTCTGGGCCGCCATGCGGGCGGAAAAGTCCTTCAGGCCGCAATAGACGGCATCGGCGCCGGCCGCCAGGGCCGCCAGGAAGCTGTCCTTTTGCCCGGCCGGGGCCAGGATCTCCGGCTTGGGTCCCCTGAAGTCCCCCGCTTTGCGTCGTACGATTTGTTCCATGGTGGTCGTCTCGTTTTCGGCGGCGATAGTGGTGCGCGCACGCTCGTGTTCATAAAGAAGCCCTCTTCTAACCTGCGGCGGTGCTGTGGTCAAGCGGGGGAGATAGGGGGGAAAGTTTTAAGTTTTAAGTTTTAAGTTTTAAGTTGAAGGAATTCTGGCGGTTAGAGATGGTTGGGGGGTGGTGGGTCTGTTGAGTTTGTTGTGTTTGTTGGGTTTGTCGGTTTGGCAGGTCTGTGCCATTCCCGTAGGGGCACGGCATGCCGTGTCCCTACGATAGCGGTGATCATTATTAAAATGAGATACAAATGATCCGATGTCCATCACCTGCGCCCAGGCCGGATGAACCTCTTTTGTTGCCCTTGGGGGATTGTTTGTTATATTGACGGGTGATGTAAATTCGGGTGGTGCTCTGTTTTTTCGTGGACTGCCCCAACATATTGGGAACATGGAAGGATTGGGAAATGAAGATTGCGGTTAGCGGTAAGGGCGGAGTGGGCAAGACCACTTTCTCCGCCATGTTGATTCGGACGTTGAGCGATATGGGCAAGAAGGTGCTGGCCATCGATGCCGATCCGGATGCCAATCTGGCGGCGGCACTGGGGATGCCGGATGCGGACCGGGTGGTGCCCATCGCCGAGATGAAAGATATGATCTTCGAGCGCACCGGCGCCCAGCCGGGAACGGTGGGCGGCTTTTTCCGGCTCAACCCCCAGGTGGACGATCTGCCGGATAAATATTCGGTGAAAATGGACAATATCAAGATGATGCGCCTGGGCAGCGTGAAGAAGGGCGGCGGCGGTTGCCTCTGCCCGGAGAGCACCCTGCTCAAGAGCCTGGTGATGCACATCGTGCTGGCCCGCGACGAAGTGGTGGTCATGGACATGGAGGCCGGCATTGAACATTTGGGACGCGCCACGGCCAAGGCGGTGGACCGCCTGATCGTGGTGGTGGAGCCGGGGCGGCGCAGCATCGACACGGCCGCGCACATCCGGCGCCTGGCAAAGGAGATTCACCTGGAGCGCATCGCCGTGGTGGGCAACAAAATCCGCACGCCCAAGGACGAGGCGTTCGTGCGGGAACACCTGTCCGATTTCGATATTTTGGGATTTCTGCCCTACGGCGACGCATTGATCGAGGCGGATCTGAACGGTCAATCCCCCTATGATGTCGCCTCGGATGCCAAGACGCGCATCGCGGAGATGATCGCCAAGCTGTAGCGGGAAGCATGCGCTGCAACGGAAGGGGCGTGGGGTTTACGATGTGGACCCACGCCCCTGGTGATTTTCCATGATAGGGGTGGGTTTGCAAGGCACCCGCCGCGCCTCGATGCAAACCCACATACAAACGCTTTAATCGCAGCCGTTACCGGAAGACGGTGCCGGTTCATAGGCGTATTCGACACCCGGGAATCTGGCCGCGATGGCGTCGATCCGATCGGCGGCGGTCCGGGACGACATCAGTGTCTCTTCATATACCGCCGTAACCGCGAAATTGACGATCCGGGTGCTCAACTCCGGATCCATGTATTGCGGGCCGCAGCCGTCGTTGGCGATGCCCGCCAGCGGTCCCAAATCCGCGTCGGTATCTGTAATGATCGGGCAGATGCTGCAAAAAGCCATGTGACCCGACTCGGGAATCAGCACCAACCGCTTTTTCACATTCACACTGTTGTAGGCCCTGCGCACCGTCGCGGGCCGGGCGACGGCGTCCGCCATGCCGCCCATCACCAGCACTGATGCCACTTCCGTACCGTTGTCCACACCACCGGCTGCCATGGGAACGATGACCTTGACACCGGATTCGCTGCCCAGGCCGGAGATGGCCGCCCCGCCGGCGCTGTGGCCGCCCAGCCCGATGCGATCGGCGGCGATACGATCACGCAGGAAGGCCAGAGCGCCGGAGGGATTGCGCAGCGCGGACAGCAGTTTGCGGGTGTCACCGGCTTGATCGGCACTCAACAGCGCACCGCAGCCGCCCGACATGATATCCCCCAACATGATGCCGGGGTTGTCGGCGCTCAACACCACGAAACCGCGGCTGGCCCAATGGGTGAAAAGGGCATGGGAGGCCGTGCGGTAGGCACCGGTGCCATGGACAAAGACGATTACCGGATAAGGACCGTAGGCGGTGTCCAGCGGCAGATCCTTGTAGGCGTCGATCTGAAATTTTGCCAAATCAGGATCGGGATGGGTGCCGGGCATATATTCCCGGGTGTCAATCCAATCCTTGGGCTTGCCGGCCTCGCTGCCCGGCAGTGCCGGATACCACACCCCGGTTTTCAGCCCGCTGATCGTCACTGTGCGGGATCCGACCGGCCATGGCCCTTTCTCACCGGGATCGTCCGGCACCTCCCGCAAACGGCTGGCCGGCTCATTCGTTCCCGGGTCATCCCCACCGCCAGGCACGCATGCCGTGGTCAGCAGGCAGGCGGCGGCCATGACGGCCAGTAAAACGATTCCTTTTTGAAGCAAAACCATATTTCTCACTTGTCCCCTCCTGTCGAAAATGTGGCGATTCAGCCTCTGCCGCCCCGCTCTCGCAATCAACGCTACGGGCGGCAAATGCATATGGCGAGCCGCAGGCAATGCCTGTGCATTGGTCCGCAGCCTGTCGTGTACACTCGCATACTGAACCCATACCCTGGGCATGACAATAGGGAACACCCTAAAAAACATGGCAATATTCCTATATTCCGGTATTTCGGCGGCAATGCCCACAAGCCGGCTCATGCACTTGCCCCTCGCCGAGCCCCATCGCCCGCGCCCCTTGCCCTTATGTCATGGTTTGTTGTACTAACCGGTCATGGGCAACTACCACCACCATGGGGACCGGGGCGGCCGCCGACCGCGGCGCTCTTTCGGCCGGGGCGAACGCGCGCCGATTCCGGCGCCGCGACCCGGGGCCGATGCCAAATTGAAAAAGGTGTTCGCGCGCATCGGCACCCCCGATCCGGCCCCCTTCGTGCCCGACGATTTCCAGCTCCGGGCCCTGGAGACGGTGGCGCGGGCCGATTGCCTGGTCACCGCCCCCACCGGTGCCGGCAAGACCTGGATCGCCTTGCAGGCCATCGCCAAGGTGTTCGAACAGGGCGGACGGGCGTGGTACGCCTCTCCTCTCAAGGCCCTGACCAATGCCAAGATGGCCGAATTCGGCCAACACTTCGGCGCCGCCCATGTGGGCATTTTGACCGGCGACCGCAAGGAGAACGCCGACGCGCCCATCATCGTGGGCACCACCGAGATTCTGCGCAACCAGCTCTACGACGCCATGCACCGCGGTGAAACCCTGGATACCGATTTCGTGGTGCTGGACGAAGCCCACTACCTGGGCGATGAGGATCGCGGCGTGGTGTGGGAAGAGACCATGATCTACCTGCCCCAGCGGGTGCCGCTGCTGCTGCTGTCGGCCACGGTGGGCAATGCGGCGCAGATCGCGCGCTGGTTGACGGCCATTCGCCGCAAGCCGTGCGAAGTGGTGCAGGAGACCCGCCGGCCGGTGCCCCTCTATCCGTTGCTGCTGCACCCGTCGGGCACGCTGCTGCCGCTGTTGATCGGCGACGAACGCAGCGGCAAGACCCGTTTGTACAAGAAGGTGGGCGATTTCCTGAGCGCCCGCCGCCCGCCGCTGTTGGCCCCGCCGGGCAAGCTGCCGCCCTTCGGCGCCCTGCTGGCCATTCTGCGCAAATACCATTTGCTGCCGGCCATCTTCTTTCTCAAGTCGCGGGCCGATTGCGACCAGGCGGTGCAATTGTGCCTGGAAAACAACATCGAGGATCCGGAGCGGGCCGAGCGATTACGGCAACGCATGGCCGAACTGGCCGAACGTTTTCCCCACATCCGGCGCCACCGCCAACGCTGGGCGGTGGAACACCTGGCGGTGGGCGCCCACCACAGTGGTCAACTGCCGGCCTGGAAGCAAGTACTGGAAGTACTGATGAGCGAAGGCCATTTGGACGCCATCTTCGCCACCTCCACCGTGGCCGCCGGGGTTGATTTTCCCGCCCGCACGGTGGCCTTTCTCAACTCCGACCGCTTCAACGGCCGGGAGTTCATGCCCCTGGACGCCACGGAGCTGCAGCAAATGACCGGCAGGGCCGGGCGCCGGGGCAAGGACCGCATCGGTTTCGCCCTGCTGGTGCCCGGCAAGTACATGGACGTGCGGCAAGTGGCCAAACAGTTCAAGGCGCCGGCGGCCGATGTGCACAGCCGGATCCGCATCAACTTCTCCATGACCCTCAACCTGCTGCTGTCCCACTCGCCGCCGGAAGTGGAACATCTGCTGCACCGCTCCCTGGCCACCTTTCAGCGCCATGGCGCGGCCATGGGCGGTGAGCACGCCGCCCACAGCCATTTGTGGACCGATTTTCAACGCCACGTAACCTTCCTGCAAACCACCGGCTTCGTGGATGACCAACACCGCCTGACCGAAGACGGCCAGTGGGCCGCCCAGTTGCGCATCGATCAGCCGCTGCTGGTGGCCGAAGGGTTGCGCCTGGATCTGTTCCCGCGCAGCGATCCGGTGCTGCTGGCGGCCATCATGGCCAGCCTGGTCAACGACAAGGAGACCGATGAGCACCTGGACAAGAAGGGGGCGCCCGAAGCGCTGGTCCAGGCCATGGACAAGGTGGTCAAGGGATTGCGCGGCTTTGCCAAGCACATGCTCTCCCGGGGCTTCGAGGCCCGCCCCCTCCACCTGAAACCGGCGCTGGCCATCCACCACTGGGCCGGCGGCCGCCCGTGGGAGCGCAGCGTGCAGGCCGGCCAGATGGCCGAAGGGGATCTGGCCATGCTGGCGCTGCGCACCGCCGACAACCTGCGCCACATGGTGGCCTTGAAGGCTGTGTTCCCCCAGGTGGCCGATACGGCCAAGGAGGCCATCGGCCGCATTTTGCGCGATCCGGTGATGCCCGACCACGACATCGCCGCCGAGGCGGTCGGTCCGGCGGCGGGTACGCCCCCGGCACCGGCGCCCTCCCCCCTGGCCGAAGCGCTGAACCGTGCGAGGCAGTCATGAGCCGGCCCCATCGCGGCATGGTGCAACATTGGATCGATGCCACCCGCTGGTCCTTGCAAGGACTGGCGGCGGCCTGGCGCAACGAGGCTGCCTTTCGCCAGGAGGTGGTGGCTGTTGTGCTGCTGCTGCCGGTGGCCTTCTGGCTGGGCGAAACGGCGGTGCAGCGCGCCCTGCTGGCAGCCGTACTGCTGCTGGTCCCCCTGGTCGAACTGATCAACTCCGCCATCGAAGCGGTGGTGGACCGCATCGGCCTGGAACACCACCCGCTGTCGGGCCGGGCCAAGAACCTGGGTTCGGCCGCGGTGTTGATGGTCCTGGTGCTGGCCGCCGTGGTGTGGGGCCTGATTGCCTGGGAGCGCTTTTTCTAACCCTTGCGCCTTAACGATGAATGCCGAAAGGAGTTTCCCTGATGCTCGATTTCCTCACCACCTCCCCGGGTCACGCCAAATTCAAAACGGCCGATCTTGCCGTGCCGGTCTGCGAAAATGCTGAAATCCACGACGATCCCGGCATCCGGGAACTGGCCGCCAAGGCGCTGGCGATAGACGGCTTCAAGGGAGAAAAACAGCAACAGGTGGTACTCTTCGACCTGTTGGGGGGCAAGGTGCGCCGCTGTTGGTTCATGGGGCTCGGACCGGTGGAAAAGATCGATGCCGAAACGCTGCGCGTCTTCGCCGGCCGTGCCGTCCGGGAGGCGGCGGCGGCAAAGCGACAGGGCACCGCGCTGGCCGTGCCCCTGGCCGCAGCGCTGCCCGTGGTGCCGGCGGCGAAGGTGCAGGCATTGGCCGAAGGGGCGTACCTGGGCAACCACCAATTCAACAAGTACAAGGAAAAACCCAAGACCCAACCCCTGGAAACCCTCCAACTGCTGGTGCCCCCCGCAACGGCCAAAAAACACCGTCCCCTGCTGCAGCGCACCGAGGCCGTCTGCCACGGCACCACCCTGGCGCGGGAGTGGGTCAGCACACCGGCCAACGACAAACTGCCGTCGGACCTGGCGCAAATCTTTGCCGCCACGGCCCGCGCAGCGCAACTCAAGGTGCGGGTGCTGGATGAGCAGCAGCTCAAACGGCAGAAGTTCAATACCCTGCTGGCCGTGGCCGCCGGCAGCGACAACCCGCCGCGCCTAGTGGAGATGACCTACGCGCCGCCCAAGGCGGACAAGACCATCGTCCTGGTGGGCAAGGGCATCACCTTCGACACCGGCGGCGTCAACATCAAACCATCGGCCGGACTGGACACCATGAAGGGCGACATGGCCGGCGCCGCCGCCGTCACCGGCGCCATGGCCGCCATGGCCACCCTCAAACCCAAGCACCGCATCATCGGCCTCACTCCCCTGGTGGAGAACATGGTGTCCGGCCGCGCCACCCGCCCCGGCGACATCGTGACCACCTACGCGGGCAAAACGGTGGAGATCGGCAACACCGACGCCGAAGGCCGCCTGATCCTGGCCGACACCCTGGCCTACGCCATCAAAAAGCACAAACCGGACATGCTCATCGACCTGGCCACCCTCACCGGCGCCTGCGTCGTCGCCCTGGGAGAGAAATTGGCCGGCCTCTTCAGTCCGGACGACACCCTGGCCGAAACCATACTGGCGGCCGGCCGCGCCACCCACGAACGCTGCTGGCGCCTGCCCCTGCCGGAAGACTACAAGGAACTGATGAAAAGCGACCTGGCCGACCTGAACAACATGTCCAGCTCCCGCTACGGCGGCGCCATCACCGCCGCCCTCTTCCTCTCCGAATTCACCGGAGACACCCCCTGGGCCCACATCGACATCGCCGGCCCGGCCTTCCAGAAGAAAAGCACGGACTACTGCGGTCCCGGCGGAACAGGCTTCGGCGTCCGCCTCCTGTGCCACCTGGTAGAAGTTTGTTGAGTTTGTTGGGTTTATTGGGTTTATTGGATTTGTTGGGTTGGGAGCGCTTACTACTTGAGTTTGCTTCTCAAAATTGCAGAGGGCGGCGTTGCCGCCGCCCTCCCAGGCTGCCGAAGCCACACCCCGGCTCCCCAACCCCACCCCACTGTATAATCCGCCGCAAAAAGGAACCCCCGGCCAACCCACCCAACCATCTAACCGGTAGCATTCCTTAACTTAAAACTTAACACTTGACACTTAAAACTTTTCTTCTAAATTTTGAACTGCCCCACCATCCCCTTGAGCTCCTCGGCCAGCTTTGACAAATCCCCCGCACTCATATTCACTTGCGCACTGCTCGAGGACATCTCGTTGGCCGTGGTGTTCACATCGGCGATGTCGCGGGAAATCTCGCCGGCCACCGATGCGCCCTGGCTGACGTTGGTGTTGACTTCCTGAATGCCCTGGGCCGCCTGGGAGACGTTGTTGGCGATCTCCGTGGTGGCCGTGGACTGCTCTTCCACCGCCGTGGCGATGCCCGAGACCACGTCGTGCACTTCCTGGATGATGCGCGTGATCTCCTCGATGTCCTTGACCGTCAACGCCGTGGTGCCCTGGATCGTGCCGATCTTCTCCTTGATGTCCTGGGTGGCTTGGGCCGTCTGCTTGGCCAGCTCCTTGATCTCGTTGGCCACCACGGCAAACCCCTTGCCCGCCTCGCCGGCGCGGGCCGCCTCGATGGTGGCGTTGAGCGCCAGCAGGTTGACCTGCTCGGAGATGTCGGTGATGGCCTCGACCACGTTGCCGATGGCGCGGGCCGCATCGCCCAGCTGCGCCATCTTGCCCGAGGTCTCGGTGGCCTGGTGCGCCGCGCTGTCGGAGATCGAGCGCGCCCGCTCGCTGTTTTTGGCGATCTCGTTGACCGTGGCCGACATTTCCTCGGCCGCCGTGGCCACCGCCTGGGTGTTGGTCGCCGACTGTTCCATGGCCGCCGCCACCGTGCTCATGTTGCTGCTCATCTCCTCCGAGGCCGTGGCCACCACGTTGGACTTGTCCGAGGTGTTCTGCGCCGCGCGCGCCATCTGCTCGGCGATGGCCGAAAGATCCTGGGACGCAGTGAACAATGTTTGCACGCCACCGGCAATGTTCTTCATCAGAGCGTGCAGCCTGTCGATCATGGCTTTCATTGCGGCCAGCATCTGCCCCGCTTCATCCTGACTGTCCACCTTGATCGCCACGGTCAGATCGCCTTCCTTGAGCCGATTGGCCACTTCGGCCGCGTACATGATGGGACGCGATACGACGCGGGCAATGGTGATTCCGAGCAGCAAGGCCAGCAGAACACCGATCAGCATGGCCGCCAGGGCAACCCTTTGCCGGATTTCGGATCCCCGCTGGGCGGAGACCACCTCCTCGGCCGCGGCGGCACTATTGATGCGCACCAGTTGATCCAGCAGCGCAAGGGCCGCGTTCTGCTTGTCGGTCACCTCGCCAAGCCCCTGTGACAGTGCTTCCAGCATGATGTTGCGCGAATCGTCGATAACCTTTTGCATCTCCCCGAAAACGGCGAACACCGCCTGCATGGCCGGGCGCATCTCATAACGATATACGCCTCCTGCCTCGGGAAGGTAGCCATCGTCCAAGCGCTCATTGATACGGCCGATGGCCTGATGAAAACGGCGATGGGGTTCCGACAGTTGTTCCGCCAGTTCGGCCAACTCCTCGTTCTCGGTCACAAATTCGGCAAAGAATCGGCCGGTATTGCATACGGTGGGATCGTCGCCGCCGTCAAAAATTTCAGTGGGATCGGAGAGACGCGACAACACACGGCTGATCAGGATATAGTGGTCCTTGTTGAACTGTTCCAGGCGACCGGCCAGATCGGCGGGATCGGCTATGCCGTTGGCATCGATTTGGCGTCGCAGGTCCACCATGGCGTCGGCGGAAGCCAGCCACGCATCCCATGTCCCGATGAACTGTTCCCACACCCGGGCCCCTTCTTCAGTCTTGGGCAGGGGGGCATAAACGTCCCATGCTTTTTGAATTCGACCACGCGCATGCGCCAAGGCATCATATTGGTCCTGCAGGATGTCCGGTGGCAGACCGGGCACCATGAAGGTGCGCAGAACCCCCCGCATGGTCTCCGCGCTCTCTTTGATGGTCAACAGGCTTTCCACGCCGGGAAGACGGTTTTGTCCGATTTCGTTGATGGCCTTCTCACTGTGGGACAGACCAAAATAACCCACCAAACCCAGAACCAACGTGATCACCGCAACACTACCGAAAGCCAGCAACAATTTCGTTCTGATTTTAAGACGCTTCAGCATATCCGCTCCTCATTCGTATCCATACTATGCCGCCTGCCCTGGCACACATGGGGCCAACACCCCACCGCACACCGGCCTACAGCCAACAGTCTATATATCGACGAACGGTTGCGAAACTTTAGGGACTGCTGACCTGGTAACGTTGTCGTGCTTTTTGGTCGGTTGAGTGGGTAGGGGATGTTGAACTTGTTAGTTAGTCGGGTTTGTTGGGTTTGTTGCGTTTTCTGAGTTGATAGGGTGGATAGCGTTGGTTGGTTTGTCTTTGCTTCCCAGAATTGCAGAGGGCGGCGTTGCCGCCGCCCTCTCGGGGGTGCCGAAGCCACACCCGGGCTCCCCAACCCCACCCCACCGCATAAAATCCGCCACCTATAACCTGGCTGGGTAAACCACCCCCGCGGGTGGCACTGGCAACTCGTTGCCAGTGTTGCGCAGCAAAAAGAGGTCATGCGCATCACTACCGCCACAGGTAAGGCGGATAGTCCTTACGTCACATGCACAAACGATCCGGCTGATGCCGGTTCGGCTACCAGGGCACAAGACCGCCCGGGCAGTTCAGCCCTACCGCCCGGAATCTATCGAACAGCGCGATGGATGCACGGTTGACGCCGCTTGTGTAAAAACCCTCCTGGCCTTCGGCCACCGGCAACCCGTTGCCGGTGGCACCCCCGACGGTGGATGCAAGGCGCAACCCGTGGCATAACCCATCCGCTCGTGGGTTTGGGGGACGCCCTATCTAAATTTTGAACTGCCCCACCATCCCCTTCAACTCCTCGGCCAGTTTCGACAAATCCCCCGCGCTCATATTCACTTGCGCACTGCTCGAGGACATCTCGTTGGCCGTGGTGTTCACATCGGCGATGTCGCGGGAAATCTCGCCGGCCACCGATGCGCCCTGGCTGACGTTGGTGTTGACTTCCTGAATGCCCTGGGCCGCCTGGGAGACGTTGTTGGCGATCTCCGTGGTGGCCGTGGACTGCTCTTCCACCGCCGTGGCGATGCCCGAGACCACGTCGTGCACTTCCTGGATGATGCGCGTGATCTCCTCGATGTCCTTGACCGTCAACGCCGTGGTGCCCTGGATCGTGCCGATCTTCTCCTTGATGTCCTGGGTGGCTTGGGCCGTCTGCTTGGCCAGCTCCTTGATCTCGTTGGCCACCACGGCAAACCCCTTGCCCGCCTCGCCGGCGCGGGCCGCCTCGATGGTGGCGTTGAGCGCCAGCAGGTTGACCTGCTCGGAGATGTCGGTGATGGCCTCGACCACGTTGCCGATGGCGCGGGCCGCATCGCCCAGCTGCGCCATCTTGCCCGAGGTCTCGGTGGCCTGGTGCGCCGCGCTGTCGGAGATCGAGCGCGCCCGCTCGCTGTTTTTGGCGATCTCGTTGACCGTGGCCGACATTTCCTCGGCCGCCGTGGCCACCGCCTGGGTGTTGGTCGCCGACTGTTCCATGGCCGCCGCCACCGTGCTCATGTTGCTGCTCATCTCCTCCGAGGCCGTGGCCACCACGTTGGACTTGTCCGAGGTGTTCTGCGCCGCCTGGGCCATCTGCTCGGCGATGGCCGACAGCTCCGTAGACGAAGAGGCCAGGGTCTGTACTCCGCCGGTGATCTGCCGGATGATGCCCTGCAGCTTCTCGATGAAGGTGTTGAACCACTTGGCCAACTCGCCCACCTCATCCTGACTGTTGACCTGCAGCCGCAGGGTCAGGTCCCCTTCGCCCTGGGCGATGTCCTTCAGACCCGCCACGGCGGCATTGATGGGGCCGGTGATGGTGCGCGCGGCCAACAGCACGATCACCGTCGTGATGATGCCCGCCAGCAGGGCCACGATGACGATGACGTTGCGGATCGACACCGTGGCGGCCAGAAATTCGGGCTCGTCCTGGGTGGCGGCGATGGACCAGCCGTTAATGCCGACGGGGGCGAAACCGGCTATCTTGTCGATACCCTGGAAGTGGTACTCCTCAACCCCCGTCTCACCGGCCATCATGCGCTGATTGATACCGGCCATTTGAGCAATGGTGTTCACATCCAGTTTCAGGATGTGATCCCTGACCGGATGGGCCAAGATAATCCCCTGTTTGTTCATCATATAGCCGTATCCGGTTGCACCGATCTTGCGCGCGGAAACCAGATCGGCAAAATATTCGGCCTTGATGACAGTGCCCAAGGCGCCGAGGAATTGGCCCCTTTCGGATGTAATGGGCGCACAAGCGCTGGTGACGATCCGACCAGTGGCGGCGGAGCGCACCATCTCGTCAATCACAGGCCGTTTGGCACTCTTGACCTTCTTGAACAGATCACCTTGTCCGATGTTGACACCCTTGTACTCCTTACCGTTCTCCATAATGCCGGTGTAGATTTCGCCATTGGCATCGGTGATGAACACCCCTTGGTAGGCATCCCCCATGTTGGCGAACTGCACCTTCAAAGCGCTGTGTACATCAGCTATCTGCGCCCCGGACTGCGCCACGCCCTGCTCCGCCACCGAGGTGGCCAAAGCGATGATACGCCGCTGACTCGCCATGGTTGCGGCCTTGTTCATCTCAGTATCCAGAATGGTCTTGATCAGCCGCGCCAAATCCGTGGCCACGTCCCGGGCTTGGTTGCTGGACAGGTCCATCAATGCGGCGGTTGACTTGGTATAGGAGAAATAGCCCACCGCAAAGACGGGAATCAAAACAGCGCAAATACCGATCATTAGAAGTTTGGCGGAAATCGATTTGAGGTTGATCCTGGTTTTCATTGGTATGGCTCCTGATGAGTCATGATTGTTCGAAATCATTATACGATTGCGGCAGACGCACGCACCGCCCGTCGAAGATAGTATCGACCACAATGGTAGGAACTTAAGAAAATCGAGAGAGGGGACGCCCTTAACTTATTAACTTACTGCCCAACTACAGGCAGTAAGTTAATAAGTTAAGGGCGTCCCCTCTAGTATTAGGAGCAGATCCGACAGTCGGTCAGGCACTGTTCGTAGGCCGTATCGCGATCCTCCGAACGGGTATCGCTGTCCTCGCTCCAATGATCAAAAACACACCGACTGATGCAGCGTTGCTCATCAGTGCTGATGGATTGAGTTTCCATATCACACACCTCCTTTCATACAACCAAGACCAGGCGTGTTTGAAGTACCGGAACAACCTCTTTAACGGTCAAGATAATCACCTCCGCCTGACCGGCAAGCAGAGGCTGAGGGGACGCCCTTTATATTTTTATATTTCTGCCTCTTTTCGGGCAGAAATATAAAAATATAAAGGGCGTCCCCTCTAGAAGGTGTAGCCGATGGAGAGGTGGAGGGCGCCGGGGCTTTCGTTGGGGCGGCGGTCCAGTTTGTGGCCGTAGAAGAGGCCGATGGGGCCGATGGGGGTGATGTATTGGAGGCCCAGGCCGGTGGTCCAGCGCAGGGCGTCGCTGCCGGCATCGCCGGGGGTTTGCCAGAGGCGGCCGGCGTCCAAGAAGGGGACCAGTTCGAAGTTGCGGCCGATGTCGATGCGGGCCTCCAGGCCGGCGGCCAGGGCCATGCGGCCGCCCACGGGTTTGCCTTCGTTGTCGAAGCGCAGCAGGTTTTCGCCGAAGCCGCGCACGCTGTTGGTCCCGCCCAAGAAGAAGAGTTGGTCCAGGGGCACGGCGTCGCCGCCGTAGGGTTCCAGTAGGCCGAACCAGACCCGTCCTGCCAGGGTGAGCCGCGGGTGGGGTGTATAGAAGGTGCGGGCGTCGATGCGGTATTTGATGAAGTCGTCCAGGGTGGTGTCCAGGCCCTTGGAGATATCGACGGCGAAGCCGGCCAGGTGGCCGAAGCGGGGCCGGATGAAGGAGTCCCGGCTGTCGTACTGCACCGAGGGGGTGGCCACCAGGATGCCGCGCGGCGCCAGGGTGTCGGGATCGACCTGATCGGTGGTTTGGCTGCGGCCGCGCAGGAACTGCTCGCGCCGTTCGTAGCGCAGGGCCAGGGCGGTTGTGTAGTGGCGTCCCCAGCCGCGGGCGAAGTTGACGCCGGCGCCCAGGCTCTGGGTGCCGAACTGCTGGTTGAACGGTTCGCTGCGTTCGCCGAACACGCCGGCATCGGCCCGGATGCGGCTGCCCAGCAGGCGCGGCTCGCTGATGGCGGCTTCCCAGCGGTAACCCACTTCGCTGATTTCGGCCCCTGCCCGCAGTTCCTTGGCGGTGCCCAGAAAGTTGCGATCACCCAGCCGGGTGCGCCCGTACAATCCCTTGTCGCTCTGATAGCCGCCGCCCAGCTCTACGTAATAGGGTTTCTGCTCGGCGGCCTGCACCAGCAGGTGGACGGTCTCCTCGCGCTCTTTGAGGCCGATGGTGCGCACCTGGACCGAATCGAAGATGTTCAAATCGCGCAGATCCCGCTGGGCTTCCCACACCTGCTGCAATGCGAAGGGGGCATCGGGTTGCGACCCCATTTCGCGACGCAGGAATTTCTCCCGCGTGCGAAAGTTGCCCAGAAAGTACAGATCGCCCACTTTCACCGACGGTCCGGGATCCACCTGATAGCGGATATCGGCCCGGGTACGGTCTTCGCTAAGGGTGGTCACGCCGCGGGCATTTACATGGGGGTGCCCCAGGGGCGCGATACGGGCGGCCAGCCGCTCCTCGTCGTCCCGGCACCGCACGGGTAGATAGGGATCGCCGGGACCGAGCACCAGCTCCTCGCGCAACTGCTCCGTGGGGATGGGCAAATTTTGCGGTGCGATGGCGATGTCGCCCACCAGGGTGCGGGGCCCCTCCGCGATGGTCATGGTGACGGTCACCTGCCCGCTGTCGGGGTCGACGACCGCGGATGTGTCGGCCTGAACGTCGAGAAACCCTTCGCTGTGGTAGAGGGCGCGAATGGCCACCCGGTCCTCTTCCAGCACCTCGGCCACATAGGCACCGGAACGGATCCAGCCGGGGGTGCGGGTCAGCATCTGGCCCCGGAGGGTCTGCTCATCCAGGGTTTGGTTGCCTTCGATGACCACTGCCGTCACGATGTGGCGCACCCCCTCTTCTATAGTAAAGGTGATGCGCCGCAGAGCTTTGCCCGCCACGGTCGCGTCCTCCGACTGCCAGCGCACTTTCACATCGGCAAAACCGGCCTTGAGATAGCGACGCCGAATTTCATGGCTGCTGCGGCGCAACCCGATGTTGCCCCGATTGCCGGTTTCGGCCAGCACCAGCGATTTGCGCAGACGGCGATCACTGAAAAAGTCGTTTCCGGAAAATTCCACTTCGTAGCGCGGCCCTTCCGCGATGATCAGTTTCCCTTGCACACTGTGGTCGGCGGGATCGATGGCGGTATCGCCTTCAATGACCACATCTGCGAATCCTTTGCGCCGGTAGTAATCGGTCAGGCGGCGCAAATCCTGGGTGAAGCGCGTAGTTTTGAAGCGGGCCAGGCCCAGGGCCAGCCATGAACGGCGCCAACTGGCCATGCGGCGGCGCAGGGCGCCGTCGCCCACGTTCCGGTTGCCCTCGAGCACAACCTGCTCCAGCGTCTGATGGGGGCCTTTTTCAATGGTCACGTCGATATCGAAGTGGCCGTCCGCCGGCCGCTGCCGCCAGGTGATGGTCACTTGCGGGTCCACGTAGCCTTCGGCGCGAAAACGCTCGGCCACCAATTTTTCCTGGTCCGGCATGGCCGCCGGATCGAAGAAGTCGCCGCTTGCAATGGTCATGGCGTTGCGCACGTCCCGCTCGAACAGCGGGTAGTTGCCCCGGATGGCGATGGTGTGGATCAAGCCGAAAGGCGTCAATACCACGTGTAGATGGGCTTGGCCGTCCCGCACGGCAACGGTTTGCCGGGTCCGGCCGAAGGCGGCCAGGGGCGCCAAGGCATCGGCCAATCGGTCGGGAGTCAACATCTCCCCTTCGGCCAGACCCATGGCAGCCCGGGCCAGTCCCTGCCAATCGAGGTGGTCCTCGAATTCCGTGGACACTTGGAGTTCGATGGCGGCAAGGGGCAGGGGACGACCGTCCCACTCGGTTGTCTCGGCAGCCGCAAACGCGCCCGGTGCAAGAATACTTGCCAACAGCACCACGGCCGCCAGAATCGCCAGGCAGCGGCACCGGCCGCAAGCGACAGGGCGGCCTTTGTATGGGAGGGCACACGACCGGATCATTAGCGAAACTCCATTCTGAACAGCAACTCGCCGCCGTATATGCCGGCCGAATCTTGAAACCCGCTCGCCAGGATGTGCTCCAGCAGGCGATACTCGGAGACGGCCCGCTGAACGGTTTCGCCGCCGGAAGTCTCCACGGCGTATTTGACCAGCAGGCGGCTGCTGATCCGTTTGCCCACGGTCACCTGGATGCGGTCACTGCTTTCGCCCGGTTCCGGCGATCCGGTCTCCACCTCGAAGATGTCCACCCCCGTGGTGCGCTTGATATCTTCACCCAGGGCCGAGCCGACGAGGGAGGCCAACATCTGTTCCGTGGAGGCGCCGCCGCCGGTGCCGCCCGTTTCGCGGGTGGTGCGGCCCAGCAATATCAGGGAGAGGATGTCGCTGTCGGACTCGGGCGGCTCGGAGCGCAATGCGATGGCCAGATTGTCCGGCGGCCCCGTGGCCGCCAGCACGATACGCCATTGGCGGATTTGCGTCTCGGCCACGATGTCCAGGGTGGGCTCGATACGGTAGGGATGGATGAAATCCACCACTCCGCGGGTCACGGTGAAGGCCTTGCGCCGGAAGTAGACTTCGCCCTCGCCCACCTGCGCCCGCCCGTCCAGCAGCGGACGGGCCGCCGTGCCGGTCAGCCGCAGATCGGGCAGGATGTCGAGCCGGGCCACGTTGTTGTCCACCAGGAAGGGGTAGCGGTGGGTGACGCGCACGTCCAGGTCGATGGCCTCCATCCATTCGGGAGGCGGTTCGGTGGTGGGCACCGGCGCGGCCCGCTGGGTCTCGGTGACGGCAGCGAGCAGGTTCAGTTTCAGATCCTTGTAATAAGCGCCCTCTAACAGCACCAGGTCACCGCTCAGCCGCGCCCGCTGGTCATCGCCGGTGAGCAGCAGATCCCCGGCCACGCGCAGGTCCATGGTGTCGGGCACTTGCAAGGGCAGGGCCTGCAGCGCGATGGCCAGGCGCCCCCCGGTGGGCTTGAAATCGGCCAGGGCCACCTGCCCATTGAGGGTGAAACGGCCGTCGTCCAACTGCCCCGACATTTCCTGCAGAGTGATCCGGTTGGGGGTGGCGCTCAGGCGCCCGTTGAGGGTTCGAATCGACTGCCCCAGATCGGGCAGCAGAAAACCGATCTGCGCCAGCAGCAGTTCGGCCTCCCACTGCAGATCATCGACGGGGCCGCGCATACGGGCATCGATGCGGATTTCGCCCCGGGCTTCGGCGATGGCGTCGGTAAAGGGTTCGACCACGGCCAGGGGCAGCATGCCCTCGACGGTCATGGACACATCCCGTTTTAGGGGGCCGCCCGCGGCCACGGTCAGATACCCTTCATTCAAAAAGCCCAGGCGCGTGGGGGGCAGGTCCAGCACCCCGTCTACCAGTCGGGCCGACAGCCGGTCGACGGCGATCAGATCGACATCGTGGTAGCGCAGCCGGGTATCGGTCAATTCCACCGCGATTTCCGCGTCGGCGGGGGCGCGCTGGTTGCCGGCGGCCTGGATGTGGCCGGAAAGGTTGCCGGACCAGGGCAGATCCTCGCCAAGCAAGGCCAGATATGGCGCCAGATCGGTTTGCTCGAAGCGGGCGCTCAGGTTGAAATCGCCGCTGTCCAGCCGGACGTCCGCGGTCAATTGAAAGTTCAGATCGCCGTTCAGTGTCAATTGCCGATCGGCCAGTTGCAGTCGCAGCTCGAAATCATCCCGGCGCTGCTCGCCGATAACGGGATCCCGCAGCCACAGATTGCCCCGGGCACGGGGATCGGACAGACTGCCTTCAGTGGTCAAGGCCAGTTCGAGACGACCCTGCAAGGCAGCTTGCGGCCCCAATGCATCGATGTGGGCCAACTCAATGCCGGCCGCATCCACCCGGGCCGCGAACCGACCGTCGAAGCCGTACCACCCTTCGGCCCGCACCGTCTGGTCAGGGGCCAGGGTGATGGTCAAGGCATCCGCATCCACCCGACCCGGTGTCAGGCGCCCGGTCAAATGCAGCGCCGGCACCTTTTGGAATCCGGTGTCCAGATCGTTGCCCGTCAGTTCGAAACGGCCTTGCAGCCCGGAGAGAGCGCCGTCCAGTTCCGCCTGCAGGCGCAGCTCGCCCTGCATCCCCTCCAGGAAATCGGCCAGTTCCAGCGGATCGGCGGTCAAGCGGGCCTCTATCCGGGGATCGTCGGTCCATCGACCGTCGGCCGTCTCCTGTAGATGGGCAGTGCCGGTCAACTGCACCCGGGAGCGTTCGGACAACAACTCCAACTCGGGGATGGACAAGACGCCCGCGGCCCACCGCAGGGTGCCCTCCAATTGACCCGCCAAATCCTGCCATTGCACCGCGCTTGGGGCGATGGTCAATGTCGCTCGTGGATCGGCCAGGGGCCCGTCCGCCTGCAACTTGCCGTACAGGCGCAGGTCGGCCGGCAGTCCGGCGTTAAAATGGGCCGTATCCAGAGGATCGAAGGCCAGGGTGAGGGAGAGGGACGGGTCGGATCGCAGGCCGCCGTCGGGGGTCAGCAAGGCCACCCGGCCGCTGCCCTCCAGGAAACTGCCCTGGTTTTCCAGGGCCAGGCGGGGCAGATGCACCACACCGTCATCATCCAGATCGGCTTCCAGCAGCAGTTGGCCGATGGTCCACTCCTGCCAGGCCAACGCCCGCGCCAGCAGCACGGCGTGCACCTTGGGCCGCCGGACATCTCCCCGGAGACGAAACGCCAAGGCGGCGGTGCCCGCGGCGGGCAGGTCGCCGCCCAGCAGTTCGCCGATGGCCGCCAACCGCGGCGCGTACAGGTGGCCGTCCAGTGCCAATTGCAGCCCTTCCCATTCAAGGCGGCCGTCGCCGCCGGTCTCCAGAGTGACCTGATCAAGGGTCGCTTGCAGGCGGGAAAGGGTCAACTGCCGGGCATCCCATGCGGCCGCCAGGGAGAGGGTCGCCGGTGCGGGCCGACCGCCCTCCGCCAGAACCAGGTCGGCGCCTTGCAGTCCCACTTCGCCGGCACCGCTACCGCCGTCCGGCCCGGGAATGCCGCTGCCGGCCAGTTGGGCCTGAAGCTGCCAGGTGCCCTCCAGGGGCAAGTCCAGGGCATCGATCAAGGCCGGCGCCAAATGTTGCACGGCCAAGGTGAAGGCATAGTCCAGACCCGCCATACCCGCGGCCGGTTGGGTCAACCCTTGGGGAAACACGGATCGCAGATCGGCGCTGCCGGTCAGGTCCGCCGTCACCCAGGGGGCCCGCAGGGCCAGGCGGGACAGTGTCACCTGCCGCTGCGCCATCCCTATGACCAGATCCAATCGCTCCAGATCCAGCCCCTGCACGCCGCCCTGGTGCCATGTGAGCGCCCCGTCCACCAGCGGGTCGTCCAGCGTGCCGACCGCGCTCAAGGTGCCTTCGAGGCGACCCGACAAGGCATGGGATGGGGGCAGCCAAGCCTGCACCTCGGCCAGGTCCAGATCGATCAGCGCCGCCAAATCCATGTCCAGGGGCTCCTGGTCGACGCTCACGCGCCCGCTGACACCGATGCGCGAGCCGGGTGTGTGCAGGGAAACGGTAATGGGATCGGCCGATCGACCATCGTAGGCGGCGGCCAATGTGATCTCCCGAATCTGATGATCGGCCTCGGCGGTTATGAAACGGGCCGTGCCCAGGTGCACTTCCAGCCGGCCGGAAGGGTGGGCCAGGTTGCCGGCGGCGTTGACGGCAATGGCGTCGGCGGTACCGGACCACGCCGTGGCAGGCCGCTCGAAGGTGACCCGGCCGTCCTGCAGTTGAAAGTCATCCAGACGCAGCCCGAAGGGCAGACCCTTGGCCGGCGTCTCGGCCGCATCGGGTGCGGTCGGTTCGCCGAGCGGTGTCAGTGCTGCGACCAGGTTGAGCCGGTCGTTTCCATCCAGACGAGCGAAGACCACGGGCGCATCGATCCGCACCCGGGAAATGTGCACCGTGCGGCCAAGCAGGGAGCGCCACTGCAACGAGACGGCGATGCGCTCCACCCCGGCCAGGGTTTCGCCGGAGGCATCCAGCAGCCGCAACCCGCCGATGACAAATTCACCGGCAAAGGGGGCGAAGCGGTGATGGGTCCACTCGATGCGTCCGGGGATGGCCGTATCGATACGCCCGATGGCCATTTTGCGAAAGGCGCCGCTGTTGAGATAGGCGATGCTGGCCGCCGCGGCAACCGCCAGCAGCAGGCCGAGACAAAGAAAGACAATCGCAATACGTTTGATCAGCGGGCTCATGAGTGAGCGATCATACGGCAAATCGAGGGTGCTGCGCAAGAGGATCGCGAAGCGAGCCGATGGGATCGGGTTTGTTGGGTTTGTTGGGTTGGATTGGGAAAACAACGGCCGAGCATGGCGGGTGCCATGGTCGGCCGTTGGTGTCTTGCTTTGGATTGGCTATGGTTGTGGTGCTTAGCCTTCCAGTTTTTCCGTCAGGGCGGGCATGAACTCGAGGATGTCCTCGACGATGCCCACGTCGGCCATCTGGAAAATGGGGGCCTTGGGGTTTTTGTTGACGGCCACGATGAAGGGCGAGCCCTTGATGCCGCCCATGTGCTGGAAGGAGCCGCTGATGCCCATGGCCAGGTACACTTTGGGTTTGACGGTGACGCCGGAGGTGCCCACTTGGCGGGATTTTTCCAGCCACTTGGCGTCCACGATGGGGCGGGAGCAGCTGACCACGGCGCCCATGGCCTTGGCCAGTTCCTCGGCGACTTCGAGGTTGTCTTGCTCTTCGATGCCGCGACCGACGGAGACCAGGACGTCGGCCTTGGTGATGTCCACATCGCCGACCTCGGCCACCTTGATTTCCAGGAAGCGGCGTTTGGCGCTCACGTCGCCGATGTCACCGGATTTGTCGGTGACGGTGCCGCCCGCATCGGCGCCGGCTTCCGGCTGAAAAGAACCCGGACGCATGGTCAGCAGGGCGCCATTGGCGGCATCGCAGGCGATATGGGCGTGGGCCATGCCGGCATACTCCTGGCGCACCAACTTGATGGCGCCGCCGTCCATGCCGTCCACGCCGACGATGTCGGGCACATAGGCCGAATCCAGCTTGACCGCCAGGCCGGGGGCCAGGTCCATGGCGAAGGTGTCATGGGGAAAGAGCACGATGGCATCGGCGGCCAGCACATTGACCAGCAACTTGCGCACCATTTCGGCGTTGGGATAGGCCAGATCGGCATGGGCGAATTTCCACACCTGGGGATACAGCTTGGCCGCTGCCTGGCACACGGTATCCAGCTCAGCGCCGTCGCCGACCACGATGGCCGTCACTTCGGCGGAAGCGTCGATTTTTTTGGCCGCCACTGCCAGTTCCGCGGCGGTGTCGTCGATTTCGCCACACTTATGAGCGATATAGGCAAACATCTGAGCCATTATTTCAACCCTCCTTTGGCCTTCAAGAGTTCAATCAGTTTATCGATCTTTTCTTCCATGCTGCCTTCGAGAATCTCGGCGCCCTCACCCATTTCCGGCGTGAAGTAATCCACCCGTTTCACCCGGGCCGCACCGGCGCCCACCGTGGCCGCATCGATGCCCAGATCGCCGGCCGCGAGGGTGGGAATCTCCACCGAGGCCACTTTGCGGATACCGCGAATACCCACGTAGCGCGGTTCGTTGATACCGGTCTGGATGGACAGCACGCAGGGCAGCTCGATTTCGTTCATCTCCTGGTTGCCGCCTTCGATCTCGCGGCCGACCTTCAGCTTGCCGTTGTCCACTTCCACCTTGTTCACCAGGGATGCATAGGGCAAGTCCAGCATGGCCGCCAGCATACCGCCCACCTGGGCCGCGCCGTCGTCGGCCTGGGCGCCGGTCATGATCAGATCGTATTTGCCTTTTTCCACGGCGGCCTTGAGAATGGTGGCGATGCCGCGGCCGTCGGAGCCTTCGAAGGCGCTGTCGGACAGCAGGATGCCGTTATCGGCCCCCATGGCCATCTGGCGCCGCAGCACCTCTTCGCCCTCTTCGTCGCCGACGGTGATCACGGTGACCGATCCGCCGACCTTGTCGCGGATCTGAATGGCCTCTTCAACGGCGTAGTTGTCCCATTCGTTGACCGAATAGACCAGGTCATCCCGCTTGATGTCGGTTCCGTCGCTCTTGATCTCGATCTCGTTCTCGGCGGTATCCGGAACCCTTTTCACGCATACCAGAATCTCCATGTTTACTCCTCCCTGATGGCAATGTGGTTACTTTTCGTCCAATCACTCGATATGTTCGGTTCATGACGGCTGCCCTGCGGCCGCCGGACCTTGTCACTCATCCAGATGCTGGGCCACCAGCTCGGCCAGATCGATGGCTTCCATCTGCCCTTCCAGGCCGGCCACCTTGATGGCGTCTTCCATGTTGACCAGGCAGAAGGGGCACGCCGTGACGATGACGTTGGCACCGGCTTCCTGGGCCATTTTGACCCGCAGCACGCCCATGCGTTGTTCTTCTTCCGGTTCATAGAACAGCATCAACCCGCCGCCGCCGCAGCAGAAGGAGCGATCGCGACAACGCTCCATGTCCACCCGCTTGACACCCGGCAGGGCATCGATGACGGCCCGCGGTTCATCATACAGGTTGTTGTGACGGCCGAGATAGCACGGATCGTGATAGGTGTAAACCTTGTGGCCGTTCTGCAGCGCCTTGAAATTGTATTTGCCCTCGCGGATCCGGCGGGCCAGGTACTGGCTGATGTGTTCCACCGGCGGCAGATCTTTGTAATCGTGCTTCAAGGCGTTGAAGGCATGGGGGTCGGCGGTGACGATCCGCTGGGCCCCGGAGCCTTTGATCATTTCGGTGTTGTGATCCTTGAGGTCCTGGAAAAGCATCTCTTCGCCGAAGCGGCGCACTTCGTTACCGCTGTCCTTCTCGTCCTTGCCCAGGATGCCGAAATCCTCGCCGGCGGTGTGCAGCAGCTTGGCGGTGGCCTGGCCGATCAGCTGCATGCGGTCGTCGAAGGAGGTGATGCTGTCCACGAAAAAGAGCGTTTCGGCCTCTTCCTTGCCGTTGACCTCTTTGACCGGCACTTCCTCGGCGATGGCCTTGGTCCACTCGGCGCGCTTCTTTTCCATCTTGCCCCAGGGGTTGCCGCGCTTTTCGATGGCGCTGAGCGGCTTCTGCAGGGACTGGGGCACCATGCCCTCGTCCACCATGCCGCGGCGCAGGTCCACCATCTTGTCGATGTACTCGATCAGCAGCGGGCACTCCTCCTCGCAGGCCCCGCAAGTGGTGCAGGACCAGATCTCGTCCTCTTCGAGCACATTGCCGATCAAGGGCACGCTCTCTTTGATGGCGCCTTGCAGCGGATAGGCGGCCTTGGCGTATTCACGGCATTTGATGGTTATGAAGCGGGGCGACAGGGGACGTCCCACGGCATTGGCCGGGCAGTTGTCCGAGCAGCGCCCGCAATCGGCGCAGGCGTAAAAGTCGAGCATGTGCTTCCAGGTGAAATCCTCGAACTTTTTCACGCCGAAGGATTCCAGGCTGTCCAGCTTGTCGTCGTCCACGCCCCAGCGCACCGGTTTGACGGTGCCCTTGTCTAGCTTCATGGCCATGAGGGTCGGCAGGGACATCACCAGATGGAACAAACGGCCGAAGGGCAGGTAGACCAGAAAACCGAAAAAGACCACCATGTGCAGGTAAAAGGAGACCCCGTGGACCACTTGCAGGGTGCCCTGGGAGGCCGCGCCGAAAAACAGGGAGGCGAACCAGACGCCGGTGCCGGGCAGCAGAAACTTGGCGGCCATGTCCTGCTGGCGCTCGGCCGCCACCATGCTGCCCTCGAACATCATGTCCAGCACCATCAGGGCGGCGATCAGGGCAACCCCGAAAATCGCCTCGGGGGTGTGGCTCTTGCCGAATCTTTCGGGCACCTCGTAACGCTCGGGCCGGAAATAGGCACGCCGCACGATGGCCACGATGCAGGCCACCAGCACCGCCGTCGCCACGATATTGCGAATCACATCATACACATCCCCCACGATGGCGAAATGCCAGGGCAGATAGGGATCGGCGGAAAACCCCATGACCACCATGCTGATCCAGCGCAGCGACAGCACGATAAAGCCGATCAGGATGGTGATGTGAATGGCGCCGGCCAGAAAATAGCGCGGCATGCGGTGGTGGGGCAGGTTGAAGGTGTTGCTGATTCGGGTGAAAATGCGGTCCTTGCGAAAGTCGGGGGCCGCCTTGAACAGGGGCCGGATCCGTTTGGCCAGGATGTAGGTGAAAGCACCCACTCCCAAACCCACGATAACAAGCGACAACAAAATGGCCAGAATCCCTAAACCGGATGGTGGTGTCAACGCTGTTTCCATTTTTCTCTTTATTTCTCCCTTGGTTTATATTATTGAACTTAATTCAGAATGCTGATTCTCAATCACTCGATTATCGTTCTTTCAGCCAAAGGGTACATTGCCCGGCGCCACATCCAGCACTTCCACGATACGATCTGAAATCGTGACGAAAATGGCGCTGAAACTTGACCGTAAAACTGAATGAGTGCTCATTCATACCTATGGTGCATAATAAACGAAGCGAACCGAGTCAAGCGAAAACAGTTGCCCACGATGCCCGCAAGCAGGGTCGGTGGATATAAAAAGCCAACATAATTAACTGCTTGCAGGCCTAAGAAGCAGGATCTATATCACAGATCCAAAATGACGGCAAACACTATTTCAAGCAATGCAAAGGAGGCCGGTATGACCCAGGCAGTTCGCTACGAAGACAAACCTTGGCTCAAGCACTACCAGAAAGGGGTTCCCGAATTCGTCGACTTCGAGGACAAATGCCTGCCCGACTTTCTGGACCGCAGCGTCAGCCGGTTTCCCGACAAAACCGCCTTGATCTTCGAGGGCTACAAGATCAATTATACAGAACTCAAGGACATGGTCGATCGCTTCGCCACCTGCCTGCACCGCTTCGGTGTTCGCAAAGGGGACGCCGTGGCCATTCTGCTACCCAACATGATCCCCTGCGTGGCCGCCTTTTACGCCATTCACCGCATCGGGGCCATCGCCGTGATGAACAACCCCCTCTACTCGGACCGCGAGTTGGAGCACCAGTTCAACGACTCCGGGTCCAAGGTACTGATCACCATCGATCTGCTGGCTGCCCGCATGGTAGCCCTGCGCCCCAAAACCAAGATCAAGCAGATCGTCTACACCAGCATCGGCGACTACCTGCCCTTTCCCAAGAGCCTGCTCTTTCCCCTGGTGGGCAAGAAAAAGGGGTTGAAGGCCGATGTGCAGCCGGCGGACGAACTGTTCCGCTGGAAAGACCTGATCGCCCAAACCCCGCCCGAACCGCCCAAGGTCGAGCTCTCCTTCGATGACGTGGCCATCTATCAATACACCGGCGGCACCACCGGCGTGAGCAAGGGGGCCGTTCTGACCCACGGCAACCTGAGCCGCCAGGTGCAGCAGGGAGCGGCATGGTTCCCCCACATCGACAGCAACAACGTCGGCATCGGCGCCCTGCCCTTCTTCCATGTTTTCGGGCTGACCAGCGTGATGAACATCGGCCTCTTTTTCGGCTGGACCCTGGTGCTGGTGCCCAAGCCGCAGCCGCCCCAGTTGGTGCAGACCCTCAAAAAGTACAAGATCACCTTCGCCGCCCTGGTGCCCACCATGTACATCGGCATTTTGCAGGAGCCGGGCATCGAAAGCATCGACATGAGCTCCATCGAGAACATGTTCTCCGGAAGTGCCCCGCTGCCGGTGGAGGTGATCAAGGATTTCGAGAAGCGCACCGGCGGCATCATCGTGGAGGGCTACGGGCTGACCGAGACCTCGCCCATGACCCACATCAACCCCTGCGGCGAAGGCAGTCTGCGCAAAGTGGGCAGCATCGGCCTGCCCATCTGCGACACCCTCTGCCGCATCGTGGATGTCAATGACGGCCAAACCGAGGTGCCGGTGGGCGAATCGGGCGAGCTGTTGATCAAGGGCCCCCAGGTGATGCGCGGCTATCTGAACCGTCCCGAGGCGACGGCCGAAACCATCACCGACGGCTGGCTGCACACCGGCGACATCGCCACCATGGACGAGGACGGTTACTTCTACATCATCGACCGCAAGAAGGATCTGGTCATATCGGGCGGGTACAACATTTACCCGCGGGATATCGAAGAGGTGTACTTCGAACACCCCAAGGTGGTGGAAGCCAGCGCCATCGGCGTGCCCCATGCCAGCCGCGGCGAGACGGTCAAGGTGTTCATCGTGCTGCGGGAAGGGGAAACGGCCACCGAGGAAGAGATGATCGCCTACTGCCACGACAAGCTGGCCAAATACAAATGGCCCACGGAGATCGAGTTCCGCAAGGAACTGCCCAAGACCAACGTGGGCAAGGTGCTCAAGAAGGATCTGCGGGCGGAGGAGATGAAGCAAAGGGGCGACAAAAAGTAGATGTCACGAACGGGGTGCGCCGGCTGTCCGGTGCGCCCCGAGTAAAACCGCCCCGCATCCGAGGACGCAAAAACCGGGAACCCGCCGGCGGGTTCCCGGTTTCTATTTGTCGCGCTGAACCGCTGCGGTCCTATTTACCGCCGAAGCACTCTTCGTCGATATCCACCGCGGCGGAGCAGTTGTCCATGATCACCTGAATTCTGCCCTTGGTCAGCGGCAGAATGGTGCTGATGAAAAAGTCGGCCGACTTGATCTGGCCTTCGAAGAATTTCTCATCTTTTTTACGTTTGCCCTCGGCCTGCAGGCGAGCGGCCGTTTCGGCGCGCCACAGCAGCAGCCAGGCCATGACGGTGTCGCCCACAATGTCCATGAAGCCGTAGGCATGGGCAAAGGCGTTCAACACCTTGCCTTCCATCATGTTTTTGCCCAGGAACATGGCCACGTCGCCCAGCTTCTTGAGCATGGGTTCCAGTTTTTCGGCCAGCGGCTTGAGGGCCTCGATGGCTTTGGCTTTTTCGATGGTGGCCTGCATTTCGCCGGCCAGAATCATCATGGCCTTGCCGCCGTCCATGACGGTCTTGCGGGCCAGCAGATCCATGGCTTGAATGCCGTTGGTCCCTTCGTAGATCTGGGTGATGCGGCAGTCGCGCACATACTGCTCCTGGGGATACTCCTTGATGTAACCGTAGCCGCCGTACACCTGCATGCCCAGGTTGCACATCTCGGAGGCCCGATCGGTGACGTAGCCCTTGCAGATGGGGGTCAGATAGTCCACCAGCGCCTGGGCCTTGGCTTTTTCTTCGTCGCTGCCCAGGTGGGACTTGTCGATGAGCATGGACACCCAGTACAGCAGGCTGCGCATGCCTTCCACGTAGGATTTCATGGTCAGCAGCATGCGGCGCACGTCGGGGTGCTGGATGATTGGCACGGCCGGTGCGTCGTGCTTGGCCGAATCGTTCAGGTGACGGCCTTGAATGCGCTCGCGGGCGTAGTTGACGGCGTTGAGGTAGGAGGCGCTGGCGCAGGCGAAGCCCTGGGCGCCGGTGTGCAAACGGGCGCCGTTCATCATCAGGAACATGGCGCGCATGCCCTTGTTCTCTTCGCCCAGCAGGTAGCCGCGGCACTTGCCCTTGCCGCCCAGGGTAAGCGAGGCGGTGGCGTTGCCGTGAATCCCCATTTTCTCCTCGATGCCGGTGCACACCACATCGTTGGGCTCGCCCATGCTGCCGTCGTCGTTGACCCAGATCTTGGGCACCAGGAACAGGGAGATGCCCTTGGTGCCGGCCGGCGCACCTTCGATGCGCGCCAGTACCGGATGGATGATGTTGTCGGACAGGTCGTGCTCGCCGGAGGAGATGAATATTTTGTTACCGCTGATGGAGTAAGTGCCGTCGTCGTTCTTGACCGCCGTGGAGGTCAGCCGACCGACGTCGGAACCGGCCTCGGGCTCGGTGAGCAGCATGGTGCCGGTCCACTCGCCCGAGTTCATCTTATGCAGAAACAGCTTCTTTAGCTTGTCGGTGCCGAAGTTCTCAATCAAGGACGCGGCACCGTTGGTCAAGCCTGGATACATCATGAAAGAAAAGTTGGCCCCCATGAAATAGTCACCGGCGGCGATGCTGACGCAGTGGGGCATGCCCTGACCGCCCCATTCGGGGGACACGTGGGTGCTGACCCACTCCCCCTCTTTGAACAGGTTCCAAACCCGCTTGAAGCTTTCGGGCGCGGTGACCGTACCGTTTTCGAATTTGCAGCCGGTTTCGTCCCCGTCCTTCATAGTGGGCAGCATCTCTTTGATGGCCAAGGTGCGGGCCTCGGAAACAATCATTTCGATGGTTTTGCGATTGAACTCCCCGAACTGATCGAACTTGCTCAGGCTGTCGACATTGAGTTGATCGAAAAGCACAAAATCCACATCTTTGCGATCCGCGATTTGTTGGGCCATTGAACGCTCTCCTTTTGTTTATTGAACCATGATTTTTTGATTGTCCTGCGGCGCCAGATGGTCGACCGCCGTGGCACCCGCTTGCGTACCGATGCCTTTTATAAATAGATCCACCAACGGCTCGGCCATGGATGGCAGATCGTGGTCCATGCCGGTGTGGATCCAGGTGTTGATCACCTCCTCCACCGCACCGTTGATGAGTCGTTTGACCAATCCCACATACAGATCGGAGCGGATGGTCCCCTCCTGTTGCCCCATGGCCACCAGCTTGGAGATCAATTCGCGATACATCCGGGACATCTGGCGCGTGGGCTCCTGCACCAGGCGCCACTGCAAATGGGTCTCGCTCTGGTAGACGATGGCGCCGCTGGCCTGGCTCTGAAACACCTCCAGGTGCGCCCGCACCAGGTTATAAAGCTTATCGATGGAGGTGGTCCCTTCGGCCACCGCCTTGTAGAAACACTCGGAGACATGTTCGGTCATCCGTTCGTAAAACTGGACCAGGATGTCGTCTTTGTTTTTGAAATAGAGATAGATGGTGCCGTCCGCCACACCGGCTTCCTGGGCGATCTGGGCGATGGTGGATTGGGCGAAACCCCTGTCGGCAAACACCTTTACAGCGGCGGCGAGAATTTGATCGTATTTGTCGGTATTGCGCTTGACGGACAAGGAAGTCACCTTTTTCAATAATGAATGAATGCTCACTCATTTATCAGAGCGGTTTTGCGCCGTCAAGGGGTTTGTTGGGTTTATTGAGTTTGTTGGGTTTGTTGAG
>NZ_JALJRB010000035.1 GCF_022968795.1 Desulfatitalea alkaliphila
CTTAAAACTTATATCCCATTTTCGTTCTGCGTTCGCGGTTTTTCATAGCCGATGAAAAAAGCCAACAAGGCCGGGATCACCACCAAAGTGAACAGGGTGGACATGGCCAGGCCGCCGAGCAGCACCGAGCCGATGCCGCGGTACATTTCGCTGCCCGATCCGGTGGAAAGCACCATGGGCGACAGGGCCAGAATGGTGGTGGTGGCGCTCATGAAAATGGGGCGGATGCGGGTGCGCACTGCCTCGTCGATGGCCTCCGGTCCGGCCATGCCCTCGAAACGCACATTGTTCAACGATTGGTGCACAATGAGAATGGCATTGTTGACCACCGAACCCACCAGGATGATGAAACCGAGCATGGTGAGCACGTCCAAGGGCTGCGGGGCGATGGTGGCATTGACCAGCCACAGGCCCACGAATCCGCCCGCGGCCGCCAGCGGCACGGCGAACAGAATGATCAGCGGGTAGAAAAAGTTTTCGAAAAGGGCCGACATGAGCAGGTAGATGATGAGTACGGCCAGCACGAAATTCCATTTCAGGGCGTCGAAGGTTTCAGTCAGCTTGTCGGCATTGCCGCCGGTGGCCACCGACACCCCTTGCAGCATGCCCTGTTGTTGCAGATCGGCCACCAGGCCGTCGATCTGCTCCAGGGCCGCCTGCAGGGGCAGGTCCTCGGGCGGCGTCACCTCCAGGCGGACGTTGCGTCGCTTCTCCAGGCGGGCGATTTGGGTCATGCCCTGGGCGTACTGGATGTCGGCCACATCGCCGATGCGGATCAACTGGCCGCGGTTGTTGGCGATCAGTGCGTTGAGGATCGCTTCGGGGGTCGGAAAGTCGTTTTCCGGGGCGCGCACCACCATGTTGACCTGGTAGCCGTCGGTGGGGCGGTATTCGCCGATGATCTTGCCGTGCCCCATTACGGCCACGTAGTCTCCCAATTCGGTTTCGGTGAGGCCCGAAGCGGCCAGTTTGCGCTTGTCCGGGATGATGTTGACTTCCGGGTAGGTCATTTCCAGGGAGGGCACCGGCCGGATCTGGGCGTTGGGCAGGGCTTGGGAGAGGGCACCGAACAGCATCCCGGCCGATTGGACGATGGTGGTTAAATCCTCTCCGGAGACATTGACATCCACGGTGCGCCCCTGGCCCAGATCGGTTTGGAAGATGCCCGGTTGAATGCTGACGCCGAACAGATCCGGCAGGGAGTTGACGATACGGTTCATCAAGGGGATCAGCTCCCGGGCGCGGGTTTCGTTCTCTTCGGTGAGCACGGTGCCCACAAGGCTGAACATGTCCGCATTCACATAGAACGTGTGGCGGATCTGCGGGATACCATCGCGGCCGTCCTCTTCCATGTAGGGTTTGATCTGCGCGAAGATCCGGTCGCCGATTTCCCGCCGTTTGCTCTCCGAGTAACCCGGCGGCGGCACCAGGATGGTCATGATGATGTTCTGGTTGCCCTGGGGCAGGTATTCCGCCTTGGGCATCAAGGCCCAGGCGATCAACAAGGCCAGGGATGTAAAGCCGAAGACGCTGGCCAGGCGCAACGGAATGCTGCGGCGGCAGAAGGCGGATATGCCGGTGATGACACTGCTGATCCTGCCCCCCCAACGGTCGATGGCTCCGCTGGCGAGCCGCTTCTTTTTGCGTTCCTCCTGCCCGTAGGCCCGGTTCATGGCGGTGGGAATCATGGTGACCGCAACCAGCAGGCTCAACAGGATGGCAGCCGTAATGGCGAAGGCGATGTCCTTGAAAAGCTGTCCGGCCTCTTCGCGCATGAAAATGATCGGCAGAAAAACCGCCACGGTGGTGAGGGTGGAGGCGATGACCGCACCGTAGACCTCCTTGGTGCCTTCATAGGCCGCCCGGCCGATCCGTTTGCCCAACTGGCGGTGGCGGTCGATGTTCTCCAGCACGACGATGGAGTTGTCCACCAACATGCCCACGGCAAAGGAGATGCCGGCCAGGCTGACCACGTTGATGTTGCGATCCAGCAACCACAAGAAAAGGAAGGTGCCCACGGCGGCCACAGGGATGGAGAGGGCGGTGATGAGGGTGGCGCGGAAACTGCGAAGGAACAGCAGCAACACCGCGATGGCCAGCATACCGCCGATGAAGACGTTGTTCTGCACGATGCTGATGGCTTTGAGGATGTAGGGGGCCTGGTCGTGGTTCCATTTCAGGAAGAGATTGTACTCGGGTAGCACTTCGGCGTTGAGGTGGTCCACCACGTCACGGATGTTTCGCACCAGGTCCAGCACGTTGGCACCGGTCTGGCGTCGGATCATGACGACGATGCTGTCCGAGCCGCCGTCGAAAACGGCGAACATCTGGGTTTCATTGCCCATGCGGGTGGTGGCGATGTCGCGCAGGAAGACGCGCCGGTTGTCGTCTTCCAGGATGACCACATTCAGCGGATCGTTCACCGCCTCGAACTTGGCGGCGGTGCGAATGCGGTAGCTTTTGCGGTCGATGTTCAGCACCCCCGCCGACGTGTCCTTGTTGGCCGCCGCCACCTTGGCCATCACCTGGCCGATGGTGATCCCGTGGCGGGCCATCTTGATGGGATCCACCACCACCTCCAACTGGTCGGGGGTGCCGCCGAAGGCCATCACCGAGGAGACGCCGTCCACCCGTTCCAGGTACTGCTGGATCTCGTTCTCGAAAAAGGTTTGGTAGTGGGCGACCTGCCGGGGATCTCCTTCGCGCATTTTGAGGGTCAGAATGACCGACGGGCTGGCATTGGCGCCGGAGGTGTTGATGATGGGCTTTTTGACATCGTCGGGGTAGTCCCACACTTCGTCCAGCTTGTTGGAGACCCGCTGCACGGCGGTGTTGATGTCGGTGCCCAGGCCGAAGGTCAAGGTGATCTGGGAGAAGTTGTTATAGGAGGTGCTTTCCAGCTTCTGCAGGTCCTGGATGCTTTTCAGCTTGTCCTCCTGCTTTTCCACCACCTCGTTCTCGATTTCGCTGGGCGTGGCGCCCGGCCAGATGGTGTAGACCTCGATTCGGGGAAGCTCGGTGTCCGGGGCCAATTGAACCGGCAGACGGATGATGCCGATGATGCCGAACAATAGAATCAGGAGGGCGGCCACGGCCACGGTGACGGGTTTGGAAATGGCGTATTTCAGAATATCCATGGTTTTCTTTCCGTTGGACTGAAAGATTGGCGTTTTGCGGTGGAGACTATCGATCGATGACCTTCACAGGCTGATCCGGACGCAGCCGCTGGGCGCCGTCCACTACCACCTGCATGCCGGCCTGTAGTGGTTCGGAGGCCACGGCGGCCTTGGTGCCCGTATAACCCAGGATCTTGACCGGCAAGGGGGCTGCCTTGCCTTCTTTGAGCGTGTAGACAAAATCCTGTCCCTGCAGTTGAACCAAGGCGTCCCGCGGTACCAGCTTGAGCATGCGCGGCGGCGCCACCGCCACCCGCACCGTTGCCGACATGTTTTCCACCACTTGGTCGGGCGGCGGGATTTTGACCTTGAGCAGAATGTTGCGGGTCATGCGGTCCGCCACGGGCACAAAGCCCTCAAGGGTGCCCGGCAGCTCCTGGTTCAGGGCGTTGATGGTGACATCCGTTGCCTCGCCCCGCTGGGCATAGCGCACCAGGTCTTCGGCCACCGGCACTTTGACGTAAAGTTCCTGCACGGCGCCGATGCGGAAACAGGGCGAGCCGGGGGCCGCATAGGTGCCCACATCCACCATTTTTTCAAGGACGATGCCGTCATAGGGGGCGCGCAGCGTGCTCTTGTTCTTTTTCAGTTGAGCCGTGGCCAGGTCCAGCGTGTAGGCGTTGTGCTGCTTTTCCAGTTCCTGTCGGGCATAGAGGATGTCTTCATAAGCCTTTTCACTGGTGGCGTCTTCCCGCAACAGCACCTCGAAACGGCCAAGGTCCTTGGCGGCCTTTTCCATCTGGATCTCGGTCAGGGCGATGCGGTTGCGTGCCAGGGCAATCTCCTGATCGGTGAAGTCGGTGTTGAGGGTCAGCAGGATGTCGCCGCGTTCGACCCGGTCACCGGCCCGTGCACGCACCGATGCCACGATCCCGGCAACCTCCGGCGCCAGGGTACTGGCCTGGTCGAAATAAAGGGTGCCCACCACCGGGGTGTTTTCCGCCACCATCTCCTCTGTCACCTTGTCCAGCACCACCAGGGCCGGAGGGGACTCCTGCGGGGGTTGACCGAAAGCGTTCGGGACCGGGGACAAGGCCAGAAGGGCCAGCATAAAGGCGGTGAAGGGGAGCGCATGTTTCATTGGAAACCTCTGATGATTGAAATAGCCTTGCATGGTTATGGTGATGGCCGAACAAGCAGACCGCATTGTTAGGTTATCCCCTGAAACCCGCCGCCATGAACCGCACCATCTCCTCCTGCATGGCTTCGGAGAGATCCAGTTCGACGGCGAAAAGGGACTGCAAATCCTTGCGCAGCCAGTGGTCCACGATATCATGAACGCCGGCCCAAAAAAATGCGTAGCGGTACAAAAGCTGCGCCCGGCCCAGGTGGGGCAGGGCGCGGTGCAACAACGCCACATAACGGCGATGGACCACTTCCAACAAATCCATTACCCGGCTGTGAAACCGGTCGATATCCCCATAGGCCTTGGACAGATTGTCAAACAAGACGATCAGGTTGGGGTGATTTCGGGAAGTGTCGAAAATCGGTGCCAGATAACATCTGAGCACATCCTCCAGCTCCGGTAGCGTTGCGCCGACGCGTTGTTCCAGGGCATCCAGGTGTGTCATTTGGGCTTCCACCACCAGGCTGATCATGCGCGAGAGGGTGGCGCTGATCAGTTCCGACTTGGATCCGAAATGGTAGTTCACGGCCGCCAGGTTGGCATCGGCAACAGCGCAGATTTGACGCAGGGTCGTTTTTTCGGCCCCTTGCTGCGCGAAAAGTTGTTCCGCGGCTTCCAGGAGCCGGGTTTTGGTGTCTTTGGGGCTTTCCATGGCTGCCACCCTTGCGGCCGGGCCCTTGTGTGCAGGGCGCGCCCATGAGATTAAACGCTGTTTGAAACGGCGTTTTAAACCCCATATGGCATGTTTGTCAAGCCCCGTTTGCACTTTTGCGGCATGTGCGCTGATGGAGGGTGGAGCCACCGGGTGCGGACGGGTGACTGCCGACGGGCGGAAGGCAATCCGGTCAATTTGGTGATGAGCATCGCTCTGAACAAATCCATTGACATAGTGCCACGGGAATATTATTAGAAAAATAAAACATAATTTGAAAGTTGTGCAGTAAAACAAGGAGATCGCCTTGGAAGCCGCCAAGAAGGATAAAACATCCCCGAAGAAAAAGCTTGCCGACAAGCCGTTGACCGCGACGATGGAGGACTACCTGGAGGCGATTTACGACCTGGACCAGGATAAGAAAGTGGTGCGCGTCAAGGACATCGCCAAGCGCTTGGATGTGAAGATGCCGACGGTGACCAGCGCCCTCAAGACCCTCAACGAGCGGGGCATGGTGCATTACGAGAAGTATGAATATGTCGAATTGACCACGGAGGGCAGCGCCGTGGGTCACGAAATGCACCGTCGCCACCGGCTGCTGCTCAAATTCCTGACCGATATTCTCAAAATCGATCACCAGGTCGCCGATGAAGAGGCGTGCAAAATGGAGCACGCTTTGAGCTTGTCCACCTTGGAGCGGCTGGCCGACTTCATGGCCTTCATTCAGGATTGCCCCCGCGCCGGTGAGAGTTGGTTGGAACACTTCGACACCTATCGTACATCCGGCAATAAGCCGCAAGCGTGCGCCAGTTGTACCGAGCAGTTCAGTTGTGAAGAGATCGGTGGGCAACGCCCTTCAGGGGTCGCGCAACCCAAGCCGGTCATCAAGCGCAAGGTGTCGGGTAAAGGTGGTGCGCCGGCCGGCAGAAAGCGATCCAAAAACCCATAGTCCAACCGTTTGTCGATGGCCGCCTGCCGGGCACGCATTGCCGCAGGCGGTTTTTTAGGAGGTCTAAGTTAGATAATTAAAATAAAGAACCAAATTTCTAATTTGGCCGGGTGATCGGAAACCACAACCGATCGGCGCAGGCCGGGATGGTGTGCGGATCGCCCATTACTCACCTTTCATCATTGTTTTTAAAAGGAGGATTGCACTATGAAGCACGGGTTCTTCGGGTTGGTCGTCGTGGCCGCCACCATTGCGGTGTTGGGGTTTGCCGGTGGTGCGGCGGCCATCGAGTTGGGCGACATGCTCTCCATCGAAGGCGATCTGGCCGCCGCTTACCAGTATCAGAGCCTGAGCCGGGCACCGGACCATGACAACAAGGGGCGGGGTGCGTTGGTATTTCAGCCGACGCTGCGCTTGCAGCTGACCGAAAAGGATGTGATCCAAGCCGGTTTCGGCTTTGCCGCGGGCAACGCGCTCAACGACGGTCACTCCCCGTTTGCCCTGGTGCCGTGGGCCGCCGACCTGGAGGGGGATGTTAAGGGCATCGGCGGGCGCGATCGTGACTACCTGCTCACCGCCTGGTACGCTCGCCGCCTGGCACTGGGGGCCTTCGGTGATCTGGAAGTCGTCGGAGGCCTGATCAATGCGGCCGATTATCTGGACGACAACGCATTTGCCAATGACGAGTTCGGCCAGTTCATGAACGAAGCCTTGGTCAACAGTCCCACCGTCTTTCTGCCGGCCTTCGATCTGGGTGGCGCACTTCAGTATGAACTGGGTAATTGGCACGCGCGGGCGGTGGTGATGGATGTCGCCGGCGACGAGGAGGATGCCGGACACCATTTTTACGGCGCCCAGATCGGCTACCGCCTGGATTTGGGGCTCGGAGAAGGCAATTACCGCTTGGCCGTTGCCGGCACCGGTAAAAAGTTCGACGGCCCGGACAGCGAGGCCGATCAGGCCCTGCTCGGCGGCGTGCTTTCCTTCGACCAGGAATTGGGCGACACCTACGGTGTTTGGTTGCGGCTGGGGCACCAGGACAACGATGCCCTGATCGCCCATCGCAACCTGTATGCGGCGGGCATCGATATCAAAGGCGGTTTGTGGGGGCGCGGCGAGGACAACATCGGCTTTGGATACGCCTTGCTCGATGGCGGCAACGATGACATCGATCGATCCCAAGTGGCCGAGCTTTACTATCGCTGGGTCTTCAACGAATACAGCGCCGTGAGTCTCAATTTTCAGTATCAGGAAGATGAAGACAACGACGGCAACAAACCGCGCGGTCTGATCAGCGGCGTGCGTTTCGTCGCTTCATTTTGATTCATTCACCGACCACAAGAAAGGCGGCGGGCTGCTTCAGCGGCCCGCCGCAATCGACTTTGAGTTTTTAGCGACGCGCTGCGTCAGGGGGTATGGACATTGGCGGCGATGCGTTGGCGCACCATTTCGGCGGTCTGCACCGGGTCCAGTTGGGCGAAGGCCGCATAGGGGATTTCGTCCAACACTTGGATGTGAATAGGGTGAAAGCCGTGAAAGTTGAGGCTGGCCTTGGGCAGGGCGTCCTTGGTACCGTTGATGGCGATGGGCAGGATGGGCAGCCGCATGCGATGGGCCAGAATGAAGGCGCCGGGCTTGAAGGGCTTCAGCTCGCCGGTGCGCGAACGGGTGCCCTCGGGAAAAAAGAAGACCGAACTGCCCCGCGCCAAGGTCCGCTCACAGGCGGTCATCATCTTTTCGATGCTCTCCTTTTGGCCGCGCTGGAGTCGGATGTAGCCGTTGAGGGTCATGTTCCAGCCGATGAAAGGCACCCGGAACATCTCCACCTTGGAGACCCATTTAAAAGGAAAAAAGAGGCGGAAGGCCACCAGGATGTCCAGGCCGGACTGATGGTTGGACACGACGACGTAGGTGGCCTTTTTACGAATTTTTTCACGGCCTGCGGCGGTCACCGACCAGGCCGGCATGGTCCACAAATAGAGACAGGCCCAGAAGGATGTGAACATGTGCAGCCACACCAGGCGACGGTCAAAGGGGATGGTCAGCAGCCAAATCAGCAGCGCGAGGATAAAAAAAAAGCGGAGCTGATGCCGATGAAACAAAGAAAAAGGATGGCGACGATGCGGTTGATCATGGGATCTCCGGTGATGGGCCGGCCGGACCGGTGCCGACAGCGGCTTTATGCAAGCGGCTATATTGAATTTTCCACCGGCTGTCAACTGCCCATTGATCTGCCGGCCCGGATGCATGTATGATCCCGGCAGCGGTTGGCATGCTGTGCCGCCGCTATCCATAACCCATAGCGCCATTTCCGGCAGGACCGGTACCCAAGAGAGGAGCGAAACCATGGAGAAAACGAAAGTGCGGGATCTGATGCGTCCGGTGCAAGACTTTGCGCGCCTGTCCAGCGGTGCGACATTGATCGAGGCCGTGGAGGCACTGGAAAAATCGCAGCAGGACTATTTGGCCGGCAAGGCCCCCCAGCGCATTTTGCTGGTGGAGAACGAAAAGGGCGAAATCGTGGGCAAACTCTCCCCCATGGATGTGGTGCAGGGGTTGGAACCCAACTACAGTAAGATCGACAATCTCAAAGAGATGTCCCGTTTCGGCTTCTCGGCCGAGACGTTGAACACCATGAAAGACGAATACCGCCTGTGGGAAAAGCCCTTGTCCGAGCTTTGCCGCAAAGCCTACGGGGTCAAAATTGACAGCTTTGTCCGGCTGCCTGCACCGGATCACATGGTGGCGGCGGAGGAACGGATGGACAAGGCCTTCCACCGTTTCGTGGTGGGGCGCCACGACTCCTTGTTCGTGCAGGAGGGCAAGCAAATCGTCGGACTGATTCGCTTCTCCGACGTTTACCAAAGCATCGCCGAAACCATGCGCGCCTGTCCCCTGGCGGAGTGAACTTCAGGCATCGGCCAAAACTTCGCGCAGCTTGGCCGCCAAAGCGGCTGTGTTGAAGGGTTTTTGCAGGAAATAGACGTTCTCTTCCAGCACGCCGTGGTGGGCGATCACATTGGCGGTGTAGCCGGACATGAACAGACACTTGAGGGTGGGACGCAGGGCGCGCATCGCTTGCCACAGATCGCGCCCGCTCATTTCGGGCATGATCACGTCGGTCATCAATAGGTCGATGTGCCGATCCGCCGCGCGCGCCAGCGCCAACGCCCGGCCGGGCGATTGGGCCGCCACCACGGTGTAGCCCAACCGCTGCAGCATCAAGGTGGCCAATTCGAGCAGGGAGGGTTCATCCTCCACCAACAACACGGTCTCCGTGCCGCTGGGCGCCGGCGCAGGGGCCGTCGGCCGTGCGGGGGCTTGCTCGACGACCGTATCCCGCGGTAGATAGATCCTGAAGGTGGATCCGGTTCCGGGTTCGCTGTAGACGTTCACGAAACCCCGATTCTGGGTCACAATGCCGTATACCGTGGACAACCCGAGCCCCGTGCCTTCCCCCTGGGGTTTGGTGGTGAAAAACGGTTCGAACAGTTGCGCCACCACCTGCTTTTCCATCCCCTGACCGTTGTCGCTGACCGCCAGCATGACATATTGGCCGGGTAGGCATTCGGCATGTTCACGGCTGTAGGCTTCGTCGAAGGTGGCATTGGCGGTTTCGATGATCACCCGGCCCGTGCCGGCGATGGCATCCCGGGCATTGACCGCCAGGTTGGTCAACACCTGGTCCAACTGGGCCGGGTCCATCCGGATACGCCATAGATCGGGGGCCGGTCGCCACTCGATGGCGATGTGCTCGCCGATCATTCGCTCCAGCATTTTGATCATCCCGCCCACGGTGGTGTTCAGGTCCAAGCTGACAGGGGCGATGGTCTGCTTGCGGGCGAAAGCCAGCAAATGGCGCACAAGCAGGGCCGAGCGCTGTGCCGCCGAGGCGATTTCCGCCACATCCTGGCGGGACGGATCGTCGGGTGCCAGTTTGTCCAGCAGCAATTCACTGTAACCGCTGATCACGCTCAACATGTTGTTGAAATCATGGGCCACGCCGCCGGCCAGCCGGCCCACCGACTCCATCTTCTGGGATTGAAACAGTTGCGCCTGCAATCGGCGTTGCTCGGTGATGTCTCGCACAAATTCCACCACTCCGGTCACCTCGCCGGTGTCGGGCGCCTTGATGGGATAGCTGTAGAGCTCGATCCACTCCACCGGGGTGTCCGGCCGCCCGGGGACGATCTCCCGCTCCATGCGGCCCGAGCGGATGCAGCGCAAGGTGGGGCACGCGGCGCAGGGGGTGTCGCTGTTGTGGTAGACGCGGTGACACTTCTGGCCGACCAGGGCGCCATCGACGGGGTACCACTTTGCCATCATCTTGTTGGCGTGGATGATGTTCAACTCCGTGTCCAGCACGCTGATGCCGTCTTGCACACTTTCCAGCACGCTGTCCAGAAAACGCTCGTTGCGGGCGCTGGTTTCGCGGGCGGCCTGCAATTCGGCCGTGCGGTTTCGCACCTCTCGTTCCAGATCGCTGCGGCGGCGGACCAGCAAAAGGGTTAACAAGGTGGTCAGGGTGGTCAATAGGCCCCCGGCCAACACAGTGATCAGCGCTGCCCGGGCTGGATGGGCCTCCAGGAACACCGGGGTCGGATTCACCACCAGGGCGTAGGATCGGCCGAAAGCAAAAAGCGGGAAGAGGGAGGACAGTGTGGTGCCGCCGATATCCATCGGTGCCGGCAGTGCCGCATCGCTGTTGTGGGGGGCGCCTGCCGTAGATAGGGGAGCGAACCCATTGTCACGGCTGTAGTGACACAAGGTGAGGGCGATGGGATTGCGGTCAAAGGCGCTCAATGCCAGAACGTTTTCCAGAAAAGGGAGCGGCCGCAGCACGGCAAGCACGAAGCCGTTGTGCAGCGGCGCCGGAAGATCGGTTGCCATGGCACGCACCGGCAGCACAATGGCGATCCCCTCCTCTTTTTCGTCAAAGGCAATCAGGTTGATGGGCGCGGTGGCGGTGGGCAAGCCGCTGATGGCGGCGGTTTCCAAAGCAGCGCGGCGCAAGGGTTCACTGCCGAAGTCAAAGCCCAACGCCTTTTGATTGTCGCGCCAAGGTTCCACATACCAAACCGGATGGTAGGTCTGCCGGCCGGCGGCAAGTTGGCGCCGTCCGTTGTCAGCCAGTTGCCAGATGGCAAAGGGATCGACTTCCTTGCCCCGGGCGTAGTCGCCCAGCTCCGACACCTGGTCGGCGGGAACCGTCAGCAGCCAAGCCATGGCGTGGATGTCAGCCCGGCGCACCATGGGGTCAGTGAAAACCCGGAATTCGTCGCGGTCCACAAACCGGGAACTTTGATACAGTCGCGCCACCGCTTCCAAATGGTGGGTGCGCAGGTCGTGCACCGCCTCCTGCACCAGATGGAAATGGGTTTGCGCCAATTGGCGCAAACCGTTTTGTCGCAGCCGGCTTTCGCTGTCATGAAACAGCCAGGCGGCCAGCAGGGTGGCCGCCACGCCGAAGAGAATGACCGCCATGGTTTCGGTGTGTCGCAGCCGTTCCCGCCACACCGGCGACCAATGGGAGCGGCCGTGCAGCAGGCCGATGGCCGCCAGTGCCAGGATACCCAAGCCGGCTGTCGCAAGCAACGTCAGGCGGCGGGTATTTGCAAGTTTGGACGTCCATGCGGCGGCATCCATGTCCATGCCGACGACCATCAACACCTCATTGTTGCGCGGGTGACGAATGGGGGCGACGGCTGAAAGAAATGTGCCGAATTCGTCGGTGTAGGGGCCGATCACCACACTGCGGCCATGCCGGAAGATGTCGAAGACGGCCTGGGGCGCTTGTTGGTAAGGTGCGCCGGGAAACGACGCCATGGGATCGCCGGGGGCATAGGATTCCGGACCGAACAGCAGCCGGTCCCCCCGACGGGCCGAGGTCCAGATGCCGCGGCAGCCGGCAATGGCGCAGTAGGCGGCCAGTTGCTGCTGCAAGCGCTGAAAGGCGGGGTTGTCGAGATCTGCCGCGGCAAAATCGAAGGACAGGACGCGTTCCGGGTTGATGGTCATTCCCAGTGCCCAAGCTTGATGCTGCAAGTGGGCGCGCACCGCTTGATCGGTTACCGCGGTGCGCCATTGGCAGGCCCAATACCCCCCGACGGTAAACAAGACGACGACGGCCATCCAGTGCAGCCACAGATGACGGTGGTACAGCAGGCGCTGCGGGGCTCGATGCGTCATGCGCGCCCTTTCCGTGTTGCGCCGTCAGGGTAGCCCCGAGGTGGATAAAGGGCGGTCAAGCAACGGAAGGTGCCCGCCATTCGGTTCTCCTTGGTTTTTTTCACTGATTTTTACATGGTAGCCGCAAGCGGAGGGGTCGTCAATAGCGGGATGAGCGGTTGTTGCGCCGGTGGGCGCTGCGCACCCGGTAGAGCCGCTCGGTGAATCCGCCTTCTTGTAGAAAATCGGCCGCCAGTCGCGCCACCTGGCGGTCGAGCAGGGCGCATGCCACGGCCAAAAGCACCAGGGCGGCGTTGGCGGACAGTTCGGGATACGAAGCGTGGGTGGACGTTGTGGACGGAGTGGACATCGTGGACACTTTGGGCGCAGGTGTGGTGCTTGACCGTTGTTCTGCACAATCGCCTTGTTTGCTGATGCGCATCACCCAGGCCGCAACGTCATCGGCGGTTTGGCAGCGTTGATCGATCAAATTGCGGCGCAGGGGATTGTCTCTTTGCCACACCGATAGACCCCGCTGCCGCAGGAAATCTTCATAGTCCAGTTTCAACTCTTCCAGGCTGGCGCGGGCCACCTGGGTGAGCTTGAGCTCCATCTTCTTGGAAGTGGCCGAAGCCTGGGAGCCTTCGGCGATGTTCTGTACGCCGCTGCGAGCCGCCTGCACCATCTGGTCGTGGGTTCGGCTGCGCCGTTCGATATAGCGATGGCAGAAGCGTACCGTGACATCGTAAACCAGCTGCGCCACCTGGAAGCTTTTCAATCTCCGGTAGCCGCCGTGCTTCGGCAACAAAGGGTTTTTCTCCGACCTGTCCACTTCGTCCACCCTGTCCATTATGTCCATACTATCGTCTCAGCAGATGCAATCACGCCACCTGCTTGCCCCCCGCCGCCGGCACCTCCTTCACCCAGATGTCCCGCTGCGGAAACGGGATCGCCACGCCGGCACGATTGAACGCCTTGTCGATGGCCATGAACAGATCGTGCTTGATGCGGCCGCGGTCGGCCGGGTCGCGGATCCAGCCCAGCAGCTCGAAGTCGATGCTGGAGTCGCCGAACCCGCGGTTGCGCACCCGGGGCGCCGGGTTTTTGGTCACTTCGGGATGGTCGGCGGCCACCTGCATGAGCAGGGTGCACACCTGATCCAGGTCGCTGCCGTAGGCCACCCCCACTTCCACACGGATGCGGTAGCGGTAGCGGATGCCGCCCGATTCGTTGATGATCTTGGAGTTGGCCATTTCGGAGTTGGGCACGATGATCTCCACGTCGTCCCGTGTGCGGATCCGGGTGGAGCGAATGCCCACGTTGACCACATAGCCCCGTTCGCCGCTGCCCAGGATGATGTAGTCGCCAATGGTGTAGGGCGCATCGGCGATAATGAAGAAGCCGGCGAAGAGGTTGGCCAGGGTGTCCCGGGCGGCAAAACCCACGGCGATGCCGACCACACCGGCCGAGGCCAGCCAGGCGGTGGGGTCGATGTTCCAGACCTGCAGCAAGGCGTAGGCGCCGATGGCCACGATGATCACGGTCAGCATCAGGTCGAACAGAGGGATGGTGCGCTCTTCGATGATGGCGAAACGGTGGCGCACCCGGCCCAGAATGGCCAACCCCACATTGCTCGCCTGCATGGCGGCCCGGATCAGTTGCAGGATCAACATGCTCATCATCAGCCGGATGGTGATCATTTCGGCGGTTGCGCCCAATGCCAGCACCTGCAGCGCGGCCACCAGGGCGATGTAGCCCACCACCAGGGCCGCCACCCGGGCGACGATGCGCAGCAGTTTTTCATCCAGATCGGTGGTGGTGCGGGCCGTCAGTTTGGATCCCCAGAAGAGAATGAACTTGCGCACGACGGCGGCCAGCAGCAAGCCGGTCAAAACGACGATCAGGGAGAGGAAAATGGGATAATCGGACAGAAAAACCCACGTGACGTGGAGTATTTCGGGCAGCCATTCCGGCGGGGCGGCAACGCTGTTTTCAACGGGGGTGGACATGATCGGTCATCTCCTCATGTTAGCGGACGTTTTCCATGCCGACCATCCGGGCCAGGGAAAGGGCCATGGTGTCCAGAAAGGAGGGGTCGGGCAGGGTGACGGTCATTTTGAGTTGTCCGTCATCGGTGGTTTCCATGCATTCACTCAACTTGGCTTTGAAGGCCCCGGTCATTTGCGCCATGCGTTCATCCGGTTCGGGATCGCCCAGTACCTCGCCGATGAAGGCGAAGGCCGCGGTCACCAGTTGGCCCCCGGCCGCGGCGATCTTCTCCCGGCGGGCGAAAGTGGCGGCCTCGCGCGCCGCTTGGGCTTTTTGACTTTCGTCTTGCGGTGCGTCGGGTTTGTTGCCCAGCAGTACTTCCATGCGCCGTTTGAGCTCTTCGATGCCGGTATTCAAGTCCACTTCGGTGGCTTCGGCGTCGGGGTCCAGCACCGCCAGGGAGAGTTCGTTTTTGGCCGACAGGGTGCCCAGCAAGTTTTCTTCCAAGGTGTCGGTGGTCACCAGCAAAAAGACCTGCACCGGCTGGGTCTGGCCCATGCGGTGGGCGCGGGCGATGCGCTGCTCCAGGATGGCCGGGTTCCAGGGCAGGTCGACGTTGATCACCGTGTTGGCGGCTTGGAGGTTCAAGCCGGTGGCGCCGGCGTTGGTGGTGATGAACAATTTGCAGGCAGGGTCTTTCCGGAATTGTTGGATCAGCGCCTTGCGTTCGGCCTGGGGCACCGAGCCGTCCAGGCGCACGTAGCCCATGCCCAGCTTGGCAAGCAGCGGTTCGATGAGGCCGAGCATGGTGGTCCATTCGGAAAAGAGCACGATCTTGCGCTCCTCTTCGGCGGCCAGCTGGGTCAACAGATTTTCCAGCTCCTCCAGTTTGCTGGAGTAGCCCGGGGCCTGCTTGTCCACCAGATAGGTGCTGTCCGCGCTCATGCGGCACATCAGCAGCGCCTTTTGCAGGCGCAGCAGATCCATTTCCGACAGGTAGCGCTTGTTGATGATGGTCTGGATGATCATGCGATGGGCGTTGTGCATGCCCAACTGCTCGTCGGTGGGGGTGATGCGGAGGATTTCGGTGGTGCGCGGCGGCAACTCCTTGAGCACCATGGCGCGGGTGCGGCGCAGCAGGATGGGCGCCAGGTTGCTGCGCAGTTCGTCCAGGTGGCGGTAGCCCAGGGGCTTGCCCTTCTCGTCCACCACCCGGTGGCGGTTGAAGAAGCGGAAGGCCGGCCCCAGGCGGCGGTCGTCCACGAACTCCACCACCGAGTACAGGTCGTCCAGACGGTTTTCCAGAGGGGTGCCGCTGAGCACAAGGGCAAAGGGCGATGCAAGGGCTTTGACCACCCGGCTGGTTTTGGCTTCCCAGTTTTTGATGCGCTGGCCTTCGTCCAGAATGATCAAGTCCCAGGACACCGTCTCCACGGCCAGGACGTCGCGCAACACCTGCTCGTAGTTGCAGACGGTGAAAAAGGCATCGTCCGCATACTGGGCCGGCCGGTCGGCGGCGCTGCCGAGCACCACCCGGCAAGTGCGTTCGCTGAAACGCCGGATTTCGGTGCGCCACTGGGATTTCAACGATGCCGGGCAGATGACAAGGACTTTTGAGATCGATGCATGGCGGGCCAGCAGTTCCGCCGTGCCGATGGCCTGGATGGTCTTGCCCAAGCCCATGTCATCGGCCAGGATGGCGCGGCCGGCGCCGGCGGCAAAGGCGATGCCGTCCAACTGGTAAGGCAGCAGCTCGGTCTTGAGCAGGGTGCGCCGCAACGGGTGCCCCGCCGGGTCGCGCCGGATCTCGTCTGCCAAACCGGCCATGCGCTGTTGAAAGAGGCAGTGCTGGATATATTGCTCGGCGTCGGGATAGACGGTGACCGCCGTTCCCGACCTTTCCACCCCGTTGATGCGCCGCAGCAGGTCCCGCACATCGTCGATGGCCCGGCCCCGCAGCGGCGCCAGCAGGGATGCGATTTCCGGCGCCGGATTTTCCGGCAGCAACAGGCGCAGCTCCAGTTGCGCGCCATAGCGCAAATAAACGGCGATATCTTCGACGGGCGGCGGTGTTTCGCGCACTTTCTTGGGGAATTTGGTTTTGAGCCGGGATTGGGCGTACAGAATGTGTTTGCAGGTGCCCAGCGTGTTTTTGCGGAAATCGGGGCAGGTGCAGTAGGATTCACCGGGCGCGAAACCCCGCAGGGCGACGCGGTAGCTTTTGCCCGACACCTTGCTGGTCACGATGTAGTCGGTCCACAACCGTTCCGGTGCCATGGACTGGAGCACCATCTTTTCGTTGCGCGCCCGCTCCCGGCGGTCGGCCAGGGCCTGGGCCACCAGGGTTTCCTCGTCCAAGGTCTCGATGGGCACCCGTTCCGGCGGCGGCGCGGCCAGGCCCAGGGCCAGTTTCTCTTCGAGGATCAACGCCAGGGCGGCGCCCTGGTGCGCGCAGGCGACGGTGCAGCGGTTGCAGCTCAAGTTGAGCTGCTTGGGCCGATGGGGATCGAGGGTGATGCGGACCTCGGCGTCGGGCAGGGTCAACACAAAGCGCTTTTCGTCGAGCTGCACCTGGTCCGCCGGGTCGATTTCGTATTTGCCGCCCTGCAAAATCAACGCCTTGCCGTTTTCTCCCAGCAGCTTGGCGGCTTGCAGGAACGACAAGTGGGACAGGATGTCGGTGAGGGTTTGCATATGTCCGGCTCCTTCGGGTTGCTGTGCATACACGGTGTGGTTCGGCTGCGGATGAACACCCGGTGTTTATAGGTGGGCGGGGTGGGATGTCAACTTGAAAGCGGGCCGGCGGTTGGTGGTGATCCAGCAACGGAAACCTGTCCAAGGGTATGGATGGCGGATGGCGTGACTCCGTTGCCCCTCAGTGGTGCGGTGTGGAGCGGACGGGGATCGCTGGATAGCCGTATTGAAGGGAGGTCGTGAGAGCTCAGGAGGATCTGTGGGAAATCGTCAATGCCAAAATTTCCCGTCTCCGTGTGACGCAGGTGCCGCCGCGATGAAATGTGCTCGAGCGCGTGGCCGCATCAGGTGGGGCCGACGCGCTGGAGGGGTATGTATTAAAAACGCTTGAGCCATCTGGCCAGTTTGAGGTTGTCCAGATAGACGCTGGACCATTTGGTCAGGCGCACCCAGCCGGAACGCCGTTCGGGTGTGGTGCGGCGGTCTTGGGGTGATCGCGGTGGACTGCCCTTGTTGATGAGTTGCTTGAGTCTTGCCAGGTGACGCCGGTCTTTGCCGCTGCGCCGGTCTTGTGCGGATCGTCTCCGGGTATCCATCGGGCGCCCTCCTTTCGATTTATTCCACTGCTTTGATAATAACCATTGAGCGACGGTCCGGCAATCACATGACGTGGTTCCGGTGGATGAAGGCGTCCGGATTTCGACGCTGCCGGTTGACAGGGCGCATCTTGCCTCTGCTGAAATGCCCGCGGGGCGTGGCTTTGGCGCGGATCGAAAGCGGTTGCGGGCATGGTATGAGGATTGCAAGATTCGCGTTGGCGGTTAGCCGTTTCAATCTCCGCGCAAGGAAGGTGTTATGTCTCGAATCAGAATGGGCCTGCCGGTCACCCTGTTTATCCTGTTGCTCCTTGTCGGCGCCGAACGGGTGCGGGCCGACGACGGCCGGTTCGCGATGCCTGGTGTGATCGCGCCCAATGTGCATTTTTGGATAAATGTGTTTGCCGGTTACGGCACAAACCAAGGCATCCTTCATGACAGCGAGGATCTGGGGCGCATCTACGGTGTGATCGACTTGATTGCCTATGATCAACCGGATCCGGCAAGAGAAAATCGCGAACGGATCCGGGCGGCCTTGGCCCATTATCGGGCGGTGCTGGAGCGGTTGGCGCGGCATCCCGATTGTGCACGCGCGGAGAGCCGGCGCTTGGCGGCGCTGTTCGCGCCCGAGGTCGATCCGCGTCAATACGCGGCAGCGGCGGCCCGACTGCGCTGTCAGATCGGTCAACGGGATCGTTTCGAGGCGGGTTTGATTCGATCCGGAGCATACATGGCGCAAATCCGGGAGATTCTGCGCAGCCACGGCGTGCCCGAGGATCTGGCCTATTTGCCCCACGTGGAATCGGCCTTCGACCCGGAGGCGCGCAGCCATGTGGGGGCGCTCGGCATGTGGCAGTTCATGCCGGCCACCGGGCGGCGTTTCATGACCGTCGGATATGCCGTGGACGAGCGGCGCGATCCCATTACCGCCACCTACGCCGCCGCCGCTTTGCTCAGGGAGAATTACGCGCAGTTGGGCAGTTGGCCGCTGGCGATCACCGCTTACAACCACGGTACCAACGGTATGTTGCGCGCCAAGGCACAACATGGGGACGATTTCGAAGCCATTTACCGCAACTATCGTGCGCCGTCTTTCGGTTTCGCTTCCCGCAACTTTTACGCCGAGTTCCTTGCCGCCCGCCAGGTGGCGGCCAATTATCGGCTTCATTTTGGTGATCTGGATTTCGACCGTCCGGAGGCCGTTCGCACCTTGATTCTTGAAGGATATGCCGACTTCGATGACTTGAGCCGTTTTTTCGGAGTGGCGCCGGAGACGCTGCGGCGGATGAACCGCTCCTTGGGGCCGCCGATCCTGAGCGGTCGGCAACGGATTCCCAAGGGGTTCACCTTGCGACTGCCACTGCAAGCGCAGGACGCCATCACGGCCGCCGTTCCCGAACCGCTGCTGCACGCCGCCCAGGTGCCCAGCCGATATTATACGGTGCGGCCGGGCGACACCGCCTATCGCATCGCCCGCCGGCACGATGTTCCGGTCGCCGACTTGATCGCCATCAACGGGCTGGACCGCAATGCCACCATACGTCCGCGGCAGGTGTTGCGGATTCCGGGCCGAGGTGAACAGGTTCAGGCGGCGATGGTGCCGGCGGTTCTGGGTGTTGCGGAAGAGGGGGCGGCCGACACCGTCTGCGACGGCACCCACCCCGAACCCATTTGAACCGATTCAGTCCGATCCTTCGGGCAGGTAGGTGGCGGCAAGTTGCTGGAACGCGGCCACTTGACGATCCCGCCAGGCGGCATCTCTCCCCAATTCTTTGGCCATCACGGCGGCCACCCCGGGGGCCATTTCCCATGCGGCGCGGGCATCCAGCAAGAGGCTGCGGGTGCGCCGCGCCAGAAAATCGTCCACGGTGCGCGCCGCCTCGAAGCGGACCGCCCAGAGCACTTCGCCGGCCAGGGTCGGCATGCGCGGATGGAGGCGCTCGCGCCGTGCGGGATCGGCATCCAGCAGGTCGTTGAGGGCCGGGGCGTCGGCACCGTAGAGGGCCAGCGGACCGAATTTTTCGGGCGTTTTATGGTAGCCGTGGATATTGAGGGATTTGGTGGCGCAGGAGCGCAAGGGCAGATCGGTCAAGGCCAGGGCGTGGTCGATGCACTCTTCGGCCATCTGGCGGTAGGTGGTCCATTTGCCGCCGGCGATGGTGATCATGCCCGAGCGGGAAATGTGGATGGTGTGGTCCCGTGAAAGGGTGGCCGTGGGGGCGTCCTCGGCCGCCTTGACCAGGGGGCGGATGCCGGCGAACATGCTGCGGATGTCCTTCCGCGTGGGCACCTTCTCCAGGTAGGTGCCGGCGGTTTCCAGGATGAAGTCGATCTCCGGTGCCATCGGTCGCGGTTCAAGGTCGCATTGGGTGATGGGCGTATCGGTGGTGCCCACCAGGGTGGCGCCGAGGTAAGGAATGGCGAACATTACCCGGCCGTCCTTGGTGTGGGGGACCATGATGGCCGATTTGCCCGGCAGAAAGGATCCGTCGAAAACCAGGTGGATGCCTTGGCTGGGGGCGATCATGGCTTGGGCCTGCGCATCGTCCATGTGGCGCACATCGTCGGCGAAGGGGCCGGTGGCGTTGATTACCACCTTGGCGCGGACATGGTGCACCTCGCCGGTCTCGGCATCCGTGAAGGTCGCCCCTTCGACATATCCCTGGTCGTCCTTGATCAGCCGGGTGACCGGCGCGTAGTTGATCACGGTGGCACCCTGGTGTGCGGCAGTGCGGGCCAGGTTGATCAGTAGGCGCGCATCGTCGAACTGGCCGTCATGATAGATGATACCGCCGCGCAAGCCTTCCTGGCGAATGTTGGGAATGCGCTCCAGGGTCTCTTGCTTGGAGAGCCGTTTGGAGGGTCCGAACCCGTAGCGACCGGCCAGCAGATCGTACACTTTGAGGCCGATACCGTAAAAAGGGGCTTCCCACCAGTCGTAATTGGGGACCACGAAGGCCATGTCGTGGACCAGGTGGGGCGCGTTGGCCCGCAGGCAGCCCCGTTCTTTAAGGGCGTCCATCACCAGGGCGACATTGCCCTGCTGCAGGTAGCGCACGCCGCCGTGGATCAGCTTGGTGCTGCGGGAGGAGGTGCCCTTGCCGAAATCGTTCTGTTCGAGCAGCAGAATATCGTAGCCTCTCGCGGCGGCATCCACCGCAATGCCCACGCCCGTGGCACCGCCGCCGATCACCAGCATGTCCCATGGCGAAGTGCGGGCGGCCACCCGGCTCATCATTTCAGATCGATTCATAGCCTGTTCCTCTTTTCATCCCTTGTGGCGGGGTTCGGCGCTTGGGGCCGGACCATCATCGGCTTTGTACGAATGGTAACTTGGAACCGTCGAGGTGCGCAAGGGGAAGGAAGGAAAGAAAAATGGACAAGGGAGATGCGGCGACATTGCCGGTCGACCCATCGGGTGGTTGCCGGAGTGGCATGAGGTTTGCGTATTGTAGATGTCACATGGAACGGAAGAGGGTTTCATGAAGACCATGAATATCGTTAAGTGATTGTTGTTGCTATGTTTATGGCAACTGTGCGGATACGGGAAACACTCTCAAAATGAGTAGCCGACGACACAAAGGTGTGAAACGAAATGCTGGATCTGCGTAGAAAACATATGCGAACGGGAATGGAACTGCGGGCCTATCCGCGCATTGAGTTGCGTGCGCCCGTCACCCTTATCGGTAACGATTCACCGGCGCAGTTGATCGAGTTCAGTCTCGGTGGATTCTTCATCGAGATCGATACGGTCGCCCTGCCCAAGGTCGGGCAGCGGTTGAGCGTCGTGCTGCAACTGCCCGGCGAGCGCAACGGCCTGAGTGCCAGGGTCGAGGTGGTCTATAGCGACGTTGACGGTTTCGGTTGTCGCTTGCTTCAGCCCACGCCGGAGTTGCGGCGGGCGCTGCACAATTGCTTTCACATTTTCTCCGAAACCCTGCCCGTGGCGGACAGTGTTGCGAATCGGTTGCCATATCTCTCCGTGGCGGCTTAGGGCGAGCCCTTAGCCCAACCTCAATTGTCCCATTGTCGCTCCGACGTTGACTGCCCGGCGGCCGTTTTCTGGAAAGCGTGATAGGCCGCCGTTTTGGCCAGGGCTGACAGGGCGCGATCCAACCCCTCATACACCGGCACCCCCGCCTCCTTGAGCGTGGCTTCCAAGCGCTCGCGGGAGGCCTGGATGGCCGGGTTGGGCTGGTACTGGCGCCAGGCCACCACCAGGGGTTTGCCGTTGAGATATTGTCGGGCTTGATGGGCGACAAAGGCGGCGATCTTGTCGATGTGAGCGCCCGCTTCCATGTTTTGCAACCAGTCCAGGTGCAAGGAGAGAACGAACATGTCCAAGTCGTCCGCCTGCGCCAGCAACTGTAATGTCGGTCCCAGCAACTCCAGTTGAAGCAGCACAATGTGGGCGTCGATGGGATTGCGGATCATGTTGCCGGCCGGCGGGATGAAGCGGCGCAGCTGCTGCATCATTTCGTCCGTCAGGGCCGGTAGGGCCAACCCCACCCGGCTGCAACTGTCCGCGGCCGCCACACCGATGCCGCCGCCGGTACCCAATATGGCGACATTCCGGCCATGGCACGGGGGAAGGTAGTGCAAGGCCGCCGCCACTTCGGCCATCTCATCCAGGGTCGCCACCGGGACGGCACCGGTTTGCCGGAAAAAGGCGCGCCAGATCTTCTCGCCGCCGGCCATGGAACCGGTGTGGGAGGCCACGGTGCGGGCCCCCGATGCGGTCATCCCCCCTTTGAGGATCACGATGGGTTTGGTGCGGTTGATGGCTGTCACCTGTTCGCGCAGCAGGCGGCCGTCCTTGACGCCTTCCAGGTACATGGCGATGATGCGGGTTTCGTCGTCCTGGGCCAGGTAGGCCAGAAAGTCGGTACTGTCCAGGGTCAGGGCGTTGCCGTAGCTGAACACTTTGCTGAAGTGGAGCCCGAATTTGCGGACGGCGATGTTGCAGAAATCCTGGGCATGGCCGCCGGACTGACTGACAAAGGCCAGTGGGCCGCTTATGTCCGAGGCATTCACCCAAGTGAGCAGCCGCGACGCGGGCACATGGATGCCCATGCAGTTGGGCCCCACCACATGCAGCGCGCCTTCCGCGGCGATGGCCGCCAGCTCTTCCTGCAACCGGATGCCTTCCGGCTCGCCGGTCTCTTTAAAACCCGAGGAGAAAATGTGTACCCTTTGGTTGCCCGATGCGACGCAGTCCCGCAAGGCGGCGGGCACCCGTGGGCCCGGTACGGAGATGACCACCAGGTCCACCGGTTCGGGCAGGCTGACCAGATCGGGATAGGTTTGCACACCGTCGATTTCCGGCGTGTTGGGGTTGATGGGATAGAGATTGCCGGGAAAGCCGAAATTGCGGATGCAGCCGTACATGCCGGGAAATCCGTCCGGCTTGGGTCGCGAAGCCCCCACCACGGCAATGGAGCGGGGCCGGCACATGCGGTCCAAGGCGGCAATGATCGCTTGGGCGTCCTGACGTCGGGCTTCCGGAGCGGGGGATGCTGGATCGGGCGTGCTTTGCGCGGCGGTCAACACCACCAGGGCGTCCACGGCGGTCAAGCGGCCGTCCGCCCCGACAATCAGTGGATTGATATCCACCTCCGCGATCTGCGGGTGGTCCATGGCAAGGCGCGAGAGCCCGGTGAGGGTAGTGGCCAGTTGGTCCCGATCCACCGCCGCCTCGCCGCGAAAGGCCTCGAGAATGGCGGCCGCGGTCAACTCCTCGGCCATCTGCAGCGCTTGCCGTTCATCGATGGGGGCGATGCGAAACACCACATCGCCGATGGCCTCGGTGAAGATGCCGCCCAGGCCGAACATCACCACCGGACCGAATTGGGCATCGCGAAACAGGCCGGCTACCAATTCCCGCCGCCCGACCACCATGGGTTGGAGCAAGCACCCCTGCCAATCGTCGCCGCCGGCGGTGCGGATCGCCGCGAAGGCTTCCCGGACGGCATCCGCGCTGTCGAGCCCGATGTGCACCAGGTTGCGTTCGGTCTTGTGCGTCAGTCGGTCGCCGACCCCCTTGAGCACCACGGGGAAGCCCAAGGCCGCGGCATGGCGGCAGGCTTCGTCGGCGTTGTGCAGCACCGTTTCGCGAACCACCGGGATACCATAGTCTGCCAGCAACTGTTTCGACACCGCCTCGTTCAGCGTGTGTCGACCCGCTTGTCGAAATTCTGCTATTTGATGTGCCGTGTTCACTGAGCGCCCCTTCGATTGTGCAATATGGTCGAACATTGTGCGATGATACGACAGCATTTGAGCCGCCATTGCTTTTTGCAGGCTAATTTAAAGCGGGGGGGTTGTCAATTGGATATGCCAATGGATTGAAGCGTTAAGCGCCCATGGGAAACCCAGAGCCGGGGTAAGCATGGCAGATCACGAAAAGGGGGGCGGAAGGGCGGCGCGCGCAAAACGGCACAAGAATCGGCCTTGCCGGTGAGGGGCGTGCCGTAGTATAGGCCGCCATTGTGACAGGGCCCTTGGCCCCGAATGGATCAAAGGTGATCGCCGGCGGACCGGGCCGGTCGACCTTCTACTCCGGGAGATGGCATGACCCGACGTTCGAGATACCAAAAACCATCCCGCAGCGGTGGCAAACGACCGCTGACCTTTCGCTATCTCTTTTTCTACGCACTTTTCTGGCCGGACACCTACCGCATGCTCATCGGCTTGGCCGTCGGTTTCGTGTCGGCCCCCTTGCTGTACACGGACGACACCGGCCTTGGGACGAAACTACTGCTTTTTCTCATGATCGCCACCATCGGCTATGCCGTTTCGGGGATACCCGCACGCGCCATCGCCGCTTTCTTTCGGCGGCGCATCTTGCGTTAGGTGTGTGCGCGAAGACAGATGGCCCGTTGATCCATCTCCGTTTGCCCCCCTGCCCGTCCGAGGACGCTGTACGCAGCAACACCCACCTTGACAACTTTCCGGAAGCCATTAGCCTATCCATATGAGCGGAGTAAACCACTATTGAACGAGCCGCTCTGTACAAAGCGCAAGTACTGAAGGAGGATAATCCCATGAAACATATGCCATCCAGAGATACCACCGGAAAATGCAGAGGCGAGTGCCGCGATCGTGTTTTCGAGGGCGAGCGGGAGCGTCAGGCTCGGATCGATGCCAGCCGCTTCGGATACAGTGGTCCCGCTCCCAGCAGCCCTTCCTGGACTTCCAGCCGCAACGATCCACCGGGCGCCTTGGGCGGTCGCGTCTAAGCGGACACCTGCTATACCCATCGACTGCACACCGGCCGGGGCGGTTATTGCCGTCCCGGCCGGTTTATATTTTCATAACACCCGCCACCCCCCAACCATCTCTAACCGATAGAATTCCTTCAACTTAAAACTTAAAACTTTAAACTTGAAACTGCCCGCCAGGGGAAGGCGCCGCAGGACAATGGCTACTGATCAAAATCCTTTCCACTTGATTTATACATGCGATTGCCTTGCGGGACGGATGTATCGAGGTTGCCAAACGGACCGAAAATATGGCATCCATGCTTTTCGGCATCGACCACCTATTTATCGCAAGAATGCCGGGAAGGAGTCGCCAAGCGATGAATTTTTGTTCAAATTGCGGCGGCCGGGTTCACCTGCAAGTGCCCACCGGCGATGACCGGCCGCGCCATGTGTGTCAGGCGTGCGGGATGGTTCACTATCGCAATCCGCTAATGGTGGTGGGTTGCATTCCCCAGTGGGAAGACCGGATTCTGCTTTGCCGCCGCAACATCGAGCCCCGTAAAGGCAAATGGACCCTGCCGGCGGGCTACCTGGAAAACGGCGAGACGGTGATAGAGGGCGCCCGGCGGGAGACCTGGGAGGAGGCCGGCAGCCGGGTGGCGGATTTGGCGCCCTATCTGCTGTTCGACATTGTCTACGTCAACCAGGTTTACTTGATGTTCCGGGCGCAGATGGAGACGCCGGACTATTGCACCACCGACGAGAGTTCGGAAGTGGCCCTGTTTCACGAAACGGAGATACCTTGGCACGACATCGCCTTCCGGGTCATGGAAAAGACGCTGGCCCGCTATTTCGAGGATCGTTCGGTAGGCCGGTATCCGTTTCGGATTCGCCAGGTCACGCGGGCCCGGCAATGAGTGCCGTCTGCCGATGGAAAGGATGAGGAGCGCATGAAAGCGGCTGTTGGCCTGGATCACGCGCAGGGACCCGGCTGGGTGGCACGGTTTCAATTGACCCCGCCCTCGTTGCAGGACAATTCCGCCGATGCTGATCGCCTCTGCCGGGCGGTGCGACGGGAGCTGGGCGTGGATCACTGTCAGGTGGATCTGGCGTTGCTCAAACAGCTGCCGGGCATATTGCGCGAAGGGGGCTATGCGGTGCGGTGTGTCCTGTTTCGGGATGCCGGCGGCGGCCTGCTGGTACATGCGGCACCGGATGGCACCGATGCACTTGCAGCCGGTTTGGCGGTGGATTTGGGAACCACCCGGGTGGTCATGCGCCTGGTGGATCTGGAGCAGCGGCAGGTGTTGGCCGAGACGTCCTTCGACAACCCCCAGGCAACCGTCGGCCCCGACATCCTGGCCCGCATTCATTACGCCGAGCAGCCCGGCGGGCTCGCTCACCTGCAACAACTGATCGTGGACGGCATCAATCAACATCTCGACGGATTGTGCCGCTCTTGCCGCCTGCCCACCGACGCCGTCCACCTGCTGACCGTGGCCGGCAACACCGCCATGAGCCACCTGCTGGCGGGCCTGCCGGTGCGCTGTATCATTCGCGAACCTTACATTCCCGCCGCCAACCGTTTTCCGTTGATGACGGCGGCGCAGTTGGGCATTGGCGCCAATCCCGGCGCACGGGTCATGCTCTTTCCCGGCGTGGGCAGCTATTTCGGCGGGGATCTGATTGCCGGCATCCTGCAGACCGGTTTGCACCGTCGCGCGGAAACCGCCTTGCTGGTGGACGTGGGCACCAATGCGGAGGTGGTACTGGGCAATCGCGAGTGGTTGATGGCCTGTGCAGGCGCGGCCGGACCGGCACTGGAAGGCGGTGTCAGCCGCATGGGCACCACCGCCGCACCGGGGGTGATCGACCGGGTGCGCATCGATCCCGAGACCCGAACATTCGATTTGCACACCATCGAGGACCTGCCGCCCAGAGGGATTTGCGGGTCAGGGGTGATCGACCTGGCGGCCCAGCTTTATCTGGCCGGAATGATCGACATCCGTGGCAAACTGCGCCCCGAAACATGCGGTGACCGATTGCAGACGATAGAGGGGGCGGCCCATTTGACCATCGTGCCGGCCGAGGTCGCTGCCGGCGGCGAACCATTGCGCATCAGCCAGGCCGATTTGGACAGCCTCATGCGCTCCAAGGCGGCCATGTACGCCATACTGGAGACCATCACCACCGGCATGGGCCTCACGCCGGAAACCTTGCCCGCTTTTTTCGTGGCCGGCACCTTCGGTTCCTTCATTGACCCTCAATCGGCCATTGCCATCGGCATGCTGCCGGATTTGCCCCTGGAGCGGTTCCACCCCATGGGCAACACCTCCCTGGGGGGCGCCACCCTGGCCTTGGTTTCGCGAGAGGCGGCAACCGCCGTGGATGCCATCCGCGACGGGATCACTTACATGGAGCTGAACGTCAATCAGACCTTCATGAACCGCTTCTCGGCGGCCAAATTCATACCCCACACCGACACCAGCCGGTTTCCCTCGGTACCGCCACCACGTCGGTAGACAGCGGGTGGGCCGTGGCGTTTCAAGGCCGTCGGATGGACACTATCTCAGTTTGGATCGGCGCAGTTGGATATAGGCATCGCGCATGGCCTGGTAGGGGTCCAGGGCTGCGCTCTTGATGGCTTCGTAGTCGCCGATATGGAATGATACGGTGTTGATGCTGCGCAGGGCGAAAACCGCCAGGGACGCTTCGATGGGATCGATGTAGATGGTCGGGTTGAGCCAGCGGTCGCCGAAATAGCCGGCCGAATCGCGCAAGGTGGAGGGGCCCAGGACGGGCCAGACCAGATAGAAACCGTTGCCGATGCCATAGTGGCCCAGGGTGAGCCCCAGGTCGGTGGGCTCCGGATTGAGGCCCTCCACATCGGCGGCCGGATTGCCGAACCCCAGCACCCCCACCGTGCTGTTGAAAAGAAAACGGGCCACCTCTGCTTCGGCGGTCTGGAAACGGCCCTGCAGAATATTGTTGGCGATGCGGATGGGGGCCCCCAGATTGTTGAAGAAATTGCGCACGCCACTGCGGGCCGGGCGGGGAACCGCGAATCGGTAGCCTTGGGCTACCGGTTTGAGGACCCAGAAGTAGAGTTTGTCGTTGAAGACAAACATCGTGCGGTTGAAGGGTTCCAGGGGGTCGGCAACGGTGTAGAAAACACCCGCGCCTTCGTCATTCCAATCCAGATCGTCTTCCCACAACGACATGTCGTCGGACCCCGCGGGGGGCGTTGTTTCATCGGCAGTCGACAGGGCAACGCCCGTCGGGGTCGGAGCGGGGGCCGCGGTCGGATCGGACGGGCCCTTGGTGCGGTGTCCCGCACAACCGCTGAGAAGCGCCACCAGGCAGATGGCGATCAACACGGCCTTCAGAGAGATCGGTTTGGTCATGGGGCGTTGTCCCATACTTTGTTTCCGGGGGGTCGGGACCGGTTAACGCCCCTGCTCTTCAAGCCTTTGTTCCAGCCGTTGAATCAATGCCGCGGGGCTCTCTTTTTGCAGTATGGATTGGAATTGAACCCGGTAGTTTTGGACGATGCTGACGCCGTTTTCCACCAGGATGTCGTAGATCTTCCACTGGCCGTCGGTTTGCCGCATGCGGTAGTCAATGGGCATTTCGACCGCTTCGCGGACCAGTTTGGTGCGCACCAGGGCCAGCGGTTCGCGAACCAACTCTTGTACATATTCGATCTTTTCGTTCTGGTATTCGCCTTGTACCCGATCCAGATAGGTGTTGCCGAGAAAGCGGGTGAACACATCGGTGAAGCGCGCTTTCTCATCATCGGAAAATTCCTGCCACTTGGGTCCCACGGTGCGTCGGCTGATCTCCACGAAATCGAACATGGGGCTGGCGATTTCCCAGAGCCGGTCGCGTTGGGCCGCGCGATGGGCCGAATCGGCCCCGGCCGGATCGTTCAATACGGCGATCACTTGATCGATGCGTTCCCGGACGGTCTCCATGGGCGAAGGGGAGGCCACCGCCGCGGCGGCGGCGCCCACCCACAAGCTGAGTACGATCAAGGTTATAACCATCGGTTTGATCCCCATCGGTGCCTCCTTCCGGCTTCGCTTCCCGTTTGTGCGGCGGTTGCACGGGACGGGTGTACTATCCCAAACCATCCCGGCAAGTTAAAACCACTTTATAGGAAAGGAAAAGGATGGTGTCAACCGGGATCTGGTCGGCGTCCCGGGCGTGCCCCGGATGGTGCGGCCGCAAGCGCCTGCGTTGTAAGGAAGGGACGAGATGCGAAGGCGGAAAGTTTACAGTGCCGTATCGGCTTGCGCTCTCAAGAGGGTACCGGAAAGTGGAAAATCATTTCCCATTTTGGATGGAAATCGTTGCACATGCATGATGTGTTCGGCCATTGTAAACGTGGCGTATATCGATATTTGCAATGATTACAGATAGCAATGATGCCAAAGGCGTTCTGGTTGCATGTGGCACGGTTGTTGATAGACACTCTGTGGACGGAACGACATACCAGAACAGCCAAACTCCGGGTGACCGGAGGACGGAAAGTTACGGATCCATGGAAATGGATGGCCGAACTACCTGGTGATCACGATGTACAAACCGGATTGCTTGGCGGCGATCCGGTTTTTTTCGTGAATGGCGACCCGTAAGGCGGGGTCCACGGGATGGAATTGCGGAACGGTTTTGCAATGGTGCAGGGCGGGCGGTTGCCGGTAAACGAAACGGTGTCGGATGCAATGCCTCTGGAAGATTGGCAGCGGCTGCAAGACCTGACGGCCGTCATCGGTGGTGTGCAGATGGTGATGACCGATCTGCGGGGCGACCGACTGACGCTGCCGAGCAATGAATTGGCCGCCTGCCGGTGGCTGCGCCGTTTGGAAGCGGGTATCGTCGATTGCCATTGTCCGGATCGAACGCCGACCGGCCGCGATTCCTCTTCTCTTGCAACGCCCGCGCCCAAGAGGGATATCTGTATCGCTCTGGGCATCCAATGCGCAAAGGTGCCCATCAAGGTGCGGGGCGTTCACTGTGCCGACTGGTGGATAGCCTCCCATGGCGACGTATTGCCGGCCCGGGACCGCGTGACGACCTTGGCGCAACGGATGGGGGCCGATGAAAGGGCATTGTGGGAGGCGCTGCAGGTGAATCAGCGTCTGTCCACAAACGCCTTCGAAGCCTTTCTGACTTGGGTGACCACCTTTACCCAACTGCTGCTTCGCGCCGGAGAAGATGACGGGGCATGCTCCCCGACCGCAGCGTCGTTGCCCGGGCCTGCAAACCGCTTTGTCGATGCCCCTGTCCACGACCCCGGGGCGGAGGGCACCGACGCTCTGCTGCGGGCCAACAAGCGGTTGCAACTGGAGGTGCTGGAACGCGATCTGCTTGAAGAGCAGAATGCCCGCAAGGCGGCTTTGCTGGATGCCATGAACCGCGTATTACAGCAGACCCTCAACGGGCACTCCGAGCGGCGCCTGGCCACCATTTTTCTAGAGGCTGCCCAGCTGCTGACCCGCAGTCCCCTGGGGTTTTTGGTGCAGCGGCAGGACGAGCAGTGGCGGATCATGGCCGCCGGGCACTGGGCGGAAGACAAGCGCTACTTGTTGCTGCCCTACGAAAACCAAACCTTTCCTGTCGGCGGGGTGTGGCAGGAATTGATCAGAACCGGTACTGTTTTCACCATGCAGGGCAGGGTGGACCAGACCCAGTGGTACGCCTTGCCGGACGATTTTCCTGCGCTGGATCCGCTGATGGCAGTGGCCTTGCCCGCCCGGACAGGACTGGAGGGGTTCGTCGCGCTGGCCAACAATCGACAAGGATACGAAAGGGTGGACCAGGCCGATGTGCAAACCCTTTCCAGGGTCTATGCCGAAGCCCTTTTGCGCAAACGTTCGGAGAAGGCGCGGCGGGAAAGCGAGCAGCGGTTGCATCTGGCGCTGGAATCGGCCGACGAGGGGCTGTGGGACTATTTCCCGCAGACCGCCCGGATATACTACAGCCCCCGCTGGTTCAGCCTGTTGGGGTATGCCGCCGCCGATTTGCCCAATGAATTCATCACATGGCGCACCTTGACCCATCCGGAGGACTTGCCCCTTTTGGAAGGCACCTTCGAGCGGGTGGTCCAAGACGCCGAGGATGCCTTCCGCATCGAAATCCGCATGCTTTCACAAAGCGGTCAGTGGCGCTGGGTTCAGGTGCGCGGGCGCACGGCCGAGCGGGATGCCGAAGGGGGTGTGCGGCGGGTCGCCGGCACCTTGATCGATGTGAGTCAATACAAACAGATGGAACTGGCCCTGCAAAAGGCCAACCAGGAGCTGCAGCGGTTGGCGGCCCTGGACGATCTGACCCAAATCGCCAATCGCCGGCGTTTCGAAGAGCGTCTGGCCGAAGAGTGGCGCCGGGCGCGCCGCACCGATGCTTCCTTGGCGCTGATTCTTTGCGACATCGACTTCTTCAAATTTTACAACGACACCTTCGGTCACATTCGGGGAGACGAAACCCTGCATGCCGTGGCCCAGGCCATCAGCGGCGTGCTCAAGCGCCCCATGGATTTGGTGGCGCGCTATGGCGGTGAAGAGTTTGCCATTGTGCTGCCCGATACCGATTTGCAGGGGGCCTTGCGGGTGGCCGGGGAGGTGCGCGACACCATCAGAAGCCTGGGCATCGTCCACGGGGAGCCGGCGGCGTGCCCCACCCTCAGCCTGAGCTATGGTGTGGCCGCGTTGAAGCCACGGGAAGGGCTCAAGGCCAGAGCGTTGCTGGAGCGGGCGGATCGTGCCCTTTATCAGGCCAAGACCGATGGGCGGGACCGCATCGTATCGATGGATGCGGTGCCCGCCGGAACGACCTGAATCCGTTGACTGTTTTACAGCCCTTTGGCTGCGTCGGACAGAAAGTGCGGTTGGTTGTCGAAGGGGTCGTGGAACTCCTGGTCCGGCACGAAATCGAGCCCGGCCTCACCTCTGCCGTTCAAGTATTTTCCCAGCTCCAAGGCCACTTCCAGTCCGGGGTCGAGCCCCGCCCCGGCCAGCAGTTGGCGCAGCAGCCCCTCGGACCTGCCGGCGAAGGCGATGGCATCGCCCAACACCCGCCCCGCTTCTGCGGGGTTGTGAAAGCCGGTGGAGTTCTCCGCATTGATGAACACCACTCTCAGAAAGGCTTGCATGTAGTTGTCCTTGGCCGCCTCGTACAGTTCGGGGGCCACGGCGGCCCCGTCCTGCTGCGCCGCGTGCAGCGTTTCGAAGAGCTTGGCACAGGTGGCCGTGGCGTATCCGGCCCTGAGGATCAGGGAGGCCGTCCGGTCCTGGGTGTGGTGGATGCGCTCGGTGAGCCACTCCTTGGATTGGGTGTGGCACTGGGCGCAGGCCCGCAGATCGGCCTTGAGGGGACTGGTCACGTCGTGGTCGGAAATTTTATAGCTGCCTTTGCGGGTGTAGGGCATGTGGCAATCGGCGCAGGCCACGCCGGCGTTGAAGTGCACGCTGCCCTTGCTGAACAGCTCGAATTCCGGATGGCGGATGAAGGGCATTTTGAAACCGGTGACTTTTTGGGTCCATTCCAGCCGCGAATAATCCGACAACAGGTCCTCGATGATCCCTTCGATGCTGATGTCGCCCCACTTGCCGTTGCGCCATGGCAAGGTGATGTCGCCGGCCACCTTCATCTGTTGGTCCCGGGGGACGGTGTAGGTCACATGGCACTGGGCGCAGGCCAGCATGCGCAGCTCCTGGCGTGACGGGTCTTGCTTGGCGATGGCCAGCAAGCCGTTTTCCAGGTGGGCCTTCTTGGTGGTCAGCTCCCAGGGATCGGGATTGTGGCAATCGATGCAGGCGGGACCCAACTCCTGCAGCTTTTCGGGCAGCATGGCCACTGCTTCGCGGAACGGCTTTTTAAGGTAGCCGTCCAGTCCGTGGGTCTCGGACATTTGTCGGTGGAAGGGGGTTTTGCACCCCAGGCAGACGCCGCCGGGCGAAACCCGGGAGGGATCGATCTCCAGTTGGTCCGTCACCGCGTAATAATGGCCCCGGGGCTCGTTGTATTCGATGCCGAAGCCCCATCCGTTGTACAACAGACCCAGGAAGGGAAACTCGCTCAACTTGTCGTAGACGATCAGGTCGTCGTCCCAACCCCGTTTGTATTTGCTCGTGCCGGCCGGTTTGGGTTCCTTGGTCGCCAACCATGATTCATAGTGCAGCGGGTAGACCTTGCCCCACACTTCGGGATCGTATTCATCGGCTGCGATTTCGCCGGTCGGGAACTGTTGCGGTTGCGGCGGGGCGCAGCCATACCATAGAAAGAAGACGATCAAGAGACAAGCGGATAGAAACAAAGCTTTCTTCTTCATGCGTCACGACTCCTTGCGCTGAAAATGAGACGTTATGTCGGCGACAGGCGCGAGCTTAATTGAATATCGCCGCTTTGTGGTTGATACGACGGTGACAGGACCAGCACTCCTGTGCTTCGGTGTCGATGCGTGACACCACGCCTTCGTGACAGCGGATGCAATTGGCTTTGAGCACCCGCTTGCCGCGATCGGAGAGTTGAATGGGTTCCTCGTAGATGCCCGAATGGAAGTAGACCAAATCTTTGGTCCCGTCGATGCCCTTCCAAACCAGGTGATTCACGATATTGTCGTGGGGCAGGTGACAGTCGATGCACTTGATGGTGCGGTGCACCCCGGTCATGAACCACGCTTCGTGTTGCTCGTTCATGACATGGCAACTGTTGCAGAAATCGGGCGTGGAGGTCAGTTCGATCAGCTTGGGGGACGCCGCCACGGCCGCGATTCCGAAAACCGCCACCACAACCGCTACGATGACCAATAACTTTTTGCGCATTGTCAAAAGGTTCCTTGGTAAATCTCTATTGTGGTTTGGGAGAATATTGCCGTCCGCTGGTGCGTGTTTTCAAGTAAAACCCATGACGGCCCAGGTTGTCAAGTTTTGGATCAATCCTGGCGTACCTTGATCAGCTGCTCCACCTGTTTGTTTTCCAAAACCCGAAGCAGCTTGGTCTGGGTGGTCAAGGGCATCTCCCCGATCTCGTCGAGGAAGACGGCCCCGCCGTGGGCGGCTTCAAAGCGCCCCATGCGGTGGCGGTAGGCGCCGGTGAACGCACCTTTGACGTGGCCGAACAGCTCGCTTTCCAGCAGCGCCTCATTGAGGGCCGCGCAATTGAGCTCTATGAACGGCGCGTCACGCCGCCGGCTGAGTCGGTGCACCGCATGGGCGGCCAACTCCTTGCCGGTGCCGCTTTCACCGTAAATAATAACAGGCTCCATGGAGCGTGCCGCCTTTTCGATCAGGGTGTAGACCTGCCGCATGGCCGGCGTCCGGCCGACCATGCCGCAAAAGCGCTCCTCGGTGGGCAGTCGGCGGGACAGCTCTTCGATTTTACGGTCCCGTTTTTCGATTTCGGACAGATCGATCAATGTTTCCACCGCGCCGATGGTCCGTCCCCCGGCATCTTTGAGCAACACCGCGTTCTTCAAGACCGGTACAATGCCGCCATCCTTGCGGATGATCTCGCAACGGATGTGCTCCTTTTTACCACCGGGCGTATCGAACAGGCGGCACCAGCCATTGCCGTCCTTTTGGCGGATACCCTCGCACGCATCGCACTGCAGGATCGTGCAGCGCCGGCCTATCAATTCCTCGCGGCCATATCCGGTCAAGTCGGCCATCGCCTGATTGACCATCACAATGCGTCCGCGTGGATCGATGATGACCAAGCCGTCGTGCATGGTCTCGACGATTTCCGGCAGATATTGATGGTAAGGGCTGATTTTTGATTTTGACATGGTGTTTAATCGGGTTGTATGATTTGACACGTCCTTAAACGTTCCGCAAACGGGTGTCAAGCGCCTGTGGTTCGTTGTGAGGCCTGCCCGGTGCGCCATCGACCGTCTCCCGGCAACATCGTCGATGGCGTGGCACTTAAATTGCTAATTGAATCCCTTCGCACCGCCCTGTACATTTCTAGTCGGTGCGGTGGATCACGTACCCACAAACCCGAGTTCGAAGCGAGGATTGCCCATGAGACGTCACATTGCCGTGAAGGTGTCCGTACTCATCTGTTTAGTGCTGCTGACGGTGCACCTGGGATGCGTGGAAACCAAACGCCTGACGGAACAGGCCGCCCTGGATTCTTGCGTGGCGTGCCACACCGACTACCATGCCCTTGAAGCCCTGGCCGATCCGGACACCGATCCGCCCGCGGAAGGGTGTGGCGGGGCCGCGCCCCACATCGCCCCCTATGACCGGGTGTATCTTGGCGGACCGGGCTACGAGGCGTTCAAGAATTCCGAACATGGGCAACTGGCCTGCACCGATTGCCACGGCGGCGTGGACGGCACCGCCGACAAGCGCAAAGCCCATTCGGAGGATTTCGTCAAGAGTCCCTCGTCGCAGGCCCACGCCGCTTGCGGCGATTGCCATGACGACATCGTGCGCAATGCCGCCGGCAGTTTGCACGAACAGGGCTGGGGGCAGAAAAACGCCGTGGCGCTGCGCATGGGCGTCGCCGGTTTCGACGCCTTGCCCAACACCATCCAAGCGGCCTACGGGCAAAGTTGCGCCACCTGTCACGGCGGCTGTGGCGATTGTCACGTCAACCGCCCCAAGGCTTCCGGCGGCGGCCTCTATCGAGGTCACCAGTTCTCCCGCACACCCGACATGCGCGACAACTGTGTCGCCTGTCACAGCAGCCGCGGCGGGCATGCCTATTTCGGCCTGGGCATCGGCGCAGAACCCGACGTCCACCTGGTGCAGGCGGGCTTCACCTGTCTCGATTGTCACACCCAGCAGCAAATCCATGGGGACGGAGAGGTTTACGCCCACCGTTTCAAATCGAAGCTGGCACCCGATTGCCTGGACTGCCATGCCGGCCTGGAGGGCAGCAACGAATATCACGAAGCCCACCTGGAAGATTTCGCCTGCCATCTGTGTCACTCCCAGGACTACAACAACTGCGGCAGCTGTCACGTGGGGGGTGAAGGCGCCCGGATACCGTCCCACTTGAGCTACAAAATCGGGATGAACCCCATTTCCGAGGACCGGCCGTACAAGTTCGCCCTGCTGCGCCGGACCCTGGCGGCACCGGACAGCTTCGAGAAGTACGGCGTGCCCCGGATGCCCAACTTTGATGCCAAGACCACCTACAACTACACCACCCCCCACAACATTCTGCTGTGGACCGCCCGTACCCGGGTCGAGACAGGCGGCTCCTGCTTCGACAGTTGCCATATCGTGGCCGATGGGGGGGATGTCCGCAATCGTGAGCTTTACTTGTTCGCAACGGATTTGAAGGAAAGTTGGGAAAAGAGCGCCAACAAAAACATTGTCGTAGACGGCAAATTGCCCGCCGGCTGGGAGTAGGATTTCGGCGGCGCCAACCATACCGGACCCATCACTTCAGTAAAGGAGAACGCCATGTTCCCGACAAAACGACACCGATTCACACTTTTCGCTATACTGGCCGCCTTGGGGATCTTGTTTTTCACCGGCTGCGCCCACATGGGCCCCAAGACCGAAGCGGTCAACGAAACCGAGCTGTTGGTCGCGTTCTTCGAAAGCGAACGGGACTACATCCATGAGGGGCCTTCGTTCGTCATGACCGCCCAGGCATTGCGGACCAACCTGCTGACCAAACCGCGGGCGCAGTACTTGATCGACATCCGCTCGCCGGAAGCTTTCGCCCGGGGCCACATCCGGGGCTCGGTGCATGTGCCCTTCGATCAACTGTACACCCATATCAAAGGCATCGATGCCAAGTCCTACGAAAATATCGTGCTGATCTGCTTTGCCGGCCAGGCGAGCGCCTATGGCGTTTCCCTGCTGCGGGCCGTGGGTTATGAGAACACGGTCTCCTTGAAGTGGGGTATCAGCTCCTGGGCAGCGGTGTTCGCCCAGGAGTCCTGGCTGCGGAACATCAGCAATGCCCGCGCCGGCGAGTTTATCTCGGATCCGTCTCCTCCCAAGAATCCACCCGGCGAGCTGCCACGAATCCATACCGGCAAAACCACCCCCCAGGAAATCATCGAGGCCCGGGTGGCGCGCCTTTTCGAGGAAGGCTTCGGCCCCGTGATGCTGGGGCAATGCTGCCTGTTCAACGATTTTTACAGCAACGGGGGGTTTTACGTGGTTAACTACTGGCCGCCCGAACTGTATCAAAATCCGGGCCACACCCAGTGCGCCATCAATTATCCGCCCGGGGAAAAACCCTTTCGCAGCGACACCTACCTCAAGACCTTGTCCACCCGTGTGCCCAACCTGATTTACTGCTTCACGGGCCAGACCAGCGCTTATATTGCCGGTTACTTGAAGATATTGGGATACGATGCGCGCTCACTGCTTTTCGGTGCCAACAGCATGATCTATGACAAGATGAAGGAAGCCGGCGTGGCCAACACTTTTCTTCCTGAAAAGGAGATCATGAACTACGACTACGTGCGGGGCAATTAATTCACCTGCGCGTCAGGGCACAAAAAAAGGGCTATGGAAGAATTCCATAGCCCTTTTGTCATCCATTTTGGTCGGGGCGAGAGGATTTGAACCTCCGACCCCTTGAACCCCATTCAAGTGCGCTACCAGACTGCGCTACGCCCCGACACAAGCCACCTCAACTACCACCGGGGCCGATTCATGTCAACCAGGAATTGCATCGTTCATCAATTTTGATGCCTCCTTGGTTTTCTGCGTTATAATAGGCGTTGCGCGGCATGGGTATATGGATGGTGCGGCGGTCGACCGGGACGAACGGTATTCATAAATTATTCGGCATCCAATTCTATCGTTGCCTTACGCTACGAAAGGCATTATGTTTTTTAAAGGGGTCGCGCAGCGCCGAGAACGCGTTGCGGCCCTTGAATACTGGTTGTGAGAGGCGAAGGCACGATGCCCCGATGCCGGGCTTGAAAGGGGGACGGCCGTATCGCCGCCAATGGTTTTGACAAAAGAGGATCGGCAATGGCTAAACGGAAACTCAAAGAACACCATATCCAGCGGGAGTGGTGCAAGGGGTGCGGCATTTGTGTGGCCTTTTGCCCTAAGAATGTGCTGGAAATGGACAGCAGCGACAAGGCCGTGGCGGTACGGTTGGAGGATTGCATTGCATGCGAAATGTGCGCCTTGCGTTGTCCGGACCTGGCCATCCGGGTGGTCGTCGAGAAGTGTTGACCCCATAGTCATTGGGGTGGTCTCGGCGCCGACGGCCACCGGACCCGCAGCCGGCGCCCAAGGTTCACCCCGCAATTGAAGCGAGAGCGTCTATGAATGCCCATCTTCGATTCGTTCAGGGAAACGAGGCGTGTGTGGAAGGGGCCTTGTATGCCGGGCTTGAGTTTTTCGCCGGCTACCCCATCACGCCCTCCACAGAGATTGCCGAACACCTGTCCCGCCGTTTGCCCGAGCGGGGCGGCAAGTTCATCCAGATGGAGGATGAAATCGCCTCCATGTGCGCCATCATCGGCGCCTCCCTCACCGGGCACAAGGTGTTGACCGCCACCAGCGGCCCCGGCTTCTCTTTGAAGCAGGAGGCCTTGGGATACGCCATCATGGCCGAGATCCCCTGTGTCATCGTCAACGTGCAGCGGGGCGGCCCCTCCACCGGTATTCCCACCCATATCGCCCAGGGGGATGTGAACCAGGCGCGCTGGGGCACCCACGGGGATCACGCTATCATCGCCCTGACCGCCTCCAATCACCAGGACGTCTTCGCCATGACGGTGGAAGCCTTCAACATGGCGGAGACCTTTCGCACACCGGTGATCCTGCTGTTCGACGAGGTGGTGGGCCACATGCGCGAGCGGCTGTTGCTGCCCGAGCCGGGACAGATTCCCCTGGTGGATCGGTTGAAAACATCCGTGCGCGAAGGGGTGGACTACCATCCCTACCTGCCCAGGGAGGACGGCCGCCTGCCCATGGCCGACTTCGGCGGTGTACACCGCTACAATGTGACCGGCCTTTACCACGACATGTGGGGTTTTCCGTCGGACAACCCCAAGGTGGTCCACGGGCTGATACGCCACCTGGTGGACAAAATCGAAAACCATGTAGAACAGATTACGCGCTACAAAAGCTTTTATCTGGACGACGCCCGTACGGTGCTCGTCTCTTACGGCGCCGCCGCCCGCACGGCACTGCATGTGGTCGAGGGGCAGCGCAAGCGGGGCCAAAAATACGGCCTGCTGGAACTGCAAACCCTGTGGCCCTTTCCCGCCGAGGTGGTTGCCGATACCTGCGCCGGCGCCGAGCGGGTGGTCGTGGTGGAGATGAACATGGGACAGGTGTGCCGTGAAGTCCAAAGAGTGGTCAACGACCCCGGCAAGGTGTTTCTGGCCAATCGCATCGACGGCGTGCTCGTCACCCCCACCGACATTCGCCAGACCCTGCGCCTTATTGCGGGGCAAGGCGTTTAAGAACCGTCCATTCAAACGGCCAAACAAGAGGCAAGCCAATGGCAGTTAAAGATTATCTTCGCGAACGGTTTTTCCCTCACATGTGGTGCCCCGGCTGTGGTCACGGCACCGTGCTCAACGGCTTGATCCGCGCCGTCGAAAAGCTGGGCATGAGCAAGAACGAGATCGTCATGGTTTCGGGGATCGGATGTTCTTCCCGCATATCCGGGTACGTGGATTTTCACACCCTGCACACCCTGCACGGCCGGGCCCTGGCCTTTGCCACGGGCATCAAGCTGAGCAAGCCGGAGCTTAACGTGATCGTGCCCATGGGCGACGGCGATGCCCTGGCCATCGGCGGTAACCACTTCATCCACGCCGCCCGCCGCAACATCGCCATGACCGCCCTGGTGATGAACAACCGTATCTACGGCATGACCGGCGGGCAGTATTCCCCTTTGTCCGGGTATGGCACCGTGGCCACCACCGCTCCGTTCAGCAACATCGACCAGGGCTTCGACGTGGTCAAGCTGGCCAGTGCCGCCGGCGCCACCTTCGTGGCGCGCACCACGGTTTACCATGTGCACGAGGTGAGCGACCTGATTCAGCAGGCCGTTTTGCACGACGGCTTCTCGGTGGTGGAGGTCCTCAGCCAGTGCCCGACCTATTTTGGCCGTCACAATCGCCTCGGTGGCCCGGTGGAGATGTTGCAATGGTTCAAGGATCAGACCACGCGCATCGGCTCCAAAGCCGCCGCGGAAAATCCGGAGTTGATCCAGCGGGGCATCTTCGTTCAGGAAGATCGGCCGGAATACTGCACCGAATACGATAAGGTGATCGACAAGGCGATGGCGGCGGTCAAGGGGTAGGCGACCGTTCCGTTAAAGACATAAACGAAAGAGGAGAGACCAATGGGTAGAACGCGGCTTGTTTTCTCGGGATCCGGTGGGCAGGGGGTGATCACCGCAGCCATTGTTCTGGCGGAGGCCGCCGTGCTCCACGAGGGTCTGATCGCCGTGCAGACCCAGGCCTACGGTGCCGCGGCGCGTGGTTCGGCCACCCGGGCCGATGTGATCATATCCGATAGTCCGATCAACTATCCCATGGTGGTTCAGCCCAATATCGTGGTCTGCCTGACCCAGGAGAGTTACAACCTGTATGCCCCGATCATCAGGCCCGGCGGCTTGCTGCTGACCGACCCGCGTTATGTACATACCGAGCGCAAGGTCGATGCCGTGCAGCGCGAAGTGGCCATGCATGCCGCGGTGATGGAGAAAATCGGTGCCACCGTCGTTTACAACATTTGCATGTTGGGCACTTTGTTGGGCCTCAATCCCCTGGTGCGCGTCGAATCCATCCTGTCCGTCCTGGAAGCCCGCATGCCCAAGCGGTTTCTCGAAATGAACCGGGAAGCGCTCCTGTTGGGACAGTCGTTGGTTGCATCCTGACCGGAGCAACACCTCTAAAAAACAGGGAAGGGCGCGCCGGACCCGTTTGGCGCGCCCTTTTTGTCTGTCTTTCGCTGCCTTGACCCCGGTCGGGTCGTCTGCTATTTTTTCCGCCGTCTCAGCACAGCCATGCCACCTGCTCCTTCCCTTCAAGAAAAGAAAGGATCGTTACCCATGCAGCATGATATTTCCAAACGGCTTTTTCAGGAGGCCTTGCAACTGATTCCGGGCGGGGTCAACAGCCCTGTGCGGGCCTGTCGCGCGGTGGGCACCGAGCCGCTGTTCATCGAGCGCGCCGAAGGGTGTCACATCTATGATGCCGACGGCAATGGCTATATCGACTATGTGGGCTCCTGGGGCCCCATGATCCTGGGCCATCGCCACCCGGCGGTGATCGATGCCCTCACCCGCACATTGGCGCAGGGGACCAGTTACGGCGCCCCCACGGCCCTGGAGGTGGAGCTGGCCCGCCTGGTAACGGCGGCCGTGCCTTCGGTGGAGATGGTGCGCATGGTCAACTCGGGCACCGAGGCCACCATGAGCGCCATTCGGCTGGCCCGCGGAGCGACCGGCCGCGACACCATTATCAAATTCGACGGCTGTTACCACGGCCACGCCGACAGCCTGCTGGTGGACGCAGGGTCGGGCGTGGCCACCCTGGCCATCGCCGGCAGCCCCGGCGTGCCGGCCGATTTCGTTAAGCACACGCTCTCGGTTCCCTACAATGACCTGGCCGCCGTCGAAGCCGTGATGTCCGAACGCGGCGACGGGGTGGCGGCCATCATCGTGGAACCGGTGGCCGGCAATATGGGGTTGGTTCCACCGCTGGAAGAGTTCTTGCCGGCCTTGCGCCGCCTTTGCGATCAGCACGGCACCCTTTTGATTTTCGACGAGGTGATGACCGGCTTTCGGGTGGCCCACAGCGGTGCCCAATCCGTCTACGGCGTCACACCGGATTTGACCTGCTTCGGCAAAATCATCGGCGGCGGTTTGCCCGTGGGTGCCTACGGCGGGCGGCGGGCGCTGATGGAGCAGGTGGCGCCCCGAGGCAATGTGTACCAGGCGGGTACCCTGTCGGGCAATCCTTTGGCGATGGCGGCCGGGGTGGCGACCCTCAAACAGATCGCTCAGCCGGGCTTTTACGAAACCCTCGATCGCCAGGGAGCGAAATTGATCGCCGGTTTGCGGGATGCCGCGGCCGCGGCGGGCGTGCCGGTGGCCACGGCCAGGGTGGGTGGGATGCTGGGACTCTTTTTCAGCGACGGACCGGTGCACAACTTCGCCGACGCCAAGCGTTCCGACCTCGAGCGGTTCAGTGCCTACTATCGCGGAATGCTGGCGTCGGGCATCTATCTGGCGCCGTCGCAGTTCGAGGCTTTTTTCATTTCGACGGCCCACGACGATGCGGCCATCGACAAGACCTTGCAGGCGGCCGAAACGGTGTTCAGGGGTTTGTGACCGTTGATCAATCCAGCATGTATTTGCGCGGGTCCACCGGTACGCCGTTGAGGCGTACTTCATAGTGCACATGGGGGCCCGTGCTGCGGCCGGTGTTGCCCATGAGGGCGATTTTCTGGCCCCGTTTGACCCGCTCGCCCTTTTTCACCAGGAATTTGTCTATGTGGCCGTAGCGGGTCACCATGCCATAACCATGGTCGATGGTGACCATGTTCCCGATCAACCACTGTTTTTCGGCGTGGGTCACGACACCGTCCGCCGGGGCGATGATGGGGGTGCCCACATGGTTGGCGATGTCCATGCCGCGGTGCAGCTCCCGGCGTCCGGTGAAAGGCGAAACCCGGTAGCCGAACTCCGAGGAAACCCACCCCTTAGCCGGCCGCAGGGAGGGGGTCGCCGCCAGCAGGCTGCGCTTGTCCTTCAGGCCTTCCAAAAGATCCGCGAAACTTTGCTGGCGCACCTTGGCGGCCTGTTCGACCTGGTTGAGCTGACTGTGCATGGCGCGCATCAAGCGGCCGTGGTCCTCTTGCAGGTCGATTTCGGGATCCAGGTTTTCCGGCACGGAGCCGCCGACGGAGATCAGGGAGGCCTGGTCATCCTTGTGTTCCAGGTTGGCCAGGATGCGCACCTTCTGTTCGAAATCACCCAGTGCCAGCAGGTCGGCTTTGAGCCCGTTGATGTTTTCGGCAAAGGCTTGAATCTGACGCCGCTGGTTTTCCAATTCGGTTTGTTTTTGCGTGACCTGGGTGTGGAGCCTGTTCAGCTCGGCCACCGAATGGTGCAAATGGGTATAATGCCAGATGCCCGCCGCGAGACCGATAACGGCAGCGAATGCCAGCATCAGGGTGAGCCGGACATAGCGCTTGGCGAAAAAGAGTTCCCGAACCGGGCTTCCCTTGTCATCGATGACCAGAACTGTGTAGTGTTTGCGCATCATGCTCCATGAAACCGGCACAGCCAAGTGCGCCGTGCATTGTCGTGTTTTGCCGGATGGGCGCTTCGACCGCCATGATCCGAAAAACGATATCCGGCAAGGCATCACACCTTTCGCGTCGGCAATATTTTTGCAATTATAATGCCATGTTGTGGGCGGCGCATCCACTCAGCGCGGTTGCCGGAGGCCGCTGCCGCTGCCGATGCACCTTGTGCGGGGACAATGGCGCCGAAATACAGCCAATACCGTTCGTTCCACCTTTTCAGCTGCGCGAAGCCGACTGTGCTGAATTGCTCGTCGAACCCTCCGTTGACATCCGCTAACTGGACAATTTTTGACACATCCATAGTGGATGGTGTCAAAAATTGTACACCTCGGGCCGCATCAGATATCCTTCATGCCGAATTTGGAGATCAGTCGCGACAAGTAGGTGCGTTGAATGGACATGATCTGCGCCGCCTTGCTGCGGTTGCCGCCGGTGTGTTTCAGGTTGAGCAGAATGAACTGCTTTTTGAACTGGTTGATGGCCTCTTCCAATGTCAGCCCCACCTGCAGGCCCGGATACTGGGTGCGGGTGGTGTTGATGGGCAGATCCTCGGGCAGAATCTCCTTGCCGTTGCCCATCACCACGGCCCGCTCAACGGCATTGCGCAGTTCGCGGATGTTGCCCGGCCAATCGTATTGCACCATTTTATCCATGGCCGCTTTGGAGATGGTCAGGTTGGGCATCACCATCTCCTCTCTGAAAAGGTTGAGAAAATGTTCGGCCAGCAGGGGGATGTCCTCCTTGCGTTCGCGCAGGGTGGGCATGCTGATTTGCACCACATTGAGCCGGTAGTAGAGATCCTCGCGGAAGTGCCCTTCGGCCACCTCCGTTTCCAGTTTTTTGTTGGTGGCCGACATGACGCGCACATCCACTGAAATGGGGATATTGCCACCCACCCGATAAAAGTTGCCCTCCTGGAGCACCCGCAGCAACTTGGCCTGCATGCCGGCGGTCATTTCGCCGATTTCATCCAGAAAGAGGGTGCCTTCATGGGCCAATTCGAATTTGCCGATTTTGCGGTTCACCGCGCCGGTGAAAGCACCTTTTTCATGGCCGAACAGCTCGTCTTCCAACAAGGTCTCGGGCAGGGCGGCGGTGTTGAGAACAACCAGGGGTTTGTCCTTGCGAGGGCCGGCGCGGTGGATCAGGCGGGCCAGCAACTCCTTGCCGGTGCCGCTTTCGCCAAGGATCAGCGCACTGGCCTTGGAGTTGGCCACCTTCAGGCCATCGGCGATCACCTTTTCCAGGGCGGCGCTTTTGCCCACCATTTCGTGCCGGACCTTGAGTTCTTCCTTCAGGTGCAGGTTCTCCCGGCGCACCGCTTCCAGGGTTTGGGCATGTCCCAGCGCCAAGGCGGCCAGACTGGCGAACTCTTCCAAAAGGCGCATGTCGTCGCGGGACAGAGGGTGGCCGTCCTCCTTGTCGATGATCTGCATGACGCCGATGATGGTCTGATCCCTTTTAAGGGGCACACAGGCGATGGACTGGGTCTCGAAGCCGATGGATTCGCTGATCTCCTTGAACCAACGCGGATCCCGGCGCACGTTCTCGATCAGCAACGCTTCCCCGGTCTGGGCTACATGGCCGGCGATGCCCTGGCCCATTTTGACACGGTACTCCTTGACCGCGTCCCGCTTTTCCCCGGTGGCCACCTGGAAATAGAGGGTGTTGCTCTTGCGATCCAGCAACAGCAGCGAGGCGGCCTTGGCTTGCATCACCCGCGCCGCCGAGGTGGTGATCAGCTCCAAAAGCTTGTCCAGGTCCTGAACCGACGAGACCCACGAAGAGATCTCCTTAAGGTGGGTGATCAGGGCTGCGTCACTGTCCGATATTTTTCGAGGCATCGCGTTGTCTGCCAAAGGTTGTTGGGTTAGGGTGTCCGTCAGGATGACGGCGGGACCGAATCGAGAGCGTTGAAACCGTTTCCAGGCAGAATTGTCAGTATGATAACCAAGATAGGGTGGGGTGTCAAATTCTTATGCGTTCCGCTATTGGAACATCGGGTGAAGTGTAGTAACAAACTTCTTTGATTTGACAAGGGAGAAGCCGGATGGTTGCGGACGAAGTGCCTGTGATACCTGGATCGGTGAAGAGCGTGCATTTGATTGCGGTGTGCGGCACGGCCATGGGGGCCTTGGCTTGCATGCTCAAGGCGATGGGCTACGCGGTGACCGGTTCGGACCAGCATGTTTACCCGCCCATGAGCGACTTTCTGCGGCTCCGGGGCATCGTGGTGCAAGAAGGGTTCAAGTCCGAGCACCTGGCCCATCGGCCCGACTTGGTGGTGGTGGGCAACGCGGTGCGCCGGGACAACCCCGAGGCCGTGGCCCTGTCGGCCATGGGGCTACCCTTCTGCTCCATGCCCATGGCGATCAATCGCTTCGCAGCCGCCGGCAAACGGCAGATCGTGATCACCGGCACCCACGGCAAGACCACCACTTCGGCGTTCATCGCCTGGCTGCTGCACTGCGCCAGCTTGGATCCCTCCTTTCTTATCGGAGGGATCGTCACGGACTTCGACAGCAATTTCCGGGTCGGTCAAGGCACCTGGATGGTGCTGGAAGGGGACGAGTACGACACCGCCTTTTTCGACAAGGGGCCGAAATTTTTACACTATACCCCGCACACCGCCGTGTTGACCAGCATCGAGTTCGACCATGCCGACATTTTCACCGACCTGGACCATATCAAACGGGCCTTTCGCACCTTCGTGTCCCGCCTCTCCTCCGAGGCGGCCCTGGTCGCCTTTGATCAGGATGTCAATGTGGACGAAATGTGCGCCGTCGCCCCTTGCCAGGTGATATCTTACGGATTCCGGCCCGACGCCGCCTGGTCTCTGGGGGAGATCACGGTGGCGCCGCCTTTCACCCGGTTCGATGTGCATCACCAGGGCGCGCACTACGCCCGGTTCAAGACCCGCATGATCGGGCGGCACAACCTGGCCAATCTGCTTGCGGGCGTGGCGGTGGCGCACCGGTTGGGGATCGCCCCTGAGGTGACCGCCCGGGCCTTGGAAAGTTTCGGCGGCGTGCGCCGGCGGCAGCAGTTGCGGGGCGTCAGAAACGACATCGTGGTGCTGGACGATTTCGCCCACCACCCCACCGCCGTACGCGAAACGGTGCAGGCGGTTAAAACGTTCTACGGTGAGCGGCGCCTGATTGCCGTTTTCGAGCCGCGCACCAACTCCAGCCGGCGCAACATCTTTCAGTCGGTCTACCCCACCAGCTTCGACGCTGCCGATGAAATCTGCATTCGGCAAGCGCCCATGCTGGAGCAGATTCCCCCCGAGCAGCGTTTTTCCTCCGCCCGACTGGTCGCCGATTTACAGGCCCGCGGCAAACAGGCCCAATGCTTCGCCGATACCGATCTTTTGCTCGAATGGCTGGTCGCGCAGGCGCGGCCCGGTGATGTGGTATTGATCATGTCCAATGGCGGCTTCGACAACATTCATGCCCGCCTGCTGGAACGGCTATGACACCTGTGCGAGGTCATGACGTGGAAACCGACTGCCTCCCACCCGAACCGCCGACATTGATGCAAGTGCTGCGCGCCAACAGCCGCTGGTTCGCCTTGGCGGCCGCGCTTTTTTTCGTCAGCGCCGTGGTAATGCACCTCACACCCCGCACCGGCCATCGCCTGTCCGATGCGATCCTCGATACCCAAATGGAGGGCCTGGAACGGCTGATCGACATCATCATGGGGTTGCCCCCGGTGGCCGCCGCCTTGCTGGTTTTCGTCAACAACCTGATCTCCATGGTGCAGATGATGCTCCTGGGCTTCATCGCCGCTCTCTCTCCCATCCTGACCCTGTGCCTCAACGGCATGCTGGTGGGGGTGGTCACGGCCATGCCGGGACTGCAAGGCGCGGACCTGCTGCGCATGGTGGCGGTCACCCTGCTGCCCCACGGAATTTTCGAACTGGCCGCCTTCTTCCTCAGCGGCGGCATCGGCCTCAAATTCGGCTTCCACGTAACCCTGGCGCCCCTGCCGGGATGCACCCGCAAACAGAGTTTTAAAATCATCTGGCGCGAAATCTGGATCGTCATGCCCTTGTTGACCCTGCTGGTCCTCATCGCCGCCTTCGTAGAGATCTTCGTCACCGGTCAACTGGCCAACCGATTTATCTCCCCGTCCCCCTGAATCCCGCCGACCGCCGAAACCACTGTGCCGGCCGGACTCGAATTTTCAAAAATAGGTTCGGTTTGTTAGTTGTCCGGCTACGTAGGCAAGTGCGCGAGCAATTATTGATACTGCTTCCATGGGTGCCCAGGGAGCAATGATGGGCTTTGATGCGCTTCCTTCGTCAGCACATCCTATAATCCTCGCCAATAAGAATCAAAGGTGATAGGGAAAATGCCATAAACCGACCCTATGCCATAGGATGCGCTGACGAAGGAAGCGCATCATTTCATTTCAAATGACACCGCCGATTATAGATGATTGGGGGCGGACGAATGGTTGTTTTTTTTGAAGCTGTATTGTCTGTTCTCGCAAAAAGGCGGGTGGGCCGGGGAGAGT
>NZ_JALJRB010000036.1 GCF_022968795.1 Desulfatitalea alkaliphila
TATTATTATGACGAAGCGGTAATTTCCTGTCTTGTATTCGTAGAAAAATTGCTGTGCCAGTGGCTATGAACTTCTAAGCATCAGGAATAAATATGGTTTTATTCTATTTTTCGTTGGCATGTGACTTTATTTCCGGATCAATCGCAAAGGGTTCAAAAATGGATCTTTGAATCGGGAAGTTTAATATTTCTACAGCATATTTTCTCTAATTTATCAACCCTTTTCATGAATTCCGTTTTGTTTTGACTCATAATGGGTGATTTGCGACGCTTGGATTATGAGCGATAATTTGCCGTAATTATCAATATTATACCGCAGCGGCATAATGCGGGATTCCATTATTCAGTGCGATTCGAATCGCTTTATAACCGACGGAAAAGATATAAGAAAAGTATTTTCAGGAAAACCGCTCATATTGTTTGTCGGCCCAGGTATTAGTTCAGGTTTCATTCAGTATCAACACGTGAACCCGATGGGACATGAACTGAAGGCGGTCCCTTTTTGTGCGAATCTGGTTAACGACTTGCACAATGGTCGGTAATACTAATCGGAACATGGTTTGGACCTTCGGTGTTGTTACGGCCATGGGGGTGATGATTTTAAATCCGGGGTCGTGGTGACCAGCTCTACCAGTGGCACTTCCCATGCCGAAGTTTTGCAGTTGTGCCGGTACTCCGGATGGCTGTCGTCGGCGCACCAGCGGACCATGCCGATGATGCGGGCTTCTTGGATTGCCGCTATGCGGTCGGCCCATATGGAATTGGCCTCTTTGGACAGGCGTGCCACGCATTGGGCGTCTGTTGTTTGCAATGCGATGCCGCCGGCGGAGACGGTCGGGCGCAGGGTGTCGCCGGCATTCAGTTGGGCGAGGTGGTGGTGCATTGGGTGATTCGCCGGGAAGCGGCCGGCGTGGCCCAGGTAGAGGTCGGCCAGGGTCAGCAGGGTGTATTGGTTGTGGAGGGGTGCGGGGAGACTATTCGGGTCCCGGGGCGCTTCGCGCTGCAGCATCCATTCGCCTTGCAGGTTGGTGATGAAGGGGTTGGGGTGCTCGTCGGTCTCCATGAGGCAGAGGGTTTCGCGGGCGCGGGTCATGCCGACGTAGAGCAGGCGGCGTTCTTCTTCTTGTTGGGGGCGGGTCGGGGGGTGGTGCCAGTCGCCGTCGAGGATGAAGACGTGGTTGAACTCCAGGCCTTTGGCGCCGTGGACGGTGCCGAGGAAGAGGCCGCGGCCGAGGGCTTTTTCGCGGCGCTGTTCGGCCAGGGCGTCGTAGAGCCAGTCGATGTAGTGGGTGACGGACAGTTCGCTGTCGGCGGTTTCTTCCTGATAGAGGGCGTGCAGGTCTTGCAGCAGGTCGATCCAGGGAGAGGACGGGGCGCCGGGGGGTGGTGACGGCAGGTGGGCGGCCAGGGCCGAGGCGCGGTGGAATTGGGCTTCGATGTGTTTCAAGGCGGTCAGGAAGGTGTGCACTTCGCGGATGCGGTGCAGGGGCAGACCGGTTGTCAGGGTGCGGCGCAGGGGGACCTGGTGTTGTTCAAGGTGGGCGCGCAGGGTGTCGAGGGTGGTTTTGGTGCGCGCCAGGACGGCGAAGTTCTGCCAGCGGGCGTCGGGGTCGATGGTGCGCAGGCGTTGGATCTCCTGCAGCACGGCGGCGGGTTGGTGCGTGGCGGTGGGCACGCGCAGGCGCTGGACGTGGCCTTGGGCGACGGGGTCGCGGGTGGTCCAGGGGCCGCCGGGGGGGTGGTTGCGGCGGCGGCGGTCGATGCGGATGGGGTGGTCGGCTTTCATGCGGTCGCGGTTGCGGGCGATGAGCTGGTTGGCGGCCTGGATGATGTGGGCGCTGGAGCGGTAGTTTTCCACCAGGTGAACCGTCTTGCAGTTGTACTCTTGCTGGAAGCGTTGGATGAAGGCCACGTTGGCGCCGCGGAAGGCGTAGATGTTCTGGTCGTCATCGCCCACGGCGAGGATGGCCAGGCGGCCGTTGCCTTCTTCCAGGGTGCGGCCGGCGATGGCGGAGACCAGTTCGTACTGGTCCTGGTCGATGTCCTGGTATTCGTCCACCAGGATGTGGCTGAAGCCTTGCAGCAGGTGGTCGCGCAGTTCGTCGGGGTCCAGGCCGGGGATTTCCTTGTCGCCTTTGAGAAGGGCCACGGCGTCGCGGATCGGGCGGTCGAAGTCGATTGGGGCCGCCGGGCGGCCTTCCATCAGTTCACGGGGGGAGATGCCGGCCAGGCGCATGGCGGCGCCGTGGTAGGTGGCCACCATGACGCCCCGGGCGTCGTTGCCCACCAGGGCGCCGAGCCGCTTGCGCAGGGTGGTGGCGGCGCTGTGGTTGAAGCACATGACCAGAATGCGGTTGGCCGGGATGCGTTCGACGCGCAGCAGGTAGGCGCAGCGATGGACCACGACGCGAGTTTTGCCGGCGCCGGGGCCGGCCAGGATCAGGCGGCTGGCCCCGGTGGGGGCGCCCACCACGGCGATCTGGTGGGGGTTGTCCAGTTGATCGACGATTTGGCGGTAGGCCTCGGCGCTGGTGGCCCGCTCGAGCAGTTTTTCGCGGTCGGAGAAGTACTTTTTGACGAAGTCGGAGCGGGGCAGGGCGAAGTAGTCCAGCACCAGGTTCAGGGCGCGGGCCACTTTGTCCATGGCCAGGGTGGCGTACTCCAGGATGACGTGCACCTGGAAGCGCCGTTCGCGGTAGTGCATGTCCAGGGGTTTGAAGTCGCCGGCGGTGTAGCCGCCCCGCTTGTCGGCGGGGTTGAGCCGGATGGTCATGGCTTGGCGGAAGACGCTGAGGCCCTGCTGCAGGGCGATGATTTTGTGTTCATGGAGGAACATCAGGGCGCGGTCGATGGCGGCCAGGGGTTTGTGGATCCTGGCATGCAGCAGCAGGTCGTGGCGGATGGCCTGCTCCAGCTCGTCGGCAGTGAAGTCGATCAGTACTTCGGCGGTGGTGGCCTGGCCCGTCTCGACGAGGGCCTTGCGGGCTTTTTCGGTGAGCACTTTGACGATCAGGGCGGCCACGTCCCGGCGCAGGGCGGCGGTTTCGCTCAGGGCGGACCAGCCGCGGCGCAGGGCCACGCGGTAGCGGCTGCGGCCGGTGTGCTGCAGGTCGAGGCTGCCGTGGGCGCCGGCCAGGCCTTGGCCGTCGCGGGCCAGTCCTTTGATCAGCAGGCGCAGCGTGATGAGGTCGCTCTGGTGGCCGTCGCCGTTGAGGCGCTGGTTGAGCCGGCTGATGTCCAGCTCCTGCCAGGCGCCGGGTTCGGCTTCGGGCGCCGCTTCCTGCATCACCTGGATCATGCGCCTTTCCAGGTCGGCTTTGGATGCCAGTAAGCGTGGCGCGCTTTTGCGGCCGGCGCAGTGCACAAAGGCGCTCAAGCGCAGGCCCTTGTCCAGCAGGCCGACGGCAGCCATCTGGTGCATGGCGTGGATCACCAGTTGGGCGGGGGTCAGGCCGGTGCTTTGTTCCAGGGCGTGCAGGCGCGCGGCGTCGTGGAAGAGCTGCTCGGCGATGTCGTCGGCGCTGAAGCCGTGGTCTGCGGGGGCGTTGAACAGTGCGGCCAGGATGCCGCGCCACAGGACCTGCATGTCCGGTGAGAGCTTGGCACGCGCGATGAGGGGGTCGGCATCGGCCAGGCGTTTGACCAGGGGCTTGCCCTGGAACACCTGGGTCAGGTTCTGGTTGCGCTCCAGGAAATCGGCCCGCTCCAGCCAGGAGACGGCGGTGCGCACCTTGGTGTCGGCGCCCCGGTCCTCCTTGTCGAACACTTGGGCCAGCTCTTCTTCGCGCAGCAGTTCGCCGGTGGTGATGACGATTTCGTTGTGGCGGCTGCGTTTGCCGCGCTTGAGGCAACGCAGGATGCGCTGGATCTCGTCGCGCTTGATTTCGGAGTAGGCCCCCAGGCGGAACTGGGTTTCGGCGTCGGCCGGGTCGTAGAGCAGGACGCAGTGGGCCGGCTGCCGATCCCGCCCGGCGCGGCCGGCTTCTTGCAGGTAGTTCTCCAGGGAGCCGGGGATTTCGTAGTGCAGCACCAGGCGGATGTCGCTTTTGTCGATGCCCATGCCGAAGGCGTTGGTGGCGCAGATCACGGCGCTTTCGCCGGCGCTGAAGGCATCGATGATGCGTCGCTTTTCGTGGGTGTCCAGGCCGCCGTGGAAAGCTTCGGCCGACATGCCTTTGTGCAGCAGGTAGTCGCGCACCTCTTCCGAGCATTTCTTCGTGGCGGTGTAGACGACGGCGCTGCCCGGCCCGTCGTCGCCCAGGTGCCTTTTGATCAGCGCAAAGGTTTGTTCGGGCTTTTCCGCGGCCGACACCGGCAGGACGTCGAAGGACAGGTTGTCGCGCTCCACGCCCCCTTCGAACAGGCGCAGTTCCTGGTGCAGTTCGGTGCGGAAGTAGGCGATGATTTCTTCGATCACGTCCGGCTTGGCCGTGGCGGTGAAGCAGGCGATGGGCGGCGTGGGCAGGTGCTGTGCTTCGCTCAGTTCGCGGATGAAGCGCCCGGCGTAGAGGTAGTCCGGCCGGAAGTCATGGCCCCATTTTGATAGGCAGTGGGCTTCGTCGAAGACCCAGCAGCCGATTTCGCGCTGGCTGAGCATTTGGCGCACCGACCGGCTGCGCAACTGCTCGGGGGAGATGTAGAGCAGGGCGATGTCGCCCAGGCGCACCCGCTCCATGGCTTCGCCGCGCTCGGGCGGGGTCAGCAGGCCGTAGATGGCCGCCGCGAAGGGGGTGCCGGTGGCGGCCGCCAGGTTGTCCACCTGGTCTTTCATCAGGGCCTGCAGGGGCGAGAAGACCACCGTGAGCAGACCCCGGCGCATGTGGCGCGCCAGGGCCGGCAATTGGTAGCACAACGACTTGCCGCCGCCGGTGGGCAGGATGGCCAGCAGGGGGCGGCCCTGCATGCCGGCGAGCACCACCTGGCGTTGCAGGCTCTGTCCGTCGGCGGCGGCGGGGGTGGGGCGAAAGCCTTCGAAGCCGAAGAAGCATTGCAGTTGGGTGTCGGGGTCGTGGGTGGCGCGGCACCAGGCGCAAGTCGGGTCGCCGCAGGGGGTGTCGCGCAGGGCCTGCAGCAAGGGGGCCACCGCCGGGAATTGGCGCCGCACCCAGGGGGGCAGCACGGAGTTGGTACCCGCCACCCGCAGCCAGGCCAGGGCGTAGGCGGCCGCCGGGTGCCACGGTTGCGGGCCGAGGGCGGCCAAGGCGTTGTCCAGGCCGTTGCGGCAGATGGCTTCGCCGCTTAGTTGTACGAACAGGTCCCGCACCGTGGCTGTCGCCGGCAGGGGGCGGGCGCCCAGGCGTTCCAACACCATGGCCAGGCCACGGCCGCTGAAACCGTTGAACCGGCTGTTGCGGAAGCAGTGGGCGCAAAAGGCGAGCAGCTCGGGCCAGGCGTCGCCCTGGCGGGCCAGGCTTTCCCATTGGTCGGCGAACACCGACAAGGCCAGGCGCACGTCTTCCAGCGGATCGCTGAGAGAGGCGCGCACCAGCTTGTAGTCTTTGACCAGGCGGTGGTAAGGGTTGCGCGGGAAGGCCAGCGGCGAGAGGAACAGGGTGTCGATCACCGGCCGGTCCAGCAGTGCCAGGTCGGGGGTTGCGGCGCGCAAAAAGGGCAGGTCGTGGTTGAACAGGTTGTGGCCCAGCACGAATCGCGCCCGGCGGCCGAAAGCGTCCAGGCGGGCCAGGGCCCGGTCGATTTCCTTGCGGCGGCCCGTCCACTGGAAGGTTTCAGGGCCGCAAACGGCGCCGATGTGCCGCAGGATGCCGCTGTGAGTGATCTCCAGGTCCAGGGCCACGGTTTCGGCCAGGAGGTCGGTCATGGCCGCCGGCGGTGGCGCCGCCGGCGGATCGGCCGGCACTGTCGTCTTCACCGGGGGGGCATCGGACGGGTGTTCAACCGGCACGCAGTCTCCTTTGGGGTGCAGGGATGTGGTGCGTTGTCATCGTCCTGTTCGCATTCGGCTGCGCCCTGCATTCCGTCAGGGGGATCAGCGCTGGTTGTGATCGCTTGGAACAGGCGACCAAGAGCCGGACTGTCCGGCAGCACTTGACGGAGTCGCTGCACGATGCCCCTCTCGACGGCCATCTGCCGCGCGGCACGGTTGTTGAAATCGTGGAACCAGGTGGCGATCATCACCAGAAAATCGGACAGGGTGTGCAAGGTGCCGATGGCCACGCTGCGGGTGCTCAAGGCTTGGGTCAACACATCGGGGGTCACCGCGCGGTCCAGCCGGATGTGCGGCAGCATGTCGGGCAGGTCGCTGAAGCCGTCGCGGGCGACCGAGCGGAGGACCAGATCCATGATGTCCAGTTTGTCGGCATCCCGGATGAGGCCGAGCAGATCGGCGGTGGGCCCATCGATTCCCGGCGGGATATCGGCCGTGCCACGATTGTGGTAGGCCACGGCGCAGGCGACCTGCGGCCAGAGTGCGGGGCCGAAGTGCTCCGGCAGCCCTTCGTTTTCCAGCAGCTTGCGGCCGGCGGCGCCGTGATCCAGGGTGTCGGCGTCGTTGAAGGAGCCGTGGTCGGCATACTGCGCGAACCGCCCCACGTCGTGCACCAGGCCGCACGCTTCGGCCAGCCGGATGCGCGGCGACGGCCACCCGGCGGCCTTGGCGACGGCCCGGGCGTCGGCGGCGACGCGCAGGCTGTGGCGGTATTTGAGTTCCAGGGCGGGCGGCAGGCTGCCGTCCGGGGCGCGGAAGCGGTCCACGTAGTGGTCGAACCATTCCCGCAGCAAGTGGGGCGCTTGTTCGACCGTTGGTTTCAGAGTGCGCGCTGGATCGTTGCTCATCGGCTTTATCGTCGTCGCGGCTCATTTGGGCTCGCGCGTACCTTTGCGCCATCGCGTTCCAGCAAAAGGCCGAGCTCTTATTCGAGGATTTCCCGCACCCGGCCCACCTGTCCGTCCTGCAGGCGCACCTTGATACCGCGGGTGTGGCGCGCCGCGCGGGTCAGGACATCCTTGACAATGCCCCGCGTCAGCCGGCCGGTGCGCTGGTCCGATTTCAGAACCACGGCGACGGTCGATCCGGTTCGGACATGGACGCGGTACTGTCCGTTCTTTGGTTGTTCGGTCATGGCGTGCGCTTTCGTTTCGCTACGATGGCCGGCAACCCTAATGGTCGCCTTGCCCTTCCATAGCCTGAAGGCGCCTGTTTTTCAAGAAAAGGGCCGAATGTAAATGACCCCGACACCCCCGAAACACCAACTATCCCCAATCTTTTCTCAGGCGGCGTGGGATAATGGCTGACTGATCAAAATCCGGTTCACTTGATTCCTGAACGCACTGGTCGGCAGCGGGGCCGGCGCAATGGATGCGGGGCTTGGGGCTTGCGACCACCGTGCGTAAACCCCAGGCGTCCGATCACTCGCCGCGATCCCCCACCCGCTTTTCCAGGATGGCGCGGCCTTTGGGGCTCAGGCCCAATTGATCGATTTCCTTGCGCAACTGGTCGCGCGTGCCATAGCCACCCAGATAGCCGTTGATCCGGCTCACGGCGGTGGAGGCGACGAAATCCGCGGCCTGCGGGTAGATGCGGGTCAGTTCCGCGGTCAGCACCTGGTTGCGCTTGAGCAGGTACTTCTGGTGATAATCCTCGGCCATGGTGAAACTGCGCAAGGGCAGGACTTCGGTGCGGATGTTGCGGCCGCCGCGCTTTTCCAGCGCTTCCTTGGAGGCCAGGGCCGCATCGCGCTGGGTCTCGTCATGGTAGAAGATCGCATTCAGGTACTGCCGCGAGATGGTATGGGCCGACGGTGCGTGGCTGCGCCAAAACACGGCCAGCAGGTCGTCGTAGCTGATGCGGGTGGGATCGTAGTCGATCTGAACAGTCTCCGTGTGATCGCCGATGTGGTGATAGGTCGGGTCGGCCTTTTGGCCGCCGGCATACCCCACCCGTGTGCGAATCACGCCTTCGATGGCCCCGAACCGGGACTCGATGCCCCAGAATCACCCCAGGCCGAAGGATGCGGTGGCCACCGCAACCGGCTGCAGGGTGTCGATGGGCGGTATGGGGGCGGGTGTGCTGTGATGGTCGGATGCCAATAAGGTGGACGCCTTCATGGGTCTCTCCATTTCCGTTTGCCTAACCTCGGACGCGGTGGTGCGTGCAAGCGTGATGGCCGCCAATGCGGCCAACGCCAACACAATGACCAGCACACCGCGCACGGGTATTTTCGTTAAGGGGTTCATGGGTCGCTCCTAATACTGCTTTCGCCCGCTTTTGATCTTATTCGGGTTTTGTGCCCAACCGCATTCTATAATCCCGTTCGATGCATCAACAGCTATCGGGGATCGCCGGCGGACGCCGCAAAGCCGTATTCGCGGGCATTGACATTGTGGCGCTTCTCCCAGCCGATGGTCGAGGATGGGGTGGGGCCGTAGTTGTGGCCGGGCCACACCACCGTCTCGTCGGGCAGCTGCATCAGGCGCCGGATGGAAGCGCCCAGGGTGGGGCGGTGGCCGCCGGTCAGGTCGGTGCGCCCGCTGTCGCCCACGAACAGCGTGTCGCCGGTGAAAAGATTGCCCCGGGCATACAGGCACATGCCGCCGGGTGTGTGTCCCGGGGTGTGGATGATATCCAAAACGATCTCGCCCACCCGCAGCGGGCTTTCATCCGCCAGAAAGCGGTCCGCCGCGGGGTAGCGGTCGGCATCGCCCTGGTGGATGATTACCGGCGCTCCGGTCAAGGCCTTTAAGGCTGCGTTGCCGGCGGTGTGATCTCCATGCCCGTGGGTGTTGACGATCAGTTCGATGCGCAACCCCGCCGCTTCGGCCGCCGCGGCGATCATCTCCGCTTCCGGGCCGGGATCGATCACCACCGCCTTGCCGGTCTGTTCGCAGCCCACAATATAGCTGAAGTTGTCCAGGTATCCCGTATCCAACTGCTTGATGATCATCGGCACCATCCCAATCGTTTCGGTCGTTATGCAAAACAATGCGTACGCCCTCCCGCCTTGTCAAAACCGAATGCGGGCGTCCCCCCGAAAACTCAAGTTTGCGATGGACCCTGGCGATAATTTCTTTGGCGGTGGTCTCTGCGAAACCCCGAACCGTTGTCGTGCCCAAGGCACGGCCGCCACTTAACGCCACAACCAAAGGAAAGGCTCGAACCATGCGCATTGCCGCCTTCGGCGATCTCCATCTGACCCATCGACCGGCATTGGACAAACACGGGGCCGATGAAGTGGCCCTGCTGCGCTTTGATGATCACCTCACGCGCAGCCATGATCGGATTTTGTTGCTGGGGGATATTTTCCAGACCGATTACGGGCCTTATCCAGGATCGCGTGCCGAGGTGTTCGGCGCCATCACAGAGCGCTATCCGCGGATTTTCCGGCGTTGGCGCGCCGCACCGTGCACCATGCTTTACGGCAACCACGACCGCATCACCCAGGGGCTGATGGGCGCGGTGCAGCAGGTGCGGATGGTGGTGGACGGCCTGCGGATGTGGTTCATTCACGGCCACCAGTTCGACCCTTTCATCGAAAGGCGCGGGCAGGTGCCCTACGTGGTCACCTGGATGATCGGCGGTTTGCGGCGCATGGGTTGGCATCGACTGGCCGACTATCTGGAAGGGCCGTTGTATCAGGCCGGACAGCGGCGCTTTCCCATACTGCACGGGGAGGCGCGGCAGGAGATGATCGATGGCGCGGTCGATCTGGTCGCCATGGGCCACTCCCACACCATCGCATGGCGTGCCCTGGGAAAGGGGCTCTATCTCAATGCCGGGGATTGCACTACCCAACGCATGCAGTATTTGTCCCTCGACACACAGACCCTTACGGCGCAGGTGCGCGTTTTCACCCCGCCCAACCGCCACGCGGTGCTGTTGCAGGGAATCCTGGCCGCTTGACGCGTCCTGCCGATTACCTTGCCGGAGGCGCATTCATTCGGTGCAGTGCAACGCTTCGCGAATACGGCCCACCACATCGGCCATGGAGTGCCCGGCACCGAGGCGCAAGCCTGCGCGCTGGTACCAGCGGGTGCCTTTGAGGGTCAGGGTGTAGGTGTGCAGGGTGGCGTCGGGATCGCCGGGGAAGGGTTCGAAACGGTGGGCGCCCAGGTTGAGGGCCAGATCGTTGGCGCAGGGTTGGCCGTCGGCGTCCAGACAGCCGGTGGTTTGCGACGGATCATCCACCAGGGTCCAGTAGATGTCCAGGCGTTCGCCGCACGGTTGCGGCAGATGTGCAATACGCAACAGATAGCCGGTGCTGAAGCCGAAGACCCGGATGCGGGTCCAGAAATCCACCGCCTCGGCGCCTGGATGGGGGGCGTCCAAGGCAAACGCCCGCAGCACCTTGCTTTCAACGGTGTGCGGCATCAGCGTCGTGTATTGGTCATAGCGCCGCACCACTTCGAAACAGGCTCGCGGGGGCGCCTGGATGCGCCCCATGCTCTGGGCGACTACCGTATCGGCATCTTGCCGGGTGATCCGGGTGATAATTTCGCCGGTGGCGAGCCGCTCCCAATCCGGCGCATCGATGACCTGCAAGAAGGCCTCCTCCAGCGCAATGGGCATCCGGTTGGAACGGCCGTCCGCATTGCGCGGGTCGGCTCCGTCCGCCGCTGCACCGTTGCCGGCCGGACCGACGATCGCACCGAACAAGATCGCCCAAAAGAGAGTCCTTCGGAACAGGGGGGACAACAAGGGGTTCTCCTTTTCTCTTTTTTTGCCTACAGTGCGATACCACCTGATGGTCGCCGGTGGCTTCGCTCCAAAGATGTATCGGCCGTCCGGCCGGCAACATGAGCGGGGTTTGCACGGCGGCCCACCGTTGACATGATCCCATGCGGGCCTTGTCCTACCATGACCCTACCAACCATCCCTCCCTTGCCATGGCCCATCGCCGATCTATTCTATACCTTGGTTTAAAGCGCGGCAACAACCAGGGAGGTGGTGGAATGGCGGGCACCGGATTGTCGACAAATATCAAGCTGGCCTATGCCTCGCCCGCATTTGCCCTGGCGGTGGTGGGCATTCCGGTCTATGTCTATATGCCCAAGCTGTACACCGATGTGGTGGGCGTGGACATCGCCGTGTTGGGCGCCCTGCTGTTCGGGGTGCGTCTTTTCGATGCCGTGACCGACCCCTTGATCGGGCTTTGGTCCGACGCCACCCGCAGCCGGTGGGGCCGGCGACGTCCCTTCATCGCCGCCGGCATGGCCTTGGTGGCCCTGTCCCTCTTCTTTCTCTTCACGCCGCCGGACACCAGGCCGACGGCGGCGGCGGTGTGGTTCGGCGTCTGGATCTATGTGCTCTTTTTCTTCTGGACCATGGCGACGGTGCCCTTCGAGGCCTTGGGCCCGGAGATCACCTTCGACTACCACGCCCGCACGACCCTTTTCGGCTGGCGGGACGGCGCCCTGATCGCGGGCACCCTGGTGGCGGCTGCCTCGCCCGCCCTGATCCAGGCGCTGTTCGGACTGGGTGCCGATGCCCGGGGCGAGCGGGAGAAGTTTTACTGGATGGCGATCTTGTACGCGCCGTTGTTGCTGGCCAGCGGCGCTTGGTGCGTCGCCAGTGTGAGCGAGCGGTCGGGGGTCTCGGTTGCAGCGTGTACGGGGTTGTTGCGCGGTATCCGCGCCCTGGGGCGCAATCGCCCCTTTTGGGTGCTGCTGGCCTCCTATACCATCAGCGCCGTGGGCAACAACTTGCCGGCCACTTTGATTCTGTTCTATGTGCAATATGTGCTTGAATCGGTCCGGGCCGATCTGTTTTTGATGCTCTATTTTGTTACCGGAATCCTGTTGTTGCCGGCCTGGATCGCTCTGGCGCGCCGGGTGGGCAAAAAATGGGCCTGGCTGGGCGCCATGGGGGTGAACAGCGGTGCCTTTACCGGTGTCTATTTTTTGGGGCCGGGCGACACTCTGCTCTACGGTCTGCTGGTGGTTGCGTCGGGCATCGGGTTCGGGGCCACCCTGGCCTTGCCGTCCGCTATACAGGCCGATGTGATCGATTATGACGAGTTGCAGACCGGTCGGCGGCGTGAGGGGTTGTACATCGGGCTGTGGTCCATCTCCCGAAAACTGGCCGCCGCCGTGGGGGTGGGGGCCGGTTTGGCCCTTCTGGGGGCGTCGGGGTACACGCCCAATAGGGCCCAGAGTCCCGAGGTGGTCCACATGCTGCGCGTTTTGTATGCCCTGGTGCCGGCGATCTGCAACTTGCTCGGCCTGGTCATCGCCATGACCTATCCCATTGACGAGACCCTGCACCGCAAGATCCGCGCCCAAATCGATGCCCGCCACGCCGTTCCCTCGTCGCGTCGGGCCTGAAACGGAAAGGAGGACTGCCATGGCGTCTTATGCAATGGTTCTGCTGACCAACCTGGCGGCCGTCGCCGCCCTGATGACGGTGGGGTGGGGCATCAGCACGGCCCGCCGCAACGTGACCGTGGTGGACACCCTCTGGGGGCTGGGGTTCGTCATGCTGGCCTGGCTTAGCTTGATGGGGGCCGAAGGTTATGCCGGCCGCGCCTGGCCCATGGTCTTGATGACCACGGTCTGGGGTTTGCGCTTGAGCCATTACCTGCACCAGCGCAACCGGGGCAAGGGCGAAGATCCCCGCTACGCCGCCTGGCGGACCGCGACCGGCCCCGGTTTCTGGTGGATCAGCCTGTTCAAGGTGTTTCTGCTGCAGGCGGCCGTGCTGTGGGTCATCGCCCTGCCGCTGCAGGTGGCCGTCATGGCCCCGGAACCGGCGCGATGGACCGCGTGGGATGTGCTGGGGTTGGTGGTGTGGCTGGTCGGGATGACCTTCGAGGCCGTTGCGGATCGGCAGTTGGCGCGCTTCAAGGCCGATCCGGCCAACCGCGGACGGATCATGGATCGCGGCCTGTGGGCCTACAGCCGACACCCCAACTACTTCGGCGAAATATTGATCTGGTGGGGTCTCTTTTTCATGGCCGTTTCGGTACCCGGCGGCTGGCTCACCGTAATCGGGCCCCTGCTGATCACCTATGTGCTGGTGCGCCTGACAGGCGTGGCCCTCACCGAGAAAACCATGCTGGCCACCCGGCCCGCATATGCCGATTACCAGCGGCGCACCAGCGCCCTGGTGCCGTGGTTTTCCACTTCGCCCCTGCAGTTGCTGTTGGGCCGTCTGGCCGCCATGGCCGACCGGGGGGTGCTGCCCGACCGGGTCATCCGATGGGGCATCCGATTGCTGGATGCCGTGCGTCTATTCCAGGAGGGGCGTGGCGGCGCAGCGGCGCGCATGGCTCGCAAACAGGCTTTCATCCGCCACATGCACGCGGCGCCCATCGCCATCGTGCCGGAGCGGGCCAACGATCAGCACTACGCGCTGCCGCCGGCTTTCTTCGAGCAGGTGCTGGGCCGCCATCGCAAATACAGCGGCTGTTGGTGGCCGTCCGGGGTCGACACCCTGGACTCCGCCGAGGCGGCCATGCTGCAGCTGACCTGTGAGCGGGCCGAACTGGCCGACGGTATGAAGGTGCTGGAGCTGGGCTGCGGCTGGGGTGCCCTCTCCCTCTGGATGGCCCGCCACTACCCGCGGACGGCCATCACGGCGGTTTCCAATTCCAGTGCACAGGCGGAATTCATAAAGGCGGCATGCCGGCGGGAAGGGCTCGACAACCTGACGGTGCTCACCGCCGACATGAACGATTTCGACACCGATCAACTTTTCGACCGGGTGGTCTCGGTGGAGATGTTCGAGCACATGCGCAACTGGCAGCGATTGTTGTCGCGCATCGCCGGCTGGCTGACCCCGGGGGGCAAGCTGTTCATTCACATCTTCACGCACCGGGAATTGGTTTACCCCTTCGAAACCGGCGGGGAAGACAACTGGATGGGGCGCTACTTCTTCTCCGGAGGCATGATGCCCTCCGACGATTTGCTGCTCTACTTCCAGGACCATTTCCGGGTGCAAACCCACCACGTGGTCAACGGCCGCCACTACCGCGACACAGCCAACGCCTGGCTGACCAACCTGGACCGCCATCGTGCGGTGGTGCGCCGGATTATTGAACCGGTCTATGGAACCGACACCGAACTGTGGCTGCAACGTTGGCGCATCTTCTTCATGGCTTGTGCCGAATTGTGGGGCTACCGGCGGGGCAATGAGTGGTTGGTTTCCCATTACCTGTTGCAGAAACGTTGATACAACGACCGAAACAAATAGAAGATCTAATAGGCTGCTTGCTTCCGGTAGTGCAAAGACGAACAGAGGGGCCTCCCCCTCTGTTCGTCATCAAGGTGTTCATCAGCCAGGACTGCTTCTTACCGCCTACGATCCACAATCGAATGCCATTTTGCCCACGGTAGGGAGTTATTGACAGGCGGGTTTATTGCTGCACGGCGTCGATCTCAATCGCCGGTAAAATCGGCGCCTCTCGAGCCAAGGGTTTCGCGAGTACCATCTGGACATTGCCCAGGTAGCGTTCGGCGAATCCCGCTTCGCAGTAGGCGAGGTAGAATTCCCACATGCGGATGAAGCTTTCGGGGTAGCCGAGGCGGCGCACGTCCTCCAGACGGTCCATGAAGTTGCGGCGCCAGGCGGCCAGGGTGCGGGCATAGTGGGGGCCGATCTCTTCCAGGTGGAAGAGACGCATGTCGCTGCGCCGGGTCACCGCCTGGAGCATGGCGGTAGTGGAGGGGATGGTAGAGCCGGGGAAGATGTAGCGCTTGATGAAGTCCACGGAGTGCACATGCTGGTCGTAGACCTGATCGGTGATGGTGATGGCCTGCAGGGCCATCGTACCTGCAGGCTTGAGCAGCCCACTGCAGGCGGCGAAGAAATCGCCGAGGTACTGGTGGCCCACCGCTTCGATCATTTCGATGGAGACCAGTTTGTCGTAGCGGCCATTGAGATCGCGGTAGTCCTTTTGCAGCACTTGCACCCGGTCCGACAATCCGGCGGCGGCGATCCGCTGCTTGGCATAACGGTACTGCGCATCGGAGATGGTGGTGGTGGTCACCCGGCAGCCGAAGTGGGTGGCGGCGTATTCGGCAAAGCCGCCCCAGCCGCCGCCGATTTCGATCACGTGATCTTTGTCCGTGAGACCCAGTTTGCGGGCGATGCGATCGTACTTGTTCAAGGAGGCGGCTTGCAAGGTGCTTTGCGCGTCGGGGAAGATGCCGGCGGAGTAGGTCATGGTCTCGTCCAGAAACAACCGGTAAAAGTCGTTGCCCAGGTCGTAGTGCGCGGCGATGTTACGGCGGCTGCCCCGTCGGGTGTTGCGCCGCAGCAGGTGGAACAGGCGGTGCAGGGGCGCGGTCAGTCTGCCTGTTCCCCGGTCCAGTCCCTGGAAGGCGTCGGGATTGCGCAGGATGATCCTGAAAAGCGCGGTGAGGTCGTTGCTGGTCCAATGCCCGTCCATGTAACTTTCGGCGGCGCCGATGCTGCCGCCGAAGGCGGTGGCGGTCCAGAAACGGGGGTCGTGAACCTCCAGGATGGCGGTTAAGGGCAGCGGCCCCTCGCTGCTGCCGAAATCAAGCGTTTCACCATTTGCAATGACCGCCAAGCGTCCATTACGGATGCCGGCCATCCGGCCCATCACCAGGTTGCGGGCCAAGGGCGCCAGGTGTCCTGAAGAGAAACGGGCTGCGGCCGTCGTGCGGTCGGGCATGATCGATGTGGTCATGTTGGTTTTCCTCCTATATTCCCTGCTTTCAAGGGCGTTTGCAGGCCATTGCGGCGCCACTTTTACTACCCGTTCGTCGGCCATTGTCGGGCAACGTAATAGCCGATGGCTGCGGTCAAGCCGGTCAACACCGTGCCCCAGACCAGATCCACTGCGACCATGGCCGGCGGCCAATCCTTGAGCACGGCCCAGTTGGTCAAATCGTAGGTGGCGTATGCCAGGAATCCCAGGGCCGCTCCCAAAAGCAGCGCCTGCCCGATCGAATTCGCCGGCAGAACGGCAAAGAAGAGAATGCCGACCATGTAAACGGCATAGAACAGAAGCGCCGCCGGCCAATTGACCTGATCCGCCATGAGATGCCCGATCTGCCGCTGGTAAAAACCCTTGGCGAAAATGCCCAACCAGAGTAGATCCACGATCAGGAATCCCGCCGCCATGCTGCCGGTTACGGCAGCCAGTTTCACGATGCTCATAACATGCCCTCCTGGATGTGATGAGGTTTGCCGTTGGACCTTTGAACTACCCTTTTTCTTTACGCTTGATCCGAATGTGTTGCGTAAAAGATGCTGCGTGAGGTCAACCTGTCAATCCAAGCCCATCGGGGGCTTAATGGGGGGGAAGTGGTAGTCCTGCGCCAAGGCCGCCAAGCGCACCAGGATAACAGGTGGCCGGCCGGTGACCGGGCGGATGCGATCGATCGGCTCAGCAAGCGCTTTCCGGTGCCGCCGCCAATTTCTTGGGATGGGTGTGGACCGGTGTGCCCTTGAGAAAGAGGCGCAGGGCTTGCCAGTGAATCAGGGTCCAAACCTTGGTGGTCATCAAGGGATAATGGAGCAGAACGCCGGTCAACCGGCGATGGGTGATTTCCCGTCGGTGCAGGGCCAGGGTAGCGTCCAACAGCCGCCGGCCGCCCGTCTCGCCGACGATCATGTGCACGTTGAGCCGGTCGCCGGGCACGCGGAAGCGCCAATCGTAGGCCAGATCCATGGCCATGAAAGGCGACACGTGCATTTGCTTGGCGAAACGGTATTGGCGCCAATGGGCAGCGGGGTGCTGGTTGTCGTCCCGGCGCAATACATAGAGCTGTTCCTCCTTCCAGGGGGTGTTGTGCACTTCGGCCACGATGGTTTCCAGGCACTGATCCCGGCGGTCGAAGCAGTAGTAAAAGCTGACCGGGTTGAAGCAGTAGCCGAAGTAGCGCAGGTGGGTCAGCAGCCGGATGGGACCTTCGGGGCGGATGCCGGTGTGTCGCGCCACCAGTTCCCGAACGGCGGTGTCCAGGGGGGTGCGCGGATCGCCCAGGTGGTCCTGGCGTTTGAACCAGGCGATATTGGGACGGGTGTGGGACCAGAGGGGATGCACTGCAAACAGGGGGTCCAGTTCCGCCAAGTCCAGGTACATCAGGAACAAGCGGTAGCGGAAACGGTTGCTGGTGGGTTGAAAGCGCCGGTGGCGCACCCACCCTTCGTAAATGGCGCTGTGCATCATGGCAGGGCCTTTCCGAAATGGTTGGCGACGGCCAGGGCGCTGTTGACGCCGTCTTCGTGGAAGCCGTAGCCCCAATAAGCGCCGCAGTAGTGGGTGCGGTTGCGGCCGCTGATGCTTTCCCATTGCCGGCGGGCCTGCAGACCGGGTGGATCGTAGATCGGGTGGTGGTAGAGCATGCTCGCGATGCGTCGTTCGGGAGCCACGGCCTCCGGGCGGTTGAGGGTGACGCAGTAGTGCTCAGAGGCATCCAGTTGCTGCAGGCGGTTCATGTAGTAGGTCAGGGCCACGCGGCCCATGGGCGCTACCGGAATATGGTAGTTCCAACTGGCCCGCGCGATGGGCGCCGGCGGCAGCAGACGGGCGTCGGTGTGCAGGACCGTCAAATTCTCCTGGTAGGGAATGGCGCCCAGCACGGCCCGTTCGGCGTCGCTGGGGTCGGCCAGCATGCGCAGGGCCTGATCGCTGTGGGCGGCGATCACCACTTGGTCGAACCTTTCGGGGGGGTGATCGGAAACGGTGATGTCCACGCCGTCGGAGGCCCGGCGCACGGCAGTGACCGGGCTGTCGAGCCGGATGCGCTCCCGGTAAGGGCCTGTCAGCGGCGGGATGTAGCGGTGGGAGCCGCCCTGGATGGCGAGCCAACGGGGTTGGTGCAGGGCGTTGAGAAATCCGTGGTTGTGGAAGAAGCGGGCCAGGTAGCTGACCGGGAAATCCAGGAACCGCCTGGGATCGGAGGACCAGATGGCACTGCCCATGGGCACCAGGAATTTTTCGATGAACAGGGGGCCGTAACGATTGCTGCGCAGATAATGGCCCAGGGTGGTCCTGTCGTCGCCGGACGCCATCAGCCGCCGGGCCGCTTGCCGGAAGCGCAGGGCGTCGAAAAGCATGCGCTGGAAAGCCGGGCGCAACAAGTTTTTCCGCTGCACGAAAAGGGCTTTCAGGGATTTGGGCGAGTAGAGCAGCCCGCTGCGTTCGCACTGCACGCTGAAACTCATGTCCGACGGTTGCCAGGCCACCCCGAGGTGCCGCATTAACCGGATGAAGTTGGGATAGGTGGCCTCATTGAAAACGATGAAGCCGGTGTCCACCGCATGGCGGCGTCCGTCTTCGGCGGTCACGGAAACGGTGTGGGTGTGACCGCCGATGCGGCGGTCGGCTTCGAAAAGGGTCACCCTGTGGTCTTTGCAAAGCAGGTGGGCCACTGTCATCCCGCTGATGCCGCCACCGATGATTGCGATACGCATACCATTTTTCCTTTTATGATCGCTGCCGGGCAGCGGTCCATTGCAGCGACGTGGGGCTTCAACGCCCTTGTTCTTCGGCGCCCATGGCCGATGGCCGGCCCGATTTGCGGCCGTTGCGAACATTGGCAGGCAAAGGCCGCAAATCGGACACGATGCCCAGCAACACCATCAGGCGCAGAATGTAATAGGTGATGTCGACCTCCCACCAGAAAAAGCCCTGGCGCGCCGAGATGGGATAGTGATGATGGTTGTTGTGCCACCCCTCCCCCAGAGTGATCAGGGCCAGCAGGGCGTTGTTGCGGCTGTGGTCCGGCGTGTCGTAGCGTCGGGTGCCGATGAGGTGGTCGATGGAGTTGATGGTCATGGTGGCGTGCAGCAGCACGATGGTGGAGACGGCAAAGCCCCAAATCAACAGTTGCGGGCCGTTGGTTCGCAGCCCGGGTGCGACGGCGGCCAGCAGTTCGCCCAATCCGTAGAGAAAGGCGGCCAGAACAAGCGGCATCAAGATGTCCCAGCGGTTGAGCCAGCGCAGCTCCGGAAACCGGGCCCAGTCCTTCACATAGGGCCAGCGGGTGGGAAAATTGGCCGGCGACAGGATCCAGCCCACATGGCTCCACCAGAAGCCGTGCTGGACCGGTGAATGGGGATCATCCGGCTGATCGGCACAGCGGTGGTGATGGCGGTGGTGGGCGGCCCACCACAAGGGACCGCGCTGCATGGCGCTGCTGCCCGCCAGCGCGAACACAAACTGCCATACCCGATTGACCTTGTAAGTTCTATGGGAGAAGTATCGGTGATAGATGCCGGTGATGGCAAACATCCTTACCAGGTAGAGCACCGCGGCCACCACCAGTGCCGTTGGGCTGACCCCGACCCAGAACACCAGCAGGCACATGAGGTGGACCAGAATGAGGGGTACGGCGCGCAGCCAATCCACGGTATAAGGAGAAGCCGGTGGGCCTGAAGCAGTTGTTTGCGCTTCGGAATCGAACCACTGTCGCAAAGTGGTCCACACGCTGTTTTGCTCGATACGGTTCCGCGGATTGTCCGTCATGGGTCGGAAGTTCCTTCGCTGAGAGGACTGTTTGGCTCAAACAGCCATCCCTGTAAGCACGTATGCTTCGATGGCCATAGAAAGCAACAAAAAACTGCGGCCTTTCAAAGATATGTCAATTCCAATCCATGGGCAGTAAAATGAGGGGCTGTTGATAGCAGAGCAGGGGGGGACGCCCTTAACTTTTTAACTTACTGCCTTTTTTTGGGCGGTAAGTTAAAAAGTTAAGGGCGTCCCCCCGAACGTCCCCGAATATATTTACTCACCTCTCGATCGTTGGACAAATGTTACAATCTCTTGCAGTATTTCATCGAGCGTCATTAGGCTTGCATTGAAGACCATATGGTAATGCAAGGGATCTTTATAGTTGTAGTTCTTGAACAAAGAATATAAGTTTCGCCGCTTTTTGTCCCCAATTTCAACGTCCTTTTCTGCTTCCGCAGCGGTGAGATTGTAATGCTCTCGTATAAATGCCACGCGATCCTTCTTTTCTGCAACAAGCAAAAAATGGAGCGTTTTGGGGTGGCCTTCCAGAAAAAGTGGCGAACCTCTACCCAGCAAAATGATATTGTCATTTTTTGCCAGGTCCAAGATGACTTCTTTCAGTGTCTTAGCATAAATGGTTTCGTCAATATAGCCAAACTCTTCCCCAGTCATTCGGTCCATGTAGCTTTTGCTCAACATGGCGGTAACGGCTTTGGAAAAGAAGCCGCCGGCTATATTTTCAATGTCTTGAACCGCTTCGTGGGTAACATTGACCCGTCGCGCCAGCTCGTGAATCACCACATCGTCAAGAAACCGGTAACCCAGCGCGTTGGCCAATCGCAATCCAAGTGTTCGACCACCTGCCCCGAATTGGCGAGCTATTGTGATGACGGCCATGGATCCTCCTTGTAGAAATCAAAAATTGCGTGCTTGTGCGGCTCGAGAAAGCCTCCGCGATTGCCAAGTGGGTCAAGCCGATCGGGAATATGCACATTTTCCATCCAATACTCTATTATAATCGATTGCCCCTAACATGGGAATAAGCCTTTTTACGGTGAGAAAGGGATATGAGAAGGCGAATACGCGTCCCCGAACTATGCGATGATGTCATTTTCGAGGAGTTGGGTGCAGGTGCGGGCGGTTAGGACGGTGTCCGGGTGATCGATGTCCAGCAGGCCGATGTTCAGGCCGGCGGCGGCCAGCATGGGGAGGAAGGTGCGCTGCATGGCCTGTTTGATTTTGCCGGGCATGCGGCCGGCGGTCAGGTTGGAGAGTCCGGCGATGGTGCGCACTGGAAAACCGAGCAGGTCCGGAAGGGTGCGCAGCAGGGTGAGCAGGTGCCGGTTGTGCCGGGGGCCATCGGCCCAGATCAGCGGAGCGACCACCGGATCGATGATCAGTTGCGCGTCGGACAGGCCGGTTGCTTGAAAGGCGCTGTACAGGTCCAAGGCGACGGCGATGCACTCCTCTTCGCTGACGGGCACCTGGCTGTCGGGGGTCAGCAGGTAGCCGACGATATCACAGCCGTATTGGCCCGCCAGGGGCAGAATTTGCGCCAGTTTGGCCGGCTCCAGGGAGAAGCCGTTGAGAATGACGCGGTTGCTGCGACCTGCGGCCAGGCCGGCGGCCATGGCGGCGGGATTGACCGTGTCCAGCATCAGCGGCAGGGTGGTGACGGCGCAGACGGTCTCCACCAGGAAGGTCATGCGGCCTACCGGATCGCGGTTCAAGGGGCCGGGGTTGATGTCGATCCAATCCGCGCCGGCTTCCGCGCAACGGCGCGCCATGGCGGCAATGGGGGCCGGATCCAGCTGTTCGATGGCCTTGGCGATGGTCGGCTGGGTGACGCGCAGGTTGTCGGCGGCGATGATCATCTCTATAATGCTCTTGTGGGTTCTTGCTTGTGAATCTTTGTGGCGTGGTCGGTGCATGGCGGTTTTTTGTTGTGTGCCCGCGACCACTGCGCAGGCATACCATTTCCCCGACAATGGTGGAAGACCGAAAGATGCGATGGTGGCAGGTTCATTGTCGGGTGTGGCTGAGGTGGCGTTTCGGCGCATCGTAGAGAGTGGATGCGATGCGTATTTCATACATTTTGCGCATCAATCCAAGGAGGTGGGCGAATGCAACTTAAGGATTATTGCCGGCGCGTTGTCGTGGCCTGGCTGGTCGTGCTGTCGTTGTCGGCCGGTGCCGTTCATGCGGATCCGGTGGTCGGCGGGACGCCCCAGACGGTGCCGGATACCCAGCGATCCGAACTGAACGACTATGTCGTGGAGACCTGGATCGAAGGATTGGAGATTCCCTGGTCCCTGGTTTTTCTCTCGCCAACCGAGGCCCTGGTAAGTGAGCGGCCGGGGCGGATTCGGCGGATTGTTGAGGGACGACTCCTGCCGGATGCTTATGCGGCGCCTGAGGTGCTGCACACCGGGGAGGGCGGTCTGATGGGCCTGGCCGTTCATCCCCGATTTCCCGATGTGCCCTACATCTATGCCATGCACACCTATCGGGAGGGGGGGCGGCCCGCCAACCGGGTGGTGCGGTTGCGTCACGAAGGCGAGCGGGCCACCCTGGACCGGGTGATCATCGACGATATTCCGGGCCACCGTGTGCACAACGGCGGGCGGATCGGATTCGGCCCCGACGGCATGCTTTACGTCACCACCGGCGACATTTGGCAAGCCGAGCTGGCCCAGGATGCCGACTCCCTGGCCGGCAAGATATTGCGTTTGACCCCCGACGGCGCCATTCCGGCGGACAATCCCACGGAGGGATCGCCGGTCTACTCCCTGGGCCACCGCAACCCCCAGGGCCTGGCCTGGCATCCGGGCACCGGCGCGCTTTTCTCATCGGAGCACGGCCCGTCGGGCGAGTATGGTCTGCGCGGCCGGGATATCATCAATCTGATAGAGAAGGGGGGCAACTACGGCTGGCCACGGACCGTGGGCAAGGCCGACCGGCCGCCCTATATCGATCCCCTGATCATGTGGGAACAGGCCACTCCGCCAGGGGGCATGGCCTTCTGGGGCGGCGACCTTTTCGTGGCCACCCTGCGCAGCCGTGCGCTGATCCGTATTCAACTGGCGCAACAGGAGGGCAGCTTTCAAGTGACGGCCATCGAGCGCTGGTTCGACCCGGACCACGGCGACACCACCTTCGGTCGTTTGCGGGATACGGTGGTGGGCCCCGACGACCGCCTTTATTTGCTGACTTCCAACCGCGACGGCCGCGGCCGTACCCGTGCGGGCGATGACCGCATCGTGCGCATCACAGGACGCGGGCGATAGGCCGGTGGTTTATGGACAGAGAATAGGGCGTGGCGACATGGTGGGCGGCCTGTGATGTTCTATTTCTTGAGCTGTTCCGACTTGCCGGCCGGCAGGTTGAAGCGTTGGATCTTGGTGTAGAGGGAGCGACGGGAGATGCCCAGGATTTCACTGGCGCGGGTGCGGTTGTAATTGGTGTATTGCAGGGTGCGGGCGATCAACTCCTTTTGCACCTCCTCCATGGACATGCCGATGCGGATGGTCATGGTCATGTCCTCGTTCTGCAGCCGGCTGATGCGGGCGGGCAGTTGCGCGGGCTCCAGGATATCGCCCGGGCAGGAGATCACCGCCCGCTGAATCACATTTTTCAGCTCCCGGACGTTGCCGGGCCAGGCGTAGGCCTCCAGGCAACTGATGAAATCGCTGGAGATGCCGCGAATGGTCTTCTGAAAATCGTCGCAAGCTTCCTTGATCAAATGGTCCACCAGCAAGTTGATATCGCCGTGCCGCTCGCGCAGCGGCGGCATGGTCAGATGCAGCACATCGAGCCGGTAGTATAAATCTTCCCTGAATCGGCCGCGGCGGATCTCCTCGGCCAGGTCGGCGTTGGTGGCCGCGATCACGCGCACATCCACCGACTGCACCTCCTGGCTGCCGATACGGCAAAACTCCTGGGTTTCCAGCAGGCGCAACAAACTGATCTGCATTTTGCTGTCGATGGTGGCGATCTCATCCAGAAAGACCGTGCCGCCGTCGGCCACTTCGAAGGAGCCCTTGCGCTGCCTGGTGGCGCCGGTGAAGGCGCCGCTTTCATGACCGAACAGCTCGCTGGCCACCAGGTCACCGGGCAGGGAACCGATATGGACCGGCACGCACGGTCGCATTGCGCGGGCGCTCAATTCATGGATGGCGCGGGCGGCCAGCTCCTTGCCCGTGCCGGTTTCGCCGGAGAGCAGTACCGGGATGTCGGTGGCCGCGGCCTGGCGGATCTGGCGGTAAACATGCTGCATGGCGGCGGAACGGCCCACCATGCTTTCGAAGGTGGTTCTTTCGCCCTCGGATTTCAGCAGCCTGTTGGGTCCCATTTGGGGCGCTTTTTCCAATGCGGTTTCGATGAGCAGTTTCAGTTCTTCGTCGCTGACCGGCAGCACCGCATAGTGGAAAACGCCGGCACGCAGCGCCTGGTGCGCGATCTTGAGTCGGCCGGGATCGGCCAGGAAAAGGATCTGGGTGGCGGGGCACTTGGCCGAAACCAACTCCAGGATGTCCATGGCATTGTTGATGTGGTCATGGGCCACACTGCTGGAAAAGAGCATCAGGTCGAAAACCGCCCGCTCGAAGCGGTCGAGCACTTCGTCCAGGCTGCGTTCATAGGCCAGGGTGACATTCTCCTCGCCGAAAATAGTCAGGACTTGGCGGGCCAGTTGGCGGCCTTTGTCAACGCAGATGATGCGGGGTTTTGCCGATGGTCGTGGTTCCAATTGGGATATCCTTAATGGGTTCGGGAAAAATATGCACAGGATGGTAGAGGCAACAATAGTGGATCAGCGGGAATTCATGGTTCCGACCCATATCAGAAGGTTGCACGGAAAGCAAGCTTGTGATCGGGACCGGTGCGCTCGTTCGGCCATGGTGTTCAATGCAAAAACTGCAATGAGAAAAAGTTACCCGATAATAGGGTGCGTCCTGCCGCGACCGGCCGATTTTGCTCGTGTTTGCGCCATCGCCTCGAATTTTCAATCCGAGTGAACCGAGGGCGAAGGCACAATCAATAATATAAAAGTAAATGATTACGATGTGTTGACACATCCTCGGGTGTTCATGCCTTGCCGCGTTGGCATTTTAATTGCTTCGTGTTGTGCCCTTCGGCGCTTGCGGTGCTCACCACCATGGGGATGTATCCGACGCGCGCCACTTTTCGTGACAAACCAATCCAATACACATGCAACCGGAACGCATGGACAAGGCGCGGCGCCTGGCGGTCATCGCGGCGGCGCGCCGCAAACAAGGAGGTTCAATGGAAGCGAAACAAGAGACACCGAAACTGTGGGAAGCCACCTATGAAGCCAAAACGGCGCAAGAACTGGCCGATGCCTATGGCGAGTGGGCCGAACTGTATGACCGGGACACGATCAAGGTGATGGGCTATGTGGGGCCCCAGACGGCTGTCTCCATGCTCGACGGTTATCTCAATTCCAAAGGGTGCAGGGTGCTCGATGCCGGTTGCGGTACCGGCCTGGTGGGCGAGTTTCTCAAGCACAAAGGCTACAAGAACATCGATGCCATGGACTACTCCGAGGATATGCTGGTGGAGGCCGAGAAAAAGTCGGTATACAAAAAGCTGTTCCAGGAGGATCTCAACGAGGGACTGGAAATTCCGGACAACAGTTACGATGCCACCATCTGCGTGGGCACTTTCACCTATGCCCATGTCGGGCCGGAAGCCTTCGAGGAGTTGCTGCGGGTGACCAAACCCGGCGGTTACATCTGTTTCACCATTCGCGACGGTGCCTACGAGGAGTACAATTACCGCGAAAAGATGCTGGAATTGGAAGCTTCGTCCCAATGGGAGCTACAGGAGCTGCGGGAGGCGGATTACTTGGTCAATGAAAAGGTGACCGCCAAATTCTGCACCTACAAAGTCCTCGCCAACTGATTGCGGACAGCTACCCGCGGCGCAATGCCAAGTAACCAGCACCAAGCACCAAGAAGGAGTGTACAATGGTTAGCAACAACCAAACACTGGACAAAGTATATACGGCCCAGAATCACACAGAGCTGATGGATGCCTACAAGGATTGGGCCGGCGATTACGACAACGATACGGTGGGCCGTTTCGGTTACGTGGCGCACATTGCCTCCGCCGAGGCTCTGGACAAGGCGCTCGACCGCAAAGACGCCTGCATCCTGGATGCGGGCTGCGGCACCGGTTTGGTGGGTGAAGAGCTTGTCAAGATGGGCTATTCGACCATGGACGCCCTGGACTATTCCAAGGAGATGCTTGACGAGGCGGAGCGCAAGCAGATCTACCGCAATCACATCCAGGCCGATTTGAGCCATCCGTTGGAGATGCAGGACAACAGCTACGATGCCGTCGTTTGCACCGGCACCTTCACCTACGGCCACGTCAAGGCCAACGCCTTCGACGAATTGATCCGCATCACCAAGCCCGGCGGCTTCATCTGCTTCACCATTCGCGAGGGGGCCTACGAAGATTACGGCTACCGCCAGCACATGATCGAACTCGAGCAGCAAAACGCCTGGGAATTGACCGGTATGTACGAGACGGACTACCTGAAGAACGAAGGGGTCACCTGCAAGATGTGCACCTATAAGGTGTTGGTGTAGGGTGCTCCGGCTGTTTTACTTCTGCAGAATCATGTAGGTCGCCGAACCCTTGGCGATCAAGTCGCCCACTTCGGTGGTTGCCGTGACCTCACCCAGTGCGGTACGGGCGCCTTTCTGGACGATCTGCGCTTCGGCCAGAAGGGCGCCTCGGACAAACGGCTTGAGATAGTTGATCTTCATCTCCAGGGTGACGATGGTTTCACTGCGGTCGATCATCCCCAGCAGGGCCACCCCGACGGCCGCATCGGCGGCCGCGAAGATCGAACCTCCGTGGGCGATGCCGTCGGCCTGGGTCAATTTCTCTCCAAAAGGCAACCGCACCAATGCCCAACCCTTCTTGACATCCACCAGGGTCATGCCCAAAAGGGCCCAGAAGGGGTGCACGCTGGGGGATTTCGCGATCAACGCGGCCCTGAAGTTGGCTGACAGGGGCGTAAATTGCTCTCGCTCGTTCATGGGCGGTCCTCCACTTTAAGATGTGATTCGGACCTACCACCAAACGCTCCAATCAGCAACATCCCTTGCCATCGTATTTTTATCTTGACGCGCATCCTCCGGTTTATCACTATAGCCCTGAATTCATAATGATCCGGCGTGCGCCCCACGGATACAGCCGCACCTGTGGGGAACAGCCGCCCAATCGGCGTCGGCCCGGAGCACGGGTTGCCCGGCGGGACGCCGCAAGAGGAGGGAACCTATGATGCGGAATTGGAACAGGTGTTTGCGCTGTGGAATCGTTTGGGTGACCGCCGTCATGGCCGCTGCGGTGGTGATGCTGCCTGCCGCCGGACTGACCGCCGATTTTAAAAAGGAGTATCGGCTGCAGGTCAATGTGGGGCCTTCTTTCTACTGGGGCATGGGGGCCACCAAGTTCGCCGAGCTGGTGGCCGAGAAGACGGACGGACGCATCAATGTCAAACCCTACTTCGGCAGCGCCTTGCTGCAAGGGGCCCAGCTCAATGCCGCCCAGATGGTGGCCCGCGGCGTGATCGACTGCGCCTTCGAGTCCACCATCAACATTTCCCCGGTGGTGGGGGAAGCCAACATTTTTCACCTTCCTTTTTTCGTCAACACCTTCGAGAATCTGGACAAGATGAAGGCCGGCGAGACCGGCGCGGCGGTGTTCGCCGCCCTGGAGCGGGTGGGGTTGCAGCCCTTGGCCTGGGGGGAAAACGGTTTCCGCCAGTTGACCAACAGCAAGCGCCCCATCACGGCGCCCGCCGATCTGAAGGGGTTGCGCATACGGGTGGTGGGTAATCCACTGTTCATGGAGACCTTTCGTCAGTTGGGCGCCGACCCGGTCAACATGAATTGGGGTGATGCCCAGACCGCATTCCAGCAAGGGGTGGTGGAGGGCCAGGAAAACCCCGTGGGGGTGTTGGTGCCGGTGCAGATCTGGCAGTATCACCAGCACGTCACCATGTGGAACTACCTGGTGGACCCCCTGATCATCTACTGGAACAAGCGGCAGTGGGAGGCCTTTCCCGCCGACATCCAGCAAGCCATTCAGGCGGCGGCCGAAGAGGCGGGCCGCTTCGAGATCGCCCTGTCCCGCTCCGGCCTGGATGACGGGGTTTCGCAGAAGGTACTCAAGGATCTCTTCGATTTTACCATGGAGGTGCCCGATCCGGTACGGTTCATGGAATCCAAGGGGATGACGGTGAGCTTCCTGACCGATGCGCAGGTGGCCGCCTTCGCCGAGGCCACGGCGCCGGTGTTGGACAAATGGGCCAAAACCCTGGGCGAGGACCTGGTGAACAAGGCCAAGGCGGACATGGCGCGGTGAACGACCAGCCGGAACATACGGGGAAGCGGCCCATCCGCGTGGATCACTGGATCGCGGCCCTTCTGCTCATGGCCATGGCGACCATCGCCTTTGTCAATGTGTTGAGCCGCTACTTTATCCACTTTTCCATCGGCGCCACCGAGGAGATCACCATCAACCTGTTCGTCTGGATGACGGTGGTGGGCACGGGCATTGCCTTCGAGCGCGGCGCCCAGCTGGGCATGGTGACCTTCTACAACCTGTTTCCGCCGCGCATGCGCAAGGGGTTGGTGGTGTTCAGCGCCCTGTTGGGGGCCGCGCTCTTCGTGCTGGTGTGCATCTACATGATCCAGGCCATCTATGACGAGATGACCCTGTTCCGGGCCACCAGCCCCTCTTTGGGCATTCCGGTCTGGATTTACTATGCCGGGGTGCCGCTGCTGTCGGTTTTCGTCTTCCGGGGCATCTACCGCGGCGCCCGCACGCGCCTGGCGCAGCTCGAGAGGATGGAACGCTGATGGAGATGGTGGTCATCAGCACGGTGTTTCTGCTCCTGATGGCACTGGGGGTGCCCATTGCCGTTTCCCTGGGGGTTGCGGCGGTGGTCACCATTTACCAGTTCAACCTGGGCATCGAGATGCTGGGGGTCAACTTCAGCGCCGGCATCGCCTCTTTTCCCCTGCTGGCCATTCCCTTCTTCGTACTGGCGGGGGTGATTCTGCAGCGGGCCGGCCTGGCGGCCACCATCGCCCGCTTCTTCGAACTGCTGGTGGGCAAGAGCACCGGCGGCCTGGCCATGGTGGCCGTGCTGACCTGCATCTTCTGGGGATCGCTGTCCGGCTCGGGTCCGGCCACCACCGCGGCGGTGGGTCTGATCCTGCTGGCGCCCATGGTGCGCCACGGCTACAGCAAAAGTTTCGCCGGCGCCACCATCGCCAATGCGGCCGATCTGTCCATCATCATCCCGCCCAGCATCGCTTTCATCATCTACGGCAACATCACCAGCGTGTCGGTCAGCGCGCTGTTCGTCGCCGGCATCGTGCCCGGGCTGATCACCGGCGCCGGCACCGTACTGGTGGCCTACTGGATCTCCCGGCGGCGGGGCTATCGCGGCATCGCCGACCGGGGCAGTGCCGCCGAGGTGGGGCGCGCCTTCCTGCGCTCCATCTGGGCCCTGCTGGCGCCGGTGGTGATTCTCGGCGGCATCTACTCGGGCATCTTCACGCCCACCGAGGCGGCGGTGGTGGCGGTCTTCTACAGTCTCTTCGTGGCGGTATTCATCTACCGCTCCATTCGTTGGCGCGACATGGTGGAGATGCTGGTGGACGCGGCCGTCACCAGTTCGGTAATTATGTTCATCGTAGTGTTCGCCGGGTTGTTCACCTGGACCGCTTCGGTCATCGGGGTGATCGATACGGTGGCCGGGTGGATCGTTTCCATCTCGCCCAACGCCATGGTGATGATTCTGCTGGTCAATGTGCTCCTCCTGGCCCTGGGCATGGTGCTGGACGCCATCAGTATCTGCTATCTGCTCATGCCGATCCTGATCCCGGTGCTCAAGGCCTTCGGCATCGATCCGGTCTGGTACGGCGTCATTTTCATCACCGCACTGGCCGTGGGCCAGGCCACGCCGCCGGTGGGGGTCAACCTCTTTACGGCAGCCAACCTGATCAAAGGCGACGTGGACAGCGTGGCCAAGGAGGCCATCCCCTACGTGGTGATGGATGTGGTGGTGCTGGCCCTGCTGACCCTGCTGCCCGCCCTTTCCCTCTATCTGCCGATAAAGGCCGGCCTCTACGTGCCCTGAGAACGCGCACCGTGATGACATTGGGCTTCTATATGGTGATCAAGGTCGCCGTCTCCATCCTGATGGTGGTGGTGCTGAGCTGGGTCGCCGAACGAGCGGGGCCGCGGATTGCCGGCGTGATTTCCGGCTATCCCCTGGGTGCGGCCATCAGTCTCTTTTTCATCGGCCTGGAGCAGGGGGCCGATTTCGCCGCCCGCAGCGCCATTTTCACCGCCGGCGGTCTTGCGGCCACCTTGGCCTTCGTCGCCGGTTACCTGCTTGGCTTGCACCGTGCCGAAGAACGGGGTCGGGCGGCGGCCCTGGCGCTGGCAGTGCTCAGCGCCATGGCCACCTACGGGCTGACGGCCTGGGTGCTCGCCAACATCGCCTTGGGCTGGCTCAGCGCGCCTGCCGTCGCCCTGTCGGCCATCGTGCTGGCCGATAGGGCCTTTCGATGGGTGCCGGAAGCCACCATCCAGCAGGTGGCGGCGCGGCGGTGGGTGGTCACCCTTTGCCGTGCCGTTTTTGCGGCGGCGGTCATATTGGTGATCACCGCCGCCGCCGGGATTGTGGGGCCCCGCTGGGCGGGCCTCTTTGCCGCCTTTCCCATCACCATGCTGCCCCTGCTGGTCATATTGCAAGCCGCCCATCAGCCGTCCCACGTGCGCACCCTGATCCGCAACGTGCCGCGGGGCATGGTGTCCCTGCTGGTTTACACCCTGACGGTGGCCGCCACCTACGGTCGGCTGGGCATTGTCGCGGGCACGCTGATGGGCTATCTGGCCGCCACGGTCTACCTGGTGGGCCTGGAAACGTTGCGCAAGCGGCATCTTCGACGCCAACTTTAGCGAAAACGTCGGCAGCGACGCTCCCCTTCAGTGCCATCCGGTTTCGGGCACAGATGACCGATGGTGTGCCATTCCAATCCCAGCAGGCGGGCCGCTTCGCGGTCCACGGCCAAGGGGTCGAAACCGGCCACGATTCGGTTGACCGGCGGGTCGCACCGGGCGCCGCCCAGGTGCTGCTCGGCCAGGCCGATGGCGGCGTCCAGCACCGTGAGATCCGGCGTGCGATGGCGGTTGAGGTCGATGATGGACTGTTGCAGGCGGAGGTGAAAAACCGCCTTCTTCCAGAATCCCCCGCGTCCCGAATAGTGGGCCGGCGGCACAAAGCCCATCATGTTTTTCAACGAGCCGGTCATGGCAGCCAAAGAGTGGGCCTTGAGCACCGGCACCGAAACGATGAAGTGGGAAAAGGCGATCTCCGGCAGCAGCATTTCGGGGAACACCGGGCAACTCTCGTCGACGCACCGGACCAGCGGGGCGTGGTTCAGATCGATCAGGGGCACCCCGTAGCGGGCCGCGAGCCGTTCATAGCCCAGCGCGGCGAAGATCTCCGCTGTTTCCCGCCGGGCGTCGCCGCACCCTTCGGCGATCACGATGGCGGCATCCGAGCAGGTGCGGATGTAGTCGATGATGGCCGCGCAACAGGCGGCGGGGGTGGTCACCGGGTGGGGATCGATGGTGACCAGGTTGGGCTTGATTAAAATGGCGTTCTGCCGCCGCAACACCGCCGGCGCACCGATGGCGTCCAGGGCGCGGCCGACGGCTTCAGCGTAGGTGGTGAAGGGGATCGTAACGGGATTGCCGGCGGTTGTGGGGCTGCTTGCGGCACACATGCTTGGCTACTTCAAGCCGATCCGATCCGCCACGGTGCGCATGCCGGCGATGGTTTCGGTGATCAGGTCGGTCAGTTCCATGTCCAACCGTTGCGCGCCGTTTTCGATCACCGAACGGTTCACCCCGGCGGCGAACCGTTTGTCCTTCCACTTTTTCTTGACCGATTTGGTCGTCAGATCCATCACGCTGCGCGAGGGGCGTACCAGGGCCGCGGCCGCGATCAGGCCGGTCAATTCGTCCACGGCGTAGAGCACTTTTTCAAGATCCGACACCGGTTCCACATCGGTGCAGATGCCCCAGCCGTGGCTCATGACGGCCCGGATATGGTCCGGGGGCCAGTGGTGTTCCTCGAGGATGCGGCGTGTCTCATGGCAGTGGCGCTCGGGAAACTGTTCGTAATCAAGGTCGTGAATCAACCCGATGATGCCCCAGTGATCGGGATCGCCGCCGTACTTGGCGGCAAAATGGCGCATCACCCCCTCTACGGTCAGCGCGTGGGTGATGAGGCTATCGCTCTGGTTGTAGTGTTGCAGCAACTGGAAGGCATCTTCGCGGGTGGGGAATTTCTCTTGGACCATGGCCCCTCCTGTGGTTGATCCCGATCAGGTGGCGGTGATTGGATGATCGCACGGGGGTCGAAAGCGCGGCCGTGCTGCGGCCGATGCCGGCGCAGGCAAGGGTCGCAATATTTTGCAGTAACTGTACAAGAAAATGGTGCTGGTGCATAGAGGGGGAGGCTGGCTTGAGGCCCTGGCGGGCCAGTTTAAAGTTTTAAGTTTTAAGTTTTAAAGTGAAGGAATTCTATCGATTAGAGATGGTTGGGGTTGGTGGATAACAGTGTAAGGGCCAGACTGTGTGTTGGCCCGGTGAGCAAATCGGGTTGGGTTTGTTGAACAGGGCAAGCGGTCACGATCGGGCGTCAACTTTTTGCCTGTGCCACGGCAGATTTGACCGGTTTGGTGAACTCCGCCATCAGCGGTTGCATTGTATCTTTCTGAAAATGCGGTATTTTCTATTGGTTGCTGGGAACGGAACGGAATTTGCTAAGTTTGTTTGCGGATAACCCATGGCATATCCGTGGCGCACGACTGCGTACCGCAGTGTCATACTCGCATAATGGGTTGCATGATGGTCACGGATGCTGAAAGATGGCCGTAGCAGGGGGAACCCGTGGTACCGAAGAACGGTTTGAACATACAGGACTATTTCCAGCGTGCCGGTTTCGGTCATGATGCGGTGGGTGGATCCAATCGGGCGTCACGGACGGCACCGGCCGTCGAGGAGGGTTTCACCGCTGCCTTGGCGCGCGCGCGAGGTTTGTCATCGGCGGAAGGATCGAGCGGCCAGCGGTTTGCCGATTATTTGCGCTCCCCGGTGAAGGCGCACCTGCCACGCCTGGAACCCCCGTCGTCGGAAGAGCGGACGGCGCGGCAACAGGCGGAGCGGCCGGTGGGCCGCGGGCGCTTCGAAACGGGGCCGGCAGCCGGCCAGGACACGCTGTTGGCGGCGCAGGAGAGGTCGGCGGCGACTGTTCAGACGCCTCCGGTTGCCGCCGCCGCATCCATTGCGGGCAACGCCGATGAACAGGTCACTGCCGGTATGTCCGTTGCGGATCGCATCGAACGCGGCATCGCTCGCGCCGCCGCCCAGTACCGTTTGCCGGCCGAATTGATTCGCAGCGTGATTCGGGCGGAGTCCAATTTCGACGTGCGGGCCGTATCCACGGCCGGGGCCCGGGGGCTCATGCAACTGATGCCGGCCACGGCGCGTGAATTGGGTGTGAAGGATGCCTTCGACATCGATCAGAACATCGATGGCGGGTCGCGCTACCTGCGGCAAATGCTGGACCGTTTCGACGGCAACCTGCGCCTGGCCCTGTCGGCCTACAATGCCGGACCGGGAACGGTCGCCCGCTTCAACGGCAATGTGCCCTATCGCGAAACACGGGAATATGTGCAGCGGGTGTTGAGGTTTCAACAACAGTACAAGAGCGCTTAATCCTCCACGGCGTCCTTGCACAGCCCGACCCGTTTCGGCAGATTGAAGGTGAATCGACTGCCTTTGCCGGGTTTGGAATGGACTTCGATGTGGCCGCCGTGCTGTTCGATGATCTTCTTGGTGATGTAGAGCCCCAGACCGGTGCCCTTGACGCCCTTGGAGGAGAAGAAGAGGGTGAAGAGTTTGCCTTGGGTTTCGTCATCCATGCCGATGCCGGTGTCCGCCACGGCAAAGGTGATGTGGTCGCCTTCCGAGGCGACGGTGAAGGTGATGCGGCAAGGGGCTTCGCCGTCCTTGCGCTGGCAGGCGTCGATGGCATTTTCGAAAAGGTTCATGATGGCGGTGTGCACCAGGCCGGGATCGATTTCACAATCCGACAAGGGGCCGCTGAAACGGCGTTCGAAGACAATACCCGTTTCCTTGAGACGGCTTTCCATGGTTTGGGCCGACTCTTCGGCGAACCGGCCCAGATCCACCCTTTCCCACTGGATATCCCGCTTCTTGGCGTAGAAAAGGATGTCCATCACCAGTTTGCGAATGCGTTCGGCCGTGCGCTGAACCGTTTGCCATCCCTCTTCGATCAGCTTTTCGTCTTCTTTCTTCAAGCCACTGCCGAGCAGGTAGATGCCGCCGTCCAGGCCGGTGAGCAGACCCTTGATGCTGTGGGAGATGGAACCGATCATCAGGCCCAGGGAGGCGAGATGGTCCTGCAGCTCGGTCTTCTCCCGCAGCAGCGCTTCCAGGTTGCGGGTGTACGCCTGCAACGTACGCCGCATCATGATCCGTTCGCGGGCCCGCTGCAGCGAGGCGTCCAGTGCCGTCACGTCGATGGGCTTGGTGATGAAGTCGCAGGCTTGGTGCTTGAGGCTGCTGATGGCCAACTCCATGTCCCCGTGGCCGGTGATCATGATCACTTCGGTCTCGGGGTTTTCGTGCTTGATGCGCCGCAGCAGCTCGATGCCGTCCATACGCGGCATCTTGATATCGGTGAGCACGATGGGCGGTTGGCGGTCCTGAAAAAGTTCCAGCGCGGCGCGGCCGTCTTCGGCCATCAACACTTGGTAACCGGCGTCCTGCAACGCCAGGTCCAATATCTCGCGTACATCTTGTTCGTCGTCCACCAGCAGTACGGTCAGGGGCGCTTCCATTGTCGGCATGGGGTTCTCCATCGGATTTATGCGGGGGTCGCGTTGCCGTCGGGCGACGTGGGAATTTTGATGGTCAGACAGGCACCACCGCCCTCCGGCCGGTTTTCAGCCTGGATGGTGCCGCCATGCTGCTTGACGATACCGTAGCTGATGGACAGCCCCAGACCGGTGCCTTTGCCGACGGTTTTGGTGGTGAAAAAGGGTTCGAAGATCTTCTCTTTCACTGTCGCGGGAATACCGGTGCCGGTATCACAGACGCGTGCCAGGACGTATCCCGGATGGCTGCGGGTGGTCAGGGTGATCACCTTGTCGCCGACCGGGTCCGGCTGGTCGCCCCAGCGCTCCTCGATGGCGTCACGGGCGTTGAGCAGCAAGTTGATGAACACCTGTTCCAGGCGGCCGGCGTTGCCGTGGATGGCGGGTAGATTCCTCTCCAAGTCTTTGACCACCTGGATGCCGCGCAGCTTCAACTGTTCCGAGAAGATCTCCAAGGCCATGCGCGCCGTATGGTTCAAATCGGTGGGTTCCAGCTCCACTTCCGCCTTGCGGGCGAATTGGCGCATGTGCTGGATGATTTTGGTGGCCCGGTCCACGTTGGCGTCGATCTTGTACATCATGTTTTCGAAGAGGTCGGGTCCCACTTCCTGGTCGGCCTCGATCTTCTTGAGCATGAAGCTGCTGGCGGTCTTGATCACCGACAGGGGCTGGTTCAGTTCGTGGGCCACACCGGTGGCCATTTCTCCCAGGGTGGTCATTTTGCTGGCCTGGATCAATTGCTGCTCGGTTTCGATCTGCTGGGTGATGTCGCTGGTGGTGACCAGCAGCACTTCCCATTCGGGGTAGGGGGTCAGGGAGGCGCGGATATCGACGAAGAGGGGTTGGCCCTGTTGGTTGATCTGGCGCGCCTGGTGGATGAAGCTCTCCTGCTTGATTTTGGCGGCATAGTGATCTCGCTCGCGGGGGTCGAACAGCTCGAGAAACGAGGCGCCTTTGAGATCTTCGCGGCAGTGGCCGTAAACGGGCCGTACACTGCGGTTGCAGTCCAGGATGCGCAAGGTGTCGGGCTCCAGCACGAAGACCGGGTTGGGAATGTTGCTGAAAATGGCTTGGTAACGCTGTTCCGATGCCCTGAGCTGTTCTTCCAGTTGGCGGCTCAGGGTGACGTCCAGGCTCATCTCCATGGCGGCCACCACATTGCCCGCCGCATCCCGTATGGGGGCGGTGCGCGCCAGCCAGTGGATGGGGCGCCCCTCGCGGTTGCACCCTTTTTCTTCGAAGGCGTGGGACTGACCGTCCTGAAAAGTTTTTTCCACCGGGCAGTGGTCGCACTTTTCCGTTCGCCCCTTGTAGGCCGAAAAGCAGAAGTCGCCTTCGCGGGGCGCGAACCGTTCGGCAAAGGCGCGGTTGTAGCGGATCAGGCGCAGGCTGCGGTCCTGCACCGTGATCAGGCAGGGCACGCTGTCAAAAAGGTTCAGGTATTCGGAGTGCTCCTGACGCAGCGCGCTTTTCTTGCGGTCCAGTACCCGGCCGATCTCCGCCAAGGCATCCTGCAGGCCTCCGATTTCATCGGGGCGGGTCTCTTTCCAGGTCGGCGGCGGCGCCCCCTTGGCCACCTGATCGGTGACGGCGTGCAAGGCGCGCAGCGGCGCGGTGACCCGGTGGTGGATCAACAAAGCGGCGGCGGCGAGGACCGCGATGCTTACCAGGGCCAAGCCACCCAGTAAGGTGGTCCATGGTAGGCGGATGTTTCCCCAGTGGAACAGCAGGAGGGTCCAGAACAACAATCCCGCGACGAACAGGACGGACAGCGCGCCCCCCACGCGGATGGTGAGGCTGTTGTGGCGGAGGGCCTTGGGCAGCGGCGGCATACCGGGGTACTCCTTTGATGATGTGTCGCCCGGAGGAGCGGACCGTCAACCGATGCCGGCGGTCCTCGAGGGCGCGGGATTATTGGATCCGGTAACATCTTAGGCTGCAACGGCCGGATTGTCAAAGTGGCGCCGCACTCGATTGAGCGCCACCGGACAGGGTCTGGACCGCTTCGATGACAGGTGTGTATTCCGGCTCCCGACCGACCTCCTTGATCAAAGGTAAATGAACGCATGTGCAAAAACATGGATTGACAACAACGACGCACCTACTTATTATGAGCCAGCGTTCATAATAAGCATGGAGGATGCAATGCCGCGACCCAAAATTCGCCGCTGTGTACAGCAAGGCCCGGTGCACACCTTTTACAAGCCGCAAGGCGTTCCCCTGGAGGGATTGACCGGTGTGAACCTGACCGTTGAGGGGCTGGAGATCCTGCGCCTGGTGGATGCCGAGGGGCTGGACCATGAGGCGGCGGCCGAGCGCATGGGTGTTTCGCGGCCCACCGTTTCCCGCATGTTGGCCGAGGCGCGCCGCACGGTGGCACGCGCCTTGAGCAACGGCTGGGCGATACACATCGATGGCGGCCATTACCGCATGGTGGGGGCGGTCGGAGGACCTCATGGGGCTGGGCGGCGGCAGGGCCGCGGCAGGGGCCGGCGCTTTGACGGGCGTTGCGGCCCATCGGCTTCCGGGGCCGTCCGCGATTCGCGGGCGCCATCCGGCAATGGTGAAGATTCACGATAACAACGATACCGTCGGCTTGTTGCCATGCAGGTGACGGCCACGGGATCGAAAACACGATACAGGAGGTTATTATGCCAGGTTATGACCAGACAGGACCAATGGGCCAAGGTGCCCGTAGTGGCAGAGGGCTGGGCCGATGCAACGGCAATCGTCTCGGTAATGGTCGAGATGAACGGACAACCCGCGTGATGCAGCGTCTGCGCCGGCGGCGGTGCCGCCGCGATGCGTTTGCCCCAATGGATGCCGGCGCAGGATACGGCGGCCGCAGGCAGGATGTTGAGGGGGCCGGTCGGCCGTTTGGCCTGCGCGGCCAGGGCACCGGGGGTGGTTTCGGCGGCGGCGGTCGGCAGCGCTGATCCCTGACGGCGCCGACCACATTTTAATTGGGCATATGCTCTTTATGTTGACAGGGCCCATTATTGGGTGTAGGGCAAAAAGCGCATATGCTCAAAACAGAAGGATGACACCGTATGCCGCGACCGCGGAAATGCCGTAAAATCAACAACGCACCCGACATCAACTATTTCAAACCCCGGGGCGTTCCCATGCGTGAATTGGCCGAGGTGTATCTGCCTCTGGAGGGATTCGAAGCCATCCGTCTGGCCGACTACGAGGGGTTGAACCATGAAGCGGCAGCCCTGCAGATGCACGTCTCGCGTCAGACCTTCGGCCGTATTTTGGCCTCGGCGCGCAATACGGTCGGCCGGGCACTGGTGGAGGGGATGGCGCTGCGCATTCATGGCGGGCACTACCAAATGGGCGACGCCGCCGATGAAAGCACAGCGACGGCGGCTGCTTGTACCACCGGTGCCGTTCGGTCGTCGGTGGTAGCGCAAATCCAACCAACAACAGACACGACCCAACCCAAGGAGGGTGTGAACATGACCAAAATCGCCATTACCAGTGAAGGGCCGACCCTGGACGATGCCGTCGACCCCCGTTTCGGGCGCGCCGCCGGTTTTGTGGTGGTTGATCCGGAAACCATGTCGTTCAGCTACGTGGAAAACGGTGCCGCCCAGGCGCGTGCCCAAGGCGCCGGTATTCAGGCCGCCGAGACGATTTCGCGGACCGGCGCCGAGGCGGTATTGACCGGCTTCGTGGGCCCCAAGGCGTTTCAGGCGCTGTCCGCCGCCGGCATCCGCATTGCGCAGAATTTGGATAACCTCACGGTGCGTGAAGCGGTCGAGCGGTTCAAACAAGGCGACGTGCAATGGTCGGCATTGGACGACGCGAAAGGACAAGGCGCATGAAGATCGCCATCGCCAGTGGCAAGGGAGGAACGGGTAAAACCATGGTCACCGCTTCACTCACGGTGAGCTGGGGCGCGCCGGTGGTGGCGGTGGACCTGGATGTGGAAGAGCCCAATCTGCATCTCTTTTTAAAACCCGAGCTGTCCGGACGGCAGGAGGCATTCATGGAGGTGCCTCTGGTCGATGAACAAAAATGCGACTATTGCCGCCAGTGCGCCGAGTTCTGCCAGTTCAAGGCCATATCGGTGTTGCCCAATGTGGTCATGGTGTTTCCCGAAATGTGCCATGGCTGCGGCGGCTGCATGGCACTGTGCCCACGGGAGGCCATCGCCACCACCACGCGCACCCTGGGGGAGATCGCCTGGGGCCGTTCGGCGGACAATGCCTTCATCATGGGGCGCCTGCGGGTGGGGGAGGCCATGAGCCCTCCATTGATCCGAAAGGTGCAAGCCTGCTTGTCCAGGACCGATCTGTTCGATCCGGCCGCCGATGTGTTGATGGATGCACCGCCGGGGGTCAGCTGCCCGGCCGTCAATGCGGTGATCGACAGCGATTTCATTCTGCTGGTGACCGAGCCCACCCCCTTCGGCGTGTTCGATCTACGTTTGGCCCAAGAGGCCTTTCGGCCGTTGCACAAACCCATGGGGGTGGTGATCAATCGTGCCGGGCTGGGCAATGGCGCGGTCTACGACCTATGCCGCGAGGTCGATCTGCCCATCTTGGCGGAAATTCCCTATGATCGGGACATCGCCGCCGTCTACGCCGACGGCCGGGTGGTGGCCCTCAGCGACCCACGGTGGCAAGATTTGTTCCGAACCCTGGCACGATCCATTCAAGCGGCGGTGATGAACTCACGGGAGGCCCGGCATGCATGAAATATTGATTATCAGCGGCAAGGGGGGAACCGGAAAAACATCGCTGACCGCCGCCTTCGCCCATTTGAGTCATGATGCGGTGCTGTGCGACCTGGATGTGGATGCGCCCGATTTGCACTTGATTTTACAACCGTCCGACACTGAGAAGATCCCTTTCGTGTCGGGCTTTGAGGCGCGGATTCGTAGCGCTGATTGCACCCAGTGTGGTCTGTGTCATGAGATGTGCCGCTTCGAAGCGATCCGTGACACGGATGACGGATTCAGCGTGGACCCGGTTCGTTGCGAGGGATGTGGGGTTTGTGTCCATTTTTGCCCGGAAAAGGCCATCGATTTCACGCCCCGGGAATGCGGCTGGTGGCGGATCGCCCGAACCCGGTTCGGCACCATGGTGCATGCCCAGTTGCATCCGGGCGAGGAGAATTCGGGCAAGCTGGTGGCCCTGCTGCGCACGCAGGCCAAGGCCCTGGCCAAGGAAAACGGCGCCAAGCTGATTCTCTCCGACGGCCCGCCGGGGATCGGCTGCCCGGTGATCAGCGCCGTTTCAGGCGCCGATTTGGCCGTGATGATCACCGAACCGACGCCCTCCGGGTTCCACGATTTGGAACGGGTGGTGGAACTGGCCGATCACTTTCGGGTGCCCACTGCCGTCATCATTAATAAAACGGACTTGAATAAATCGGTGAGCGGGTCTATTCAGGCCTATTGCGCGGACAAAGGATTGCCGGTTTTGGCGGAGATTCCCTTCGATACCGATTTTGTCCACGCCATGGTGCAAGGCCAGGCGATCACCGAATTTACCGACAGTGCCGCGTCCCGCGCCGTACGCGAAGTATGGGAGCGGGTGCTGCAACAGGCGGCCGCATTCGATGCGGCTTAACAGAATGAGGAGAAAGTTCAATTGAGTCAGATACCTTCAGGAGGAACCATGGATTCAGTGTTGATTGCGATACCGTCTCAGAACCCCGGAGGATTGGACGCCGGTTTGGGTGCCCACTTCGGCCATTGTGACCTTTATACCCTTGTTGCCGTGCAAGGCGGCAGCGTCCGGGACGTGCAGGTGGTGCCCAACGTGCCCCATCAGCAGGGCGGTTGCATGGCGCCGGTGCAGTACCTGGCCGGCAAGGGTGTGCAACAGTTGATCGCCGGCGGCATGGGGTTGCGGCCCTTGATGGGATTCAAACAGGTGGGGATCCAGGTGCTCCACGGCGGCGAGGCACGCACGGTCGGCGAGGCGGTGCAGGCCGCCATCGACGGTAAGTTGATGCAGTTCCAGCAGATGCACACCTGTGGTGGTGGTGGAGGTCTTTAAAAAAACCATGGGATCCATTGTGGAAGACAGTGGCGGGGAACATCACTTGCCCCCTGAGATCGTTGGGGGGCCGTTTTTCGACCATGTGCGGCACCCGCGCAACCAGGGGGCGGTGGCCGGAGCCGACGGGTGTGCCGTCGGTGTCGGCAGTTGCGGCGATTCCGTTGAAATCAGCCTGCGCCTGCAAGGCGACACCATCAGCGCCATCGGCCATCGGCCCCGGGGCTGCGATTACACCGTTGCCTGTGCCAGTGCCGTGACACAACTGGCCTACGGCAAAACGGTGGAAGAGGCCTTGCTGCTGCAACCCGAGGATGTGGATTGTTTGCTGGGCGGCCTTCCCGAAGACCACCTGCATTGTGCCCGACTGGCCGTCAACACCCTCGGCGAGGCCATCGCCGATGCCTATCGTACCGTGGCCCTGCCCGCAAAGGACAAGGGGGACGGTCACTGAAAGTCGCCCTTTGATGGGGCTCCGGTCCCGCTGCAAGGCGTGCCGGGAAAAGGAGTGAGGCCATGCCCATCTTTGAAATCGCTTGCGATGAATGCCACTACACTGGCGAAACGATTGTGCTCAGCGCCGGTGATGCCCTGCGCTGCCCGTCCTGCGGCAGTGAGCGGACCCGAAAGCTCATGTCGGCGCCGTCCAGCCTGACCGGCAAGACGCCGCAACGGTTGCCCGGTGCGGGGGACACGGCCTGTTGCGGCCAGAGCCCGGACCAGGCCTCTTGTAGCGGGCCGGGTTCCTGTTGCGGTCGGGCGGGGCAGTTCTAACAAAGGGGAGAGGACGATGCGAATCGTATTGGTCACCAGCCGGCAGGCGGATCTATTCCGCCCCTTCCGCGAAGCGCTGGCAGAGACCCCCGAGGATCGGGTGGAGGTGTTGCACTCCGCGATAGATGCCTTGGATGCCGTTCGGCACGATCTGCCCCACCTGGTGATCGTGGATGACCCGGTGGGGGAGATGTCCGCGCTGTCCGTCGTACGGCAGCTGCTCGAATTCAATGCCTTCGTCAATACGGCGGTACTCAGCAATATGGATGAGGAGGCCTTTCATGAGCAGTCCGAAGGCTTGGGAGTGCTCTGTCGTTTGCCGTCCGTGCCCGGACTCGAGGATGCCAAGACCGTTCGGCGCTTGCTGGGCGGAGTGGTCGCCGATTGATCAATCATATTGGCCGCGGGTCATCCGTTCGGAGTGGACGAATTGGCTGAGTTGCTGGCGCACCGGTTCGGCCAGGTCTCGGAATTTGCACCCCGCCGAAAGCTGATGGTCCGTTGCCGCCGGACGAATCCAGCGCACTTCCGCTTTGACGTCCGCCAGGAAGTTCAGGGTGCGGCCGCCGAGGATGTTTTGAAGCAGCAGTTCGTCCCCCTCTTGCATGCGTTCTTTGGCGCCGTTCGGCAGGATCAGATGGATTCCTCCGGCACTCAGATTGATAATGGCGGCAGAGAGCGTTTCCTGGTCCGGCAAAAGCAATTGGGCGAAATAGCCGTCGTCCATCTCTAGTTTCAGCCTGGGATACAATCTTCTCTCTTCAACCATCTTACACCTCTCTGTTTGTCGGATGACGTCAACGATCACCGCGCTTGGGGTCGGCCGTCAAGGCTGAACAGACGCCATTGCCGCTGACGGCCGGTCCTTTTTGCAGTGTTCTCTCAGTAACTTCCCAATATCCTGAAAAAGTCGGTTTCCGCGCGAAGCCTTTGCAGCGGTGCCGCCATTTCCGGAGCCGACAGGTCGGCTTCGATATCGGCATAAAACATGTATTGCCACGGTTTCCCGTGAATCGGCCGCGATTCGAGTTTGACCAGATTGATGCGATTGGCCGCAAACACCTTCATCACCTCGAACAAGGCGCCGGGATGATTGAGCGTGGAGAAGACAATGGCTGTTTTGGATTTGTTGAGCCCGGTTGAAGGTTGTTTACCCACTATCACAAAGCGCGAAAAATTGCGAGGGTTGGTTTCGATGCTTTCGGCCAGCAGGGCCATGCCGTGGTGCCGGGCGGCCTCCCGGCTGCCGATGGCGGCATCCCCCGGTAGCCCATGCTCTTTGAGCAGGCGCGCGGCACCTGTATTGCCGTGTACCGGGATGATTTCCCATTCCGCATGCCGTTCCAGGAAGGTGCGGCATTGCGCCAGGCCTGCTTCGGAGCACCAGACGCGGCGCACGTCGGACAATCGGGTTTCCGGCGGCGCGATCAGATGGTGAATGATGCGCAGGTAAAGTTCGCCCACCAAATGCAGATCGTACTCCAGCAGCAGATCGTAATTGTCGTGGATGCTGCCGGTGAGCGAGTTCTCCAAGGGCAATACGCCGTATCGGGCTTCGCCGGCGGCGACGGCGTCGAAGATGGTGCGGAAGGAGGGCCGGGTCGTCAATTGCGCTGCTTCGCCGAAGTACCGGCAGCAGGCCATGTGACTGAAACTGCCCGGTTCGCCCACATAGGCCGCCATGCAGGCGTCTCCCTGGGTGGGGCGGGGTGGGGGACGACGGGCTTTTTCCAGGTAGTCGAAATCGAGTTGTTTGCCGACGACCGGGGCGATGACATAGATGTCCCGCGCAAGTTGCCCGAACTGTTGCGGATAGAGACTTTGGGGACCGTCGGACAGCGCATTGTCCGGATCGTGGTGCACCTCGACCATCAATCCGTCGGCACCGGCGGCCACGGCGGCGCGGGCCATGGGGGGTACCTTTGCGCGGATACCGGTGGCATGGCTGGGATCCACCACCACCGGCAGGTGAGTCAGGTTTTTGAGCACGGGAATGGCCGAAAGGTCCAGGGTGTTGCGGGTCAAGGGCTCGAAGGTGCGAATGCCCCGCTCGCACAGCACCACATTGTCGTTGCCTTCGGCCATGATGTATTCCGCCGACATCAGCCACTCTTCGATGGTGGCGGCCAGGCCACGTTTGAGCAGCACCGGTTTGCCCGAACGCCCCACGGCCTTGAGCAATTCGAAGTTTTGCATGTTGCGGGCGCCGACCTGCACCATGTCGACATAGGTTTCCATCAACGACGCCTGATCGGGCGAGGTGATTTCGGTCACCACCGGCATGCCGGTCGCCGCCCTGACCTCTGCCAGGATTTTCAAGCCCTCTTCTTCCATGCCTTGAAAGGAGTATGGCGAAGTGCGCGGTTTGAAGGCCCCGGCCCGGAACAGCACGGCGCCGTAGCGGCGCACTTCATGGGCGATGGTCAGGGCTTGCTCGCGGCTCTCCACGGCGCAGGGGCCGGCCACCAGCACGATCCGTTCGCCGCCGATGGTAATGGGTCCCACCTGCACACGCGAGTCGTGGGGGTGCCACTGCCGACTGACCAGCTTGAACTTGCTGTCCATGGGCAGCACTTCGGCGACACCTTCCATGGCGGCCAGGACATCGGCGGAAAGATCGCCGCGGCCGATGGCGACAATGACGTTTTGCGCACCGCCGTTGACCTCGCGCAGCACGCAGCCTTGCTGGAACAGATCGGCCCGGATCTGCTTTTTGGTTTCATCACTCGCATCTTCCCGCAATACAATAATCATGGTGTATTCCTCCCTGGTTGCCCTTGCCGCGAAAAGGAAAACCCCGTCGAGGGGTGCCTTCCTCGCGGGGTTCGAAAAATAAAAAACCCCGGGTGGCATTGCATATCCACCCGGGGTCGTCGATTACATTGAAATGTTACGCCTCCAGGTGGATGCTCCTAAAACCAAAAAAGAAGCATCCGCTGAAAAAGTCATTCCGGAAGACGTTGGTGCCGTTGCTCATGATTGGGCCGTTTCCTTGCCGGCATTCATGTGTGACATCCATCAACTGCGCTTGATGTCATATTTAATACATCAGCCGGAGCCGTTTTGTCAAAACCATTCTTCGACAGCCGCATTCATCGTGCCACGGCCATCAATCGATAGACGGTCAAGCTGGCCAGCCAGGCGGCATCTTCCGGGGAGAGGTAATCGCCCACCGATGCATCGAAAAGGATGTTGGCTTCGGTGGGGAACTCCTCGTCACCTTCCCAGACGATGATCTGGATGGGGGCGTAGGGCAGGGGTGCGAAATGGAATCCGGCATCGCCGGTATCGATGGGCGTGCCGTTGAGGCGCTCTGCGGCAGTGCGCAGGCCGGCGCTGTTTTGGCCGAACACCTTCTTCAAGGGCTCGATGGCCCGCTTGACAAAGGGACCGAAGTAGAAGCTCGCCCCGGGAATTTCGCGATAGGCCACCCACTGCCCCTTTAGCTGCTGACGGCAACCGAGCAGGTAGTGAAGGATGAGAACCTGTTCCTGAAGAGGGATCTGCGCTTCCGGATTGGCCTCGTCGCTGAATGTGAAGGCGGGGGCGCTGACGCGGTAGTCGCGGTCCAGGAAGGGGATGCGCAAGGTGGCGTCGTCCACGGTTTCGTAGCCGGCGCGGCGTGCGATCCGGGTCAAATCCTGTTGCGCCAGCTGTTCCGCAGCCAAGTCCCGCGCCTGTTGAAAATCGTCCACACGTGCCATTTAATCCCTCCCTGTTCTGGGTGCCGCTGAATTTGCGTTTTTTGTTCGTCCTTAACCCGATTCCATTGAAAAATCAAATTGGACGGCCCTTCTCAGCAATGCTGACCAACCACCGCTGTATGGTGTGCGGTGGAATCCGCCTAATAAAAAATTGGAAGCCCGATGTATGGTGCGTTGAGGTATGGTGCGTTGAACAACCGCCGGCGGGTGGGCCGGGGGGCCGGGC
>NZ_JALJRB010000037.1 GCF_022968795.1 Desulfatitalea alkaliphila
TATCGAGTAGAAAGATAGACCCATGATTATGAACGCCAAAATCCGGATCAGGTTGAAGGCCTACGACCACAAGCTGCTGGACCAGTCCGCTACGGATATCCTGGACACTGCGCGCAAAACCGGCGCCAAAGTGGTGGGACCCATTCCGTTGCCGACCAAGATCAACAAATTTTGTGTGTTGCGGTCGCCCCATGTTGATAAAAAGTCCCGGGAACAGTTCGAGATGCGGACCCACAAGCGGGTGTTGGACATTCTCGAACCGACCCAGCAGACGGTCGACGCTCTGATGAAGCTGGATCTCTCCCCGGGCGTGGATGTGGAGATCAAACTGTAGGGTAGGGATGAATAGCCATGTGCAAAGCACTGATCGGTAAAAAATTGGGGATGACAAGCGTGTTCACGTCTGACGGCCGGTATATTCCAGTGACGGTGATTCAGGCCGGTCCCTGCGTCGTGACACAGATCAAAACCGAGGCCAGCGACGGGTACAACGCCCTGCAGTTGGGGTTCGAAACCAAGAAAGCCGGCAAAACCAAGAAGCCGCAGCAAGGCCATTTTGAGAAAAGCGGCGGCGAATGCTTCGCCCGTTTGAAAGAGGTCGAAGTGGAGGATCCCGCCGGCTATACGCTGGGCCAGAGCGTCGGGCCCGATCTGTTCCGGATCGGCGAGAAGATCGATGTGGTCGGCACCACCAAAGGGCGCGGTTTCGCAGGTGTGATCAAGCGCCACGGCTTCGGCGGCGGCCGGGAGACCCACGGCGGCAAGTGCCATCGTATCCCCGGGTCCATCGGTTGCAGCGCATGGCCTTCCAAGGTGTTCAAAGGCAAGAAGATGCCGGGACGCTATGGTCAGGATCGGCAGACGGTACGGAATTTGGAAATCGTCGATATCCGGCCGGAAAACAATTTGATTCTGGTCAAGGGACCCGTTCCGGGCCATCGTCAAGCGCTGGTGATGATACAGAAACTGAAATTTGCAAAAAAGGATTAACCGGTGCCCCAGAGGGCCGATACGGCCGGCCCGGCAGCGCCGCGGTCCCGCCGGTCCCGAACGAGGAAGCGTATGGCAACTGTAGATGTGATCAATATTCAGGGTGATAAGGTATCCCAGGCCGAGCTGTCGGACGCCATTTTCGATGTGCCGATCAACACAGCGGTATTGCACCAGGTGGTCAAGGCGCAATTGGCCAATCGCCGAGCCGGCACGGCCAAGGTCAAGAACCGTTCCGACGTCGTCGGCAGTACCCGTAAGCTATACCGCCAGAAAGGGACCGGCCGTGCTCGCCGAGGCGACATCAAGTCTCCGCTGTTGCGCGGTGGTGGCGTCATCTTCGGGCCTCATCCGCGCTCCTATGCGCAGAAGGTGCCCAAGAAAGTGCGCCGGATGGCATTGAAAATGGCGTTGAGCAGCAAATTGAAGGATGCGGAACTGATGGTGCTCGACCGGCTTGAGCTGGATGAGATCAAAACAAAGGCGTTCGTTGCCGCTTGCGACAATGTGCAAGCCAAAAACGCGCTGATCGTGACCGCCGAGCAGGATCGCCATTTGGAGCTGTCCGCCCGTAATGTGCCGGGTGTCAAGGTGCTGCGCTGTGAAGGCCTCAATGTCTACGACATACTCAAGTATGAAAAGCTGGTGCTGCTTGAGGGGGCCATCAAGGGCATCGAAGGGAGACTGCTCTCATGATCAACTACGATGTTATCAAAAGGCCGATCATCACGGAAAAGACCAACACGCAGAAGGACACCGCCAATCAGGTGACCTTCGAAGTGGATCCGCGGGCCAACCGCATCGAGGTGCAGCGTGCGGTCGAGAAAATATTCAACGTGAAAGTGGCCGAGACCCGCACCATGCACGTGCGCGGCAAATTCAAACGGCGTGGGCGAATTCTGGGCAAGCGGCGCGACTGGAAAAAGGCCATCGTCACATTGAAGCCGGGAGAACGGATCGAGTTCTTCGAAGGGGCTTAAGTTTAGGAGTTCGTGCAGATGGGAATCAAAAGAGTAAATCCGACATCGGCCGGTCGACGGTTTCAGACCTTCTCTTCATTTGAGGAGATCACCAAAACCACGCCGGAAAAGAGTCTGATCAAGATTCTGAAGAAGAGCGGCGGCCGTAACAGCTACGGGCGTATCACCACCCGGTGGCGCGGCGGTGGGAACAAGCGTTTCTATCGCATCGTCGATTTCAAGCGGGACAAGGACGGCATCCCCGCCAAGGTGGCCGCCATCGAATACGATCCCAATCGCAGTGCCCGTATCGTTCTGTTGCACTATGTCGATGGCGAGAAACGCTACATTCTCGCTCCGCTGAACATTCAGGTCGGTGATATGGTCATGTCCGGCCCGCAGGCCGACATCAAGCCCGGTAATGCGTTGCCCCTGGCCAACATTCCTTTGGGCACGCACATTCACAACATCGAATTGCGCCTGGGCAAGGGCGGACAAATCGTTCGCAGCGCCGGTACTTATGCTCAGCTGATGGCCAAAGAGGATCGCTATGCACTGGTCAAATTGCCTTCCGGCGAAGTGCGTCGGGTCCTGCTCAAATGCAAGGCGACCATCGGCCAACTGGGCAACGTTGAGCACGAAAACATCTCTTTCGGTAAAGCCGGGCGTGTGCGTTGGCTCGGGCGCCGTCCAAGGGTGCGCGGCGTGGCCATGAACCCGGTGGACCACCCCATGGGCGGCGGCGAAGGCCGCTCTTCCGGTGGCCGGCACCCCTGTTCGCCATGGGGTATGCCTACCAAGGGGTATCGGACGCGCAAGAACAAATCGACTGATCGCTATATCGTTAAACGGAGAAAATAATCAGTTGCGAGGCCATGGGCGGCACTCGGGCGGCAAATCCGGTCTGCATCGGGGCGGAACGCCGATTTTGAACAGGCTGCACAGGGCACAGGAGACGTTATGCCACGGTCATTGAAAAAAGGTCCGTTTATTGAAGACAAACTGATGCGCAAGGTGTTGGTCGCCCAGGAAACACGGAGCAACCGGGTGATCAAGACCTGGTCGCGGCGCTCGACCATCGTTCCCGAAATGGTGGGGCTGACACTGGCCGTGCACAATGGCCGCAAATTCATTCCGGTGTTTGTGAGCGAAAACATGGTGGGGCACAAACTGGGAGAATTTTCACCAACCCGAACCTTTTTCGGTCATGCAGCGGATAAGAAATCCAAAAAGAGATAGGCAAGGGTTATAGGAGTGGCAATCATGCAGGTTAAAGCAGTCGCCCGATATGTGCGCATTTCACCGCAAAAAGTTCGCCTGATCGTCGATGCCGTCAAGGGCAAGCCGGTTGAAAAGGCGCTGGCAACGGTTCAGTTCATGCCCCAAAAAGCCGCCGGCATCGTCGAAAAGGTCCTGCGCTCGGCTGTGGCCAACGCCGATCAGTACTCCGATGTGGATATCGACGAGCTGGTGGTGGGCAATCTGATCGTCGACGCAGGCCCCACCTTCAAGCGGTTTCGGGCCAGGGCCCGCGGACGTGGGACGCGCATCTTAAAACGGACCAGTCATGTGACGGTCATTTTGACCGATTCGGCGTTGTAACAAGGAGGAGGTAACAGCTTGGGCCAGAAAGTCAATCCCATTGGATTAAGGCTGGGTATCGTAAAGACCTGGGACTCCCGTTGGTACTCGGACAAGAAGTATGCCGAGTACATCGAACAGGATTTCAAACTGCGCAATTTCGTCAAGAAGAAACTGTTTCATGCCGGTATTTCGCGTATTGAGATCGAACGCTCGGCCAAACGTATCCGGTTGCGCATCTTCACCGCACGGCCCGGCATCGTGATCGGTAAGAAGGGCAGCGAGATCGAGCGGCTTAAGCAAGAATTGGAAAAGAAGGTCGCCCAGGAAGTGTTGATCGATATTCAGGAAGTCCGCAAACCGGAGATTGACGCCCAGCTGGTGGCGGAAAATGTGGCCATGCAACTCGAGCGCCGGGTCGCTTTCCGGCGTGCCATGAAGAGAGGCGTGACATCGGCCATGCGGTTCGGATCCCAAGGGATCAAAATCATCTGTTCCGGTCGTCTCGGCGGCGCTGAAATGGCCCGCACCGAATGGTACCGTGAAGGTCGTGTGCCGCTGCACACCCTGCGTGCCGATATCGACTACGGCTTCACCGAAGCCAGGACCACTTACGGCGTCGTCGGTGTAAAGGTCTACATCTTCAAGGGTGAAATCTTAGTGAAAGACCAGGCTCAGGCCGAAAGTTAGTCGAACCCAAAAGGGGCCGGCGGGTACCCAGTGCGCACGCGACATCCAGAAGCGACTGCGTTGAACCAGGAGATAGGTCGTTATGCTTAGTCCAAAAAAAATCAAGCACCGCAAACAGATGAAAGGCCGGATGCGGGGGCTGGCACGTCGAGGGTCCGCCTTGAACTTCGGTGAATATGGATTGCAAGCCGTCGACTGCGGCTTCGTCAGTGCCAAACAAATAGAAGCAGCCCGTATCGCCATGACACGGCACGTTAAGAGAGGCGGAAAAATCTGGATCCGTATCTTTCCCGACAAGCCGTTGACCAAAAAGCCGGCTGAAGTGCGCATGGGCAAGGGCAAGGGGGCTCCCGACTCCTGGGTGGCCGTTATCCGACCCGGCCGGGTATTGTACGAGATGTCCGGCGTTACCAAAGAGATGGCGCAGGAGGCATTGCGACTTGCGGCGCACAAGCTCTCCGTGAAGACGCGGATCGTCGAGAGGAGCGAATTAATATGAAAGCCGAAGAAGTCAGGGCGCTCAGCCGCGGCGAATTGCAGCAAAAGATCACCGAGCTGAAGCAGCAGCTTTTCAATCTGCGGTTTCAGAAGGGCATGGGGCAACTGGAAAACCCGCGCAAAATCAAGCAGACGCAAAAGGATATCGCTCGTATCCATACGGTTCTGAACGCAACGGCGGGTAACCCCAAGAATACGGATCAGGGGCGCATATGATGAATACACGTGGCATGAAAAGACAGGTGGTGGGCACCATTGTCAGCAATAAAATGGACCGTACGGTGGTGGTTGTCGTCGAATGGCTGGATAAACATCCGATTTACAAAAAGTATGTTCGGCGCAAGCACAAATATGTTGCTCACGACCAGGACAACCAAGGCCAGATCGGCGACCGGGTGATCCTCACGCAGTCCCGGCCTTTGAGCAAAACCAAGCGTTGGCGCGTCAGCCGCATCATCGAAAAGGCGGAATAGGATAAAAGGGATAAGGCCATGATTCAGAGCGAAACCAGACTTACCGTGGCGGATAACTCGGGTGCACGCGTCTTGTACTGCATCAAAGTGCTGGGCGGATCGCGCCGCCGCTATGCCGGCTTGGGCGATGTGATCGTCGTATCGGTCAAGGACGCCATTCCCAACGCCAAGGTCAAAAAGGGCGACGTGTACAAGGCCGTCGTGGTGCGCACCGCTAAAGAAGTGCGCCGCCCCGACGGATCCTACATCCGTTTCGACGATAACTCGGCGGTGTTGATCAACAACCAACGCGAACCATTGGGTACCCGTATCTTCGGACCGGTGGCGCGCGAATTGCGCGCGAAGCGGTTCATGAAGATCGTTTCGCTGGCCCCCGAGGTTCTTTAGCGATGGAGTCACTTCCTATGCAGCGACATAAATGTAAATTGAAGAAAAACGACAAAGTGAAGGTCATTGCCGGCAAGGACAGTGGCAAGATCGGCAAGGTCCTCAAGGTGGACCGCAAGAAACAGCGCATCATGGTGGAGAACATCAACATCATCAAGCGCCACCAGCGCCCGAGCGCCCAGAATCGGCAAGGCGGCATTCTGGAGACCGAAGCGATGCTGGACTGGTCCAACGTCATGTTGATGTGCAACAAGTGCGTCAAGCCGGTGCGGGTGAAAATGCAGACCCTCGACGACGGTAAGAAAGTGCGCGTGTGCCGCAAATGCAATGAGCAGATCGATGCCTGATGCTTGCCGCTAGGGGCTCGGTCTTGCGGAGGAATGGAATGTCACAGCTGCAAAAAATGTACGAAGAACAGGTTGTTCCCAAACTCAAGGAGAAATTCAATTTGGGCAATATTCACCAAGTGCCCAAGATTGAAAAGGTTGTCCTGAATATGGGGTTGGGAGAGGCCATACAGAATATCAAGATTCTCGAAGCGGCCGTTGATGAACTGACGAACATCGCCGGTCAGCGACCGGTGGTGACGCGCGCCAAGAAATCCATAGCGGCGTTCAAACTCAGAGCCGGCATGCCCATCGGCTGTATGGTGACGCTCAGGCGCAAGCGGATGTACGATTTCCTGAACAAGTTGATCAATGTCGCCCTGCCGCGCGTAAGGGACTTTCGCGGGATCTCCGCCAAGGCTTTCGACGGCGCCGGCAATTACTCCCTGGGTATCAAGGAACAGATCATCTTCCCGGAGATCGATTACGACAAGATTGATAAAATCAAGGGCATGAACATCACCATCGTCACCAGCGCCAAAACCGACGAACACGGGCGTGAACTGCTGAGCCTGCTGGGAATGCCATTTCGCAAATAGAGCGTGGGTTGAAGGAGGAAATCTTGGCCAAGACATCTTTACGCATGAAAGCGCAACGCAAGCCCAAATTCAGTGTCCGGGCGTACAACCGTTGCCCCCTGTGCGGGCGGCCGCGTGCGTTTATCCGCAAGTTCGGCATCTGCCGCATCTGTTTTCGAAACATGGCATCTCAGGGGAAATTACCGGGCGTCGTGAAATCAAGCTGGTAGCCGATGCTGCGGCAAGACACGCCTTAACGGCTGCAAATGCGCAAATTAATTATGTTTAACGGAGAATAGAATGGCGACCACCGATCCAATTGCCGACATGCTGACTCGGATCCGCAATGCCGGGAAGGCCAAAATGAACAGTGTGGACATACCCGGTTCCCGGATCAAGACCGAAATGGCCAAAGTGATGAAGAACGAAGGGTATATCCGCAACTACAAATTCATCAAGGACGGCAAACAGGGTATTTTGCGGGTTTACCTGAAATACGGGGACGATCAGAAGCACATTATCCTCGAAATGAAGCGCGTCAGCAAACCTTCCCGAAGGGTTTACCTGGGCTGCAGCGATATTCAGCCGGTTTTCAATGGATTGGGTGTGGCCATCCTGTCGACACCGAAAGGCATCCTGACCGACAAGCAGGCGCGCAAGGAGAATGTGGGTGGCGAGATTCTCTGTACCTTGTTCTAAGGATGCGGGGGCAATGCCACAGGCAATCGGCGCCACCGCCTTCGCGGTAATGAATGCGCAACGGATAAACGACCCAAGCGGGGAGACGGCAGGGACGCAGTGTCCCCCCTGCCGCCGCCAGATGCATCACAGAGGTGGAAAAGATGTCGCGAGTAGGTAAAAAACCTATCGATGTACCCGAAAAGACCACGGTCTCCTACAAGGAAGGCATGGTGACGGTGCAGGGCAAGAACGGTTCGTTGGCCTTGCAACTTCACCCCGCCATCGACCTGAAAATCGAGAAAGAGCGGATCGACGTCGTGCTCAAAGACACGGATGATCGTAAGACGCGGGCCTTGCAGGGGATGACCCGCAGTCTGGTGGATAATATGGTCACCGGCGTCAGCAAGGGATTCGAACGGGTGCTGGAGATCAACGGTATCGGGTATCGGGCCGAAGCCAAAGGCAAAAGCCTGGTGCTCAATTTGGGGTACTCCCACCCCATCGAGTTCGCTTTGCCTGATGGCGTTGCGGCTGTTGTCGAAAAAAACAATGTGATTAAACTGACCGGCATCGACAAGCATTTATTAGGGCAAACCGCTGCGCGCATCAGGCAATTGCGACCGCCTGAACCCTACAAGGGCAAAGGGATCAAATACGCGGAAGAGTACATTCAACGCAAGGCCGGCAAGACCGGTACCAAATAGGCGGCCGGCCTGTTCGACGGCCCGGGTTGAATCGGGTTGCCACAAAGGACCATTCGGCCGATAAAGCAGATGGGGTTCATCATGAGTTCGACAAATCCAAAAGAAGTGGCGCGGATCAAACGCCAGACGCGCATTCGCAAAAAAATCAGAGGTACCGGCGAACGGCCGCGATTGTCCGTTTTCAGGAGTGCGCGGCACATCTACGCACAAGTGATCGATGATACGGCCGGCGCCACGCTGGTGACCGCTTCGACCGTGGAAGGCGCTTTCAAAGAACAATCCAAGTTTGAAAGCAAAACAGCCGCCGCCAGTTTCATCGGCAAATTGGTAGCTGAACGTGCCATGGAAAAAGGCATCAAAAAGGTCGTCTTTGATCGCAATGGGTTTTTGTATCACGGTCGGGTAAAAGCCATATCCCAGGGTGCGCGCGAAGCGGGTCTGGAATTTTAAACCCACGGGCACAACGTTTATAAGGAGGCAAGCCCTTGTTTAAGCAAGATGTCGAGGAAACTCAATTAATTGACAAGGTGGTCCATATTAGCCGCGTGGCCAAGGTGGTCAAGGGCGGGCGTCGTTTCAGTTTCAGCGCCATCGTCGTGGTCGGGGACGGACAGGGCAACGTCGGTTTCGGTTTGGGCAAAGCCGGTGAAGTGCCGGAGGCCATTCGCAAGGGCGTTGAGAAGGCCAAGAAGCGCATGGTAAAGGTGCCATTGAAGGAAGGCACCATTCCATATACGATCGTCGGCCGTTTCGGAGCCGGCAAGGTACTGCTCAAACCCGCAGGCGAGGGAACAGGCGTCATCGCCGGCGGTGCGGTGCGTGCCGTGCTCGAAGCCGTAGGCATCCAGAACATCTTGACCAAGTGCATGGGTACCAACAATCCCCACAATGTGGTGCGGGCGACGGTTGAAGGGCTTCGCAGCCTGCAGAGCAAAGAGCAGGTGGCGGCGCGTCGGGGCTTGCAGGTGGAAGCAATCTAGAGCAAAGGGCAATGGAAATGGCTGGAAAAATTAGCATCACCCTCAAAAAGAGCATGATCGGCAAACCCGAACAACAGCGCAAGGTGCTGCGCGGCATGGGGTTGACCAAGCTGAACAAAACCGTTCAGCTGGAAAACACGCCGGCCATACGGGGGATGATTCAAAAAGTATCGCACCTGGTAGAGGCTGAGGAGATCCAATCATGAGGCTGCACGATCTGAAACCGGCCGCGGGCTCGACCACACAGCGCAAGCGCAAGGGACGCGGCGTCGGCTCAGGACTGGGAAAAACCGCCGGCCGCGGCAGCAAGGGGCAAAATGCACGCTCCGGCGGTGGCGTACGGGCGGGATACGAGGGCGGTCAGATGCCTCTGCATCGACGTCTTCCCAAGCGGGGTTTTACCAATATTTTCAAAAAAGAGTTCGCGGTGATCAATGTGACCGATCTGGCAAAATTCGAATCGGGCAGCACCGTGGATCCGGCCGCACTGGTGGACAAGGGACTTTTGAAGGGCAGACGCGACGGTGTCAAGCTGCTCGGACAAGGCGATATCAGTGTCCCGTTAACGGTTAAACTCAATGCCATCAGCCGTGTTGCCCGGGAAAAAATTGAAGCGGCCGGAGGCACCGTAGAGGTTATATAAATGATAGGCAGCGGATTCGGCAATATATTCAAGATCCCCGAACTTCGGCGTCGTATCTTTTTCACGCTGGGGTTGCTCATCGTCTATCGCATCGGCGTCTATGTGCCTACACCGGGTATCGATGCCAGTGCATTGCGAGACATGTTCGATGCCATGCAGGGGACCATCTTCGGGGTGTTCAATATGTTTACCGGCGGTGCATTGGAACAGCTGTCGGTGTTCGCTTTGGGCATCATGCCGTACATCAGCGCCTCCATTATCCTGCAACTGTTGACCGTGGTGATTCCCCATTTGGAGGAGTTGAAAAAAGAGGGTGAACAGGGACGCAAGAAGATTACCCAGTACACCCGCTACGGAACCGTCGTGCTGAGTGTGATCCAAGGTTTCGGCATGGCCGTCGGATTGGAAAGCATGCAATCTCCCACCGGCGCACCGGTCGTTTTCGATCCGGGTTGGGGTTTCCGACTGATGACCGTTATCACCCTTACCGCCGGTACCGCATTCATCATGTGGCTTGGTGAGCAGATCACGGAACGGGGCATCGGCAACGGCATATCGTTGATCATCTTTGCCGGTATCGTCGCCAGCATGCCGTCGGCCATCGCCAATACATTCCGGCTGGTACAACAAGACGAGCTGGGCATCTTCACCGTTCTGGTCATCCTGGTGCTGATGGTGGTCGTTGTCGGGTTCATTATTTTTGTGGAGCAGGGCCAGCGGCGTATTCCGGTACAATACGCCAAACGGGTGGTGGGGCGTCGCATGTACGGCGGGCAAAGCACCCATCTGCCGCTGAAGATCAACTCGGCAGGCGTGATACCGGCGATCTTCGCGTCGTCCATCATAATGTTTCCCGCAACCATCGCTCAATTCGCCAACGTGGGCTGGCTCAAAGGCATCGCCGACATGATGCATCCCACAAGCATTTTGTATAATCTGCTGTATGTCGCTTTCATCATTTTTTTCTGCTACTTTTACACTGCGGTGACTTTCAACCCGGTGGATGTGGCCGACAACATGAAAAAGCACGGTGGGTTCATTCCCGGCATCCGCCCCGGTAAGCGCACGGCGGATTACATTGACCGGGTTTTGACGCGGATCACCCTCGGGGGCGCCATCTACGTTTCGGCCGTATGTGTGTTGCCGACGATTTTCATTTTGCAGTTCAATGTTCCCTTCTATTTCGGCGGCACTGCACTTCTGATTGTGGTGGGCGTTTCCATCGATACCGTGTCGCAGATGGAATCACATATGCTCAGCCGTCATTACGAGGGTTTCTTAAAAAAGGGCGGCATCAAAGGTCGGCGTTAAACGGCGGATTATCAGTCGGGAGTCGACTGACAGCGGAAGGGCCCGGGATCAGGGGGGGACATGGCCAAAGAAGAAGCGATCAGGGTGGAAGGCATCGTTCTCGAAACATTGCCCAACGCAATGTTCAAAGTGGAACTGGAAAACAAGCACCAGGTATTGGCCCACATCAGTGGCAAGATGCGCATGCATTTCATCAAGATTTTACCGGGTGACAAGGTGACCGTCGAACTGTCGCCCTATGACTTGAGTCGTGGCCGGATTACTTATCGATCGAAGTAAGGCGATTGCAAATGCCGTTCAGCGCGACCCAGCGGAACATCAGCAGCCGATCAGGCCTCGGGGCAGCGGCTTTTAGAACAGAGGAGCAACCAAGCAATGAAGGTCAGGGCATCGGTAAAAAGAATCTGTAGCAAATGTAAAATTGTGCGCCGCAAAGGTGTTGTGCGGGTCATCTGCCAGAACAAGCGGCACAAGCAAAGACAAGGGTAAAGGTCTTTCCAATCAGGAGAAAGAGGAGGAATCGCTTTGGCACGAATTGCAGGTGTTGACTTACCGAGGCGCAAAAGGATCGAGATCGGCCTGACCTATATTTACGGGATCGGACGATCCGCGTCCAAGAAAATACTGGAAGAGTCCAGCGTCGATCCGAACATGAGCACGGACGATTTGACCGATGCGGAAATCAACAGCATCCGCAAGGTGATCGACAGCCATTTCAAGGTGGAAGGCGAGCTACGCACGGAAGTTTCAATGAATATCAAGCGGTTGATGGACCTTGGCGCTTATCGTGGGCTGCGTCATCGCCGGGGGTTGCCGGTTCACGGGCAGCGCACCAGCACCAACGCCCGAACGCGCAAGGGGCCCAAGCGTACCGCCGTCAAGAAAAAGGGCGCCGCCAAGAAGAAGTAGCCATTCAACAGTTAAGGGACGCTAAGAGATGCCTAGAAAAACGCGGACGAAGAAAAAAGAGAAGAAAAATATCGCCAATGGTGTGGTGCACATTCAGTCGACGTTCAACAACACCATCATCACCATTACCGACACGGCCGGCAATGTGGTCTCCTGGTCCAGCGCCGGCGTGATGGGGTTCAAGGGGTCGCGTAAAAGCACGCCCTTCGCCGCTCAGTTGACCGCCGAAGACGCCGTCAAAAAGGCGATGGAACACGGCATGCGCAATGTGGAGGTTTATGTGAAGGGACCCGGTTCCGGGCGCGAATCGGCGCTACGCTCCCTCCAGGCCGCCGGATTCAACGTTACGCAAATTCGCGACGTAACCCCCATCCCCCATAATGGATGCAGGCCACCGAAAAGGCGCAGAGTATAGGCCGGCATCGGGACGTCATTAACATCTGCTGCATTGCTAAAGGAGGCAATATTGGCACGCTATACAGGCTCGGTATGCAGAATTTGCCGAAGGGAAAACCTCAAGCTGTTTCTCAAGGGAGACCGCTGCTACTCGGATAAGTGCGCGTTTGATCGCCGCAGCTACGTCCCCGGCGAACATGGTCAACGACGCCGGGGTAAAACATCGGATTACGGCATTCAGCTGCGTGAAAAACAGAAAGTCAAGCGCATGTACGGGCTGTCGGAAAAGCAATTCCGTCTGGTCTTCAAGGCGGCTGACCGCGGTACCGGTATTACCGGAACCCGTTTATTGGTCCTTTTGGAGCGTCGCCTGGACAATGTGATCTACCGGCTCGGATTTGCCAATTCGCGCACCCAGGGGCGGCATTTCGTGCTTCACAACCATTTTCTGGTAAATGGTAAAAAGGTCAACATTCCGTCCTATCTGATCAAGGTGGGGGATGAGATAACCGTCACTGAAAAAAGCAAAAAGGTACAGGCCATCAACGATTCGTTGGAAGCGGTGGTCCGTCGGGGTGTCCCCCAGTGGCTGGAGTTGGAAAAGGACCAAATGAAAGGGATGGTCAAGGGGCTACCGGACCGCGATGAACTGACCATGCCGATTCAAGAGCAGCTGATTGTCGAGCTTTACTCCAAGTAAGGCCTTCGCGGCAATTACGGTTGCAGGATGGAATCGTGACGGTATTGTATTATTATAAAAACTTTATGCTGGAGAATGGGTAATGGCATCGAATGAATTAAGGAACATCAACTGGCGCGAAATGATCAAGCCGGAAAGAGTCCAAGTATCCAGCACACCTAACTACGGCAAATTTGTGTGTGAGCCTTTGGAACGAGGCTACGGCATGACCATGGGCAACACGCTGCGCCGCGTGATGCTCTCTTCGCTCCATGGAGCGGCCATCACCTCGATTCGGATCGAGGGCGTGGAACATGAATTCAGTGCCATTCCCGGTGTCCTGGAAGACGTTTCCGAGATCATATTGAACTTGAAACAGGTGCGGTTGAAAACCAAGGATGCTCAGCCGCGACGGTTGACTTGCCAAGCGGAAGGGGAATCCGTCGTAACCGCAGGCCGGTTTGTCAGCCCTGATGGTGCCGTGGAAGTGCTCAATCCGGAAAGCCACATTGCAACTTTATCCGGCCAAGGGCGTTTGAAGATGGAGATGACCGTTCGGGTCGGCAAAGGGTACGCATTGTCCGAAGCCAACAAAGAGGAAGACGCCCCCATCGGTACCATCCCCATTGACGCGGTTTTTTCGCCGATCAAACGGGTCAATTACGTGGTCGGCAACGCTCGCGTCGGTCAGCGCACAGACTATGATAAGTTGACCCTCGAAGTATGGACCGACGGCAGTGTGACGCCGGAGGACGCCGTGGCTTTCGGTGCCAAAATCTTCAAGGATCAGATGTCCATCTTCATCAATTTCGAAGAAGAAGGCGAGTCGGAGGAGGGGCGTGGATCTGGCGATGATGAACCGATGGAGTTCAACGAAAACCTCTATCGGAGCGTGGATGAACTGGAGTTGTCCGTGCGCAGCGCCAACTGCTTGAAGAATGCTGAAATCCACAAAATTTACCAGCTGGTTCAAAAAACCGAAAACGAGATGCTCAAAACCAAGAATTTCGGCCGAAAATCCCTCAACGAGATCAAGGAAGTGCTTTCGGAAATGGGATTGTACCTGGGCATGAAAATTGACGGTTTCGTCCTGCCGCCGGAAGAAGTCGAGGAATCCGGCGAAGAAGAAGGGGAGTAGTCATTTCCATGAGACATAGAAAAGTCGGAGTCAAACTCAACCGGACCACCAGTCACCGCCAGGCCATGTTTCGCAACATGGTGACCTCCTTGCTCAAGCATCAACGCATCCGCACCACCGATGTTAAGGCCAAGGAGCTGCGGCGGTGGGCCGACCACGTCATCACACTCGCCAAGCGGGGCGATCTGCACGCCCGACGCCAGGTGCTTGCCATCGTACGCGAAAAGGATGTGGCCCATAAACTGTTCGCCGAGGCCCAAGAGCGTTTCGGCAACATCAACGGCGGCTACACGCGGATCGTCAAGATCGGTTTGCGCGCCGGCGACGCTGCCCCTATCTCGCTTATCGAACTGGTCGCCTTGCAGGAAAAGGCACCCAAAGGCAAGAAGAAGGCCAAGAAAGGCGGTGAGAAAGCCATGCCCGAAGCGCCTAAGCCCGCCGCCACCGCTGCAGCGGAAAAGACGGCTGCTCAAAAGCCGGCAACAGAGGTCGCACCGGAAACGCTCGACACGGCAGTCGACGAAGCAGTGACCGACACTGCGGCACCACAAGCCGAAGCGTCGGCAAACGACACGCCCGCTCGTGAACCGGATGCGGAGAGCAGCGAAACGCCCTCTGGCGACGAATCCGAGGCACCTGAAAAAAAGTAGCTCATTCCATCACGACCAGTGATCAAGGCCCTTTTACGCGAAATGCGTAAAAGGGCCTTTGTACATATGTACCTTCCCCCTGCATAACCCCATTTCGCTTTGCCGCTGCGCGTCATCGTTTGTCCGTTGTCATGGGCCCGCATATCGGCACACAAGTCGTTGTTCGGATCCACTTCCAGTGCCGCCATCGAAATAGTTTGAATGACGGCCCTTTTTTTGCCATATTATTTCAAGCATCCCCACGCGAGCATGAGGCAGAGCGATACCTATGTATAACAATTTTTTCGGATTTCGGGAAAAGCCGTTCAAGCTGGTGCCCAATCCCGATTTTCTCTATCTGAGCAGAAGCCACCAGATTGCGCTGGCACACCTGACTTACGCCGTCGATCAGGGAGATGGGTTTGCCGTAATCACCGGCGAGGTGGGTACGGGCAAGACAACCCTGTGTCGCATTTTTCTCGAGCGGCTGGATGCCGATACCGAATCGGCCTATATTTTCAATCCCAAACTCGATTCAGTGCAGTTGCTCAACACCATCTGCAACGAATTCGGGATTCGCACCAATCACGGCACGGTCAAGCAACTGCTCGATGTGATCAATGGCTACCTGATCCTGAAAAACCAGGCGGATCGCAAGGTTATCCTCCTGATCGACGAAGCGCAGAACTTGAGCATCGAAAACTTGGAAATGGTGCGCATGCTCTCCAACCTGGAGACCACCCGCTCCAAACTGCTGCAGATCATCCTTGTCGGCCAACCGGAGTTGGCCGACAAACTGGACTCTTACGAGCTGCGGCAATTGTCCCAGCGGATCTCTCTCAGCGCCCATTTGACCCCCTTGAGCTTTCAGGAAACCACCGGTTACATTCAGCACCGTGTCAATATTGCCGCCCAGCGACAATTGGCGCTGTTCACCCGGGGGGCGTGCCACGCCATTTTTCAATACAGCCGTGGCATTCCGCGACTGATCAACATCGTTTGCGATCGTTCATTGTTGACCGCATACAGCCTCGAAAGCAGCAGGGTGACGACCGCTATCGCCCGGCAGGCCATTGCGGAGATCGCAAGCCGCGGCCGGGTATTGCCGCGTTCGCCCCGCCGCTGGACGGCCTGGTTGGCCGGTGCCGTCGGTGCCGTTATGGTGCTGAGCGTGCTGTTTGCCAACATTCAATCGACGACCTCTCGATCACGGTCCGGGGACGACGGTGAAAGGGTCGATCAGGCCGCCACCTATCCCATTCGCCTGCCGGAGCGCAGTGAGTCCGCAACAGCTGTCTCCGGGCAGCCCGTTACCACCCCCGACACACCCACGGCGCGTCAACCGGGTGAGCCGCTCGGGGAGGGCAGGGTTGCAGCGACCTCTCCGGAGCGCATCGATGCGATCATCGAAAGCCTGCAGCAACAACCCTCCCGAATGGAAGCGGTCACCGCATTGCTGGCTCTCTGGGGGCAACCGGCACCCCATCCGGCGCAATTGCCGACAATGGTCAGCGACCAGGAATTTTTCGATATCGCCGCACATCAGTATGGCTTGCGCGCCTATTCGGTGCAGTGGGACTGGGCGCTGATTCGGCAGCTGGATTTGCCGGCCATCGTGGCTTTCCGCTATCCCGGTCGGCAGCAGGTGGGCTACATGACACTGACCCGTTGGGAGGACGGCCTCATGCATCTTTCCCTCGGCCCGCAGGGGCAATTCCTGCAAGCCGACCTGCAAGGGCTGACACCCTATCTGCAAGGCGCGGTGCATGTTTACTGGAAAAACATCACCCAATTCGACGGGATCGTTTCCCAGGCGTCACCGGAAGGAGCCATCGCCACGGTCAAGTCGATGCTGCGTCGTGCCGGATATGGTCAACTCGGCAGCGACACGGTGTTCGATGCCGACACCCGGCGGATGGTGATCGATTTTCAGATGCGCCACAACCTGATCCCCGATGGTTTGGTGGGACCCGTCACCAAAATGCTGCTGATCAAGGCGACCGGTGCGGTCGAGGCACCCCGATTATTGGTTGATTTGGGGACAAAGGGGGGCGCTTGAGTACCATTTTGCAGGCGTTGAAACGGCTTGAGCAAGAACAGCCGTCGCGGCAGGGGGGTGCCCCGGACAGCGATCCGCAAGGGTTCGACCCCCGGCACGTCTTGCATCTTTCCGTCCAAGGGGACCGCCGTCGGCGCCGATCGGTCATGGGGTCGGCAGCGGTGCTGCTGGCCCTGGTCCTATGCGCCGGGGGCCTGCTTTATATGCGACAGCGACCATCGGTTGAACCACCCATCGCACCAACGCAAGGGCAGCAGCCCACCGCCATCGCCATGGGCGGCGGCGAGCAAGCGGTGTCGGCCCCGGAGATCACACCCGAGTCGACCGCTGTGCCGCCTGCATTCGATTCGAGCCTGCCGGTCCAAATCCCGACCGGCCCTATCGGCGACCGACCCCTGCGACGCACGGAAACCATCGCAAGCAGACAGGGCGATCCCCGCCCTCCTACCGCCGATGCCGTGATCCAGCCGGCCCCGCCATTGATTCCGGAGACCCTTGAGGAACGGCTGGACGATGCGGTCGCCGTGGTACCGGGCACCGGTGACGGTCGCCCAGCCGTCGGCAACCCTTATGCAGGTGCAGCCCCCTTGCACGATGAACGTCTGAAGGTGCAAGCCATTGTCTGGTCCGCCAACGCCGCCGATCGCATGGCGGTCATCAATAACCGTGTGGTGCGCGAGGGCATGGTGGTGGAAGGTTTTGCCGTGGTCGCCATCGGCGAGGCGGTCATTTACTTGCGCGAAAGCGGGCGCGTCTGGCAAGCCCGATTCGGCAGTCCCTAGGCCATATGTTCAACGCTTACCGACGCCACCGGACACCTCCGGTCGCCGGTGACAGGCCGGCAACACGGATCGATGGGCGAGAAGTCCCCCTCCGGCAAGCACCCACACCCCTTTGCCATTGATTCCACGCCCCTTTTGCGTTAAACACAGTAGCCATCAACCTATTGAATAGATTCGGGGGCATTGCCTCGATCGATGCAGCAGCCAGGAGACGGTGCTTTCATGGATGCATCTCACATCCTGCGAGACAAAGTGATATTGGTGGTCGATGATGAACCCGACGTGCTGGACACGGTGGCCGATGTGTTGGCCGGTTCCCTGATCACCAAGGCGCGGGATTTCGAAACCGCCCGCCAATACCTGATGGGGTACTCCTATGACATCGTCGTGCTGGACATCATGGGGGTCAATGGGTTTGAGTTGCTTAAACTTTCAGTCCGCCGGGGATTTCCCACCGTCATGCTCACCGCCCATGCTTTGACGCCGGAAGCGCTGGAAACCTCTATTCGCCTGGGGGCGGTCAGTTTCCTGCCCAAAGAAAAAATGGGTGAACTGGACGAATTTCTTGCCGATGTGGTCTTGGGGGGCAACAAGCCGGTATGGGAACAGCTGTTCAGTAAGCTGGGCAACTTGTTCAATCGAAGGTTCGGCCCGGATTGGCGGGAGCGCAATCACTTTTTCAAAACGTTCGAAGCCGCCTTGAAGGCCGACAGCCATGTCGATCCCGACGCGGTGGCACCAACGCATATGCAAAAGGAGGAGAGCTGATGAACAGGTTTGGCAGGTATTTGGCAATGTTGTTGTTGGTTTGCGTGGTTGTGCTGGTTTGGGGGCTTGGCACGGCGCCGGCGGATTATAAAGTCGGCGCCATTTTCTCGGTTACCGGACCGGCATCTTTTTTAGGGGATCCGGAAAAAAAGACCGCCGAGATGGTGGTGGCGCAAGTCAATGCGGCCGGCGGTATCGACGGTAAAAAAATTCAACTGATCGTCTACGATGACGAAGGGGACGCCACCAAGGCCAATCTCTACGCCCGGCGACTACTCACCCAGGACCGGGTGACGGCGGTGATCGGGCCGTCGCAAAGCGGACTGACCATGGCGATCATTCCCTTGTTCGAACAGTTCAAAACCCCGTTGATCTCCTGTGCGGCCAGCCACAAAATCGTGTACAACGAGAAGACCGGCAAACCGTACCATTGGGTCTTCAAGACGCCCCAATCGGACAGCATGGCCGTTGAAGCCATTTACGCGCAGATGGGTAAGATGGGCATCCAGCGCATCGCCATCATGAGCGTCACTTCGGGATACGGCGCCAGCGGACGGGAAGAGTTGCTGCGCATCGCCCCGGAATACGGCATCGAAATCGTCGCCGACGAGAAGTACGATCCGCGGGACACCGACATGACCGCCCAGTTGACCAAAATCCGCGCGCTTGCGCCCCAGGCCATCGTCAACTGGTCCATCGGTCCCACGCAGGTCATCGTGCTGCGCAATTGGCGCGAGTTGGGCATGGAGAAAATCGCCTTTTTCCAGAGCCATGGCTTTGGCAGCCGTCAGAACATTCAACTGGCGGCCGGTGCCGCCGAGGGCGTGTATCTCCCCTTGGGCGCCGGCAACATCGCTGAAATTCTCCCCGACGATCACCCGCAGAAAGAGGTCACCATGACCTACCTTGCGGAGTACACCGCCAAGTTCAACGAACCGGTCAGCGCCTTCGGCGGGTACAGCTGGGATGCCATGCATCTGGTGATCGATGCCTTGCGGGCGGTGGGCGACGACAAGGCCAAAATCCGGGATCACATCGAAAACCGTAAAAACTTCGTGGGGCAACAGGGGGTTTACAACTTCTCTGCCGACGATCACAACGGACTGACCAAAGATGCCTTTTTGATGGTGGTGGTCAAAGACGGCGATTGGACTCTGGTGGAATAACCGAGCGGAAAAGGCGGCATGGAATCCTTCACCCTCACCCAACAACTGTTGCAATTCATGGTGACCGGACTGACCATCGGTTCCATCTACGCCATGGTGGCCATCGGATTCAACATCATCTACAATGTCACCGAGGTGCTCAACCTGGCCCAGGGGGAGTTCGTCATGTTGGGGGGGCTGATCATGGTCTCTTTGCATGTCGCCCTGGGATTGCCGCTGGTGGCGGCCTTCGCCGCCACCGTGGCCACGGTGACGGTGGTCGGGATGCTCCTGGATCGACTGGCCATTCGACCCGTGCGCCAACCCACCGTGATGTCCCTGATCATCGCCACAGTGGCGGCTTCCATGATCTTCAAGGGCTTGGCCATGCTCATTTGGGGCAAGAACCCCTACGACCTGCCGGCCTTTTCCGGCCGCGAACCCATCCTGCTGGGCGGACTGGTGATCCAGTCCCAATACCTGTGGGTCATCGGCTTCATGGTACTGGTAACCGTCTTGCTGGCCCTTTTTTTCAATCGCACCATTCTGGGCAAAGCCATGCGGGCCTGTTCCGACAATGGCGCCGCCGCCCGCCTGGTCGGCATCAACACCCAACAGATGGTGTTGCTCGCTTTTGCCGTTTCGGCGGCCATCGGCGCTGTGGCCGGTATCACCTTGACCCCCATTGCGTTGATGGATTACGACCGCGGGGCCATGCTCGCCATCAAGGGGTTTGCCGCCGCCATCCTCGGTGGTCTGGGCAGTTTCCCGGGTGCCATCCTGGGCGGCATCATCCTGGGGTTGATCGAATCCTACGGCGCCGGGCTGCTTTTGTCCGGCTACAAGGATGCCTATGCGCTGATCGTCCTGTTGCTGGTGCTGTTTTTACGCCCCAGCGGTATTCTGGGGGGCATGGCCGCCGCCCGGTCCAAGAGGGTTTAGTCCAATGCTGCGGATCCACAAACCCCCCATGGCCGTCGGTGCCGTCGCCATCGCCGTGTTGCCCTTGATCATGGGGCGCGTGCCGGCTTTGGAGCACTATCCATTGCTGATGGTGTTCGCCGGCATTTACTGTCTGCTGACCATCGGCTTGAGCCTGTTGATGGGCTATGCCGGTCAAATCTCCTTGGGCCACGCCGCCTTCTACGGAATCGGCGCTTACACCTCGGGAGTGTTGACCGTCCACTTCGGCCTCAATCCCTGGTTGTGCATTCTGGCCGGGGCGTTGTTGGCCGCCCTGGTGGCCCTGGCCATCGGTACGCCGGCCCTCAAGCTTCAAGGCCACTACCTGGCCATGGCCACCCTGGCCTTCGGCATCATCGTGAACATCGTTTTCCGCGAAGAGGTGCGCTGGACCGGCGGACCGGACGGCCTTATCGGAATTCCCATGCTGTCGCTCTTCGGGTTCCACTTCGATGCCATCGTCAAATACTACTATCTGGTGTGGGCGGTGGTCGCGGGTGCCTTTGTGTTCAGCGCCAACCTGCTGCAATCCCCTGTGGGACGCGCCTTGCGGGCCATTCACACCAGCGAAGCGGCCGCCGGCGCTATGGGCATTCCCATCGCCCGGTACAAGGTGACGGTGTTCGTCATCGCAGCGGTTATGGCCGCCCTGGGCGGCAGCTTGTACGCCCACTTCATGAACTTTATCAACCCCGGCACCTTCGATCTCTTTTTTTCGATCCAATTGATTCTGATGATCGCCCTGGGGGGCATGCACAGCATATGGGGCGCCATGGTCGGTGCCATTCTGATCGCTTTTTTGAGTTTCGAGTGGCTGCACCATTTCGGCGAGTGGGAAATCGTGGTGTACGGTCTTGTGCTGTTGGTGGTCACCATCTTCTTTCCCAAGGGGCTGGCCGGTTTGCCGAAGATGGTAACGGAGCGGATACGGAGATAGATTGTGGCGCAGGCGCGGGCAGGCGAAACCCTTTTGGAAACGACCGATCTGGTAATGGCCTTCGGCGGGCTGACCGCTTTGATGGACATCCACCTGCAGGTGCGCAAAGGCACCATCAAGGCCATCATCGGCCCCAACGGAGCGGGCAAAACCACCCTGTTCAATATCATCACCGGACATCTGGCACCCACCGAAGGGGAGGTGCGTTTCAAGGATCGGGTGATCAGCGGCTGCAAACCTCATCAGATCGCCGCCCTCGGCATCTCACGCACCTTTCAGACCGTCGAGCTGTTTTCCAATATGACGGTGCTGGAAAACATCATGACCGGTCGCCATCTGCGCATCGGCACCGCCTTCTGGCGTTGTGGACTGGGTTTGCCGGGTATGCGGCGCCAGGAGCGACGAGTGGCGCAAGAGGCCATGGAGCTGCTGGCTTTCATCGGCCTGGCCGATAAAAGTCACCATATGGCCGGCAGCCTGCCCCTGGGAGAGCAGAAGCTTCTGGAGATCGGCCGTGCATTGGCCACCGATCCGGCATTGGTGTGCCTGGACGAACCGGCCGCCGGGCTCAACGAAACGGAATCGGAAACCGCCGCCCGCCTTATCGCGGCCATCAAAGAGCGGGGGATCACCGTCCTGCTGGTAGAGCACGACATGAAGGTGATCATGAACATCTCGGACGAAATCATGGTGCTCAACTACGGTGCCCGGATCGCCGACGGCGTGCCCACCGAAATCCAGAACGATCCGCGGGTCATCGAGGCCTACCTGGGAGATGGGAGCGGCCTATGAGCAAAACCGCAGCGCCCTTGCTGGCGATCGAACAGCTGACCGCCGGATACGGCCCCATCACCGCCATCAAGGGGGTTTCCCTGGCGGTAACAGCGGGGCAGGTAGTGTCCATCATCGGCGCCAACGGCGCCGGCAAGACCACCCTGCTCAAGGCGGTTTCCGGTATGAATCGGGCCACAAGGGGTCGAATTGTATTCAACGGCCGTGAGATCACCCGTTTGGCGGCCGACCGCATCGTGTCCCTTGGCTTGTCCCAAGTGGCCGAAGGTCGCCAGATATTCGCCCACATGAGTGTGGCGGACAACATCGAATTGGGGGCTTACCTGTTTCACAGGCAACGCAAGCGGCAATTGATCGACGAGGGCAAAGAGGCCGTTTATACCATGTTCCCCGTTCTCGCCAAGCGGGCCGGACAGATCGCCGGCACCCTTTCGGGCGGGGAGCAACAAATGCTGGCCATTGCCCGCGCGCTGATGGCGCGGCCCACCCTGCTGCTGCTCGACGAGCCCTCCATGGGGCTGGCCCCCTTGATTGTGCGGGATATATTTCGTACCATTGAACAGCTCCACGCCGGCGGCACCACCATCTTGCTGGTGGAGCAGAACGCCCGGGCCGCACTGCAGGTCGCGGACTATGCCTATGTGTTGGAGACCGGTCGCGTGGTGCTCGAAGGACCGGCGCGGCAGTTGGCGGACGATCCCAAGGTCAAACGTGCCTATCTGGGGATCGGTTGAACACAGGCCGTGTCAGGCCAGCGGGTGGAAGGGAAGAAACGGCCGGTGCAATGCCGGCGATGATAGCGGGTGCGGGATGCGCGGGAGTCCTTGCCGGAACCGCTTGTCGCAAGTGGAGAAGATCGGTGGGGCGGGTCTTTTTTTTTGTGCCCGCAGGTGAAGATAATTTATTTTTTAAGGGAGATCCGTATCGTGGATGAGGATGTGCGTGCGCGAACGCAGGAAGTGGCGGCGCTCTATTTCGAGGGCGTCACAGAAGAAAAACCCTTTGATCTCTGGCGCTCTTTCGATCCGGAGTTGGGCAAACAGCTCTCCTTGTTCATAACCGGCCGGATGTATGGTCGGGAAAAGGTCGATCACCCCACGCGTCAGTTGATCACCGTGGCGGTACTCACCGTCCTGGGGCGCGGCGAAGAGTTGAAGTTGCACATTCTCGCCGCCCTCAATGTGGGTTGCCCACCGCGGCAAATCGCCGAAGCGATCTTCCAGACGTTCACCTATGCCGGTATCCCCACCGTCAACCTTGCGTTGAAGGTATTCAGGGAAGTACTGCAGGAAAAGGGCATGTGGCCCATCGAAAAGTGATGCTGAATCAAGCGGGACGTTTCAAGTGGCGCCATGGGTGCGTCTTCCGGTCGTGTTGGTTGGTGCGATACCTTCATGACGGGGGCGGCGGCCAAAAGCAACAAAATGATGGGCCGCACCCTTTGCGACAACTTGACACGACGCGCTTCAAAATTAACGCTTCTGCCGCATGCACTGCGGTGTGTTCGGCGGGCAACGGTCGATCGGAGATGACATCATGAGACCCTACTTCAAGAAGATGACCACATTCGGACGGGCCCTGAACCCGGGGCAGGTCAAAAGCGGACAGGACAATGTCGGGCAACTCAAGCAGGTCGAAACGCAAGTGGACGAAGCGGTGGAGCAGGTCAAAAACGCCGGGTTTCCCACCGAGAAGATCAATGCCCGCGGCCAGTTGACCGTTTTTCAACGGTTGCAGTACCTGGTGGACGAAGGCACCTGGTGTCCGCTGCACACGCTGTTCAACCCCGAAGACAATGTGGAAGGCACCAACAATGTCATCGACGGGTTGGGCAAGATCGCCGGTAAATGGGCCGTGATCATCGGCTTCGACAACAAGGTCATGGCCGGTGCCTGGCTGCCGGGCCAGTCCGAGAACGTTTTGCGGGCGACGGATCTCTCCAAACGACTCAACATTCCCTTGGTGTGGCTGGTCAACTGCTCCGGCGTCAAGCTCACCGAGCAGGAAAAATTTTACGCCGGTCGGCGGGGCAGCGGCACACCCTTTTTCCGGCACGCCGAACTCAACGAACTGGGCATCCCCGTGCTGGCCGCCATCTACGGTACCAACCCGGCCGGCGGCGGGTACCAGGGCATCAGTCCCACCGTGCTTTTCGCCCACAAGGACTGCAATATTGCCGTGGGTGGCGGCGGTATTCTCAGCGGCATGTCGCCCAAGGGTTATTTTGACGAAGAAGGCGCGGAGCAGTTGATTTCCGCCGCCCAACAGTTCAAGGTCAAACCACCGGGCAGCGTGGACGTTCACTATGATGCAACCGGCTTTTTCCGCTACAAATACGAAACCGAAACCGATGTGCTCGACGGCGTCAAGGAGTACATGCGCGACATGCCGGCTTACAACCCGCGCTTTTTCCGGGTGGCCGACCCCGTCAAGCCGATGTTCGACGCCGAGGATCTCTACACATTGGTGCCCTTCAATCAGAAGCAGATCTACGACTTCGACGAAGTACTGGCCCGATTGGTCGACGGCAGCGAGCACATGGAGTTCAGGCCCGGCTACGGACCCGAGATGTACACCGGCCTGGTGAAAATGGACGGCTTCCTGGTGGGGGTCATCGGTAACCGCCAGGGATGGCTGGGAGAAGACTACCCCGAGTATGCCGAATATCCGGGTATGGGCGGCAAGCTTTACCGGCAGGGCTTGATCAAGATGAACGAATTCGTCACGCTCTGCGGGCGTGACCGGGTGCCCATCATCTGGTTTCAGGACACTTCCGGCATCGATGTGGGGGATATCGCCGAAAAGGCCGAACTGCTCGGGCTGGGCCAATCCCTGATTTACTCCATTCAACAGACCGATGTACCCATGATGCTGGTGGTGCTGCGCAAAGGCACCGCTGCGGCGCACTACGTGATGGGAGGCCCCACCGCCAATCGCCACAACGCCTTCACCCTGGGCACCGCCACCACCGAGATTTACGTGATGCACGGCGAGACCGCCGCGGCGGCCAGTTTCTCCCGCCGCTTGGTCAAGGAAAAGAAGGATGGGCGACCGCTGCAGCCCGTCATCGAGAAGATGAACCAGATGGTCAAGGAGTACTACGACAACTCCCGGCCCGTTTACTGCGCCAAGATGGGTCTGGTGGACGAGATCGCCAGGATGACCGATCTGCGCAAGTACCTGCGGGCCTTCGCCGGCGCGGCCTACCAGAATCCCAAGTCGATCTGCCCACACCACCAGATGCTGTTGCCGCGGGTGATCAAAGGGTAGTACCAGAGTCACCGCTCATGAAACCGATGGCCCGGGGTGTGTGCTGCCGGCACGCGCCCCGGGTGTTGACCGGGTGCCACAAACCATCGCGGCCCTGAATACGGCCGGCATCGGCCCGGAGCGTTCAGTTTGGGAGCCAAACCAACCTTTTTCACCCTCAAGACGAAGCTGGCGCTGCTTTTCCTGGTACTGGCCCTGGTGCCCTTGGGGCTGATCGGCACCTACGCCATTCGGACCACCGAGCGGATCATCGTCGATCTGGTGCTGCGGCAACTGGAGAATGCCGCCGTGGATCGTGCCGGATTGCTGGAGCGATGGCTCAGCGAGCGGCGGGCCGACATGCAGGTGATCGCCGGCACCGCCTTGGTGGTGTCCCTTGATCCGCTGCAAATGGCGCCCTACTTGCACCGCATCCAGGAAAAATATGGCGTCTATAAAGTACTTTCGGTGACCGATGCCGAAGGCGCCCTGGTTTACAGCACCCACTCGGCCCCGCCGGCGGCGGGCGCCGCGCCAGGCGATGTTGTCGGTCCAGCGCCCCAGAACCTGCACATGTCCGGTATCGCCTATTTGCCGGAGGAAGAGGAGTCCACGTTCCAGATCGTCGCGCCCATTCACCACGACGGGACCGTCATCGGCGCCGTCTACGGCACCGTGGGCACCCGCAAAATCATCGACTCCATTCTCAATATTTCCCTGGGGGCCACGGGCGAGTGCTACCTGGTGGACAAGGACGGCACCTTTCTGGTGCACAAGGAACCCTACCGTATAATGAAGGAGAACATTGCCCAATCGGAAACCTTCAAGAACATCTTCGCCTTGAGCGACCGCAAGCAGACCTACCTGGATTACCGCGGCGTGGCCGTCCTGGGCCGGTTTCAGCAGGTGGTCGGCACCGACTGGTTCCTGGTGGTCGAGCAGGACCGGGACGAGGCTTTTTCCAGCGTGAACACCCTGCGGCGCTATTTGTACGGCACCGTGCTGCTGTGCATCAGCAGTGCTTTTTTGCTCACTTGGGTCATCGCCCGTCATGTGATCCGGCCGATTCGCACCCTGGCCCGGTCCGCCGATCGACTGGCCGATGCCGGGGACAAGCCGGCGCTGCCACCGACCGACACGGCCCGCCGGGACGAGATCGGGATCCTGTGCCGGGCCTTCGAAAACATGGCCCTGAAGGTGCGGCAGCGGCAGGACAGCCTGGAGCAGGAGGTTACCTTGAAGGAGGCCGAACTCAAGGAGACCGACCTCACCCTGCGGCAGATCAAGCTGATCGCCGAACGCTCGGAGAAATTCGCCGCCATCGGCCGTTTGGGCGCTGCGCTGGCCCATGAGATCCGCACCCCGCTGACCTCCATCAAGCTCTTTCTTGAATCGGTACAGGCGGAGATCGGCATCTCGGCGGAATATGAAGAGGATTACACCGTGGCCATGGGCCAGATCAAACGCATCGAAGCCGCCGTCAACCGCTTGCTGGACTTCACCAAACCCCAGGATTTGGTGGTGGTCCCCATTGCCGTGGATCGGCTGGTGGCGGAGGTGGCCTTCATGGTGCGCCCCATGGCCAACAAGCAGGATTGTACCCTGGAGGTCCGAGCCGCGGAAGCGCTGCCACCCATTGTCGGCGACAAACGGTTTTTGGAAGAGGCACTGGTCAACCTGTTGATCAACTCCCTGGAGGCCATGACGGAGGAGGGTGCGGGGCGCATCACCATCAGCGCCGCTTTGGACCCTTCTCCGGATGATCGCCACCGGAGACCCCGGGTGCGTATCGACGTGATCGACAATGGTGAGGGGATCCGCGACGATCACATGCCCCTGCTGTTCGAGCCCTTTTTCACCACCAAATCGTCGGGCACCGGTCTGGGGCTGCCCCTGGTGCACCACACCGTCAAACGGCATGGCGGGCAAATCGAAGTGTCCCATCGCAACGACGGGCCGGGAACCGTCTTTTCCATCTACCTGCCGGCCGGTGCCCATGGCGCAAACGGATTTGGTGTGTGAGACCCATGGACAAGATTCTGCTGATCGACGATGATGAAGGATTGATTCACTTCCTGAGCCGCTTTTTCAAACGCAAGGGGTATGCGGTCACCGCCTGCGCCACCGGCAACCTTGCCTTGGAACGGATCGCCGCCGAGACCTTCGATCTGATATTGCTCGATTACAAAATGCCCGGCCTCAACGGGCTCGACACCCTGAAACGCATCAAAGCGCAACAGGTGAAAACACCGGTCATTTTCATGACCGCCTACGGCAGCACCGACACCGCCATCGAGGCCATGAAGCGCGGCGCCTATGACTACCTGGTCAAACCCTTCGAGCGCCAGGAATTGAGCCGTATTGTCAGCGAAGCGCTGCAGCTCAATGCCCGGATGAAACAAGTGGTGCGGCTGCCGGGAACGCCGGCCGCCGATGCCGCCGCCACGGGTCTTCGGATCGTCGGCCAGAGCAAGCCCATGCAGGAGGTGTACAAACGGATCGGACAGGTGGCCGAAACCGATGTGGCGGTGCTCATCGGCGGCGAAAGCGGAACCGGTAAAGAGTTGGTGGCCCGGGCCATCTATCACCACAGCCGACGTAGGGACCGGACCTTTCTGGCCATCAACTGTGCCGCCATTCCCGAAAACCTGATCGAAAGCGAACTGTTCGGTTACGAGCGCGGCGCTTTCAGCGGCGCCGAGCGCACCTGCATCGGTAAACTGGAGCGCTGCGACGGCGGCACCTGTTTTCTGGACGAGATCGGCGACATGTCTCTGGCCATGCAGGCCAAATTGCTGCGGGTTTTGCAGGACGGTGATTTCGAGCGGCTGGGCGGCCGCGAGACCATCCGGGTCGATGTGCGGATCATCGCCGCCACCAACAAAGACCTGGCCCGAGAGGTGCAGGCCGGTCGGTTTCGGGAGGACCTCTATTACCGCCTCAAGGTCATTACCATCCAGTTGCCGCCCCTGCGGCGGCGCAGCGAGGACATTTCCGCCCTGGTGGATTACTTCCTGGCCCGATTCAGCGCCGAATACGCCAAACCGGTGGCAACCCTCGCCCCATCCGCCATGGCCCGCCTCGAAAACCATGATTGGCCCGGCAACGTGCGCGAACTGGAGAATTGCATGCGCCGGTCCATACTGCTTTGTGCCGGCGACATCATCACCGAGGAACATCTGGCCTTGCAGACCACCGATGGGGCCCAAGGCACGGCCGCGGACACGGCGCAGCTGGTCGAACACTTGCGCAACCAATTGGAGCAGTTGATCCCGGCCATCCTACGTCTATCCAAGAGCGGCGCCCACGCCAACATCATCGAAATGGTCGAGGAGCTCCTGATCCTGAAGGCGCTGGAGGCCTGCGACAACAACCAGGTGCAAGCCGCCCGCATGCTCGGCATCAGCCGCAACACCCTGCGCCACCGGCTCAAACGCCACCGCGAAAAGAGCGCCGCTCCCGACACCTCCGCCTGATCCCTCACCACCAGCCCTGCTCAAAGTTTGAACAGTCATCGGCTTTGCAAGCCACCCTATCTTGGCCGTTCAAGTCGGAACATTGAAAAAAAATCAAATGGATACAATTTCTCCCGCATTTTATCGATCTTGGCACCACCTTTGCTCTTAACTTGTCAACGGCACAATGCAGCGCCGTTGGCATCGATTACGCATTTGACCATCAACCCGGCGAAAGGGGGACAACATGGATCACGAAGGGCTGCAGATTCTGGAAAGAATCGATGAAGTGTCCCGGATGTGTGATCGCGAACATCCCATCTACGAACATATCAGCAATTACAGCATCGCCTTGTATGTCCTGGGCTTTTTCGACTGCCCGGATCTGATGTCCTTTGACGACATCGAAGCCGCCGAAGCGGGCACATACTTGAAAGCGCATTTTGAGGAAGTGCCGCCGGAGGCGATTCCCGACGACTATCGCATCGACGCATCGGACGAGCAGTATCTTGCGGTTTTCGGGGATCCCGCTTTTCCCGAGCACTTGGCCGTCCTGGTGGATGGCCGCAGCGCCCAACCCTATTTCTCCAAGCTCAAATTTTTCGGCAGCGGTTTCGACAGCTTGGCGGAACTCAAACAGGAGTTTCTGGGCAAGGACGGTGTGGGGCTCGAGGACTTTGCCTTCTTCCGCCGCAAGCGCGTTGCCGGGTCGCGGATGCCAACCCTCGGCAGGATTTACACCATCCGCAAGGATGGGGATTATACCGTTTTCGAAGAACAGATGCAGAAACAGCACAAGGAGGTCAAAACGTGTCGGTAATCAAGGATGTCATCGCCCGAGTCAAGCAACTGGATCCGGATCAAAAAGAGTTCCATCAGGCGGTTACCGAGGTGATGGAAACCCTCGAACCCACCGCCGAGCGCCACCCCGAACTGGTCAAGGCCGGCATTTACCAACGCATTGTCGAGCCGGAGCGGGCGGTGCTGTTTCGCGTACCATGGGTCGACGACCAGGGCAATGTAAAGGTCAACCGCGGCTTTCGCGTACAGTTCAACAACGCCATCGGCCCCTTCAAGGGCGGCCTTCGTTTCCATCCCTCCGTCAATCTGAGTATCATCAAGTTTCTGGGTTTCGAACAGATTTTCAAGAACGCCCTCACCACCCTGCCCATGGGCGGCGGCAAGGGGGGCTCGGACTTCGATCCCAAAGGCAAATCCGACGGCGAGATCATGCGGTTTTGTCAGGCGTTCATGCGGGAGCTGTTCCGCCACATCGGCCCCGAGACCGACGTGCCCGCGGGCGACATCGGCGTGGGCGGCCGCGAGGTGGGGTACATGTTCGGCTATTACAAAAAGATCCGCAACGAACACACCGGCGTGTTGACCGGCAAGGGGTTGGAGTACGGCGGCAGCCTCATCCGCCCGGAAGCCACGGGTTACGGGACGGTCTATTTCGCCGCCGAGATGTTGGCCACCCGGGGCCTGGACTTCCAGGACAAGGTGGTGGCCGTGAGCGGGTCGGGTAACGTGGCCCAGTATGCCATCGAAAAGGTCAACGAGATGGGCGGCCGCGTCATCACCGCTTGCGACTCCAATGCCACTATCGTTGACGAGGCGGGCATCGACGAGCAGAAGTGCTGCTTCCTGATGGACCTGAAGAACATCCGGCGCGGCCGCATTGCCGAATACGCCGATAAGTACGGCACCGAATGCTACCAGGGCGCCAGTGTCTGGGACGTGATCCGCGATCAGGGCATCAAGGTGGACATCGCCCTGCCTTGCGCCACCCAGAACGAGCTGGACGCCGACCATGCCGCCGCGCTGATCAAGAACGGCTGCATTCTGGTGGCCGAGGGTGCCAATATGCCGTCCACGCCCGAGGCGGTGGAACTGTTCCAGGAGCACAAGCTGCTGTACGGCCCGGGCAAGGCCGCCAACGCCGGCGGCGTGGCCACCTCCGGCCTGGAGATGAGCCAGAACAGCCTCAAGCTTTCCTGGACCCGCGAAGAAGTGGACAACCGCCTGCTCTTGATCATGAAGAGTATTCACGAAGCATGTTTGAACGCCGCCGAGGCTTACGGATGCAAGGGCGATTACGTGGCCGGCGCCAACATCGCCGGTTTCATCAAGGTGGCCAAGGCCATGCATGCCTTCGGGGTGGTGTAACCAACCGGCAGGTGCAGTGACAAAGAGGGCCCGCGCAAAATGATTGTCCTTTTTTGTGCGGGCCTTTTGTTGCATGTCGCGACCGATTGGGGCACACTCGGGTCTGCAACGATGCAATTGGAGTTGTTCCATGAAGGCCGAAATCAAATTCAGCGGACAGTCCGTCGAGTTTTACACCGCGGAACGTTGCTTCATTCAGGAAGTGGCCAATGATGCCGGCGACCCCCAAATCTCCATCGCCCGCGCCCGGGTGGCACCGGGTGTCACCACCGCCTGGCATCAACTCGACGGTATCAGCGAACGGTACATCATCGTCAGCGGCACCGGCCGCGTCCAGATCGGCCGGCAAGCCCCGCCGGTGACCGTCAGCGCGGGCGATGTGGTGCGTATCCCCGCCGACACCCCGCAGCGCATCGCCAATCACGGGTCCACCGATCTGATTTTTTACGCCGTATGCGTGCCGCCCTTCCGGCAGACGGCCTACGTCGCTCTGGAAACCGGATGATGTACCGCGGGCCCCCAGCCCCTGCCGGCGGCAAATGTCAGGGGCGCCAACGGGCACTGCCAAGCATGCTGCTCAAGCATAGGCATATTCCGAGAAACGACCGTCGGGAGGACAGATGTTGAACAGGCTGACCTCCGAATAATCCCTGGCGGTGCGCACATCCTCCCAATCGCCGGCCAGCTGCATGCCCTGCAAGCGCCGGATCACGGGGCAAGTCCGCAGGCATTGATTCTTGGGAAGATCTCGATTCGGGCAATTTCGGCATGGCGATGCGATCATCGGCCGCTCCTTTCCGAGCCCTTCGCTCGGGCCCATTGTCGGAAGGTTGAAGACTTGTTGCCACGAAGACGCGCCATCTTCATGCAAAGCAAGTGTCGTGCCGTGCGATAAAAAATCACAACCTACCGAAATGTATTTGTATTTTGGATCACATCGTTCAGGGGGCGGCCGCAGGGGATGTCGGCATGTTTGCCAGGGTGTCAGTCGTTGCGATGGTGGTAGCAGGAATCCTGCGCCAATGCTTCGAGGGTTTCCCATCGTTGATAGGCGGCGGCGATCCGGGCCTCGATCCCTTCCAGCCGGCGCTGCTGGGACACAATCGTTTCCCGGTCCTGTTTGTAAAAATCGGGGTCGGCCATGACCGCTTGCAGCGCTTGTTGTTCCGCTTCCAGGGCTTCGATTTCTGCCGGCAGCGTCTTGCGCTCATGCTCCTGGGAAAAGGTCAATCCTTTGGATTTGGCGGGCCGTTGCGGTCGTCGCGGCGGGCTTGGTTTGCTTTGCGGTGGTGGCGCCGCTGCCGCCGGGGGGCGCTGGCTGAGCCAATCGTCGTAACCGCCGGCATATTGCACCACCCGACCCGCTCCCTCGAACACCATGGTGCTGGTGACCACCTGGTTGAGAAAACAGCGGTCATGGCTGACCAACAGCAAAGTGCCGTCGAAGGCGAACAGCAGCTCTTCGAGCAGCGCCAGGGTCTCGGCGTCCAGATCGTTGGTCGGTTCGTCCAGCACCAGCAAGTTGGCCGGCTGGGTGAACAATTTGGCCAGCAGCAATCGGTTGCGCTCACCTCCTGAAAGCACGTGCACGGGGGTGCGGCAGCGCTCGGGGTCGAACAGGAAATCCTGTAAATAACCGATCACGTGCCGTTTGCGGCCATTGAAGACAATGTGGTCGTTGTCCGCGGCGATGTTTTGCACCACGGTTTTCTGCAAGTCCAGTTGGTCGCGCAGCTGATCGAAATAGGCCGGCTGCAGGCGCGTGCCGTGGCGCACCGTGCCGCTGTCCGGCGTCAGGTTGCCGAGCAGCAGTCGGATCAAGGTGGTTTTACCCACCCCGTTGGGGCCGATGATGCCGATTTTGTCACCGCGCACGATGGTGGCGGAAAAATCGCGCACGATGGGCGCTGCGCCGTACCCATGGGTCAACCCCTCGGCCCGGATGACCAGTTTGCCGCTGCGTTCGGCCTCCTGCAACACCAGGTTGGCTTGGCCCACATCGGCGCGGCGCCGGCGAAAGGACTCGCGCAGCGCCTGTAGCTGCCGCACCCGGCCTTCGTTGCGCGTGCGGCGTGCCTTGACACCCTGGCGAATCCAGGCCTCTTCCCGGGCCAGCTTTTTGTCGAACTGCCGTTGCTGCTCCTCTTCCACCGCCATCGCGGCTTCGCGCCGCTGCAGATAGGTGCGATAGTCGCAGGCATAGGCGGTCAGCCGACCGCGATCCAACTCCATGATGCGCGTGGCGATGCGTTCCAGGAAGGCCCGGTCATGGGTGACGAACATCAGGGTCGGCACGTGACGCAGCAAAAACGATTCGAGCCAGACAATGGTGTCGATATCCAGGTGGTTGGTCGGCTCGTCCAGCAGCAGCAGATCGGGGTCCAGGGCCAGAGCGCGGGCGAACAGCGCACGGCGCTTCATGCCCGCCGACAGGTCGGCGAAGGGACGCTGCGGATCGAGTTCGGTGCGCGAGAGCACGGTTTCAATCTCCTGTTGCAGCTGCCAGCCCCCTTCCCTGTCCAGTTGCAGCCGCAACCGTTCCAGGCCGTCCCCTGCGGGTTCCTCGCTGCCCCATGTTTCTGCCAGCACGCCCAGTTGCAGCCGCAACCGTTCCAGGCCGTCCCCTGCGGGCCCTTGGTTCGATCCCTGCTCCGCGGCCCGGCTGAGGTGGTGGAACCGGGCCAGGGCTTCGCCCAAAGGCCCCAGTCCACGTGCCACCACTTCGAACAGAGTGCCATCGCTGACCGTCGGCACCTCTTGTTCCAAGGCGGCTACGCGGACACCCTGCTGGACGATGATTTCGCCGCTGTCGGGCTGGATCCGCCGCTGCAGCAGCCGCAGCAGGCTCGATTTGCCCACACCGTTGCGCCCCAACAACCCGATCCGCTCGCCCTTTTCTATGGTGAAGCTGATGCCGTCCAGCAAGGCCGGCTCGCCGAACCCCCAGCGCACATCGCGCATGCCGATCAAGGCCATGTTAGCGCAGCGCCTCGTAGCGGGCGGTTGCCGCAGACCAATCCACCACCTCCCAGAAGGCATCGATGTAGGCGGCGCGCTTGTCCTGGTACTGGAGGTAGTAGGCATGCTCCCATAGATCAAGGGCCAGTATCGGCGTGCCGTTGCGTTCGGCCGTGTCCATCAGGGGGTTGTCCTGGTTGGCGGTGGTCGAGATGAAAAGGGCCCCGTCGGAGGTGGCGTTCAACCACACCCACCCGCTGCCGAAACGGGACAGGGCCGCGTTTTTGAAATCGGCTTGAAATTTTTTGAAGCCGCCATAGGTCGCCTCGATCTGTCGCGCCAGTGGGCCTTGGGGTGCGCCGCCGCCGTCGGGCGACATCACCTGCCAGAAAAAGGCATGGTTGTAATGGCCGCCGGCATTGTGGCGTACGGCATCGGGCCACTGTCCGGCCTGGGCGAGGATCTCTGCCAGGGTTTTGGCGGCCAGGGGGGTGCCTTTGATGGCCGTGCGCAGATTGTCGTAGTAAGCCTTGTGGTGGCGGCTGTAGTGGATCTCCATGGTTTTGGCATCGATGTGCGGCTCCAGGGCGTCGAACGCGTAGGGAAGGGCATCGAATCCCCAATCGGGGGCCGGGCCCTTGCCGCAGGCCGACAGCGCCAGCAACAGCAGCGCCGTCAAGGATATCCATTTTCTCATGGTGCCTCCAATTCCGCCGCATGGTTGCGGCATTCGAGGGGAAAATAAGCCGGAAGACCGAAGCTGTCCATATGGCAATATGTGGACTTAAAAGTCAACTGGGCGCAATTGTCCCGAAGCGCACTGCGGGCAGTGTTAAGTGTTAAGTGTTAAGTTTTAAGTTGAAGGTATTTTGGCGATTGGATGTTTTTGCAATTTTGTCTTTTTTTGATTGGGTGGAGCAGTTGTCCCACGGCGCCCGAGGAAAGAGTGGGGCTATATGGTGTTTCGAGGGTGTCGGGGGTGGCACCGGCAAACAGTTGCCTGTGCCACCCGCGCCTCGTGGCCCCATCGGCCAAAAACCTGTTTGCTTCCCCGGCCGATGGCTGATATCCCTTTAACATGGGTGCACCGGCGCCGATGGCGGGCGAGGCGACCTTTTTGATTTTTTCCAGACGGTGAAAGGAGCGCGCAATGGTTGGGTTGAAAGGTTATGAAACCTATGATGCCGTCGGCTTGGCGGAATTGGTGCGGCAGGGGCAAACAACACCGGAAGAGCTGCTGGCGTCGGCCATATCGCGGGTGGAGGACTTGAATCCGCATTTGAATGCGGTGGTGATGCCCATGTACGACGAGGCGCGCCGCTCCATCCGCGAAGGCTTGCCGGATGGGTTGCTGCGGGGCGTGCCGTTCCTGCTCAAGGACCTGGGGTTGTTGTACAAGGGTTATCCGACCACCTTCGGCAGCCGGCTGTTCACCGGGTTGGTTGCCGGCCACGACAGCACGGTGGTGGCGCGTTATCGCCAGGCCGGACTGGTGATTTTCGGCAAGACCAATACACCCGAGTTCGGCATCACGATCACCACCGAGCCTGCTTTGTACGGTCCCTGCCGCAATCCCTGGAACCGGGAACGAACCACCGGCGGGTCCAGCGGCGGGGCCGCGGCGGCGGTGGCGGCGGGCATGGTACCGGCGGCCCACGCCTCCGACGGCGGCGGCTCGATCCGCATCCCGGCCGCCTGTTGCGGGCTGTTCGGCCTCAAGCCCACCCGGGCAAGGATTCCGTCGGGGCCCGATGTGGGCGAAGGGTGGAACGGCATGAGCACCGATCATGTGGTCAGCCGCACGGTGCGCGACAGTGCCGCCTTCCTGGACGTGGCGGCCGGCCCCTCCTTGGGCGATCCTTACTGGGCACCGCCGGTGGCAGGCCCGTTTCTGGATGAAGTGGGGCGGGATCCGGGTAAACTGCGTATCGCCTTTACCACCACCCCACCCAGCGGCGCGGCGGTGGATCCGATCTGCGTGGATGCGGTGGCGGATGCGGCCCGGCTCTGCGCCGAACTGGGCCACACGGTGGAGGCGGCGGCGCCGGCCTTTGCCTACGAGCCGTTCCAGGAGGCTGCGGTCACCATTATCAACACCAACACGGCGGCCATGGTGGCGGCCGGCGCCAAGGTGCTGGGCCGGGAAGTGACCGAAGCGGACGTGGAGCACGTCACCTGGCGTGCGGCCGAGGCGGGCCGGGAGATCGGCGCCCCGGCTTACGTGGATGCGGTGCGGGTGGTGCATCAAACCGGGCGCAAGGTGGCGCGTTTTTTTCAGGCTTACGATATGCTGTTGAGTCCGGTGTTGTTGCAGCCGCCGGTACCGCTGGGGTTTTTGAATACCCATTCTGCCGACGTGCGCGCCTACGTCAAGAACCTCTACCGCTTCTTCGGCTTCACCAACCTGTTCAATGCCACGGGTCAGCCGGCCATGTCCGTGCCGCTGTATTGGACGCCGGAGGGACTGCCCGTGGGGCTGCAATTCGCGGGACGTTTCGGCGACGAAGCGCTGCTGTTGCGCCTGGCCGGGCAACTGGAGCAGGCCCGCCCCTGGAAGGATCGACACCCCGGGGATCTGCCGGGATGACGCAATCGCATCCGGATCGATGATCGGAAACGGAGCCGGGAGGGAATCAGACATGCCATGGGTGATCGACGGTAATTGGGTGCGCAAGGTGGTGGCGGATTTCATCGCCCACTCACCGGAGAACAGCTTGCAGAACGCGGCGCAAGAGAAGGCTTTCGGCCCGCCGCTGGTGGGCTTTGCCGAGGGGGATGATCCCCTGTTCGAAGATTTCAAGGAACACGTGGGGCCTTTTTTCATCACGCCCTGGGAGCTGTTCGCCATCACCTTTCGCGATCCGGGTGTGCGGCCGGAAAACCTGAGCGTGATCAGCTACATCCTGCCCCAGACCGAGGCCACCAAGCGGGATAATCGCCGCGAGGACACCTTTCCCGCCGAACGATGGGCCCGGGCGCGCATTTTCGGCGAAAAAGTGAACGAAGCACTGCGGCGGCACCTTGTGGCGGCCCTGGCGGAGCAGGGGGTCCGGGCGGTGGCGCCCGTGCTGGCGCCCCAGTTCAGTCGCCGCATCTCCGCCAAATACGGTTTCTCATCCACCTGGTCCGAGCGGCACGCCGCCTATGCCTGCGGTTTGGGTACCTTCGGCTTGTGCGACGGCCTGATCACCCCTGTGGGCAAGGCCATGCGCGTGGGCTCGGTGGTGGCCGAACTGCGGTTGCCGGCGACGCCACGGCCTTACACCGATCACCACGCCTACTGCCTCTATTACAGCCACGGCATTTGCAAAAAATGCATCTCCCGCTGCCCCGCCGGCGCCATCACCCCGGCCGGCAAAGACAAGCAGTTGTGCATGCAGCATGTGATTAAGACCGCCGCCTATGTTGCCGAACAATTCGGTTTCAAGGGGTACGGCTGCGGCTTGTGCCAGACAGGTGTCCCCTGTGAGTCGGGCATTCCCAAAGCCAAGGATTGACGATTTTCAAGGACCGTCGGGGTCCGCCGCCAGCGCTTCGAGCCAGGCGCGCAGCCGGGCCGCCATGGGGCCGGGACGGCCGACGCCGATGACATGCCCGTCAATGCGGGTGACCGGCAGCACTTCGGTGACCGTGCCGGTGAGCACCACCTCGTCAGCGGCCAGCATCTCCTGGCGGTCGAAACGTCGCTCCAGCACCTCGATGCCCTCCCGGCGGCAGATGTCCAGCAGAACGGCGCGGGTGATGCCCGGCAGAATCTCGGTGGTCAGGGGATGGGTGTGCAGCCGCTGACCGCTGCGGATGAAAAGGTTGGAGGAGGTGCCTTCCCGCACCGTACCGTCCGGGCCGATAAAGATGGCATCATAAGCCCCGCTGTCCAAGGCGCGTTGTTTGGACATCACGTTGGCCAGCAATTGCACGGTTTTGATGTCGCATCGTCCCCAGCGCTGATCGGCCAGCGTGATGGCGGCGATGCCCCGGGTCAAGTGTTCCGGCGGTGTCGGCGGGACCGGGCGCACGGTCATCAAGACCTGGGGCACCGTCTTTTCCGGAAAAGCGTGGCTGCGCGGCGCCACGCCCCGCGAGATCTGAATGTAGATGCCGGCACGGGCAATGCCTGCCCGCTGATGCAGGGTGAAAATGGCCTCGCGGATACGGTTGCGGTCCAAGGGCGGAAAGGCAAGGGCCAGCAATGTTCTTTCCAGCCGGTCCAGGTGGGCCTCCACGGCGAACAGCCGCCCGTTCACGGCGGCCACGAACTCATAAGCGGCATCTCCGAACTGGTACCCCCGGTCCTCGACCGGCACCCGTGCCTGGTCAAGGGGCATGATCTCACCGTTCAAATAAGCAAGCTCCGGCATATCCATTTCCTCCGCGGCAACTGAGATACAGCGATCAACAGAGGCAATTTAAGGCGGCCCCGACCCGATGGCAAGCATTCGGGGTCGACCGTGGTTGGACCCCATCCCTTGGATGGGCACCATTATAATTTGACATCCGTTCCGGCAAACCGTTATAGCAGGGGCGCCGATCCATCGGTCAACCCTCTAATTGGTGGAATGCCTTACCCATGAAACCCGTTGTCGCCATCATCGGTCGTCCCAATGTGGGCAAATCGACCCTGTTCAATCGCATCGTCCGCCGCCGGGAGGCCATCGTGGACAACCTGCCGGGGGTCACCCGCGACCGGCTCTACGGCGAAGCGGTGTGGGACGAACGGCCCTTTCTGGTGGTGGACACCGGCGGCTTTCTCAGCGGCGACGACGATCCCTTCGCCCCCCACATCCGGCGCCAGGTCGAGCAGGCGGTGGCCGAATCGGACGCCGTGGTGATGGTGCTCGACGGCCGCCAGGGGCTCTCGCCCTTCGACCGTGACCTGACCCTCCGGCTGCGCAGTGCAGATCAGCCCGTCTTCTATGTGGTCAATAAAATCGACGGACCGGCCCAGGAGGAGTTGCTGCACGACTTCTACGCCCTGGGGCTGGAACCATTATACAGCCTTTCGGCCGAGCACGGTTACGGCGTGCCCGACTTTCTGGATGATTTGGTGGCGGCCTTGCCCGCACCGCAACCCGCCCCCGAGCAGATCGATCCCGAGGCGGTCCGGGTGGCGGTGGTCGGACGGCCCAACGCGGGCAAATCCTCCCTGATCAATCGCTTGTTGGGCCAGGAGCGGATGGTGGTCAGCGAGGTGGCCGGCACCACCCGCGACGCCGTGGACACCCTGCTGCAGCGCCAGGGGCGCGCCTACCGCTTCATCGACACCGCCGGCATCCGGCGCAAGGCCAAGGTGGATCTGAAGCTGGAGAAGTTTTCCATCATCAAGGCCCTCAAGAGCCTGGAGGCCTGCGACGTGGCCCTGATCGTGCTGGACGCCGAACAGGGGGTTACCGAGCAGGACATCCGGGTGGCGGGTTATGCTCACGACCGCGGCTGCGGGGCTGTTTTCGTGGCCAATAAGTGGGATCTGGTGGACGCCCGTACACTGACCCCCCACCAGTTCACGCGGGAATTGCGCGAATCGGCCCGTTTTCTGCCCCACGCGCCGGTATTGACCGTATCGGCCCTGACCGGGCAGCGAGTGGCCAAGATCTTTCCACTCATCGACAGCGTTTTCGCCCAGTACACCACCCGCATCGGCACCGGCGTCATCAATCGCATTGTCACCGAAGCCGTTCAGCGCAACGAGCCGTCCATGCACAAGGGCCGCCGGCTCAAATTCTACTACACCACCCAGGTCAGCGAACGGCCGCCCACCTTCGTCACTTTCGTCAATCATCCCGAGGCGGTTCACTTCTCCTATCATCGCTTTCTGCTCAACCAGATCCGCCTGCAGACCGGTCTGGACCAGACCCCCCTGCGCCTCATCTTCCGCCAACGCACCGGCAAAATCGACTTCGCCAATTGGAAGAAGAACAAACAAAAACCCAAATCCAAAAAGACGCGTAGAAAGAAGCGCTAAGCGCCACAACTCCAACCCAAAAAGCCCAACCAACCCAACCAACCCAATAAACACAATTAACTCACCCAACCCGCAAACGCTCCCCGATTTGACCAACCCAACGGAATATGCGATAAATGGCGCCGATGATACATCGACATGTCGCACCATGCCCGCCTTCGCGCATAAAGCGCCGACGGGCATTTGTATCAGGGGCCGGTCCGGTAAGGTTCGGCGCGGCCCGGCAAGCCATGATTCCCCCCCAAAACGATCGAGGAGTGACCGATGCAAAATTACACCCAAGGTGGCCCCCCCAGGGGACAGATGCCGCCCTTCCGGCCCGAGGACCTGGACTTTTCCAGCATATCCCGCTTGGCCAAATGGATCGGCCTGGGCGTGGTCGTGTTGGTGTTGATCACCTTGCTGAGCTGGGCCGTCTCCTTTTACCGGGATTGGTTGTGGTTCGGCAATCTGGACCTGCAAACGGTGCTGTTGAAGGTGATGGGCACCCGGATTTGGCTCTTTGCCCTGGGGTTCGCGGTGTTTCTGCTGGTGGCGGCCCCCAATCTGCTTGCGGTGTACCGCGGCATACCGCAAACCTTGCCTTTCGGCGGCCCCGACATGCCGGCGTCGGCCTACAAGATCGCCCGCAGCCTGCTGATGTGGCTGGGGTGGGTGGCCGCCGTTTTGGGCGCCGTCTTCATGGCCACTCGCCTGGCGGCGGAGTGGGAGCTTTTTCTGCGCTTCTTCAACGCCGTGCCTTTTGATCAGACCGATCCCATTTTTAACCGGGATTTTTCCTTTTATGTGTTCACCCTGCCCGCCATCGGCTTTTTGCGCGCTTGGCTGCTGGGCACCCTGGTGGTGGTGGCCATCGGCGTGGTGGTGGTGACCTACCTCGCTAACGCTTTGCGCGGCGAGCGCTTCGAGTTGAGTGCACGCTTGCGGACCCACCTGGCCCTGCTGGGTAGTGTCATCTTCGTGCTGCTGGCCGTGGGGCACTGGCTGGGGCGCTACGATCTGCTCTATTCGCCCACCGGCGCGGTGCATGGCATGGGCTTCACCGATCATCACTTCACCTTGCCGGCGCGCACCTTTCTCACTTTCTTGGCGCTGGCCTGCGGGGTGCTGTTGCTGTTTCAGGGCCGTTTCCGCAACCCGCGCATCCTGGCCTACGGCATTGGCGGCTGGATCGCCCTGACCATACTGGCCGGCACTCTGCTGCCCGCCGCGGTGCAGCGTTTGCATGTCGAGCCCAGCGAGCTGGCCCGCGAAGAGACCTACCTGGCCCACAATATCGCCTTGACCCGCAGCGCCTACGGCTTAACCGATATCGCATCCCGCAGCCACCCGGCCGAGGGCGCAGTGGATGCCCGCACCGTGGCCGACAACCAGGGCACCATCCAGAACATCCGTTTGTGGGACGAGGGGCCGTTGCTGCAAAGCTACAACCAGATCCAATTCTTCCGTTTGTACTATGACTTCATGGCCATGAGCACCGACCGCTACATGGTGGAGGGTGAGTTGCGGCAGGTGATGCTGGCCACCCGCGAGCTGTCGGCCGAAAAACTGCCCGCCGAGGCCCAGCGCTGGGTCAACCGCCATTTGCAGTTCACCCACGGCTATGGCGTTGCAATGACACCGGTGACCGAGGTGGACAGCGGCGGACGGCCCGGTTTCTTCATCAAGGACGTGCCGCCCCGGGGCAAAATCGCCCTGGAGCGTCCCGACATTTACTACGGGCTGAAAAGCCTCGATTTTCTGGTTGTCCGCAGCGGGATGCAGGAGTTCAACTATCCCGGACCCGACGGGCCGGTCTATGTGAATTACGAGGGCCGGGGGGGCGTGCAAATGAGCAGCTTCTTCCGCCGCCTGATCTATGCCATCAAATTCATGGACATCAACATCCTGATTTCCGGTGAAGTGACCGCCGACAGTCGTATCCAATACCGCCGCACCATTCCCGAGCGCTTCGCCGCCGTGACCCCCTTTCTGATGCGCGACCGGGAGGCCTACCCCGTGGTGGCCGACGGCCGGCTGTACTGGATTCAGGACGCATACACCGTTACCCGGCGCTATCCTTACGCCACCCCCTATCAAAACCGCTTCAACTATATTCGCAACAGCGTCAAGGCGGTGGTGGATGCCTATCACGGCACCATCGACTACTACGTGGCGGACCCCGATGATCCGATGATTCGCACCTACCAGTCCATCTTCCCCGAACTGTTCAAGCCCATGGCGGAGATGCCGGACTACCTGAAGCCCCACGTGCGCTATCCCCAGGACCTGTTCACCGTGCAGACCGAGATGCTGCTGCAATACCACATGGAAGATCCCACGGTTTTCTATAACAAGGAAGATCAATGGTCGATTCCGGTGCAGACCTCCTTCGGCCGCACCGAGGCGCTGCGTCCTTACTACATCGTGGCGCGCCTGCCGGGCGAGGAGAAGGAGGAGTTTCTGCTGATCCAGCCCTTCACCCCGGCCAATCGCCACAACCTGGTGGGCTGGATCGCCGCCCGCAGCGACGGTGCGCACTATGGGCAGAAGATGCTTTTTCGCTTCCCCTCGGGTCGCCACGTGGACGGCCCCAACCAGGTGGAGGCGCGTATCGACAACGATGCCGTCATCTCCGAACAGTTCACCCTCTGGGGGCAGGTGGGTTCGGAAGTGTCCCGGGGCATCCTGCTGGTGGTCCCCATCGGCGACGCCATCCTCTATGCCGAACCGGTGTTTTTAAAACCCGAAACCCTGGACTTCCCCGAGCTGCGGCGCATCATCCTGGCCGATTCGCGCCAGGTGATCATGCACCAGACCCTGGATGACGCCGTTCTGGCCCTTTCCGGCGAACTGCCGGCGGTGGCAGCGCCGGTTTCCACGGATCAGGAAGCGGCCGCAGAGCAGACGTTGACCGGCACCATTGTGCAGGGCATCGAGCAGGGGATCGAGGAGATTCGCAAGACCCTCAATGAAGCGGCCAATCAGTTGCAGGAGTTGCTCAATCAGTTGCGCCGGCAGCAGGGCGAGGACGCCCGATAAACAGGGAGAGCAGAAAGCAGGCGCCGGCCGTCAAGATGATGCAGGCGCCTGCCGTCAAATTGAAGTGCACTGAAAGGGCCAACCCGCATGCCGTGAACAGGATGTTGAGCAGGGCGGCCCAGATCATCATGCCGAGTAAAGAGGTTGCGAACCGCTCGGCGATGAAGGGGGCGATCGTCAGCAGGGCGATCACCAGGATCAGGCCCACCACCCGGATGGTGAGCACCACCGTCAAGGCCAGCAGCAGCACCAGCAAAAAGTAGAGCGCCCGCACCGGCACGCGCCGGATGCGGGCGAAAGCTTCATCGTAGGAGAGGGCCAGCAGGTCGGTATGATAGAAGGCCACCACCGTGACGATGACCAGCCCCGCCCCCAGCATTACCCACAGATCCACCCGCGGTACCGCCAGAATGCTGCCGAACAGATAGCTTATCAGGTCCACCGGATAGCCGGGGGCGAGATCGATGAACACGATGCCCAAGGCCATGCCCACCGCCCAGATCGCTCCGATCACCGCATCGGCCCGGTGCTTGGCGTTCAAGCTGACCGCCGCCATGACCAACGCCGCCAGCAGCGAGAAACCCAAGGTGCCCAGCAAATAGGGCCAGCGCAGCAGGAAAGCCAGGCCGATGCCGCCGTAGGCCGCATGGGCGATGCCCCCTGCCAGAAACACCATGCGGTTGGCCACCGCCAGGGTGCCCATCACGCCGCAGATCACGCTCACCAGCAAGCCGGCCAGCAAGGCGTTGCGCATGAAGTCGAATTGCAGAAGCTCGATCACGAATCGTTTCCATGGGGCTTGAGCACCCGGTGGGGCACGCCGTGGGCCACCAGCTCCACCGGGCACGCCTCGCCCGGCGTATGCGGGTACATGGTTTCCATCATATCGTGGGTCAATTCCGGATGGTCGTGGTAGTGCAGCCGCCGGTTGACGCAGGCCACGGACTTGACGTGGGTCGACAGCGCCAGCATGTCGTGGCTCACCAGCACGATGGTCAATTCGGCATTGAGCTGTTCCAGCAGGCAGTACAAATCCACCTGGCCCTGGGGATCGATGCCCGCCGTGGGTTCGTCGAGAAACAGAATTTCGGGCCGGGCGCACAACGCGCGGGCGATAAATACCCGTTGCCGCTGCCCGCCGGACAAATCGCTGATGCGCCGCTGTGCCAAGTGATCGACGCCCATGCGCGCCAGGGCTTGCGCCGCCGCCGCCCGATCCGCGCGCGACGGCCAGGGCCATTTCAATCCCGGCTGCAGACGGCCCATCATGACGACATCCCGCACGGTGATGGGAAAATGCAGGTGGGTTTCCACATGTTGGGGCACATAGCCCACGCGGGGCGACACCTCCCGCGGTGGCCGGCCGAACACCCGCACCTCTCCCCGCGTGGGTGTCAACAATCCCAGCATCAGTTTCAATAAAGTGGTCTTGCCGCCGCCGTTGGGACCGATCACCGCCACGAAATCGCCCGCCGGAATTTTAAAGCTCACATCTTCCAACACCTTTTGCCCATTATAGGCAAAAAAGAGATGTCGGGCTTCAATCACGATATCGGCCATGGCGATTCACATGGATTGACGGGGAAAGCCCGAATCGTGTCGGGCGGTTTGAATGCGGCGCTTCATGGCGCATAAGTCGCATATGCCGGGCGAAAACACAAGGGGTGGCCGCCCGCAGCCCGCCAGGGCGGGCAGTTTTAAGTTTACAGTTTTAAGTTTTAAGTTGAAGGA
>NZ_JALJRB010000038.1 GCF_022968795.1 Desulfatitalea alkaliphila
GGTCAAGGGCAAACTCTTGCACTTCGTGCAGTGTGCCCTCAAAGTCTGCAACAGCCGCGTGCAGCTTTTCGAGTCGCTTAGTGCGGTTGGCACGGTCTGGTTGTTTGCCCATTGCGCAATCACAGGCGAAGCGGACTTCTTCTATTAGGGTTTCGGGCTCCGGTAGGCCACGAAATGCCAGGCGCAACGCCTCGATTTCATCGGCAGTAAACCTAACCCGATAAAATCGACCAATGTCGCGTTTGATCGACACTATTTTCGCCAAATGGCCACCTCCCGTCATGGCCCCTGGTGGTTACTCGGGGCAGGCCGGCCAGGAAAACCGGCTTTTCGGTGCGGACGCCAGCTCCGAATGCGTTATGCCTGTTTCACCACTTGCAGCACTGTGGCGACTTCCCCCGGCTGCTCAATACCGGCTTGCTCCAATATCCACGCTTCAACCTTTGTGTGCCACATGCGCAGCAGGTCAAGCGGCCGGCGCCGGTAATGTTTTTCAGCGGTTGCGCTCGGCTTGTGGCCCATGATTTGAGCGACCACCCCGGCGGGCACTTCCACCCATTCGCTCAAGGTGCCAAAGGATCGCCGCAGACCGTGCAGGGTCAATCCCTCGATCCCTGCCGCAGCGATGGCCCGGTTGTGGGGAATCCTTGGCTCCTCAAGGCGCCCGGACGCGGCTTTAGGCGATGAAAACACCCAGGCATTGCGTCGGGGCAAAGGCGTCAGCAGGGTCTTTAAATAAGGCGTCAACGGGATTGTACGCTCGCCGTCCACCTTGTCGTGGATGGTCATGCTATTCCATCGAAAATCCAGATCGTCCCAACGAAGTCCGGCCAACTCATTGCGCCTAGCACCGGTCAACAACAAGGCTTGAAGGTACGCGGCCATGGCGGGGTTGGACAGTCCCCGCACGGCCCCGAACCATGCGTTTAGTTGTTCCCGCTGCAAGCAATCATCCTTCACCCCCCGCTTAGGGAGGGTGTCGCGCTTGGTTCTCGTGCTGCATGCGTCCGTTGATGCCATCCCGGCATAATCGGGGTGTGTGGCGCACCAGTTGATAAACGCCCTTAGGGCATCAAAGGCAATGCGCGTTTGTGTGCCCCGCTTAGCGGCTTCGGAGCTGGCCCATGCCTTGACCTGCTCCGGGGTTACTTCGGCCAGCCTCAAGCCCATCAGGGGGGCAAGAGCTCCGGGCTTGGTCTTACCCTTGCCGCGCCGCTTTTTCTCGCCGCCGGGGCTTGCCGCCCGCTGATGGTCGGCAAGATGGCGCTCACTCCATTTGGGGGCCCGGTCTTCGATATACGCGGCCCACGCTTGGGCGACGGTGGCTTTCTCCCGTTGCGCCTCGGCCTGCTGCCGGGCGGTGTCGGCCACGGTGCGCTGCTTATCAAGGCGGGGGTCGATGCCTTTGTCGATCAGGCCTTGAAGACGGCGGCCCTCCTGGCGCGCCCCTGGTGGGTCCGCTGAATCAATGGACCATGTCCGAACATCGCCAATCCTGATTCGAATTGATTTACCGGCCAAACGGGATTGAAAAATGAACACCTTAGCGCTAGCGGTCGCCCGCACTCCCAGGCCGGGCACCACGCTGTCCCATAAAAAGGCTTGTTTGGTATGGGTCGGACATTCGAAGTCCCGAATGCGGCCCGCCGTAAGCTTTATTTGCGCCATTTTGCCCCCCTCTTGCTTACAGCGCTTACACGATGTTGACCTTCGGGCGTGAAATCCGAAGTTCCATTTTTTGATGGCCGGTCAAAATCCCGAGGGTCATAGTGCACAAAAGTGCATATACCGTGTAAGCGCCATGTAAGCACATTTTTACAATATTCGTCAACTGAAATGTGTTGATTGACGGCGGGCAGGTAAGGCTCAGGGTGGGTTTTATATCTTGTTTTTCCATGGTATTTTCAACACGCATCAACTCGTTTCAATCTGTTCCCCGATTGGGCGAAAATGCCATTTGAGCGGTCTCATAACCCGAAGGTCACAGGTTCAAATCCTGTCCCCGCTACCAAAAAAATGCCAAGGGGTGGCGGTGACCAAAGCCGTGCCCCTTTTCTTGTTGGGATTGCGCTGTTCACAGCTCACGAGGGCAGCCGCAAAAAATTGCAAAATCTGCCCGTCTGTGCACGGATGGTTCCGCAACCCCATCGCCTCACGCGCACCGGCGGTACCGAGGGGATGTATAGGAAGAAGATCGTTTCAACGTCACCCATGCCGGCGATATGGCCATTCCAGGCCTCGAACCTTTGTGGCGCGCCGTTTTCGAACGTTTTCCGAAACACCGTGTCAATCCTGCCATGGGTTGGACTCCAACAAGATGCCGGTACCGCCGCACGCCCCTCCACCGGCACGATGAATGCATATCTCCGGGACTTTACAGTTGAACGGCAGTCTTTCCGCCCACGGCGGCAAATCGATCCCCCAATACACAACGGTCGTGATGCGTAGACAATTCCTGTTGTACATAGTGGCGTTCCTCTTGTGCGCCCTTTTTCTCTTGTACGGCTGTTTCGCTCCAAGCGCATTGATACACAAGGAGGATCTTGCCGACATCGATACCCGACTGGCGGAGATGGATGCCGGCCTCCATGAACATGCCGAACACCTGGAACTTTTGACAAACCTGTTGGAACAGCAGGCGGCCATGCTGGAACAGCAAAAGCGGCTGATGATGCTGGACATCGAACAGAACACCCGCTCCTTCGAGTATTTGGAAGAGGTGATCAAACAGCATCAATCCGAAACCCGCCGGCGATTAGCGTTTCTCGGCGGCAGCGGGGCAGCGGAATCCAATCCGACCAACGGGACACCGGCTTTCGCCACCGACAAGCTGTTGGTGGGAGGGATCGAAAAGGTACGACTCACACCGCCCGGACGCCTGTTTCATGCGCGTGTCGATACCGGCGCCACCACCTCCTCGTTGGATGCACGGGACATCACCCCCTTCGAACGAAACGGCAGCCCCTGGGTGCGCTTCAAAATCAAGGACCCGGAGCAGGACACCCTTTACGAACTGGAAAAGCCGGTGGCCCGCCGGGTCCGCATTCTGCAAGCCAGCAGCGACGAAGCGGACCGCCGCCCCGTGGTCAAACTGCAGATCCATGTGGGTCCCGTTGCCCTGATCGAAGAGTTCACCCTGGTGGACCGCACCCACTTGGATTACCAGGTGCTGATCGGACGCAACATCCTGCGGGATCTGATGGTGGTGGACGTGGCGCGCAAATTCGTGGTGCCCATGCCTGAAAAGGGCCTCAACGGAAACAGCACGCCATGAAAATCAAGCCCTTTTACCTAGTGGTCGCGCTGCTGATCGTCGCCGGCATCAGCCTGGCCTGGATCCGGCACGCCCAATTGCACATTCCCTTGCGGCCCGGACAGACCAAGCCGGTTTGGCTGATCGAGGCGCGCATCGATTTCGTCGCCCATGGCAACCCGGTGACGGTAAGTCTCGATCTTCCCGACAACCCGCCGGGGTTTCGCTGCGTCTCCGAGCAGGCGGCTTCCCTGGGATATGGCTTCACCATCGTTGACGGCGCCACCGGCCGCCGGGCGGAGTGGACCCGCCGCCATGCCGCCGGCCCGCAAACGCTTTATTTCAAGTTGCAGATGGTTCCCGACGACACGGAAGCTGCACCTGAAACCCCCACCCCGACGCCGGAAGCGCCGGCCACGGTCTACTGGCACGAGCTCCAGGCCACCGCCGCCCAGCAGGTGCTGGACCTGGCCTATGAACGCTCCAGCAGCCCCATCAGTTTCGCCCGCGAACTGATTCGCCAATTGAACGCCGACCCGCCGGATCAGAACGCCGCCCTGTTGCTGGACGAATACCCGCTGCCCGATCTGTTGCGGCGCCTGCTCAACCAGGCCGGTATCCCGGCCCGCATCTCCCTGGGACTGGAACTGGAAGATGCCCGCCGCTACCAAAACCTCAAACCGGTCCTGGAAGTCTTTGACGCGCCCCATTGGGTGCCCATCAATGAAAACAGCGGTGCCCACGGGTTGCCCGAAAACCTGCTGTTGTGGCACCGGGGCGGCCAATCTTTGTTGGATGTGACCGGTGGCCAGCGCTCGGACATCCGCTTCTCCATGATCCGCCAAACCATGCCTTCCATGGATCTGGCCCGGCTGCAGTTCGATGGCGGCGGCCTCTCCCGTTTCAGTCTGCACCACCTGCCCATCGAAGAGCAGAGCGTCTTCAAGCTTTTACTGCTGCTGCCCGTGGGCGCCCTGGTGGTCACTTTCATGCGCTTGATCGTCGGCGTGCGCACGGCCGGCACTTTCATGCCGGTGCTCATTGCCCTGGCCTTCTTGCAAACCACCCTGCTTCCCGGCCTGGCCGCCTTTCTGGGCATCGTCTCCATGGGGCTCGTGCTGCGCGGTTACCTCTCCCGGCTCAATTTGCTGATGGTGGCCCGGATATCCACCTTGATCGTGCTGGTGATCTTCCTGGCCTCCGTTGTCAGTGTGCTGGGCTACGAGCTGGGTGTCCAGGTGGGGCTGACCCTCACCTTCTTTCCCATGGTGATCATCGCCTGGACCATCGAACGCATGAGCATCCTCTGGGAGGAGGAAGGCAGCCAGGAGGTGCTGGTACAAGGATTCGGCAGCCTCTGTGTGGCGATCATCGCCTATCTGCTGATGCGCATCGCCATCGTCGGCCACCTGGCCTTCAACTTTCCCGAAGTGCACCTGGTGCTCCTGGCGTTGATCCTGCTGATGGGACAGTACACCGGCTACAAGCTGACCGAACTCAAGCGGTTCGGCGTCATGGGAGACCAACGGTAGCATGTGGCATTCGGCTCCTCACCTGCGCCGGCAGGGCGTATTGGGCATGAACCGCCGCAATGTGGCCTACATCAGCCGATACAACCCGCGTTCCAAGTACCCGCTGGTGGACAACAAGCTCAAAACCAAATTGCTGGCGGAAAAGTTCCACCTGGCAACGCCGTGCCTGCGCGGCGTCATCGAATACCAATACGAGATCGCCGCCTTCCAGGAGACGGCCGACCGGCTGGACGGATTTGCCATCAAACCGGCCAAGGGCGCAGGCGGCAAAGGTATCCTGGTGGTCACCCATCGCCGGGACGGACAGTTCGTGAAATCTTCGGGCCGCAGCGTGGACATCCGCCACATCCGGCACCATCTCTCCAACATCCTCGCCGGCCTCTACTCGCTGGCCGGCACGCCGGACGTGGCCATTATCGAGGACCTGATCCGCAGCGACGAAATGTTCGCCGCCCTCTCCTTTGCGGGAGTCCCCGACATCCGCATCATCGTCTTTCGCGGCTACCCGGTCATGGCCATGCTGCGGCTGTCCACCAGCGCCTCCGACGGCAAGGCCAACCTGCACAAAGGCGCCGTGGGCGTGGGTTTGGACATCGCCAGCGGACGTTCCCTGCATGCGGTGCAGTATGCCCGGCGCATCACGCACCACCCCGATACGAACACGCCCCTGGACACCATCGCGGTTCCTGACTGGCGCGATCTGCTGATCCTGGCGGCGCGCAGCTTCGAAATGACAGGTCTCGGCTATATCGGCGCCGACCTGGTGGTGGACCGGGACCGTGGGCCGATGCTGCTGGAGCTCAACGCACGGCCGGGGCTTTCCATCCAGATCGCCAACGGAGCCGGCCTGCTGCCTCGTCTGCAAACCATCGAAAAGCTGGACCGGGATCTGTCACCGCCCGCCGAAGAACGAGTCGCCTTCGCCATGCAAGTCTTCGGCAGCGATAACCCGTGACGGTCTGCCGCAGAAACCTTGCCCAACCCTTCCTCGAAGACCCGGCCGACACAAAATTCTGCTTGACAGATCCCCTTTAAAAAGCCTACCGCTCAATAAAGAGAGGGAATGCAAACGGCAAGCAAACAGGTGGGTGCCCTTCCGGCAATGGTGGGGTACGGTTTCCATCCGGCACGCGACGGCGCTACAGTCGTTAGACATGACCGTAGGGTCGTGCAGCGTGGGGCGACAGCCCTTGGATTGGCCGCACAAAACCGCTGCAGGATGGGCAAATGTCAGGCTTCCCGGAGGCCCGGTGCTGTTCTTCCGACGCTACCGCACCCTGCCCGCGCATGGCGATGCGCCCGAGCCAAAAGCAGCTGAACCCGTTTCGGCCATCACGCCCCGCTCTACACCATCTTTCTTACAACTCATTCACTTCAGGAGGCAACGATGCAACGACACCGATGGTCCACGATCTTCCTCTTCACTCTCTTGTGCGTCTTCTTTCTTGCCGGCAACGCACTCGCCAAAGGCCCCAAAGCCAAACCTTTCATTCCCGACCTGGCAGACGAATGGACCATCGTTCGACCGGCCGAGCGCTATCCCGACTTCCAGTTCAAAGGGTTGGCGCCGGCGTGCTCCAACGGCCCCGATGCCGAAAGCGACGAATTCTTCTTCTTCGTCAAGGGCGGTGACGTGAACAATCTGGTGGTCTATTTTCAAGGGGGCGGTGCCTGCTGGGATGGACTGACCTGCCTGGGATACAAGCCTTACACCCAGGATTGTACGGTGGACGACAACCCCGTCAACTACGGTGGCATGTTCGATTTCCAAAGGCCGGACAACCCCTTCAAGGAGTGGTCCTTCGTCTTCATTCCCTACTGCACCGGCGACATCCACTGGGGTGCGCAAGATACGGACTATATCTTTGAAAGCCCCTTCGGGCCTTTGGCAGGCACCATCCAACACCGCGGGTTCGTCAATTTCCAGGTGGTGCTGCAATACATCACCGACACCTTCGCCAAACCCGACAAGATCTTCGTCACCGGTTCGAGCGCCGGTGCCTACGGCGCCCTGGGCGGTTTCCCCTGGATCAAGGAAGCCTTCCCCAAGGCCCACGTCACCTTGCTGGGCGACGCCGGCATGGGCATCAACCCCGCCGAATACATGCAACTCTCCCGGGCCAACTGGAACACTCAATACCCACCGTGGCTCTTATACGGCGAAGAGGATCATCCCACGGTAGCGAACTTCTGGACCCGCGTGGCCGACGCCTACCCCCGCAGCAAAATCGGCGAATTCACCAATGCCTGGGACGAAGTCCAAATTATGTTTTACGGGCTTATTTATGCCACCATGGGTCTCGAACCGCCGTTTAGCGTACCCTACGATTGGCATGTGCGGATGTGGCAAGGCCTGGATGACAAGGCCGAACAAGGCAACTACCGGTATTACGTCGCCGACGGAGTAGCGCACACCATCCTGGCCACCGACCTGTTTTACACGGAATCCTCCGCGCAGGGCATCCCCTTTCTGAGCTGGCTCGATGCCATGGTGAAAAACCAGGGCGGCACCAACGGCCGGGGCGCCATGCCGTGGCGCAATGTGGCCTGCGAGGATTGCCGCGAATAGCGGCCTCCCAATCAATGCACCAGGGGGGGGGATGCATTCAAAGGCACCCCCCTTTTTATTGCTTTAACCCTTTTCCGCAGTATCCCGAGTCCCTTGTCCCATCGCCGCGGTAGCTTTCGATACCGGTAGGAATCATAATAATGGAAACATTGTTCGATATATTCGAATTTCATACCTCACCGGTATTCAATTCAACAAATTGTAATTATTGATTTATATAGAATATACCACCATTTCCGTTGACACATTGGCGCGGTTCTGCGCATATAATCAATGAATCGCTTTCAGTTAATGCCAATTGATCTTCACCCCCTATTCCAACACCTATCTTCCATGGAGGTCCGTTATGAGAAACCAGATCGTTGCACTGCTTGGCATATTGGCGCTGACCGCAGGGCTGGTCGCCGTCGTCGACACCGGCACCACCCAGGCCAAGGATGTGATCACCTGGCGTCTACCGCTGCACCACACCACCACCTCTTCCCCGGTTTACGAGCACAGCATCCTGCGCATCGCCAACCTGGTCAAGGAGCGCAGCGACGGCCGTTTCATCATCGAGCCCTATCTGGCCGGCACCTTGATTCCCGGCACCGAGATCTTCAACTCGGTCAAACGGGGCATGGTGCCCATCGGACACACCACCCCGGCCTACGACATGGCCCAGGTGCCCCTTTTCAATATCGTGGCCGGTTTGCCGATGAATTTCGGGGCGGTCTGGGAAGGCGCTTACTTCTTCAAGTGGCTCGGGTTCGAAGAGATGGTGCGGGAGGAGGTCCTCAAGAAACACGGTATGCTGTTCTACTCGGATCGGGTTTACACCACCGAACTCTCCTTGAAAAAGCCGGTGCGCACCTTTGACGATTTCAAAGGGCTCAAACTGCGCTCATCGGGGATTCTACAGAAATACCTCACCTCCATCGGAGCCGCGGCCTCCATGATTCCCGGTGGCGATATCTACGCCGCGCTGGCTTCGGGCATGATGGACGGCGCCCACTGGGGGGCGGTACAAGGCAGCTATGCCATGAAGTTCTACGAGATCAACAAGTATCACCTGCGCCCCGCGCTGAACGTCGCCGCCACCGACATCTGGCTGATCAACAAGCGAGCCTTCGACCGCCTGCCCGAAGATCTGCAGGAGATCCTGCACACGACCCTGGAAGAGCACTTCTGGCCGCGCACCAATCAATACATGTACCAGGAAGAGCTGATGCTCCAGAAAGCCATCAAGGAGCACGGCGTGACTTTGCTGACCATGCCGCCGGAAGAGTTCAACAAGATGCAGACCGCCGCCCTGAAGATCTGGGACGAAGTGGCAGCCATCTCCCCCGAGTGTGCCAAAGCCGTGGAGATGCTCAAGGATTTCAACCGCAGCATGGGGCGCATCGATTAGAAGTTGGCCGGGTGGACGAGTTAGGCGCCGCTGCCCACCTTGCACTCCTTTCCAACGGGGCAAGCCCCAACTTGGTTTTTGTGCATAACCGCATTTTACAATTCATCTTGACAGTCGAAAGGGGACCCAATTATAGTCTGCCCAAAAATTGCAAGGATGCACGGCCCTGCGGTGCCCTGAGAGGGGCTTAAAACGGGAAACCGGTGAAAATCCGGTGCGGACCCGCCGCTGTCATCGGGGACGAAGCCCGCAATATGCCACTGATCCGACACCAAACGGATCGGGAAGGCGCGGGGAGTAGGTCGATCCGAAAGCCAGAAGACCTGCCGAAGGCCGTTTTGATCTTGGTGAGAAGGTAAATCCCCAAGCTGATACTTATCAGTTTGGGGATTTTTTTTGGGCCTGACGGTGCCGCGCAAGTAATCGTTTTTGAACTCATTTCCATTGCAGCCGGAGGAGAAACGAATGACCAATGCAATCAACATCAAAATCATTGCCGATAACTGCCGGGGCTGCCGTCGATGCCAGCTGGCCTGCTCATGGCACGATCCGGGACCGCTCAACCCGCGCCTGGCCGGGATCACAATTCTTCGGCTGGACGATGGGGCAACCGACTATCCATTGATCAACATGGAGTGCCTGGAACGCTTTTGCGGCAAGCAGAACCGCCGGCCCGAAGACGCAACCATCGATAGAATCACGCCGGCATGTGTCGATGCTTGTCTGTTCGGCGCACTCGAGTGCCTGCCGATGGAGGAGAACGCGAATGAGTAGCAATAAATGGTACGGCTGGACAGGAACCATCCTCGAGGTCGATCTGACCCACCGCACGGTCAGGAAAAGGGATCTATCCGAGGCGGCCGCGCATCTTTATCTGGGACAGGCCGGCGTCAATGCCAGGATCTTGTATGATCGAACCTGCGCCGCCCTCTCACCTTACAGCCCCGAAGCACCCCTTATTTTCGGTGTGGGCCCGCTGGCGGCCACCCTGGCCCCTTGCTCGGGAAGGTTTTCGGTCACCTTCAAATCGCCCCTTACGGGAATTTTCGGCGATTCCAACTGCGGCGGTCATTGGGGACCTGAACTCAAATTGGCCGGATATGATCACATGGTCATCGTGGGCAAAGCGGACCGGCCGGTTTATCTCTGGATCGACAATGATCGGGTAGAGATTCGCGACGCTCGTGCCATATGGGGCGAAACGACCTGGCAAACCGAGGCGCTGATCAAGGCGGATATACAGGAACCGACGGCGCAGGTGGCCTCCATCGGACCGGCCGGCGAAAACTTGGTGCGTTTTGCAGCGATCATCTGCAACCAAGCGCGTGCGGCCGCCCGTTGCGGCCCCGGAGCCGTCATGGGATCGAAAAACCTCAAGGCGATCGCCGTGCGCGGTGACCGGGGCGTCCGGATTGCCGACAAGATCGCCTTCAAGGATGCCGTGGATGAGGCCGTCGCGGCGATTTTGGCCGACCCGCTCTACGAATCCGCGAAGGCCTACGGCACCCTGGCCATCACCGGACTGGCCCAGGCCCTGGGTTTCCTGCCGACCCGCAATTTTCAGAAGTCCACCTTCGAAGGGGCCGACAAGTTGAGCGGAGAAACTTTTCTGAAGCGCTACGGCACCAAGCACAAGGGCTGCTACAACTGCCCCATCGCATGCAGCCGGTATTATCAAGTGTCGGAGGGCCCATATGCGGCCACGCGGGGGGAGGGGCCGGAGTATGAAAGCGTCACGGCACTGGGGGCCAAGTGCGGTAACGACGACTTCGATGCCATTCTGCATGCCAACACCCTGTGCAACCAACTCGGGTTGGATACCATTTCCAGCGGCAACACCATCGCCTGGGCAATGGAGTGCTACGAAAAGGGCATCCTGAACCCCGCCCGGCTCGATGGCATCCAATTGTGCTTCGGCAACGACAGTGCAATGATTGCCATGCTTGACAAGATCGCCTTCCGCAAGGGCATCGGCGATCTGTTGGCCGATGGCCCGCTGATGGCGGCACGGCGGATCGGCGGCGGTGATTTCGTCGTCCACAGCAAGGGGCTGGACTATCCGGCGGTGGACATCAGAGGCACCAAAGGCATGGCCCTCTCTTTTGCCGTGTCGCCGCGGGGCGGCGATCATCTGAAAGGGCTGTCGCTGTACGAGGTGGCGCCGGATATCTACAGCAGTGACATCCTCAGTCAGACGGGCATCCGGGTTACGGACCGGTACTGGCTCCGTTATGAAACAAAAGCCGAGCTGATGTGCTGGCATGAAAACTGGCACTGCGTCGTCGACGCTTTAGGGCTTTGCAAATTAGAAGGCATCGCCTTGAAGCCGATGCTGCCGGGCCATTTTCAGCGAATGCTGTCGGCGGCGACCGGGTGGGATTTATCCATCAAGGCGCTCGAGCAAATCGGGGAACGGATATGGAACCTGGAGCGTCTGTTCAATGTACGTGAGGGCCTGAATCGAAAAGACGATCTGCCCCCTCGACGTCTGCTCGATGAGCCCATCGCAACGGGACCGGCCAAAGGCGAACGGCTTGATAGGGAGAAGTTCGAGGCGATGCTCAGCAGATATTATGAACTGCGGGGATGGAATCCGGAAACGGGGAGGCCGACCAAGGAAAAGTTGCGCGAATTGGGCCTGGCACAAGGATTGTCACAGTAATCGGCGCGCATACCTTCAAGTGAGACGGGCATTGCCGGGCGCCGCACCCGGTCGCAGCAAAACGGCAATGGCCATACCGATCACGATCAGCAGCAAACCGATGGCAAAGGGCACGGTGTAGCGGCCGGTGGCGTCGTAAAGGGCGCCGGCCAGGTTGGGACTGATGGCGGCGGTCAGGGTGACCAGCGGTGTGGTCCAGCCGATGATGCGCCCGTAGTGGGTCCGACCAAAAAAAGATCCCAGCATATTGGGTACCAGGACAAGCATGCCGCCGAAACCGATGCCGGTAAAAGCCGAATAGAGGTAAACGGCATACATCCCCCCGGCGTGCAGCAGACTCACGATGCCGGCGCCCATGCAGCCCAGGAAGAAAAGGGCCAGGTGGCGCCCCTCGAAGCGCATGCCCAGCAAACCGCTCAGCAAGCGCCCGATGATGCTGAAGCCCAACATCATCCCCAAGCCGGTGGCTGCGGCCAGAGGGGAGTACCCCAGATCCTGCAAATAGGCGACCTGGTGGGTGCTGAGCATATTGAGCACAAAGAGGATGATGGCGAAAAGAGAGGTGATCATCCACAACGCCGGCGCGCGCAGTGCCTGGCCCACCTCCCAATCCTTCTCCGTGTGGTACACCCGCACCCGTGTCTTGGATCCACCCGCTGGCCGAGGCGGATCCGCCACCACGCCGTCGGGGGTCTGGCCCACATCCTCCGGCCGCCCGCGGACGATCAGGCCGCCGCCCAGCACGCACACCACCAGGTGAAAGAGCGCCAAACCCACCCATGCCCAACGCCAACCCAGGTTGCCGATCATGGCGCTGATCAACGGCGGCATGAAGAAACCGCCCAAACCACCGGCGGTGAACAGCAAGCCCATGGCCATGGAGCGTTTGCGGATGAACCAGTTGTTGATCACTGTGGTGATGGGAATGAACTCGCCGAAAGCGATGCCGACGCCCGCCATGATCCCGAAAAAGAGATGGATGTGCCAGATGGCGCTCACCTGGGACATGCCCAGCAGGCCCAGGACCACGACACAGTTGCACAAGACGATGTTGCGACGCGCGCCGAATCGCTCGATGGCCATGCCGGCCAGGGGGCCGAGCAGTCCGCCGACGATGAAAAAGAGGGCATAGGGCCCGGAGATGGCCGAGCGGCTCCAGCCGAAAGCCGATTCCATGGCCGGCAGAAATACGCCGTAGGCATAGGTGGTGGTGCCGCAAATGCTGCCGTAGACCAACATCAGCCCCACCAGGTTGATCCACCCGTAGAATCGTTTATCTTCGCTCAAGTGCAGCGGCGCCTCTTTTATTAAAAAGGGTTGGGTTCGGCGACCGTTTCGCGCCGAGGTGCCGATCTTCTATGCTTACCAGATGAAATTGAACCGGACAACGCCTGAATGGCAACGGTCCGCCCATTGGGAAGAGAGGTGGTCGCATGGGGAGAAGCCCTTGCGGATGTTTGCTACGGCCGCCCGATGGCGTTGCGCAGGGCCGTCACCTCGGTGGCTTCGGCAATACCGACAGTGTGATTTAGCAAACACCGGGTATCCATTCGCATACAACCGTCGCACAGACAGACCTGAACCGTCAACTCGCCGATCTTCAACCGGCGCACGTGACTGGCCGTATGCTTTTCGCAGGCATAGCAGGGGATGTCCAGTGTACGGGGCAGATTTCTCGACTCTTCTTCGATCATTGTGCAAATCCTTCGCTGTCATGCCGATCCGGCCGCAGATGCCTGTCAGGCTATACCGGCCGGGCCGCTGCTCTGAGCTGCCCTCATCAGAGCAACATGCATGCCACCCACCCAAAACCGCCCCGCGACGCCCTACCGCCATAGCAAAAGGGAATAAATGGCCCCCATCTCGAAGCGGTTGTTCTCTATGAATATGATAGGCCGACCGACAGCGCGCCTCTCACTTTGATCGACACCAACGCCTAAGCGCACAACCCCATCCCATGGGAAACAACATCGATTGAAAAGGTCAATCATAGAAACGACTCCGGGAACCCGCCACCCCCCGGTCCGCCATTTCTCCTGCCAACCACCACGCGCCGTGGCGCTGCCACCGCCTACAACCGCCAGTAGGTGATCTTGTGGGTCGCGGCCTCCTGTTGGCTGTAGACGCTCTTCACATCCACCACGATGGGGTGACCGTTGGTGCACAAGGCGGCCAGCCGTGCCAGGCCCATCTCCCGGTAGGTGCGATGCATCACGGCCAACACCACGGCATCGGCCCCCTGCAGAACATCCAGGTCCACCAAATCCAGCCCGTAGTGTTCCAGCGCCTCCTGCGCATCTGCCAGCGGATCGTGGACCATCACCTCCACCCCGTAGTCCCGCAATTCGCGCACGATGTCCACCACGCGGGTATTGCGCAGATCGGGCACATCCTCTTTAAAGGTGATGCCCAACACCGCCACCTTGGCCCCTTTTACGGGTTTGCCGCTGTGGATCAGCAGCTTGACGGCCTTCTCGGCAATGTATTTGCCCATGTGGTCGTTGATGCGCCGACCGGCCAGGATCATTTCCGGATGGTAGCCGAGGGATTCGGCTTTGAAGGTCAGATAATAGGGGTCTACGCCGATGCAGTGACCGCCCACCAGACCGGGGCGGAAAGGCAGGAAATTCCATTTGGTGCCGGCGGCTTCCAGCACCTCCAGGGTACTGATGCCCATGATGTCGAAGATCATGGCCAGCTCGTTCATCAGGGCGATATTCAAGTCCCGCTGGGTGTTTTCAATCACCTTGGCCGCCTCGGCCACCTTGATGCTCGAGGCCCGGTGGATGCCGGCGGCCACCACCTGCCCGTAGACCTGCACCAGCAGGTCGGCCGTGGCATCGTCGGAGCCGGAAACGATTTTGACGATCTTGTCCAGGGTGTGCACCTTGTCGCCCGGATTGATCCGCTCGGGGGAATAGCCCACCGTGAAGTCGCGCCCGAAGGTCAGCCCGGAGGCCTGCTCCATCAGGGGCACGCACACCTCTTCGGTGGCGCCGGGATAGACCGTGGATTCGAACACCACGCAGGTCCCTTTTTGCAGATGGCGCCCGGCGGCGGTCGAAGCGCCCCGCAGGGGGCTCAGATCAGGGATGTTGTATTGGTCGATGGGCGTGGGCACGGCCACGATAATCAGGCGACAGCGGGCCAAGTCGGACGCGTCACTGGTGAAGGTCACACCGCAGCGCGCCAGCAGATCGTCCGCCACTTCCAAGGTGCGGTCATGGCCGTTGCGCAACTCATCGATGCGCTTCGCTTGCATGTCGTAGCCGACCACCTCGAAGTGGTCCGCCAGATGGACGGCCAGGGGCAACCCGACATACCCCAGGCCTACGACGGCAATGCGGTCTTGCCGGCTGTTCAAGCTTTCAAAGGTCACCATGGTGTCTCTGTCCTTCATCATCAGGGAGGTTGGCGGGAAACAATCGGCAACGCTTATAACAAAAACAGGACCCGCAACACAAGCGCGGCGCACCTTTCAAGATTTGGTCACCGGTTTCGTTCCCGGTTTGAACGGCGGCGTCTCTTTGGGCAAATGACGCAACAGGCGTTCCCTTTCGGCGGGGGTCAGATGGCGCCAGGCGCCCTCGGGCAGGGACCCGAGGTGAATGCCGTCGATGCGCACCCGGTGCAGCCGCTTCACCTTGTGGCCCAACTGCTTGACCATGCGCCGGATCTGCCGATTGCGGCCCTCCTGCAGAACGATGCGGAAACGGCGGCCGCTCAAACGCCGCACGCGGGCCGGACGGGTGCGGCTGCCCAGAATCGGCATGCCTTCGGCCAATTGGCGCAGCTGGTCATCCATGATGGGCTGCTGCACGGCCACTTCGTACTCTTTCTCGTGATCGAAGGAGGGGTGGGAGAGCTGGTGGTGCAGCCGGCCATCATTGGTGAGCAAGAGCAGGCCGGTGGAGTCCAGGTCCAGGCGGCCGATGGGGTAGATGCGCGTCGGCAGATCCACCAAGCCCACCACCACCGGCCGGTCGCCGTGGCGGCAACTGCTGATGAAGCCCTTGGGTTTGTGCAAAGCCAGATAGATCTTGCCGGGAGCGGCCTTCACGGGCCGACCGTCCACCTCCACCCGGTCCTGCTGCGGGTCCACCTTGGTGCCCGGCACGGTCACCACCCGACCGTTGACCCGCACCCGGCCGGCGGCGATAAAGGTCTCGCCCTGGCGACGGGAGCACACACCGGCCTCGGAGAGCCACTTCTGTAAACGGATTTGCACCATGCATCAGGACCGGTAATCGGCGTTGATTTTGATGTAGTCGATGGAAAGGTCGCAGGTCAACATGGCGGCTTGACCCGCTCCCTGCTGCAGGTCGATGGTAACGGTGAATTCCGGTTGCTGCATCACCGCCGTCACTTGGTCTTCGGCCGCCTGACCGCATCCGGCGCCGTCCTTGACCATCTGCACGCCGTCGAAAAAGATCGCCACCCGTCGCGGGTCAAAATCCACCCCGGCACGGCCCGCGGCAGCCACGATGCGGCCCCAGTTGGCATCCTCCCCGAAAAAGGCGGTCTTGACCAGGGGTGAATGGGCCACGGTGTCGGCGATGCGCATGGCATCCTCCGCTGACGGCGCGCCCTGCACACGGATCGCCACGACCTTGTTGACCCCCTCTCCATCCTTGACCAGCAGACGGGCCATATCCATCAGCAGCTCATTGAGCACCGCCTGGAACACCGCTTGCTGCTCGACCGTGCGCACTTCGACGCCCGAGACACCGTTGGCCATGATCAGGACCGTGTCGTTGGTACTGGTGTCGCCGTCGATGGTGATCCGGTTCAGGGAACGTTCCACTGCCGGCCGCAGCATGGTCTGCAGCCCGTCGGCCGGCACGGCGGCGTCGGTGCACACAAAACAGAGCATGGTGGCCATGTCGGGGCGGATCATGCCGGCCCCTTTGGCCGTGGCCAACACCGTGAACGGGCGTCCGTCCAACATCCCCTGCCGCACCATCAACTTGGGCACCTTGTCGGTGGTCATGATGGCTTGTGCAAAATTGTTGAAGCCGTCCGGCCCCAATTCCCGCACCAGGGCCGGCATGGCGTCCCGCACCTTCTCGATGGGCAACGGTGCGCCGATCACGCCGGTGGAAGCCACCATCACCGCCTCGTCATCCAGCCGCAACCCGTCGGCAGCAGCGGCGGCCATGGCCGCGGCATCCGCATCGCCCTGACCACCGGTGCAGCAATTGGCGTTGCCGGCGTTGACCACGATGGCCTGTCCGGCACCGGCCGCCACCCGGGCCTTGGTCAAGGTCACCGGCGCGGCGGTCACCCGGTTGCGGGTGAACATACCGGCCACGGTGGCCGGCACCAAACTGTATATCAGCCCCAGGTCGAGGGCGTGCTTCTTCTTGATCCCGGCCGCCATCCCGGCGGCATGAAACCCGGGGCATTGCAATGCTGTGTCCACATCCACCTCCATGAAAAACGGGCTTGATAGAACTGCTGAAGGCCCTAAATGATGCAATTGCAATCAAAAGTCAATTCGACAGTTAATCATTTTCAGCAAACCGGGTTCCATGCTACATACCGTGGCAGCTTATGAAACGAGGAGCGATTGCCATGCGCCTGAATGCCTTGAATTTTCAATGTCCCCATTGCCGGACCGCCCTTGCGCTGCACCGCACCTGACGGCAGATACGCTGGCGCTGCATGGACTGCGGCCACCTATACGACCTGAGCGACCTGCTCGACCAACTGGATGAACGTATGGAAGCGGCCCTGGGCGGCTTCATCAGCGACCGCTTGTGAGTCTGGTGGGATGATCGTCCAACACCTCTTTCCCGTCTTTGCCCTGATCCTGCTGGGGGTGGCGCTCAAACGGCTGCAAATGACCAACGCCGACTATCTGGCCACCACCGACCGACTGGTCTACTACGTCTTCTTTCCCGTTTTGCTCTTCTGGAAAATCGGCGGCGCCGATCAGACCTTCACCCCCGCGGCGCTGCGTTTTCATCTGGCCGTCATGCTCTCGGTCATCGCAGTCTACGTGCTCAGCGCGCTCTACATCCGCCTGCGCCCAGTGCCGGACTTCCAGGCCGGCACCTTCTCCCAAACCTGCTACCGCTTCAACACCTACGTGGGCATGGCCGTCATCCTGAGCCTCATGGGCGAGTCGGGGGTGGCCCAGTTCGGCATTCTCATCGGGCTGGTCATCCCCCTGATCAACATCCTGGCGGTAGCCACCCTGGTGTGGTTCTCCGGCCGACCGGCCACCTGGCGCAGCCGACTGCGCACCACCGCGGTCTCCATCGTCACCAACCCCCTGGTCTTGGGTTGTGCCGCCGGCCTGGTTTATGCCCGCTGGATCAACACCTTTCCCCGCTTCATCGACAACACCCTCTCCCTGGCGGCGGCCCTGACCCTGCCCCTGGCCCTCTTTTCCGTGGGCGGCAGCCTGACCCCCCGCACCTTGACGCAGCACTTCCGGCCGGCCCTGGCGGGCGCCCTGTTCAAACTGCTGCTGCTGCCGGCGGTGGGCTACGGCATCATGCGCTTGCTCAACGTGGGCGACCCCTTTTTCTTCATCGGGATGATCTTTTTCGCCCTGCCCACATCCACCGCCATTTACGTCCTTTCTTCCCAGTTGGGCAGTGACACCCAGTTGGCCTCGGCCGCCATCCTGCTTTCCACCGCCCTCTCCTTCGGTTCTCTCTCCCTGGTGTTGTGGTGGTTCCATGGATAGGACCTTCAAGCTGGTCATAGAATACGACGGCACCGACTACTGCGGCTGGCAGCGCCAGCCCAACGGCCGCACCATTCAGCAGACCATCGAAGATGCCCTGGCCCGCATGACCCGCCAGGCGGTGGTCTTGACCGGATCGGGGCGCACCGATGCGGGGGTCCACGCCCTGGGTCAGGTGGCCCATTTTTCCTGCGATACCACCATCGCGCCCGAGGCATTGCAGAAGGGACTCAACAGCCTGCTGCCCGACGACATCGTCATTCGGGCCTGCCAACCGGCGCCGATCGGTTTTCACGCCCGTTTTGACGCACATGGGAAGACCTACCGCTACACCATCCGCAACACACCGCTGCCGGCCGCCATCGGCCGCCAATACGCCTGGTGGATCCGCTCACTTCTGGACACGGCGGCCATGACCGCCGCCGCCGCCCACCTGGTGGGCCGTCACGACTTTAAAAGCTTCGAAGCCGCCGGCAGCCCCCGCGCCCATACCATCCGCCACATCAGCCATGCCGAAGTGCGCTGCGACACACAAGGCATCGTCACCATCGATGTCACCGCCGACGGTTTTTTGCGCCACATGGTGCGCAACATCGCCGGCACCCTGGCCGCCGTGGGTCGCGGCAAGCTGCCGTCGGAACAGATACCCGCCTTGCTGGACGCCCGCGACCGCACCCTGGCGCCGCCCACCGCCCCGGCCCACGGCCTGTGCCTGATAAAAGTGCTCTATAGCGAAGAAGGGAAGTAAAACGCCTCAGCGCCGGCCGACCGATGGAAGGCGCGCAGGTACCGACCACACCGCTTCTCAGGGCTGGGCAATACGCCTGAGCGAGGTACGTGCATTTTTCAGGCGGTTCACATCGATTTGCGGAACCCTGTCGAGCTTCTGTCGAATCATGACGGCATCGGCGGGCGCCAGCACGGCTCTGGCCTGCAGGTGCTCGGTAAGATTGGCAATCTGCACTTTGGTGGCATCGAAACCGGCTACGGCCTGCTGCACTTGCTCTGCCACTTCCTCGGTCGCCGCGGCGGTCTTCATGATTTGATCCCGCAACAACTCCAGGTCGAATCCCGGACCGGCCACCTTGATGGTGGTCCACTGGGACATGCCGATCAGCACCAGTCCGATAAGGGTCACCATGATGCCGCCGGCGGGAAACTCCTTTTTCAGGAGGAAAACCACCACCGCCGTCAGTATCAACAGACCGCCGGCAACTATCCCTACAAGGGTCACGATTGACATGATGAAGCCTCCTCGATGATTGGGGACGGTTCGATTATGTTGCACGGTGCTGCTGTTTGCCGGGCGCGCTTGAAGCCACAAGATGGAGAAAGGATATTGCAACGGGGTGCGATGCGCAACCGACCTGCCTTTGGAGATGTGTCTGAGGACACAATGGTTCAATAATCGACCGGATGAGAAATTATGTCAATCGCAGACATCGGATCAAGCTGGACAGGATTCGCCGCTGGGCGCGGCACAAGTTTCCAGGGTCCGCCAACAGGGGGTCACGGCAGGCCCCTGCAAGGGGCCCGCCCCTTTCTTCTTTCGTGACCGTTCAGAACCTCCCCAGCACCACTTCGGAAGGATCGAGGATGCCGGCGCTCACCAGTGCCCGCTGATAGGCGGTGGACTCCCGCGACATGCGCACCGTCGCCCCCGAAATGGTGTCCACCGAGTCCTGCGCCGTGCGGGTGGCGCCGGAAACCGCATCGGCACCGAACACATTGTCGGCATTGATGGCCCTGCGATAACGTGGAATGGACCAGTCCACCAGCGATTCGACCTCGGTGGCCTTCTTGCCCTTCAGGTAAGCGGCAATGGCGCGATAGTTGCCGTCCCACCCACCGGTACCGAAATAGCCATAGCGCACCGCCAGCGGTTGGGGTCGGCCGGCTTGGAATTGCACCCCCAGCGCTTGCAGAAAGGACCTGACCGTGGAAAATTCCGTGATCCCCTTGAAGATTCCCTCACGGTAAATGCTGTCGGACCAAGTGTCCATGTTCAGCGGATTGCGGTCCGCCAAGGCCTGCCAATTGTCGGGCTTCAAATAACCCGAGCCCGACGTGCGCACGGTGGGCACCCAATGGCCGCTGCCGATGGTCAGCTCGGACAGAACGGTATCGAAATCGAATTGCGCATCCAACTTCAATTCGAATTGATAACGCGTGATCGGGTCCACCAGGGCCGCGGCCACGGTGCCGTCGGAGTTGACCGCCACTGCATAAAAGGACATCAAGTCCACCGTGTAAACGGTGAACATGGAAGTACCGTTTTGCCCGGGTACCGCCGGTCGGGGGTCGGTATCGAAATCCACGGCCACATAAGCGTTGCCGCTCTGGCGCGTGGTCCAGAAACCGTCGACCTTAACGAAGAAACGCATTTTCAAGTCCGTAATGGTTGCCTCATCATCAAGGGTGAGAATGGCTTCGATAAACTGATCGGCCTCCGCCAGAGGCGTCCCCGCTGCTTCACCGCGCCAGGAATAGCCCACATATTGTCCTTTGAGGGATTTGGTCGGCGTTTCCCCTCCTCCCTCACCGCCGCCACCGCCGACACCGGCGGCCATGAGCGCAAGAGGGGCCAGAAAAATCATCGAAAAGGCGATTGTCAAGACGATCCGGGATGACATATGACGTATCTTCATGGATTGATCTCCTGTATTCTGTGATGGATAAAGGCCGACAGGCATGGCGACAACCCGTTGCCCTCTCGAACGTTGCGGTTTTGTGTTTCAAAATAATGTTCGCGCGCTTTGCTGTCAAAGATGAGACGGCGAGAGCCCTGCACCACGACATCTAAAGCTGGAGGAGAAACATGGACGCCGACGTCATCATCATTGGAGCCGGCCTGGCCGGCATCATGAGTGCGCATGCGGCTTGTGAACAAGGGGCCCGCGTGCTGTTGCTGAGCCGCAAGGCCGTGGGCCTGGCCGGCAATTCCGCCATTTCCAACGGCATCTTCGCCGGGCCCACCCGTGACTACCCGCCGGATGCCTATGTCCGTGAAACCATCGCCATCGGCGCGGGGCTCAACAGTCGATCCCACGTGGAAACGGTGGCGCGGGAGATCGGTCCCGTCATCGATCGGTTGCGCGCCGCGGGCTGCGCCGTCGCCGAAAGACGCGACCATTACATGGTGCCCCCCGAACGCCCGGATCGCATTCCGGGAATGACACTGATGCAACGCATGGCGGCAAGCGTGAAAGGACTTCCCGGACTCACGGTACGAACAGGCTTTCACGTGCTGGACATCGTCACCAGGGAAGGCCGGGTCCAGGGTGTGACGGGGATCGACAAACAAGGCCGTGGCAGGGTGTTATGCGCTCCGGCGGTCATCCTGGCCTGTGGCGGGGCGGGGGCTCTCTATCGGCGCAACGACAATCAAAAAAGGGCCTGGGGCCAGGGGTATGCCATGGCCCTCAGGGCGGGGCTCGAACTGCGGGACATGGAGTTCGTGCAGTTCTACCCCTTTGTGCACGCCCAGCCCGGCGTCACACCCATCCTGCTTTATCCCCCTCTGCCAACCAACGCCCGCCTGATCGATGAATCCGGCCAGGATGTGGCCACCCGATGGGGCCTGGGCAACTTGAACGCGTTGATCCTCAAAAAGCGGGACGAATTGTCGGCCCTGATCCATAAAGAAATGGAGAAGGGACCGATCTACATGGATTACCGGGACGTGCCGCCGGCCGAATGGGAACGCCCACCCTTGGCCATGCTGCAAAAGCTGAGGTTCGATTTCCGAAGCAAGCCCTTTGCCGTGGCGCCGGCGGTTCACTTCTGCATGGGCGGCATACCGACCGCCCCGGACGCTCAAACCGCCCTGCCCGGTCTGTTTGCCTGCGGCGAGGTGGCCTGGGGCCTGCATGGCGCCAACCGCCGGGGCGGCAATGCGCTGTCCGAATGCCTGGTTTTCGGCCAGATGGCCGGAACCCGGGCCGCCAGCTGGGGATTGTCCAACCCCTTGCCTGACGCCACTACAGGAGAAGCACCGCCCGACCCGCCGCGATCGGACAACGAAGCCGAGAACAGCCGTTTGCGCGCCCTTGGCAAGGATCTGCGGGAGGTCGCCTGGCGCCACGCGGGCATTGTGCGGCACGCGGAAGGAATGGAAAAGGGCATGGAACGGCTGGGTCAAATCCAGAGCGATCTGAATGCAACGACCCCCACGACCCTCGACGGCACCATCAAACGGTGGGACCTGCTGGGCGGCTGCCTGGTGCTGCGAACCATCCTCGCCACCGGCATTGCCCGCCGGGAAAGCCTGGGCAGCTTCAAACGCCGCGACTTTGCCGACACCCCGGCGCAAAGCCGCTTCGGCAATTCAGCGGCCCGCTGCGATGGAGCGAACGGAAGAATAGCGGTCACTTTCGTGAATCCGGATACGGTTGAGGATCAGATCACCACATAAGAACGGGATCGGGCCCACTGCCGCAGCCGGTTCGGCAGCCACTCCGCCAATCCCCGCGCCAAATAAAAACGGGGTTGCAGCAGATCGTCACCAGCCGCCAACCGGCCTTCCGCGAAGGCGGTGGCGGCCAGCGGCGTACCGGGGTAGATGCGGATACCGGCGGTGAGCTGCAGTGCCTCCAAACCAAGCCCATCGGCAAAGGCCAGGCTCTCCTCCACCGTGTCGCGGGTTTCACCAGGCGCGCCGAAGAGGAGAAACCCCATCCGTTCGATGCCGTGGTCGGCACACAACTCGGATGCATGGCGCACCTGATCCGGCTCGAAACGCTTGCCCAAGCTGCGCAGCACCGACACACTGCCGCTTTCGAACCCCATGCTGACCGACCGGCAACCGGCGGCGGCCATCGCTGCAATCAGCTCCTGGTTCACAGTGGCGGGATAGAGAATGCAGCGCCACACCATGTCCAAACGCCGTTGAATGATTTGGCGGCACAACGCCAAGGCATAGCCGTTGGGCAGGTTGAAGGTATTGTCCACGAAGTAGAAGTGCTTGAAACCGGCCGCCACCCACCCGGCGATCCACTCCACCACCCGTTCCGGCGAGTGCTTGCGCAGCCTTGTGCCCTCGATGCGCGGTGTGGAACAGTAACTGCACCGCAACGCACAGCCGCGCCGGGTCTGCACCGGGATCCAAGTGGTTTGGTCCTGCGGGGCCGAAGACACGAGCATGTCGTGTGCCGGCAGAGGCAGTCGATCCAGCGTGTCACAATGGGCCCGTGGCTGCCGCGGCACCCGGCCGGGCAGATACACGCCCGGCAAATCGGACACATCACGGCCCTCCGCCAATCGTGCCAACAACGCCGGCATGCCCACTTCACCCTCGCCGGCGATGCCCATGTCGGCCCCCAGGTAGGCAAGGGCGCTCGCGGGAAAGATGCTGTACCCGGCCCCGCCCACCACGATGGGCGCCGACGACGCATCGCGGCAAGCCGCCACCACCGACTTGACCTTTTCCAGCAGAAACTGGGTCGCCTCCCGTTTCTGGTCGTCAATGTTGCGCACCGAAACACCGATGCATGCCGGTCGGAAGGACCCGATGGCATCCGCCGGCGCCGTCCGCGCCTCCTTGCCGGACATCAGGTCGAGCAGCGCCACCTGGTGACCGGCCTGCCGGGTGGCTTCGGCCACACAGGCCACCCCCAGCGGCATCACCGGCATATTCAACGCTTCCGTATTGGCGGAGATGAAAAGAACTTTCAACGGCCTACCTTTCGCTGCGACCCGCACACCCTAAACATTCCAATGCGATGCTCTATCCGCTCATATCTTACCACGGATCCACGAAGGCGTGTTGGCCTACTCGAGCCTTGCCAGCGCCTCGCCGCGCTTGGGTTCGGCCTGCCAGTCGGCCCAGCGCAGTTTCGCGAAGAATTTCTGCAGATCGCGATCCATCCGCATCAGCGGGCTCTTGTCCAGCGCCTTGAGTCGTTCGGCCACCTTGCGCCGTTCGTCGATGATCTCCCGGCGCTGCTGTTCGTAGAAGCCTTCGAGGGTTTCCAATGCGCGTTTGGTGCGGAACTGGTCCCTGAGAATGCCGGCATCCTTTTGGCCCTCCTCGTACCATCCCAGAAAGCCCCGCGGCAGATCGGCAATGCCCGTGATGGTGGAGTACCCGGCCAGCCCGGAAACCACATCCGTGGGAATAGAGTTGGACCAGTTGATGTAGTTCTTGAGAATGGACTTGAAAACGTTGACCGACAAAATATTGCGCAAGTCGGCCAATTGGGTCTGCACTTCGGCCAGGGCGTCGTTGCAGATGGTGTACAACGCCTTCCACTTGTCCATCATGAACTGCATCTCATAACGTTGCAGCATGGCGTCGTCGGTGGGCAAACCTTGGAAAACGACGGTGGTGTCCAGGCGCTTCTTGCGGATCATTTTGCCCAGATCGCCGACTTCGGTCCGGATGGTGCCGATCTGCTTGCGGGCCAGGGCGAACTGGCCGTCGAGCAGGTTTTGGGAGGCCTCGTTCATATAGTGGTCCAGACGCTCCAGGGTGCCGCGCAAACGGAAATTTTCGGTTCTTGAAGCCTGCATGTACCGTGTATTGAACCACCCCGCCGTGGGGAGGGAAATCCAATACTCCGAGGCTTTGGGGGTTTGCTTGGGCACCGGTTGCTCCACCCAGCGATGGGTGGGGGCGCCTCCCGACCCGGATTCTTCGAGCAAGGTGCGGTAACGCACCAGGGTGGTGCTCAGTTGTGCCTTGATCCGGCCATCGGGCTGCAGCCGGCCCTCGATCACGCCGAGGTATTCGCCGATCACCACCGGGCCACCGGGAGGATGCTTGCTGTAGCCGGCCGGCGCAATGGCGTGCATGACGGAGCGCTGTTCCGCCTTGAGCACCCCATTGCGAAAAGTGCCCGTTAATTGGTAACGCATCTCGATCCGGGTCTCGCCTTTGCCCGGTTGGGCCGCGCCCTGGGTCACCGACGTCCATGCGCCCGTGACCCGTTCGCCGTCGAAGTGGTACACCACCGCATCCTGCTGCACATTCTCCATCTGGAGGGCGGGAGACACCTCCACCGAAAACCGGCGCGGCAGGTCGGGCCGGTTCGCTTGAGCAACGGCCAACGCCGCGGTATTTAAAAATCAACAAGACAACCAGGGATGTCAACATTCGCATGCAAGACAACGGCATGGGATCTCCTTTCAGCCCCCGATGGCATTTTCATTTCACAGCGGTTATTCATGCATCATCGGCAGATGGATGAAAAACATGAGCCGTGTCGGGCCGTCCAACCCCGACCGCCGCGGGATATCCAACGCGATCATCCATTATGGCACAGCCGGCACCGGTGTCTTGAGAGCGTTCTCAGCGCCGAACAACAACCCTTCGCGGTACGCCACCGATTGGGTTATAATCCAACATGGCGTTCCATTTTCGGCAAGATCCGACAAGGAGAAATAGGCATGACCGATCTGAAGACCATCCGACAAAGAGCGACCGAACTGGCCCGGCGGGATTGGGACCTACCCGCCATCACGGCCCGTTTCAAAGACATGGTGGACCACGGCATCCCCCGTCAATCAATGGCACCGGCCGACCTGATCCGCGAAAAGGAGGCGTTTCTGGACAAGGTCCAGCACAACGCGGAACAGTACTGCTATCTGACCCGCAGCTGCGCCAAGGGATCCGCCTTGGCCCTTTTGGAAGCCTTCGGCCTGGGCAACATGGAGATCATCCGGGCCCTGGCCCCCTTTCCAGGTATGTGCATGTCGGGTGGTCTGTGCGGCCCCGTGACCGGCGGGCTGATGGCCATCGGGCTCTATTTTGCCGATGACGACCCGGCCGACGTCGCCAACACCGCTCACTATGCCGCCGGCAGGCAATACCTGCAGCGATTCGAAGCCGCCTTCGGTAGCCTTTTATGTCCGGACATCCAAAAATTGCTGCTGGGAAAAGCCTACGACCCCTTCGCCGGACCGGACGAACGCGACGCCTTCAACCGATCCGGCGCCCGGGAAAAATGCCCGGTCGCCCCCGGCCTGGGCGCCCGCATGGCGGCGGAAATCATCATTGAGGGCATGGAAAAGCAAAACCGCCCTCATGCTTGATGGTCGTGGGCATGAATCGGCAACGCGACGGGAGGGGTGAAGCACCCTTCCGGCAAGGCGCGGCAGGCGAGGGGTTGTTCACGGATTGCCCTATCGCAAACCCGGCGGGAGTCGCCATCAGGTTGCCTTGGGGGTGCCCTCCGCGGTGATCTTCATCAGCAATGGAACAATCACCAAAGTAAACAAGGTGGAGGCCAGGATCCCGCCCACGATCACCGTGGCGAGGGGCGAAAAGCGCTCGGACCCCACCGCCAGCTCCAATGCCAGCGGCAGCATGCCGGCGACGGTGGAAAGGGCCGTCATCATGACCGGACGGAATCGGGCGACCACGGCATCTTCCAGCGCCCTATCGATGGATGCGCCGGCTGCCAGCCGTTGCAGGACGAACTCCACCAGGATGATGCTGTTGTTCACCACCACCCCCACCAGCAGAATGATGCCCAGCAGGGCCGGCATGGAGACATACTTACCGGCCACCAACAGGCCCGCGGCGACACCGATGAATTGCAGCGGCACGGCCGACATGACCACCAGGGGGCGTCCCAATGAACGGAACTGCACCACCAGCAGCAGATAGACCGCCAGGGCGCTCATGGCCAGGGCGCGCAGCAAGCGGCCTTGCGCCTCGGCCATATCCCGTTGCTCGCCGGTGATCACTGCACTGTAGCCAGGCGGCAAGGCAAGCGCGTCCAGCGCCCGATCCGCCTCGGCCACGATGTGCGAGAGCGGTCTTTGGCCGGTGACCCAGGCCCGCACTTCCAGGGTGCGGCGAAAATTCTCGCGGGAAATGAGCCGGGGCCCGAAAGTCGGTTGGAAGGCGGCGACCTCGGCCAGGGGGACGGCGGCACCGTCGGTGCCGATGAGCACCACCTCTTCGAGCCCTTCCCGGTGGCGACGGTCGGTATCCAGGTAGCGCACCACCACGGTCAGGTCGCGCAAACCGCTTCGTCGATAAGGCGTGACGGTCTGCCCGTCCAGCGCCCGCTGCACATCACGGGCGATGGCGGTGCCGCCGAGGCCCACTTCGGCGGCCCGCTCCCGATCGATGACCACACGCATTTCGGGACGATCCAAGGCCCAGTTTTTATACGGATCGCGCACCCCTGAAATGTGGTGCAGCAGAACCGCCACATCGTCGGCCAACGCGTCGAGGCGCTGGATATCCGTGCCGCTGATCTCGACCACCACGGGCGCCGAGGTGGTGGGACGCGCCGTTCCGCCCTGCTCCTGAAAAACGGCCAGGGTGATGCCGGGCAGTCGACGTGTCTTCTCCCGCACCCGATCCATGATGGTCCATTGGGAATCGGCCCGCTTGTTGCGCGGCGAGAGATCCACGCTGATTTCGGCCTGGTGCGTGTCCATGGCACCACGGCCGCCCAGATAGCGCGCACCCTGTTCATAGCCGATGCGGGTGCTGACGGCCGTTACAGCCGGTTCCGCCAGCAACGTCTTCTCGATGACCGCCACGGTGGCCTGGGTTTCATCCAGGGCGGTGCCGGGCACGGTGTCCACCAGCACCCGAAAGCTGCCCGAATCGAAACGGGGCAGCATTTCACTGCCGCCAAGACGCAGCGTCACCAGGCTGCCGGCCAAGAGCACCACGGGCAGCGTCAGAGCCAGCACCGGATGGCGCAGCCCTGTGGCCAACAATCCCAGATAGATGTCGCGCACGGCGACCACCATTGTGTCAAAGGGCGCAAGCAGGCGATCCAACAAACTCGGCCGGCCTGCCGGCCGGGTCCAGGTAGCGGCGATCAGGGGGACCACAGTCAGCGAGACGACCAGGGAAGCGGAAAGGGCGAAGACCAGTGTCAAGGCCAACGGTCGGAAAAGCTGGCCGACGAACCCCCCCAAGAGGGTCAGCGGCAGCAAAACAGCCAGCGTGGTCAGGGTGCCGCCGGTACTGGGCAATAAGATTTCACCGGTGCCCTCGATGGCCGCCCGACGAGGCGACAAACCTTGCTCCAAACGGCGGTGAATGTTCTCCAGCACCACAATACTGTCATCGACCAACAGGCCGATGCCCAGGATGATGGCCGACATGGTGACCATGTCCAATTGCAGCCCGGCCGCCTGCATCATGGCAAAGGTGGCAAGAAATGAGATGGGAATGGAGGCGGCCACGATCATTGATTGGCGGGCATCACCGAGAAACAGCAGCACCACGATGACGGTCAGGGCGATGGCGCTGAGCACCGTGGCGGTCATGCTGTTGATCACCACCCGGGTAAAGGCCGAATCATCTTCGGCCATGGCGAAATCCACATCGGGGGCGGTTTGTCGCAGTTCTTCGAAGACCTTCATCAGTCGGTCGGCCACTTCGACGGTATTGGCTTCGTCCCGTTTGAGGATCTGTACGGCAATGGCGGCCCGACCGTTGTGACGATAGGCCGCACGCGGCTCACCGGCGACAAAGCGCACCTCGGCCAGATCGGACAGGCGCAGCAGATGTTCACCGCGTCGCTGGACCACCAGGTCCGCCACGTCCGCCGCGCCGGTCAGCGGTGTGTCGAATCGCACGACGGACTCCCGGTTGCCCTGCCGGAGCCGCCCGCCCGCCTCGGTCAGGTTCCAATTGCGCAGCACGGCGACCACTTGCTCCTGGGTCACGCCGTGACTGGATAGTTTGTCCCGCTGAAGCTGCACCTCCAACTGCAGTTGATGAGCACCGATCACGTCCACGGCGGCCACTCCGGGCACCAGGTTGAGGCGGTCCCGGATGCGGTTCTCCGCCAAATCGCGCAACTCAGCCAATGGAACGGTTGCGCTGGTCAGCGCCAGGGTGACAATGGGACGCGCAGCGGACGAAAACTCCTGAATCTGCGGCTCCCCCATGGTGGCGGGCAGGTCGGCGCGGATACGGTTGATGGCGCTTTGCACGTCCACCGCGCCGGTGGCGCTGGAAGCGCCGTAATGCAGTTCCACCTCGACCACCGACAACCCTTCCTGGCTGGAGGAGCGAATGGCGCGCACATCATTGATGCCGGCGAATTCCTCTTCCATCAACTTGCTGACGTTTTGCTCCACGTCCTCGGCGGCCATTCCCGGATAGGGCGTGATCACCGTCACCATGGGCGGATCGGTGTCGGGAAACAGTTGCACCGGCAGTTGGTAACGTGCGTCTATGCCCAGCAACAGAACCGCCGCCAAAACCGCCAGCACGGCATGGCGGTGATCGAGAATCCAGCGGGGAAAGCCGTTCATGGCCGGTCTCCGATGGTAACCGCGACACCGTCCACCAGGGCCGGATGCGGCGTAAGAATGACCTCATCGCCCGGCGCCAGGCCCGTTTCGATCACAACCCGCCCCTGGTATTCCGGTCCCGTGGTCACCGGCCGCCGTCGGGCGACATCCTTTTCGACCGTAAAGACATAACGTTCCGCATCGCGCCGGTGCACGGCCTCGACGGGCAAGACCAGCACCCGGTCCCGCTGGAAAATGCGCAGCCGCACCACTGCTTCCATGCCGGGTGGCGGGTGACCGCTGCCCGCGGGCAGTACAATCTCGGCCAAGGCGCCACGGCCGGGCGTTTGCAGTGCGGGATGAATCCGGTCCACTTGGCCTCGCATCACCCGGTCCAGGATCGACACATGGATCTCGGCCGGTGTGCCTTGTGCAATCTGCGGCACATCCTTCTGCGCAATGGCGAATACCACCTTGACCGTGCTGGTGTCGATCAGTTCCACCAGCGCCCGCCCCGGCGCGGCCATATCGCCGGTGAACACGAAAAGGTGTCCCACCACACCGTCGAAGGGGGCTTCAATCCGTGCGTAACCGCGTCTGGTTTCGGCCACCCGCAGCGCCTGGCGGTTCTCTTCGCGGGCGGCCTGCAGGGCTTCCACCCGGGTACGCGCCTCATCGACCTGTTCTTCGGTGGCGGCTGACGCGGCGAAGAGTTGCCGGCGGCGTTGGAGCAGCTTCTCGGACAATGCCAGCTCGGTGGCAACGGCGCGCTGCGCGGCTTGCAGCCGTTCGATTTCGCGCCCCAGCTCCTCATCATCGAGTCGCACCAGCAGATCACCGTGCCGCACCACCTGCCCGGTGCGCACCGGCAGCGCGACGATGCGGGCGGTCAATCGGCTTTGCAACACCGCCTCTCTTTCAGCGGCAATGGTGCCCGGATAGCGTTGCCAGCGTTCAAAGGGTTGGAGGGACAATCGCATGGTCGCCACGGCCGGCGGCGCGGTTTCTTCCGGTGCGGGCGGATCCAGCGCCACTTGCAGGCGGGCCGCTGCTTTTATGCCGATCCAGGCACCCGTCAGCAGCACCACAAGCAATACCACCGCCTTCTGCTTGACGCTGAGTAAGGGCTGCTTCTTACCTACGGATTGGTTCATTTTGCCTCCTCGCACCCACCGTGGCCTGGTTTGGCCATACCGCGACGCAACATGGCGAACAACGGCGCGGCCTGTTGCCGCATCAGTTCCGGACGGCCGGCCATCATCGATTGCATGACCAGCCCCTGAACAGCGCCGATCAACAGTGTCGCAGCGGCACGGTTGTCGACTTCGGCCGCCACCTCGCCCGCGGCCTGGCCCGCCGCGATTAAGACGGCGATGCGTTGGCCGTAGCGCCCCATCAGGTCCCGCGCGATCTGTTTGGCCGCCGAATCCTCCGCGCGTTGCAGTTCACCGAACATCATGCGCGGCACCCCTGGGTGGTCGGCGACAAAGGCGATGTGCGCCAGGAACATGGCTTCCAAAGCCGCCAGGGGCGAAGCCGTCTGCCGCGAGGCCTTGTCAACGCTGTCCAGCAGACGTTTGGCCACCCAACCCATAACGCTCTCCCAAATGGCATTTTTATCTCTGAAATGACGGAACAAGGCCCCCTGGGTGAGGTGCATGTGCTTGGCAATGGCCGCCGTCGTGATCTCGCTGGGGTTCTGCTGCGCCGCCAGCTCGATGACCGCCTTGACGGTGGCGATCCGACGCTGTGCGGCCGGCAGATGTTTGGTTGTTGCCGGCATTTCGCTACTCCCTCCCACTGATCGATGTTAGTAATTAATTACTAACATAATGGGCAACCGATGCGCCGTCAAGGGATGGCAGTACCTTTCGGCAGTTGGCATGTAAGAGATTTGTGACCGACCCCCACCGGCGGATGGGAAACGCTATGCGGATAGCGCTTGCGCCAAAGCGCGCCCCATTTGCCGGGCCTGCTGCATCACCGCCTCTTGTGTTTTGACCTTGGCCCGGTCAAACACCCCGAACACCGGCAACTCAGCGATGATTTGGTAGCCCAGCGCTTCCAGCGGATAGCGCAGGGCCTCCAAAGTGAACCCCATGTCCGCCGCATCGGGCTGCTCACAGATCGCGGCCAGAACGGCTTTGCGGCCCTGCCCGGCCAGACGGCTCGACCAGCCCCTGGGGCGATGGTCGTTGAAATCATAGAAACAGTAGAGCCGATCGATGAAGGCTTTCATCCAGGCGGTGATATTGTAGGTGTGTGTCGGCGAAACCAGTACAAGCCCTTGTGCGGCGAGGAAATCAGGATAAATGAGCGTCATCCCGTCCTTCAACCCCTTGCACACCCCTGTCTTGCGGCATTTTTCGCACCCGATGCACCCCTGGTACTGGTAGTCACGCAGCTGCACGCCGCGTGAGCGAACGCCGCAATCAGCGACGCCTTTGAGGATTTGCCTGACAAGGACATCCGAATTCCCTCCCTTGCGGGGACTGCCCGCCACGCCCAGCACGAAGGCATGCGGGATGTCGGCATGGCCACGATTTCGGAAAACAGTTTCGCTCACAACAGACCTCCTTTGAGATAAGCATTCAAACGCCGATGCCACAATAATACGCAATCCCCCGATTGTGGCCACAGAAATCAAGATCAAAGTCGGGATCGAGATCGCATTGCAAAAGACCGCCCGGGCATTTTCAACTTCGCCGCCCGGTATCTGTTGAACAGGGCGACGGGTGTAGGATTGAGGCCGCTTTGGTGAAATACCTCCTAACCTTCGGCCACCGGCAACCAG
>NZ_JALJRB010000039.1 GCF_022968795.1 Desulfatitalea alkaliphila
ATCAAGACCCTGCGGATCGTTTTATTGCAGCATCCGCTATCGTTTATGGATTGACCTTAATAACCGCAGACCAAAACCTGATTCAGGGCGCTACCGACTATTCGGTTCTTCCCAACGAGCCCTGAAAAATGTCATCATGGCCCTTTACCGCATCTCCCAATCTTTCTCCCGTCAGAATCCATCTCAAAATACCGTAGGGTGGATCAAGCGAAGCGGATCCACCATCCATCACCCCCCAACAACCAACAACACCCCCCCACTCACTCACTCACACCAACCAACCACATTCAACCCCCAACCCCCAACCAACAACCCCCAACCAACACCCCCATCATCCACCTTGATCCCAACCCCCAACAATGCTACCAACAAATCACATTCAATCCGTTCGGTTTCTGGCCGTTCGGAAAACCCATCATTTGTTGATTTTAACCATGGTGGATCCGCTTCGCTTGATCCACCCTACGCCTACGCCGTGATCCACCCAACGGCATGGGGAAACAGCGCTCCCGGGCACCTTCATTACCACAACCCCTTGGATCCGGACGACCGCCCATGCTCATCGCTTTCCTGTACGCCATCCATTTCCTGCTACTGCTGTCCTGTGTCATCGCCCCGGGACTAAAACGCAACGAACAGCGGGTGTCTCTCTCCCTCATCCAGGTCCTGATCGGCATGCCGCTGCTCGCCGGCCAGTACATCTATTGCGTGAACCGCCTGGCAACCCCTGCCGTATACCCCCTGCTCTTTCTCGCTGAAACTGCCTTCGCCATCTTGTGGTTGACCATGGCCTACCGCTTGTCGCGCCATTCCGAAAACGATGCAAACGAACCACTACGGGTCACCGGATTCCAAATGCTCGCAGGCCTTACCTTCATCACCATTACAATCTACTTCTGGAACAGCCCTCCCGCCGTGAAAGCCATCCAGGACAACCTCATCGCCCCCCCCTACGGGGTTATCTATTTTCACTCCCTCGCCCTGTTGCCCGCCGCCCTTGGCGCGGCTTGGCGACTTGAAATATTCTGGAGACGCCTCGCTCCAACGCTCCGTTGGACGTACAAATTCCTGGTGATAGGCAGCTTCCTCACCTGTGCGATCCTCATCTGGGCCGCCTCGTACCGACTCACCTACCAGCGCATCGCGGCCGAACACCTGACGCTATCGGCGATTTTGACCCTCACGGCATGGCTCCTGATCGCCTACGCCGTGGTCCGCCACCGTCTGCTCAACCGCAAAATATTCATATCGCGGAAAATCATCTATTCTTTCGTGGCCCCCACGATATTCGCCGCCTACCTGATCCTCCTGGGAATCATCGGATTGATCATGCGCACCTTCGGCATCCCCCTGCCCAATGTGCTCCAATGGCTTGCGCTGGCACTCGGGCTCCTGGCCATCGGACTTTTCCTGTTTTCTCAAAACCTGCGGCGCCGCGCCCATTTTTTCATCAGCACCCATTTTTATATCAACAAATACGAGTACCGTGATGAGTGGCTCGCCCTTTCCGCCCGTCTGCAACATGCCGCCACCGAACCCCAAGTGGTGATGGCATTGTACGAAGTGCTCAAAAACAGTCTCTACGCCAATCACATCACCATCTGGATCGGTGACATGGAACGCGGTTTTTCGGCAATCACGCCCTCCTCCACCAACCACCAAACATCCGAAGCATCCTTCATCGTTCCCGGAGACCCCCTGGTCGGCTACCTAACCGCCCACCCCTACCTGTACACCCAAGACAAAAGCGCAGACCCGGACGGCAAAAACCGCCGCGCCGAACTTACCGGCTTCCTGCGCCATGCCGACCTCGTTCTGCTGGCCCCCCTGCATGTGGGCGACCAATTGGTGGGCATCATCGGCCTGGGCCCCGAATTCACCGGCGGCCGCTACGGCCACGACGATTTCGACCTGCTCGCCGCACTGGGCATCCAAACCGCCTCCGCCCTCATGGCCGTGCGCATGGCCGAAAAACTGGCTGAAACCCGAGAGCGCCAAGCCTGGCACAACCTATCCGCCTTCATCCTGCACGACATCAAGAACGCCGCATCCATGCTCTCCCTGGTACGCGCCAACGCACCAGGCAACATCCACAACCCCGATTTTCAAAAAGACATGCTCGAAGCCATCGACGACGCCCTCACCCGCATGAACAAAGTGCAACAACGCCTCGACCTGCTCAAAGAAGAGATCGAACCCCAACCAACGCCTCTGAACCTGTCCGATTTTCTACAAAAATTCACCCGCCGGATCGCCAAACGCCTCACCGACATGACCATCCACCTCCAATGCCCCCCCAATACCTGGCTCAACACCGACCCCCAACTGCTCAACCGCATCCTGGAAAACCTGCTGCTCAACGCCCACGAAGCCAACACCGACACCCCAGCGCAAGTCGACATCGCCGTTGAGACCGACCCAACCCAACCCCGCATCACCATCACCATCACCGACAACGGCCCGGGCATCCCCCCCCACCTGCTCCCCGACACCCTCTTCGCCCCCCTGAAAACCACCAAACCCCACGGCAGCGGCATAGGCCTCTGGCAAGTCAAACAACTCATCACCAACCTCAACGGCTCCATCCAAGCCACCAACACCCCGGAAAACCACGCCCGCTTCACCATCCACCACCCCACCCACCCCCAACCCCCCACCCAACCGTAGGGTGGATCAAGCAAAGCGGATCCACCAACACCCCCATATCCCACCCCCAACCGTAGGGTGGATCAAGCGAAGCGGATCCACCGACCCCTCCATATCCCCCCCAAACCGTAGGGTGGATCAAGCGAAGCGGATCCACCAACCGCAAGAAATACCGTCGAAAAATCTAACAACGCTTCAACGGGAAAAAATAAAATACCGACATCATATTGTTTTAAAAAGAAAATATAGAAATGGCATATTAATTGCTGGTTTTCAGCAAACGCAAAAATACACACAATCACTCACTGCGCTCGCGAAGTACATTGACTCTGATATCGATACGAATGTGATACAAAACCCCAATTACAGGAGCTCACCGTGAAAAAAAAATTCCCATTTGTACTGATCGTCGGTATTTTGCTATTTGCATCAAGCAGCTACGGCGCCGTAATTGAATTCGGCGACGACACCATCCGTTGGCAAGGATGGGGCACCAACTACACCAATCAAGACACCGTCGGCACACCGGACATTGTAGGCGGATCCGCAGTTGTCGATAACGGAATTCTGCAAAGCATCACCTTCAACTACATAAACCTTGCCTATTACGCCAACTACACACCGGCCCTCTACGCCGGCGATCTGTTCATTGACATAAACTCCAATAACTACTGGGATTATGTCGTTACGACCGAACAGCAGGTCTATTCCTTCAGCGAAACCGAATTCGCCCTCGGCGCCTACTCGAGCATTTCAGGCAACTACATCCTCTCCCACGGCTCCACCACCGGCAATTTCATCATCCGGCGAAATCATCCCATAGCATTCAATACCCAAAGCGGCCTCGGGAAGCTCTCAGATGACCAGGCAACCGTAAGCGATTTCGATTCAAGCACCCTGAATACGCAAAACTCCTTTATTTTCCAGGATCTGAACCTCTGGGTCGGCAGCGACTTCACCATCGGCTGGACCGTCAGCTGCGCCAACGATGTCATCTACGAACGCCTCAGCGCCCCGGTCCCCGAACCCGCCATGCTCCTGCTGCTGGGCAGCGGACTGGCCGGGTTGGTGGTCGTACGGCGAAAGAAGACCGCGTAAGGCGGCACCCTTCAACCGATATCACAAATCGGGTGGATTGGTCTCGTCCCGGCCCGTCCACCCGACGATCATCATCACCCGCGCTGTTCCCCTGCCATTTATCAAAAGTGCGAGACAGTCCATTCACAGCCCACGCCCGCAACAGCGGCATGCCTCCCCTCCCAAATATTGCCTCGATGGTGGATCCGCTTCGCTTGATCCACCCTACTGTAAGCTATTCCATCAGGCATTTCGGAAAAGGATCATTTACACGGGCGATGGGTTGCCAATGGATTGGATATTATCAATGATTAATAGGCGTTAATCACAATCGACAAAATTCAGCAGCGCCTAACACCTTTATAACATCGTCGAAAAAATTTACAATCCGGGGGTGACCTCCCGATTTTAAAAACATATTAATCTATATTTCAGATACATACAATTACGGCACCATATTTGCTTGAAGGAGCTGTAAGGAAGCATTCATAGCAGCAACAGCTACCAGCACAGCAACAACTAACCATACTCGACAAAGGAGGGAACGCGATGAGGCGATTGACAGGTTTGGCGATTGGTGTATCACTGGTTTTCCTGATGGCGGCCGTGGCCGGTGCGGCAGTATTTACAGAGACTGTAAATTTCGATCAAACATATTGGGGTCATGGCACCGTTGAATGGGGGCATAACACCCCCGATGACTTCGCTGTACCCCCGGATGTGGTCAACTCGGCTACCATAGAAATTTTTGCATCCGGCCTCAACAACAACAATGATGAAATTGTCATGAATGGTCAATTTCAAGGTTATTTGCAAAATCAAACTTGGTCATGGATATGGTTTCCTTTTTGGGGGGAATATGAAGGAGATTCCTTTGATGTCGCGGACATCTTGAATACAGGTTGGGCAGAAGGCGACGTCCTTGAAGTTTCGCTGAACTACTCTGAATATTCATATTTTTTTGGGGTACCTGTTCCCAACCGCTTCAATCTTAACCGTTCGGTTTTCACCTTGGACTATGAGGCCGCTGCTGTACCTGAGCCCGCCACCCTCCTGCTCCTCGGTGCCGGCATGTTGGGCCTCGTTGGCGTCAGCCGGAAAAAATTCAGAAAATAAGTAGGCACAGGCTTCATCAGCCAAACCGCACCACGCAAGAGACCACCGGGAACCCTCCGGTGGTCTCTTGCGTGGTGAACTCCTTTACTGGCGTCCATCAAAAATAAACTGTTAAATTCGTCGACACTCTACCAGAACCAGAATCTGGACAAATTCGGCCCTACCTTTCCACATCGCCAACCAACACCATAAACCCACACCGATTCCTACCTTCCTTACCTATATCAACAAGGAAAGCTTCAAGTCCTCCCGCCCCTTGCACTGAATCCAATCCAAAAAATACATGTCGAATAGTTTTACAGCCACGCCATATCAGACCACACCACCCCTTGGCATCTTTTAAATTATATTATTATTTCAATACCTTCGTACTACGGCACGGTTAATGCGTGTGTATCATTGTGAAAAGGCGAAAACGCACATCAACTGAAACGGATCGCTCGGCGCACGAACCAAACGCACCAACAAGGAGGGCAATCCAATGAAAAAAACAACAGCAATCACGACATTGAGTCTGACATTCGTATTATTGATGTCCGTCGCGGCGAGCGCTGCGATCATAAAAGAAGAAACCGACACCGTCTATCTGTACGATTATGTATGGGGTCTCGGGTGGAACAGCTGGCAACACAACACCCCCGCTGATTTTTCCGTCCCATCGGCGGAGGTGGTCAGTGCCAACCTCACCATCTGGGCCGCGAATGTGGAGTCCGGCCCTTGGCAAAACGATTATGTATTCGTGGAAGGCCAATACCAGGGGGCACTGAACGGCTGGAGCTTCGCAACCCATTTCGACATTGCAGACACCTTCACTGTAAATTGGACTGGAGGCGATCCCTTGAATGTCGGCCTACTGTACAACGACTTTTTCCATGGGATGCTTCTAAAAAAATCCGTATTCACCTTATCCTACAGCCCTGAACCGGTTCCAGAACCCGCCACCCTGCTGCTTCTCGGCACCGGCCTGCTCGGCCTGATCGGCGTCAGCCGCAAACGGCTCCGGAAATAGTCGCTACAGACAAGACAATTCCTAAACCAAAAAGATCCCCGGAGAACAGCATCTCCGGGGATCTTTTTTAACCCCATCCCCAAATTAAAAACCATCACCCACACCACATAACATCAAAACACCGACACCACACCAACACCACACCGACACCACACCGACACCGTAGGGTGGATCAAGCGAAGCGGATCCACCAATCAGATCAAAACGGCGTTGGGTGCCGACAACGTTGGTGGATCCGCTTCGCTTGATCCACCCTACACCCTCAGCCTACACCCTACGCCCCACGCTCCCCAACCCAACCTCCAACCCCCAACCCACAACCAACCACCCACAACCAACCACCCTCAACCCTCAACCCCATGCTTCTTCAACAAATCATGCATCGTCGGCCGGCTCACCTCCAACAACTGCGCCGCTTGACTGATATTGTTCCCGCTCAACGCCAACGCCTGGCGCACCACCTTGACCTCCGCCGCATCCCGCGCCTCCCGCAGCGTCAACAGCCGGTTGTCCGCCGCGTTTGCGCCCACAACCTCCCCCAAGCCCATATCCGCAGGCCCTATGTTCCGCCCCTTGATGGTGCCCAGGGCCCTCCGGATTCGATTCTGCAGCTCGCGCACATTTCCCGGCCACTCATAAGCCTGCAGCGCCGCCATGGCCGCCGGCAGAAAACTCACCTGGCCGCGCCCAAGCGCCTTGGCCTCCTGCTGTAAAAAGTGCTGCGCCAAAAAAAGCACATCTTCCGGCCGTTCCTTCAACGCCGGCATCTCGATGGGCACCACGTTCAAACGAAAAAACAGATCTTCCCGAAAATCGCCCTCCCGCACCGCCGCCTCCAGATCCACATTGGTGGCCGCGATGATCCGAGCATCCAGTGCAATCGTCTTTTCGCCCCCCAGCCGCTCGATGGTCCCTTCCTGCAAAAACCGCAGGATCTTCACCTGCAGCGCCAGCGGCAATTCACCGATTTCATCCAGAAACAGGGTCCCCTTGTCCGCCTGCTCGAACCGCCCGATCTTGCGCCCCGCCGCACCGGTGAAAGCGCCCTTCTCGTGACCGAAAAGCTCGCTCTCCAACAAGTTCTCCGGAATCGCCCCGCAATTGATCACCACCATCGGCTTGCGGGAGCGGCCGCTCAATTCATGCACCGCCCGCGCCGCCATCTCCTTGCCCGTGCCGCTGGCGCCGGTGATCAAAACCGGATAATCGGTGCCGCTCACCTGCCGGATCGTCCCGAAAAGCGCCACCATGCTGCTCGATATCCCCAGCATCCCACAGAAAGCCCCCCCCGTTGCCTCCTGCAGTTGCATACGGCGGTTGGCCTGCTCCAACTCATGAATCGTGAAACTTCTCTCCAGCACAAACTCAAGCAACTTCAAATCAATCGGCTTGGCATAAAAATCCGCCGCCCCCAACCCCACGGCCCGCACCGCATTCTCCTGCTCAGCATTGCCGGTGATCACAATCACCTTGGTGTTCGGCGCCACAGAAGCAATCTCCCCCAACAACCGAAACCCCTCCCGAGGATCATCCGGATGCGGCGGCAACCCCAAATCCAGCATCACCACCGCAAAAGCCCCCGAAGCCACCAAAGGCCGCGCCTGCGCCGCATCCCCCGCAATACTGATATCATACGCCTCGCCAAGCCCCCACTTAATCTGCTTGGCCACCGACATCTCATCCTCAACAATCAAAAGCTTCCGACGCTTCATACCCCACCCATCGCATCAATCTCGCATCAATCGTATCAATCGTATCAATCGTAGGGTGGATCAAGCAAAGCGGATCCACCATCATGCCCGGCACACGAAGCCGTGCATACCCCATTGGTGGATCCGCTTCGCTTGATCCACCCTACAATTCGCTACAATTCGCCAAGCCAAGAATTTGGAGTAATATGGGGCGGATTATCCTGCTACCTGGGCAAGTTGCGTCATCTGAGGGTCAAAAAAGCACCGAACAATTCCACTGAGTCGAAAATCTGACCCCCGATACGCCGGGTGATCGGCCGCATGTTGAAAAATTTTCTCCGAAAATGAAAAACGCGATTAATCCAAAGTCAATTCAAACATCTCGAACCACACAGTAGTATTACATTAAGTATTCAAAAAATATAACCCTAATTACACAGTCAAAGAGGCTACAATTCGAATCAAGAAGGCCCATCAATTCCATGAATTTATAACTTCTTGAATTATTATGAAATTAAAACGTTCCCGCAAAACAGAACAGTTAATCATATTTCCGCACAATTTTTGCATAGACATTCAACAAACAAACGCTATCCAACCTTTAACATAGCTTGTTGCTCCAGCCGTTCCTATCTCAAGAACCACAAGCATTAATTTCAATTGTCATATCCTGTATGGGCACCATCCCGTACAAGCGTAGATATGTCTTGTCGTATATTTCTATCAGCACCGGATGCACTACGGGGTCTCTCGTAAACAACAAAAAAAGAAAGGAGGTTCTACGATGGACTTTCGGTTAAGACGTTTCTTATTCTCAATATTGTTGATTTTTGTATGGATTTCGGCAGCCCATGCAGCACCTGTGATTTTCACATTCGATAGTGATGCCGAAGGTTGGACGACGTGGTCCACAGTAGATAACGATGTTACTAGTATCGGTCATGAGAATGGATATGTTTATGCATATGACCTGATGCAGGGCGGAACTTGGTATTTTATGTCACCGGCTTTAAATGAGGATTGGTCCAGATTCATCGGCGGAACGATTACATGGGATCTTTATATGAATGATAAATCTCAAGATGGCCAACAAATTGGGGGAGGTCATTATTATTACGATTCGTATCCAGACGTAACATTATTGAGTAGTCAAGGAAACCCTATGGCCAGGCTTCGGGGGAATGTGGAGGATATAAGCGGCCTCGAGCAAAACGTTTGGATGAATTTCGGTATAGATTTAATCCCGAGCAATTTTGTACTATTTCCAGAATATGCAGATAGCGGTATCGATTTTTATGGTGTCATGGCCAATGTTCAGCATCTCCTGATAAGAGGGGAATATATCAATGGCTCTGATTATGCCAGACTAGGCAACGTTACGGTTACAGCACCTGTGCCGGAGCCGGCAACCATGCTGCTCCTTGGGGCTGGCTTACTCGGCCTTGCAGGGGCAAGCAGAAAGAGGTTGTTAAAAGGAAGATACAAAGCATTCTCAAAAGGGTAGAATAACATAATTATCGATTTATAGACGGGAGCCCCCTACAACGCACCAGCCAAGGAACGCGAGGGGGCTCCGCCTTCTTTCCCTCGACGTTCTTGTCCTATCTTCCCCATTTCACCATCATTTTTTGAGACCCTGCTCATATGCCACACTCAGTTGACCATTCCGTCAGATCCTATACCAATGCGAAAAAACGTGTCAATCCGTTGCAAAACCCAAGCAACCGCCACCCAACATTTCAGGCAGCGACCAACGCCGCCAAACCAGCACCATGATCCAAACACCACAACAATTGCAACCATGGCGCCATGATCCCAAACACCACAACAATTGCAACCATGGCGCCATGATCCCAAACACCATGATAATTGCAATCGTAGGGTGGATCAAGCGAAGCGGATCCACCACCGTGCCCGGCACACAAAGCCGTGCATACCCCATTGGTGGATCCGCTTCGCTTGATCCACCCTACAATCTACGATCTACTACAGTCTACTCCCCTGAAAACAGAATCGAATAGTCGTCGCGGCCACTTTCGATGCGCACAAAACAAGAGCCGAGAATATGCCCCGCCCGCCCCAGCTTGAACGAAAGACCCCGCTTCAGATCGAAAACCTGCCCATACTCAAAACCCCACGACAGCTCGTCGATCTTGCGCCCGATCCCCTCCCGCTCCGCCCGCGAAAAAGCATCGAAGCGCATCGCATCGTTCAGCATCGGCGCCAACAGCGCCTTTGTCGGGTGCGAGCAGAGTATCTCGCCTTCAAACCCCTCCGCCACCAATCGCGGCAGCAGCCCGATATGATCCACATGCGCATGGGTCAGAATGATAAAATCCAGCTCCGCAACCTTCACCGGCCACGCAGCCACATCGCAACTCCGGTCATCCCCCTGGGTCAACCCGCAATCCACAAGGATATTCACCCCCTGCAACTGCACCAGATGACACGAGCCTGTCACACACGCTGCGCCGCCCAGATGTACTACCGGATATTTCATGCGCCCATCATTTCCATACTGCACATAAAGGATTGCCTACAGAAAGAAAACTTGCCGATTCAATAAAGTGCACTGATAATGAAACAGCCACCACCACCGCCGCCACTCCCGGACTGCCCACCACCACCGCCATCTCCCGCCGCAAACACCAGCGCGACATCGTCGGCACCCTCGCTGTGCCCGAAAGCAGCCCCCAGCGCGTCCCGGTAATATCCCGCCCAATTGAACGCACCGAGCTGAAAAGCGCCTTCATCGGAAGATGTCAATCTGTAGATGATCGTCACCGTTGCGGACGGTGCCACCGGATTGTCTTGGGTAAAATCGCCCGGCGTCTCCAGGACCCAACGGTGGGGCACCGAACCGGCGTACACATCCCCAACCGCACCGGTTTCATACACATAGCCGACCCGCACCCCACCAATCATTACCGCCTCCGTGGTCACCGACAACCCCACGGGAATGTGCTCCGTGAAGAAAAAACCACGCAAATCCGCCGGCTCCAAATTGGAAAACACCACCGTAACGGTGATCGCCTCGCCCGCCGCCGCCTCCAGGGCATCAAAGGAACGATAAGCATCCGTGGCATGTGTCGAAAAAGCCGCAGCCGACCCCAAGCACAGCAGCACGCCGACCAACGCACCCATCAACCCCATCGTCCCCCTCATATTCCCCCCTCAATCAACCGTTCCCAATAACAAGACCCCACAAACCGCCTGCCACCGCAACATCGTAGGGTGGATCAAGCGCAGCGGATCCACCAATAAGATAACCACAACCTTGTGTACCGAGCACGATGGTGGATCCGCTTCGCTTGATCCACCCTACACCCCACCCCCTACACCCAACCTCCAACCCCCAACCCCCAACCCCCTACCTCCTACCCCCCATCCATATAAGCCTGAATCAAATCGATGACCTCCTGCTCCGTCGCCCGCCCCGCCTCGAACTCCTTGATCATGCGGTCGACATCCAAACGATGAACCGTCGGCCGGTCGAAATCATAAGCCACCACCTCGAAGGCACCCGGATCGATGGTGCCCACGCCTCCCGCGATGCAGCCCGTGAGCTGGCGCCTGGTATTGTTATCCTGATCCGGATCCAGCCAGGCGGCGTGCGGCGCGATCACTTCCTTGCACGCCACATAGTCCAAAGTCACCGGGTTTTCACACGCCAGAACGGTTTTCGTTTCAACGGCGCCCCCAGTGCGCGATTGATGCCCCGCCCACATCGCCGCCGTGATGTATAAAGACGGCGCGTACATCGTCCGAATGAACCGCGCCGTCAGCTCACCGGCATAATCTGCACGGCTGCGGGCATAGCTGGTGCTGTGCATATTGTAATGACCCCGGAATGTCGCATACCCGCCGTTATGGATCTCCGTGGCACCGAAAAAACTTTTCACCGCGCTGGTCACACCCGCATAATCTTCTCCACCGCTGCCGTGGTTGTTCAAGTTGGGCATGAACAACGTCTTGACCCGCCGGCCCGTGTAACCGCCGCCCCGCCAAACGCCATTTTTTACATCCACCATGCACCCCGGCGTAAGGGGCGACTCGAACACCGGGTAGGACAAATAGCTGTCGCGCCCGTGAAAAGCGAAAAAGTCACGTATCCACCCTTCACCATCACCAGGCCCAGTAATATCCGCCTGGCTGCTGACCCAACGCTTGGCCGCCACGGGCTTCCCTTCGGCCCGATATGCCGCCGCCAACGAATCCCAGTTGTGATCCGGCCAATTGCGCGTCCGATAAGCCACTGTCGCGTCGAATCCGGTTTGGTTGAGCCCCCCATATTCCTGAACATTGTCGCAGACAAAGATCTCCCCGTCGTACCCCGGCAACCGAAGAATCGCGTCGATCACCGCCTTAATGCAGCCCGTGTGGGTATACCCCTGGTAGGGCCATTGCCCGTTGCCCTTGATCACCACAAAATCATCGGCATCGATATAATTGCCCACCCCGCCCATCATCGCCCACAACCGGTCGATGTTCTCAAAGCAGTCCCCGTTGCTGACCTTGAAAACCTTCACCCGCTCGGGCACCTGTGCAATGGCCGTGGCGAACCGTTCCACGAAAAAAGGCCCCAAGGTGATGGCGCACGAGGCGATCCCGAAATGGCGCAAAAACGTGCGCCGGGTCATCCCGAACTCTTCCCAAAGCTTCTTTTCCATCAACCCCTTCCTATTTCTCCCGCACAACCGCGCCGCGCCCTACTCCCGTCCGGCCAAAAAAGACATCGCCCGCGCCACCCTGCCCGGATCGTGCACCACCCAAACCTTTTCCAGCCTATCGGCAATATTCCACGTAGCGGTGGTGCCGGCCCTGAACAGCGCCGTATCGCCCTGTCGCAAAGTGAACCGGGCGCCAAGGTAAAACACATCGACACTGCCCCCCAGAACATACAACCGCTCATCCGCACCGAAAGTAAAATCGATCTCGGCCGGCCCCTCGCACGACCACACCCCGCCCACCGCCCGACCGCCGGAGGTCGTCGAAAAAACAACACCCCGCACCTTCGGCTCACCGGAGCGAACGGTTTCCGGATTGATCGTCAAATCCCGCATCGGCCGCGCCGTCGCCTCGGAAGAAGCCGGTGCCAAATTCCGCCAATACCGCACCCCCGACCTCAACTCCATGCCGATCACCCCGACACCCACACCCACCACAAAAACCAACAACACCAAAACAAAACGCTTCACACCCAACCTCCTTCTCGCCCCATCACAACACCCCACCCACCACCCAACAACCCCCAACCTCCAACCCCCAACCCCCAACCTCCAACAATCAACCACCATTCACATAAGCACACAACTCCCGAACAATAGCGCCGGCCGTGTCCCCGTCACCATAAATATCGACATCCCGACCGCGCCCGGCCGCCCGGGCGCCATCCAAAATACGATCCGGATCACTTCCCGCCAGCACATTCCAGCCGGACTGCACCGTCTCCACCCATTCCGTCTCATCGCGCAGTGTGATGCACGGCACGCGCACGAAATAAGCCTCCTTCTGCACACCCCCCGAATCGGTGAGAATCAGACCGGCATTGGCCTCAAGGGCGATCATATCCAGATAGCTCACCGGTGGCAGAATCTTCAGATCGGCATTCTTACCGCAGGCGATCCCGCAAGCCGCCAAGGCCTTCTGCGTGCGCGGATGCAGCGGCATGACCAAAGGCGATTCGGGGCTCGCAATGGCATTCAATGCCTGGAAAATCCCTCTCAACCGAACAGGATCGTCGGTGTTCTCCTGGCGGTGGACGGTGGCCAAAGCGAATTTTTTCGGCGCCAAGGCATGATCCCCCAAAATGCTGCTTTGCGCCGCCGCAAGCGAACGGTTGAACAGGAAGGCGTCATACATCACATCCCCCACACGCGCCACACGCCGCCGAAACGCCGCGCCCGCACCCCCAACGGATTCCACAATCCCTTCGGCCTGCAGATTATCCACCGCCTGCTGCGTCGGGCAGAAAAGAATGTTTGCAAGATGGTCCGCCATCACCCGGTTGATCTCTTCGGGCATGCGGCGGTTGAACGAGCGCAAGCCCGCCTCCACATGCGACACCGGCACATTGCACTTGGCAGCCGCCAGAGCGCCGGCCAAAGTGGAGTTGGTATCGCCGTAGACCAGCACAAAATCCGGCGATTCATTTATCAAAATCGCTTCGATCCGCTCCAGCATGGCGCCGGTCATGGCGCCGTGGCTGCCGGACCCCACACCCAAGTGGTGGTTCGGGTGCGGGATCCGCAACTGGTCGAAAAACACCTGGCTCATATTGTGATCGTAATGCTGGCCGGTGTGCACCAGAATATCTTCGATCAACGGATTGCCGCGCAGATCATTGTGTTCGGCCATGGCCCGACTTACCGGCGCGGCCTTTATGAACTGGGGCCTGGCGCCCACAATACTGACCACTTTCATTGAAAACCTTTCCCGCCGAAAAATGAATTCTTATCGCCGGGCCCCGCATCAAAAACGCCCGGCTTCCGCTGCATCAGCAGCTCAGCAACCAACCCTTCAAGATTCGCAAAAGCCGCGCACTGCGGCAACAACCGCACCAATCTCGCCATCCGCCAGATAAGGATGCATCGGAAGGCTCAAAATGCGGCGGGACGCTCTTTCCGCCTCGGGAAAATCCCCCTCCGCGTACCTCAGGTAGCCGAAAGCGGCCTGCAAGTGAAGTGGCTTCGGATAATAGATCGCCGTCGGAATGCCCTTCTGCTGCAAGTATTGCTGAAGTTCATCGCGACGGTCCGTCAAAATGGAGTACTGCGCCCAGGCGCTCACCATGCCACTGGGCGTATGCGGCACTGCAACAACCTGCGCCAGCGCCCGGCCGTATTGATCCGCAACGGCCTGCCGGTGCGCCAATTCCTCTTCGAAAATCTCCAGTTTCGGCAGCAAAACGGCAGCCTGAAGCGTGTCGAGTCGGCCATTCACGCCGATCCGTACATTTTCATATTTGTGCCCGCCCTTGCCATGAAGAACAATGGAGCGCATGGCGGCGGCCATTTCATCGTCATCGGTGAAAATCGCTCCCCCGTCCCCATAGCACCCCAGCGGCTTTGCCGGGAAAAAACTGGTCGCTCCGACATGCGCCAAGGCGGGAGACCGTTTCCCATGGAATCGGGCGCCAAAGCTTTGCGCCCCGTCTTGCAACACAAACAAATCATGGGCATTTGCAAAGGCCATGATGTCATCATAATCGGCCGGTAGACCGAACAGATCCACGGGGATCAACCCCTTGACCTTCAGCTTGCCCGCTCTATCGGTCGCTTTCAGAACCTCTTCCAGTTTAGCGGCATCGATGTTGAAAGTGCGCGGATCGATATCCGCAAAAACGGGCGTCGCACCCAAAAGAGCGATCACCTCCGCGGTGGCGATGAACGTAAAAGGCGATGTGACAACGGCATCGCCCGGCCCCACCCCATAGGCCATCAATGCAATCAACAAAGCATCGGTGCCGGAAGAACAACCAATAGCGTGCCGGCACCCGGCGAACTCAGCCAACAGCCCTTCCAGCTCCTTCACCTCCGGGCCCATAATGTACTGCCCGTGCGACAGCACCGACTTCAACCGCTGATCCAACGCCTCCCGAATGCGACCCTGCTGTGTCTCCAAGTCCACCATTTTCATACTTTTATCTCCGCGACCAATGTGGAAGCAACCCGTTATCTCCTCGCCCCTTGCTCCTCCAGGTGTTCACCCTTTCGACGATATTGCTTATCACAGGCCAGGCACTTCAAATCATCCGGCAAACGCTCACCACACTCGCACACCCAGCCGATATGCTTGGCGGGGATGCCCGCAACCAGCGCGTGATCCGGCACATTCCGCGTGACCACCGCACCCGCGCCAATGAATGCATACCGGCCCACCGTGTTACCGCATACAATGGTTGCATTGGCGCCGATGGTCGCCCCCTTTTTAACCAGCGTGGGCCTCAACTGGTCCATTTTGCGCAATTCCGCACGCGGGTTGTAGACGTTCGTGAACACCATGGACGGCCCGCAAAACACCCCATCCTCCAGGGTGACCCCTTTGTATACGGAAACGTTGTTCTGAATCTTGACATTGTCACCGATGACCACGTTGTCTGCAACAAAAACGTTCTGGCCCAAAGAGCAGTTCCGGCCGATGCGAGCCCCTGTGCCAATGTGCACCCAATGCCAAATGCGAGTGCCGGCGCCGATAATCGCGCCTTGGTCGATGATGGCCGTCTCATGGATGAAGGTTGGATCACTCATGCGTCTTTCCTTATTTCATTAGGAATGCATGGTTTTCAGAAAAGGGTGGTAGTCCCCCACCATGCCAATTGGGGTCTGGTTGCGGATATCGGACACCGTCTGGATCGCCACGCGATTTTCCTCCAGGCCGAAGCCGTTGCCCGAAAGAATGTTCTCGTAACTGCGGGTATGCAGGTCTGTGAAACCGCCTGAAAACTCAATCTCCGCACCGTCCACGGTGATGGAACGGTAGGTGCGCTGGCCGCGGGACCGGGTCTCTGCGGGAACGTCCTCATAGTCCACAGACAAAAACCAACGCACCCGCGCATTCTCATACTCCAAAAAGCCGGCGGCCTTGGTGGCCGAAGCGTAGTGGACGACATTCTCTTGCAAGGCACCAAAGATGAATTGGAGCATATCGTAAAAGTGGACCCCGATGTTGGTGGCGATGCCACCCGATTTTTGCACCTCCCCTTTCCAGGAGCGCAAATACCATCGCCCACGGGAGGTAATATAGGTAAGGTCCACTTCGTGTTTGCGGTCCGTGGTTTCGTTGGCCACCTGGTCCCGCAACTGGATAATGGACGGATGCAAGCGCAGCTGCAGGATGGTGTGCACTTTTTTTCCGGTGTCCTTCTCAATTGCGGCCAGCCCGTCGATGTTCCAAGGGTTCAGCACCAGGGGCTTTTCACAGATGGCGTCCGCACCTGAGCGCAGGGCGAAGCGCATGTGGGCGTCGTGAAGATAGTTCGGCGAGCAGATGGAAACGTATGAAACGGCACCACCGGGGTTGGAGCGCCGCAGTTTATCGATGTGCCGATCGAATCGCTCAAATTCGGTAAAGAAGTGCGCATCCGGAAAGTAAGAATCGATAATACCCACTGAATCGCTTGGGTCCAAGGCTGCGATAAGATCATTACCCGTGTCCAATATTGCTTTCATGTGGCGTGGTGCAACGTAGCCGGCAGCGCCAACCAGGGCGAATTTCATTTTGCTCATTGTCAGGGTCCTTCTGGTTCTGGAGTAATGGAAAAAAAGATACCGCTATCCTGACAGCCATCTGTCCGAAGCGGTCTCCCGAATACAAGCAAATCGTACGATTCTTCAATTCTTATCGACTTGTATTATCTACGCTTCCCCTTGGGCACCCGTCATCTCTGGGGCGTCCAAGTCGTATCGCGTATGCCTGCCGCCATGCGAACCCAGCCCGCGATCTGGGCGGTGAAGGTGATCAGGAAAAACTTACAGATGGATGCAACCTTGTTTTTGGTCAACCCGGCCAGGCTGATCAGACCCGAAAAAAGGAAAAGCATGAACCCGGCAAAAGTCATATTGAAAAACCAGGAATGACCCACTAAAGCAATATTCATCAGCAGCGCGAGCACAAAAAATAGCGGCGCCGCCAGCCGCAGCACCTTGTGGGACCACAAGAAGAAGGCAAAATAGCCATGCCTGGCCAGGTTCAACATAAACAGGTGGCGGCGTATGGCCCACAAGGTCCGGGTGGTGATGCGGACTTGACGCCGGTACGCCTTTTGATCGCTGTCAACGGCTTCCTCCCGGCAAAACACCGCCGGGTCCAGAACGACCCGTTTTTTTTGCTTAATAACATTGAGCGGTATAACGAAATCGTTGATGTCATCCGCGCCCAACGGTTGGTAAAGCGCTTTGCGGATCGCAAAGACCGCGCCATCGGCGCCGACGCATGAATCGATCAGACACTCCCAATACTTGGTGTAGCGCTCCAGCTTGGCATATAACCCGGTCACCTCCTCGCCGCCACCGGGTGCAATATACCTGGTCCACCCCGTTACCAAACCAACATTCGGATCGGAGAAATTGGCAACCAGATGGGTCAACAGGTCTTTCGGGAACATGGAATTGGCATCCGTAAAAAGAACGACATCCCCACCCACCTGCGGCACAACCCTGTTCAGGCATGCGGTTTTTCCCAACCGGTCAAAACGCTTCAACACAACCCGGGAATCGGCAAAGCGACCTACAATGTCATTGGTGCTGTCCGTCGAACCGTCCGAGCTGACCACCACTTCTAAGAGCTCCGGCGGATAATCCAATGCAAGCGCATTTTCAATTTTTGCCTGGATCACCTTTTCTTCATTATAAACCGAAATAATGATAGAAACCTTGGCTGCACCCGGCACCCTCTTCCATGGATGTTTGACGAAATGCTTCATCAACCACAGCAAAGCCGGAAAAAGAGTATAGGAATAGACCATACACAGCAACAAAAGAAAAAAGAACAACTCCGCCAAGGGCCTGCCTCCCCTGATTCAGTGTGGCGGCCATTATAGATGCTCATCGGCCGACGTTAAATTGTCTACAACCGCACTGCCCCATCAACGCCTGTCGATGTACAGATCGTACCATTTTTGAAAAACCAGCATCGACCAGATCAGCGTATCATGGATTTGTCTACCTGAAAAATGCTCATTCAACAACCGCTGAACCACATCGAAATTCAAGTAACCATGCCGCTCAAGATTCCGGCGGGTCAGCGTTTCCTGCACATACTTTTTAAGATCGTATTTCAACCATTGGGCCATTGGCCCGACAAACCCCTGCTTTCGGTGGTCGATCACCGCTGCCGGAAGTAAATTCCGAGTCGCTTTTTTGAGAAGGTACTTCTTGCTGAACCAGCGCATCTTCATTTCCGGAGGGATGGTGGCGCAAAACTCCAGCACCTTGTGATCCACAAAGGGCACGCGCACTTCCAATGCGTGCTGCATGCTCATCCGATCCGTCACAGCAAGAATATCTTCCGGTAAATAGGTTTTCATATCATAGTAAAAAGCCCGGTTCAGGCAAGCAAGATCACCATCCACCTTATCCGAACGAAAATGGGCCAACATCAAGTCGCGTGCATCGGCACGCAAAGCGTTGAACTTTTGCCCGTCGACAAAAAAGGCATCGGCCATATCGCCATTGAGCCTGGAGACATAGCCGATATAAGCCATGTCCGGGCTCAATGCCCCCGAACGCGCAAAACGCTTGATGTGGTTTACCGTGTAGTGCCCGTCGGATCGCTCCGGAATCTTTTCCACCATCGGACCGATTATTTTATCACGGACCAACAACGGCAGCATTCGGTAAAAGCGACTGACATGAAACCCAAAATAGCGCTCGTAGCCGGCAAACGCCTCATCGCCGCCCAAGCCGGAAAGCGCGACCGTCACACCCTTTCGGGCCATCTGGCATACAAAATAGGAAGGAATCGCCGAATCATCGGCAAAAGGTTCGTCGAAAGCGCACACAATCTTCTCAACTAAACCCTTAAAACTGGGAATCACCTCATACTCACTGTGATCGGCGCCATAACGCTGCGCCACCAATCGTGCATACCCGCGCTCATCCAGATAACCACCCGTCGCCCCCCCGAACCCGATGCAGAAAGTCTTGACGGGCTCGGCCGACCCCCTGCTCATCATGGCCACCACAGCGCTGGAATCGATACCCCCGCTTAAAAAAGCCCCTAACGGCACCTCGCTGATCAACCGCATGCGCACCGATTCTTCAAACAACGCAAGAAAACGCTCGATAAAATAGCCTTCGTCCCTGGATCGGTCCGGTGCAAAGACCAGATCCCAATATTGCTTGATCTCCACCCGGCCCGCCTGCCACGTCAGGGTGTGCCCCGGCAGCAGTTTGCGGATATGGCGATAAATGGTCAAGGGCGCTGGAATATAAGAGTAAGTGAAATAGGCAGCCAGCGCCGTCTCATCAATCTGCCGTGGAAATCGGGTCTCGGCCAGTATGGCCTTCATCTCCGAAGCAAAGTAGAACCGCCCTCCGTGCTCGGCATAAAAGAGCGGCTTGATCCCCAAGCGATCCCTTGCAATAAACAGCTTGCCTTGACGCCGGTCCCAGATCGCCAGCACGAACATCCCCCGCAGCAACTCCACACAACGCTCGCCCCACTCTTCATAGGCGTGCAGAATCGTTTCCGTGTCGCTGCGGGTTTTAAAAACATACCCCTTGTCGAACAAGTCTCGGCGCAGCTCCTGGAAATTGAACACCTCGCCGTTATAAACAATACACTTGGATCCATCCGCGTTGAAAATCGGTTGTGCGCCACCGGCCACATCGATGATGCTCAGCCGCCGATGCCCCAGCGCCACCTGCTCATCCGTGTAAATACCGCTGCCATCCGGCCCCCGATGGGCCAAGATGTCGGTGATGGCCTCGATGGGAAAGCCTTTCATGTTTTCAACACTTGACGCTACGCCGACAATACCGCACATAAGGTTATCCTAATGTCCACAGTGGCAGATCAGAAATTCAGCCTTGGCCTCTTTCAAACCGCAAGACCTCTTGCACGGCCGCATCAAAACCCATCGGCGGCGACCACCCCAGCTGTCGTGCGATTTTCCCACCTTCAACCTTCACCGGCCGCTGGGAAGACACCAACCGATAGCGGCTTAGAACCGGCCTGCGCCCCAAAGCCTTGAACACCACCTCCTGGCAAGCGACGGTTGCGTAAAGCGCCCAGTAGGGGATACGAAAAAATAACGCGCCGGGAAACAGCGGTTTCAATACCTTGCGGGTGTAAGTGTTTTTGTCCACCGGTGTGGGGTCGACGACGTTGAATATTTGATCATAGGCCCCGGGGTGGTCAATGCAGGTAAGGATGGCAGCGACCAGGTTGTCCAGGTAAACCAGCGGCAGTATGAATCGGCCACTGCCGATAATGCCGATCAAGCGCCGGCCGACCTTGAAGCCCATCATGGGCGTGAAGGTCTCGCCTCCCGGTCCCCAGATGGTGCCGGGCCGCAGGCAGGTAACCTTTAACGCCCCCTTCCCCATGGCCGCCAAAACGTCCTGCTCAGCCTTGAGCTTGGCCTCTGAATAGTGCCCCCGCATCTCGGGGTGCCGCTCGATGGGGCCGGTTTCATCGATCCTCTGCCAAGGCTGACAATCGGTGATGCCGTAGACGCTGCAAGAACTCAGATAGATCAGCTGCCGGATACCTCCGGCCATTGCCGCCTGGATCACATTTCGGGTGCCCTGAACAGTGATCAACTGCCCGCTTTGCGCATCGCCGCTCGTGTCGGCGGCGGCATGCACCACCACCGTCACACCTTTCATGGCAGACGACAGGGATTCAACGTCCTTGACATCACCGAAATGGAGCATGGCGGCCGTGGCCTGCAGTCGCGCCGTGTTGGATGTCCGGCGCACAAACGCCCGGACCCGAAAACCCTGCCGCGTCAACTGCGCAACCAAACGGCTGCCCAAAAAGCCGGTAGCACCGGTTACCAAAACGGTCGGCCCACTCAAATTATTGCCCCCTGCTATGATAGGTGGTCAGCCAGGCGCAGAGCCAACTGACCAATGGTCAAACCCGTATTGGCGTATGAATGTTCCTGAATTACCGAAGCGTCACATACAAACGCATTATCACACCCGTGCAGTTTAAGATCCTTATCCACAAGACCCTCAGGCGGATCTCCCAATGAAATCGTCCCGGAATGGTGCGCAGCCGACCACAGCCAGTCGGCGGGCAAGGGTGTCTTAATAACCAATTCTTGGGCGACGGGTTCGAGCATGGCCTTCAATTTGCCTAACATACTGTTGTAAATCGCCAGTTCTTCATCGGTAACCCGCCAATCCACCTTAATGGTACCACCATCATAAGAAACTCGACTTAAGCCGCGTTTTTGTTCAAAGAGCACCAGCAGGTTGAAAATTCTGCTGCGTAATTGCACCCCGAGCAGGTGAGAATAGATTTCCGCCAGAATGTCCGGGTGAAAAAGGTTGGGAGAAAAAGCAGCCCGCACCCGCGCCATTCCACTGCTTGCCCCCAGAAGGGATTTATATTTATAAATGGAAATGCGGTTCTGCATGGTGAGCGCGGGTCTGAAAAAAGCACAGCCGGTGTAGCGACCGCAATCGCTTTTCAGCCGCAGCGCCGTGCGGCAAAGGTAATCCCCCTTGTCCAGGCAGGCCATATCCTGAATTCGCGCCCTGAACTCGGATTTCACCTTGACCTTGCCCACAAATCCCATGGGATGGTCCATTAGCCCCAACCCTGGTTGATCACTGGGATACCCTGCAGCGGCAAGGATCTGGGAGGCCAGCCTGGGTGTACCCAAGGAGCCGGCACAAACAATCACGGTATCCGGGAAAACCGATTGGATCCCATCTCCATGGCTGAAGCGCAGTGAGGTAATGCGGCCCTTTTCAGCCACAAAGTCAATACTGCCGACACCATAAAAAGCCGATACCCGGTCATCCACCCTAAGCGCTTTGTGCCGTTTAGGATACAGCAAGCAGTCCACCCCGCTTGGAAACGCACCAATGCTGTCAGCCACCCGGGACAATTCAGTCCGCACCGATTCGTAAACGTTCGAATATCCAAGCCTTGAAAAAAAGAGCAGGGCCGCCGTGCGATCGATATAAGGCCTGGCGCCAAGCAACACCTGCTCAAAGGTACGCGACTGAACATCTCGAGGATCAATGGGAATCAAGCCGTTGTCCCAAAGATTGGTGGTGCCCCCTTGACCAAAGCAAAAAGTCTTCACCGCCCCAAAGTGTTTACCAACATGGTCTAAATGCGGATAGGAGATGCCAGCCTTTTGGCCCAATTCGAGCAGCGTGACATCACACACATCGGTAAGCAAGTTACAGATCAAGGTGCCCGCCAAGCCACTGCCGATGATGACCACTTTTTTTTTCATTTTTTAACCGTCGACATGAATCAAACCCGAATTCTCTTAGGATTGTTTCCTGATTGTGAACCTTCAGACAAAGAAAGGTACATGATCATTCACCATCACCATAAATCAGAAAATTGCTGAATCATAATTATGGCAGCTATGTTCGATATGGTTTTTCGCCCCGGCAGTTTGCCGTGTGCGGCAAGAAAACCCCACAACCCAAAACCTTCATCATCTCCATTGAGGACTTGCAATTTTTACCGCTTATGGTTGCAACAGCGCAGAAAAGGTAACCCATACAACGCTCCTTACCTGGCAAGTTTTAGCTGAACTCGCGCTCATATTTTGCAGCCTATCAAAAATCAGAACACAATTCCTGACGTCCACCCTTGTAAAAACCTCAGAAGCTGTTCGGAACTTAAGCCTGAATCTATCTTGTGACCCACCCACCACCTATTACCCCACCTTGTCTCTCTGCCCTCTGCCTCCACGCCAACGAAGCAAATAAGGCAACCATTCAGATATAGTCGCTGCACGGGAACAGCATTCAAGATAACCCACGTAGAGGTCATAAAAGCAAAGAATCCGAACCTAACAAGGCGCGGATTCTTGCTCCGGAATCTTCTGTAGTTGGAAACGATTGTATTCCCAGAAAATTGTATTTTAATCTGATATTCTTAACCTAAGTGGGGGTAAAATTGAACCTGAGCCCGAGGTACCAGATACAATTCTGATGTTATCACGACTTATCCATTGGTTCTGGGAGTGCGAGGGGTTGGCATGCATTGACATCATTAGATGGTTCCAACCATATGTCGAATAGTTGCCACGGAAGTTAATGTCGCCATAATCACACTTAAGAACATCATTAACCCACAATTGGAATATCCCGTTGTTTTGCCCAGGATCGTTTAACTTAAGCCTGTATTTGACCTTATTCCACTGCCCCCGAACCAAACTAACTGCAGAACCCTTGTTTTGCCAATAATTTTGCCATAATGCACCGGTGCCTCCAAGGCCATCGGCCCTTGTCAGCTGGCCAAATGGCCGCCCGCTTCCATCAACCGAGATCGTCATATAATAGGGGGCCCATGTATGCGGTTTGCTCTGTCCATTCGCAAGGTTGTATCCAGCGCCCCAACTTTCAAATGCATTGTTGATCCAGAGTTTTAGATCGGACGCCGGCCATTGAAAATCCACCGGCGGATAATAATATTCTTCGACGGTAACATCCGTCACCATTTCGTCCGGTTGGTTGAGCTGCGGGTGATCCCCAAAAAAGTGAACATAGTGGCCTGGATTAGAGCTTCTCATTTTGATGGCGTAGTTCCCTGCATAAACAGGGCTTGTATCTAATGCTGTGTCCCCAGCAACAAAATCATACATCCAATTATTGACATTGTTCTGCTCCCATGTCTCATCCAGAATCACATAGGAATCGGACGGTAACGGCGACGAAGGCGGTGGTGTAGACTCCTCGGGCGATTCTTCAGGGGTTTCGGATGGCGGGGGTGTGTAGTTTCCGCCACCCCATCCAATAGGCCCGATGAAGGGATTACCATTGGCATCCCTGTTCGATGGAGTAGTATTATAAACAGCAAGGTCGTCAAAATCGACGTAATACGGGCGCGATAAGCCTGGATCTTTCTGGTTCGACAGAAATTCAAAACGATCCCATCCAGGATGGTTGGACCCCGAACTCCAGCTAAACCCGCTATATTCTTCAACCAGTACACCATCTATCCATATCTTGCCTTCGCCATCGGTGCCATCGGTGTCCATTTTCATGTAAACTTCAAAGCAATGCCACGTACCATCAGAGGTACCAGTAGGGTAGACATATCTCCACCCATTCCCCACCGCGACAGGGAAGGTCGGTCCGCCGCCGGAACCGCCCCAATAAAACCGATAGTTGCTATACTGGTATCCGACATAAGGGTTTGAATTGTTAGCTTTGAAATATAGGCTTTTTACATCGATGGAATTGCCCCACCTAAACCCAGCCTCGTATCTCTCATACCATCGCACCCAAAGCTCCTTTTGGGGGGTTGGGAATTCGGCAACTATAGTACCCGAATTCCTGTTGTCGCCGCCACTCCCTTTCCAAAATCTCGCTCCACGACCATCGCCTATCGGGTTGTTACCCGCCGACTCGATTGTAGTTCTATATCCGTTAACCGTCCAATCGCCACCCCAACTCAACCCGTCACAGCTAAGGCTACCTTCATGTTGGGTTTGCACAATGCAATTAAAAGTCGTTTCCCATTTACCACTAACGAAGGCGATGTTAGCATGAGATGTGCTCTGAATGGCAGGAAAAAAAATTAGGAAAAATAGTAATATTAATAGATTGTTGGAACCTTTTTTCATTGTTGGACACTCCTCGTTGCGGAAACCGCGTTGCTGTTATTAGCAAATAAATTGAAAACCAACCTCGCTTGATATTCCTAGCAACAGTGATGCCAAACACGCGGTTCCAAAGAAATTCTCTTGAAAAACAAATTCCTATAGATTTGAGAAAGGACGATTATGATTTTTTCATCGGAAATTTGCGCACTTTCCGTTGAAAAAAGTGGACATCCATGTCTTTCAAAAGGCACCAAGCCAGTCAAATCCTGGTTCCCCAGCACAGCCGTGGGCTTACCAAACTGGAATTGGGCCTATGGGGTCAATTCGTTCGTTTGGCTATCAGGTCGAATATTGTATGATCTTGGACAATTTTTGCAAGCCACCGATACAGATAAGGCCAAGGACCACCAGCAACAGGGTCGAGGGCTCTGGCACTTGCGCTGTCAACCAAATATAATCAATCGATTGGAACAAGCCCGGCAACGGGTCTTGAGGCCAGCCATAAAGCTCATGGCCCAATCGTATGATTGGTGGCAACTCAATTAATCCCGCGCTCCAATCATACGGGTCCATATCAAAGGAAAAAAAATCGAACAGTCCACCATACCATACATCCCAATCGCCCCCGCTTCCTTTGAAGCTATATTGTCTATCAAGGTTGCCCCAGGCACTATCACTATAAAAATACTCTACATATAAGTATCCATCATACCCCCAAATGGAGTAATCAATATCTTCAGAGGCGCTTTTGATGGAAAGTGAAAAGGCGGGAATGGAAAAACCATATGCACGGTAAATATGTACTGCGGGAGGATGAAGTTCATCAACTGGTTGTTGGGCCGGCGTGCGGGGGTTCCAATACAATAGCTGGTCATCTATTATGACAAAACCATCAATCGTAAACTGTTGCCCATCGAGATAAAAAGAACTACTGGCATCGTATAAATTAGGCGCACCGTAGGCTGATGGGCAAATTAATACGATTAAGAAGGCACACATCGCGATTAAGTATTTCATCTTATCCTCTCTCCGAGTGTTGGGAAACCTGCACCTAACTGCAAATCAATATCAATACCGTCAATCCCTTGTGGAAAAACGAAAGGACAGGCACAAAATTCAGGCGGAGACCTTTGCACGCCCCTCTCCCTGGCTACCTTTCGAAGTAAGTAGCCTTTGCCCTAAAATCCAGGCAAAACGGCTCCGGGCCGAGGCCAATAAGGTGCGGACATGCCGCATTTGGTACGACGATTTGGCCCCGACCCGCAGGCCGATCACCTGCAGGATGAAAATAAACCTCTCCAAAATAAAGAACTCAAGGAATGCAAGATCAATGCAGATCTCATACTATTATATGAATAACAGCATCTGATGGATTCCGACAGAATCAATAGCCGTTTATTGGAAAGCGCCGTAACAAATGATGGTTGAAAATTGAAAACGTGCATTTTCAATGGTTTGAATCAGGGCTATATCCTATTGTAATAATCTGAAAGTTTTTCAGCGATATCCTCTATGTTATATTTTGAAACAATCAATTGATGAGCTGATCTCTCGATTTTATGACGCAACTCCTTGTTATTCAATAACAATAAGATAGCTTCGGCAAAACCTTCTTCATTGTCGGCAACTAAATAATGCACTCCAGGGATACCTTCTATACCTTCACATCCGATAGAAGTGGTCACGATAGCCTTTCCGGCGGCCATTGCTTCAAGCACCTTAAGTTTTGTTCCGCCTCCGCTCATTATTGGGGCGACGAATATTTCAGCGGAATTCAAATAGGGTAAAGGGTCTTCGACAAAGCCTGTAAAACAAATATGCGGATCCATTTTCGCAAATTGTCTAAGGTCTTCCGTAACATTATCGCCAACAATATCAATAGAAACATATGGGGCAAAGCGTTTAACCAACGGATAAACATATCTCAAAAAAAACTTTATACCTTCTATGTTTGGATAATGACTAAAACCTCCCAACCATAAAAGTTTGCCAACGCTAATCGTTCCATTGAATGGCTGGAACAAATCCACGTCAATGCCATTTTCTATAACTAAAAAGTTGCCTTCAGGGCAAATTTTCACAAGCGCCTGTTTATCTGTTTCTGAAACTACAATACCTAAATCGACTGAACGAAAAATATTTTTTTCCATTCTTTTCAATTTAATGCCTTCGTAGTAAAGAAAGGACTTTAGAAAAATATTGGGAGTATTCCTTGCCATGCGGTAGCATTTCAGGTAACTGACGTCGTGATCCGTAACGCTTCGAAATACGTCCTTTCGGTTATGTATTGTGTAATAAATGGGTAAAATATCACAATGGACCAAATCAAATTCCCTAATTGACAAGATTTCATTTACTCTTTTATTGAACTCAAATGAATAATGGCGCCAAGAGGTATATGTCTCAACAGAAAATAAGCTTGCCAAAAATCGCCAGAACATCGAGATGCTAAATCTTTTTAATGGCGACTTAAAGAACTCGACACCGACGCATAAATTTTCATAAATTTTGATATTATCATTTTTAATTTCTTCAGGGCGTTCATACAAAGAAAGAAAGTAAACCTCATTGTCTTGCGCAAGACCCTTTAATATATTAAAACTTCTTCGCGTATGTCCGTCTTTTATTGGGACGAGCCCTCTATTGGATAAAAATAATATGCGCTTCACATTATTCCTTATACTGAAACAAAGTCAGAAAATTATTTGGTTACTTCGATTTTCTGCCCATACCATTCGAAATGATTGGATCACCATAAATCAATCCCATACACCCTCAAGAGAATCATGCGGTTTATTCCCTCTATACCTAATGCTTCGCAAGGTAGAATCTATACCCCATATGATAAATGGGCAAGGATCTTTTAAACTAAAATCATCAAAGCTTTTTGTAGTAATTTTAGGGAAAAAAAAATCTTTTAGGAAGGGAATTTTTTTTCTTGATCTTGTAAAGTTCTGAACAAAACCGCGAATTTCACCGCCTAACCATCGGGTTTGAATACCTTCCAAGAAGAAACCAACAGTTTCGACATCTTCTTTTATTGATATTTCAGCAATTAGAAAAGGAAAATCAACCCCGGATGCAATTGCTTGCGATAGTGAGCCCCAAAATCGAGGGTTGACGTCAATCAAGTAGGGAACACCTGTTTTGTGCTCAATAATAAAATCAGCCTGACAAACGCCATGCCATTGGAGAAATTCGAGAATTTTCTGCAAGAAAGCTTCAGCAGCCTTATTCGAAACACTAACACGGCATGTTGCCTGTCCTCTGAATGCCGGATACTCGCGAATTTGACGATAGCTTGTTTTTCCAATCAGTTTCCCATGACTGAGCACCATGGCTACACAAATCGTTTCGCCCTGCATCTTTTTCTGGACGATGTATCGATCCAGAGGAAGGTCATGGTATGTACCAGCATCGAGTATTCGTATCAAATCTTCAAAGGTATCTACTTGGCCGATACCCCATCCACCGCCACCTTGTTTTGTTTTTAGCAATACCGGAAATTCAAGCTGAATTATTAAGGATGCATTTCTTTTCAACTGGTCTACCGAAAATGTTTCCGGCACGGGAACCCCAATTTGTTTAGCTATCCTCCACCACTGATCCTTATTATGCGCGATTAGAATTTTTTCGTAATCTGGAATAGCCATTTTTACGTGATTTAAAAATAATTCCTTATGCTTGGAAACAAGAAACAGTTCCTCATAAACTGGAATCAAAACATCTATTTTTAACTCAATTATTTTATTAATCAAACATTTTACAAACGCGCTCTGCTTGCTAAATGGTGATGGATAAATAAAATAACCACTTGAGTACCTCGAATAATAGGTCATTGCGCGTGGCACAAAGTCAGCGCAATAAACATGGTGCCCTTTAGCAGAAAGGCTTTTTACCACATTATAGGCTATCCGATTTTTAGCGTTTGTTACCAGTATATTCATTTAAATAGTGTATCCATTGCAACCAGGTGTTCGAAATTTTCAGCTTCGCGCAATACTTTTGCCGCCCCAGCACTATTAACCATAACGATAGCCGGGCGCCCGAATGAAAAGTTTGACGAATAAGAGGAAAAATATGCACCGGCATCCATTGTGGCCAATACATCGCCTTCCTCAAGTTCAGGTAACAACACATTCTTGGCCATCCAATCAGCAGAGGTACATATTCGGCCCATCAAATTCTGCGGTACCATTTGCCTTCCATTCTTTATTTGTGCAGTAAAAATTGCATGATATTCAAAGTCCATTGGGTAGGTAATCGACAATCTACCTGCATCAGTTATCACAAATCTTGCACCGTTTGTTTTTTTCTTAACAGACTGTACTGTACTAAGCAGAAACTCTCCCCGGCTAGTTACAAAGCGGCCCGGCTCAACGATGAGACTAGGGACATCCAGATGTAGTCTTTTACAAGTGCTCTCTACGGTTGATTGTATACGGCTGATAAAAGTCCCTATATTTTCGAAATCGTTCGGATCGGGAGGTTTTGGCAAACAGCCAAAAAGCCGGTACAATCCATATTCCAAACTACTCATGTTTTTGCTGGTCGGCACACCGATACCACCACCGACGTCGAGATAACAGATGGTCAATCCAATTTTGTCCTTTACCGCTTTCGCAAATTCAAGTGCTTTTTGAGCATAATGGCAGTGGGTGCTCGAGTCTCTGGAATTGCTTGTAACACTGAAGTGCAGCATCACCATCTCTATCCATTCTCTGTATTTCATAATACGGAAAAATGCTTCCATGGCTTCGCCAGTGTCTATACCAAGCCCGAACTGGGTTGATTGCGAGAAGGCCAATCGCATTCCAACCCGCGCTTTTTTTTCTAACCGCTTCGCAACTGAAACGATTGTTTCAACTTCGGACAGACTATCGATATTGATCGAGAGGATGTCCATATCAATAGCCCGGAACAAACTTTCTTCGGTTTTATTGACCCCGTTGTAAATAATGTTATCCGATGGGACTTCTAGTTGTTCTGCCAGCCACAACTCATAGGGAGAAATCACTTCGGCACCAATCCCAAGGTCATGAAGTTCTTTAAGTATTCCAGGAATACAATTGGTTTTATAGGAATATGTAACTTTTGATGACCTGCCACAACGATTAATGGCATTCTGAACGGAAAGAGCATCTTCAACCAATCGCTCCTTATTAACAACTAAGAGTGGTGAGCCATATTGTTTCAACAAATCCTGTACTTGTAGACCTGCAACAGACATTTTATTGTTAGAGTCATAAGACATACCCCAGTAATATAAATCGTACAGATTAGAAGCATTTTGGCATTTCAGAGATCGATTGATCATAAAAGTTTTTAAGATATTAAAAATTGAGCGCATCAATTAACCTCTCAAAATATGAT
>NZ_JALJRB010000004.1 GCF_022968795.1 Desulfatitalea alkaliphila
CTTTAAACTATCTTAATTACGCATGACAGCAAACCACAACCTATGGATGGAATATCGTCTTGACCCCGGCATCCATTTTGGTATCTTGACTTGCGTTCAATCACTGAAGACGCCTTGCACCGAACCGGGCGCCGCCGTCACCGTCGGCTTTCTCCGGCGTCCATTCCGGATCGGTGGCGCATCGGCCCCAGGAAACCGGTTGTCGCCGTCGGTTGCCAACGAAGGAGATAGCATGCCTATGCCGCGTAACGCCTATTATTTGAAGGGCTACACCCTGATCTTTGTGGCCGCTGGTTTGGTTTTTCTGGTGCTGCTGGCCCTGGGGGTGCCCGGTATCGGGAGGTCGTTGCTCAAGGCGGTGCCGGTAAGCACCTTGGCGGTCCTGGTGCTGCGGGAAATGAGCGGCCTGCCGCGCGTCGCCCTGGCGGGTGCCTTGATCGGTTCGGCCTGCGGCGATTTCCTGCTGGATCTGCCCGGGGAGGATTTCTTCGTTTTCGGTTTGGCGGCTTTCCTGACGGGGCATCTGTTTTATACGGGTCTCTTTTTCCGCTACGCCAGCCGACCCGATGGGGCCGGCCTGGCGGTCATCGCCGGCCTGGTGGTGTTTGCCGGGTTCATGATGTGGCTGTTCAGGGGGATCGAGCCCGGACTCTATCCGCCGGTGGTGCTCTACATCGCTGTGATTGTGGCCATGAGCATCGGTGCCTACCTGGTGCCCGCCGGCAGCCGGCTGCTCTTTTGGGGCGCACTGCTGTTCATTTTATCGGATGTGGTGCTGGCGGTGAACAAATTTCTGGTGGCCATTCCCAATGGCCGCCTGGTCAACATCAGTCTCTATTTTCTGGCCCAGTATCTGATTGTCGTCGCCGCCCGTTCCATTTGGGGGCGCCGCGCGGCGGGATGACGGTGGCGGGCGGGCTGCCAAGCGACTGCCTGGATCAAATGAAAGGATGGCGAACCGAAAATGAAAAAAGCAGTCTATTACGGCATTCGGGATGTGCGCGTGGAAGAGGTGCCGGAACCCGAGCCGGCAGCGGGCGAGGTGAAGGTCAAGATCCACTCCTGCGGCATTTGCGGCTCGGATCTGCACGAGTACCTGCACGGTCCTTTTCCCGAGAGCCCCTTCGGGCACGAGGCCTGCGGCACCATCTGCGCCATGGGTCAGGGGGTGGACGGGCTTGCCGTGGGGGATCGGGTTTGCGCGGTCAGCCCGGGTGCCTTTGCCGAGTACCTGGTCTGCCCCGTGGCGCGGCTGATCAAAATACCAGACGACATGACCTGGCAACGGGCTGTGGTGCTGGAGCCCTTTTCGGGTGCGGCCTACGCCATCAGTCGCGGCGGGGTGAAACCCGATGACACGGTGCTTGTGGCCGGCGCGGGCACCGTGGGCCTGATGCTGTTGCAAGGGCTCAAGGCCATGGGGGTGGAAACCGTTTTCATGACCGATGTGCTGGCTGATCGTCGCCGCAAGGCGGAGGTGTTGGGCGCCGCCCGGGTGTGGGACCCGACCCGTGTCAAAAGCGGTGCAAACATCAAGGCGTTGACCGGGGGGCGGGGCGTGGATGTGGCCATCGAAGCGGTGGGCGTGGCGGCAGCGCTCAAAGATTGTCTCTCCTCGGTGCGTTATCAGGGCACGGTGATCGTTCAGGGGATTTTCACCGAAAAGGTGCCCATGCACATGCTCGGCTTCGTCTCCCGCGAGACCACCATGATGGGCACCAATGCCATCGATGTGCCCTTGGCCATGTCGTGGCTGGAGGCCGGAACCATCGCGCCTGAAAACGTCATCACCCACACCATCCCGCTGGAGGGGATCGTTACGTCCGGTTTCGAGACGCTGGCCGCCAGGCAGGAAGGGGTCATCAAGATCGTGGTCGCTTTCTGACGGCGGGTGCAGGGATATCTGAAGTTGGAAATCGAAAGCGGAATCGGGATCGCTATCGAAATATCGTCGAACCGAAGCGCAAAACGGAACCGAATCGATTGCGATCCCGATGCTGCGTTCGCCGGCTGCCAATCTCATTTGGGCATTGTGCATAGCCGCATCTATTTACGCATGAGCCCTAAAAGCGGCCGGGCCCGAAGGGGAAACCGAAAAGCCACCCCAGAAGTGCGTCGAGGGAGGGGTCGGTCCTGCGGGCGCCGCGGATCGGGGCTGGGCCCACGGGGCCGGACGGCCGGGTCGGGATGAGCGGTTCGGGTGTTCCGGGCCGCTGGGCGTAGGTTCGGTATGCCGCCTGTCGTGGGGGTTCCGGTCGCAAGTTGCGCTGTTGGGCCGCCAGCCGATGACGATAGGCTTGGCGCTTGGCGCTGTCGCCCAGCACGGCATAAGCTTCCTGAATTTCGCGAAAAGGTTCGCTGCCGCCGGAAAAGTGGTCCGGGTGGTATGCCTTGGCCAAGCGGCGGTAGGCGGATCGGATCTCCTCCGCGGAGGCGTCGGCGGCTACACCGAGTATGGTGAAATAGCTCTTGCCCATGGTGCGATTATGCCACTGTCCGGATCCTGATTTCAAGTAGTGCTGACAACACAAAAAGCCAATGGATGCATGGGCCGGCTTGGGTTTGAACAATGCCGCCCATGCATCGCTTTTGTTATGTACTTCAACCGGCGTTCACGGTGATTTTGCGCGGTCGCGCCTTTTCCGCCTTGGGAAGGGTCAAGCGCAGCACGCCGTCAGCGAGCTTGGCTTGTATCTTGTCCTGGTCAATGGCTTCCGACAGAGCGAACTGCCGGTGATACTTTCCGATTTCGAATTCGATCAGAACATCCTTTTCGTCGGGGTTTTCCCAAGGTATTACATCCCCCGTGAACGTCAGCACCCCGTCATGCAGATCGATGGTCATTTTATCCGGCGTTACACCCGGCATATCGGCCAGCAGGGTGATCTCGTGGTCGGTCTCGAAAATATCCACGGCCGGGGTGAAGATCAAGCCGGGTCGGGTTTGCTCGGCGGGGGTGGTCATCTCCTGCTTCTCTTTGACTTGCAGCTCTTTGGATTCCGCCATGGTTCATTCCTCCTTTCAATCGGCTTTATTGGACAGTGATCTGCTTGGGCTTGGCCGCTTGCGTTTTGGGTAGGGTGATGGTCAGGACGCCGTTGGACATCTTGGCCTGGATATTGTCCCCATCGGTCTCACCCGGCAAGGCGATGATTTTCGAGAACCGTCCCGCTTTCCGCTCACGGCGGTGATAGCGCACGTCCTCTCCTTCGGTAGGGATCTTGCGCTCACCGGAGATCGCGAGGTTGCGTCCGGTCAATTGAACGTTCAGGTCCTCGGCGGCCATGCCGGGCAGTTCGGCACGGGCATAGTAGTTGTTCGCGTCTTCGGTCAGATTGACCGCCGGGAATACCCCCGACCCCAACGGACGGTATCCGGCTTGACCGAAAACGGCATTGGTCAGCAGGTCCATCTCCCTGCGCATGCGCTCCATCTCCCCGAAGGGATTTCGCCAAAAGCGATTGGGTTGATCGAACAAGCTGCGTGCAATCATGGTGTCCTCCTCCTTTCTGCATGTGTTTGGATTGTGTTTCTTCAGCAGCCAACCCGCAAAACGGGTCACGCTTCGGTTTGGACCGCAATGTGCTTCACCTCCCGGTGCGGCAATGCTATGCTGGCATCCGCCGCCTCTTCTTTCTTGAACCCGTTCCAGGGGATCCATTTGTTGCTATCCATCCTACGCTGCCTCAAGTTTTTTATATTTCGCGGGCCGGGCGAAGCCTCATTCGTCTGCGACGGCCGCAAAGACCGACAGCGCGTCGCAGGTCAACTCCCCGGAGGTTGTCATTCACCCCGGCGGTGTCCGCGGTTCAACTGTTCAGGAAGGGGATCGATGCCCAAAACACCATAGCTTCACCTCCTATTCGCCGCGATGGGCAGCCCAAAAAGGCAAATCTTGGTACCTGGATACATGAGGAAATCGGTTTTGTTGAAAAAGTAATGAGAGGCGCCGTTCTGTCAAGAGGGGGGCAACCCCTGATCGTAAGTTTTTTGGGCGGATCGGGAGGTGCCCATCCCCGCCCCCAGGTTTCGCTGATATTGACAAAGATCGGTGGAGATGATTGATATGGAGCCGATGTGAACCGGCGCTGCGACATGCGGCTGCGTCCCACGGAATGAAAGGTTGGTCCTCTTGAGCGGCATATCCGTCAGAAATCAGATCTACGCACTCATCTTCGACGATATCACGAGCTGGTGCTATCGGAACTGCCTTTCCTACTTCCACCCGGGTGCCACCATACTGGATGTCGGCATCGGTAACGGGATCATGATGAAGCATTTTCACCAGCTGATTCGCGAAAAGGAATTGAGCATTATCGGTATCGACATCAACAAGACCTACTTGAATCAGTGTAACGGTTACATCGAATGCTTCAATCTGGAAGATCATATCCAGATTCAGAATGCCCCCATCGAACAATATGAGCCACCGGCGCGGCCCTATTTCGACTACATTCTGTTCAGCATGAGTTTCATGCTTTTCGAAGATCAACGGTTGGTGCTCGACCGCATTAAAAATTGGCTCAAACCGCAAGGGCAATTGGTCTTTTTCCAGACCTTGTTCAAAGAGAAGCTGCGATTGATCGAATTCATCAAGCCCAAGCTCAACTACCTGACCACCATCGATTTCGGCCGCATCACCTACGAAGATGCGTTTTACAATCTGTTGCAGGAAAAAGGGGTCACGGTGGTCAAGGACAGGCTGATCAAAAAAGAGTGGTTCAAGGGCGAGTACCGCATGATCGTGGCCAACCCCGAGAACGGTACCGGTCCAAAGAAGTCGCCCCCCCCATCCGCCACCGGTTGAAATTCGCCGGCGGCGACGGCCCAGCCATTTCCCTGAAAAAGGCTTGACATCCCGCCAGCCCCCATTGTACGTGCACCGTCAGTGCAAGTGGCCCATGGGCCTTCAAAGGGAAGACGGTGCGAAGCCGTCGCGGTCCCGCCGCCGTAACCGGGGACAAACGCCGCAACAACGCCACTGTCCGAGAGGATGGGAAGGCGCGGCAAGTAGAACGATCCGGAAGCCGGAAGACCTGCTGGCACACTCAACAACAGCTCCGCCCCTCGTGGAAAGGGGGTCGGCCAAGCGACAAAGGGATAAAAAACGGTATCCCCGAGCCTTGATAAAAAGGCTCGGGGATTTTTTTGGCCTAACACAATTAGGGGACGTTCATGAAAATATGAATTTATGAGATGAGATCCAATTATTTTCATATTTTCATGAACGTCCCCTATTGGGGTGGTGGTGATGGGTTTTGCGCATGGTGGGTATGTCAGGGCGTTGGCGGCGGCGGCCGGGTGCGCTGTGGAGGAGCTGCTGGATTTCAGCGCCAATATGAACCCATTGGGTCCCCCGGAGGGGTTGCGGGGGGTGGTGGCCGCTCATTTGGGGGAGGTGGTGCACTATCCCGATCCTTTGTGCCAGGCGTTGCGCGAGTCCGTCGCGGGGCGGTTCGGGATCGGGCCGGACGAGGTGGTGCCGGGCAATGGTTCGACGGAATTGATTTACGCTTTGCCGCGGGCCCTGGGGGTGCGCCGGGCTGTTTTGCCGGTGCCGGGCTACATCGATTACGGGGTTGCCGCCGAAAGGGCCGGGGTGGTGGTGGAGACGGTGCCATTGGCGGCGGACCGGGGCTTTGCCATGGATTGGGATGCCTTGGCGGATCGGTTGCGGGGCGATGAGATGGTGGTGATCGGCCGGCCCTCCAATCCAGCGGGCGTTCTGTGTGATGGGGCGGAATTGGTGGCCCTGGCTGACCGTTTCCCGGACACCTGGTTTGTGGTGGACGAGGCGTTCGTCGACTTCGCGGGTGACGACCCATCCCTGATCCGCTGTGGCCGGCCCAATGTGGTGGTGTTGCGCTCCATGACCAAGTTCTATGCGATTCCCGGCATCCGGTTGGGCTACGCTGTGGCAGCCGAAGCGGTGGCGCGACGTTTGAACGAGCAGTTGCCGCCCTGGTCGGTGGGTTCCCTGGCCCAAGCGGTCGGCGCGGCGTTGGTGACGGAAACGGATTATGCCGCGCGCAGCCGCGCGGCGGTCGCCCGGCTGCGGGCGGCACTGCAGGTAGGGTTGGCGGCGTTGCCGGGTTTGCGGCCGCTGCCGTCGGCGGCCAACTACCTGCTGGTGCGCATGGCGCGCGGCGGCATGGATGCCCGCGATCTGGCAAAGGCACTGCTGCAGCGGCGTCTCGCCATTCGTGTGTGTGACAACTATGCGGGTTTGGACCGTTACTATTTCCGGGTGGCGGTTCGTACCGATGCGGAGAACGAAAGGTTGCTGGCGCTGCTGTCCGAGGTGCTCGGCCCGGCGGAGCGGCCCGTCCCGGTTCGGCGCCGGGTGCGTCCCGCACCGGCGGTGATGTTTCAGGGGGTTTCCTCCAATGCGGGCAAGAGCGTGCTCACCGCTGCCTTTTGCCGCATTCTGCTGCAAGATGGCTACCGGGTGACGCCGTTCAAGGCCCAGAACATGTCGTTGAACTCTTTTGTGACCCGGGATGGCGGCGAAATGGGACGTGCCCAGGTGGTGCAGGCCCAAGCCTGCCGCCTGGACCCCGATGTTCGCATGAACCCGGTGCTGCTCAAGCCCAACTCAGCCACGGGCGCCCAGGTGATCGTCATGGGCCGCCCGGTGGGCAACATGGATGTGGGGCGCTACATCGACTACAAGCCCCAAGCCTTTACGGCGGTGCGGGAGGCCTACGATGCCCTGGCCGCCGAGAGCGACGTGATGGTGCTGGAAGGGGCCGGCAGCCCAGCCGAGGTGAACCTCAAGCACCACGACATCGTCAACATGGCCATGGCCCGGCATGCGCAAGCACCGGTGCTGCTGGTGGGCGATATCGATCGGGGGGGCGTGTTCGCCGCCTTCGTGGGCACCATGGAGCTGCTCAGCGAGGCGGAGCGGCGCATGACCGCCGGATTCGTGATCAACCGTTTCCGGGGCCAACAGGCGCTGTTGGGGGACGCCATGGACCGCACCGCCCGCCACACCGGCTTGCCCACCTTCGGGGTGGTGCCTTACATCCCCGACCTGGGGCTGCCGGAGGAGGATTCGGTCAGTTTCAAATGCGGGGCGCAAGATCCAGCTGATCGGCGGGACGTGGATGGGGTGACCATTGCCGTGGTGGATTTGCCCCACATTTCCAACTTCACCGACATCGATTCCCTGCGCATCGAGCCGGACGTGCAGCTGCGCATCGTGCGCAGCGCAGCCGATTTGGCGGCTGCCGACGCGGTGATTCTGCCGGGCAGCAAGAATGTGCCGGGCGATCTGCGCCACCTGCAGGACAACGGAATGGCGGGGCGCTTGCTGGAACTGGTCCGGGCGGGCGACACGACCCTTGTGGGCATCTGCGGCGGTTTGCAGATGCTGGGCCGCACCATCGGCGATCCCTTTGCCTTGGAATCGTCCGGCGGCCCGGCGCCGATTCAGGGGTTGGGGCTGCTGCCGGTCGATACCGTATTGGCGTCGGAAAAGACCTTGCGTCTCGTTCGGGCCCGCCATGTGGCTTCCGGGTTGTCCCTTCAGGGCTACGAGATCCATCACGGTCAGACCGTGGGCGACGGCGCGGCGCCGGCCGTGGTGCGGGAGGACGGCGCCGCGGTGGGCTTCGACGGCTTCGGCGGCCGCATTTTCGGTACCTATCTGCACGGGCTGTTCGACAATGACGGATTCCGCCGTTGGTTCATCGACGACCTGCGCCAACACCGCGGTCTGGTACCGCTGGGCAAGGTGCAGGCCCACTACGATATCGAACCGGCCCTGGATCGGCTGGCCGCCATTGTGCGCGCCAACCTTGACGTGGCCGCGATTTACCGATGCATGGGGCTGCAATAGATGATCGATCCGCTGCTGCAGATTTGGTTGGCCTTGGCCCTGGACGGCTGCCTGGGCGATGCCCGCCGGTGGCCCCACCCGGTGCGCTTCATCGGCCGAACCGCTCTGGCGCTGGAAGGGCCGGCACGGCGCTGGATCCCATCGCCGCGCTTGGCCGGGGCGGTGGTGGCTTTTCTGGTGGTGGCGGGGACCATGGCCCTCACTGGTCTATTACTGCTTGTGGCCCGGCGCCTTTCACCCCTGGCCGGCGATTTGTTTTCGATCCTGCTGTTCTATTTCGCTTTTGCGGCCCGCGACCTGGCCGACCACGCCCTGGCCGTGGCGCGCCCATTGATGGCGGGTGATACAATCACCGCCCGGCAGCGGGTGGCATGGCTGGTGGGCCGCGACACCGATGCGCTGGATGCGGCCGGCGTCAGCCGCGCCACGGTGGAGAGCGTGGCCGAGAACACGGTGGATGGCGTGCTGGCCCCCCTTTTCTTCGCTTTCTGTTTCGGCCCCGTGGGGGCTTGGGGATATAAGGCGGCCAGCACCCTGGATTCCACCTTCGGTTATCGAAACGCGCGCTACCGTCTGTTCGGTTGGGCCTCGGCCCGTCTGGATGACGCGGCCAACTTTCTGCCCGCCCGCCTGGGCCTGTTGTGCATCGCCCTGGCCGCCGCCTGCGATGGCGGATCCGCCCGCCGCGTGCTGCACATCGGTCGGCGGGACAGCCGCGCGCATGCCAGTCCCAACGCCGGCTATCCCGAAGCGGCCTTTGCCGCCGCCCTGGGGGTGCAGTTGGGTGGTGCAGTGATGCGCGCGGGGGTCCGCCAGGAGATGCCCGTGATGGGCGATCCGGGGCCGTCGCCGGATCACGGCCACATCGCGGCGGCCGTGGCATTGATGGTCCGCACCACATTGGTGGGGGCTTTGCTGGGCACCGTCGTCACAATCGCCTGGCGGGCGGGAGGTGGATCATGAGCGTCCATGTGCCCCGTCTCCTGGTGGCCGGCGCCCAGAGCGGCAGCGGCAAGACCAGTCTGACCCTGGCGCTGGTGGCGGCCCTGGTGCGACGCGGGCTCAAGGTGCAGACCTTCAAGGTCGGGCCCGATTTCCTCGACCCCACCTACCTGGCCATTGCATCGGGCCGACCCTGTTACAACCTGGATGGTTGGATGTGCGGCCGGGCCTACGTGGCGGCACTGTTCGCCCGCGCCGCCGCCGATGCCGACATCGCCGTGATCGAAGGGGTGATGGGACTGTTCGACGGCGCCCGTCCCGACGGCCCGGACGGCAGTACGGCCCAGATCGCCTGCTGGCTGCGGGCGCCGGTGCTTCTGGCGGTCAATGTCCACGGCATGGCGCGCAGCATCGCCGCCTTGGTGGCCGGGTATGCGGGGTTCGAAAAAGGGGTGGCCATCGGCGGAGTGATCGCCAATTTTTGCGGTTCCGCGGGGCATGCCGACATTCTGCGGCAAGCCTTGGTCGCGGCTTGCCAACCGGCCTTGCTGGGTGCGCTGCCCCGCAACGGTTTGCCGGAAATCCCGCGCCGGCACTTGGGGCTGGTTTCCGCGGATCCACAAACCAATTGCGACACTGCTCTATTGGACCGTTTTGCCGACGCGGCCGAAGCACACATGGACATGGCGGGCATCATCGCCATGGCCGCCGGTGCGGCGCCCCTGACCCCGGCCACCGACCCTTTTCACCGAACGGTGTCCGATGCCCATCCATGCCTGGCGGTGGCGCGGGATGCGGCCTTTCACTTTTACTACCCCGACCTGTTGGAAATTCTCGAATCGCGCGGTTGCGCCATTCGTTACTTCTCACCGTTGCTGGACCATCAGGTGCCCGTCGATGCCGATGCCCTATACATCGGCGGCGGTTATCCCGAACTGTACGCCGACCAATTGGCCGCCAACGGCGCCATGCTCGAAAGCATACGCGCCTTTGCCGGTGCCGGGCGACCGGTCTATGCCGAGTGCGGCGGACTGATCTATCTGTCCCGCTCCCTCGAAACCCTGGACGGCCGCCGGCATCGCCTGGCGGCCGTGTTACCGGCCGACACCCGCATGCGCCGGCGCAAGCGGCACCTCGGCTACGTTAACGTCACCCTGCGCCGGGACACCCTTTGGGGCAAGGCCGGCGACACCCTGCGCGGCCACGCCTTTCACTACTCCGAACTGCTCAACGATCCGGCCGAAGCGCCCGGTTGGCATCACGCCTATCATCTGACCGGTCGCAGCAACCCGTCCGGCTGGCTGGAAGGCTATGGGAGGGGGAATGTGTTGGCCAGTTATGTGCATTTGCATTGGGGGGGAAGTGATGGGGTGGTGGAGAGGTTTGTAGATAGTTTAAAGTTTAAAGTATAAAGTTTAAAGCAATGAATTCTATCATTTATATGTGGTGTGGGGGGAGATGATGATGTTGAAGGGCGACTTGCCATAAGTGTCAGGTAGCAGGGGAGTAAAGGAGTGGCGTGGTGATAATATCCTGCGCAGCCAACAAGCGGTGTGGTTATCCATAAGGGACAGGGTTGTAGTGGATATCGGAGATGCGCAATACTGCCATGAAGCCCACTGTTTCAGCATTGGAAGACATATCCAACGGTATTTCATGGCACCAAAGGCAGGAGAATGAGACTTTGGCACCTTTCATCGCGTGAGCGTCATGGACCCACACACAACATATTCATCCACCCTCTAATCGGCAGAATACCTTAACTTTACACTTAAAACTTTAAACTTAAAACTTTAAACTCAATAAAGGAACTCCCATGCCCCCCAAACCCTTGATCCACAATCTTCTGTTTCACCCTATCGATGGCCCAACCATAGAACAGCACTCCTTTGATGCCATCGACCGTGAGGCGCCGGCGCATGATTTTACTGCTGCACAGTGGCCGGTGGTGCGGCGCATGATTCACACCACGGCCGATTTCGGGTTGATCGAGGCGGTGCGGTTTTCCGACGATGCCGTCACGGCCGGTTGCAAGGCCCTTGGCGAGGGGCGGCCGATCTATACCGATGCGCAGATGATCCGTTCCGGTATTTCCACGGTGCGTCTGCGGGCCGTTAATCAGGGATACGATCGGACCCGGATTCACTGTCATGTCGCCGATCCGGACGTGGCCGCGGCGGCGCGGGAGAGCGGTCTGCCGCGGGCCGTGGCCGCCATCCGCAAAGCGCGCGGGATGCTGGACGGGGCCATCGTGGCCGTGGGCAATTCGCCCACGGCATTGCTGGAGCTAAACCGCATGATCATCGAGGAGGGGGTGCGGCCGGCCCTGGTGATCGGCATGCCGGTGGGATTCGTGCATGTGGTGGAGAGCAAGGAGGAGTTGATGGGGCTGGACCTGCCCTGGATCGTGGTCCGTGGCCGGCGGGGGGGCAGCCCCCTGGCGGTGAGTGTGATCCATGCGTTGTGCGTCCTGGCGGAGGCGGAGCGGACCGAAGCGGCCTGCGATGCGGCTGCGGCGGCGGACGATTTCGATGCCGTGATTCTTTTGGGCCACGGCAGCCGCGTGCCGGATGCGGGTCAGTCCATGCAGCGGGTGGCGGCGGCACTGCAAGAAGCCGGACGTTACCCCCGGGTGGCCTGCTGCAACATGTCGCGCTTGGGTCCCCATTTCGAGGAAACCTTCACGGCCATGGTGCGGCAGGGGGCGCGGCAGGTGCTGGTGCTGCCCTATTTCCTGCACGATGGACTGCACATTCGTCTGGATATTCCGGCCATGATGCAGGCGGCAGCAGCGCAGCATCCCGATGTCGGGCTGGTGTTCGGCCCCAACCTGGGTTTCGACCCGTTGCTGGTGGAGTTGGTCGAACGGCGCATCGCCCAGTCCCGGGGATTGGCGGATGTGCGGCAGTTGCGACTGCCGGAGGAGGACGATTATCCAGTGCCGCCCGGACAGTGCGCCTTCGTGGCCATGCCGCCGGAAGAGGCGCAGCGGTGGAAGTCAAAGCAGTCTTAAATGGTTGGACAAGGTGTGCCTTGGTGGGGTGCGCTGTTGCGCCGCTTGGCGTTTGTCGGAAAAGGAGGACTTGGTATGCGAAGTGTTGTCAGGAAGCCTTGGCCGTCAATGACGGTGATGCTGCCGGCGGCGGGGTGGCTTGCGCCGGGTCGGGCCCATGCCATGCACATCGCCGAGGGTATTCTACCGGCGGGGGGAGGGACGACGGGGCACAATGGCTGAGCATCGCTGGGGATACACGACCGGCGCCTGTGCCGCCGCCGCCGCCAAGGCGGCTTTGCAGGTGCTTTGCGGGATCGCCGAACCGCCGCCTGTTGTGTGCCTGACTTTTCCCGGCGGCCGCCGGCACACCTTGCCCCTGGCCTTTGTGCGGGCCACCGCCGGGGGGGCGGAGGCCGGGGTGGTCAAGGACGCGGGGGACGATCCCGATGTGACCCACGGCGCCTTGGTAACCGCCCACGTGTGCTGGACCAATGGCGCAGAGATGGTGTTTCGTGCCGGCGAGGGAGTGGGTACGGTGACCAAGCCGGGTTTGTCCATCGCGCCGGGCGAGCCGGCCATCAACTCCGGCCCCCGCCGCATGATCCGCCGCGCACTGGCGGAGGTGAGCGACCGGCCGGTGCAGGTCACCATCGGCATTGCCGGCGGTCGCCAACTGGCTGCCAAGACCTTCAATCCCCGTCTGGGGATTGAGAACGGCCTGTCGGTGCTGGGCACCACCGGCCGGGTGCGCCCCTTCAGCTGCGCCGCGCTGCGCTCCGCTTTAGTGTGCACCCTGGATGTGGCATGGGCTTGCGGGGTGCGTGCCCCGGTGCTGGTGCCGGGTCATATCGGTGAACAGGCGGCCCGTTGCCATTTGCAAACCACCCCCGAACAGGTCCTCGAGGTGGGCAACGAATGGGGATTTGTGCTTGGGCGTCTGGTGCGCTACCCCTTCGAGCGCTTGCTGTTATTCGGCCATCCGGGCAAGTTGGCCAAGTTGGCCGACGGCCAGTGGGACACCCACTCCGCCCGTTCCACCAGCCCGGTGGCGGCGGTGCGGCGTATCGCGCAACCGTTGCTGGCGGCGCCGCTGCCCGACAGCCCCACCACCGAAGGCGTCTTCGGCGCTCTGGCGCCGCATGAACGCCGCCGGGCGGCCGAGGCGGTGGCCGCCGCCGTGGCTGCGGCCGTGGCGGAGAAGATCGGCGCCCGGTGGCCGGTGGCGGTGGTGTTGGTGGATATGAAGGGCGGGTTGTTGGGGGCGGTCGGTCAGTGGCAAAGATGGCGTCCGCGGCAATCGCCGAAGGCCGCGGAGGGTGCTTGAGCCCGCTTCCAGTCTTACTTGGGCTTTGCGCATAACCGCATTTTATTTTAATCTTGCTGCTTGTAAGGTCGGGCGGGAGAAGCGATGTGGATATGATACCTGATGCCGATCCATTGCCGATTGCCATCGTCGGCTGCGGGCCGGGTGCCCCTGAATATTTGACCGCGGCGGGACAGGACGCCATCCGGTCGGCCGCGGTGCTGGTCGGCAGCGCGCAGTTGCTGGCGCTGCACGCGGCGGCGGGCCAGGCGCGGGTGGTGTTCGGCAGCGATGTCGCCGAAACATTGGCGCAGATCGAGCGCCACCGGCGGCGGCACGCCGTGGCGGTGTTGGTCAGCGGCGATCCGGGGCTGTGCAGCCTGGCGCGGCCGGTGCTGCGGCGGTTCGGCCGGGCGTCCTGCCGGGTGATACCCGGGGTGAGCGCGGTGCAGGCTGCTTTCGCCGCCGTGGGGGTGGACTGGCTGGATGCAGCCATTGTCGACGCCCATCACGCCTTGCCGGAGGCGGACATCGAGGCCCTGTCTGATCGGCAAAAGATTGCCGTGCTGGGGGGCCACCGGGAGGCCCTGGCGTGGATCGTGCGTTTGGGCGCCCGGCTGGGAGATGCCTACACGCCGGTGGTGTGCGAAGATCTGACCTTGCCGGGCGAGCGTGTTCGCATTCTCGCGCCGGGCAGCAGTGTGCAAGGGCCGCTGGCCTCCCGTACCATTGTGCTTTTTTTAGGAAAGGAACTGCTTACATGACCCTCGGAACCTTATACGGCATCGGCATCGGTCCGGGCGACCCGGATCTGATCACCGTCAAGGGCGCCCGGCTGCTGGGCCGCTGCCGCCACCTTTTTGTGCCCAAGGCCCGGCAGGCCGCCGACAGCGTTGCCCTGGGCATCGTGCGCAAGCATTTGTCGCCGGACACCGTGATTCACGCGGTGCTTTTTCCCATGGTCACCGACCCGACCGAATTGGAAAGCCGCTGGCGCGAATCGGCACGGCAGGTGGCGGCGGTGCTCGAACAGGGCGAAGACGCCTGTTTCGTCACCTTGGGCGACGCTTTTCTCTACTCCACCTACATCTACCTGGTGCGTACCTTGCGGCAGGTGCTGCCCGGCGCCGTTGTCGTCACCGTGCCGGGTATCACCGCCTTCAGTGCCGTGGCCGCGGCCACCGAATTTCCGGTGGGGGAGGGCAAGATGCCGGTGACCATCGTGCCCACGGCCGACGATCTCAGCGCCGTGGACAGGGCCCTGGCCGGGCCGGGGACCGTGATACTGATGAAAATCGGCAAGCGGCTGGACGCCGTGCTGGATCTGCTCGAACGGCACGAGGCCCTGGACGCCGGGGTCTTCGTGGCCCATGCGGGCATGGCCGACGAAGTGGTATCCACCGATCTGCGCGCATTGCGGGGGCGGGGCGAGGGGTTCGGCTATCTGTCCACCATCCTGGTGAGCCCGCAACGGGGAGGGGTGTCATGAAAGTCTATTTTGTCGGCGCGGGGCCGGGAGATCCCGATCTGTTGACCCGCAAGGCCGAGCGGCTGCTGCGCCGGGCCCAGGTGTGCATCTACGCCGGCTCCCTGGTCAGTCCGATGGTGTTGGCGCTGTTGCCGGCGGCGGCCCGGTCTTATAATTCCGCCGGTCTCACCCTGGAGGAGACCATCGCCATCATGTTGCAGGCCAGGGACGCGGATCAGGACGTGGTGCGGTTGCACACCGGCGATCCCTCCCTCTACAGCGCCACGGCGGAGCAGATGGCCGCCCTGGAGCGCCACGGCATGGTTTACGAGGTGGTGCCGGGGGTCAGCGCCTTTCAAGCCGCCGCGGCGACCCTGGGCTGGGAACTGACATTGCCCGAAACCACCCAGAGCGTGGTGTTGACCCGCACGCCGGGTCGCACCCCCATGCCCGCCGGTGAAACCCTGGCGCGGTTCGGCCGTTCGGGGGCCACTTTGTGCCTTTACCTGTCGGCCCACACCATCGCGGAGACGGCCGCCACCCTGGCGGCCCACTACGGCCGCGACTGTCCGGCGGCGGTGGTCTATCGCGCCTCATGGCCCGACGAGCGGATCGTGCGGGGCACCCTGGCCGACATCGCCGCCAAAACCCGCGCGGCCGGCATCACCAAGACGGCCTTGATTCTGGTGCGGCCGGCGCCCGTCCAGCCGGCCTGCTCCCGGCTCTACGATGCCGATTTCAGCCACGGCGCGCGCGAGGGGCGGACATCATGATCGCCCTGGTGACCCTTTCGGCGACCGGTGCGGAGTTGGCCGCCACCCTGCACCGGCGAATGGCCGGCAGCGCGCTCTATATTCACAGCGCGGTGGCGCCGGCGCCCGCCGACGCCGAGCGTTTTGAACGTTCCGCCGACCTGCTGGCCCGACTGTTTGCGACGGTCGACGGCATCGTTTTCATCGGCCCCTGCGGGGTTGCGGTGCGGGCCATCGCTCCCTGTCTCCAGGACAAGTACAGCGATCCGGCGGTGGTGGTGCTGGATGTGGGCGCGCGCCACGCCATCAGCCTGCTCAGCGGCCACGAAGGCGGCGCCAACGACCTGGCCCTGACCGTGGCCAATATCCTGGGCGCCGAGCCGGTGGTGACCACCACCACCGAAGCGGAGAAGCGGATCATCGTGGGCGTGGGCTGCCGTCGCGGATGTTCGGCCGAAGCTATCGCGGCGGCGGTGCGGGTGGGGTTGGCCCGGGCCGGCACGGATCTGACCCAGGTGCGCTACCTGGCCAGTGCCGACATCAAGGCCGACGAACCCGGCCTGGCGGCCGCGGCCCGCCAACTGAAACTGCCGCTGCGCCTGATCGCCTCCGAAGCGATTCGGAACTGTACTCAGCCGTTCAACGAACAGGCCTTGGTGAAAGAAAAAGTAAACCTGCCCGGCGTCGCCGAACCGGCGGCCCTTCTGGCGGGAAGGAGGACCCGATTAATACTGCCCCGCATCATACACAATCAAGTGACCGTGGCCGTCGCCCGGGAAGAGTAACCGTCGTCGGCATCGGTCCGGGCGGTCCCCTGGACCGCACCCGTCGCGCCGAACAGGTTATCGCCCGCAGCACTGTGGTGGTTGGCTATCACCGCTATCTGGAGCTGATCGCCGATTTGACCGACGGCAAGAAGATCATCGGCTCAGGCATGACCCGCGAGGTGGTCCGCTGCCGGGCCGCCATCGAACGCGCCCTGCAAGGCGAAGAAGTAAGCCTGGTCTCCTCCGGCGATCCGGGGGTGTACGGCATGGCCGGCCTGACCATCGAGCTGGCCGCCGAGATCGCGCCGGAGCTGAGCATCGAATTCGTGCCCGGCGTGTCCGCCGCCAATGCCGCCGCGGGCCGCCTGGGCGCCCCCCTGATGCTCGACTACGCCGTCATCAGCCTCAGTGATCTGTTGGTGCCCTGGGAGATGATCCAGCGCCGCCTGGAAGCCGTGGCCGCCGCCGATATGGTCACCGCGTTGTACAACCCGCGCTCCAAGAAGCGGGTGCAGCAGCTGGAAACGGCCGTTGCCATCTTCCGGCGGCACCGCCCGGAGAGCACCCCGGTGGGTATCGGCACGGCCGTGGGGACGCCCGACGAAACGATCTGTTTGAGCAACCTGGGCCGCCTGCTTGCCGAGGAGGTCAACATGCGCAGCATCGTGATCGTGGGCAACAGCCAAACCAGAATCGACCGTCAATGGCTGGTGACGCCCCGGGGCTACCGGCTGTGATCCTGTTGTTGGGCGGTACCAGCGAAGCCGTGCCCATCGCCATGGCCCTGGTGGCGCAGGGCCATGCCGTGTTGCTCTCCAGCGCCACCGATGCGCCCCTGCGGGATCCGCTGCCTCCAGGGGTGCGGTGCCGCAGTGGACCGTTGGACAAGGATGGCATGGTGGCTTTGATCCGGCGCCACGCCATCGCTTGCGTGGTGGATGCCACCCATCCCTATGCCGGCAACGCCACCGCCAATGCACGGGATGCCTGTCGGGCCGCCGGCGTGCCTTGTTTGCGCTTCGAACGGCCGGCGGTGGATGTCGACCTGCAAGGGATCGACCTCCGGCACGCCGCCGATCACAGTCGAGCGGCCGTATTGGCCTGCGCGCCGCGCAAGTCGATCCTGCTCACCGTCGGATCGCGCCATGTCCACCTTTACAGCGCCGCGGCCCGGTCCCATGATCTGCCCTTATGGGCAAGGGTATTGGACCACCCCGCCTCCATCGCCGCCTGCCGGGAGGCCGGTTTGCGTCCCGACCGGATCATCACCGGCCGGGGACCGTTCAGCGAACAGCAGACCGGCGATCTGATCCGCCGGCACGGCATCGGCGTGCTGGTCACCAAAGAGAGCGGGGCGGCCGGCGGCCTGACGGCCAAAATCGCCGCCGCCCGCAGCAACCATTGTGTCGTTGTTCTCGTGGATCGGCCACCCGCCGAGCCCGGCGCGGTCCATTCCATTGACGCGTTGCTCAGCAAAACAAAACTTTGAGCAATTCATTGGCGGGCGGCCGTTGCAAGGAATTGCCCGGATTTACGTTTCTTCCATGGCCGGCGTGTATTCGCCTCTGCGCGCGGCGCTGTTGCACTTGGCACGGTGGAAGAATGCGCGTTGGGCGGCTTCGACATTGGCGCTCTCGCCCTGCCAGGCCTTGAGCGTGTGCTCCTGCAGTGCCCGTCCGTAGGAGAAGCTCAACGCCCACGGCTGTTTTCCCAACGCATTGATGGCATTCAGGTTTTCTGTTGCTTGCACCGGAGATTGGCCGCCCGAGAGAAACACGATGCCGGGCACGGCCGCCGGCACCACCTGCCGGAAACAACCCACCGTGGCTTCGGCGATCTCTTCGGCGCCGGCCTGCCGGGGGCAATCCATACCCGAGATCACCATATTGGGTTTCAAGAGCGTGCCCTCCAGGTAGACACAGTGCTCGAACAGGGCTTCATAGAGCCGTTTGAGGGTGGCGGCGGTGGCGTCGCGGCAGCGGCTGATGTCGTGGTCGCCGTTCATCAGCACTTCCGGTTCCACAATGGGCACGATTCCCGCCTCCTGGCACAAAGCGGCATAGCGTGCCAGGGCATGGGCGTTGGCATCCATGCAATAGCGGGTGGGAATGCCCTCGCCGATGGTGATCACGGCCCGCCACTTGGCGAATCGGGCCCCCATTGCCGCATATTCGCCCAGACGTTCGCGCAGGCCGTCCAGCCCTTCAGTGACCTTTTCGCCATCAAAACCAGCCAACGCTTTGGCCCCCTTGTCCACTTTGATGCCGGGCAGGATGTTTTTGCGTTCCAGCAGTTGAGGAAAGGGGGTGCCGTTGTTTGACGTCTGTCGCATGGTCTCGTCGAAAAGGATCACGCCGCTGATGAACGCCTCTACGCCCTCGGTTGTGAACAGCAGATCGCGATAGGCACGCCGGTTCTCCTCGGTCGATGCCACATCGATGGTGTCGAAACGCTTTTTTATGGTCGGCGAACTCTCATCGGCGGCCAGGATACCCTTGCCCGGAGCGACAATGGCGTTGGCAATTTTCGCAAGGCGTTCTTTGTCCATGGAAAGCCTCCTTTTTGAGATTAGAGAAATCGCAAGCGGATCGCATCTTGGTTATGTATCAGACACTCGACACCATCTCGCCCCTGTCAAGGGCGGCACCCCCTAAAAACAACTTGAGCAGCATGGGCCACGATAGCGGTTTTCTGATTTGTGTGTGTTACCGGGACCTGTTTTTGCACTCGCCGGGATAATCAATGGATGCCCCCCTGGCAGCGGCGATGCAACGGTTGGCGTAGGTTTCGCCGTCACATCCGCACACCGGCTCCCACAGGCGCGGGCAATCGCTTACCTGCGGACGGGGTTGGCAAACACCCGTCTCCAGAGCGCACTCCCTGAAAAAGCAGTATGCCTCGGCGCCGCACTGATCGTTGTGCCAGCAATATTGCGGCGCACATTCTCCTTTGTAATCGACATTGACGCCGTTGGATGCGGCGACGCAGGCATTGCCGTAAGTTCGGCCGTCGCAGCCGCACACCGGATCCCACACGTGGGGGCAAATCTCCGGCCTGGGAGCGCATTGCCCCACGGCGGCGCATTCTCCCGGTGCCTTGCGACAAAAGGCGTCGCGGGTGTCGCAATCGGTGTTGTCAATGCAGGAATCGGTCCCCTGCAACACCTGCAGGACCGCCACGTAGTCCTTTTTGCCGGGTGGATTCCGCAGCGAATAGGGCGGGAACAGATCATGCAAAACAACCGTATAGCCGGCCACCGGGTGGATTTGGATGCCGGCACCGGCCTGCAATACAAAGGATTCCCGGCGCGCGCCTTTCCAGAACACCAGTTGCAATTCGGCCGTGCCGGGCACAAGGCAGTTTTGTTCGATGGGGCATCGCCGGTCGCTGAGCACCGCGTTGAAGCGGATGCGGATGTTTTCCCCTTTGTTGATTTTGGTCTCCTGGTACTGCAGGCGGAACAGCTCCTCCAATTGAAATTCATCCGCCGGTTGACAAGCGCAGACCAGCAAGACGACGATGGCCGCGGATACGGTTCTGAGAAACATGGGCGGGGCCTCCTTTCTCGGAAAGGGGTTGGGTGAATCGCTGTGTTTTTTCTGGAACGCGAAGCCTGAGCGTGTGGAACGATTGAATCACCTCAACTATGACAAGACAACGGATGGAATGTCAAGTCGCTGTAGAAGATGGCACAACCATCAAGGCCTGAAGATCGCCCACGATTTGCGCATGCCCGGGCCTATAATGAGACAGCGCCGAAAAGATGCTCAAGTTCGGATGCAAAAATGCCGAAAATTAAAAAATATCATTGTTTTTTCACCGGAGCACGCCATGGGCCGATATGATCGAAAAACCAAGAAGGCGCTCATCGAAGAGCTGGAGCGCCGCGACCCGGCGAATGAAATTCACGGTTCATCCGAGGCGCAGGAGCACCCGGCGGATATTTGGCAGAACACCTTTGATGCCTTGCCGGAATTGATTGCGTTGATCGATACGGATCATCGAATTCTGCGGGCCAACCGGGCGATGGCCGCTTGCCTGAATCGAAAAGCGGATGATGTGCGCGGCCTCCGTTGCTATGAAGTGGTGCACGGTCTCGCGGCGCCGCCGGATTATTGCCCCCATGCACAAACGATGAAAACCGGGAAGGCCGTCTGCCGGGAAGTTTCAGAACCGGGTCTGGGCGGCATCTACGATATCACCACCACACCATTGCGCGGGCCGGCAGGCGATCTATTGGGCAGCGTGCATGTGGCCCGCGATTTGTTGTCTCTGAAAAAGACGGAAGACCTGCTGCAAGACAGCGAGGAAAGATACCGCCTTTTGGTGGACCATGCCGTATCGGCCATCGCGCTTCACAAATTGGTGTTCGATGCCGCAGGCAATCCCGTCGATTACATTTTTCTTTCGGCGAATCCGGCTTTTGAAACCCACACGGGGTTGAAGGCTTCCGACGTTATCGGGCGCCGGGCCACCGAGGTGATGCCCGGCATAGAAAACACTCCCTTTATTGAAATTTACGGCCGGGTCGTTGAGACCGGAGAAAGTGTCTGCTTCGAGCAGTATTCCGAAGTGCTCAAGCGCCATTTTATCGTCAACGCATATAGCATTGGCGAACAGCGGTTTGCGGCGACATTCATGGATATCACCGATCGCAAACGGGCGGAAGAGGAGCGGGAGCAGGCCATCGCTTCCCTACGGGATCGCGAGGCGCGTTTGGATCTCCTGATGGCGGCCACCGACGAAGGTTTATGGGAATGGGATGTCGCAACCAACCGCCTGACGTTCAGCGACGGCATGCTGCGTTCCATCGGGTTTGAAGACGGCGATCCGGGATTCAATTTTCAATGGTTTGCCGACCATATCCACAAGGACAGTGTCCACGTTTTTGAAGAAGCGCTTACGGCCTATACGCAAGGGCGAAGCAAGTATTACGAGTTCCAGTACCTCATGAAAACCAAAACAGGCCTTTGGCGTTGGTATTGGGCGCGCGGTGCCTGCATTTCATGGGCTGCGGACGGACGCCCATTGAAATTTATGGGAAGCCATCGCGACATCACTGAACAAAAAAAGATCGAGCGGGAAAAGGAAGCGGCGCTCTCGGCGCTTCGCGCCAAAAGTGAAGAGCTGGACCGCTACTTCACCTCAAGTCTCGACCTTTTGTGCATTGCCGACACCAGTGGTCGATTTTTGCGCGTCAATCCGGAGTGGGGCAAAATTCTCGGATACCGCCCCGAGGATCTGGAAGGACGGGTTTTCCTGGATTTTGTCCATCCGGATGACCTTGCGGCGACACTTGCCGCCATTGCCGATCTTGAGGCGCAAAAGGATGTGCTGAGTTTTGAAAACCGGTATCGTGCCAAGAATGGCGCTTACCGCTGGATTGAATGGCGTTCGAGGCCGCAGGGCAACCTTATCTATGCCGTCGCCCGCGACGTTACCGTGCGCAGGAATATCGAAACAGAGCTGATGTCCGCCAACCGGCGGTTGGAGAAAGCAACCGAGCGGGCGCGCACGATGGCGAGGCAAGCCAAGCTTGCCAATCTGGCCAAAAGCGAATTTCTGGCCAACATGAGTCACGAAATCCGCACGCCCATGAATGCCGTTATCGGCTTGAGCAAGCTGCTTTTGGAAACGTCCCTGGATGAACGCCAGAGGGACCATCTCAACAAAATCATTCTCTCGTCGCGTATGTTGACGGCTATTATCAACGACACTCTGGATCTTTCCAAAATCGAGGCGGGAAAACTTGAACTGGATGCTTCCCATTTCCATCTGGGTCAATTGATCAACCAGATGAAGAGTCTTTTCGATTCGGCCGCCATCGACAAAGGGCTTGAACTGCGTTTTCGGGTATCGCCGGAGATTCCGACCCTGCTGGTGGGCGACGCGTTGCGCTTGGGGCAGGTTTTGGCCAATTTGTTGGGAAACGCCGTCAAATTCACCCAAAAGGGGCGTGTCGCACTCGATATTACGCGGCAATCCGGCAATGCGGAACGCGTCCGGCTGCGGTTTGCCATATCGGACACGGGCATCGGGATGAACAAAACCCAGATCAAACGGCTTTTCAAACCGTTTGCGCAGGCGGACAGTTCGACGACCCGCAAATACGGCGGCACCGGGTTGGGTCTGTCGATCAGCAGCAAACTGGTTGAACAAATGGGCGGAAAGATTGCGGTTGCGTCAACGCCCGGAGCCGGGAGCGTCTTTTCCTTTGAATTGGATTTGCCTGTTTCGCGCAATGCGGATTCCGGGCGCGCCTTCCGCGCCATATCGCAGACGGCGGTTGCTGCAGGGCCGGCCAAAGCAGATATCCCCGATCTGGGCGGGTACACTATTTTGCTCGTGGAGGATAACGCGCTCAACCAGGAGGTGGCAAGGCATTGGCTGGACAAGACCGGCGCGGCAGTGGCGGTGGTCGAAAACGGGGTCGCAGCCGTGCGGCGCGTTCAGGAACAGCCCTGCGACTTGATCCTGATGGATCTTCAGATGCCGGGGATGGATGGCTTTGAGGCAACCCGACACATCCGCGCCGAATTCCCGCACTTGCCGATAGTGGCGTTGTCGGCGGCGGCCATGGAGGAAGACCGGCGCAAGTCCCACGGGGTCGGGATGAATGCGCATCTGGCCAAACCGATTGATGAAAATGAACTGTACCGGGTGTTGGCTGAATACTTGAAAGGCGACGTCACGCAAACGCAGGCAAACTTCAGGGCAAGCGGTACCAACGCCGTGCCCTCCGGGACCGTGGAAGGATTCGATTTCGCTCGCGGGCTTCGCTCGGCCGATGGTGACGAGGCGTTTTATCAACGCTTGCTGAGGCACTTCCAACGGCAACTTGACGGAGAATTCTCCTTGCTTGCGGATCTGCTCGATCAACCGCATGACGGTGAAGCGTCCCGCCTGATTCACGCGCTCAAAGGCATAGCCGGGACAGTCGGACACCAACGGCTGTTCACAATTACAACCGCCATCCATGACCTTTTCAATAAGAACCGGCCGATCCCGGAAGATGTTCGCATGGAATTTCGCGCCGCCATGCAGGACGTCAAAACTCGATTGGCGGATTTGCCGCCGCTGTCTGCCGACCCGCGCCATGTCGGTCCGGATGAAGGCCGACGGGCAATGCAAAATCTTTTGCGCGTGCTCCAAAACAGCGAGTATGTCGAGGAAGGTTTGCTCGAAATGGTGTGCGATTATATCGACGCCCGCATAGGGCAGGGGGCATCGGCAACGCTTTTCGAGTTGGTTGAAAATTATGATACGGATCCGGCGGCTGAAAAGCTCATGGAGCTGGCGCAGCAAACGGGAGAACAATTAGGGTGAGTGATTTGGCATTGCAGGAAAAAGCGACCATCTTGGTGGTCGATGATCAGCGTTCCAATTTGATGGTCTTGTCGAAATTGCTCAAGGACGACTACCGTGTTTTGGTTGCCAACAACGGCGCCAAGGCACTGGCGCTGTCAACGGGCGACCACCCCCCGGTTCTCGTTTTGCTCGATATCGAGATGCCCGGCATCGACGGCTACGAAGTCTGTCGGCGACTCAAGGCGAATGAGAAAGCCAATGCCATCGCCGTCATCTTCGTAACGGCGCGCGACGCCGCGGAAGACGAAGAAAAAGGACTGCGCCTCGGAGCGGTGGACTATATATCAAAGCCCTTTCACCCTGCTATCGTACGTGCGCGGGTGCGCAATCATATCGAGCTTAAGATCAAGACCGATCTGCTTGAGAGCCTTTCCAATCAGGATGGCCTGACCCGGATTCCCAACCGTCGCCATTTTGAAGATCGCATACAGGCCGAATGGTCGCGCGCCAACCGGGGCGACAAATGCTTGTCGGTCATCATGATGGATATCGACCATTTTAAATCGTACAACGATCACTACGGCCACGGCGCGGGCGATGACTGTCTGCGCAGGGTTGCGATGCTTCTGAAAACGACGCTCAAAAGACCCATGGATATGGTTGCCCGGTATGGCGGAGAAGAATTCGTGGCGCTTTTGCCGGACACCGACCCAAACGGCGCTCGCTATGTCGCCGAGCAAATGCGGTCCATGGTTGAAGCGGCCGCGATACCTCACGACCAGTCGCCGACACAACCTGTTGTAACCCTCAGTTGCGGCGTGGCCAGCTCCGGCGGGCAATCCCCGAAATCCGATGTGGCGGCCCTGCTGCAATGCGCCGATCAGGCTCTCTACAGAGCCAAGCAGCAGGGGCGCAATCTGGTTCACGCCTGCACCACCTGATCAGTAATCGCGTTTGCAGTGCCGTTACTTCCATCACCCATTCCCCTGTCAAGGCGGTCACGGTTTTCGATAGGGTTGTATGCGCAGCGTGACCCGTCAACGCCTTGACAAGCGTTTTGATTCCATGTTGAGTGTCCACTTCGGAATTGTACGTTTGCGGTTCATTGTGAGGTTGTAGGGGTTTTCATTCAGGGGTGCGGTGCAGCTGCCTTGCAGGTGGTGGATGAGTGATGATGCGGTGATGGTTGCAAGCGGCATCACCCGGATGAATGGCGATGAGGGACGAACGGTCAAGGGAGCTTTGATTTGGCGCATAAAGGTCGAGGCAAAGGTACAAGGAAAGCGGCCGCCGGCACCAAGCGGGTGCAAAGGAGAGGCGCCGCGCCTTCGACAAAGGCAACGTCCGCCGTAGACGAAGCGGACATGACGCGACTGGAGTTTTTTCGACACGCTTTTGCGTTGATGCCCGGTGCCGATGATCGTTTTCCCGCCATCGCCGTGATGGCGCCGGCCCGCAAGGGCCTTGCAGGGTATCGGGCCTGTTCCTGTGCCGTTGCGCGGCAAAAAAGGTGCGTCCATCTGAAGGCCCTCGAGCGCATCCGGCGTGCGTTCGTGGACCGCTTCGAGCAGGGTGACCCGGCCGAGGCGTTCCGGCAAAGCGTCTGGTATCGATTGGCCGCGATCTTGGCGGAGCGTCGCGGCGGGGCGCCGGATTCGGTCGGCGGTGTCATCGGCGACAGAGAGCGCGATGATGGGGATCTGTGCTTGGTGGACCGGTCCGGTGACTTGCTGCTGGTCTATCAATCGGCCGGATCCGACCGGGAACGCTTGGTGGATCGGCTCAGGACCCGCGCCGACGAGAGCGTGGTGCCGTCACGGGGCGATGTGCTGCGGGATCTGACCCGATTGACCATGACGGACGACGAACGCCTGTTGTGCGAACGGGGTATGCGGACGGTGCGCCAGGCGTTGGAGGAGAGTTTCTGGCATCGTTTCGCCTACCACTGTTTCATGGAGTACCATGGGCGGCACACCCTTTTGCAACCCTCCATCGACACCCCCAGCGGCGATTTTTTTCTGACGGCCCGTTTTGATGAGGACACGCCGCTGTTTTATGTCTCGGTGCCTCGCAAGAAAGTCAGAACAGTGTTGACCGATTTGGCCGACGCCTTGGCCAATCAGCATGGGCTGCGGATTGCGCCCCTTTCCCTGGATGCGGTCTTCGATGTGTCGCTCAACGAGGGGTTGGGCCTGGAGATCCGCCCCTTGCTGCGCCTGATTCAGCAAAACGGTGAGCGACGTTTCTTCAAACGGGAGGACCTGACCCGCTACCAATACGGCGATTTGTACTACATCAAGGAGTTGGGCATGCTGGTGGAGGATCGCTATCCCGCGTCGCCGCCGGACTTTACCGAGCCGCTGCCGACGGTGGTGCGCAAGAGTCAGGTGCCCCTCTTTCTGGCGCGCCACGGCGCCGATTTGCAGGGGGAGACGTTTCGTCTGGATGAAAAGGTGCGGCGCTTGCAGATCATGGATCGCTTCGACCAGGTGGAAATCGGCCCCGAGGTCATCGAGCGGGACTGGCTTTGGTTGTCGGTGTCCTACGGCGACGGCAGCCAGTCGGTGTCGTTGCGCGATCTGCTGGCGGCCAAGAAGGCCGACCAGCGGTTTGTGGCCACCGACAGGGGGTGGGTGGACTGTCAAGCACCGGCTTTCGATTTCCTGGACGGCGTGGCCGAGCGCGCGTCCGCCGCTGCCCAAGGCGCGTCAGGGGACTTGGTGGGGCTATCCCGGATCGACGTGCTGCGACTCTTCGCGGGTCGGGACGGCACCATCCAACCGGCAGGTGAAGCAGAGGCGGCCGCGGCCTTGCACAATTTGCTGTCGCTGCAACCGACGGTCCCAATGCCCGCCTTGGAGGGATTGCGTTCCCGGCTGCGGGGCTATCAGCAGCGCGGTGTGGATTGGTTGCGGTTCTTGTACGAAAACCGGTTGGGCGGCCTGCTGTGCGACGACATGGGACTGGGCAAGACCCACCAGGTGATGGCCCTGCTGGTGGCCTTGCGGGAGGCCGGCGGTGTTCCGGCGCCTTTTCTGGTGGTTTGCCCCACGTCGGTGCTCGGCCACTGGGAACAGAAACTGGCTTGCTACGCACCCGGTTTGGCCGTGGTGGTGCACCACGGCGGCGGACGCGATCCGGGCGCCATGGCCGCCGCCGACGTGATTGTGACCTCCTACGGCATCTTGTGGCGCGATATCGAGGCGCTGGGGGCCATCGCCTTCGCGGTGGCTGTGTTCGACGAGATGCAGCAGATCAAGAATGCCGAAACCCGCGCTTACCAGGCGGCGCGGGACATCGTCGCCGACATCAAGCTGGGGGTCAGCGGCACGCCCTTGGAAAACCGGCTGAGCGATCTCAAAGCGTTGATGGATATCGTGCTGCCCGGCTACCTGGGAAGCGACGAGGATTTCAGGGCGCGGTACCAAGTGCCCATCGAACAGGAGCATGCCTCCCGGCGGCAGGAAGCGTTGCGCCGCCTGATTCACCCCTTCACGCTGCGCCGGCTGAAAAAGAGCGTGCTGCACGAGCTGCCGGAAAAAATCGAAGATCTGCGCACCTGCCGCCTCAGCGAGCAACAGGTCAAGCTCTATCGCGACGCCGTCGAGCAGCGGGGGCGCGACCTGCTGGGCGCCTTGCACGACGCGCAGGCGGTGGTGCCCTATATGCACATATTCGCCTTGCTCCATCTGCTCAAGCAGATTTGCGACCATCCCGCCCTGGTTGAAAACGCGCCCGACCAATACGCCGATCATGCTTCGGGCAAATGGGATCTTTTCACCGAACTGCTGGCGGAGGCGCTGGACAGTGGACAGAAGGTGGTGGTCTACAGCCAGTATTTGGCAATGGTGGAGATCATCGCCCGCCATCTGACAACGCTGCAGGTCGATCATGTGGCGCTCACCGGCCGCACCCGGAATCGCGGAGAGCGCATCCGGCGCTTCAACGCAGATCCCGATTGCCGGGTTTTCGTGGGCAGCCTCAAGGCGGGCGGGGTGGGCATCGACCTGGTGGCCGCATCGGTGGTGATCCATTACGACCGCTGGTGGAACGCCGCCCGCGAAGACCAGGCCACCGACCGGGTTCACCGCATCGGCCAGACGCGCGGCGTCCAGGTGTTCAAGCTCATCACCGAAGGCACCTTGGAAGAGAAGATCGCGGCCATCATCCAACGCAAACGCAACTTGCTAGACACCATCGTGCAGGAGGACGACCCGAATCTGGTGAAAACTTTCGATCGCCGGGAGCTGATCGAGATGCTGGCGCTGCCGGCCTATCCATCGTCGGATGGTTTTTGACCCATCACTTCGTTCAGGGTTTGCAGCAGTTTGGCCATGTTGTAGGGTTTTTGAATGAAGCCGGCGGCCTTGGAGAGGATGGTGTCGCCGGTGGGGGCGTCCATGGCGAAGCCGCTGGCGATCAGCACCTTGGTCCGCGGGTCGATCTTCATGATTTCCACCAGGCACTGTTTGCCGCCCATGCCCGGCATGATCAGATCGAGGATCACCAGGGCGATGCGCTCCTTGTGGGCCTTGAAAAGCGCCAGGCCGGCCTCGCCGCTTTCGGCCAGCAGCACGTCGTAGCCGTGCAGGGAGAGCATGTCCCGGGTCAAGTCCCGCAAAAAGAGTTCGTCGTCCACCACCAGCACGGTTTCTCCCCGACCGCGTGCAATGGCCGGCTCGATCTCTTCCCGCGGCGGCGGCACCGGCTCCTTGATGGCGGGCAGGTAGATGTTGAAGGTGGTACCTTGGCCGGGGACGCTTTCGCAATTGATGTGGCCGCGGTGGTTTTTGATCAAGCCGTAGGCCATGGCCATGCCCAGACCGGTGCCGTGACCCTTCTGCTTGGTGGTGAAAAACGGCTCGAACATGTGCTGCTTGACTTCCGGTGTCATGCCGTGGCCGGTGTCGGAGATGGAGAGCAACACATAGTCCTGGATCGTTTCGTCCAGGTGGATGCGACGGAAATTGTGCTCGGGTTGGATGTTGGCGGTGGTGAAGGTCAGGCAGCCGCCTTCGGGCATGGCATCGCGGGCGTTGAGCCCGATGTTGAGCAGCACCTGTTCCAATTGCACCGCATCGGCGTTGACGGTCATGATGGGCTCGGCCAGGTCGAGCCGGATTGCGATCATCTTGGGGATGGTCCGCTCCAGCAGTTTCTTCACCTGCCGCACGGCCTGGTTCAAGTCGGTGGGCAACGGGTGGGATTCGGCTTTGCGGCTGAAGGCCAGCAACTGTCCGGTGAGTTCGCTGGCGCGGCGGGCCGCATTCTCGATGGCCCGCAGTTTGCCGGCGCGGGGATCGGGAGAAGGGGTTTCGGCGATCAGCAACTGGGTGTAGCCGATGATGGCTTGCAGCAGGTTGTTGAAATCGTGGGAGATGCCGCCGGCCAGAATGCCGATGGCCTCCATCTTTTGGGCTTGCAGCAGTTGGGCTTCCAGGTTGCGGGTGGCGGTCATGTCCCGCGTAAAGCCGCACAATCCGGTGATGCGGCCGTCATGGTCGACCAGGGGCACCTTGATGCTGTGAAAGATGCGCGGGCGGCTGCCGATTCGCCACCGCTCGTCCTCTTCCACGATCCGGCCTTGGAGAACGCGCTGTTCAGAACGCTTTACGGCGGCCACATCTTCGGGGTGAAACACCTCCTCGTTGGTACGGCCGATGAAGGCCTCCGCCGCTAGGCCGAACAGTTTTTCCATTACCGGGTTGACCAGGGTGTAGCGCAGCGATTCGTCCTTGAGGAAGATGGCATCCTGGGCGCTTTCCACGATGGTCCGGAAACGCTGTTCGCTTTTGGCCAGCTCACGCTGGGCGCGCTTCAAGGCGGTGATTTCGGTGGTGATGAAAAGGATGCAGTCCTCACCGCGAAACCGCAGGGGGCGGGCGGCCACCAGTGTTTCGAGGGGATCGCCGTTTCTGCTTTTGAAGGTCACCTCCATGCCGTCGACGCCGCCTTGCAAGTTGAAAGTGTTCATGATCCGGGCACGATCAGCGGGGTCGGTATAGAGATCCAGTTCCGTTGCGGTGGCGCCGATCACCTCTTCGCGGCTGTAGCCGGTGCGAGTACAGAAGGCGTCGTTGGCCTCGAGGTAGCGCGCATCGGATTGCCGTGTAACGGTGATGGAGTAAGGCGCGCAGGACAAAATTTGGCGATAGCCGGCTTCGCGCTCCGCCAGATCCCTTTCCATTTGCAGTGCTTCGGTGCGATCCCGGGCGATGCCGAAAAAACCCGTGGGTTCGCCGGCGGCATTGCGCGTCAGGGAGACGGAAATCTCCTGGAAGCTGCGCGAACCGTCCTTGCGGATCAGCTCGCAGGCGTAAACTTTGGCCGGTTGGCCGGATTGGTGGACGGCATTGAACACCTCGAAGGTTTTGGCCGCTGTGTCAGGGGTCATGAAGTCCCGATAGGAGAGGCCCATCATCTCCTCGCGCGAATACCCCAGATTCCGTGCGCTGGTGTCGTTGAAGTAGGTGAGTTGGCCGGTCGGATCGGTTTCGTAATAACCTTCCTCCATGTTTTCGATGATGCCGCGGTGCTTGCTCTCGCTGTCCCGCAGCGCCTTTTCGGTGCGCTTGCGTTCCGTGATGTCGCGGGAAATGCCGCAAAAACCGATGGGGGTGCCCTCGTCGTCGCGCAAAAGGGAGGTGGCGGTTTCCACCGATACCCGCCTACCGTCGGCGTCGATGATTTGGTACTCCATCACCGGGGACGGGTTGCCGGTGCGATAGACCGTCTCGAACATTTCGTACACCCGTTGCACGTCGTCGGGGGCAAGAAAGTCCTTCGGGCGCAGTTGCCGCAATGTTTCCGCCGAACGGCCGTGCAGTCGGGTGACGTATTCGTTGAAAAAGGTGAGGCGGCCGGCGAGATCGCTTTCGAAATAGCTCGCCCGGATCAGCGCCAGCATGCGGTGGAAGTGCGCTTCGGAGGGATGGTGGCGGCGAACGGGCAATTTGCTTTCGATCCCGGAAACGTTCCCGCCGTCGGATCCTGACGGGGCGGGGCTGCCAGGCGGAAGAGCTGCGGTCATATTCATCCCTCCATTTCACTCCGGTCCATGCCTTGACGGCCATCGAACCGGGTCGTGGGGGTTGGGTGGTGTGGAAGCCCTCCTTTTTCCTCGCTCTTCTTTTCCGTTACTATGGCAGCAAATCGCTTGCGTTGTCAATTTTGGTGTTGTGTATGGCGTGCGATGATAATACATATTGGCCATCCGGAAGGAGCGGCCCGCGATCCACGGCCGCCTTTTCCGGTGCAAACGCAAAAAGGGACGCCCATGTCGGTAGTGCCCGTGAACCCGGATCATTCTGATGCCGCTGTACTCAAGCCCGCGGCCACTGAGTCGGGGCGGTTGGAATTTTGGAGGTGTGGTGATGGATGTCAAGAAACTTCTCGAAATGGAACCCTGGCAGTGGCCGGCGGAAACGGCCGACCTGCTGCGTGACCTGCTGGGCCGCAAGGACGCCGACCCTGAAGAACGTCTGGTGGCGGCGGAATTGGCCGGGGATTATGTCGTTATGTGTGATGGCCTCGCCGCGGCACTATTGACCATCCTGAACGATGCCCGGGCACCGGAAGCGCTGCGGGCCACAGCGGCCATCTCCCTGGGGCCGGCGCTGGAGAATGCGGATTTGATGGGTTTTGACGATCCGGAAGACATCCTGATTTCCGAAGCGGTTTACATGGCGGTGCAACAGACCCTGCAGGCACTGTGTCAGGATGAACAGGCACCCAAGGAGGTGCGGCGCCGGGCTCTGGAGGCCGCGGTGCGCGCCCCCATGGATTGGCAGCAGGATGCGGTGCGCAAGGCCTATGGCGCGGGCGACCCCGAGTGGCGGCTGACGGCCGTGTTTTGCATGGCCTATGTGGAAGGCTTTGAGCAGGAGATTCTGGAAGCATTGCAAAGCGAGGATCCCGACATCCGTTATCATGCCGTACAGGCAGCGGGCAATTGGGAGCTGGAAGCCGCCTGGGATGAGATCGTGCCCCTGGCGCTGTCCGATCGGACCGACAAGACCCTGCGCCTGGCCGCCATCGATGCCGTTATCGGCATACGACCGGAAGAGGCCTCCCTGGCATTGACCGAACTGATGGCGGACATGGACGAGGACATTGTCGCCGCGGTGTTCGAGGCCCTGGCCATGCACGGCATCCTGTGGGATGCGGAAGAAGATCTGGAAGATATGGATGATGATGACGACGATGAGGTCCCGCCCCTCTGAAGACGCGGGCTTGCTGGATTCCGCCCGCGTGGGTGCGCCGGTGGCGGTCGGCGCGATCCGGCAGGCGTGGGCCTGGGGCGCCGAACGGTGCGGCATCGGCCGCTCAATGTTTTTTAAGATACTCCAGTAATGCTTCCATTGCGCCGCATTCGTCGAAGCGGGCCAGGGCGCGGCGGATTTCGATGCTTTCCCGGTAGGCCTCCCGGTCCAACAACTGCTCCTCCTTGCGGGTGCCCGACTGGTGAATGTGGATGGCCGGCCAGATGCGCTGCTCGGCGCAGGCGCGGCTCAACACCAGGTCCATGTTCCCGGTGCCCTTGAACTCCTGGTAGATGATGTCGTCCATGCGGCTGCCGGTTTCGATCAGGATGGTGGCCACGATGGTCAACGAGCCGCCGTTTTCCACATTGCGGGCGGCCCCGAAGATCTGGCGCGGAATTTCCAGGGCCTTGGCGCCCAGGCCGCCGCTCATGGTCTTGCCGTGGCTGGGGGTGTCGGCGTTGAAGGCGCGGGCCAAACGGGTCAGCGAGTCGATGAACACAACGGCGTCGCGGCCCGCTTCCGCATGGCGGATGGCGCTGTTCATGGCCAGGCGGGTGATGCGCATGTGCTGGGCGATGTTCTGATCGGCCGAGGAGAAGAGCACGTGGGCCTTTTCCAGGCGCCGCCGGAAATCGGTGACCTCCTCCGGACGCTCGTCCACCAGCAGGACGAACACGCGGGCATCGGGGTGATGGGTGGTGATGGCATTGGCCATATGTTGCAGGATCGTGGTTTTGCCGGTTTTGGGGGGCGCGATCACTAGGCCGCGCTGCCCCCGGCCCATGGGTACGATCATGTCCAGGGCCCGGCCCATCAGGTCGCCGGGGCCCATGGATAGGCTGAAGCGTTCATCGGGGTTGATGCTGATCCGCTCCTGCAGCAGAGGCGGGGCGTTGTAACGTGCCAGCGGCACGCCCTCGAGCGCATCGATGGTGTTGAGCCGCAAATTGGTGCTCTTGGTGTCTTTGCGTTTGCCCTTGCCTTCGATGAACAGCCCTTCCCGCAATTGGTACTGGTTGATCAGGGGAGCGGGAACGAAGGTGTCGGTGGGCTTGGGTTGGAAGTTGGTCGCCAGGTCGCGCAAAAAGCCGTAGCCCTGGTCCATGATTTCAAGGTGTCCTTGTACCGGTGTCAAACGTTCTCTCCTGATTCATCCGCTGTTGGCGCGGGTTTTGTGAAGGGTTTGGAGCAGTCGGCTGTTTTCGCCGCGATCCAGATCGTCCAGGGCGAATCCCAGGCTGATTTCCAATAAATCCGATTTGTTTTCGATGGGCAGGCCGGCGAGCTTCATTTCGTGAAAGCGACGGTTGAACCGTGCCAACAAGGCTTCGGTCAGATAAAACCCCGCCTTCTTTTTGGGTTGGGGGGATGCCGCCGCTGCGCGGGTTGCCGTGCGCACCGGATCCAGCGTGTGTTCTTCAAAAAAATCGGGGGACCTGTTGCGCTCGGATGCCGTCATCGATGAGCCTCCTGGTCAGTTTACGGTAGTCTTGGGCGCCGGTGGCACGCGGGTCGAATTCGAAAATCGTTTGGCCGGCCGAAGGGGCCTCCGACAGTCGCACGTTGAGCCGGATCGGATGGCAGATCTGCTTGGTGAACAGCCGTTTGAGCTTTTTGTAGAGATCGTAACTCTGCCGCGTGCGACGATCGAATAGGGTCGGCAGGATGTATTTGAGTCCTAAAGGGTTGTTTAATTTCTGTGCTGAAATGAGATACTGGAAAAAGGTTTTCAACCCTTCGATGGCCGGCCCCTGCAGCGCCACCGGGCAGAGCACCTCGTCGACGGCCATCAGAATGTTCACGCTGAGAAGGTCCCATCCCGGTGCGCAGTCGAAGATCAGGTAGTCCAGGGCGTCCCCCTTGGGCACCAGGGCCTTGCGCAGCAGCGCGTGGCGATTCTCCCGGGGTTGTTCGCCGAGCCAGTACTTGAGCTCCACCAGCTTGATGCCGCCGTCCAGGATCCAGAGATTGTCACGGGCGGGATGCACCGCTTCCCGTTTGCTCACGGTGTTCCCCTGCGCATCCCGACCGGTGATGAACTCGTATAAACCATATGGCGGTGTGACCCCCAAAAAGCGGGCCACTTGGCCCTGGGTGTCACAATCCACCAGCAGGACGCGGTGCCCCTGCAGGGCCAGATCGTGGGCCAAGTTCACCGCCGTCGTGGTTTTGCCCACACCGCCTTTGGCCATGGCGATGGCGATTTTTCTCATTTACAGGGAATTTCCTCGAGGTGGGCGATACATGGCGCCGTTTGGGATCGGATTTCAGGGCGATGACGCGGCCGGGCCCCTGACGGTCCCAGCCGTGACGGCATTGTCTTCGTACATGGTAGAATTCAGATGTTCGGGTAATACACGACATCCGGGGCGAGGGCAACCCTTTTTCCGCGACTGCTCAAGGAATGGGCAGCGGTGCCGGTTCGCACAACAACTCCGGGTTGACGGCGGTCTGACCGCAGTTGCGGCACTGCCATCGCGCCGTGTGGGTTTTGGTGTGGCAGTCCTTGGGGGGCATTGTTCCCTTGACGCCGCACCAATCGCTCTTTTTCCCGAGGCCTTGCACCTTGCAGAGGTTGTTGGGGTCCAAGGCCACTGCGCCGCAATTGGCGCAGATATAGGCCGGCGTCTCTTTGGGTACCGGTATGTGTTTGGCTTGAGCCATGGGCGGTCTCCTTTCGATACGATTCGCAATGTCGATAATATAACCACAATCCGACAGAGTCCAATGGTCGGCGTGAACAGATGCATGGTCGTCGTTGGGTGTTGTTCGGTGTCATCCTGGGGCACGGTATGGACGGTGCGAGAGCGACGTTGGGTTGAGCGTGATGGCGTGGCTCGGATCGAAATTAACAAAAGGGGTGGCGGCGCATTGGATGGCCGACACCCCTTTCGTGGAAAATTCTCTAATCCAGCCGGGTTGTGAAGACGGGGATTCCTTCGGTGTGCTTTTTGAAGATGGCCAGGAATTCCGGTTCCTCGAAATGGACTTTCACCTTTTTGGCTTCGGCCTCGTCCAAGGCTGCGTTGCGGGCGGCGATCCAGCGTTCCTGCAAGGCGATGGCATCGTTGTTCCACTGGTCGTCGGCCTCCGTCCACTGACCGATCTCACGCAGGTAGCGGATGGTGCCTTCGGCCACCGGATAGGGATTGTGGTTCAAGAATTTGCGGAAATGGTCGAGGGACATCCGCTTGGCGATGGCATGCACATCCTTGTAGTCATCGAAGGATTCGTGGAGCCATTTGGCGACCCGGTACACCATCTCCTGGTCCAAATCAGGCCTTGTGTAGTAAAGAAAGGCGGATGCGAGACCGTCCACACCAAGGGCGGACTTCACACCGAAATCCATTGTTACGGGAATGACCGTCGGGCGAAAATCCATGAACCGCTGCCATCCCGCCTTGTCATCGAGGGGCAGGGCCAGCCAGCGCAATCCGCGGGGGTGGGCCTCCATCTCGAAGGTGATGGAGCTGATGGGGGTCACGTAGGCTACATCCGCCCGCCCATCGGTAATGGAGCGGCAATTGTCCGGGTAACTGCCCGCGGGTACGAAGGTCCAGTTGGCGGCGGCCTCTTCTTTTGTCCAGCCGAGAAAGGCCGGCAACGCTTCTTGAACGGCAACCATCATGGGCGGTGACTGGGTCGAAAGGGCTACCCGGACCCCCTTCTTTTTCAGATCGTAAACGGTCTTGATATCCGAGTCGCCCCGCACCACAAAACTCCAGGGGGTGTCGTTCTGAAACCACAATATTCGGGTGGGCATGGCCCGCTGGGTCTTGTAGCCGTCCTGACCCTCCATGGACGCCGCGCCGTCGGCGATGGAGATGGAGGCCATTTCGAACTCTTTGCTGATGGCAAAGCGCATGTAGCGACGCAGCTCGCTGTCCTCGGGCACCACCCGGATGTTGACGCCCGTGTCGTTGCGCAGCAAGGGGGCCCAGCCGTTGGTGGATGCGAAGCTGGCGCTCTGGGTGGTGGGGGTGGCGATGCGAAACATCGGCGGCCATTTGAAATCGTTGCCGGCTTTTTGCTGTGCCAACGCGGTTGCACTGAAAACCAGAACCAGGATCATCAGGCAACTGATGATCGCGCCGAAAAGGACACTTTTTTTCATTGTTCTCTCCTCTGGGTTGGGATGTTTCGTACGGTCGACCCAATGGTCACGGGCGCCGGACAATGCCATGGTTGGTGCAAGAAACGGGTGATGTCGCGAAGCTTGATCAGCAACATGCACAAAATCGGTATCGAGCATGGGTTGATGGGTCGATCTCTTTGTTTGTGTGTGCCCGTGATGGATCAATTGCAATCTATCATGAATTTTCAGGGTTCGACAATAAAAAATCCATATTCATTTATTTGGCTTTGCAAAATAGTGTTTGGTATTGTGGAACATTGCGAATTGCTGAGATGCGAGATGCCGGTGATCGCGGGGCGTTGCGGGCTGCAGGCGGAGATTTCGGCGCCGGACCGCCTGTCAAGTCGGTCCGGCGCCGTTGGAGGGCAATGGCGGGAATCAGGGTTCAGGCGACGGGCTGGGTTCGGTTGCCCCCGCCTTACGATGGTACAACAGCAGCGCCACCACCAGGATGGCGGACAACACCAGCCCGACGACGGTGATGCGCGGCGTGGGAAAGCTGAGCAGGAATCCGGCGCCGACCAGGGGTAGGCGCATCCAGAAGGGCACCTTGCCGACACCCAGCAGGTACCCTTCGCTGCCGGCGCAGATCAGCATGATACCTAGAATGCAGGAAGGCAGCACATAGGTCAGAAGCCACAAATTCCCTTGCAGCACCAGGGCCGGTTGAAAGATGAAGAAGAAGGGCACGAAATAGATGACGATGCCCAGCCGCATGGCGGTCATGGCGGTTTTCATCGGTGCCGCACCGGCGATGGCCGCGCCCAGAAATGCGGCCGCGGCGACCGGCGGCGTGATACCGGCCAGCATGGCGTAGTAGACGATGAACAGATGCACGGCGATGGGGTTCAGATCACCGATGGCGATGATCGCCGGGGCCAGGGTGACGGCCAGGAAGATGTAGGCCACGATCATCAGACCGGCCATACCCATGATATAGCAGGCGATGATACCCAGCAGCAGGATCAGGAACATGTTGCCGCCGCCCAAGGCCAGCAGACCGGAAGTCATGGAGCCGGTGACTCCGGTGATGGTCAGGGCGCTGACCACGAAGGCCACGGGCAGGATGAGGGCTGCTGTCTGGGTGATCAGCTCGCCGATGCGACGGATGGTGGCGAACAGTTTGGCCGGCGTCATCCAGGTGTTGCGGTTCAGAAAGGAGAGCCCGATCATCAACAGGGAGGCGTACCACGGCGCCAGGTACTCCCAGCGCATCACCAGCAGGCCCCAGATCAGGAAGATCAGCACGGTCAAAAAGGGCCAGCCCTTGCGAAGCACGGACCACATGGAAGGGATCTCTTCCTTGGGCAGTCCTTGCAAATCGGTTTTGGCGGCATAGGCATCCACTTGCAGCAGCAGGCCCAGGTAGAACAAGAAGGAGGGGATGATGGCGGAGACCATGATGACCCGGTATTCCACGCCCACGGTGACGGCCATCACGAAGGCGATGGCGCCCATGACCGGCGGCATCAGGGTGCCTCCGGTGGAAGCGCACGACTCGATGGCGCCCGCATAGTGGGGCGGGAAACCGGTTTTTTTCATGGTGCGGATGGTGATCGACCCGGTGCCGACGATGTTTGAAAAGACACTGCCGCTCAAGCTGCCGAAGAAACCGCTGGCCACCACGGAGACCTTGGCCGGGCCGCCGCGGAATTTACCGAAAATGGAGTTGGCCAGGTCGATGAAGAAATCGCCCGCCCCCGTGGCCAACAATACACCGGCGAAGACCAGAAAGCCGAGAATGATTTCGGCCACAATCTTGGTGGTGATTCCCATCATGCCCTCGGAGCGGAAGATGTGGGACTCCATGGTGCTGTCGAAGGTGTAGTTGATGCCTCGGAGCAGACCCGGAAAGGAGTCCGCCGCCAAGGGGTACATGCCCAGCAGCAGCACCACCAGGAAGAAGGGGATGCCGCCGGCGCGGCGCGCCGTCTCCATCATCAGCACCCAGATGACAATGCCCAGGGGGATGTTGCTCCATCCCATCAGGATCATGTCGCGGCTGTTGAGGAAAAAATAGAAACAGATGCCCAGGGAAACCGCCGCCAACAAAAGATCATACCAGGGCGGCGGACCGGATCGTTTGCGCGCCGGCAGGTAAATGAAAGTAGCCGCGGAGAAGATGCCGATGAACAGCCAATAGTACTCCGCCTCCAGAAACACCTTGCCGCGGAAGGTGAATCCGAAGATGTGGTAGACGGCCAGCAATATTCCCGCGATCGAAAGGATGGAAAAGAGGATGCTTTGCCAGCTGCCCAAGGCGCCGAGGCGCGCCACTTGGGAGGTTACTTTTTCAACGCCCTTGTTTTGATCCATTTGTCCTCCAATTGTTCGAACTTCCCATTACCGATGGGCGGACGCCAAGGCGACGTTACACGGATGGTTTATAAAAAAAGGGCGGCCCCTTGGCGGACCGCCCCCATTGATACGGGCTATTGAAGACGGGTCTTGAACACAGGGATGCCTTCGATGTGTTTGTTGAAAATATCGAGATACTCCTGGTTTTCGAAATGGATGCGCACTTTCTTGGCCTCGGCCTCGTCGATGGCCGCGTTGCGGGCCGCCACCCAACGATCCATCAGGGCGATGGCCTCGTTGTTCCACTGGTCGTCCGCTTCGGTCCACTGCCCGATTTCCCTCAGGTAGCGGATGGTGCCTTCGGCAACGGGCAACGGCGAGGTGTCGAGAAACTTCCTGAAATGAGACAGGCTCATGCGCTTGGCGGTGGCATGCACATCCTTGTAAGTGTCGAAGGATTGATCGAACCATTTGGCCATGCGGTAGATCATTTCCTGGTCGACGTCCGGACGGGTGTAATAGAGAAAGGCGGATCCGATGGCATCCGTGCCGATGGATGACTTGGCGCCGAAATCGATGGTGATCGGCACGGCCATGGGCCGGATCTCCAGGAAGCGGGCCCAACCTTCCGTGTCTTCCAGGGGCAGGGCGATCCAGCGCAACCCCTTGGGGTGTGCCTCCATTTCGAAGCTGATCGAAGAGATGGGAGTGAGGTAGGCGATATCGGCCCGTCCGTCGGGGATGGTGCGGCAGTTGTCCGGATAGCTGCCCGTGGGTACGAAGGTCCAGTTGGCGGCGGCTTCTTCTTTTGTCCAGCCGAGAAAGGCCGGCAGCGCTTCCTGCACCCCGATGGTCATGGGCGGCGATTGCGAGGCGACGGCCACCCGGACGCCCTTTTTCTTCAGATCGTAGACGGTTTGCAGTTCGGAATCGCCCCGCACGGCGTAGGACCACGGGGTGTCGTTCTGAAACCAGGTGATGCGGGTGGCTTGCGCCCGTTGGGTCTTGTAGCCGTCGTGGCCTTCGGTGGAAGCGGCCCCTTCGGCGCTGGAAATGGAGGCCAGCTCGAACTCCTTGGACAGGACGAAGCGCATGTAGCGGCGCAATTCGCTGTCTTCGGGCACAACGCGCACATTGACGCCCACGTCATTGCGCAGCAAGGGGGCCCAGCCGTTGGTGGCGGCGAAGCTGGCGCTCTGGGTGGTGGGGGTGGCGATGCGCAACATGGGCGGCCATTTGAAATCGTCCTTGCCTTGTTGAGCGAAAACAGGGGAGCTGAAAAGCATGAACAGCACTGCGAGACAAGCGATTACCAATCCTACTGAACGACCGTTTTTCATTCCTTGCTCCTTGAACTATGTGTTTAATAATTCCCGTCAACCAGATGACGGGGCATCGACGTAACGATTCGCACGGCATCGTCCATGATGCCGTCGACCAGGGTCTTCACCTTTGGCAGATCCTCCACCCGCTGGGCGCACTCGCCGCCGGCCATCATGGCATTTTCGCGGTCACCGGTGCAGACCGCCCGGATGGCGTCCCGCTCATACTGAATCAGGTCGGGCGGAACGGTGGTGAAATCGTCGGGCACACCGGAGAAGACGCCGGGGGATTTGGTCAGGGTGTTTTGCAGATGTTGGACGCTGGAGGGGGTTTTGAGCCAACGGGCCGGCCCCACGATGCCACGGGCCACCAGGGTGCCGCGATCTTCGGTTTTGACCACCTGTTCCTTCCAGAGCGGATGGAAATCACTCTCTTGGGTGGCCAGAAAACGGGTGCCCATCTGGGCGCCGGCGGCACCCATGGCCAGGGCGGCCGCCAGGGTTTTGCCGTCACAAAAACCGCCGGCGCCGACCACCGGCAGATCGGGGTCGCCGACGGCATCCACCACGGCGGGCAGCAGCACCATGGAGTGCACCGGCTCCCAGGCGATATGAAATCCGCCCTCATGGCCGGAGGCCACGATGCAATCGACGCCGGCTTTTTTACAGCGCAGGGCGCCCTTGACCGAGGGCACCACGTGCAGCCAGGTGAACCCGGCGTTCTTGATTTTCTCGCGCCACGGCACGGGATCGCCGGCCGAGGTGAAGATCACTTTGAAGTGGTTCTTCATATCCGGATTCTCTTCCCGCACCCGGATGGCGGTGTCAATCAAAATCTTGGACTTGTCCACCAGCTCGGCGGAGACCATGACATTGATGCCGAAGACGCCGCCTTGATCCTTTGTCAGGCGGTAGGTTCGCTTGAGCACCTTTTCCAGGACGGTGGCCATGTCGTCGTCCATGTCGGCTTCGCCGCTGTCCACAAAGGCCTTGTAGATCCAGGGCTGGTCGGTTTTACTGAAAATGCCGCTGGTGGACAACAACCCCAGTACTCCCGCGTTGGCGGCCGCCACACACAAATTGTTGTTGCTGAAAGGGCCCATGCCGGCCTGGATGATGGGGTGCCGGATGCCTAGCAGTTCAGTCAGTCGGGTTTTAAGCATGGATGCTTCTCCTTCATTGGGTCCGGGGCGCCCCGACGCAAGCGCGACCACCGGCCATTTGTGTCTCTTTGCGGTGTAGATGGGGCCGCTCTCCCTGCGTGGAGGATGCACCTCGCGGGAAGAGCGGCCCTTGGTTTTGTGCAAAGAGAGTTATGGGTTAGTCTTTCTTTTTGGCCAACACCTCACGATCGCCGTCGCTCATGCCGGCGATATGGCGGACCAGCTTTTTGCGGGACTCGATGTCATATTGGGTGGTGATGGCGATCTGTTCCATGACCGGGGAACCGCCGCCATGGAAGCCGCCCACGTTGTGAATGCCGCCCTTGGCGGAACAGAGGGCATCACCCAGGTAGCGCCAGAATTGGGCCTGGTCTTCCACCGGCATGTTCGGGTTGCGCTGGGTGTACTTGAGCAGCAGGTCCTTGGTTTCCGGGTTCATGAAGTCTTTTTCGTGGGGGAAAGTGGCAACGACGCCACCGGCGATGTCGCACAGAATTTCGGCTTCGCGGAAGACCGATTCGCCCGTCAGGCAGCGGCCCACGTTGCAGTAAATGGAGTGGGGGATGTAGGAACCGGGGCCGTAGGGCACCAGGCCCTTGCCCGGCATGAAGACTTTCGGGCTGCCCAGGTCGGAGGCGGTGTACCCCGCCGCATAACCCAACTCGGTGATCATGATCAGTTCGGACAATTTTTCGCGGATATGGGAGGCCTTGTGCACATTGTTGACCTCGGCGGCCAGGGCCGCGGCGCCCAAAACGATATCGCCGATGGCCGGCTTGCACCCGGAGTAGGAGTGGCGATGGAAGAGGGCGAAGAGCAGGGCGTTGATGCCGCCGTGCTGGTGTTCGCCGGCCAGAAAGACCCGTTCCCAGGGAATGAAGCAGTTTTCGAAAATCATGTAGGAGTCTGTGGAGCCGGGCATGAAACCCCGTTTGAAGTGCTCGCGGGGCCGGAAGTTGTGGATGGTGGCCACCTGGGTCAAGCCGTCCCAGTCGCCGGGCACCGCGAAGGCCACGGCGTAATCTTTGTCCTCGGGCCGCAGGGCGCGGGTGGGCACCACCATCACCTCATCGGCCACCGAGGCCTCGGAAATGTGCAGCTTGCACCCTTCCACCACGATGCCGTCCTTGAGGCGCTCCTTGATATAAACATAAGCGCCCGGATTGGGTTGGTCGGCGGGGCGCAGCATGCGGTCGCCCTTGACGTCGGTCTGGGCGCAGCAGCCCACCAGGTCCTCGGTCTGAAAACGGGTGAGCCATTTCTTGAAATTCTCATGATATTCGGTGGCACCGTTGTTCATCTTGTCCGCCTCGTAGGAGACGTTGTAGATGGCGTTGACGGCGTCGATGCCCATGCAGCGTTGAATGCAGCCGCCCACCTTCTGGCACAGCATGCGGGTCATGTCCTGTTTCTTGTGCAAATCGTCGGTGTTTTGATGGATATGGGTGAAGCGGTTGATGCGTTCGCCGGTCAGGTGGGAAATTGCGGTCATCAACTCCTGGTTTTCCGGTTTGGCGGCCTCATCGAAGGTGGTGCCCATAACATTGAGGCAGTTCATTTGCATTTCATCGGTGCGATCGATAAGTTCACCGTTGAAATAGATGTTGCGTTTCATTTTGGATAGACCCTGGATGTACTCTTCTTTGGTCCGCATTGCTGAAGCTCCTTGAATTATAAGGGTTTTTTGGTATCGGGCCGACCGTCGCCCGGCAAAGGGCGATGCGGTTGCCATGGCTGACAATATTCGACGAAGTCTCGAATGGCTCGGGATCGTTCTGCTGTGTTCCGTTCTCGGCTTGCCAGATGCATGCCATCGGCTGTGGCCAGAAGAGGCAAATCCATAACCTGTTCTATTGAAAGAACAAATAGAACGAATGGTTCATGGAGTGAATGAAATTAAGGCGCGCTGGGATTTGCAATGTTGCAATACCTGAATTGGAATCAGTTAATTGATGACCGAAATTCAGGGGTATTTGCATTATTGCAATATTTGCAATAATGCAATCATACGGTGAGGTGGTATTTGGCCACTTTGCGATAGACCGTGGTATAGTCCACGCCCAGTACTTGGGCCACCTTCTGCCACGACTTGTGTTCCTTGTAGGTTTCCTTGAGCAGGTAGGTTTCGGTTTCGGCGACCGCCTCCTTGAGGCGACTGCCCACCTTGGGCAGCGGCCGTTTGGGTTGGATGAAGGCCGGCAGGTCGTCGGTCGTCACCCGCGGCGCGCCGGACATGACCATCATCCGCTCCACAACATTTTTGAGCTCCCGCACGTTGCCGGGCCAATCGTAAGCCACCAGGCGGTCCATCACTTCCGGCGCGATGGTCTTGCTGAAATTGTGGTGCCGGTTGAAGGCATCGACAAAGTGGTAGACCAGCGGCGGAATGTCCTCCCGACGTTCTCGCAAGGGCGGCGTGTGGATGGGCACCACCATCAGACGGTAATAGAGGTCCTCCCGGAAACGTTTTTCCATGAGCATCCGGGCCAGATCCTTGTTGGTGGCGGTGATGATGCGGGCATCGACGGGGATGGGACGGGTGCCGCCCACCCGGAGCACTTCCTTGCTCTGCAACACCCGCAATAGTTTGGCTTGCAATGCGAGGGGCAATTCGGCCACTTCGTCCAGAAAGAGGGTTCCGGTGTGGGCCAGTTCGAACATGCCCGGCTTGCCCTCCTTTTTCGCGCCGGTGAAGGCGCCGCCTTCGTAGCCGAACAGTTCCGATTCCAGGAGCTGGTCGGGGATGGCGCCGCAGTCGATGGCGATGAAGGGTTTTTTGTCCCCTCGCCCCAACTGATGGATCAGCCGGGCGATCATCTCCTTGCCGGTGCCGGATTCACCGGTGATCAGAATGGTGGAGTCCACGTCGGCCACCCGGGAGGAGAGCTCCACGATACGCTGCATGTCCGAGCCGCGATAAATCAAATCGGCCGATTTGCTCTGTAATTTGCGCAGTTGCACCAGCTCGGCCATGTAACGCAGCGACAGTTCCTGCTCCTTGTAGAGCCGGTCCCGCAGCCGCACCAGCTCGCTGATGTCCCGGGTGTTGGTGACGATGCGGTACAAATTGCCCGTATCGTCGAATACCGGGTTGCCCGTCGCCAGCACCACCATGGTGTCGCCGTTGGCGGTCTTGATGGTCTGGTTGATGGTCACCCGTTCGCGTTTTTCCATCACCAGCAAGGTGGTGGATTGATCCAGCAATCCTTTGTCCACCAGCTCTTTCATGTTGCGGCCGATGTAGGTCTTGGCCGGTCGGCCGGAGATGCGTTCGCTGGCCTTGTTTATGTTGAGGATGACGCCGTTGCCGTCGGTGATCCAGATGCCGTCGTAGGAGGAGTCGATGATCGCTTCCAGTTCCTTGTTCAGCAGCTTGACTTCGCCCAGCTCACGTTGCGCGACGGTGCAGCGGTTCTGCAATTCGCTGTTGTGCCGGTGCAAAAAGGCCGCATAGGTGGTTAAGGTCACGACGCCGATCGGCGCGCCGGCGTTGTCCACGACAAGTGCCGGCAAATCCTGCGGCGCAAGGCTTTGCGGATCGGCATCGGCGGCAAGTGTGGGTGGATCGGTGTCGATCAGCGGGCGGACGGGGCCGTCCCAGGGCTGCCCGTTTTGCAAAGCGGCCAATAAACGCTGGGTGGTCAGTACCCCCGTTAGGCGCCCTGCCGCGTCGGTCACCGGTAACAATCCTGTATCCGATCCGCACAGCAGGGCGATGGCCTTTGCAATGGCGGCCGTTTCCGGCAAGGAAGGGGTATGCACCAAGATCTCAGCGATCTGCATTCAAGTACCTGTCTGTTGGAAGATGTGTATCCGTCCGGTGTCGTGAAGGCTAAAAGGCTGTGCGTTTCCTGACGGTTCACAGTTCGCATAATGTCTCAATTGCGCAGGCGGATGTCAATGTTTGTGCGGGATGTAGATAGTTTAAAGCGTGGAAGGCCCGATGCGTGGAAATCCCCATCTGCTCGATCACCCCCTACCATCTATAACCGACAGAATTCCTTAACTTAAAACTTAACACTTAAAACTTTAAACTATTTTCACACATAACCGCACAGCAACCGGTCCCGTCTATTGAAGTAGAAACGCGGCCGCCTGAATCCCTTTACAACTTGGATGCATGGTTTGGGTGATGTTGCGCCGGTAGGGACCGTCGGGTTCCCGCCGTTCGGCGAGGGAGACGATGGCACCTTTGTCGAAGCCGCCGGGGGGTGCGGGTTGCAGTAGCTGTACGACGGGTCGGGTGGGGGTATCATCCGCCGACGGTTGGACGACGATGCCCAGCTCGCCGGTGTCCAGCGTCACCATGGTGCCCACCGGATAGACGCCCAGCATGTTGATGAACACCTTGAGCAGAATCGGGTCGAAATGGGTGCCGGAGCGTTCCATCATGTGGGCCAGCGCCCTGTCGGGACTCATGATCCGGGCGCGATAGATGCGCGGCGAGGTGATGGCGTCGTACACGTCGGCAATGGTCAGGATGCGGCCGAACAGGGTGATGCCCGGGCCGGCGGTGGTTTGGGGGTAGCCGGAATGATCGTATCCCATGTGGTGTTCGAAGGGGGGCACCAGCAGCCTGATTTTACGTTCCCTTTGTGCCTTCAGCTTGAGAATCAGGCGTGAACTGTGTACGGCGTGGCTTTTGATGAGGTCGAATTCAGCCTCGGTGAGTTTGCCCCGTTTGTTCAGGATTTCCTTGGGAATGGCCGTTTTGCCCAAATCGTGGAACAGACCGCACAAACCGAGCCGTTCCAGGGCGCTGCGGCTCAAGCCGATCCGTCTGCCGAGACACATGGAAAGAATGGCTACATTAATAGAGTGCGCATAGGTGTAATCGTCGTAAATCCGTATGGTGCTGATGCCCAGAAAAAGGGATTCGTCCTCGGCGAGGATGTCCACCATGCCCTGCACCAAGCGCACCGAGTGGCGCATGGCGACGCTTTGGTTGGCGGAAAGCTTGGTCGCCACCTCCTTCACGGCGCTCAGGGCATGGGCGTAGGAACGGCGTATGTGTGCTTTGCGTCGGACCATGGGGTCTTCCCGGCCGATGGCGCCCATGGCCCGGCCCGACCTGTCTTCCGCCGCGGGCGGCTTTTGTTCGATGGCGACCCAGGTCCATTGTTGCGCCTCGCACTGCGCTGCGAGCCATCCGGCGGGAGACGGTTGAACGATGGCCTGGTCGATCAGCCGAAAGAAGGCAATGATCTGCAGCGGCAGGACGTTGGGTAGCGGGGTTTGGAACTGGAGGCCGTAAATGCCTCGATTTTCCAAAAAGCGCCGCATTGTAGTGAGCAAACGGTGGTTGGCGGGGCGAATCGGGAGGTTGCTCTCCTGGAAATAGAAACGGCCGCCGGTGTGTCGAATGGTGACCCGGTCGTCGGTTTTCCCCAGGTACGCCATGAGGTTTGTGAATTTTTCCGCGCCATGACGCAACTGATCGTTGTTGTCCGAATGCAGCCGGGTGATCCGGGTCATGCTGTGGATGGCGTTGAGCAGGACTTCGCCGGCCTTGCCCGGGGTCCATTGCGTGGTTTCCGTCATTGCGGCACGCTCCTTGATTGCGTCGGGCAATTTTTTGCCGAACGCAATAGGTTTTTCCAAAAACCGCTGCTGTTTCTTCGCAGCAGCGGGGCGGCGATGGACGGGTCGAGGGCGGACAGGGCCGTGACGGCGGCGCGACGCTGTCGGCCGGCGGCGGGCCGCAGGATACCCAACAAAGGCCAGCGAAACAACAGGCGGCGCAAATAGGGCAGGGACTGTTCGGAGCCGCTGCGTCCCAAGACCTGGTGCAAGGCCATCAGGTGTTCATCGCCATCGTCGCCGGGGGGGGGTTGCGCCAGACGCGCGAGCAGGTGTTGTTCCACCTGCCGATTGCGTTCCCGCCCCAGCTCTTGCAATGCACACTTGCGGACCGTCGGGTCCGGATCGTCCATCAACGCAAAGAGCTCTTCGAGGGTCGGCCGGCCGTGGGCCGATATCGCCTTGAGGGCCTGGCGTCGCACCGGGGCGGCCGGATGGCCCAGCAACCCGGACAACATGCGGCGCGAATCATCATCCTTGAGATAGCCGAGGACGTACACCAGACGCGCAGCCAGCTCGTTGTTGCCGCCTTGGATCAATGCCGCCACGGGAGCCAAATCGTTGTGGGCGAAGGTGGCGATGGTTTCCAGCAGCAGACGCTGGAGCGCCGCGGATGATGTGTGCATCATCATGGCGCCCAGGGCGGGAAGGGTGCTGTGGCCAAGCAACAGGAACAGCTTTTTCAACTGCTTTGCCGCACTGGGCGCTCTTTGGTCCATGGGGGGCATCAGCGTCAACAAGGCGTTCAGAAAGGTGGCGTCGGCCAGATTGTCCAAAAAGCACCGCAAACGGCGTGCCGTCCCATGCTGGCGGCGCTCCAGATCGGCCGTATGCTGTTGTAACTTGAGCAACACGTCATGGAGATGGTGAAAACGTCCCTGCCCCAGTGTTTCGTGGAGTTCCTGGAACAGCGTATCCAAAAGGTCGGCAATGTCCTCCTCGCTGCAATGGTGGTGGGTCAAAATATATAGCAAAACCGCAACCACCTGAGCAGTGCCGTCCATTCGTTCTTCGGAGGCCACCATTTTGCGCAATTGTATCCGTTCGTCGGCGCTGATGCGAAACAAGGCCGGCGTTTGGGCCAGGGGGGCGATGGGCATGGCATGCGGCGCGTCGGCCGTGCGGTTTTCATTGTGAGCAGGGGTCTCGGCCGGTGCGCCGTCCTCTTCGTTGACGACGCCATTCCAGATTTTTTCCAGATCCGTCAGGGGAGTTTCGGTGATGGGGCCCAGGGCTGGCGCAGCGGCCTCGTAGGACACGGAGGGCAGGTCGAGTTGCCACAAAGCGGTGACGATGTCCTCTTCGGCATCTTCGGGCAGAACGGCGTGTTCGTGCCAGATGGAGACGAGGGTATCCAGTTCCCAGCGTTGCAGGCCCCGCCTCAGGGTCAGCGACAAGAGCCCGTCACGGTGCAGGATGAAGGTCAGGTCGGTGGGTTCGCCGGCGCCTTCCAGAATCATCGCTTCCCGGTGCCGGATGCCGTCCTGTGCGATGGTCAATTGCAGGCGGTCGGCGCCGGCGAAGAGTCGGTCGCACAGCTGCATCAGCCCATCGAGGGCGCTTTGGTAAATGGTGTGCTCAGGGTCGTACAGATTGCGCTTTTTGTAGGCGCCGGAGAGGGCCGTGGCGACTTGTCGGATCAGGGACGGCTCGGCAGATTCGCTATGGGTTTCGTTCGCATGCACCGGTACTGGTTTCAACCTCGGCAGTTGTAGATGAACGACGTCGGCACAAGCTACTTATCGGTTGATTTGCCGAATTCTTAATGAAAAGATGGGGCGCCATGGAACAGCGGTCGGAACAAGCACTCACTGCCCTCGGCGAGTCCCTGCGCGGCATCGTCCAGCGGGTCACCTATCACAATCCCACCACCGGTTGGTCGGTGTTGCGGGTGCAACCCTTCGACACTCCCCACCAGCAAGAAACCGTGGTGGTGCATCAGACCAAGGTGTTCGCCGGCGCCACCATGTTGTTTCGCGGCGCCTGGACGGTGCACCCCCGCCACGGGCGACAGTTCCGGGCCGTTGAGGCGCTGGAACAGAAACCGGCCGACAGCGCCGCCCTGGAAAAGTATCTCGGCTCCGGATTGATCAAGGGTGTGGGGCCCAAGACGGCGCGCAAAATCGTGCGCCATTTCGGCGCAGACACCTTGACGGTGTTCGAGGAGGCCATCGAACGGCTGACGGAGGTGCCCGGCATCGCCGAGAAGAAGCTGGCGGCCATCCGCACCGCCTGGCAGGCCCATCGCGCCGTGCGGGATGTGATGATGTTTTTGCAGTCCCACGGTATCAGCACCCTGTTCGCGGTTCGGATTTATCAGGTCTACGGGGATGAAGCCATTGCGCGGGTGTCGGAGGACCCTTACCGCCTGGCCGCCGATTTCTACGGCATCGGTTTTTTCTCGGCCGACCGGGTGGCCCTCAGTCTCGGGTGGACGGTCGACAGCCCCCGGCGCATCATGGCCGCCATTCGCCACGTACTGGCCGACAGCCGCCAGATGGGCCACTGCTATCTGACCCAAACCCAGGTCGCACGCCAGGTGGAAACACTGCTGGATTTTTCGCCGCAGGACCGCCTGGCGGACATTCTGGGCGCCATGGCGACCGAAGGGCAGTTGATGGTGCGCATGCTGCCCGATGCCGCGGGACAAGCGGTGCCTTGTTACTATTCCAAAACGCTGTACTACGATGAGCTGGCCGTTGCGCGTAAAGTGGCTGCCATGACGGCGCCCGTGGCGGTGGACCGGCCCAGGGTGGCGGCCTGGATCGATCGCTACTGCCGCAAGCAGCACATCGTGTTGAGTGATGAACAGAACGCGGCGGTGCAAGGGATCGTGGGTTGCGCCTTTTCCGTTTTAACCGGTGGGCCGGGCTGCGGCAAGACCACCACAACCCGGGTGCTGGCCGGTTTGTTGACCGCCATGGGGCGCAAGGTGCTGCTGGCCGCGCCCACCGGGCGGGCCGCCCAGCGCATGATGGACGTGATCGGCAAAGAGGCCAAGACCATTCATCGCCTGTTGGAGTGGCGGCACAATGGGTTTCGCAAGAACGAGACGGCGCCCCTGGAGATGGATTGGTTGATCGTGGACGAATGCTCCATGCTGGATATCAGCCTGACCGCCGCACTGTTGCGGGCGGTACCGCAGGGCGCCCAGGTGCTGTTCATCGGCGATGCGGATCAACTGCCGGCGGTGGGGGCCGGCAATGTCCTCAAGGATCTGATCAGCGCCGGGACGGTGCCCGGCTTTCGTCTGACCCGTATTTTTCGTCAGGCCGAGCAGTCCTTGATCATCCGCTATGCCCACCAGATCAACGCCGGCCGGCTGCCGCGCATCGACTCGCCCTTCCACAAACCGGAGATCTGGCGCACGGGGGCCGAGTGTCTGTTCATCGACGCGGAGGAGGCGACCCGCGACCAGTTGCAGTTCATCAACAAGGTCAAACGGTTTTTCGACGCCAACGGCGCAACCACCGGCGAGCAGACCGGCGAAGATCCCTACACCTTTCGTGCCGTGGCGCAGCTGCCTGAGCGAACCCCGGAACTGGTCATTCCGCAGCGATTTCGGCATGTGGACCTGGAAATCCTGCAACAAGCGGACAGCCGGGTGGACGAATTGTTGGCCGTGCTCAACCAGGTGCACCCCTGGTCCGCCCTGCACTATGGACTTCCGGCCGTCGAGGTCGTTCGCAAACTTTACATGGAGTGGATTCCCAAGTACCATGGGGGCTGCGAGGTGCAGATCCTTTCGCCCATGATTCGGGGCAGTCTGGGCACGTTGAACCTCAATGCCATGATCCAGGCGGCGGCCAACCCGCCCGGCGGGGGCAAACGCCAACTGCAGGTAGGACAGCGGCTTTTCCGGGAAGGGGACCGGGTGATTCACCGGCGCAACAACTATGAGCTGGGGGTGTTCAACGGCGACATCGGCGTCATCCGTCAAATCGACAACGAAACGCTCAGCTGTGAAGTGGCCTTCACCGAAGATCAGCCGCCGGTGCGCTATCAGCGCAACGACATCCTGGAGCTGGATCTGGCCTATGCCATCACCATCCACAAATCCCAAGGCAGCGAGTTCGATGCGGTGATCCTGCCGGTGCTCACCCAGCACTACAAGATGCTGTTTCGCAATCTTCTCTACACCGGCTTGACGCGCGCCCGCCGCCTGGCGGTGCTGGTGGGCACCCGCAAAGCGCTGGCCATGGCGGTGCACAACCAGGACACCACCCTGCGCCAGACCGCCCTGGGCCGATTGTTGGCGGATTTCCGACCATAAGGGGACGGCGCCTCAAAATAGTACCTTCGACATGCCCATGATGCGCCGCCGATGCGTCGGTTCGGTATGCTGCTCATCGTTTAATGCCACCATGAGGGCAGCGCTGCATCACTCTCCGCGGATCATCACCAGCAGCATCTTGAAACGCTGCTCGGCATGCAGCGCGTGGGGGATATTGGCCGGCATGATGAACATTTCACCCGCCGCCACGTTCTGCGGTTTGCCGCCGATGGTGATGCGCGCCTGGCCGTCCAGGATGTAAACCACGGCATCGAAGGGTGCCGTGTGCTCGCTGAGTCCCTGGCCTTGGTCGAAGGCAAAAAGGGTGAGGTTGCCCGTCGATTTCTTGAGCAGCGTTTTGCTGACCACCGAGCCGTCCGCGTAATCCACGAAAGAGGCCGGCTGAAACGGTGTCGCCTTGAATTGGTCGTTGGTATCCGTCATGAGGGTTTCCTTTCCATGTGATCAAGGGGCTGATTGGTGCTGCGGTATGTTGTCAATGGCCCATTATAAGAGATGATGACTGAGATGCAAGGCGCGGCGCCGATGGTGTGCAGTGCGCACGGCCATTCTTTGGAGTTGCGATTTCCTGTATTGCCTGTCGGGGGCAAGTGGCATAAAAATGGCGTTATGGGATCCATTGCGCCATATCGCGCCACCCTGGTCATCTGTCTGGCGGAAGTATTGGGGCTGGCTGCCATTGCCGCATTTCCGGCCTTGTTGCCCACCTTTCAGGCGCAATGGGACTTGAGCAATACGGCGGCGGGCTGGATCAGCGCGGCCTATTATGCCGGTTACATGCTTTCCGTGCCGTTGCTGGCAGGTATCACGGATCGGATGGACGCCCGCCGGATCATGGCCCTCGGCGCTTTACTGGGGGTTGCTACGGCGCTGGGATATGCTTTGCTGGCCAGAGGTTTCTGGTCCGCACTGGCCTTGCGCTGGTTGGCCGGCATCGGGTTGGCCGGCATCTACATGCCGGGCCTCAAGCTGGTCAGCGACCACACCGAGGGGGCGCTGCAATCCCGTTTCGTTTCCTTTTACACCGCCAGTTTTGGTTTGGGCATGGGGCTCTCCTATTTGATGGCCGGCGAGATCAACGCCTTGGCCGGTTGGCGGTGGGCATTCCTGGCCAGTGCAATCGCGGCCGCCATGGCGTTGCTGGTGATCTGGCGCTATGTGCCCGGCGGCGTCCGGCTGCCAAGCGGCCAACCATTGCGGTTGGCCGATTTCGTAACGGTGTTGCGCTGCCGTCCGGCCATGGCTTATGTTTTTGGTTATGCCGCCCACATGTGGGAACTGTTCGCTTTCCGCACCTGGATCGTCGCCTTCCTGGTGTTCAGCATGGGTTATTCATCGGACGGTGACGGCGGCTGGCGGCCGACACAGGTGGCTTTCCTGGCCAACCTTGTCGGACTGGCCTCCAGCATCGCCGGCAACGAGTTGGCCCGCATCCATGGACGGCAACGGGTGATCGCCGCCGTCATGCTGCTGTCGGCCGCCTGCGGCGCGGGCCTGGGTTTCATGGCGCCCTTGCCATATGCCTGGGTGGCATTGGGCGCACTGGTTTACGGTTTGCTGGTCACCGCCGATTCGGCCGCCCTCACCGCCGGTGCGGTGGCTGCGGCACCGGCGGGGCTGCGGGGGACCACCCTGGCGGTCCATTCCACCATCGGCTTTGGCGCCGCCTTTGCCGGGCCCCTGGCCGTGGGTCTGGTACTCGATGCCTTCGGTGGCGCGACCCCCCTTGCCTGGGGCATGGGATTTGTTACCATGGCGGCCGGTTGCTTGGTGGGGCCGTTGATCTTGGCCTATTACAGTGACCATCATGCGGCGCGGGAGTGATCGGGCATGGCTGAAATCGTTCATTTGTCCGCCTATCGTGATCAGATGGCTGTTCAGGCGGGTTTTCGAGAGTGGCACCGGCGCTTCGGACAGCAGTTCGATGCCCGCACACGGCTCAACGATCTGAGCCCGGCCACCCTGTTGGCCCTGGCCGAACCCGGCGAGGCCGGCACCAACCTGTTTTACGGCCTGATCATCGGATTCATGGGGCACGGGCCGCGGCGCACCTTCGACAGCCTGGATACCCCCACCCAATTGCGTGTGGTGGACATCCATCTCTTCCTGGCCGATCAAGTACGGTTCGAGATGATGCGGCGGCTGGGCTGGTTGGCCCGCTACGGCGCCACTCAGTACGGGTTGTTTGACATGGTGCGCCGATTCGACGATGTGCAGTTGGCCTGCCGCCAGGACCCGCCGGTGTTGGCGCCGTCCCATCCCGCCCACCCGGAGTACGCGGCCTTGACCCATCGGGATCGGGATGTATTCATCCGGCGATTACTGCCTTCGGCCCTGGACCGTTTTCAGGCACGGTTCGGCGTTTGACATGGATGCGGCCGCCGAGGGGGGACCATGACCGCCATGCATACCATTCGCCGGTTGCTCGACGCGCTCTACGGCGCCCACGGGGGCCGGGCCTTTGATCGTATTTCCGGAATTTTGGCTGCTTACGAAACACGGACGACGGGGTCCGGGCGGGGCTTTTCGGAACGGGACGTGGTGCTCATCACTTACGGCGACACCCTGCGCGCCGGGGACGAGCAGCCCCTGGGCACCTTGCACCGCTTCGCCAAGGCGCGGCTGGCCGAGGCGATTTCAGCCATTCACCTGTTGCCCTTTTTCCCTTACTCGTCGGATGACGGTTTCGCCGTATGCGACTATTATGCGGTGGATCCGGCCATCGGCGATTGGGAAATGGTGGAGCGCTGCGGCGATGATTTCGACCTGATGGTGGACTTCGTGCTCAATCACATTTCGTCGCGCAGCCGGTGGTTCAGCGACTATCTGTCCGAGCAGCCGGGGTTTACCGATCTGGCCATCGAGGTCGATCCGACGGCCGATTTGTCCGCCGTGGTCCGGCCGCGGGCGCTGCCCCTGCTGACCCCCTTTACCAAGCAGTCGGGTCGGCAAGTGCACTTGTGGACCACTTTCAGCGCCGACCAGATCGACTTGAATTACAAGAGTGTCGAGGTCTTGGGCAAAATGGTCGAGGTGTTGCTCTTCTATGTCTCCCGGGGTGCGCGCCTGATTCGCATGGACGCAGTGGCCTATCTGTGGAAGAGATTGGGCACCCGTTGCATCCATCTGCCCCAGACCCATGATGTGGTGCGGCTGCTGCGGGCTGTGCTGGATGTGGTGGCGCCCGATGTGTGGTTGATCACCGAAACCAATGTGCCCCACGCGGAGAACATCCGCTATTTCGGCAATGGCACCGATCAGGCCCAAATGGTGTACAACTTTACATTGGCGCCCTTGTTGCTGCACGCTTTTACGACGGCCGACAGCCGCGTTTTGTCCAAATGGGCCGCCACCCTGACCACACCATCGGACCGCACCGCCTTTTTCAACTTTACCGCTTCCCATGACGGCATCGGTGTGCGCCCCCTGGAGGGCATTCTGCCTGCGACCGAAATCGACCGGCTGGCGGGCTTGGCCGAGAAGGGCGGCGGCGGCGTCTCTTTGCGCCACAGCGCGGGCAGTGGACCCATCCCTTACGAACTGAACATCACCTATGTGGATGCCATGGGGCTTGCGGGGCCGTGGGGCGGTGCCCTGCACGCGGCGCGTTTCCTGGCGTCCCAGGCCATCCAGCTTTGCCTGCCCGGGGTGCCCGGGGTCTATTTGCACAGTTTGCTGGGATCTCGCAATTGGCGGGAGGGGGTGGCGCGGACCGGCCAAGCCCGCAGCATCAACCGGGAGAAGTTGCGCCTGGAAGCAGTGAATGCCGCCTTGGCCGATGTTCGAAATTTCCGCTCACGGATATTTTTCCCTTACTGCAGAATGCTGGCGGTGCGCCGGCAACAGCCGGCCTTTCACCCCAAGGCCGATTGCCAGGTACTGCCGCTGCAACCCAATCTGTTTGCCGTCAAACGGCAGGCCGATCAACAAACGCTCTTTGCCGTTACCCATATCGGCGGCGCATCGGTTGTCTTAAATTTACAGCCTTTCGGCGGCGTCGGCCGGCTGCATGATGTGCTCAGCGGCCGCTGGTTCGAGGCGGCGCGCGTGCCTGTCAACGCTTATCAAGCCGTGTGGCTCACACCGGGTGTGGCGTGACGGGCGCCTGGTCGCCGTCGCCGTTGATCGCTTCGCGCAGCTTGCCGGAGCACTTGAAGGTGACCACCTTGCGCTGATCCAGCAACAGGGCTTCGCCGGTTGCCGGGTTGCGTCCACGCCGGGGCCTTTTCTGCTTGATGCAAAATTTGCCGAAGCCCGAGACCAGCACGTCCTCACCCTCGGCCAAGGCGTCCTTCATAATTTCCAGCAGGGACTCGACGACTTCGGCCGATTTTTTCTTGGTGAAGCCCAAGTCGTTGACTTTGGCCACGATGTCATTTTTCGTGAGTGTCATCTGCGCCTCCTCCAAGCCCCGGTTGCCGGGGGATCGTAGGGATCTGCCATGGGGTCCGGACCGGGGGGTTCATGACAGCGCACCCGACCGAAGGGGACTTATTCTTCGTCCGGCGGGGGTGGCTCCTTGCGCGCCGGGTCGAGTTTTTCCACCGTTTCGATAATGGTGTCGATTTTTTGTGCAATACGGTCGATTTCAGCCTTCAAATCCATGTCGTCCACATCTTCCATGTCGAGAGAATACCTTCTTTATGAGCGTTGTATTATACCGGCCCGTGAGTTTGTCGACGGCCTTCCCAATCTTTCGCGCAAAGGGCCTTATTGTTCAGAGCGGGTAGACGCCACGCTGATAGAGATAGTCATAGTAATAGGTTTGGTATTCTTCGCTGTCGTCGCTGCTTTCACTCTTGGACGAGGGCGGCGCATCGGTGGGCTGAGGGCGGGTCAGCCACAGGCCCCTGGAATAGGCGTAGAGCACATCCAGCAACAGTTGCGGCTCCGCCACCACTTCCGGATTTTGCGAAAGGAACCGCTTGGTGCCGTCGATGATCGCTTTTGCATTGCGCACATATTCGCTGTCATCCAGGCAATGATCCATGCAAACGGCGTGCATTTGGTCGATGATGCTTTTAGCTGTTCCTTCGATGACATCGATGCATTTCATGCTGTCCCCTTCGATTCCCCCCGCGGCCTTCGCTTCGGCGTCATCTTTTGATTGGATTTTAAGATCCGGGTGTGATAACTACCATAGCCTTTGTTTGGGAATGATTTCATATGGATGGCAGGATATACGGATGGGAACAAGGTGTCAAGACAACAAATCCGGCATTCTTAAATCTCGCCGTTTATAAATGGACAATGGAAAGGATCCGGTTTGAGCGAGAAACCCACCGAAATCACATGCTCGGAAGAGACCCGGGAGATCGTCATCAACATCCCCTGCCGTTTGGCGGAAAGGGCATCTAAATACGCCAATGAAAACGGCAACACCATCACGGGCGTCGTCATCGAAGCGTTGGACGCGCTGTTGAGCGGCCGCACCAAGTAGCGGGCAGCGCGGCGAACGCTTCGCCGAGTGCCCGCGCGTCACGACGACCGCGACAACCCCACCGGGGACGGAAAACCCCTCCCCGCCATACGGCAGGGGGGCGTATTCCGATGGTTCGAAAATGAGGGGGTGGGAAGGACCCGACCCCCGTTGATATTTCTGGAGCCGGCGAGCGGATTCGAACCGCTGGCCTGCTGATTACGAATCAGCTGCTCTACCGACTGAGCTACGCCGGCCAAAAACGACACAGAACTACTGTTTTTATGCACCGAAATCAAGGGGAAATTTCCTGGGACCAATTGCTGGCGGGCCTGATGCGTCGCGCCGATGGCGTGGATGTCGCCGGCATGACCGATGCGGCGGCGCCCTGGGCGATCGCCCAAATGTATCGCACCCATCGTGCCCCGCTGCTGGTGGTGGCGGCAACGGCTCGTGAAGCGGAGCAATGCATCGAGATCCTTGCCCGCTTTTTAACGGACTTGGCGCCTCCGCTGCTCCTGTTCCCGCCCTACCACGCTTCCGCCTTCAAATCCCTGGCCTACCACAACGAAACCGCTGGAAAACGCATCCGTACCCTTTTTCAGATGGTTGAGGGTGTGCAGGCCCCTCTGGTGGTGACCACTGCGGGGGCTTTGCTGCAGCGGTTGATCCCCAAGGCGGTGCTGACCGGTTACGCCGAGCTCCTGGCCAAGGGCGAGGAGATCGACCGTGATGCCCTGGTGCAGAAACTGGTGGACGGCGGTTACAGCAGGGCCGCTCTGGTGGAGGAGATGGGCGACTTCGGGGTGCGGGGGGGGATTCTGGATATCTTCACGCCCATGCACGATGATCCGCTGCGGATCGAGTTGGACGGCGACCTGGTCGCTTCCATCCGAAGCTTCGATCCCGATACCCAGCGCACCATTCGAGACCTGGATGAGGTGGTGATTTTGCCGGCCCGGGAGGCGGTGCTGGACCGCGGGACGCTCAATGCGGTGCTGGGGCGCATTCGGACGCGGGCCGCCGAGCTGGGTCTGCCGGTAACGGCGGTGCGGGATATCGTTCAGCGGTTCAAAACCGAGGGGTTGTTTCCCGGATTGGAGGGGTTGCTGCCCCTGATTTTCGATCAATTGGACACCCTTTTCGATTATCTGGCACCCGACACGGTGCCGATCCTGCTGGACCCGGTCGACCTGGCACGGTCCGCCGCCGAGACGGCCAACCAGTCCCAACAGGGTTACGAGAGTGCCAAGGCGCGGCAGCAGTTGGTGGTTGCGCCGGACGCCCTCTATTTGGGATGGGACCGGGTGGGAGCATTGCTGGATCGCTTCAAACCGGTAACCTTCATCGCATTGGCGGTGACGGCCGGCCGGGGGGCTGCCGAAACCATCCTATGCCGTACCAAGGTGAGCGACACCGACGATCTGCGACGGCGTTTGCAGGCCGGCGTTGCCGGCGAGCAGCCGTTGCAGCCGCTGGTGGACTGGTTACAGGTGCAAAGCGCTGCAGGGCTGACCGTGCTGTTGATGTGTCGCCGTCCCTCCCATCGCAACCGCTTGGCGGAAGGGTTGGCCGCCTATGGTCTCCAGGCCAACCTCATCGAGGCCCCTTGCGATATGTTGACGGGACGGAGAAGGATATACCTCCTGCCGGGCGGCGCAACCGCCGGCTTTGTCTGGCCGGACGCGGGCATCGCCCTGCTCAGTGACGAGGAGATCTTCGGTACGGCCTACCGGCCGCGCAAAACCATCGCCCGCCCCGCAGCGGCCGACCAGCTGCTCAACATCGAGGATCTGAAGAGCGGCGATTTGGTGGTGCACAGCGAGCACGGCATCGGGCGGTATGAGGGGTTGGTCAAGCTGGCCGTCGATCGTTCGGTCAACGACTACCTGCTGTTGGTCTACCGTGACGGCGACAAGCTTTATCTGCCAGTGGAGCGTATGGGGCTGGTACAAAAATACATGGGGGTCGACGAGGTTGCCCCGGTGCTGGACAAGATGGGCGGGGTGACCTGGGAGCGGGTCAAGGACAAGGTCAAACGTTCCACGGAGAAGATCGCCGGCGAGCTGCTGAAACTGTATGCGGAACGCAAGGTGCAGAAGGGGCATGCTTTCGGCGAGGTGGATACCTATTTTCGGGATTTTGAAGAGGGGTTTCCCTACGAGGAGACGGCCGATCAGCGTAAAACCATCGAGGATGTGCTCAACGACATGCGACAGCCCATGCCCATGGATCGACTGGTGTGCGGCGATGTGGGCTATGGCAAGACCGAGGTGGGCTTGCGGGCCGCCTTTCTGGCGGTCAGTGATGCCAAGCAGGTGGCGGTGCTGGTGCCCACCACCGTGCTGGCCGAACAGCACTATGCCACCTTCAGTCAGCGTTTCAAGCGCTACCCGGTGCGCGTCGCTTCCTTGAGCCGTTTCCGCTCCGCCAAGGAGCAGCGCCAAATCGTCGAGGGCATCCGCGAGGGCACCATCGACATCGTCATCGGCACCCATCGGCTGTTGCAAAAGGATGTGGTCTTCAAATCATTGGGGCTGCTGATCCTGGACGAGGAGCAGCGGTTCGGGGTGCGGCACAAGGAGAAGATCAAAAGCCTGCGCGCTTCGGTGGATGTGCTGACCCTGACCGCCACCCCCATTCCCCGTACATTGCACTTTTCATTGCTGGGTCTGCGGGACATCAGTTTGATCGCCACGCCGCCGGAGCAGCGTCGGGCCATCGTCACCTATGTGTGTGAATTCGACGAGGCCTTGGTGGCCGATGCAATCCGCAAGGAGCTGGCCCGCGACGGTCAGATTTTTTTCGTGCACAACCATATCGCCGGCCTGGAGCGTTTGGCCGATCATCTGCAGCGGCTGGTGCCCGAAGTGCGACTGGCGGTGGCCCATGGTCGGATGCCCGAAGACCAATTGGAAAAGGTGATGCTGGATTTCATGCAACACCGAATCCAGATGCTGGTGTGCACCACCATCATCGAATCGGGGTTGGACGTTTCCGGGGCCAACACCATTTTCATCAACCGTGCCGACTACTTCGGCCTGGCCCAGATTTACCAGCTGCGCGGGCGGGTGGGCAGGGGCGACGAGCAGGCCTACGCCTACCTTTTCATCCCGCCGGAAACCACGCTGACCAAGGATGCCCAGAAACGGCTCAAGGTGCTCATGGAGCACAGCGATCTGGGATCGGGCTTTCAGATCGCCATGAGCGATTTGAAGATCCGGGGCGGCGGCACCATCCTGGGGGCTTCCCAATCGGGCCATATCGCCGCCGTGGGGTACGACATGTTTTTGCGGCTCATGGAAAGCTCCATCGCCGAGCTCAAGGGCGAGCCGGTCCAGGAAAGCCTGGAGCCGGAAATCAATCTGCCTCTGGCCGCCTTTTTGCCCGAACACTATATCGCCGACATCGATCAGCGCCTCTCCATCTACCGCCGGCTGGCACGCATGACCGAAGTGAAGGCCGTCAGTGCCCTGAAAGCCGAAATGGAGGACCGTTTCGGTCGCCTGCCCGATGAGGCGGGCAACCTGCTGCTCAAGATCATGTTGAAAATTCTGGCGGTGCGGGCTGGATGCAAACGTTTGGATTTACAAGATCATCATCTGCAGCTGCAATTTTCCGAACTGCATCAGCAAAAACCGTTCGGGATCGTGGAGATGGTTGCAGCGGCCGGTCAACAGTACCGGATCACCCCCGACCACATCTTCAAAGCCACCCTGTCCCCCGGCCCACCCAAGGCCTTGGTGGCCCGCACGAAAAACCTCTTGATCGAAATCGCCCGCCATGTTAACGAATAAATTCCTAAATAATTAGATGGTTTGAGTGGTATGGAGGCAGAGTTTGAACCTCTTGTGCAAGACACTGTTCGAAACGGCCGGGCGGGCGTTGTGCCCGCTCGTCATTTTTGGGCTGATCCTCCTCGGCGGGTGTGCGCGGGAGCGGACACCGGAGGATGTGCTGCTCCAGGTCGGTGACCAGACCATCACCTTGAGTGAATACGACCAGTCGGTGCGGATGGCCAAGGAAGAGGCCTTTCCCGGAGAGCGACAGGTCGATCCCGAGATGTTGGCCGATTTGCATTTGCGGGTGTTCAACCAGTTGAGCGAAGAGCTGGTGCTGGCCTCCTACGCGGCGGATCGGGGCATCATGGTGAGCCCCGCCGAGCTGGAGGCGGCCGTGGACGCCATCAAGGCCGATTACCCGGACGATACCTTCGAGGAGACCTTGCTGGAGAACGCCGTCTCTTTTCCACTCTGGAAGCGGCGCCTGCAAGCGCGCCTGTTGGCGGAAAAGGTGATCCGAGAGACCCTCGTGGATGAGATGCGCATCACCCCGGAAGATGTGGCCGAATACCATGCCACCTACTACCCCCAAGGTGTGCCGGAAACAGAGGATCGAGACGCGGTCCACCAAAGGATTGTCACCCATCTGCGGCGCAACAAGGGCGAGGCGGGTTACGAGGCATGGATCGCCGATCTGGAAAAAAACTATCCGGTGGCGATCAATCAAACGGTATGGGAAAGCTATATGCAAGACACGCCCTGAGGAAATCGCAAAAGCGATGCTATTGTGCATTCAGGTGGATGCCTGGATTAAAGGAGAAGAGAAGTGTTGAAGCCAATGGACCAGATCCGCCGAATTTTGGCGGTGGTAATATTGACAGGGCTCCTGTCGGCCTTGTTCGTCGGCGGCCCGGTGCATGCCGAACTGGTGGACCGCATCGTGGCCGTTGTCAACGATGATATCATTTTACAGAGCGATTTGGAAAAGGCCATGGCCCCCATGCGCGCGCGACTCAAGCAGCAAGGCTATTCCGATGCGAGGGTCGACCTGGTGCTGCATTCGGAACGAGATGCCATTCTGGAACAAATGATCACCGACACTTTGACCGATCAACAGGCCCGGCGACATGGGATCACGGTCAGCGATGCCGAGGTGGACGAAACCATTGCCCGCATTCGGCAAATGAACAATGTGTCCGAAGAAGACATGACCCGCATGCTGCAATTGGAGGGCATGACCTATGAGATGTACCGCGACCATCTGAAAGAGCAACTGCTGCGGTCGCGCATCGTCAACCGGGAGGTCAAGTCCCGTATCGTGATCACCGATGAAGCGGTGCGGGCCTATTACGAAGCCAACCGGGACCGGTATGCCGGACAGACCGAATACCACTTGCGGCACATTCTGATGCGGGTGACCTCCCCCTCTCCGACCGAGCGGGAACAGGTGCGCCAGGAGATGGCGCGCCTCCATGAGCGTTTGCAGCAGGGCGAGGCCTTCGAGCGTTTGGCGCGACGCTACTCCCAGGCGGCCACGGCCCGCGAGGGCGGCGACTTGGGATTGTACGCCGGTCGCCTGTTGGCCGAGCCGGTGCGCGAAGCCTTGCAAGGGCTGCAGGCAGGACAGTTTACGCCGGTGGTGGAAACCGAGCAAGGCTACCAATTGTTCTACATTGAGGAAGTGGTTCATTCGGGCGGTAGAGATTTGGAGGAGATGAAACCGGAGATTCAAGAGAAACTCTACGCCGAACAGGTGGATGAACGTTTCGATGCCTGGCTGGCGGCTTTGCGCCGCAGGGCCCACATCCAGGTCGTCCAGTAGCGCATCGAAGAGGGACTTGCATGACTGAAAAAACCGACCAACCCATCGATTTCGGGCAATATTTGCAGAGCCGTCGGCGTGCCGAAGGGATCTCTCTGGAGGAGGTGGCGCGCCGGACCAAGGTCAGCATGACCTGTCTGCGGCAGATCGAAAGCGAAGATTGGGCCAACTTGCCTTCCCCCACCTTCGTCAAGGGGTTTGTCAAGGCCTATGCCGATGCGGTGGGCGCCGATCCCGGGGAAGCCTTGGATCGTTATGCAGCCTATTGCGCCGTGCAACAGGAACTGAGCGCACCGCAACCGCCCGTTACGGGAAGTACGGGGTTCGGCAAACGTCTGGCCCTGGCGCTGGTTTTATTGGTTCTGCTGATCGGCGGCACCATTCTCATCATGCAGCGCATTTCAACGGAGGCGGAGCCGGTAAATGCCGAGGATGCCCTCCCGGCTGCGCAAAGGTCCGCTTCGGATGGGGAGCGGGCGGCAGCAACGGCGACCGACGCGCCTTCGGCGCCAAAGCCGGCAGCGGAACCGCCACCGCCCGCAGCGGCGGGGGAAACGCCCGCGGCGCCCGAACCACCGGCGGTTGTTGCGCCACCGGCCACCGTCGCAACACCGCCCGATCCGGTGCAGCCGGTGTCCGAGGCGCCGCCCGCGACAACCGGATCGGCTGCCGAAACGTTGCCGTCGGCAGCGGCACCGGCCGCCGAAACAGTAGCGCCCCCTGCACCTGCGGCCGATATGCCTGCCGAACCAGAGGCCGCGGCAGCGGCGGCAGAGACGCCTTCGCCGACGAAGGTGCTGCGGATCAGCGTCGTGGAGACCAGCTGGCTCAGCGTCGCCGGCGACGGAAACCCGCCGCGGGAAGCGATCCTCGCACCGGGTGACAGCATCACCGTGGAAGCCCGCAACCATTTTGCGCTGGTCATCGGCAACGCCGGCGGCGTGCGCCTGGAACTGGACGGTCAACCGGTGCCGCTGTCCGGCCGCAGCGGTCAGGTGGTCCGACTGCGGTTGCCGCGGGAATAAATCGGCCTCGCGCCTCGCGCACGGATGATTTGCGGTGCATGCCGCCGGCCATCCGAAACGCTTCCGTCCTTCCGGCCGCACGCCTTGCTTTGAACCTTGGACGCCGAACTGATTTTTGCATGCCCCACATCCAGAACCCCGCCATTGTACTGCGCCGGCGCGACTACGGTGATTTCGACCTGATCCTGACGGTTTTGACCGAGGATCACGGCGTTTGCACCCTGATCGCCAAAGCGGCCAAAAAGAGCACCAAGCGGTTTCCCGGGATTTTGGAGCCTTTCGCGGGGTTGCGGATCGTCTACCGTCGAGGGCGCGGCAACGGTATGGCGGTGCTGGAGGAGGCCACTCTCGATCGCGCGTTGGGCGGTGTGCGCTCCGATGTGGTCAAGGCGGCCTATGCCGGCTACTGGTCGGAACTTGTCGCCCTGTGGTTGGAAGAGGGACAAGCGCGACCGGACATCTATCGGTTGTTGGCCTATGCCTTGGCCGCTTTGGGCGAAGGCCGCTTGCCCGATGCGGTGTTGAGCCTCCTGTTTCAGATGCGTTTCATCGGCCAGGAAGGCTTGCAGCCGGTCCTCGAGCGCTGTGCCTGCTGTCAAACCGCCGTGGCGGAGATATCCCAGCAACGCTTTTGTGTCGATTTGCGCAGGGGCGGCGTGGTGTGCGCGCATTGCCCCACCGAGCGCGAGCACCATCTGCAGGTGACCAAAGGCACCTTGAAGCAGTTGCTCTGGCTCGCCGGTGGCGATTTGCAACAGGCGGTTCGCTTGCGCTTCGCCCCGGGCGTGCTGGCGGAAGCCACCACCTTTTTGGAGGCTTTCGTGCCGTACCACATCGGTCGGATACCTAAAAGTTTGGCATTCTTGCGCCAGGTACGCGATCATTGACGGCTGTCCGGGGGCAACCGGCGGGCCTTGACCGGATGGCGCTGCAGGAGAGCACCATATGACATCGATTCACTCGTTGTTGGCCGCGGGGCCGGTTTCCGCCTCGGCGCCGTGCCGCATCGACATGGGCGGCACCCTGGATTTGAGCACCTTTCACTTGCCGCTGCAACCCCTGGGGCCTTGCACCTTCAACGCAGCCCTGAATCTGCGTACTACGGTGACATTGCGGCCCCACACCGCCGGTAAAATTCGACTGACAGCCACCGGGTTCGCGCCCATGGAGCTGGACGGCGACAAGGCCTCCTTCGATCATCCCCTGGGATTGATGGCCGCCGTGGCCGCTTTTTTCGGCGCCGACGGGGTCCATATCGACATCGACTCCGCATCCCCGCCGCGCAGCGCCTTGGGCGGCTCCTCGGTGGCCGCCGTGGCCCTCATCTGGGCTTTCAGCAAATTATGGGCCCGCCAAGGGCAGCCGATGCCCGACAAGCGATCCGTTGCTTTGCTGGCCCATGCCATCGAGCAGGGTGTGGCCGGATCGGTATGCGGGTTGCAGGATCAGCTGGCTGCCGTATACGGCGGCGTCAACGGCTGGTATTGGTCCGGCATGCTGACCGGCGAAGGGTTTCGACGCCGCGCGATATTGGCGCCCGGCCAGGAGAAGGCGTTTGCGCAGCAAGTGATGGTGGCCTATTGCGGCGTGCCCCATGTGTCCGCCGATGTGAACGGCACTTGGGTGCGCGATTTTCTGGCCGGCCGGCATCGCGACCTGTGGCGGGAGATCGTGGCTTGCAGCCGGACGTTCATCGATGCGTTGGCCGATGCACGCTTGGAAGCGGCCTGCGCGCAGATGAATCGAGAAACCGACCTGCGCTGTCGCATGACCCCCGAGGTGCTGGACGATATCGGTCGGATGTTGGTGGAAGAGGGGCGTCGGGCCGGATGCGGCGTCCGCTTCACCGGAGCCGGCGCCGGTGGCTGCATATGGGCCCTGGGCGCTGCGGAACGAATTCAGACCCTGCGGCCCGAATGGGAGCGGATCACGAGCCGCCGGGAGGGCGCAGCCATCCTGGAAGCCGCGGTGGATCCCGAAGGTCTCTTGTGATTCAGAGGCGATGATGGTAATAGGCCCGAGCAATCATGGACGGATGACCGCCCTTGCGTCGATCGCCGCCCTAGGGCCGGCCGAACGCCATGCCGGGCAACGGTCTAACAGCGTGTGAGGAAGCAAAGATGTACTTTCAGGATGTGATATTGGCGTTACACCATTTCTGGGCCCGCAAAGGGTGTGTCCTGGTGCAGCCCTACGACATGGAAGTGGGGGCCGGCACCTTTCACCCCACCACCTTGTTGCGGGCCTTGGGACCCGAGCCTTGGCGGGTGGCATATGTACAGCCCTCCCGCCGGCCCACCGACGGCCGCTACGGGGAAAACCCCAATCGGCTGCAGCACTACTACCAATACCAAGTGATTCTCAAGCCCTCGCCGCGCAATGTGCAGCAGCTCTATCTGGACAGCCTCAAGGCGCTGGGCATCGATCCGCTGGAGCACGACATCCGTTTCGTGGAGGATGACTGGGAATCCCCCACCCTGGGCGCTTCCGGCCTGGGCTGGGAGGTGTGGCTGGACGGCATGGAGATCACCCAGTTCACCTATTTTCAACACGCCGGCAGCATCGAGCTCTCTCCGGTCACGGCGGAGCTCACCTATGGCCTGGAGCGCATCACCATGTATCTGCAGGGCGTGGACAACGTGTATGACCTGCAATGGAACGAGCGCATCACCTACGGCATGGTGCACCATCAGCAGGAGGTGGAGCAGTCCACCTACAACTTCGAGCTGGCCGATGTGCCCATGCTGCTGGAGCTGTTCAACCGCTTCGAGGCGGAATCGCAACGTGTCGTGGCCGAAGGCATGGTACTGCCGGCCTACGAGTACTGCTTGAAGTGCTCCCATGCCTTCAACCTGCTGGATGCACGGGGGGCCATCAGCGTTACCGAGCGCACCGGCTACATCGGCCGCATCCGCAATCTGGCGCGGGCCTGTGCCGAAGCCTATTGCCGGCAGCGTGAAGCGATGGGGCATCCCTTGCTCGATCGTCCCTGATGAAAATCGCAACCGGCCCTCGAAAGCGGCGAACCCTATGCGTTTTCCGCTTCGTTGCTGCCATAGGCGCAGGTCGTTCGGCGGCAGTTGCCGTCCCCCGGCCGGGCGCCCCTTCTGTATAGAGGTGGTTATGCAATCCTTACTGCTTGAGATCGGCACCGAAGAGATTCCCGCCGGCTACATCGAACCGGCCCTGACGGCCCTGGCGGCCGATCTGGTCCGGAAACTGGGTCATGCGCGCATCGAACACGGCGCCGTGACCACTTGCGGCACACCGCGGCGTTTGGCGGTGATCATCGCCGATGTGGCGCCCCGTCAACGGTCCCTCACCGAGACGGTGACCGGCCCACCGGAACGGGTGGCGCTGGACGATCAAGGCAATTGGACCATGGCGGCGCGCAAGTTTGCCGAGAAGGTGGGGATGCCCGTCGAACGGCTGACAGTGGCCGATACCCCCAAGGGGCGCTACCTATGCGGCCGTTTGGTGGACAAAGGCACCACCACGGCCAGTGTGCTGCGTCAATTACTGCCCGATGCGATTTTCAACACCCCCTTTCCCAAAACCATGCGCTGGTCCGATCTGTCCATCGCCTTCGCCCGCCCCATTCAGTCGGTGGTGGCCCTCCTGGGCCAGAGGGTGATCGGCTTCACGCTGGGTGGCGCCATTAAATGCGGTCGCCACACCCGGGGGCACCTGTTCATGCATCCCAAACGGGTTAAAATCAATGATGCGACCAGCTACCACGAGACCCTGCGCGGGGCCTCCGTCATCGTGGATATCGCCGAGCGACGCCACATGGTGCAGGTGCGGATCGATCAGGCGGCCGCCGAGCTGGGCGGCACCATCGTCGCGGATGAGGCGCTGGTGGACACGGTGACCCACCTTGTGGAAGCGCCCTTTGCAACCGGCGGTCGGTTCGACGATGTGTTTCTCGAGTTGCCGCGGGAGATTTTGATTACTTCCATGCGGGAGCACCAGAAGTATTTTGCCGTCACCGATGCCGATGGTCGCCTGATGCCGTGCTTCGTGGCGGTCAATAATACCGCCACCAAGGACATGGCCCTGGTGGCCCGGGGCCACGAGCGGGTGCTGCGGGCACGGTTGTCCGATGCCCGGTTTTTCTACCGCAGCGATTTGCAGCAGCCCATGGAGAACTGGAACGAAAAGCTCAAAGGGGTGCTGTTCCAGGCCAAACTGGGCACCATGCACGCCAAAAGCCAACGCATCGAAGAGATGGCCGGCTGGCTGGCCGACGTCGCCGGGCCGGAATTTAAAACGGACCTGCTGCAGGCCGCCCGCTTGTGCAAGGCCGATCTGGTCAGCCAGGTGGTGTACGAGTTTCCCAACCTGCAGGGCATCATGGGGCGGGTCTACGCCGCGGCGGCCGGCGCACCCGAAGCGGTGGCGGCGGCCATCGAAGAGCATTACCGGCCCACATACTCGGGCGGCCCGCTGCCGCAACACCGCACCGGCGCCCTGCTGGCCGTTGCCGACAAGCTGGATACCATTTGCGGCTGCTTTTCCGTCGGCCTGACGCCCACCGGGGCTTCCGATCCCTATGCCTTGCGTCGCCTGGGTATCGGCATCGTGCAGATCATGCTGGCGCAACAATTGACCTTTTCGCTGCGGGCGGCCATCGAACAAGCCATGCAGCCCTTTGCCGGCGATACGACGGGTACGGCCGCCGCCGAGGCGGTGTACGGTTTTCTCCAACAGCGGATCGCCCATCTGCTGGCCGAGCAGGGGCATTACGACAAGGATTTGGTGGCGGCGGTGGTCACCGTTTCCGTAGATCATATCCCCAATGTGTGGCAACGGGCCGCCGCTTTGCAGGCCTTGAAGGGCGCCCCGGACTTCGAACCGCTGGCCGTGGCCTTCAAGCGGGCGGTCAATATTCTGCGCAAGGCCGAATCCTTGCCGGATCGGTCACCCGCGCCGACCTTGTTTACCGAATCGGCCGAACAGGCCTTGTACGATGCCTGCGGGCAGGTCAAAGGCCAAGTGGAAGCGCATCTGGCGGCCGGACGGCCGGACGATGCCCTGCGCATCATCGCCACCTTGCGCGAACCGGTGGATCGGTTTTTCGACGAAGTGATGGTCATGGATGAAGATCCGCGCCTGCGGGACAACCGACTCGCACTGTTGCAGGCCATCGCCGATCTGTTCGGACGCATCGCCGATTTCTCCAAAATCGCTACATGAGGAGAGGGGCGTTTGGCCGCGCCCCTTTCAACGGCAGCTACAAAGAACAAAGAGAGGGAGGGACTTGCATGCCTTACGATCCCAATAAAGACGAGATCCTGAAGCAGTGGCACTGCGAAGAGACCGGTCTGGCGGTGTCCATTCAACGTTATGACGGTGGCGAGGCCAAAGTGCAGATCGGCCCCCGCCTTTTGCGGCGCAAGGACGGCGGCCAGAGAGCGCCGGCCAAGGCCGGCCGTTTGACCATCGAGGATCTGCTGTGGTTGTATGAGATCATCGACGAAGTGAAAGATGAGTTGAGCCGCTTGTCCGGCCCGCAATAATCGCCATGGTCGACGTGGATATCGATCAGCTGGTCTCGCAACTGGAGGCTTGGAACGCCGCATACCGCGGTGGTGCGCCGCTGGTGGATGACGCCACCTATGATCGTATGGTGGAAACCCTGCGCGAGCTGGACCCGCAACATCCCTTCCTGCAGGGGGTGGAGCCGGAGAAATTCTCCGGCCGGACCCAAGTGCGCCATCCCCTGCCCATGCTTTCCATCGAAAAGGCCTATACCGGCGAACAATTGACCCGTTTCGTCCAGCGCGTCGCGAAAGAGGCGCAGAGCATGGGGATGGCCGAGGTGCGCTACGAGGTGACGCCCAAGCTCGATGGCCTGGCCGGTCGTGACGATGGAACGCTGTTGGCCAGTCGCGGCAACGGCCTGATGGGCTACGACATCAGCAGCGCCTGGGATAAGGGCGTGACACCGGTGGGCGGGCGCGGCCAGGGCCTGGGCGAAATCACCGTGGTGCACTCCTACTTCGACCAACATCTGGCCGGCATTTTCGAACACCCGCGCAACATGGTGGTCGGCATTGTCTCCTCGGACACCTTGAATGCGCATGCGCGCCAAGCCCTGGAGGCGGGCATGGTCCATTTCGTGCCTTACAGCCGGCTGCCCCACTGGGAAGGCACCGGCGATCAACTGCTTGACCGCATCGATCAGATCGTCCAGTCGTTGGCTGAGCAGACGGACTACCCAATGGACGGCGTGGTGGTGTCGGTATGCGATCATGCACTTCGGGCCCGGATGGGGGCCACCACCCACCACTACCGATGGCAGATTGCCGTCAAACGCAAAGGCGAGACCGCCGTCACCATCGTCGAAAACATCCAGTGGCAGGTGGGCCGTACCGGCAATGTGACGCCGGTGCTGGAGGTGACGCCGGTGGCCTTGTCCGGCGCCACCATACGGCGGGTCACCGCCCACCATGCGGGCATGGTGGAAAAGCTGGGCATCGGCCCAGGTGCGCGCATCGAAGTGATTCGCAGTGGTGAAGTCATTCCCAAGCTGGAGAAGGTGCTGATGCCGGTACCGCAGGTGAACCTGCCCGGGCAGTGTCCCTCCTGCGGTAGCGATCTGACCTACCTGAATACGGACGACAACGGCAAGGAACTGTTTCTCAACTGCAGTAATCCCGCCTGCCCCGCCCAGATCGAGCAGCGCATCAGTCACTGGTTCCGTGTGTTGGGCAATGCCGACTGGTTCGGCATCAAGACCATCCAGCGCCTGGTGGCGGCTGGGTTCGATACCCTGGAGAAAATCTATGCCATGAACGAGGCCGATTTCAACGAGCTCGGTTTCGGCCCCGTACAATCGCGCAATCTGGCCGATGCCTTGATGCTCAGCCGCACCCAGACGGTGGAGGATTGGCGTTTTCTGGCCGCCCTGGGGGTGCCCGACCTGGGGGTGGGCGACAGCCGCAAACTGCTGCAACACCATCGCCTTGAAGCACTCCCGGCGCTGGACGCGCAAACCATCGCGGCCATCCATGGCTTCGGCGCCAAGACCAGTCAACGCATTGTGGACGGTATCACCCGGATCGGCGAGACCCTTGCCCACCTGCTCGCATTGGGATTTGAAATGGAGCGCACGCCACTGCTTTCCGAGAAGACCGCGGCGCACAGCCCCATTGCCGGCAAACGCATTGTCTTCACCGGCAAGATGCAGCGCGGCAGCCGCGAGGAAATGCAAGCCGAGGCGCGTCGCCTGGGTGCCGATGTGCAGACCGCCGTCAATCGCAGCACCGACATGCTGGTGTGCGGTGACAAGGTGGGCGCCGCCAAGCGCAGCAAAGCCGAGGCCCTCGGGGTGACTTTGTTGAGCGAGGCGGATTACCTGCGATTGATCGATGGGGGCGGGCAGGATGCAACTTGACCCATTGGTGAAACTGCGACGACCGAAAGGAGGGTGGACCGATGGCGGATGTGAGTGCACACGTCATTGTCAGCGGCCGGGTGCAGGGCGTTTTCTTCCGTGAAGAGACCCGTCGCGCTGCTGAACGGCTGGGGGTATCGGGATGGGTCCGTAACCGCAGCGACGGCACGGTGGAAGCGGTATTTGAAGGTCCCCGGGCGACGGTGGAGGCGGCCATCGACTGGTGCCGCCAAGGCTCTCCCATGTCCCGGGTGGCCGACGTGCGGGTAACCTGGCAGGTCGAGGCCGGCGAGCCGCCGGGCTTCGTCATCCGGCCAAGCGCGTAAACGAAAAAACAATGGCGGTTCGACGACATTCGCCGCAACCGCCTTTGCTTTGGTGCCTTTCGAAACCGATACCGGCTAGATCGAATCCTTGAGTTTTTTGCCCGGACGGAACTTGACCACGTTGCCGGCCTTGATCTTGATGGCTTCACCGGTTTGCGGATTACGACCCTTCCGGGCTTTGCGGCGCAGCTTGGCGAAGGTGCCGAAACCCACCAGCGTAACCTTGCCGTCCTTTTTCTTCAAAGCTTTGGTCACTGAATCCACAAAGGAGTTCAGTGCGGCCGCGGCTGCGGTTTTGGAGATGCCCGCATCGGTTGCCATCTTTTCTACCAGTTCTGCTTTCGTCATTGACCCGTTCCCCCCTCGGTTTGTGTGGTTGCCAACCATTCGTCTCTCTTTTGGCACATACAGCAGGCTTGCGGGGTGTGTCAATACAAAAAAATCCTTGCGGGACAAAGGTTTCGGGAAGCTCAAAAGAGCGCATCGACGAACCGGGCGGCATCGAAGGGTTGTAGATCGTCAACGCCTTCACCGACACCGATGAAATGGAGCGGAAGCTGCAGCTGCTGACAAATGCTGATGACGATCCCGCCCTTGGCCGTGCCGTCCAGCTTGGTCAACACCAGGCCGGTGACGCCCAGTGATTCGTTGAACATCTTGGCCTGGGCGAGGGCGTTCTGACCGGTGGTGGCATCCAACACCAGCAGGATCTCATGGGGTGCGCCGGGCATCTTCTTGGTGATGGTGCGTTGGATCTTCTTGATCTCTTCCATCAGGTTGACTTTGGTGTGCAAGCGGCCGGCGGTGTCGACGTAGACCGTATCCATTCCCCTGGCCAAGGCGGCCTCTATGCCGTCATAGGCCACGGCAGCGGGATCGGCCTGCTCTTTGTGACGCACCAATTCCGCTCCGGCGCGCTCCGCCCAAATCGTCAACTGTTCCACGGCGGCCGCCCGGAAAGTGTCGGCGGCGGCGATCAACACTTTGCGGCCTTGATGGATCTCGCGGGCCGCCAGTTTGCCGATGGTGGTGGTTTTGCCGACGCCATTGACGCCGACCACCATGACCACATGGGGTTTTTCCTGCAAAGCGTCTGTCGGCGGTGCGGCATTCGCCAGCAGTGTTTGCAACTCCTGCTTGAGCAGTTGTTTCAGCGCATCGGGGGTTTGAATGCGGGACGCTTTGCGCGCAATGCCGTCCATCAGATCCATGGCCGTTTGGACGCCGATATCGGCGGTGATCAGCAATTCTTCGATCTCTTCGAGCATCTCGTCGTCGATTTGACGTTTGCCGCTGAACAACTGGTCGATGTCGGTGGTCAGAATGGTCCGGGTCTTGGTAAGGCCGCGCTTCAAACGGGCGAACAGCCCCTTACCGGTTGATGCCGGAGCGCTATCGCCGGGAGCGGGCGCGGACGCTGTTTGGGCGGGGAGGGGCTCGGGGACCGGGGGCTGGGGGGCGGTCGTGTCGTTCGGGGTCGCGGGCTGCGGCGCGCCGTCATCCTTTGCCGGGGCTTGCTCCTCCTGCTCTTCGGGAGTGGGCGTTGCCACTTCGGACTTTTTTTTGCCTTTAAACCATTTCAGTGCCATGGGAGGGGTGTCCTGTTTGTCAGGCGGCTTGGGCCTGAAGGTTGACCGATACGACTTTGGAAATACCTTTGTGCTCCATGGTGACGCCGAAGAGCGTTTCGGCGAACTCCATGCTCTTTTTGTTGTGAGTGATCATGATGATCTGGGATCTTTCGCCGATCATGCGCATCAGGTTGTTGAAACGGATCACGTTGGCTTCGTCCAAGGGTGCGTCGATTTCGTCCAGCAGACAGAAGGAGGTGGGTCGGATCAGAAAGATGGCGAAGATGAAGGCAATGGCCGACAGCGCCTTCTCGCCGCCGGAGAGCAGGCTCATGCGGGTCAATTTCTTGCCCGGCGGGTGCACCATGTATTCGACGCCGGTTTCCAAGGGCTTGCCGGGCTCGGTCAACTCCAGACGGGCCGAGCCGCCCTCGAACAACTTGGGAAAGACCTCCATCAGTTTGGCGTTGACCTGCTCGAAGGTGTCCATGAAGCGTTCCTGGGTGATGCGGTTGATTTTGCGGATCACCTTGTGCAGATCTTCGATGGCTTTGACCAGATCGTCCCGCTGGGTGCCGAGGAAATCGAATCGCTCTTTAAGCACTTCGTACTCCTTGATGGCGCCCAGGTTCACATCGCCGATGTTGGCGATCTTGGTGCGCAACCGGTCCAGCTCGTCGGACATTTCCGCGTCGCTCATTTGAGCGGTGTCGCTTGCGCTCTGTTGCGCTCTCAGAACGGCAATGGTGGCATGGTAGCGTTCCTGCGCCTTGCCGGCGATGTTGTCCCGTTTGATGCGCTTTTCCGAGAGGTCCACTTCCATGAAGCGCATTTTTTCGACTGTCTTTTCCCGCTCGGATTGGATGGCCGCCTGCTGTTCATCGCTTTCCCGGATGGTTTCGTCGATGGCGCTGTATTCGGTTTCGTTACCGGCCAGGGTCTGCTCCAGTTCCCGGAGGGTGGCGTACAGTTGTTGTAGTTTTGTCTCCTGGCTTTCCAGTTTGGCGGCCGTTGCGATGCGTTTCTCTTTTTTCTGATGGATTTCCAATCGCAACTGTTCCAACCGGGTTTGGCTGTCCCGTTCGAAGGCCTTGAGCCGCTGCAATGTGTTGCTGCCGTTTTCCAGTTTCGCCTGCAGGGAGGTGAGCTCCAGCTTCAGATCGACGACTTTCTGGTTGTGGGCTTCCAGTTGCGCCGTGAGGCGGTTGATTTCCTGGTTGGTATCCGTGGTGTGCTGCTGCACCTGTTGCACTTCCACGGCGATCTTTTCCAGGGCTTGGTTGTACTTGCCCATCTCTTCATCCAGGTCGCTTTCTTCACCCAGCATCTGTTCCTGTTCGAGGCGGTTGATTTCAAGCCGGCGGCGGGCATTCTTGAGATCCTCGCCCAGGCGGTACAGATTCTTCTCCACATCCAGGGCTTCATCGGCGGCACCGTTTTTTTCGGCAATGGCCGTTTGCAGGGCCGTCTCGATCCGCCGTACCTCGGCTTCGAGGTCCTGTTGCCGGTGTTGGGCTTCGGCCAACTCGCCTTCAATCGCTTCGTCGCGGGCCGCCAACTGTTTCAACTCCTGCTTTTTGGCCAAAATGCCGCTGAGCTGTTCCCGGCTGCCGCCGATGAGAACCCCTTGATGGGAGACCACGTCTCCTTGCCGGGTAACGATGGTTTGCACCCGCCCGTTGCGGTTGAAAAGCTGCAGCGCATCGTCCAGGGTGGTCACCACCGCGACATGGCCCAGCAGTGCTTCGGCGATGGTTTGACCCTCCGGCCGCACAACGACATGGTTCAGCAGGCGCAAGGACGGGTCCACCGTCGGTGCGTTGCCGTTGGCCAACGGCTTCAGTCCGGCCACCGGGAGAAAACCGCCCCGGCCGGCACCGCTGCTTTGCAGATAATCGATGGCGGCCGCCCCGGACTGCTGGTCCTGCACTATCACATATTGCAGGGCTTCACCCAATACCGCCTCCACGGCATTCTCGTAGCCGGGGGAGGGCTCTACCAGGTCGGCCATCAGGCCCAGGATGCCTTCCAAAGCCCCGCCGGGGGCATCGGCGGCCGCTTCATCGTCGCCGCGGCGGGCCTGCATGATCGCTTTGACGCCGTCGCGGTACCAGTCGAAGTTGGCTGCCATTTTCTTCAACGTAGCCAATTGGGAGCGCACCTTGTTGCGTTCCAGATCAAGGGTCTGGGTCTTCTTGACCTGCGCGCCCAGTTCGGTGGACGCTTGCGCCAGCGCCTCCTTCAGTTCCCGGATGCGCGTTTCGCAGCGGCCCATGGTCACCCGGATCTCTTCCATGGCGTTTTGTTCTTCGGCGCGGTTTTTCTCCAGATCGGCGACCTGCTTGTCGGCCAGGACCAACTCTTCATCGATTCGCTTGAGCCGCCGTTTCAGGCTTTCCTTGTTGTTGGTGGCGTTGAGGTAGGTGTTTTTGTAACGGGCCTCTTCGGCCACCAGGTGCATGAGGTCGTTTTTATGGGTTTCGGCGGCTTGATGGAGCCGTTGCATCCGCTCCTGCAAGCCCTGGGCGCTGCCCCGGTCCTGATCGAGGGTTTCCTTGGCGCAGGCGATCTCTTCCCGGACCTGTTGGTTGCGAGCGGTCACCTGCTCGACCTCCGATCCCATGGTGACCGTCTTGGCACGCAAATCGGCGTGGGCTTGTTCGAGGGCCGTGATTTCGCCGCCCAGGCGTTCCGCATCGCCATTTAAATGGCCCCGTTCGGTTTCGATGCGGTCAATGTTGCGTTGCAACTCGAAATGCTGCGATTTTTGAGTGGCGATCTCCTGATTCTTCTGCCACCGTTGCAACTTGATCGCCTCCACGGCGGCATCGATCTTCTTCAATTGGGTGACATGGGCCAGATCCGCATCCTTGAGCTCGGCCAGAAGGCTTTCGGCCTCGGCGATTTGACGGCTGTAATCGTCGTAGCTGTGGATCAACAGGCGGGTGTCGATGGCCTTGAAACGCTCTTGATACTGCTTGTAGCGTTCGGCGGTCTTGGCCTGGCGGCGCAGTCCGGCCATCTGGCGATTGACCTCGGCGACGATATCGTTTATGCGCAGCAGGTTCTGCTCCGTGGCTTTGACTTTGCGCAGCGCTTCGGTTTTGCGGAACTTGTAGCGTGTGACCCCGGCCGCCTCTTCAATGAACAGGCGCCGTTCATCGGGGCCGGCATCCACGATGGCCCCGATATTGCCTTGTTGAATGATGGCAAAGGTGCGGGTGCCGACTCCGCTGCCCATGAACAGATTGTAGATGTCCTTGAGACGGCAAGGCTGCTTGTTGATCAGGTAGGCGCTTTCGCCCGAGCGATACAAGCGCCGCGTCACGCTGATTTCGCTGTAATCGCGGAAGGCTTCCGGGGCGTGGCCGTTGTCGTTGGTCATGGTGAGGGTCACTTCGGCCATGTTCAACGGCGGACGCCCGTTGGCGCCGGCAAAGATGATGTCTTCCATGCTCTTGCCGCGCAACTGCTTCACGCTTTGCTCACCCATCACCCAGCGCAGCGCGTCGATCACATTGCTCTTGCCGCACCCATTGGGGCCAACGATGGCCGAGATGCCTTCGGGGAACTGAATGCTGGCTTTGTCCAAAAACGATTTGAAACCGACAATTTCCAGCTTTTTGATTTTCATGCCGACGGCCTCCGAACGGAACGTTGAACGGATTTGCACACAATTGGCTTCGCCTCGGTAACGGAACACAAGCAGCGCCCGGGATGGCCAAGGTGAATGATGGTCCAACTACCGGGGGCGCTGCCGAAAGGCCGGGGTGTGCCAAACTCAATGGCCTTTTCATATCAAGCCGGTTCCCGATTGTAAAGGGCAAAGCCCAAGGGAGGGTATAAAAATCAGTATAGGGATACAATATATGGTGTTGGATCGTGGTGGTTGCCACCTTTTCGCCCCACAGAAAACCGTGGGTCTCCAAAAATTCCGCTTTCCCCAAATCGCTTGACTTTCCTTTTGCAGAACTGGTATTAAAAACAAATTCTTATGCGTACAGCCCGTCGGTGTTGGGCGCCTTTTCGAACCGCCAAGCCATAAAGGGGGAGGTCGCCGTGTCGCAATCCACTCCGGATGATATTCGCCTGCTCTTGGAGAATGCCGAGGTACAACACGCCACATCGCCGATCAGCGAATCGGTCAAGGAACGGTTGGCATACCGCCCACCGACTTGCGGGGTTTTTCAGAACGACTGGACCGGGGTCGAGCCGGCGCAAGCGTATCGTTTCGAGATCGATGTGCAAGCGCGTCGGGAACTGCCGGACATTATCGGCAATCCGGTGCAGCGCATCGTCCCGCCAGACCAGGCCGTTGAAGATGGGCGGAAGGCATTTCAACGGGCACGCCGCATCGGCATCGTTTTTTCCGGAGGGCCCGCCCCCGGTGGGCACAATGTGATTGCAGGGCTTTACGATGCCGCCAAGCGGGCCAACCCCGACAGTCGCATTTTCGGTTTTCTGGTGGGGCCCGACGGCATCATCGAAGGGGATTATGTGGAATTGGACGACGCCCTGGTGGATGCATACCGCAACCTGGGGGGCTTCACCATGATCAGAACCGGCCGCACCAAGATCGATACGCCCAAAAAGATGGCATTGGCCAAGGATACGATTTTGGGATTGGGTCTGGATGCCGTGGTGGTGGTGGGCGGTGACGATTCCAATACCAATGCCGCTTTTCTGGCCCAGGAGCTGTTTGAAAGCAAGGTTCAGATCATCGGGGTGCCCAAGACCATCGACGGCGACATCCAGGTGCGCGATGCCGACGGCAAGATATTGTGCGCCATGTCCTTCGGTTTTCACTCCGCGGCCCGTGCCTTTGCCCAGGCGATCAGCAACTTGAGCAACGACAGCAGCTCGGATATCAAGTATTGGCATATTTGCCGGGTCATGGGGCGCGTGGCCAGCCATTTGGCGCTGGAGGTGGCCTTGCAGACCCACGCCAACCTGACCTTCATCGGTGAGGATTTGGCCGATTACGTCGACCGGCAACGTTTGGAAAAGGCACGGCAGGCGGGTACCGTGGACTACACCGCCTACGGCATGACCTTGCGTCACCTGTCGCGGGTTATCTGCGATGCCATCGTCCAACGGGCGGCGGTGGGAAAAAACTATGGTATATTGGTGATACCCGAGGGGTTGTTGGAATTCATCAACGAAATCGAGGTGTTCATTGTCAAGCTGAACACGATCATCGCAAATTACAACTTCACCCACGACCGGGATTTCCATGCCAGTTTCCCCCTGCTCTCCCAGAAACTGGATTATTTAGGGCGTTTGGTGCGGGATCCGGCGCCGGGATTGGCACCCAACATCTGGAACGCGCGGGACGACGAACTTTTCAACGACCTGCCCGACTTTTTTCAGGAGGGCTTGTTGACCGAACGGGACAGCCACGGCAATTTTCAGTTCTCCCAGATTCCCACGGAAAAGTTGGTCTTGGATCTGGTCAAGGATTATTTGCGGATTTTGCGGGACCAGGGAAAATACAGGATCGGGATTACCCATGATTACTATCGGAAAATACTGCACCGCGCCGGCCTGGACCCCGATTATTACGGCCCGGTGTTGTTCGCAAACTACGACCAGCCCGGGCATTTGCTGCTCAAAGAGAACATTATTTCGTTGCGCACGCTGAAGAATGCCTTGGTGTCGGCCGATATTCTGGATGCGGAAGAGGCGGTGCCGGAAGCCATCGAAAAAATCTACAAGGCCTCCGTGCCCCAGTTCAAAACGCAAACCCATTTTTACGGGTATGACGGTCGGGGAACCGATCCCACCTGGTTCGACTGCACCTATACCTATAACTTGGGGTTGACGGTTTTCAGCCTGATTGCCAATGGTGCCACCGGCCAGATGGCCACCATACGCAATTTGGAGCATGGGTTCGACCAGTGGGAGCCGTTGGGCGTGCCCATCGCCCCTTTGATGCGGCTCGAAGAGCGCAAGGGGCGGCTGACGCTGGTACTGGAAAAGAGTCTGGTGGATATCAAATCGCCGGCCTTCAAAGTGGTAAAGGCCTTCCGCGAGCCGTGGCTGGCAGCCGTGCCCGGGGGCGATCAATTTCGAAGGCCGGGTCCCATCCTGCTCCAAAGCGACAAGGAGGAGGATCGGCCCATCACCCTGCGGCTCAACGCCATTGCGTGACAGCCGGCGGTGCAACGGGATGGCGGTTTTCAACGCACGAGTGTCGGAACCCGTTAAGGGACACGAAGGGCTGTGGTCGAAAGCGATTGTCGATAACAGGTGATTCTTGGTGTTTGAAGGAAAACGGCCGGGTATTGAACAGGAGCGTTGGTGATGCTCCGACGGATGGCACGATGAGCTTTACAGAAGCGATTTTCAGAGTGGTGGACGTTTCCGGTTGCCCTTTTTACCAGGAGGGCGATGAGTTCAAGATCACCGGCAATGCCTTGCTGCTGGAACATAACAAGGGCAGTAAGTTCATATCGACGGTGATTATCGACATGCCCCCCAAGCGGCGGGAGTGCCGCACCCTGATCACGGCGTTGACCCGAATCCTGGTGGAGCATGAGCGGGTGGACCGCATTCCGGACCGGGTGGTCTCCTGCGGCAAATGCCAAGGAGAGATCAAGCTGGAGCACAAAAAAGGCGTGGCAATCGCCCTGGTTGAGGACATCAAGCAGCACGGCACCGACGTGGCCACGATCGCCGCCATTCTCAGCAATTTTTCCATTTTCAAGACGTTGGATGAGAGGAGCTTGCGCGATTTTGTCTCTTTGTTGCGTCTGAAAAAGTACCGTCCGGGCGAGACCATCATCAGCAAAGGCGATCTGGGCAAGAATCTTTATATCATCCTTTCCGGAGTGGTCAATGTGATGGATCAGGACGGCATCAGTATCACCAAGCTGCGCAACGGAGAGGTGTTCGGCGAGATGAGCCTGATCAGCGGCGATCCCGTCGGCGCCACCATCAAGGTGGTCGAGCCGACCACGGTGCTGTTCATCAAGGGGCAGGATTTCCTGAAGGTACTCAATCGCTTCCCATCACTGCAAATGTATTTCGCCCGGCTGCTGTCAAGGCGTTTGGCCAGGTCCAATGTGATGATCTCTAAGGAGTTTTCATCGGGCATGACCGGTACGCTGTCGCAAATGCCGCCGGTGGAGCTGTTTCAAACACTCAATTACAATCAGAAAACCGGTACGTTGCGGCTCAATTTACCCAAGGGGCCCGCCACCATCTTGTTCCGCGGTGGTGCCGTCGTCGAGGCCGCTTACGGCCGCCAAATCGACAAGGAAGCTTTCTTCGGCATTTTGAGCGAAAAGCAGGGCCGCTTTCAATTCGTGCCCGGTCTGACGGAGCAGCAGATGGCCTTGCCGGAACTGGGCATGTTCATGGAATTGCTGATGGAAGGGCTGCGCAAGTTGGACGAAGCGGTCCAAGCATAAAAGTCCAGGCTTTCATTAAAGATTTGTACAAGACGGACCGATAAAGGGAATGATGCGGTATCCTTCAAAGGGTGCCGGGGGATGAATTGCGTTGCCGCCCCAAGGACGACGCATGCCGGCTGTTCGGCGTGGGGCGGAACATGGTTCCGCGCAAAACGCCCCGTTCGCCGCAAGGAAGGCGTGCGGTGACCGAGGGTAGGCGAACCCGAAAGCAACTTCGAACCGCCGCCACAGGATCCGGTGGGTTGCGTCGGATGTTTCAAGAGTGCGAATTGCCGGTGGCGGAGGTGTTGGGCGGACAAGATGATTCTGTTTTGCGAAGAGTGCGGCACCCGGCTCAATGTCGATCCATCCCGGATTCGGGATGGCGATTGCCGCGTTGAGTGCCATGTGTGTCACGAAGTGCTCACGGTGACCGGCGGTCGCAAACCCGGCGGCAAGACGGCCCAGGCCAATTTAATCAGCGGCGGCAATCCACCCCGGACGGCGGGCAAACCGTTGTCGATTCTGGTGGTGGACGATTCCAAAATGATTCGCAGGGTTTTACGCGAAATCATCGAATCGGACAGTCGCAAAAAGGTGGTGGGCGAGGCCGAGGATGGTCGTAAGGCTTTGGAATTGCTTGGTTCCTTGAAGCCCGATGTGGTGACCCTGGACATCAATATGCCGGTCATGGATGGATTGACGACCCTCAAGCACATCATGATTCAGCATCCCGTACCCACGGTGATGATCAGTGCCTTGACACAGGAAGGGGCCACGGAAACCTTCGAGTCCCTCAAGTATGGGGCCATCGATTTCCTACCCAAGCCATCCCGCGCCCGGGGGGGCGATCTGCAGGCGCAGCGCTTGGAGATCATTCGCAAGATCGAAATGGCGGCGGCTGTCCAGATGGAATCGGTCCGCTATCTGCGGCGCCCATCACAGGAAAAGGCGCCGTTGTCGGACCCCTCCTCGCCCTTTCGATCCCTGGTGGTTATGGGCGTGGCGGAGGGGGGATACGGCGCCCTGCTCAACGTCATCCCGCGTCTCAACCCCCGCTTGCCGGCGGCCTATGTGGCGGTGATGCACCAGCCGGCACAACACCTGGACGGTTTTGCCCGCTACTTGGACCAATGCAGCCGATTGACCATCGAGCGCGCGGCGGACGGGGTGGCGATCCACCCGGGAAGATGCTATTTGGCGGCGGCCGGCGAACCCTTGACCTTTATACGGGAGGTCGGGCAGATTCGATTCAAGCGGTACCACGAGGCGAATTGCCGGCCGGACGGCGCCATCGACCGAGTTATGGGCGACGCGGCCCGTTTGATGGGCACCAACACCACCGGTATCATTTTAACCGGTGCCGGCGATGACGGTTTGGCGGGCTTGGGGACTGTGATCGGCGGCGGTGGGACCGTTTTCATTCAAGATCCCGGCAGCTGCCTGTTCAAGGAAACACCCATGAAGGCTGCCGATCAATACGATATGGCCAACCTGGTGAGCGACAAACGGATGGCCGGCGCCATCAACGCCCATTTGACGGCCCTTGGCAATGGGGGTTAGTGCCCGTTCGGCAATGGACCGGCAGCGGCCCGTTGTTGCGCGGCGACGGACGAGGAGAGCGATGCATGAACGAGTTGAATGAAATCCCGGTCATTTCCGATGAGGATCTGCTCGATATGGATGACGGGGCTTTCGCGGTCCAGGAAGAGCAGGACATGGTGCAGATGGTGGGCTTTTTCCTCGCCGAAGCACTTTTCGGGACGGACATCCTGGCGGTTCAAGAGATTTTAAAGGAGGTCGCCATTACCACCGTTCCGGACACACCCGATTTCATCGGTGGCGTGATCAACCTGCGGGGGCGTATCGTGCCGGTCTTTGATTTGCGGCGCCGCCTGGACTTGGCGGCCTCCGCCGGTGAGGGGGCGGAGGCATGGACCCTCATCCTGAATATCGGCGGACGGGTCACTGGGTTTCTCGTGGATCGTGTCACCCGCGTACTGAAAGTGCCGGCCGCCGCCATCGAGCCGCCGGCCGATACCATCCCCGGGGAGGTGAAGCGGGAATACGTCGCCGGGTTGGCGCCGGTGGCCGATCAGACCATGGTCATTCTCGACTTCAACCGGGTTTTGGCTGTGGACGAAATCAAGCGTTTGGCGGAACAGAAGCGGCAACAGGGGTAACCAAAGACAGAATACCGTTGACCGCCGTGGACCTGCGGCAATCATCCAGCAGGAATTATCAAAATGGGAAAAAGCATTTTAATCGTCGACGATTCTTCCATCATGCGCAAAATGATCCGGCAGACACTGATGGATGAAAACCATATCGTGGCCGGTGAAGCCAAGAGCGGCAAGGAGGCGATCGAACTGTACATCGTCCTTAAGCCCGATGTCGTCACCATGGACATCACCATGCGCGAAATGGATGGTTTCGAAGCGGCTCGCGAGATTCGCGCCATCGATCCGGAGGCACACATCATTTTCTTATCCAACCTGGATGAAGACAAATACAGCGAGGATGTCAAACGGCTTGGCGCCTTGGGATACGTCAACAAACACAATGCCCGGGCCATCATCGAGCTGATCGGGAAACTGTAAAGGAGAACGGCATGGCCGACCAGTCCCTGTTGCAGGATTTCATTGAAGAGACCGGCGAGCATCTGGAGGGCGCGGAGCGCAACCTGTTGCGTTTGGAACAGGAGCCGGGCAACGGGCAGGTGCTCAACGAGGTGTTTCGAGCGATTCACACCATCAAGGGATCTGCGGAATATTTGGGGTTGGTGCGGATTTCGGAGCTGACGCATCGGCTGGAGAGTTTTCTGGACCTGCTGCGGCGCGGAGAACGGGTGCTGGACGGCGCGGGGATCGATCTGCTGATCGGCGCCAATGATCGGTTGGGTCGTTTGGTGGACGATTTGACGCGCCATCATGCCGAGCGGACCGGCATCGACGATTTGGTGGCACGCATCGACGGTTTTTGCGGCGCTGAGGTGCCGGTGACGGCCGAGCAGGGCGCCGGTGACACGGAAGGTGAGGTGGACAGCGACCCATTCGGGGACGAGTACGATGAGGAGTTGTTCGGTATCTTCGCCGATCAGCTCAAGGAGGGCTTGTCGGCCCTGGTGGCCGAAAGCGGTTCGCTGGCCGCTGCGTCTGCGCCGGCGGAGGTACTGGGTCGTTACGCGGACCGGTTGCAGACGCTGCGGGCGTCGGCCAATTACATGGGGTACGACAAGCTTCGGCAGGTGTATGATCAGTGGGCCGGTGCGCTGACGGCGACCGAAGAGCGGTTGTCCGCGGGCCGATCGGTGGATTGGCCGGCTTTTGAACAGGAAGTGACCCGGCACTACATGGATCGTGTGCGCGGGATGTTCGCCAAGGTGCCGGCCCTGGCCGCCCTGGACGTGATCCCGCCGGCTGCGGCAGCGCCGGCCACCGATGCCGATGGATCGGAGGGGGCTGCCTCTGATCTTTGGGCCTTGGACGATATTGGATTGGAATTGGCGCCGGCGGATGCGCAGGCCGTTGGGGAGGATGACGCCGCGGCCGGCCCAGAACTGGCCTTGTTTTCCGACGGAGCCTTGCTCGAGGAGGACACCGAGCCGACGCCGGAAGACAGCGGGGGGATCGGGTTGGACCAAACGAATGGTTTGGACCGGTCCCTGTTGCAGGATTTCATTGAAGAGACCGGCGAGCATCTGGAGGGCGCGGAGCGCAACCTGTTGCGTTTGGAACAGGAGCCGGGCAACGGGCAGGTGCTCAACGAGGTGTTTCGAGCGATTCACACCATCAAGGGATCTGCGGAATATTTGGGGTTGGTGCGGATTTCGGAGCTGACGCATCGGCTGGAGAGTTTTCTGGACCTGCTGCGGCGCGGAGAACGGGTGCTGGACGGCGCGGGGATCGATCTGCTGATCGGCGCCAATGATCGGTTGGGTCGTTTGGTGGACGATTTGACGCGCCATCATGCCGAGCGGACCGGCATCGACGATTTGGTGGCACGCATCGACGGTTTTTGCGGCGCTGAGGTGCCGGTGACGGCCGAGCAGGGCGCCGGTGACACGGAAGGTGAGGTGGACAGCGACCCATTCGGGGACGAGTACGATGAGGAGTTGTTCGGTATCTTCGCCGATCAGCTCAAGGAGGGCTTGTCGGCCCTGGTGGCCGAAAGCGGTTCGCTGGCCGCTGCGTCTGCGCCGGCGGAGGTACTGGGTCGTTACGCGGACCGGTTGCAGACGCTGCGGGCGTCGGCCAATTACATGGGGTACGACAAGCTTCGGCAGGTGTATGATCAGTGGGCCGGTGCGCTGACGGCGACCGAAGAGCGGTTGTCCGCGGGCCGATCGGTGGATTGGCCGGCTTTTGAACAGGAAGTGACCCGGCACTACATGGATCGTGTGCGCGGGATGTTCGCCAAGGTGCCGGCCCTGGCCGCCCTGGACGTGATCCCGCCGGCCGAGGAAGCGCCGGCTACCGCAGCGCCGTCCGATGCCGGGACGGCTGACACCGGTACGGAAGACACCCCGCTGGTGGACGGCATTTTTTCGGAGGAGCGTGCGGCTTCGGAGGAGCGTGCGGCCGAAGCCACGGAAGTGTCGGCGGACGGCGGGTTGCTCAACGATTTTATCGAAGAGGCCACCGAGCATCTGGAGGCCGTAGAGGGCAACCTGTTGGGGCTGGCCCACCAGTCCGATCCTCGCGAGAGCCTCAATGATCTGTTTCGAGCGGTTCACACCATAAAAGGTGCATCGGAGTATCTGGGCATGGCCCGCATCGCCGATTTGGCCCACAAGCTGGAAAGCCTGCTGGACCTTTTGCGGCGCGGGGAGCGAACCATCGATGCCGCCGTCGGCGATCTGTTGATGGCCGGCCATGACCGGATGGGGGCATTGGTCGGCGATTTGATGCACCATGGCCAAGAACAGTCACCCATTGATGATCTGGTGGCGGGTATCGACAGTTGGTTGGCATCAACGCCGGTGGAAGCCCCTCCCTGCGAACCGCCGGCGGTCGCAGCACAGAGCGAGGTGTTCACCGAGCCACTCCCGGAAGCCCCTTCCGCGGTATCGCCACCGGAGCAAGCGGCTGTCTACGAGGAACCCCATGACGCGCCGTTGTTCGCCATATTCATGGCACAGCTCAACGAAGGTCTATCCGCCATGGCGGGTGCCACCGCGCAATGGGGCGCGGGAGCATCCGCAGGGCCGGTCATTGCTCTATCCCGGGAATGGCTTGCTCGGCTGCGCGCCGCCGCCAACTATATGGGGTATGATGACCTCATGGCGATTTATGATGCGTGGCACGAGGATCTGCAGAATTGGGAGCAGGGGGTTCCCGGGGCCGTGTCGCAGTCGGCAATGGCGGACTGGGACCGCCTGACACACTCCCGCGCGGCGCAGGTTCGCGCTTATTTCAGCGCTTCGCCCGAAACCGCTGCGTCGCCGGAGGTGTTGGAAGCACCCGGTACGGTTGTTACGGAAGTCGACGATGCAATCCAGGCGGCGTCGGTGCAAACGCCTGCACCCGAATCGTTGCCGTCACTGGAAGCCGAGGAACCGCCGGCGACACTGGCCCCCTTTGCGGTGGAAGACCCGGGCGATGAAGAACAGGCGTTGCTGGCACTGCTGGAAAACGCTTTCGATGCCAAGATCGCCGTGGACGACAACGAGGATGGGGATCGTTTGGCCGATATGGATGTGGCCAAGGAGTTGTTGTCCGAGGTGGAGGGGGTGTCGGACCATTTGCCACCGGTTGCGCGGTCGTTTGCCGCGACACCGCCACAGGCCGATCGCACCCCATCCGATGGAATCGACCTGGAATCGCTTCTGTTTTCCGATGGCCAAGGCAGCCGGATTCCGCGCAAACCCTTGACCCCCATGCCATTGGCCGAAATGCTGGGCACCGCCGAGATGGCCGCCTCATCTTCGCTGGAAGGGGACCGCCCCACCGGCGGTTACATGGCGGGGCGCCGCCGCAGCGATCGGTTGCATGATCGACTGGCCAGACAGAGCATTCGGGTGGATGCCGCCAAGATCGACACATTGATGAACCAGGTGGGGGAGTTGGTCGTCAACAGGGCCGGTTTCAACCAGCTTTTCATGGAGATGCGTGAGATGCAGCTGGATCTCAAGCAGTCCAAAAGGTTGAACAACGCTGAGTTGAAAATCATCCAATCGCTGACCAATCGCGTCAACGAGGCCACGGTCGCCCTGGGGCGTGTCACATCGGAGCTGCAGGAAAATGTCATGAAGGTGCGCATGTTGCCCATTGCACAGTTGTTCAGCAGATATCCGCGATTGGTGCACGACCTGGTGCGCAACACGGACAAAAAGGTGTCTTTGGAGATTCAAGGTGAAGAGACCGAGCTGGACCGCATGGTGATCGAACAGATTGCCGATCCGTTGGTGCATTTGATTCGCAATGCCGTCGACCATGGTATCGAACCGGTGTCCGAACGGACGCGCAAAGGCAAGCCGGAAACCGGTACACTGCGTCTGGAGGCGTATTACGAGGGCAACTACGTTGTGCTGGAGGCCGGTGACGACGGGCGCGGCATCGATGCCGAACAGATCAAGGCGCGTGCCTTGACCAAAGGATTCGTCTCTTCCGCCGAGTTGGCGGAGATGAGTGACGATCAGGTTCGCGCCCTGATCATGCAACCGGGCTTCTCCACCGCCGATGCGGTGACCCACACCTCGGGTCGCGGGGTCGGTATGGATGTGGTCAAGGACAATATCGAAAAACTCAACGGCACCATCGAAATCATCAGCACCCCCGGCCACAGCACAGTGTTCCGGGTCCGCATCCCCTTGACCCTGGCCATCATTCAGGCCCTGCTGGTCCGGGTGGCCGGGTCGACCTTCACCATCCCGCTGTCCGCCGTGGATGAGACGCTGCGCATCCACCAGAACGAAATCTCGACCCTGGAAGGCATGGAGATCTACTATTTACGGGAAACCACGCTGCCGCTGATCCGCGTCGCCCGGGTGTTTAAAATGGCCGAAACGGCTGCGGATACCCGGGAACTGTTCGTCGTGGTGGTCAATGTCGGTTCGCGACAGGTGGGGCTGGTGGTGGATGAGTTGCGTGGACGTCAGGAGGTGGTGATCAAGCCGCTTGAGGACTATTTGCAGGAGCGAAGTGGTTTTTCGGGCGCCACCATTTTGGGCGACGGCAGTATTTCCCTGATTTTGGATGTGGCGGAAGTGATCCATCTGGCCATCGCCCAACATACCCGTAGAACGAAAGCGGTTGCCTTATGATGAACTCCGTGAAGCGAACGGTCGAAGAAGAGCGCTCCGGCGGATTCGCCGGCACCCTGCGCAATATCCAATTGACCGATATCATACAGATGTGCTGCCTGGCTGGTGCCAGTCTCTGCATTCGTGTGCGTCAGGAGGATGAACAGGGCACCATATATGTGCGTGATGGGGAGTTGGTTCATGCCGAATACGGTTCGGTCACCGGCGTGGATGCCTTTTTCACCATTCTTGGATGGCAAAGCGGTCGGTTTGAAACCTTGGATGCCCCCTGGCAGAGCAGCGCCACGATCAAGGAACCTTATCAATTTTTACTGATGGAGGCCGCGCGACGGGCCGATGAGAAAGCGCAGGTTGACCGGACCGTTGACGCCCAAGCGGCGACGGCCGACGCAAAAGCCCCGATCCGGGTCCTGATTGTGGACGATTCGGCCATCATGTCCAAGATTTTGGGCAGCATGTTGGAAGCCGACGCCGGCATTCAGGTGGTGGGCAATGCCAAGAACGGGGAAGAGGCCTTGGCCATGATGAAGCGACTCGAACCCGATCTGATCACCATGGATGTCAACATGCCGGTGATGGACGGCAGCACGGCGTTGAAACATATCATGATCGAAAGCCCCTGCCCGGTCCTGATCATGAGCAACCTGGCCTCCTCGTCCTACGCCACGATTCTATCGTTCCTGAACCTCGGAGCGGTGGATTTTATGAGCAAGCCGGTGAAGAACCGCAACATCCTGCTCCAGCAACAACGCATCGTCGAAAGGGTCCATCTGGCCGTGGACACTCGGGTGGACCGGTTTCGGCGGTTGCGTATGCCGCGGTTGCGCCCCGAGGAGAAGATCCGTGTGGATGATACGGTGCCCGGCGACACCTTGCTGGTGACCCTTTCAGGGGTGGGCGGGTACTTGGAAATGGTCAACACCCTCACCTCCCTGCCGCGCCAGGCGCGGGCCGTCGTGGTTTCGTTGCAATCGGTTCCCCCTCAATTCGCGCCGACTTTGTCCGAATACCTCGACGCGCGCTCCCCGTACGATGTCAAGGTGTTGGCCGCCGGTTCGCCGCTGTGCGCCGGGCGTTGCTATGTGGGCACCACCGGGCAGGGATGGACGGTGCGGGATTTAGGCGGTCGCAGGATGTTGCAACCGCTTCTGGGCCCCCGACCGGAAGGCGATCATGACACCACCTTGGATCTCTTTTTGAGCAAGGCGGCCGAGATCTATGGACGGCGGACCGTCGTGTGCCTGCTGTCCGGCGGACCACCGGACGCCCTTGCAGGCCTGCGGGCGGTTCGTGATGCCGGGGGAAGGGTGTTGTCGCCCAAAGTCGAAAAGGCGATTTTGCCGGCCACAATGGCGCCGGCGATGGCCCACGATCTGATCACGGAGCTGTTCGACCCCAAGGATCTGGCCCACGTGCTGTCGCGCCATTGTACTTGAAGGGACGGCGTTCAATCCAAACAGAGAGTCTGATGCCATGCAAGAAGCGATCAAAGTTTTAGTTGTCGACGATGCCCTGTTCATGCGCAAGGCCATCACCGAGATCCTGCAATCGGATCCCGGCCTGAATGTGGTCGGCACCGCCCGTGACGGCCTCGACGGCCTGGAAAAGATCAAGGCCCTTGCACCCCATGTGATCACCCTGGACATCGATATGCCACGGATGGACGGATTGGAAGCCATCCGCCACATCATGATCGAATCGCCCGTGCCGGTGGTGGTGCTCAGCTCCCTTTTTAGCGACGGCGCGGTGACTTTCGAAGCGCTGCGCCTGGGGGTGGTCGATTTCGTGCCCAAGCCATCGGGCGGTATGTCCGATGATATGGACAAGGCCCGCCGCCAGATCATCGACCGCGTCAAGATCGCCAGCGGCGTCAATTTCGATAACATTCGCCGGGTGCGCATGCAGACCCAGCCGGACGGTTCGGCGTGGGATGAAAGCAACCCGCCGCCCGTCGCCCGGAACCTGGTGGCCTTGGGCACCAGTTTGACCGGCCCCAACACCGTCATCCGCCTGTTGACCCGTTTGGCACCCACCTTGCCGGCCGCCGTTGTGGTGGTCCAGGAAATCGCACCCCAAATATTGCCGGCCTTTGCCAAGCAGTTCGACCAGCACGTACCCTGGTGCATCGAACCTGCGGAGGATGGTCGTGTTTTGCGTCAGGGCTGTTGTTACATCGGTTCCAATCGCAGCGCTTTGCGCATCGGGAAAAACGAAGAGGGAATACCCTGCATACGTTTGGGAACCGCGGTGGATCGGCCTCTGGACCAGTTTTTCAGCTCGGCGGCCGATGTGTTCGCCCAACATGCCATCGGTGTTTTGTTGACCGGCATCGGCGACGACGGTGCGGTCGGCTTCGCCCATATCCGCTCGCGGGGCGGCCACACCATCGCCCAGGATGCCAGTTGCTGCGTCTACCCCAACTTGACCGAACACGCCATTGCCCAAGGCACGGTCAATACCATAGTGGACGAAGTCCAATTGCCCGGCACCATTGAAACCTGTTTGTCCTAACCCGATTTTCAAGGGGGAGCTGTCCATGATTGTCGTGTGCCCCAATTGCCAAACCCAATACGACCTGGAAGACCGACTCGTTCAGGAGCCTCGGTTCATTGCCCGCTGTACCAAATGCCGGCATCTTTTCTCCGCTTATCGCCCGGTGCGGGTCGAAGAGATTCGTTTTCTGGATCTGGCGGCCACCAAGCGGCGGACAGACATGGCCAACATCGTGGCGGTCAGCAATCAAAAGGGGGGCGTGGCCAAAACCTCCACCTGCCTCAACCTCGGGTTCTCTCTGGCACGCGAGGGCAAAAGGGTGCTGTTGGTCGATTTCGATGTTCAGGCCAACCTGACCATCTCCCTGGGGTACAAAGAGACCGTCTCCTTTTACGAAGTGCTCAGCGGTGGCGCCGAGAGTCTGGAAGAGTCCCTGGTGCAAACAAAGTACCAGAATTTATGGCTTTTTCCTTCAAATAAGAACATGGTCCTGCTCAACAAGAAGTATTTCGGCGCCCCCAACTTCGAATTCGTTCTCAAGGATCGGTTGTTGCCCATCAAGGAGCGGTTCGACTACATCGTCATCGATACGCCGCCTTCCATTGAGTTTCTGACCCTCAATGCGCTGACCACCGCCCATCAGGTGGTGATTCCCAGCCAGTGCGACTACCTGTCCACCCACGGCATCGACCAGATTTTGAAGTTGATCGGACTGATCAAGGCCAAAACCAATCCGGCCATCACCGCCAAGGTGTTGATCACCATGTTCGAGAAAGAGAACACGGCTTCCAAGATGATCTGTGCCAAACTCAACCGGATGTATGCGGACAGGACCTTCGAGACGATCATTGAACTGGATCCGCGTGTCCGGGAGGCCCAGATTATGGGTGCCCCGGTGTTGGCGTACAACGCTCAGAGCAAGGCCGGTTTGCAATATGGGCAACTGGCAAAGGAGATGATCAGGGCGTCCGATCCGTCACAGGAAGCGGCCCGACCCATTGCGCGATGAAAAAAAGATCCGGCTACAGCCTGCAGCGTACCATGATCATCTATTTTTTGTTGATCGGCTTTGCCGCCGCCATGGTCGGCGTGGAGTTCCTGGTCGATTTCCATCGCGGTGCGCTCAAAACCGAGATTTGGGACAACATCCGGCTTTATGGCCTGGAAGAGCAGCACCAGGAGGCCATCTTCGCCCCCATCGACCGCATGCGCAGCAAAGCATTGCTGATGGTGGTGATCATTCTGATGGTCAGCCTGATCGTGCTGATCATGTTCATCAAGTACATCACCGAACCATTGCAGCACATGATCGATTTGGCCCGTAAAATTTCCGGGGGCGATTTGAGCCGGACCATCCGCATCCATTCCGACAACGAGTTGGCGGAACTGGGCGGGGTCATCAATGAAATGGCCAGTAATCTGCAAGAGATCATTCTGTTGTCCCAGGGGACCTGTGCCAACGGGCGGGAACTGACCCGCCAGGCCCGGCAAGAACTGACCATGGCATCGGCGCAAGAGGATCGTTTGCGGCGACTCACCGAGTTGATCGACCGGCTGGAGCAGGAATTGGCCTTGCTGGAGGAAGTGATCACCTATTTTCGATTTTACAGCGTGGAGGGCCGGCATGCCGCTGGATAGTTGGTCGGCCTTTCCCGTGGGCATTCTCATTGCCACGGTCTCCTCCACCGTGGGCATCGGCGGCGGCATCTTCTGGATGCCGTTTCTGATGTTGGTGCTGCACATCAGCCCGGGCACTGCGGTGCTCACCAGTCTGCTCATCCAAACCGCCGGCATGGGTTCGGGCACCATCGCCTACTGGCGGAAAAGCAGCATCGATGGCCGACTGGTGCTGCTGCTGCTGGTTTTCACGCTGCCCGGTATCGCGGTCGGCGCCTGGTTGACAAGAAACATGTCGCCGCCCCACATCCAGTTGTTGCTCGGCCTGCTCACCCTGGTCACGGCCCTGGTGTTCGTGTCGGTGCATCAAGCTTATGACGATAGCGGGAAAGCACGGGCCGAGCCGAAACGCGCCGTGCGTTACGGCTGGGCGGTGTCCGGCATGGCGGTGGCCAGCGGCATGCTCAGTGTGAGTATCGGAGAATGGATCGTGCCCTTGATGCGCCACAAGCTGGGGATGCGCATGGCCGTGGCCGTCGCCACCAGTATCGCCACGATCTTGGGAACGTGCATTATCGGGGTTGGCTTTCACTTCGCCATGGGAGCGCGGGTGGATGGCGCCCTGCTGATGTGGGCGGTGCCCGGGGTGTTGATCGGCGGCCAGATCGGACCCAAAATCGCGTTACGGATCAATGAACGGGTGTTGAAGGAGATCTTTATCTTTTTACTGACCCTGATCGGCATCCATCTGATCTACAACTCTTATTGATGTTGCCACCATGGATGATGACGGTAAACCGACATTGAAGGAGACCCCGTTGTACGAACGGGAAACGGGCAACCGCTTTGTACGCTCGGGCTTGCTTTCGTTTTTGTCGATCGTGGTGATATGGGAATTGTTGGCGCGGGCCAGCGGTTGGAGCGTGCATGTTTTTCCGGACCCTTGGGCGGTCATCCTCAGCTTCATCGAGTTGTTGCGCGACGGCACGCTGGTGCGGCACACGGTCGCCAGCCTTTACCGGGTGACCGTCGGCTTCTATTTGGCGGTGCTGCTCGGCGTGCCTTTGGGGATTTGTCTCGGGCGCAATCTCACCGCTCGTTCGTTTCTCAATCCGGTGATCCATTTTCTGCGCCCGATTTCGCCCCTGGCGTGGATCCCACTGGCCATGCTCTGGTTCGGCATCGGCGATCCACCCGCTATTTTTCTGATTTTCCTTGCCAGCTTTTTTCCCATGGTGGTGGGCACCACCATCGCGGTGCAAAACATCAATCCCACCTTTTTCCAGGTGGCCGCCAACTTCCGTTTCAGTCGCCGGGAAACTTTGACGCGGCTGATTTTGCCCGCCATTATGCCCGAGGTGATCACCGCGCTACGCATGACGGTGACCATTGCCTGGCTGGTGGTGGTGGCCGCCGAAATGATCGCCGTGCAGTCCGGTTTGGGTTATCTGATTCTGGACGCCCGCAATGCCTTGCGAATGGATTTTGTGATGAACGGGATGATCGTCATCGGTTTGATCGGCTTGATGTTGGACGGCATCATGAAACGCCTGGGCCAAGTTGAGTCTTCCCAATGGGGGCGCCACGAAAGGTGACGGGGATGGTATGAGCCATATCCAAATCGATAATCTGACCAAGATCTATGTGGGACGCCGCACCCAACCGCGCACCATGCACGACCCCGAGGAGCATTCCGGTGACAACGTGCTGGTGCTCAACAATATCAACCTGGCCTTTGAAGAGGGCGAAATGGTTTGCATCCTGGGGCCTTCGGGTTGCGGTAAATCCACCTTGTTGCGCATCATTGCCGGCTTCGAAGCGCCTACCTACGGCACCGTGAAGGTGGGCGGGAGAAAAGTGCGCGGCCCTTCGGATCAATCGATCTTCGTTTTTCAACACAGCGGCCTCTATCCGTGGATGACGGTCTACGAGAACGTGGGGCTGGGACTGCGTCATATCGACGATGAGGAAGACAAACATTCCCGGATCCAGGAACATGTGGAGATGGTCGAATTGGAAGGGTTCGAACACTACTACCCTCACCAACTGTCCGGCGGCATGCAGCGACGGGCTGAGTTGGCCAGGGCCATCGCGGTCAATCCCGACCTGTTGATCATGGACGAACCGTTCAGCGGCCTGGACTTTCTGACCCACATGAAGATGCGTGAAGAGGTGGTCAACATGCACGAATTCTTACGCAAGACCACCCTGGTCGTGACCCATGACATCGATGACGCATTGATCATGGGGGACCGCATCGTGGTGCTCAGCGGCCGGCCATCGGCCATCAAGCTGGTGCATGTGCTTGATTTTCCGCGTCCGCGGAACTTTGAAAAAGACCCCGGATTAAGTCGTCTGCGCAGCGAAATCTTCCTGATGCTGGGAGTGCCGTATGCCGTTTAAAGGCCTTTCCATGCTGTCTCGTCTCAAAAAATCCCATCCCTGGCGGGTTTTCTGGATGGCCGTTGCCTGGGCCGTGGCGATCAGTGCCGCCCATTACGCCTTCAACACCGATCATGAGCAGCGGCCCACCGTTCGGATGGGGTACATGCCGGTCATCACCAATTTGGCCGCCCCCCTTTTGGACGCCGCCAGTGGCCCACAGACCGCCCCGGTGCGCTTTCGCGCGGTCAAGTTCTCCTCATTCGCCGAGATGGCCGAAGCATTGCGCGGCGGGAACATTCAAGCCGCCTTCATCATCGCCCCCCTGTCCATCGTGCTGCACCAGCAGGGGGCCGATGTGCGGGTGGTTTACATCGGCAACCGACATGAAAGCACCTTCGTGGTCCGCAAGGATTTGGCGGTGCGCACCCTCAATGACCTGGACGGTCGCAGTGTTGCCGTGCCGATGCGTTTTTCGGGCCATCACCTGGCCCTGTTGCGGATGATGCGCGATGCGGGAACCGCACCCGGGTTGCGCATTGTTGAGATGAACCCGCCCGACATGGCTTCCGCGCTGGCCGCCGGCGCCCTGGATGGCTACCTTGTGGGTGAACCGTTCGCCGCCCAAAGCATGAAGAGCGGCGACGGTGAGGTCCTGACCTATTTGGAGGATGTTTGGCCCGGCTTTATATGCAACCTGCTGCTGGTGAACCAGCGGTTCATCGACACACAGCCTGATCTGGTGCAAGCATTGGTGCAGGGGGCGGTGCGTTCCGGTTTGTGGGCCCGGGACCATTTGCAGGAGGCCGCCGGAATCGCCGCCCGTTACTGGGGACAACCTTTAGAGCTGGTTGAATTCGCTTTGACCACCCCTGCCGACCGTGTCGTGTTCGATCAATATCGGCCGCGGCAGGAGGAGATGCAAGAATTGGCCGATCTGATGACGGCCTTCGGCCTAGCGGGCAGTGCGCGGATCGAAGGGTTGGTGGAGGACCGTTTCGCCCGCGAGGTCGACCTTTCCGGTATCCGTCAGTTGCAGGATATTCTGATGCCTTAGGGCTCGCGAAACAATAAAGTCGCATTAATGCTTCAGCGTCTTGATCTCCTCTTGCAAAGAGGCCAATTCGGCCTTGAGGGCGGCGACTTGTGAACTGAGGCGGGCTTCAACGGCATTCACCGCATCTTGGAATTGCCGGTGCTCCAGGATGGCGTGCACATCGAGGGACGCTTTTTCTCCCGTCGCCGCGCCATCGGCCGCCGACGCGGCGACGCGCCGCTGCTCCACCTGCTCTTTGAGTTTTTTAAAGGCGATGATCTCTTTGCTCACCAATTGCCGCCGCCGGGATTCGTCCATCTGCGGGTTGTTCACCAGGGACTCGAGGCTGGCGAAAACCGACATCACCCGCTTGATGGCGTCCTGATGGGCTTGTGCTTTGCGTTTGCGAATATAGCCGCCCAGGGCGCGCAGCATGCGCAGCAGGGCGTGGGTCACCGGTTCCTTTTCATAATAGGGCAGCAGAGATTCGACTTCGCTTTTCAGATCGTTGAGACATGCATCGGTGATTTCCCAATCGATGGAGAGAACCGCCGATTTCAGTTTTTCCATTGATGGGCGCACCTCGGCAGTTGGTTCCGGATCGTCCTCGTCTCCGAAGAAGTCGTCCAAACGGTTTTCAATATCGTTCACCAGTTGGTCTTTCGCTGATTTGTCCAATGCCGACCTCCTATCCAAGGTGCTCTTGAATCGAAACGATCGTTGTGGATATGGCCTTTTTGGCAGTAGCAATCACATTGACCCCATTTACGGCGCTGGCTTCATAGAAGGGCGCTTGCAATCGGGCATTCAAGTCCTGCTGCAGGGTATCCACATCGAGTATATCAATACCGTTTTCCGCCAGGTCTCGCTTGTTGTATTGCAAGATGATCGGGAACCGATCATACAGGTCGATATCGTAGAAGGCCAGGTTTTCCTCGAGGTTTTTCAGGGCCACGATGTTCTTCTCGCGCATGGCGACCATCGAGTCGGCGACGAAGACCACGCCGTCCACCCCTTTGAGGACAAGCTTGCGGGTTGCGTTGTATTTTACCTGGCCCGGTACGGTGTAAAGCTGGGTCTTGATCTGATAACCCTGGATCTGGCCCAGTTCGAAGGGTAGGAAATCGAAGAACAGCGTCCGATCCCCCTGGGTTTTGATGCTGACCATGTCCGATTCGATGCGGTGCCGGATTTTGCTGAAGAGGTATTCCAGATTGGTGGTTTTGCCGCCTCGACCCGGTCCGACGTAAACGATCTTGATCTGCACTTCCTTTTTGCGAATATTAACAACCGCCACGCGGCCATCCTTGCGTTAGGGTTATGCGTCTTTCGCGAAGACACCACCGATGGGTGGCCGGGGGGTTACACTTGCCGGGTGGTTTCGAATATCTTACCCAGCTTGGTGATGGATTCGTCGACCTTCAGGCGCAGATACCCCAGGGAAACGTCGTTGCCGAAGATGGTTACCAGCAGGAAATCATCCATGACCTTGCTGAAGTGGATGTTTTCGCTCTTGCCCTTGTGGAACAGCAAGGCGAAGTCGTCCTCTCCGATGATGGCCGCCATGGCGCAAACCGCACCGAAATTGCCGGCGGCCAGGGCCGCCAGGGAATAGACGTCATGCCCGACTTGTCCGTTATCCAAATTGGCGATGATGTTGCCGGCCATGTCAATGAGAATCACGCACTTCAAGCCCAGGTCCATCAGGTCCTTTTGCAGGACCTCTTCGATGCCCTCCAACTGTTCTTGGTCAAGTATATAAGACAATGATCTTCCTCCTTTAGGAATGAATTGAATAACCTGTGTCGAGCCTAATCCTTTGCGTGCGGTGGCGCCAATCATTGCCTTCGGAGGGAGCGTATGCCCCTGAAAGGCTAGAATACGCTTTTAGTTCAGGCAAGTATAATGAAATGCGGCAATGGTGTCAAACAAAAACAAGGATTCGGCTTCGAATAGTGGACCAGGGGTGGGATGCGATGGTGTGTTGCCTGCCGATCTTTCGAAACCCAGCGACCGGACCAAGGGCGAAGGGCATGGCGATGCCTGTCGCAGGTCATTCAAGCGCCGCACCGACCATCTCAAGGAGCTGATGAGGCTTGCTTTTTTACTCAACTGTGCGATATGGATATAAAAAACCAGCAAACGCCCGGGAGGGCAAGGAGACGCGCCATGACCCATCCCGCTGAATCGATCGAGAAGCAGACCCTAATCACGCGCCTGGCGGTTTCCATTTACAAAATGGATGCAGAGCACTTGGCTCAACTTCTGGAGACGCTCCAGCCCCAAGAAGGGGCGGACGCCGGAAACCCGGAAAGCCGGGTGCCGCAACCCGCCGGCGGTGACAGTCCGCAGTTGCGGCGGCAGATGACCATCGCCAGGATCTTTGTTTTGCTGCAACAGATGGACAAGGCCACCTTGCTGCAGCGTTTGGGCAACATGGACGGTCCCCAATTCAATTGGGTGCGCCAATTTCCGCGTATTCCGTGTTATCTGCTGGTGGATTTTGCGACAGGGGGGCGGGCTTATCGCAGCACGATCCGGGACATCAGTGCCAACGGCGTCTTTATCGAGACCTCCCAGCCGTTCGAGAAGGGCCAGGAGGTGGCCCTTTGCTTCACGTTCTCGGAAGCCGGTGAAACCTTGCCTTTCAAAATCAAGGGGTACGTCTCACGTGTGTATGCCGATGGTATCGGCGTCCATTACGCGCAAATGACCCACTACCGACGGGACATCCTCAATACTTTGATTCACAAGATTTGCTGATAACGAAACGTGCCGCGGCCCACCGGGGCTGCGGCCTTCCTTTCATTCGCCACTCGACGTTATTCAAGGTTGTTTTTAATGTATTCGGCGATGCGGTCGCGGTCCGCGATGTTCAGGGTGTCGAAACGGATGCCGATCAGTGCTGCGGAACTTGCCGTACCGCCGGCTTTGCGCCCCTGCCATACGATCTTGCCGCTTAAATTGGACAGCAGCGCGTCGGGGAACTCCAGATTGAGTTTAGCGAGACGTCCTTTCAAATCGGGAAGTGCTTCGTCGTCGGTGGTATTCAGCTGAACACAGATGCCGCCGATGGAGATGTCTACCGCCATGCCATCGTGGTACCAGCTGCGGGTGTCCGCACGGTTGGGAGGGGAGGCGATATCCACCCGGGCGGGCAGTCGGCAGCGCGTGGCGCGGCGCACCGTCTGCCAGGAACGCTCGCAATGGGCGGACGGATCGGCCTTGTATAGCGCCTCCAGTAGGGTTTGGACCCGTTGATGAACGGCGCAGATGGCGGTCAGGGCCGTTTTGGGAATTTTTACCAACTCGACCTGGGAGACGGCCAGGATCTCATTGGCATTCTCCGTCGGTTGATCCAAGGGAAACACTTCACCGAAAATGTCGTTGGTGCCCAGCAGGGTCGGCTCCACCTCGACCCCGGTCCTTCGGGCTTCGCTTTGACACTCCGGCGACGGCATTTCGGCAACGGTGCCGTCCACCACGAAAAAGAGCGCATCCGCCGGCTGATCCGCTTGGACGATGCGGCGTCCCGGCGCAAACCGTTTGCGCACCAACCGCTGCATCAAAGCCACCAGTTCGGGGTAATCCAGGCCGGCCCAAAAACGTTGCAAGGGGGTGTGACGCCCGCCGGTGGCTTGCAGTTGCCCGTGGAAAGTCCGCCCTTGTTGGTGGTTCGGTTTGGTCAGTCGCCACTGCAAGATTTTGGCGACGATGGCCTGCAGGTTCATGCCGTGATCGATGAACAGATCCACCGTCCGTTGATAGGATTGAGCCGCTTCTCGCGCTCGTCCCAAACGGTTCAATAGATCCGCGTACCTGCGGTGCAAAAAAGGATCATCCGGGTAGATCTCCAGTATTTCGGCGAACTCATCCGGTGACTCGATGGCCAGCCGGCCGTCGAGAATACGTTGCATCACACTGAACTGATGCTCGTCGGGAGCGTTGATGGCGATTTTCATGGGCTGCGCCGCTTTCGGGTCACGGGTCGGTTCAATCCACCGCCGGCACCACGAAACCGCTGTGTTCCAGGGCGTGTTTGATCGACTGCGTGTTGCAGGGTGCCAGACGGAAATAGTAAGTGCGCTGGTCGGTTTTTTGGGTGGTCATGCCCACATTGATGATATCACCGCCCTGATCCTGGATGATTTGAATGGCTTTGTTCAATCCGGCCGGATCTTCGCCGGTGATGACATCCAACCGGGCGCAATTGAACAAGATACCCATCATATCGATGAAGGTGCGCAACAGATCCGATTCGGTGATGATGCCCACCAACCGCTGACCTTGCACCACCGGCAGGCCGCCGATTTTGTGTTTGTAAATCAACCGGGCGGCCGTTTCCACATCCTCTTCGGGAGAAACGGTGATGGGATGTTTGATCATCATGTCGGCCAGGGTGAAATCACTGATCATGGAAGGAATCAGTGCCTGCTTGAGATCGGCCAGGGTCAGGAGGCCTTGTAGATGCTGCTGATCGTCCACTACCGGTAGATGACGAATTCCGTTGACCTTCATCAGTTCAAGGGCTTCCTGCACCGTTTGGCGGGTACTTACGGTGATGGGCGCGGGCACCATCAAGGATCGAATTTTCATGGACCGGTCCTTTCCGTTGAAGGGCACACCTGTCTGTCAATCATATGTATTCATAACATCCGGGTTGAATGTCGAACAACAAGTTTTTGAAGGGCGTTCAGCAGTCTCACTTGGCGGCGACGGGTTCGTAGAGGCACAGCGGCTCTTCCGCCATGAAATCGCCCACCGCCTCGTAGGCCCTGGCACGACAGCCGCCGCAGACTTTGCGGAACGCGCACAGGCCGCATTTCCCCTTGAGCAGGTTGGGGTCGCGCAGGGTTTGGAAGTGCTCGGCGTTGCGCCAGATGTCTGCGAAATCCGCTTTGGTGACATCGCCGCAAGGCAAGTCAAGAAAGCCGCACGGTTGTACGATCCCCCGGTGGGAGACGAAACAGAAACCGCTGCCGGCCAGGCAGCCCCGGGTGACGGCATCCAAGCCGTGGGTCTGAAAGGTGACCGACTTTCCTTCTTCCTTGGCGCGTTGGCGCAGAATGCGGTGGTAGTGGGGGGCACAGGTGGCCTTGAGTTGCAGCGCAGTGCGGTCGCGTTGATCGTAGAACCAGTTGAGGGTTCGCTCATATTCCCGAGCATCGATGGCTTGGTCCACGATGTATTTGCCGCGGCCGGTGGGCACCAGCAGAAAAATATGGTGTGCCACCGCACCAAGCTGTTCGGCCAGGGCAAGGATCTTTGGGATTTGATCCAGGTTGGTTTTGGTGATAGTGGTGTTGATTTGAAATTCGATGCCGGCCGCCTTGGCATGGGTGATGCCGCGCAGGGCGCCGTCGAAGGCGCCGCTGACGCCGCGAAAGCGGTCGTGGCTTTCGGCCGTGGCGCCGTCCAGGCTGATGCTGATGCGCTTGATCCCGGATGCGGCCATTTTGGCGGCGATGTCGGGGGTGATCAAAGTGCCGTTGGGCGCCATCACCATGCGCAAACCCAACTGCGTGCCGTAGGCCGCGATGTCGAAGATATCTTCCCGCAGCAGCGGTTCGCCGCCGGTGAGAATGATAATGGGTTGCCCCACCCGGGCGATTTGGGACAGCAGGCGATGGGCCGCCGCGGTATCCAGCTCGCCGCTGTACGGGCCGCAAGTGGCCGAGGCGCGGCAGTGCACGCAGGACAAGTTGCAGTTGCGCGTGGTTTCCCAGGCGACCAGACGCAGCGGGGGAATGCCGTCGCCGGCATCGGTCGGATGCGTGTTTGCGGAGTGTGGATGTGGCATGGTAACGCTTCCTGTCGATTTAGCGATCATTGAGCACTTTGGCGGCTTCCACGGCGAAATAGGTCAGAATCAGATCGGCGCCGGCACGTTTGATGGCCGTCAGCGTCTCCATCATCACGCGCGGGCCGTCGAGCCACCCTTTTTCGGCGGCGGCCTTGATCATCGCATATTCGCCGCTGACATTATAGGCGGCCACGGGAAGATCGAACTCCTCCTTGATGCGGTAGACGATATCCAAATAGGGCAGGGCCGGCTTGACCATAACGATGTCGGCGCCTTCCTCCACGTCCATGGAGACTTCGCGAAGGGCCTCCCGGGCGTTGGCCGGATCCATCTGGTAGGTGCTCCGATCACCGAATCGGGGCGCCGACTCAGCCGCTTGGCGAAAAGGGCCGTAGTAAGCCGAGCAATATTTGGCGGCATAGGACATGATGGGCACGTGGCTCAGTTCGGCTTCGTCCAGCACGTTGCGGATCTCGGTGACACGGCCGTCCATCATGTCCGAAGGGGCCACCATGTCGGCGCCGGCCTTGGCATGGGAAAGCGCGGTCTGCGCGATCAGATCGAGGGACAGATCATTGTCGATGGTCTGCCCCTTGACCACACCGCAATGGCCGTGGTCGGTATATTCGCAAAGGCACACATCGGTGATCACCGTCAGCTCGGGTAGTTTGGATTTGATTGCCCGCACGGCCCGCTGCACGATGCCGTCCTTGGCATAGGCCTGGGTGCCCATGGGATCCTTTTTGGTCGGGATACCGAAGAGAATTACCGCCGGAACGCCCAGTTCGTGGGCCTCGCGCGCCACGGCGACCAGGTGGTCGAGGGAAAGCTGGAAGTGACCCGGCATGGAGGCGATGGCGTTCTTCACATCCTTGCCTTCGACGGCGAACAGCGGCAGTATCAGGTCTTGCACCTGTAACTGGGTTTCACGTACCATGCGGCGCAAGGACGCGCTTTGTCGCAGTCGACGGGGGCGGTAATCGGGAAAAAGCATCGGGTTCTCCTTTGTTTCCGGCCGCTCAGCCGGGATGCACGAACACGTTTCGTGACCGGTTGCGCCGGCAAGTCTTGAACATGCCGGATGCCGAATCAGGGCATGCCCTTTCAGACCGTTTGGGCGATCTCTTCATCGGTCAGGTAGCAGGCGGGGTCCGGGGCCCACACATTGCCGGTGACGGCTTCGGCGCGCACGCGGAAATTGCCGCCGCAAATGTCCAGCCAGCGGCAGGTGGCGCATCGGCCCTGAACATACTTTTTCTTTTCCTTGAGTTGGCGCAACAAGGGGTCTTCGGGGTCTGTCCAGATCTCGGAGAAGGGGCGCCGGCGCACATTGCCGAAACTGTGGTGGCGCCAGAACTGGTCGGCATAAACCTCACCGTCCCAACTGACGCAGCCGATGCCGCGGCCCGAATTGTTACCCTCGTTCATTTCGAGCAGTTCCAGAACCTCCGCCGCCCGTCTATGATCTTCTTTCAGCAGTCGCAGGTAGAGGTACGGGCCATCGGCGTGGTTGTCCACGGTCAGTACCTCCTTGGGCTTGCCGGCGGCGTGCAGACGTTGGGTGCGGTCGATGATCAGGTCCACGGCGGCGCGGGTTTCGGCATGGGTCAAATCGTCCACCTGCAGGGCCGATCCCCGGCCGGCATAGACCAGGTGATAGAAGCAGACCCGCGGGATCTCCATCTCCTCGAGCAGATCGAAAATGCCGTCGATCTCCTGCACATTGCGTTTGTTCATGGTAAAGCGCAGCCCCACCTTGATCCCTTCCGCCTGGCAATGTTCAATCGCGGCGATGGCCTTGTCGAATGCGCCGGGAACGCCCCGGAAGTGATCGTTGACCGTTTTCATGCCGTCCAGGCTGATGCCCACGTAGGAAAGCCCGATCTGCTTGAGGGTCTTTGCCATGTCGCGCGATATGAGGGTGCCGTTGGTGGAGATGACGGCGCGCATTCCCTTTTCCACCGCATAGGCCGCAAGATCGGGCAGATCCTTGCGCACCAGGGGCTCGCCGCCGGAAAAGAGCAGCACCGGGACGCCGAAGGCGGCCAGATCGTCGATCAGCCGGCGCCCTTCGGCATGGGACAACTCGTCGGCGGTCCCGTCGTCGGTGGCGTGGGCGTAGCAGTGCACGCATTTGAGATTGCAGGCACGGGTGACATTCCACACCACCACGGGGCGCTTGTCGGCGGAAAATTGAAGCAGGTGGCTCGGTAGTTGGGAAGAATGGCGGCCGTAGCGCAGGGCGTCGGAAGGTTCCACCGTGCCGCAGTAGAGCTTGGAGATCCCGATCATGGGGTGTCGTTCCTTTCCGGGTCCGCTGCCTTGGCCGCATCCGGCGCGGCCGTTTCCGGTTCGGCCCGGGTCTGTTTGAGCAGTTGCGCGATGAAGGCTTCGGGCGCTTCCAACGCCTGGCGGGTCAGAAAGAAACGGTTGCGCCCGGTCTTTTCGCGCACCAGTTTCAAGCCATACTCCAGATCGGCGCTGAGGCGTTTGTAGATGGCGTCCAGGTCCGGCGAGGCGTGCAGCCACTGCTCGATGAAAAAGTCGATCGCCTCCTCTTCAAAGACGATGTTGATACCATGCTTTTTCAAAAAATGCATCTCTATGGTTTTGATCTGTTCATAGAAATGGGTGAAGGCATCGAACACCCCGTTGATGTCGGTGGTGTGGCCGGCATAATACTCGGCGATCAAGGCCGTGCGCACATCGGTCAAGGGCAAACCGAACTTCTCGCTCAGATGGCGATGGTTTGCCTTGACGTAGCGTGCCAGGGCGCCGATTTCCTCGTTCCGGACGGCCTGGAATGTACTGTGCATCTCCGGATGGTCGGGTGCCGCTTCCAGCTTGGCCAACCACTTGTCGGGATGGATCAGTATCTCCCGCGAGACGGCGAAGTGTTGCACCTTGGTGGAAGGCAGGCGTTTCTCGAAACCCAACAGGAACCGCTCAACGGCACTGACCAGGCCACGGGCACCCGTATTTTCGTCAAAGGCCTGTTTGGCGATGAGCTGCAAGGCGCTGCGGGCGAATTTGGCGGTGATGCCGTAGGCGGCGAAATCCAGCTTTTTGCCCAGAATGATCGGGTTGTTGGGGTTTTCCAGAATCGTGAAAAGATCCTGCTCGGTCAGATGCTCGAAAACCGCACGCACCGGCAGACGACCCACGAATTCCGATTCGAACCCGTAGCTGATCAGATCCTCCGACTTGACGCGGGTCAGAATGTCCGCCTGATCTTCCGCGCGCGTGAAGGTGGCACCGAAACCGATGGCCTGATCGGTCAGCCGCTTCTTGATGATTTTGTCCAACTCGCTGAAGGCGCCGCTCATGATGAACAGGATGTTTTTGGTGTTGACAGTGGAACGGTCCCGCTGACCGGTTTTGCGGAAGCGTTCGATCTCCTGCAGCATAGCGATGGGGTCGTGGGGCACCTTCAAATCGACCTCGGTCTCCTCCATGGGCTTGAGCAGGGCCCGTTGAACGCCGGTCCGGGAGACATCGGCACCCACCAGGTTGTGGGACGAAGCGATCTTGTCGATTTCGTCGATATAGATGATGCCGTATTGGGCCTTTTCGATATCGCCGTCGGCTTCGCGCACCAGGTCGCGCACCAGGTCCTCCACATCGCCGCCCACGTAACCGGTTTCGCTGAACTTGGTGGCATCCCCTTTGATAAAGGGCACGCCGAGCTTGTGGGCGATCAGTCGGATCATGTAGGTCTTGCCCACGCCGGTGGGCCCCAACATCAGGATGTTGTTCTTGATGCCACCCACCATGGGGCTGAAACGATCCGGTGTCGCTTGCATGTGGCGGATGCGATTGAAATGGGTGCAGATCTTGGTGGCCAGGATCGCTTTGGCGCGCTCCTGCTTGATGATGTATTGGTCCAGATAGGCGACCAGCTCTTCCGGTTTGAGGTCGAAATGGATTTCCTTGTCCGGCGGCACCTGTCTCTCGACGGTGTCCGACGCCTCTGCCTGGGGCAATACGATGGGGGTCGCCAGCTTGACCGACCCGCCGTATCTCTTGGTCAGAAAATCGCCCAGTTCTTTTTCCAACTCTTTGGGGTCCGGGAATTTTTCGTTGTTTGTTTTCATAATGGCCGGACTATAATCACCGGTTTTTCGGTTTGCAAGACAGCAAAGGGGGACATCCATGGCGCTTGGATTTTCCCGTGACCGAGTTTTCAGGGAAAATCAAAAAGCGATGAAGGTCCCCCTACGCTTTTTGAATGGTACGCCCGGTTGGGATCGAACCAACGACTCCCAGCTCCGGAGGCTGGTGCTCTATCCACTGAGCTACGGGCGCGTTGCGTGACACCTTCTAAACGAAACAGGTGGTGAAGTCAAGCGATCAGTCGGTGCACCGTATATTGGGTATATTGCGTTATTTGGGTTTGTCGGGTTGGTTGGGTTTATTTTAAGATTTTGAAATTATAAGTTTTAAGTTTTAAGTGTTAAGTTAAGGTATTCTATCGCTTGTAGGGGCACGGTGCCGTGCCCGGACCGGCCCGATCATCATGGGTCGGAAGCATGCACTCTTTATCGGCAACCACCATCCACCATGGTTCGCGCTCTATCTATTCTGGGTGGAATCAATCCTTCAGGGCCTTGATGCGCTTCCTTCGTCAGCAAATCCTATGGTTCATGGTCGGAATATGGTTTCTTCGCTATTGGTTAGAAGGATCTATCCGCTCGTCCACGCCGCCACCCATTAAAATCGATAAAATTCATTGCTTTAAACTTTAGACTTAAACTTTAAACTATCTTTTTAAAAATTGCATAGGATGTTCTAAGACAAAGAAATATCGGCCAGCGCAGTTTTCGCTTCACCCACAACATAAAGAGAGCCGGCGACGCAGATGACATCCGTGGGGCGGCTGGTTCGGATGGCGTGGCGTGCTGCGTCGCCCACGTCGGGCACGATCTCCACGTTGCTGCTCAGGGTGCGCGCCGTCTCGGCCAGGCGGTCGGCGGGCATGGCGCGGTTGATTTTGGGCTGGGTGACGATGGTGCGGTGGCAGGGGGCCATCAGGTCTTTGAGTATGGAGCGGTAGGGCTTGTCATCCAGGATGCCGACCACCAGCGTGATGTTGCGCTGCTTGAAGGTCTCCCGCAGATAGCGGCCCAGCACGCGGGCGGCCATCAGGTTGTGGGCGCCGTCCAGCACGATGTAGGGCTCGGTGGAAACCACTTCCAGGCGGCCGGGCCAGCGGGTCTCGCGCAGGCCGCTGCGTACATCCGCCTCGGTCACGGCGACCGTGGCCGTGCGTTGCAGCAGTTCACAGGCGGCCAGGGCCAAGGGGGCGTTTTGCAGCTGATGTGCTCCGGGCAGACCGAGCAGAAGTTTTCGCCAAGTGTGGTCCAGGCCGTAGTAATCGAATTGATCGCCTTCCCTGCGGCGGGCGCGAAAATCGCGACCCAATTGAAAAAGGGGGGCTGTGCGGGTGACGGCCTGGGCATGAATGACCGCCTTGGCTGCCTTTTGCCGGACACCGCTGACCACGGGGGTGTTTTGCTTGATGATGCCCGCTTTCTCGGCGGCGATGGCCGCCAGCGTGTCGCCAAGATAGCTGCGGTGTTCCAGGGAGATGTTGGTGATGACCGAAAGGGCGGGCCGGAGGATGTTGGTGGCGTCCAGGCGTCCGCCCATGCCGGTTTCGATGACCGCCCACTGCACCTTTTGCCGGGCGAATTGATCCAAGGCCATGGCGGTGGTGAATTCAAAGAAGGTCGGCTGGCGGGGCAGATCGTCGATGGCGAACACCCGCTGACACGCTTCGACCACTTGTGCGTCGTCGATGGGCTGCTCGTTGACGCAAATGCGTTCGTTGAAGCGCTCCAAATGGGGGGATGTGTACCGGCCGACGGTGTAGCCGGCGGTGGTCAGAATGCGGGAAAGCATTGCGGCCACCGACCCTTTGCCGTTGGTGCCGGCGATGTGAATGCAGCGAAGGCGCATCTCCGGATGGCCAAGGGCGGCCAGCATGGCACCGATGGTCTCCAGGCCCAGTTTGATGCCGAAGCGTTGCAGGCGGAACATCCGCTCCAGGTAGCCGTTGTAGGTGTCGTCAGACACGCACACCTCCCGTGATGTCCTTCTCGAACGCCTGACCGAACGCATTACAAGGGATCGCCGCCGGGCGCGGGTGCGCTGCCGGCGCCGGTTCGCCATAGAAAAAACCCGGCAGCATCAACGCGGATGGCCGGGTTCATCAGGCATTCTAATGTCGTGTCTATCGGTAGCGTTTGCGGCGGGCCGCGGCGATGCGCTGGCGCCGGAGTGCTTCGCGCTGCTTGCGGCGACGGTACTCACTGGGCTTTTCATAGCTCTTTTTGAGTTTCAAGCGCTTGAAAAGACCGTCGTTTTGGATCTTTTTCTTCAAGATCCGCATGGCTTTTTCAAGATCGTTGTCTTGAACTTTAACCGTAATAGCCTTCAACCTAATTCGCCCCTTTCGTTCCATCCAGGTTGATCGTCAAGCATATCAAACATTAGGGATGGTTAGTCAAGATCCGTGATTCGGATAAAGAGGCACATATACACAGATGCGGGTGGAATTGCAAATATAAAATTTGGCGCTCGAAGGAAAAGCAGCAATCTCGGTTCAGCTGCATGCCTGATCGGGTAAGCATACCATCGAAAATGAAATATAAGCATGCCGTCGTGCTTTTTGGGTTGGAAGAAAACGATCCCGATCCCGATAGCGATTTCGATCTGAAGCAACCAAATGGGTTGACACGCATTTCGCTTTCGGTAATATTCTCCTTTTTTGGTAATCTTTTGGTGTCTTTTCGAAATTTTGACGGCAGTGTCCAGTGACGGACATCTTAATAATGGATCCATCCATGCACATTAAAACAAAGGAGGCGATTGTATGCGGTTGATACTGTTAGGCGGCCCCGGTGCCGGCAAGGGAACCCAAGCCAATTACATCAAGGAAAGGTACCAGATTCCGCAGATCTCCACCGGCGACATGCTTCGCGCGGCGGTGAAAGCGGGAACCGAACTGGGCAAACAAGCCAAGGCGGTGATGGATACCGGAGGGTTGGTGCCCGATGATGTGATCATCGGTTTGGTCAAGGAACGGATCAAAGAACCCGATTGTGAAAAGGGATTTCTGTTCGATGGCTTTCCCCGCACCATTCCGCAGGCCGATGCCATGAAAGCGGCCGGGGTGCCCATCGATGCGGTGGTGGAGATCGATGTGCCCGACGCGGAGATCATCAAACGCATGAGCGGCCGACGCGTGCATCTGGCCAGTGGCCGCACCTATCATATCACCTTCAATCCTCCCAAGGTGGAGGGCAAGGATGACGAGACCGGTGAACCGTTGATTCAGCGCGACGACGACAAGGAAGAGACCGTTCGCAAGCGCTTGGATGTGTACCATGCCCAGACCGAGCCCCTGGTCTCCTATTATAAGGATTGGGCCAAATCGGGTGCGGCGGGCGCCCCCCAACATATCCGTATCGAAGGGGTCGGCAAGGTGGACGAGATCCGCGACCAGATCTTCAAGGCCCTGGATGCCATCCAGTAGCTGTTTCTGAAGTCCGCCCGCAGGCGGATTTGAAAGTTGGATAAACGTCCCGCATGGTGCGACCATGCGGGACGTTTGCGTTTTTAAATGATCGGCCACCCGCTGGTGTATTCCTTTCGAGTTGTCGGCGGCCATTTCAAAGGTCCAATCCGCTGCCCTCCTGTTCTTTGACCGTTTCATCGCGCCTTCAATGCTGGTTGTTCAACAGCGCTTTCATCCATCGCAAGGCCGACGGCTTGTCACGCAATTGGCCGGCCAAACGGGCTTCCTCCACGGCATCGAGCAGTTGGGCGAAACGGGCGGAGGGCTTCAGACCGAAATGATCGATCAGGTCCCTGCCGGTCAACAGCGGCGGCTCCCGGCGCCTGTGCTGAATCTCGGTCACATAGTGGGTGAGGCGATCGGACAAAAAGGCCTGCAAGGGATCTTGCGCGGGGGTGGGCGGCGGCTTTTTGCCCATGGTGTCGGCGATGGCGTGCAACAGGATGGATGGGGTTTGCGCGCCGCACACACGGAAAAAACGGCCTTCCGCTCGGGTGGAATAGTTGAGGAAAAGGTGCAACGGCCTTTGATGGTGCCGGATCAAGAAACAGGCGGCATTGCGAATGCGGTTGGGTGCCCGCAGCCGGCGCAGCACCGAATCGGCCAATTGTGCACCTGATGCGGCGTGGCCGTGGTAGTGGTACGCGCCATCGGGGCCTTTGGCGCGGCTGTCCGGCTTGCCGATGTCGTGCAACAGCATGGCCAGTTGCAAGGCGTGGCGGGCGGGGGGCGCCAGACCGGCCACGAAGTCGGCCGCGGCCGGGGGCAACTGTTGCGCCGGCTTGAACAGTAGTTCTTCCAGTGCTTTGAAAGCCTTCAAGGTGTGGGTCAGTGCGTCGTAGGCATGGTGCCGGTCGGGTCCACAGTCCCGCAGGGGCGTCAATTCAGGCAACAGGGCCGTCAGCAGGCCGTCGTCGGCCATGGCGCGCACCCGGTCTGCGGCGGTCGGACAGTCGAGCATGGATTGCAATTCGGTCCAGATGCGTTCACCGGCGGCGTTCCGGATCAGGTGGGCGTATCGGTGGATGGCACGGTCGGTGGCCGGCGCGATCTGGAAGTCCAAAACCGCCGCCAAGCGGTGGGCCCGCAGCAAACGGACCGGATCGTTTTGCAGGTTGGCCGCCGATACCATTCGGACCATCCGCCTTTGCAGATCCTTCATTCCTGCGAGCGGATCGATGATTTCACCGCTGTCCAGGCGGCACGCCAGGGCGTTGATGGTAAAGTCCCTGGTGTGCAAATCGGTTTCCAAGTCGTTTTGTTGCAGCGGTGTGATGTCAATCCAAACGCCCGTGGCGGACACGACACGATACAGGGCGAACGCTTCCCGGCCCAGCTCCACCACCCGCCCACCACCCGCACGGTCTGCCAGGAAGCGGGCAAAACGTTGCGCATCACCGGGTACTGCCACATCGTAGTCCGCCGGCTGTCTGCCCAGCGCCAGATCGCGAACCGCGCCACCCACCAAATAGGCGTCGGGCGCGGGGGGCAACAGATGTCGGGGCAGTTTAAGATACTTATCAACGGGCTGCATGCCGGAGCCTTTTTATTGCGTGGTACCCAATTAATGGGCCGACGGTGCGCTGGATATCATAAAATGGTGACCCACAAAGCCTAAGTCGGGGCGTTCCCCGTTGGAAATCGGGATTGGTATCGCTATCGAAATCGATTCGAACTGAGGCGCAAAACGGAATTGAGCCGATTTCGATCCCGATCCCGATTTCGACGCTGCTTTCGCCCGCTTCTGATTTTGTTTGGGCTTTGTGCATTACCGCATATCATGAAAAGGGTGATTATGGGTGCATCTATTCCCCATGAAAACCGGCTGTGATGCTTGCAAAACAGGATGCGGTTATGCACAAAACCCAAGTTGGGGCTTGCCCCGTTGGCAATCGAAATCGCTATCGGGATCGCTGTCGAAATCGAAGCGAAACAAGGCGTAAAACGGACCTGAATCGATCCCGATCCCGATTTCGATTTCGATACGGCTTTTGCCCGCTTCTCATCGTATTTGGGCTTAGTGCATAACCGCAAATCTGGATGCCCGAAAATACTTGACACTCCATAAACCTTAAGATAAGCATCGTCGTTAAGGTTGAACCTGCCCGGTCGCGAGCAATGGGACACCGTTTGCTCACTGAACCCAAAAACAAAACATCATATTCCTCCATCGCTATCAACAGTTCCACCATCATCGGAAGGGTAAATCACCCGGAATCATATGCAGGTTGGGTCTTTACGGCGGTTTGGTACGGGATTTGGGCGTTGGACTCCCTTTTTGCGGTAATACCGGTTCGGTCGAACAAGAGCCATTTGCTATTCATCTGCTATTGCGGGTGTGGTGGGGACCATGCCCGGGAAGTGCATCAAGAGACCTTGTCATGGAGAGCGTTCAATGAATGTTTCTGAATTGAAAAACCTGAAAATCAACGAACTCACCCAAATGGCCAAGAAGTTGAAGATCGAAGGCTATGCCGGGATGCGCAAGCAGGAGCTGATCTTCGCGCTGCTTCAGGGACAGATCGAGAAAAACGGTCTGCTCTATGGAGAGGGCACGCTGGAAATTTTGCCGGACGGATTCGGCTTTTTGAGGGCGCCCAGTTCCAACTACCTGCCCGGTCCGGACGATATTTATGTGTCGCCTTCCCAGATTCGCCGATTCAATATTCGCACCGGCGACACGGTTTCCGGTCAGATCCGCCAACCCAAGGAGTCCGAACGCTACTTCGCCCTGCTCAAGGTTGAAGGCATCAACTACGAAGACCCCGAAGTCGCACGCGAAAAGATTCTGTTCGACAACCTGACCCCCCTTTACCCCGAATACAAAATCAATCTGGAGACCGACCCGGAGAACTATTCCGCGCGGATCATGGATCTTCTAACGCCCATCGGTTTCGGCCAACGCGGGCTGATTGTTTCGCCGCCCCGTTCGGGCAAGACCATGCTTTTGCAGTCCATCGCCAACAGCATCGCCCGCAATCACAAGGACATCATTTTGTTCGTCCTGCTCATCGATGAGCGGCCCGAGGAGGTGACGGACATGCAGCGGTCGGTCAAGGGTGAAGTGATCAGCTCCACCTTCGACGAGCCGGCCGAACGGCACGTGCAGGTGGCGGAGATGGTGATCGAGAAAGCCAAGCGATTGGTGGAACATAAAAAGGACGTGGTGATATTGCTGGACAGCATCACCCGCCTGGCCCGGGCGTACAACTCGGTCATGCCGCCCTCGGGTAAAATCTTGTCCGGTGGTGTGGATTCCAACGCCCTGCAGCGTCCCAAACGTTTCTTTGGCGCGGCCCGCAATATAGAGGATGGCGGCAGCCTCACCATCATCGCCACCGCTCTCATCGACACGGGCAGCCGCATGGACGAGGTGATATTCGAGGAGTTCAAAGGCACCGGCAATATGGAGATCCAATTGGATCGTCGCCTGGCCGACAAGCGCATTTTCCCGGCCATCGACATCAAAAAGTCGGGTACCCGCAAGGAGGAACTGTTGTTGGACGAGCACACCCTCAACCGGGTCTGGATCATTCGCAAGTTGCTCGCCTCTCTCAATCCGGCCGATGCCTTGGAATTTATACTTGAAAAAATGAAAGGAACCGGGAATAATAAAGAGTTTCTGGATTCCATGAATGCTTAATTACTCAGGGGGTTGAAATTATTATGAAAGCGGATATCCATCCCAAATATGAGGAAACGACCATCAAGTGCGCCTGCGGCAACACCATCGAAGTGGGCTCCACCAAGGAGGGTATTTCCGTCGAAATCTGTTCCGCGTGTCATCCTTTTTTTACAGGTAAACAGAAACTGGTCGACACAGCCGGTCGCATCGAGCGTTTCCGAAAAAAATACGCTGGATTTCAACAGAACAAAAAATAGCGTCGCCTGTTCCGGTCGCATATGACGACCACGGTCAAGCTGTCTCCCCCTTCGCGTGGTGGCAGCTTGAGCTGTTTTGGGGCGGCCGTCGGCTGAATCTCTTTTCAGCATGCGCTGCCGTCGGTCTTGAACCGGGATCGGAATGATCATGCGAGGGATTTTGCGTCGTGTCCATGTTTGAAAAACTCATCGGTGTCGAGGACCGTTTTAAAGAGTTGGAGGGGTTGTTGAGCGATCCCAAGATTCTGCAGGACCGGTCTGCCTACCAGCAATTGGCCCGGGAGCATGCCGAACTCAATCCCATCGTGGAGGCGTTCAGGGCCTACCGCCGGATCGATGGCGAGCTGGACGAGAGTTATGAGCTGCTCAAGGACAACGACCCGGAGATGAAGCACTTGGCCAAGGAAGAGGTCGAGCGGCTGGAAAACCGCAAGCAGGACCTGGAGCAGGAGCTCAAAAAGCTGCTGGTGCCCAAGGATCCGCTGGATGCCAAGAACGTGCTTTTGGAGATCCGGGCCGGCACCGGTGGGGACGAGGCCGGATTGTTTGCCGGCGATCTGTTCAAGATGTACAGCCGCTACGCCGAGGCGCGGGGTTGGCGGATCGAGATCATGGACCTGCACAGCACCGGGGTTGGGGGCATCAAGGAGGTTGTGGCGCTGGTCAAGGGCAAGGACGCTTACAGCCGGTTGAAATATGAAAGCGGCACCCACCGGGTGCAGCGGGTGCCCCAGACCGAAACCCAAGGGCGCATCCACACTTCGGCCGTCACCGTGGCCGTCCTGCCCGAAGCCGAGGAGGTGGAGGTGCAGGTGGATCCCAATGATTTGCGCATCGATGTCTTCCGTTCCTCGGGACCCGGCGGGCAGTCCGTGAACACCACCGACTCGGCGGTGCGCATCACCCATCTGCCCACAGGCCTGGTGGTCATCTGTCAGGATGAAAAATCCCAGCACAAAAACAAGGCCAAGGCCATGACCGTGCTGCGGGCGCGGCTCTTGGACAAAATCACCCAGGAACAGGACGCGGAACGTTCCCAGCAGCGCAAGAGCCAGGTGGGCAGCGGGGATCGCAGTGAACGGATCCGCACCTACAACTTTCCCCAGGGGCGGGTGACCGACCATCGCATCGGTTTGACCCTCTATCGACTGGAGTCGGTGCTGCAAGGCGATATGGACGAGATCGTCGATGGGTTGATCACCTTCCACCAGAGCCAGGCCCTGCAGCATGCCCACTGATCCACCGCCGGCCGGGCCGCCCTGGACGGTCATCGGGGTGCTGGAGTGGACCGCGGCCTATTTCAAGCGTCATCAACTGGATCATGCCCGCGGTGATGCCGATCTCTTGCTGGCCCACGTTCTGGGGTGCCGTCGCATCGATCTATACCTGCGTCACGATCAACCGTTGAATGAGGCGGAACTGGCGCGCTTTAAATTGCTCGTACAGCGCCGCGCCGGGCGTGAACCGGTGGCCTACATTTTGGGGGAAAAAGAGTTTTGGTCATTGCCCCTGACCGTTACCCACGATGTATTGATCCCGCGGCCCGACACCGAGTGTTTGGTGGAGCAGGCCCTGGCCTTTCTGCCGGAAGTGGCCGGCGACGCGCCCCATCGTGTGCTTGACCTGGGCGTCGGCTCCGGAGCCATTACCGTGGCCTTGGCCCATGAACGTCCAATACACCGCTTCTGGGCCTCCGATGCATCGTTGCGCGCCTTGCGGGTGGCCCGCGCAAATGCGCGACGCCACCATGTGGACCACTTGATTCACTTCTTTGCGGGCCGCTGGCTGGACCCGGTGGCGCCGGACGGGCAGGGGTTCGATCTCATCGTGTCCAACCCGCCCTATGTGCGCCGCGATGAGATAGCCCGCTTGGCGCCTGAAATTCGGGATTACGAGCCCATGGCCGCCTTGGACGGCGGTCCGCAGGGGGTGTCGGAGGTCGCCGACATCATCGCCGCCGCGCCGGCGCATATGCGGCCCGGCGCTCGGCTGCTGCTGGAAATCGGTTTCGATCAGCGTCCGGCGGTGGAAGCGTTGGCACAGAAGAGCGGCGCTTACGACCGGATCGATTTTCACAAGGATTATGCCGGGCATTACCGGGTGGCGCAGATGCGGCGGCGTGGGTAGGTGTGGATGTTGTTTTTTTCGGGCTTGCTCGGTTTGGTGTATCGGGTGGGTTGGGTTTTGGCGTAAGGATTCGAAATATATAGTTTTAAGTTTTAAGTGTTAAGTTTTAAGTTGAGGAATTCTATCGATTATTGAAGGTCGCTGTCGGAATTGAGTGGGTACACTGAAAAAGGTTGCATTCAAGTAATCGATTTGATACTAATCCACGGTTTTAGGGCAAGTCTGCGCAAGCGGGCTGCCTGCAACGGTTTCGGGGCGATGGGCCCTGGACCCGAAATTCAATTCGCACGCCCATGGACCCGGCGCTCCCGGTGCTTTCGCGAGAAAGTCGGAGCAGGGGATGAGATGGGCGCAGGCCGAACCAAAAAAGAAGGAGCGAACAATGGCGTATGTCACAATGAAAGAGTTGCTGGAAGCCGGTGTCCATTTCGGGCATCAGACCAAACGTTGGAACCCCAAGATGAAGCCCTACATCTTCGGCGCGCGCAACGGGATCTATATCATCGATCTGCAGAAAACGGTGCGCATGTTCAAAACCGCCTACGATTTCATCCAGGAAACCGCCTCCGCCGGGCGATCGGTGCTCTTCGTGGGGACCAAGAAGCAGGCGCGGGAGGCGATCTACGAAGAGGCCAACCGCTGTGAAATGTTCTACGTTCACAATCGCTGGCTGGGCGGCATGCTGACCAATTTCCAGACCATCAAAAAGAGCATCGACCGGCTCAACTACCTGAACAATATCGAACTGGACGGCTCCATCAACCTGTTTCCCAAAAAAGAGCGCCTCAAGATGGGCAAGGAGCGGGTGAAGCTGGACAACACCCTCGGCGGCATCCGTACCATGAGCCGTCTGCCGGGCGCCATCTTCGTCATCGATCCCAAGAACGAAGCCATCGCCGTAAAAGAAGGGCGGCGTTTGAACATTCCCATCGTCTCGATCGTCGACACCAACTGCGATCCCGATGAGGTGGATTACCTGATTCCGGGCAACGACGACGCCATCCGCGCCATCCGGCTCGTCACTTCCCGCATGGCCGATGCCTGCATCGAGGGGCAGAAACGGTTCGCGGAGAAGCAGCAGGCCCGCACCGACAAGGCCGAAGAAGAGCCTTCGGAGATCGAAACCGCGGCCGCCCATTTGAAGCCGGGCGAGCGCAAAGTCATTTCCGACGGTACCCAGGGGCCGATCGTGGAGATCATCCGTAAGACCGGCGAAGAAGAGACTGCGCCGGCGAACGAGGCAGCGAAAACCGATTCCCCGGCGACAGCCGAGTAGACAGGAGAAGAAGATAGCATGGCAGAGATCAGTGCAACAATGGTCAAGGCGCTCCGGGAGAAATCCGGAGCCGGGATTATGGATTGTAAAGAAGCGCTGGCCCAGTGTGACGGCGATATGGAAAAGGCCGTCGATTTTCTGCGCAAGAAAGGTCTGGCCACCGCCGCCAAGCGGGCCGGCCGGGCCACCAGCGAAGGCACCATTCAGTCCTATATCCACATGGGCGGCAAAATCGGTGTGATGGTGGAAGTGGACTGCGAAACCGACTTCGTGGCCAAAACCGACGATTTCGTCGAGTTTGCGCGCAATCTGGCGATGCACATCGCCGCCACCAATCCCGTGGCCATCACGCCGGAAGAAGTGCCCGAGGAAACCCTGGCCCGCGAGCGAGAGATTTATCGCGCCCAGGCCCTGGAGACCGGCAAGCCCGAGAAGATGCTGGACAAGATCGTCGAGGGCAAGATCAACAAGTTCTACAAGGAGAGCTGTCTGCTCAATCAGGCCTATGTGCGCGAGCCGGACAAGACCATCAGCGACTATTTGAACGAAGTGGTGGCCAAGACCGGCGAGAAGATCACCGTCAAGCGCTTTGCGCGATTCCAGGTGGGAGCCGAATAGTTTGCAAACAACTCCGCGACGATACAAGCGCATCCTGCTGAAACTCAGCGGCGAGGCGTTGATGGGCGACCAGCAGTTCGGCATCGGGGCGGACATGCTCCGCTACGTGGCCGACGAGATCAAAAGGACTCACGATCTGGGCGTGGAGATGGCCGTAGTGGTCGGCGGCGGCAATATTTTCCGTGGCGTCAAGGCCAGTTCTCTGGGCATGGAACGGACCTCCGCCGATCACATGGGCATGCTGGCCACGGTGATCAACAGCCTGGCTTTGCAGGATGCGCTGGAGAAAACGGGCATTCAGACCCGCGTGCAGAGCGCCATATCCATGCATGAAGTGGCCGAGCCGTATATCCTGCGACGCGCCCTGCGGCATTTGGAAAAGGGGCGCGTGGTCATCTTCGCCGCGGGCACGGGCAATCCCTATTTCACAACCGATACGGCCGCCGTGCTCCGGGCCCAGGAGATTCACGCCGAGGTACTGCTCAAGGCCACCAAGGTGGATGGCCTGTACGATGCCGATCCCGCCCTGCAAGCCGATGCCGAATTCATCGAATCCATCTCCTACATGGAGGTCCTCGAGCGGCAACTCAAAGTGATGGACATGACCGCCATCTCCCTTGCCATGGACAACGATTTGCCTCTGGTGGTGTTCAATCTCAAAGAGGCGGGCAATATCATCGGAGTGGCCCGCGGGGAGCGCATCGGTACCCTCATCGGCAATTGATCGGGCGCTGCCGCCCCTTTTCAACAACCGTAAAGAGGTGACACCCATGATTGAAGAGACCTACCAGGAGACCCGGGACCGGATGGCCAAGACCATCACCGCCCTGCAGGCCGAGCTCAAGCGCATTCGCACGGGGCGGGCCTCCACATCGGTTTTGGATGGCATCAAGGCGAACTACTACGGCACCTTGACCCCGTTGAACCAGATGGCCACCATCGCGGTGCCTGAAAGCCGTTTGATCACCGTGCAGCCTTGGGATGTGTCGGCCATCAAGGAGATCGAAAAGGCGATTCTAAAATCGGACCTCGGCCTGACTCCCTCCAATGACGGTAAGCTGATTCGCATCGCCATTCCTCCCCTTTCTGAGCAGCGGCGCAAGGAGATGGTCAAGCTGGTGCAAAAGACCGGCGAAGACCACAAAGTGGCCGTACGCAACATCCGGCGCGATGCCAATGAGTTGATCAAGGGATTTAAAAAGGACGGCGACGTCTCCGAAGACGACGCCTTCAAAGCCCAGGATCAAATCCAGAAATTCACCGACGAATTCATTCAGCGCATCGACGACATTTGCAAAGAAAAAGAGAAGGAAGTCCTTGAGTTCTGAAAGCGCTCAGGCCGGCCTCGACAGCGGTATGGTGCTGCCCCGTCACGTGGCGATCATCATGGACGGCAACGGACGCTGGGCCAAGAAGCGCCTGCTCAACCGTGTCATGGGTCACGAGAAGGGGGCCGACACGGTACGCACCGTGGTGCGCACCTGCCGAGAGCTGGGTATTTCCGTATTGACCTTGTACGCCTTTTCCACCGAGAATTGGCAGCGCCCGCCGGCGGAGGTCAATGCCCTGATGGCGTTGTTGAAGCGTTTTCTCAACAGCGAGGAGGCGGAACTCAAGGCCCGGAACATACGGTTGGGCGTGATCGGTCAACGCCATCGCCTGCCGGGGGATGTCAACAGTGTTATCGACCGGGTACAGGCCGCCACCGCCGCCAACAGCGGACTGCTGCTGAACCTGGCGCTCAGTTACGGTGGGCGCGCGGAGATCACCGAAATGGTGCAGGCCATTGCCACGAAAGCGGCCCAAGGGCAACTGGACCCCGCCCGGATCGACGCGCAGACGGTGGCGGACCACCTTTACACCCGGGGCATACCGGATCCGGATCTGTTGATCCGCACCAGCGGCGAAATGCGCATCAGCAACTTTCTGCTTTGGCAATTGGCCTATACCGAGATTTTCGTCACGCCGACCCTTTGGCCCGACTTCACCGCCGAAGAATTCATCCGTATCCTGCAGGATTTCTCCCAACGCGACCGCCGTTTCGGCGGGGTCGATCCACCGAACAACGGATGATTGGCGTGCCGACCCGTTGCTTCGTTGAACCCTGACCGGCGTTGCGAAAACCAACGCCGCACCCATCGGATGGCCCATGCACTGGAAACGTTGGATCACCGCCCTCGTCGGGCTGCCGCTGCTCATTCTCCTGGTCTTGAAAGGGGGCCCCACCCTTTTCGCCCTGGCCATTGCCGCCGTCGCCGTAATCGCCATGTGGGAGTACTTCCGCATCGTCTTAGCGGAACACAGCCCCCGCGTGCCCGGATATTTTCTTCTCTGGAGCTATATCGCAGGGGCCGCCGTGGTGCTGGTGGTGCCCTACCACGGTTTTCAAGCGGTCATGGCTCTCTTCGCCCTTCATCTGATCGGTGCCGCGGCCATGTCCATTCTGCGCTACAAACAGAGCACCGATGCCCCGGCGGTGGTGCTCAAGCAGGTCTTCGGCGTGCTGTACATCGCCGGTTTCCTCGCTTTCTTCGTGCTGCTCTATCACGATCCCCATGGCGTTCATTGGGTATTTTTCCTGTTCGTCGTGGTGGCCGCCGGCGACACCGGCGCCTATTACGCGGGGCGCACATTTGGACGCCGTAAACTCTGTCCGGCCGTCAGCCCCAAGAAGACCGTGGAGGGGGCCCTGGGCGGTTTGGTGGGCAGTTTGGTGCTGGCGGTGGCCTACAAGCTGGTGTTCATGCCGTTCCTGTCCCTGCCCGGCTGCGTACTTTTCGCCCTGCTGGTGGGCAGCGTGGGACAGATCGGCGACCTGTTCGAGTCGGAGTTCAAGCGCAGCGCCGGCGTCAAGGATTCCAGTAATCTGCTGCCCGGGCACGGCGGCTTTCTCGACCGCATCGACGCGCTACTGTTCGCCCTGCCGGTGGCCTATCTGCTCAAGGAATATCTGTTGACATGATACGCAACCTCGCCATTCTGGGATCCACCGGTTCCATCGGCCGCAGCACGCTCAAGGTGGTGGACCGATTTCCGGACCGATTCGCCGTCAAGGTCCTGGCTGCCAAACACAGCGTCGACCGTTTGGCCGATCAGGTGCAGCGGTTCGGTCCCGAAGCGGCCATCGTTTTCGATGCCGCAACTGCCCGCGCATTGCGGGACAAACTGCCGGGCGACTGTTCCGTCGAGATCCTGCACGGGGCGGAGGGCTATTGCGCGGCGGCCCGCTGGCCGACGACGGACATGGTGGTGGGCGCCATGGTGGGGGCGGCCGGACTGGCGCCGACCATGGCGGCCATCGAAGCCGGCAAGGATATCGCCCTGGCCAACAAGGAGACCCTGGTCATGGCCGGCGGTATCGTCACCGCCGCCGTGGCCCGCCGCGGCGTGCGGCTGCTGCCGGTGGACAGCGAACACAGCGCCATCTTCCAGTGCCTTCAGGGACAGCGGCGGCAAGACCTGGACCGAATTCTGCTGACCGCCTCGGGCGGTCCCTTCCGCACCACCCCGGCGGAGCAATTCGAGACCATCGAACCGGCCCGGGCACTCAGGCACCCCAACTGGCAGATGGGCGCCAAGATCACCATCGATTCGGCCACCTTGATGAACAAGGGGCTGGAGGTGATCGAGGCCAAGTGGCTCTTCGATCTTACCCCCGCACAGATCGAGGTGGTGGTTCATCCCCAGAGCATCGTGCACTCCATGGTCGCCTTTCGCGACGGCTCCCTTCTGGCCCAGATGGGCATTCCCGATATGCAGGGGGCCATCTCCTACGCCTTGTCTTGCCCCGAACGCCTGGCCTTGCATCAGCCCTTGCCCGACCTGACCCTTGCCGGCGGTTTGACCTTCGAACCGCCCGATCTGGAGCGTTTCCCATGCCTGGGGCTGGCCTTCGAAGCCTGTCGTGCGGGCGGCACCCTGCCGGCGGTGCTCAACGCCGCCAATGAGGTGGCGGTGGAAGCCTTCCTGGCCAAACGGCTGGGTTTCACAGGCATCCACAAGGTGATTCAGGCCACCATGGAAGCCCATGCCAACGCAACGGCACCGGATATGGAAACCATCATCGCGGCCGATCGATGGGCGCGGGGGGTGGCGGCGAACTTGATAAAATGATAAAGCGGTTTAGAATGTGGGGCAGCGGCGCTTCGTGCATCGCTTGAAGGGCTGGAACGGGTTCGGCCATCAACCGGAGCACCGCGGCGCCTGTGCCGACAGTTCACACAAATCGCGAATTCGCGCTTAAACAGAAATCCATCATGTTCAGCGGAGCATTATGAGCAGCGTTCTGATCTTCATCGTCGTCCTGGGCGTGCTGATCTTCTTTCACGAATTGGGACACTTCCTGGTGGCTCGTTTGTTCGGCGTGGGCGTCGAGCGGTTCTCCCTGGGTTTCGGCCCGCGCCTGTTCGGCGCCACCGTCGGGCGCACCGATTACCGGGTCTCCGCCGTTCCCCTGGGTGGCTATGTGAAAATGGTGGGCGAGGAGCCCGATGCGCCCTTGCCGCCGGAGGACCTGCCCCTCTCCTTCACCCACAAGCCGGTGGGCAAACGGGCCTTGATCGTTTTTGCCGGTCCCTTCTTCAACATCCTGCTGGCCGTCGCCATTTTCACCCTCGGGCTCTACATCGCCGGGCTGCCGAGCATCCGGCCCGTGGTGCGGGCCGTTGAAAGCGGCGGGCCGGCCGAGCAAGCCGGCATCCAGGAAGGGGACTTGATCCGGGCCATCGAAGGCCGGCCGGTGGTCTCCTGGCGCGACATCGATGCGGCGGCGGATGAGAGCGGCGGTCAACCCATGCGGGTGACCGTGCAACGCCATGACGATGTGCTGGAGGTGACACTGCGACCCGAACCGGCCAGCGCCAAGAATTTGCTGGGCGACACGGTGACCTACCATGAACTGGGGATCCGGGGCTACGCGGCGCCCCGTGCCATGGTGGACGGCGTGATGGAAGGCATGCCGGCCGCCGAGGCGGGCGTGCAAAAAGGGGATCGCATCGTGGCCATCGACGGCACGCCCATCGATGGCTGGGAGCAGATGCAGGAGATGGTGGCCGCATCGAAGGGGCGCCCCTTGAACTTCAGCATCGAGCGCGATCAAGCCCTTATCGAGCTTTCAATTGCGCCGGATGAAATCCAGGAAACCGATCTGCTGGGCATCAAGCAGAGTGTTTATCGCATCGGCATCCGCGGCTCGGGAGTGGTGATCCCCGAGCAGGACCGGGTGAACGTGCGCCTGGGGCCGGTGCAGGCCATCGGCATGGGATTGGGTGAAACGTGGCGCATCATTCGGATCACGGGCCACTTCTTCGTTAAGATGTTCCAGCGCCAAGTGGGCAGCGAGGCCATCGGCGGTCCCATCCGCATCGCCCAGATGGCCAATCAGCAGGCCCAGGAGGGGCTGCTCTCCCTGCTCTATTTCATCGCCATCATCAGCGTCAACCTGGCGGTGATCAATCTGCTGCCCATTCCGGTGCTGGACGGGGGCCATTTGCTTTTCTTCGCCATCGAGGCGGTCCAGGGCAAGCCGGTCAGCGTGCGTACGCGTGAAGCCGCCCAGCAGGTCGGGCTCTTTCTGCTGCTGCTGTTGATGGTCTTTGTGTTTTACAACGATATCGTGATTACCTGGTTCCGATAAGATGATCGGTTGCCACGGGTGAATGGCAATATCCCATTCATGGATGGATGCCGGAACGGATCGAGCAAATGGCAAGTCGCATTGAAATCACTCTGAAGCCGGAATTGATCGACGCCGAAGGCGAGTTGTTGCGCCGCAAGGCCGGGGACTATTTCGGTATTCAAATCGATGGTGTGCGCACCGTGCACATCGTCACCGTGGATGCCGACCTGGCGGTGGATCAGATCGAGCGGGCGCGCAACGAGATTTTCACCAATCCCGTCACCCAGATCTCCTCCCTGGCGCCGCTGCCCGTTGCGGCCGATTGGATCATCTGGGTGGGGTTTCGTCCCGGTGTGCGCGACAATCCCGGCGCCACGGCGGTGGAAGCCATGGCGGATTTGCTGGGCAAGCGCTTCGCCCAAGGCGAAGCCGTCTACACGTCCCGTCGCTACTGCCTGCAAGGCAAGCATTTGACCGCCGCGGACGTGGAGCGCATCGCCAACCAACTGCTGGCCAACGACATCATCCAGCAGTGGCGGATCTACAGCGCGGCGGACTGGGATCCAGCCCAAGGGGTGGGTCTGATCGTGCCCAAGGTGCGCCTGGACCACACCCCCACCTTGACCGTGCTGCCCATCGATAGTGACGCGACCTTGCAGCGCCTGAGCAAAGAGCGCAACCTGGCCCTCAATCCCAACGACATTCCGGTGATCCGGGCCTACTTCCTCGACCCACGGGTGCAGGCCGAGCGGGCGCAGGTGGGGCTCTCCGATCCCACCGACCTGGAGCTGGAGTATATTTCCCAGGCCCGCAGCGACCATTGCAATCACAACACCTTCCGCGGTCTGTTTCACTATACCGATGCGACCAGCGGGCAGCGGGAGACCATCGACAACCTGTTCAAGAGCTGCATCCAGACCCCCACACGGCAATTGCAGCAGCAAAAGCCGTGGGTGGTATCGGTGCTCTGGGACAATGCCGGCGTGGGCCGGTTCGACGATGCCCACTACTACACCATCACCGGCGAGACCCACAACTCTCCATCCAACATGGAAGCCTACGGCGGCGCCATCACCGGCATCGTCGGCATCTACCGCGACCCGCTGGGCACAGGGTTGGGATCCCGTCTGATCATGGGCAGCTACGGTTTTTGCGTGGGCCCGCGGGACTATGCCGGCGATCTCAAGCCGCGTCTGCATCCCCGCCGGCTGCTGGACGGGGTCATCGAAGGCGTGCGCGACGGCGGCAACAAAAGCGGCATTCCCACCCCTTTCGGCCAGGTGCTGTTCGATCACGGGTACATGGGCAAGTGCCTGGTCTATGTGACCGCTCTGGGCATCATGCCGGCCGAGGTGGCCGGTCGTCCTTCCGAGCAAAAGACCATCCTGCCTGGTGACGCGGTCATCATGTGCGGCGGTCGGGTGGGCAAGGACGGCATCCACGGCGTGACCGCCTCGTCGGAAACCTTTTCGGCCCACACGCCGGCCGGCCATGTACAGATCGGCGACCCCTACACCCAGAAGAAGATGCACGACTTCCTGCTGGAGGCCCGGGACCGGGGGTTGATTCGCTTCATCACCGACAACGGCGGCGGGGGGCTCTCCAGCTCGGTGGGCGAGACGGCCCGTTTCTCCAATGGGTGCGAGATTCAGTTGGAAAAGGTGCCGCTCAAATATGCCGGCCTGGACCAGTGGGAGATATGGGTGTCCGAATCCCAGGAGCGCATGACCGTGGCCGTGGCACCGGCGCATGTGGAAGCGTTTCTGGCCCTTTCGGCCCGCCACGGTGTGGAAAGCACGGTGATCGGAGAGTACACCGACAGCGGCAAGCTGCACATCACCTACGAAGGCCGTCCCTGCGCCTACGTGGATCTCGATCTGCTGACCGCCGGTTTTCCCCAATGGACCTTCGCGGCCGAATGGCGCGACCCCCAAGCGCGGGGCCTCATCGAGCCGGTGTTGGGTGTTCCCGGCGACCAGAACCGATTGTTGCTGGACATGCTGGCCCGTCCCAACATTTGCAGCAAGGAGTGGATCAGCCGCCAGTACGACCACGAGGTGCAAGGCACCAGCGTGATCAAACCCCTGGTGGGGGTGGGGCGCGATGTGGTCAGCGACGCCGCCGTGCTGCGGCCGGTGCTCGGTTCCCGTCGCGGCCTGGCCTTTTCCCAGGCTTTACTGCCGTTTTACTCGCGCATCGACGCCTACCACATGACCGCCTGCACCATCGACGAAGCGGTGCGCCGGCTGATCGCCGTGGGCGGCGACCCGGAGCACCTCGGCGGAGTGGACAACTTCTGCTGGCCCACCATCGAGTACGATCCGCTGACCAACCCCGACGGCCGGTTCAAAGCCGCCCAACTGGTGCGTTCCTGCCAGGCGCTGCGGGATATGTGCCTGGCCTATGAAATTCCCCTGCTGTCCGGCAAGGACAGCATGTATGTGGACGGCCATCTGCCGGGCCGCTATGGTGAAACGCACAAGGTGTCGGCCTTGGAGAGCCTGCAATTTTCGGCCACCAGCGTGATCCCGGACATCGAGCGCTGTGTCACGTTGGACCCCAAGGTCCCTGGTGACCGGGTTTACCTACTGGGCGATACACGCGACGAGCTCGGAGGGTCCGAATACTACGACCTGCTCGGGTACGTGGGCTGCCAAGTCCCCCGGGTGTGGCCCGAACCTTTCATGGCGCGCTACCGTGCCCTGGCCGAGGCCGTCGAACAAGGGTGGATCGCCTCGGCCCACGGTATTTTTCGCGGCGGCTTGGGCGTCCATCTGGCCATGAAGGCCATGGCGGGGCAAATGGGGTTGGCCGTGGATTTGGCCCGGGTGCCGGTGGAAGGCAATCCGACCAGGGACGACGTGCTGCTCTACGCCGAATCGGCCGGTCGCTTCATCCTCACCGTGGACCCGCGCCATGCCGAAGCCTTCGAGACCCTTTGCAAGGATCTGCCCCTGGCCTGCATCGGCCGGACCGTGGCCGAACCGCGGCTGACGGTTCAGGGATCGACCGGACAGACCATCATCGACCTTTCCGTCGCCGCCCTCAAGGAGGCCTGGCGCAAACCCTTTGGTGACTTGATATGAACCAGATCAACGCCCTCGTTCTGACCGGCTATGGACTCAACTGCGACCACGAAACCGCCTACGTTTTCGAACAGGCCGGCGCCCGTGCCGAAAGGGTGCACATCAACGCCCTGATCGACGGTTCGGTCTCCTTGGACCGTTTCCAGATTATGAGCTTCATCGGCGGTTTCAGCTGGGGTGACGATCACGGCGCCGGGGTGGTGCAGGCGGTGCGCATGCGCACCCGCATCGGCGATCAACTGCTGCGCTTCGTCGAACAGGGCAAGCTGGTCATCGGCATTTGCAACGGGTTTCAGTGCCTGGTCAACCTGGGGTTGCTGCCGGGGCTCGACGGCGACTACACCCGGCGCAGCGTGGCGCTGACCTTCAACGATTGCGGTAATTTTCGCGACGATTGGGTGCACCTGGCGGTGGATGCCGAGAGCCCGTGTGTTTTCACCCGGGGCATCGATCATTTGGAATTGCCCGTGCGCCATGGCGAGGGCAAGTTTGTCACCGACCGTGACACCCAACGGGCGCTGAACGCCAACCGCCAGATCGTGCTGCGTTACGCATTGCCCGACGGCCGACCGGCCAAGGGCGCCTTTCCGCACAATCCCAACGGCGCCATGGACGACGTGGCCGGCATCTGCGACCCCACCGGCCGGGTGTTCGGGCTCATGCCCCACCCCGAAGCCTTCAACCACTGGACCAACCATCCCGACTGGACCCGCACCAGGGAACTGGCCAAGCGGGGCCGAATCCCCATGCCCGCTGGCTTGACGCCCGGCGTTCGTGTTTTCAAGAATGCGGTGGACTATTTTGCGGCCGGATAGGCCGACAATGATAGGATTTCGAACCCGATCCCGATTTCGATTTCGATGAACCGCAATCCCGACAAGCGGCAGGCACGGGACGTGCTTGCTTCGGGCTTGTGATGCGGGGTGTCGGGCGTATTCTTCATTGACGAAGTGAATCGGGTTCTGTTAATGAATAACCGAAACCGGTTGCGGTCGATTGTCTCGCTCTGAATATTTTTCGTAATAACAGGATGTAAAGTTATTTCATGGCTTGTGTGTATTACGAGCGTTCGTTCGATTCGACCATTGGCGAAACCGCATAGCATACGGGAGGAAGTGTCCATGTTCGACCTGTCTTGGTTTTCGTTGGAAGGCAAAGTGGCCGTGGTGACCGGCGGCAGCCGCGGTATCGGCCAGGCCATTGCCCAGGGGTTCGCCAAAGCGGGCGCCACGGTGGTGGTCACCAGCCGCAAGATCGACGATCTGGAAGAGACCGCCTCCCGGATCAAGGCCGCCGGCGGCGAGGCCCTGGCGGTTCAGGCCCATTTGGGCAAAATGCCGGAAATCGCGCGGTTGGTCGATACCGTAATGGAACGTTACGGACGCATCGACATTCTGGTCAACAACGCCGGCGCCAGCCCGGCCATGGCCTCGGTGCTCGATGCCGAGGAACGGCTCTGGGACACCATCATGAACCTGAACATGAAGGGGCTTTACTTCCTCAGCCAGGCCGCCGCGCGGATCATGAAGGAGAAAGGGGGCGGCAAGATCATAAATGTCGCCTCCATCGACGGCTTCCATCCCGAACGTACGGTGAGCATATACTCCATTTCCAAGGCCGGGGTGCGCATGATCACCAAAGCCTTTGCCTCGGAGCTGGCATCATTCAATATCCAGGTCAACACCATCGCGCCGGGCCCCATCCGCACCAAGATGATGGACTCCCACTGGCACGACCTGAGCCCGGAAGAAAAAGAAAAGGCGGTCAAGGCGACGGACCGCCTGATCCCCATGGGCCGCATCGGCGTGCCGGACGACATCGTGGGGGCCGCCGTCTACCTGGCGTCCTCCGCCTCCAACTACACCACCGGCACCGAAATCGTCATCGATGGCGCGGTGCTGCTGGCGCCGCTGATCGACGCGCCGGGGGTGCCGATTTAGCCAGGACGGCCCTCTGATGAAATGGGTTGTGGCTTTCGTTGCTGTTTGGGTCTAAAGTGATCCGACAATCGGTTACAAGTTCCGTTCATCAAAGATGCATGCGGCAGAGATGCATTCGGGTTGATCGGATGGTGTGCGGGAGGGTGCGCGGATATGGTGGGTGATGGTCGAGAAAAGGATGACACGCTTTTCCGTTGGGCCGATCAACTGCCCGATCCTCTCTGGCAGGACGTGCGGTCCCGGGACGGGCAGGAGGCTGCCCAATGCGTTGGGGCTACCCTGACCCAAAGCGTGTTCCAGGTGCCCATGCTGGGGCGCATTTACCAGGTGGACCCGGTCGCCCAGCGGATCACCATCTCCGTCGATCCCGATTACCGGGTGGGCTTCCAGTCCGGCGTCGTGCTGCTGTATGCGCTTGCCCGTTCAATGGGGGTGCCTCCCAGCGGCCGCATGGTCAGCCCCATGGAGTTGACCGGGGGTAAACTTTTCTTTCAAGGCGCCCACACCTTGGCCACCAGGCCCCTGGCCGAATGCTTTGCCGCGGACCCAACGACGCTGGCGGACAGGGCGAACGCCATGGGGGCCGAAGCCATCGGCGGCGCCGATTTCGCCGTGCGGATTCCGGGCTTGCCCCTTTTGCCCCTCTATGTGCTGTGCTGGCGCGGCGATGGAGAGGACGGCGCGCGAGCCTTCATCGGCATCGATGACCGGGCGCTGTTTCACCTGGACCTGGGTGCCGTCTTCGCCCTGACCAACGTGCTGGTCGGCCGGTTGACGCATTGAAGATGGCGGCGCGGCCGAATCTTTTTTATTGGAATGAAAACCACTTTGACGGAGTTCGTTGTTGAACAACCACAAACGGGGGAGGGCATTATGAGGAAATGGGTTGTATTGATGTTGGCGGCGGCGGCTTTCATGGTTTCAACCGGCACCGGTTCGGCCGATCTTCAAATCGGACAAATCCCCGAAACCATTGTGCTGGAAGAGAAACAGGGGGGACGGGTCGACGGCACGCCATGGCGCAGCGATGAGATTCGCGGCAAGGTGTCGGCCTTCTTTTATGTCGATCCGGACGTGGCCGACCTCAACGACGCCGCCAGCGAAGCCATGAAGGCCGAGGGGTTCCCCCTGGAACAGTATCAGTCCTTTGCCGTGATCAACATGGCCGCCACTTGGATGCCCAACTTCGCCATCAACCGAAGTCTGAAGAAGAAGCAGGAACAGTACCCCAACACCATTTACGTCCGGGACAACGAGAAACGACTGGTGGCGGATTGGGGCCTTTCGGACGACAACAACTGCCTGCTGGTTTTCGACAAGCAGGGCCGGTTGGTCTTCAGAAAAGACGGGCAACTGGATGAAACGGAAATCCAAACCATGATCGGGATCATCAAAGAAAATCTGAACCAATGAAGCGAACCGCCAAGCGGCGGAGAAGATGACGGGCATCCGCCCGGGATTGGAAACAGAACAATAATGGTACAAGAGATCAGGCCGGACCTCTTTCGCATCGAGGTGCCGTTGCCCAAAAGCCCGTTGAAGAGTTTGAACGCCTACGTGGTGCGCTCCAAGGAACGCCATCTGGTGATCGATACCGGGCTGAACCGTTCGGAGTGTTACGACGCCTTGACCGGCGGCCTCAAATCCTTGGGTGTGGATCTGCGCCGCACCGACTTTTTCATCACCCACCTGCATGCCGACCACTTCGGCCTGGTGTCCAAGTTGAAGACCGATACCAGCCGCATTTACTTCAACCGTCCGGACGCCGAGATCATCGAAATGCGCGGCGGATGGGAACCCATGATCCAGGCGGCCGCGCACAACGGTTTTCCGGAACATCTGCTGCGCAGCGCCCTGGAGCAGCATCCAGGGTACAAATTCGGCTCGGAGTGGATACCGGAACTGAAGTTGCTGGCGGACGGCGACATGGTGGAAGTGGGCGATTATCGCTTTCAGTGCGTGCAGACCCCCGGCCACACCTTGGGGCACACCTGCCTGTACGAAGCCGAAAAGAAACTCTTCTTGGCCGGCGATCACATCCTCATCGACATCACGCCCAACATCCAATGCTGGTCCGATACCCAGGACCCCCTGGGCCGCTACATCGAGAGCCTGGACCGGGTCGATCAACTGGAAATCGATCTGGTGCTGCCCGGCCACCGCCGGCTGATCGAAGATGCGCGGGCGCGGATCGCCGCCTTGAAACAACACCACCAACAGCGCTGCGATGAGATTCTCAATATCTTGAACGGCGTGCCCATGAACGCCTACGATGTGGCCGCCCGCATGACCTGGGACATCCGCTGCGATACATGGGATGATTTTCCCGTTCCCCAGAAGTGGTTCGCCACCGGCGAGGCCATCGCCCACCTGCGCTATCTGCAAGAGCAGGGCAAGGTGCGCCATTTGCAGCAGGAACAAAACACCATGTACGCCAAGCCCTGACGAAAAAAGCACCCCGGGAACCGTTCCATGGCCGGTCCCGGGGTGCACCATTGAAGGGATCGTTTTGCTTGCGGGCCGCTTGCTAATTTTGCGGCGGCATGATCAGGACGACCGCCGCCGCGAAGGCGGCGTTTCCGTCCGGGCAGGTGGACAACCTATTGAACAGCAGTTGATCGCCCGCTTGGATGGCCGTCAGGTCTGCAACGCGCGGGCCAACGCTGTGCGAGACGTTTCGCATGTCCATGATGCACGCTTCCTTCACCACATAGACCCGACCGGCATCCGTGCCCAAATAGCGGGATTCGGCATGCACTTGAAGGGCCGTTGTCCGCAGCGGACCGGGCAGTTGTGTGACCGCGTCGGCATTTGGTATCTCGATGGCTGCAATACGTAAACTGTTCAACGGTTCCATTGATGCACTCCATCGTAAGGCGGTCGGTTTCATAAAAAGTGGCGCTCCTTCTTTTCGATACCACCTGATCTGGTTGAATAAACGGCAGGTGACATCCACCTCGTTCTAACGGCTATTGTTCAATCGATACGCTTGTTACAGCGCCGGCGTCCAAAACAACAGTGTCCTGATAAAGCTCCAATTGCGAATCCGGATCCCATGCCACGATATCATAGTCGCCTGCCGGCAGGAGGAATTCCGATACGCCGCCGTCGCTTATCCTATCCGCTGTGACTTCCACCTTGGCGCCGCAAGCCTCGGATCTGATGCTGATGGCCGCATATGCCGCAGTCTGCAGATCGACCTCGACAGTTAAAGTAGCATATGCGTTGGCGCCATTTTCTTCGAGGGCATTCAAAGAAAGATCTTCTATCAAAACCACTTCACCGGCCGATACAATGATGCTGCATTGAACAGCAGTGGTGTAGCCGGGTTTACCGGCGACAATATTGTATGTACCGGGTTGGACCAAAATTGAAAATTCGCCCCTGGACAATCCGTCCCCATCGGAAGATGCGCCATCATCGGTCGGACTCGCCGCTTCAATTAGGACTTCCCGGGAAGGAAATAACGAAGTTAAGTCGGAGATCTGGGAACTGACCAAGGCATTCCCAAGCGCGTCTCCATTGTCATCCACCACCAGCCCCTCGATGATACCCATTTCGATGGTGTCGAGAACCTTGATGGTGGGTTTGAGCAACCACTTGCTGTTGCCCGCATTGACAATCGAACGGGATGCGTCGAAGTCCAAAAACAACCTGGTCAGTTGACTGTCCTTGATGGTAAAGGGACGAACCAACTTGATGCCGGTCTTTTGGGCGCTCGGCGTTTCCAATTCAGGGGTGTCATTTGTGTCGGCCATGATCAGATAGTTGGCGGAAGGATGGGGTTGGCCCAATATGTTCATACCGCCATCCGGCGTATCACCGAGGATAAGTCGCATTTGCGTATAATGCCCGGATTCCAATTCACTCAGACCCAACTTTTGCGTTACGCCATTGACCAGTTCCAGCAAGTTGTAGGTGGCTGCAGGCGTCGCGACGGTCTTCCAAGTGTCGGTACCGCCGTTGAGATTATTCTCGCCCATATGGACATCCACCCGGTCAATGGTGACGTAAACGGCACGATAGTCCAATGTCGTTGCATCGGTCAGATGCAGCGAAAGCGTGCCGCTGCCGCCATCCGAGGAGGCACTCGCGCTGCCGCTATCACCGCCACCACCGCACCCAAACAGGATTATCGCCATAAAGGATAAAAGCAATGCCGGTAGTATATTTTTCTTGTGTCTCATGTTGTCCTCCTTAAATCGATTTCTGTTTGTAAGCATTTGTGTGCGCCGGCACATATTTTCTCATGGAGTTATAACTATCGCACACACACCATTGCCTCGATGATGAGCTGTCCCTGGTGCCACCGGCCTGTCACGCGCACCCGCATGCCGATGGTGAGATCAGCCAGGAAGACTTCCCGCGAGACGGTTTTTTCGTCGATATCGTAGAAGTGAATGCCGGTGTTGACGGTGGTGTCCACCGGCACCTCCAGAATGTCAAATCGGTCGCCCGCGATGGCCGTCACCGGTCCTTCCAACTGGTAGATTCGGGTCGGGAAATTGCCTGGTGCCGGATGGACAAGAATGATGGCGGCCAGAACGTCGCTTTGGCCGACGATGTGGGCGTGGACCCGCACACTGTCGTCAATTTCGATATTTTCCAGACGGTCGGCGCCGGCAAGCACCCGCGTGGCTTCATCGGTGCGGATCAGCAAAGGCGACATGTTGCGCAGAGTTAGGGTGCGGTTAACGGCGTCGACATCTTCGACCATCGAAACCAACTGGATGCGGTCCGCAGCCCGGATGGTGTCCACCTGCAGGATTCTGTTCTGCAGGCGTCCCCTTGCCTGGAGACGGACCCCGGGAACAAGGTCCTGTGGCTGCAGACCATCAAAGAAGGTTGCCTGTTCGTCAATATGGATTGTGTAGGCGCCCAGGCGGGCCCGATTGGACGAGAGCCCTTCAATCAGAAAACCTTCCAAGGCAAAGTCGGTGATGTGGTCGAAGTGTTCCGGTGCAAAAGGTGCCAACGTTTCGGCAAGCAATATGTCTTCCTGCAACTGGCCGGTGATCGCCACCGAGGCACCGTCGACCGGGAAGGTGTTTCCGGGATTGTCGACATCACTGTAATCGACCTGCTGCCCGTTGATGTAAAAAGTCATTGCTTCGGGATCCAACCCGGACACCGTGCCTTTCAATGAGACCGGGCGTGCGGGTGAAGGATCCGGCGTATGCACGGTGATGTGCCCGGCGTGCACCGCGCCATCACCATCCACCGGGCCGCTGACCTCCAGAATCGTGCCTTTTGGTAAGCCGACGACAGTTGTCGTGTCGGGATGCCAACGGGTTTGGGCGTCGAGAATGACGGTCTGACCAAGAACGTCCAATGTGGGGTAATCGGCGTCGGAGGATGTTGCAATGGATTGCAGCGGCCCCCGCACACGATGAAAGGTGTCCACCCGGTCGGCTTGCCCTTGGGTGGCCCCCGTGGTCCGACCGTACACCACCACCTCGCGGCCCACCGGCAAAAGGGCGCGGGCATCGGCGTCGCCTTGCCCTCTCGGAACGCCTTCAACAAGGATTTGGGCCTGTTGCGTGTCGAAGCGCACGCCGTTGACCATGATGCTGCCATGGTCGGTCACCGTGCCCATGGAGACACCCGTGCCGCCGATGCCGCCGCTGGCATGGTAGTCGGTTCCCCCGCCACAGCCAAAAACGATGGCCGCCATCAATAGCGCCACCGCAAGGCGCCGGCGCACCATGACAGCATTGTCGTTCAATGCATTTTCAGGATTCATGATCCACCTTCTCCTGGAAATAGTAGATGCCGACACCCGCGGCATATCGCCCCGTGCCGTGGACCGCCGGGTTGTTGTCACGGTCTTGGGCGGACAACATTTGATCGAGGGTTTCGAGCAGCGCTTGGGACTGCTCGGTGGCCAGGCGGCGGAACGGTTCCAGCGCCTCGCGGGGCAGATTGTCATAGGCCACCTTGCGTTGCAGGCACCTTTCGTCCGGATCGGCTTTCAGGTTGTGTTCGATGGTTTGGATCAAATGGGCGACATCCGTTCCCAGGATGTGCAGTTGCATGGCATCGTCCGATGCCGGGATGAAGGCACGCATGCGCAGGTGGATGCGGCCGTCATCAGAGCACCGCACCGCGTCGGTGCGCTCCAGCTCGTCCAGCACGGCCCGGGCCGGCACATCGCCGCTGTACTTTTTAACCAGATGGGTGAAACCATCGGCACCCTCGCCGAATTCCAAATCAGCGGGGTTGCCCTCCGCATCGTGGAAGGCGGGGTCCTTGCGCCATCCTGCGATGACCCGGGTGGCGCGGTTGTACGTTTCCCCAACCCCGTCGACCGCTTCGGGAGGCTGGTTCATGGCCGCTTTGACCGCCTTGCGCGTGAGCCCGGTGAGCACCGCCACCCTGGAAATCGATTGTTTGCGTCCCTGCAAGGTAAATTCCTGCATCGCCACTCGGGTGAAGACCGCCTTGGCCATGTCGGCAAAGGTGCCATAGGAAACGCCGTTGCGGATCAGGATGCGCACCAGTGGCGTGAGGATTCGAACAACGGCATGTCGCAATGCGGGATGAGGCATCATTTGGAAAATCGTCCGTCCTTTGTCGCCCCGGCGTCTCACAGAACGTGAAAGCGGAATAGGGCGATGCAAATCGATTCGAGGAAGCCAGTTAATTGGGAAAATATTCCCAAAACTAAAAGTTGTCAAGTCGGCTCGCAATAGTGACATCGCTTGTTCTCGTACGGAGTGGAGAACCCTGGGGGCAGTTTAAAGTTTAAAGTTTAAAGTTTAAAGCAAGGAATTCTGCCGGTTAGATGGGGTGGGGGTGTGTAGGGGCGGACCTGTGTGTCCGCCCTTGGTGGTGGGGGCCTGGGGGGTGGATTGGGAGGCGGTTTGGGCGGATGCCTGGGGGGAGCACGCGGGCAGACACATAGGTCTTTTTCCTACCATTAAAGTGACTTGGCCTGTTCTCGCACGGAGGCGGGTGGGTCGGGGGGCTGGGGGATGCAATGCGTGCAGGCGCATAGGGGCCGTTATGGGGTGGGCGTAAGGCGTTTGGCCCGCACTGTTTGAGCGCAGCGAGTTTGCGGGCCGCCTGGAGCCCACCCCATTACGGCCCCTTGGCGCCAAAACGCGCATCACCCAGGCCCCCGGCCCACCCGCCGGCGGTCGCTCAACGCTCCCTACGAACCCTACGAACCCTACGTACCATGAACCTTGCGAACCATGCCAACCATGTGAACCATGCGCACAGCAACCTTTGCCAGGGCTGGAACTTGACATTCCATTTCGACGGCTTAAGAGTAAGAGCTGTCTTGCTTAATGGGTTACGGCGCCATTGCAGCCATTTATCTGAATAAGGAGAAACACTCATGGAAGAACAGACCTTTAAGATTCCCAATATCACTTGCGGCCATTGCACCCACACCATCGAGAGTGAATTGAAAGAGGTGCCCGGCGTCGTGCGGGTGGCCGGTGACGTGGCGGCCAAATCGGTCACCGTCGCCTATGAGGCGCCGGCCACGCGGGATGCGATTGTCGCCACCTTGAAGGAGATCAACTATCCGGCGGCCGAGTAGACGCCCGCATCAGCCGCAACGCTGCTGCAATTCTCCCGGAAGCGTTCTCATCAGCCGCAGGATGGCCACTTCCTTGGCCTTGGCCTCGATTTCCACGGTGATGTCCAGATCACGCCATTCGCAGGGAAAATCGGCCGGATCAATGAATTCGTGGTGCGGGCCGCAGGGGCCGGTCGGCCCTCTGTGTTGCGGGCTGGAGAGATGAAACAGGGGTTCGCGCCGCCAGGTGGCCAGTGCGGCGCGGGTGGCGTCGACGACGGAGAGGCCGTCGCGGAGGCATCGGTGGTGATGCAGATCGTAGACCAGCGGGACCTCGGTTTGGCGGCACACGGGCAGCAGGTCGGCGGGAGTGAAGACACGGTCGTCGTTTTCCAGGGTGATCCGTCCGCGCACCTCCGCGGGCAGCTGTTCGATGGCCTGCACCAGCCGTTTCAGGGCAACGGGCTTGTCACGGTAAGCGCCGCCGCCGTGCAGATTGATCACATCGGCATTGACCCATTCGGCCACCTCGGCCTGGTAGATCAGTTCCGCCAGCGAGCGTTGCACCACGTCCGGGGAGGGAGAGTTGAGCACGATGAATTGATCGGGGTGGAAGGTGGTGCGGATGTCGTGCTTGCGGCTGAAGCGCCCGCAGCGGCGGAAGAGGTCTACGAGCGACTTCGCATCCGGCAAGTCTTCCATGACGTAGCCCGCATGGGGATGGGTTTTGAGGGGCAGAATCTGGCTGTTGATGCGAAAATCGCCGATGCCGTTGGCATGGCAAAAGGCCAGTGCTTGATAGAGGGCTTCCGCGTTGTGCCGGATGATCTCCGCCAGGAGGCGCAACTGTTCGGGCCGTGGATTGGTCGAGAGATGCTTGGCCGTTGTTCGGCGAAAGCGGATGGGGGCTTCACGGAAAATGCAGCATAGGCCGAAACGGATCATCGAAGGCTCCTGGTGATCACTTCCACGTTATGATGCCGACAAGGGCTAGAACCAGCCCTTTTTTTTGAAGTAGACGAGCAAGCCCAGTGCCGTCAGGCCCATGATCCCCAAGGCGAAACCGTATCCCCAGCGCCACTCCAGTTCGGGCATGACCCTGAAATTCATACCGTAGACACCGGCGATGAAGGTCAGGGGAATGAAAATGGTGGCGATGATGGTCAGGGTTTTCATCACTTCGCTCATGCGATTGCTGATGGTGGACAAGTGCAGTTCGAGCACGCCCGCCAGCAGATCCCGGTAGGACTCGATGGTGTCCATGACCTGGATGGTGTGGTCATGAACGTCACGGAAGAAAATAGCGGTTTCCCGGTGGATCAGGGTGCTGTCCTGGCGGGCCAGGGCGGCGATCACTTCCCGCAGCGGCCATATCCGCTTGCGCAGGCCGATCACTTCCCGTTTGAGCGCATGGAGGCGGTGCAGGATCTCGGGTTTCGGGTTGTCGATGGTTTGTTCTTCCAGCTCATCGATGCGGGTGCCGATCTGCTCCAGGATGACAAAATAGTGGTCCACCACGGCATCCACCAAGGCATAGGCCAGGTAGTCGCAACCGCTTCCGCGGATGCGGCCGCGGTTCTTTTGCAGGCGTTCGCGCACCGGTGTGAAAACATCCCCCGTGGACTCCTGGAAAGAGATCAGCACCCGATCAGTAAGAATCAAACTCACCTGTTCTGAAATCACCCGTGCCTCTTCGGGAAGATAACGCAGCATGGGCAGGACGATATAGAGATAGTGATCGAAGCTCTCCAACTTGGGCCGCTGAGCCGTGTGCAGGATATCCTCCTGGGTCAGGGGATGGATCTTGAAGTGTTCGCCGATGCGGGCGATGACGGCTGTGTCGTGGATGCCGTCCACGTTTAGCCAGGTGTTGCGTGGGCCGTCGCAACAGGTCAGGGCTGCGGCCATGTTGATGTCCTGATGCGGGGTGACGGCGTCGGCGTCGTAATCGATGACCGTCAAGAATACCCGTTCGAGCTTCTGCTCGCCGATGTGCACCAGGGTGCCGGGTGAAGCACCGGCCTTGGCGGCGGCGCTATGGCGATACCGTCCAGCCATGAGCCTCCCTTTCAAGTGTGGTTGCGCAGTTGCAGGTCGATAGGATGGGGGTTGAGATAGGTCTGTCCGGCAAGATAGCTTTGATCGTATTTGCGCACATAGTGGTTGATCAAAGTGATGGGCACGATCAGGGGCACATGCCCTTGCCGGTACCGGGAGATGATTTCCAGCATCTCTTGTTTCTCCGCCGCATCCAGCTGTTTCTTAAAATAGCCGAGCAGGTGCTGCAGCACGTTCACATTCTTGGCCGGCGTGGTTTTCAGGGACAGGGCCTCCAGAAAAAGCCCTTCATAGCCGTCATACAGAGCGTCCACGGGTTTTGCTTTACCCTCGGCCACCAGTTTGCCCAGTTGGCGATAGTGATTGGGGCTGTGGGCCATCAGCAGCAATTTTTCGCGGGTGTGAAAGGCCACCAAGTTCCCCTGACGCTTTCCCGAGGCCAGGGATGCCCGCCAGCGGCGCAAAGCGAAGATGTTTTCAATGAAGTTTTCCCGCAGCTTGGGGTCGTGCAAACGTCCCTCCTCCTCCACCGGAATGCGCGGGAAGCGCTTGCTGAAGGCCGCCGCGAAGAGGCCGCTGCCGGTTTTGGACGGCATGCCGCCGCTGTTGTACACTTTTACCCGCCACATGCCGCTGCTGGGGGAGTCTTTCTTGAATATGAAACCGCACAGATCCTCATCGGCCAGTAGATCCAGCCGTTGCCTCACCCATTGTTGCATCCGCTCCGTGTGGTCGATACCGCTGCGCGTGGTCACCAGGCGCGGGTTTTGCACATCACCGACCAGACGCATGCTTTCCCGCGGAACGGGCAAGCCGCACTCCACTTCGGGGCAGACCGGCACGAACTGCACATAGCGACCCAGGGTCTCCTTAATGAAGTGGTCCAGCTTGTGGCCGCCGTCGTAGCGTACTGGGTTGCCCAACAGGCAACTGCTGATGCCGAGTTTGATGGCTTCATTCATTTCCTGGCTCCTATTTTTGCAGTGGTGGTGACGGTGATGACCCGGAGAGAGATGATGAAGGACACCGGCCATGCGGCCGAAAAATTCGATCCAACATTCCAAAGACACCTATACCGCACCGCCGTTTCGGGGTATATAGCATACGGTGGTCGCGAATGGTTTTTCGATTTCCAATGGGCAAGCCCCGACTCGGACTTTGTGGATAACCGCATAACAAAGACCCATCGACCCGCATGGACCAAAAAGATAAAGGATGATCCGAAATGTTGGCGCAAATCGATACCTTGATTCGAGAGAACACCCTTTGTGTACTGGCCACCGCCGGTAAAGAGGGGCCGCACACCTCCTTGATGGCCTATGTCGCTTCGTCGGACGGCAAACAGATTTTCCTCGTCACGCCCAAGGACACCTTGAAGTACCGTAATTTGTGCCATCAGCCCAAGGTGAGCCTGATGGTGGACACCCGGGAGCGGGCGCCTCGCGGCCAAGTGCAGGCGCTGACCATCAACGGGCTGGCCGTGGAAATGACCGTTCCGGCCGAGCTGGTGTCGACACGCGCCCTCTTCGAGGAGCAGCATCCCCATCTGCGTCGACTGATGCAGAGCGAGCAACTCGCCTTTATGCGGGTCGCTATCACCTCGGTGCAACTGCTTGACGGTCCGCAAAAGGCCCATTTCGTGCAAATGCCGCCGCAGCCGTGATCGGCGGCAGGAGCGACGCCCCATCGGAGGTACCGCTCCGAGCCGCCGCCATCGGCCGTTAAAGAGCCGCCCTAATCGGTTTCCTCCCCGGGCCCGATCAACGGCAACTCCTTGTCGATCTTGAAAAAGACCAGAAATCGCGGCCCCTCGTGCGGCTTGTCCTTCGGGTAGACCCGCCGTTTGAGTTGATCCAGCAGCTCGCTGTCCTGCTCCTCGCGGATTTTGGTCAGGAAGAAGCGTTTGCCCTGGTACCCCTCCGATCCCTCCCGGAAGAGATAGGCGGCATGGGGATTGCTCTGCAGATATTGGTGGCTCAGGCGGTCGTTCATGATGAAGGCCAAGGTGCCGTCCGCCATGACGTGGGGCCGGCTGTAAACGGCCGCATCCACGTTTCCCTGTTGATCGGCGGTGGCCAGCACGCCGAAGCCGCGGTTGTTTTCAAAGTACGCTTTCAGCTCCATCGTTTTCTCCTTGTGTAGGTGGTGAATGTTGTTTGTTGTTAGTGGTCCGTTGTGTCGGATTGCGCTGTCGGCGCGTGTGCGTGGACCGACCGCGGCAACGCGCAGGCCATGACGCTGCGGCTATCCATGGGGCGCACGGGTCCTGTCTGTCGCGCACCGGCGCTCCGTGCCATGGCTTTCAGCATACCCTGGTAGAGCCAAACATGAAATGGGTAGAGCAAGATCCAGTAAAAGATGCCGGCCAAACCGTGGGGCCGGAAACGCGCCAGCAAGCTGAGTCGGCTGCGTCCGGGGCCGGCGGGTTGGGTTTGCATGTCCAGCAGCGCCTCGCCGGGCATGCGCATTTCCGGCAACAAGGTCATGCGGCGGCCTCGCTCCAGGACCAGCACCCGCCAAAAGTCCAGCGCGTCACCGACGCCGATGGTTTCGGGGTGACGCCGCCCCCGCCGCAGGCCCACGCCGCCGGCCCAACGATCCAGCCGTCCCCGCAAGCGCCAGAGCGGTTTGCCGAAATAGTAGCCGGTGTCACCACCGATGCGGGCCACCACGGGCCAAACCTTTTCGGGGGGTAGATCCAGATCGATATGGTAGCCCAATTGGAACAAGGTGCCGCCGGCATAGGCCGCATCGCCGCAATAGGCCCACTCCGGCGGTTGCAGGTGGCCCGCATCGCTCCAGCAAGTCTCCACCTGCTTTTCGAGAATGCGGTCCAGGGCGCGGCGCATGGCCTGGCGGCAGTCGATCAAATCGATGGGCACCAGATCCCGAATGCGATGATCGCTGCAGGTGGTCGGCACGCTCAACCCCTCGGTCAAGGGCAGGGCGATGGCGGCAGGCACCGGGGTGACCAGGTGGATCCAGCGGGCGCTGAGCCGGGGCGTGAGCAGCGGTACCGGGATGACCCGGCGCCGGGGCAAGCCCGCCTCCTCGGCATAGAGGCGGATCAGGTCGGCGTAGGCGAGCACATCCGGCCCACCGATATCGAAGGTGCCGCCTTGCGTGGCGGGGTTTTGCAGGCAGCCGACCAAGTAATCGAGCACATTGGCGATGGCGATGGGTTGAGTGGGGGTGTGCACCCAACGGGGGGTGATCATCACCGGCAGCCGCTCGACCAGGTAGCGCAAAATTTCAAAGGAGGCGCTGCCGGATCCGATAATCATGGCGGCTTGCAGCACCGTGGTCGGAACCGGCCCGGATTGCAGAATCCGGCCCACCTCGTGGCGCGAGGCCAGATGATGACTCAGTTTGGGATGGCTCGCATCGCCCAAGCCGCCCAGGTAAACGATCTGTTCCATTTGGTTGTGCTGTGCGGCGTCGCGCATATTGAGGGCCGCTTGCCGGTCGGCTTCGGCATAATGGTCGTGCTGGGCCACCATCCCATGGACCAGGTAGCAGGCCGCCCGGCATCCACGCCCGGCCGCGATCACCGAGGCGGCATCCAACATGTCCCCGGCCGCCAGCGAGACACCCGCTGCATGGGCCCAGGGGCGGCAGGACAGCTTGTCCAGGTTGCGGCCCATGGCGCGCACCCGGTAGCCGGCCGCCAACAATCTGGGAATCAAGCGGCCCCCCACATAACCGGTGGCGCCGGTAACAAGAATCGGCTGGTCCGTTTTCATAGGCCATCACTTTCGTTGAACTTGTCAATAAGGCATTTGATGGATGTCATCGCACAAAACAGTGCTGATAGGCATTGTGCAACACTGCATACCCGCACTTGCATATCCTCTGCAATGGTTTATCATAAAAGTGAAAATTCCTTCCGCCCAAAACAGCCGATGAGGAGCATGCATGGAAAAGCATCACAAGTTTTCCATTTGGTACGTCATAATGGCCATCTGGGGTATTTTGCTGATTCACAATTTGATGATTTCCGCCTTTGCCATCGAAACCATTCCTTACAGTCGCTTTTTGCGATTGGTGCAGGAACAACGTATCACTGAAGTCTCCATCACCGAGAACCAGATTCAGGGCCGCATGGTTCCCGAAGGGGGCGTTGACGGCCGTAGTGTCCCCTTTCGCACCGTGCGGGTCGATCCCGAAATCTCCAAGCTGCTGGACGAACACGATGTCACCTTCAAAGGGGAGATCGAGTCCACCTGGCTGCGTGACATCCTCTCCTGGGTGTTGCCGGTGGCCTTGTTCGTGGGAATCTGGCTTTACATGATCAAACGTATCCAGGGGCAACAGCAAGGGTTCATGACCCTTGGTAAGAACAAGGCCAAAATCTACGTGGAAGACGAGGTGGGGGTCACCTTTGAGGACGCGGCCGGCGTGGACGAAGCCAAGCAGGAGTTGGTGGAAGTGATCGATTTTCTCAAAAAACCGGAACGCTTCACCTCCATCGGCGGCAAAATGCCGCGCGGCATTCTGCTGGTGGGGCCGCCGGGCACCGGCAAGACGCTTCTGGCCAAAGCGGTGGCCGGCGAAAGCGGTGTACCCTTCTTCAGCATGAGCGGTTCGGAGTTCGTGGAGATGTTCGTGGGCATGGGAGCGGCCCGGGTACGCGATCTTTTCAATCAGGCCAAACAGAAGGCCCCCTGTATCATCTTCATCGATGAGTTGGACGCCCTGGGCAAGGCTCGCGGCTTTGGCGGCATGGGCGGCCATGACGAGCGGGAGCAGACCTTGAACCAGTTGCTTGTGGAGATGGACGGCTTCGATGCCCAGGTGGGGGTGATTCTCATGGCGGCCACCAACCGACCCGAAATTCTCGATCCGGCGCTGATGCGTCCCGGACGCTTTGATCGGCAGGTGCTGGTGGATCGGCCCGACAAGAACGGCCGCGAGGCCATCTTGAAGGTGCACCTCAAGAACGTGCATCTGGACGATGATATCGATGTAGAGAAGGTCGCCGCCATGACCCCCGGCATGGTGGGGGCCGACCTGGCCAACCTGGTCAATGAGGCGGCGCTTCTGGCGGTGCGGCGCGACCGGCGGAAGGTGCGCATGGAGGATTTCGAAGAGGCCGTGGAAAGGGTGGTGGCCGGCCTCGAGAAGAAAAACCGGTTGATCAATCCCGAGGAGAAAAAAATCGTCGCCTACCATGAAGTGGGTCACGCCCTCGTGGCCATGGCCTTGCCCGGAACCGACCCCGTGCAGAAGATCACCATCATCCCGCGGGGCATCGCCGCTTTGGGGTACACCATGCAGGTGCCTACCGAAGACCGGTTCCTGATGCGCAAGACCGAACTGCTCAACAAGATCGCCACCCTGCTGGGCGGCCGGGCGGCGGAGGCCATTGTTTTCGACGATATTTCCACCGGCGCCCACAACGACTTGTCCAAGGCCACCGATATCGCCCGCAGCATGGTCACCCAATACGGAATGAGCGAGGCCATCGGACAAGTTTATCATGCCGCCGACCAACGCTCCCAATTTCTTTACCCCGGCATGGAGCGTCACGGCGAGTACAGCCAAGGCACGGCCGAGCTGATCGACCAGGAGGTGCGCGAGATCATCAACCGGCAGTACGAGGTGGCCCGTGATATCCTGCAAGCGCGTCGTGAACTGCTGGAGCGCAGCACCCAACGGCTGTTGGAGCAGGAAACCATCGCCGGCGAAGAGCTCAAGGCGATCGCCGAAGAGATCCGGCGCAACCGGTGATGCAGCCATGGGGTCAAGCTTTCCGGCCCCAGACCGCATAGACGGGATCGGACAGCCAATACCGACCGTAGTACTTGTCGTGGCTGGGCCGCTCCAGGCCGCGAATTGAATAGGTTTGCAGGTCCTGAAAAGCCGGGGTCCGACGGAAGTACTCCAACACCAGGCCCATGCGCTCGAATTCATGCAGCCGGGACCAGAGCGCGATTGCCTTGGGCGGAAACCAGCGATTGGAGAAGGTGACAATGAACCGCCCTCCCGGTGCGAGCACCCGGGCCACTTCATTCATGACCGCCAGCGGCGAGGTCAAATATTCCACCGAAGCGGTGCAGATCGCCACATCGTAGGAATTATCCGGCAAAGCAAGGGTGCTATCCGCATTCAGATCGTTCACACGGAAGTCGGTCAGTGCCTTGTTGCGCGACAGCTCGTAATCATTGAGACCGATGCCCGTCACCTGTTTCAAGGCGACCTCCGGCGGCAGGTGAGAGTCCCAGGCGGCCATCAAATCCAGAACACGCATGCCCGGCCGGACAAAACGCCCATACAGTTCCCGAACCACCTCCAGGGCCTGATCGTCCAAATGCTGCACCATGCGTGGTTTTTGATAGAAAAGGGGGTCCGGGGTTTCATCCGCGCGCACAAAATCCGCGGGCTCGAAAAAATCGGTGGGTTGGTCGCGCCAGGGCGCTTGCATGCCCACGCCGTCGGTCAGCAGCGCCATCCAATCCTGCATGCCGCCGCCCTTTTCCGTTCTCTTGGGGCTCAGGCCGCCTACAGTGACCGTCAGGGAAAGCGGGCGATCCGCCAGGGGATGATCCATGTCCACCGTAATATGGCCATTGTTGCATGCAACACAGCGAAACGGCGTTATATTGGCCCGGAAGATGCCGGTCATGTCCTTGAGCAGGCCCTTGGGATAAAAGCGCCCCATGCGGGGTTGGAGCGCGGGCGCGCCGATCCTTTCCGGTGCGAACTGCCGACGCGAAAGATCGCGCAGTTCGGGTTTTCGCTTGTCGACGAAAATCTCACCCGGCGCGAAATCCATGGTGAAACCATCGCCGGGTTGCAGGCCTTCAAGCCGATCCTTCAGCCGGCGGGGTAGCAGATCCCGCCAAAAATTGACCTGGCGCGCGGCATATCCGTCGGTATGCCGGATTGCATCGCTCGTCCAATTGAGTTGAAAAAACACGTCCGATAGATTGTCGGGTCCGATACGCATTGTAACACTCCCTTCGTGTGCTTTGTTTGACACGTAAGGTGTTGTCGATATCCGGATGTGCAACCGGAGCAGATGAGGGGGGTAATGGTAGGCAGAACCTACCGAAGGGAAGCAGTCGTCACTGTATGGATGCCATGGCGATCAGGTGGGAGCGCAGGTTGGTGCCGGCATTTTGCAATCCCAATTTGCGGCGCAGGTTCTTGCGGTGAAAATGGACCGTGGTGTCGGAGACATTCAAGATTTCGGCAATCTCCTTGCTACTGCGGCCGTCTTTGACCAAGGTGGCCACCTGCAGCTCCTGGGGCGTGAGCACGATGTGGATATTGGACAGCCGTTGGAGCATGGGGGAAACGATGTTTTGCAGGTGGGATTCGATGATATCCACGGCGGTGCGGTCTTTTCCCCGCAAAGGGGCGCGTTTGAGCTTTTCGATGTAGGGGAAGATCAACTCCTTGATGTTGGCCAGCACTTTTTCTTCGAGCTCCTGCTTGTCCGATTCCCGTTGTCGGAGCAACACCTTCAGGGCGATGTTGGTCTCTTCCAGCTGTTGCTTTTGTACTTCAATGTCGATTTTTCCTTGTCTGAGCGCCTCTTCGGCCAGTTTGAGTTGTGTTATCTCTTCGTGGCTCACCACAACCAACGGCGGCGCGACCGACGTCACGCGGAGCACCCGCATGTAGTACCAATGTTGCGCCGTCGGCGAGTGGCATGGATAGTCGTAGAGAAACTCCTCTGTCTCGCCGCGGATGACCTCGCGGATGCCGGCGGCCGCCGCATGCGCGTGAGCCGCATCCTCGCCCGTGGCGGCATCGCACACGGCCAGGTAGTTGACGCCGATGAAATCGACGGTACTGTCCGCTTTTTCTTCGGCGGCAAAGGCTTGCCAAGCCCGGTTGGTTTCCAGAATCACCCCTTGTTCATCCAGTATGGCGATGTGGGCCGAAAGGGCGTTCAGCACGGCGGGACCCAACGGATCGGCGAAACTGCGAGGTGCCGGCCGTTTGGTGGCGTCGGGTGTCTCTGTTTTCATGTTCGCGTCATCCTGTTGTTGCGTGCGGTGCCGCAGGGCGGATGGGCGCCGCCGCCGAAGCCGCTTGCCGCCAATGCCCGGATGGGCTAAACATCGAACCAAGGGCATTGCCCGATTGGGTGGTGCCGGCAGCACAATGAGTAACACCAGAATAAACCAGAGGAACCGGGAATGCAAGCGGACGATGAAAGGAGTGGCCATGATCATTCCGTATAACGGTAAACATCCGGTGATCGGAAGGAATGTCTACATCGCACCCACCGCCGTGGTGATCGGGGATGTGGTGATCGAGGAGGGGGCCAGCATCTGGTTCGGTGCCGTGGTCCGGGGCGATACGGACCGCATCACCATCGGTGCCCGCACCAACATTCAGGACCAGTGCGTGCTGCACCTTGATCCGGGCTGCCCTTTGACCATTGGTGCCGATGTGACCGTCGGGCACAATGCGGTGGTGCACGGGTGCACCCTCGAAGACAAGGTGTTGATCGGCATCGGCGCCGTGGTGCTCAACAACGCGGTGGTTCGAACCGGTGCCGTGGTGGCCGCCGGCGCGCTGGTGCAGGAGGGACAGCAGATCGATGCTTGTCACTTGGCGGCCGGCGTGCCGGCCAAGATCAAGAAGGATTACGGTAAGGCGCGACTGGCCGTGAATGTGCACGAGGCCGAGGTGTACGTGGGGCTTTCCAAGGCTTATCGGCAGCACAAGTCCTGAACAGTGGTTGCGGACACGGGTTGGGCGGCGTGACTACCGAGAGGCGCCGGCCACCTCTTGCAGGAAATCGGCGATGGCCTGCAAATATTGGGTCATGCCCACGAAAAACAGGTCGTTGTGGTCGGCGCCGTCGATGCGCAGCAACCGTTTGCGGATGCCCGCGCTCGCTTCGTAAAGCGCCTTGCCGTCGGCATAGGGAATGATGTGGTCGTGCTGGGCATGGATGATCAGGGTGGGGCCGGCGTATTGAGCGATCTTGTCGATGTTGCGGAATCCCTGCTGCTCTTTGAATCCGATACGTTCCACATCGACCCCCAACAAGTGCAGCAGCGGCGCGGCGAAAGCAAACCCGCTTTCGATGATCAGGCCTGAGATGGCATCGGTACGGGATGCGGCCAGCTCCAGGGCCGGCGCACTGCCCAGGGAGCGTCCCATCACCACCAGGGGGCCGCTGTAGCCGTGACCGGCGAGCCAGTTGAGGGTGTAATCGAGGATCGGATGGCTGTCGGCGAGCATGGCGCTGACGGTGGGGGTGCCGTCGGAGCGACCATAGCCCCGGTAGTCCACGGCCAGCAGGTTGATGCCGATGCGATTGAACAGGGGGCCGATGTCGTCGTAGTCGGACACGATCTCCCCGTTGCCGTGGAAGAAGAGAATGTTGCACCCCTCAGGAGACAGCGTGTAAAACCGGCCGCCGACGGCGGTGTCGGTGGCGACGGGAATCAGGTGATCCTTTGCCGGATCGGCGGGCCGACCCCATTCGCTGCGCGGGTGAAAAATGGCGTTGCACACCTCTGGTCGGTCCAGGATGTTTACATCGTCAGGGGCGGTAGGCGACATTGGCAAGGCCTTTCGGGGCATGTCCAAGGATCGGAGCGGTGCGGTTCATGAAGGCGTCGGTCGGCGGTATCGCCACAGAAGCCGCGCGCCATATGCTATTGCCGACATCCGGGCTCCCGTGTCGACCGGGCCCGGGAACTATGCGATCAAGCGTTGGTCGCCGGATCCGGCGGGGTTTGCGCGGGTCCGGCGATGGCCGCCTGGACACGGTTCAGCCCCAGGGCGGCCTCTTCGTCTTCCGACAGATTGGCCAGTTCCCTGAGTGCTTCCCGGATCTCCTTGGATCCTTCTTGGTACAAGGCGGCGATGTTGGCGTGCTCGCGCCGCACTTCGCGCAAGGAGAATCTGCCGCCCGTGTTTTGCAGGTGCTTTGTGACGATGTCGCGGACCGCTTCCCAACTGTCCCGGCGGGTCTGGTTGAAAAGGGGGGTCAAACTGTCGATCTGCTTGATGGTTTTGCGATGAAAGCGTTTGTAGAAGAGGTGGCGCAGAAATGTGGCCCAGAGACCGAGGAACAGTAGCGCCGTGCCGCCGCCGATGGCGGCCTTGAGGTAGATGTCGGTACCCATCAGGGGCGGCACGACGAAGGTGAGGCCGATGGCGCCCCCGCCTGCGAGTATTCCGTACACCAGGGCTGTGAGAAACCCCTTGGCACTGAAGCGGCGGGTTTTCTTGCGATAAGCGATCAGTGCTTCCAACAGATGGGCGAGGCGCTGGCCATGGGTTTCCACGAAGGAGGCCAGGTTGTCCAGTCGATAGGTGGGCGCTTGTTGCACCGCCTTTTTCAGCTCCTCGCGCTGGTTCTCCAGGTAGCGCAAATAGCTCAGATCCCGGCTCTCCTTTTGTGCTTCGGCTTCCTGTTGGGCATAGGTCAGATGGATCATGGGGATGTCCTTGCGCCCGGTGATTTGGGAGAGGTTCCAACACAAGGTGCCGTAGACGCGCAGCAGATCGATCATGGAGGCGCATTCGTCGATGCGGTTGAGGACGAACAGCACCCGGTCTTCAAAGGTGCGCGAAGGCAGGGTTTCCCGCAGGCTGGTGTGTGCCTCGCGTACGGTGCCGGCCTTGTGGGGATCGAAGAGCACCAATACCAGATCGACGATCTGGGCCAGATCGCCGATCACTTCCTGGTAATCATAACCCCGGTCCCGCTCGGTGATGCTGTCGAGCATGCCCGGGGTGTCGATGATGGCCAGGTTTTTCAGGAAGGGGGCGTTGACCTTTTTCAGACGGAAGTGGGCGGCAAAGCGCTGGCCGTGCTTTTTCAACGATTCGAAGGGGTATTCCGAATCGTTGAGAAGGTACTTGCCGTCACGGGTTTCGGTTACCTGTGGCGGTGCGTCGGCCGGCAGGCTGTCGTCGTAGGTGATCACCGTAAAGGAGTCGTCGGTGGGCGCCTGGCCGGTGGCTTGGACCTTGAGGCCCAGAAAATCATTGATCAGGGTCGATTTGCCCGATGAATAGCTACCCAGTACCAAGACTTGGGGCCGCCATTTGATGGTGGTTTCCAAGGGTACATCGCTGTATCCGTAGCGCAGCGCCACCGGCGTCAGCTGCTCGGCCACCATCTCCAGCATTTCCGATCGAAGGGCTTTGATGTAGTTGTCCCGGTACATCCACTATTCCTCGCGTATTGATTTGATTTCCAATACACTTATAGGCAATGACCGGGAATAAATCAACCACAGCCGCAACCGCAATCGCAATCGCCGCCGCAGGCCGTCATGCGGGCCATGGTTTTGACCACTTCGCCGTTGTCCGCCTTCGTTGCGCTTAATACCCGCACACGCAGTTCGAAGGGGGGCGCTGCCGGCAGGTGGGGGGTCAGATCGCACTGCAAGTGGCCGAACAGGCGCATGGCGGCGCCGGGTTGCACTGCCACGGTTGCTTCCTCACCGGGTACTTTGCCCATCAGTTGCTGTTCAAAAGGGGTGAGCCCTTCGACGCCCAGGCCGACGATAATCGTCAAGGGCGTTTCCGATACGATATCGGATGGCGCATCGGGGTGCGGCGGACTGGCGTAAACCGCCAGTTGCACTTTGTCCAACGGTTGGATGGCGCGCGGCATTTCTCTTTTTCCTTTGCACCGGCGGTCAGCGGGTGTTTCAGGCAACCCCGCCTTCCACTTGGGTTCGTATCAACATCGTGGCCGGATCGAGGACCAGCGGTGGTTGGGCTTCCGGCAGCGTGCAGCCTTTGAGGGCTTCGATAAAAACCGTCTCCCCTTTGGGTTGCAGAGCGATGGCGACATCGAAGAGATCCTGCACCGGGGAGAGCTGGACGGGCAGTCCGTCCTCGGCAGGTGCCTCGTGGCGGTGGGTGGTGACGGTGAACCAGACCGGCACGGCCAGTTGGCCGGCCAGATCTTTTAGTGCTTCAAGCAAAGGGTGCGCCTCGGGATCGAAAGGGTAACCATCGATGATGATCATGTCGGGCTGGAAGATGTTCTGGGCTGTCAGGTCGGTCAAGCGTTCCTGCAACTTGGGAAGACTGAAACCCTCCACCTGAAAGGTCATGATCAGGCGGTGGGGTAGCATGGTGTCCCACAACTGTTGCATGTCATTGACCTGGTAATGCTGCGCCAGGCGGTGAACCACCTCCCGGTACCAGATGTCGACCTTGCCCACCGGTTCGTTGAGGCTGATGTGCAGCACCTTGCGGCCCCGCAACATGGTGTTCAGGGCGATTTGCACAATCAAGGCGGTTTTCCCCACTCCCGCCCGTGCCAGCACGGCACCGAAGCGGCCCGGACCGACGATGTCTTCGTTCTCCTGGCCCAACAGCCGCAGGGGATTGCGCAGTATCAAATCTTTGGTCAGCATTATCAGATTCCTTTCTTTGAGGCGAATCACACGACCGGTCGAGGTACCCGGCGCCGGCCGGTCGGGCCGGGAACGGCGACGGGCGAGACGATCCGCCGGAAGTGCCTCCGAATCCAGCTTGAGCATGGGCGATAGACTCCCTTAGGCCACTTTCTGCTTCTTTTCGGCGACCTTTTTGGCGATCTCCTCGGCGATGGATTGGGGCACCTGTTTGTAAGCGGCGAACTCCATCGTGAATTGCGCCTTGCCCTGGGTGAGGGAGCGCAAGATGGTGGCATAGCCGAACATTTCCGCCAGGGGTACCTGGGATTCGATGATGCACATGACCCCCTCGTCCTGGGCACCGAGAATCATACCGCGTCTTTGATTGAGAGAGCCCATGACCGCCCCTTGGTATTCGGCCGGCGTTTCCACCACCACCTTCATGATCGGCTCCTGGACGATGGGCTTGGCCTTGGGATAAACCTCGATGAAAGCACCGCGGGCCGCCGCCTGGAAAGCCATGTCCGATGAGTCCACGCTGTGGGAGGCACCGTCGTTGAGCACCACGCGAATACCGGTCACCGGGAATTCCAGCTTGGGCCCCTTGGCCATGCAGTTGCGAAAACCCTTTTCGCAGGCCGGGATGTATTGGGTCGGTACCGAACCGCCGGTGACCTGGTTGTCGAAAATGAAATCGGCTTCGCTGCAAGGTTCGATATAGCCTGCAACGCGGCCGTATTGGCCCGAACCGCCGGTCTGTTTCTTGTGGATGTAGTCGAATTCGGCCCTCTGGGTGATGGTTTCGCGATAAGCCACCTGGGGGGCGCCGGTGGTGACGATGGCGCTGTACTCACGGCGCATGCGCTCGATGTAAACATCCAGATGCAGCTCGCCCATACCCGAAATGATGGTTTCGCCGGTCTCGTCGTTGACATGGGTCTTGAAGGTGGGGTCCTCTTTGGAAAATCGGTTCAACGCCTTGGACATATTGATCTCCGACTTGTGGTCCTTGGGAGCGATGGCCAGGGAGATCACCGGTTCGGGTACGTACATGGAGGTCATGGTCAGGGTCACCCCCGGTGTCACGAAGGTGTCGCCCGAGGCGCAGTCGACGCCGAACATGGCGCCGATGGCGCCGCTGCCCAGGGCCGGAATGTCTTCCATCTGGTCGGCATGCATGCGCACCAGACGTCCGATCTTCAATTTCTTGCCGGTGCGCACGTTGATCACCGTGTCACCCTTTTCCAGTTTGCCCTGGTAGACGCGGATATAGGTCAATTGACCGTATTGGCCGTCTTCCAGCTTGAAGGCCAGCGAAACGGTGGGCAAGGCGTTGTCGGGTTGCAGGTTCACGGGAGCTTCTTCGGCATTCAGATCCAAAGCCTGGTTGATGACATCCTTGGGGCTGGGAAGTAAATCGATGACGGCATCCAGCAGGGGCTGCACCCCTTTGTTTTTGTAAGCGGAACCCATGAATACCGGTGTCAATTGGCGCTGCAATACACCGGCGCGGATGGCGCCGAGGAGCATCTCGGTGGTCACCGGCGCCTCTTCCAGAACCGCTTCGGTCAATTCGTCGGAGAACATGGTGGCCGCGTCGATGAGCTGTTCGCGGTATTCGTCGGCCATCTCCCGCAATTCGGCAGGAATCTCCAGCTCTTCGATGGTTTCGCCGTTGTCGCCACGGAAGTAGAGCGCCTTCATCCGCACAAGATCGACAACCCCCTGGTGGTCGGCCTCCAGGCCGATGGGGATCTGCATGGCCACCGCGTTGTGCGCCAACTTGTTCTTCAACTGTTCGATCACCCGGAAAGGGCTGGCGCCGCTGCGATCGCACTTGTTGACGAAGGCGATGCAGGGCACATTGTAGCGTTTCATCTGGTGATCCACGGTGATCGATTGGGACTGCACCCCGCCGACGGAACACAACACCAATATGGCGCCGTCCAACACCCGAAGGGACCGTTCCACCTCGATGGTGAAATCCACGTGGCCCGGTGTGTCGATAATGTTGATGTCGTGCCCTTTCCACTGGCAGTAGGTGGCGGCCGAGGCGATGGTGATGCCGCGTTCGCGCTCCAGCTCCATGGAGTCCATGGTGGCCCCGACGCCATCCTTGCCCTTGACGTCATGGATGGCGTGGATGCGTTGGGTGTAGAAAAGCACCCGTTCGGTCAAAGTGGTCTTGCCCGAATCGATGTGGGCGCTGATGCCGATGTTGCGCAGATGCCGGATGTTGGTTTTCATGTGCTACATTCCTTATCGTTTTACAAACAAAACAATCGTCCGGGGGTCGTTCCGCTGTCCGGCAGGCAACATGCCACGGCGGCAGGGGGCCGACCCCGTCCGAGGATCCATTTTGACGCGATCCTTTCGAAGTGTTGTCTCCGAAAGGGATTGTGCTGCTTTCCGCCCGCTATAAGTCGATGGTTACAAGGGGAGAAGGGTCAGCTGCCAGGTACCGACGGAGAAACAAAAACCCTCATCTGGTGAAATTGCCAAATGAGGGGCGTTCAATTCAACTTGATAAACGCATCTAATAGATAAGATGTGCGGGGTTTGTCAACAACAATTTTTCCCCGGCCCCAAAAAAACCGGCTACTGTTCGGCGACCATCACCGGAACGTGAACAGTTCTTGCCGTGACATCCCATTTTTGTAGTGAAAATAGTCTGATAGGATCTGTGCATGATCGAAGGCCAAGGGGGCCGGCAGTTGCCCTTCGCTGAAAACGGCGGCGGTGCGGGCATCGTCGGCGCCCCGGGGTTCACCCCGGGCCGTGGCGATGAAGACCGTCGATACCGTATGATGGCGCGGGTCGCGCCGTGGGTCGGAATAGGTGTGCAATTGTTCGATCAGTGTCACCGCCAACTTCGTTTCTTCCAACGCCTCCCTCACGGCGGCCTGCTCCAGGGTTTCGCCGTAATCCACAAACCCCCCCGGTAAGGCCCAGCCGGGCGGCGGATTCTTGCGCTCGATCAATACGATCCCGCCGTTGCACTCGATGATGATGTCCACTGTTAACAGTGGGTTGCGATGGGTCATGGTGGTTCCTTGTTTGCGTTCGGTTTAATGCAGATTTAAACATTCCACGGATGGCGATGTCAATAAGGAGAAGATAGTTTAAACTTTAAACTATTAATTAATGAAACGCTTGACTAAACAACATTTCTCGGTTCAAATAGAGAATTTATTGCACAGGGCCGCACCGGTGCGGGTTGCTGTAAAGGAGTGGGGGTATGGATATTCGTGAGCATTGTCCGGGCAAGGTGGTGACCGCCCAGGAGGCACTTTCCAAGATCAAGAACGGCAGCCGGATCTTCATCGGCACCGGATGCGGTGAGCCGCAGCATCTGATTCGGACCATGGTGAAAAATCCCATCATCCAGGATGCGGTGATCTACCAGATGCTCTCCTTCACCCTTTCAAAGTACGTGGACGATCCCGATTTCCTGAAACGGTTCGCCTTGAAGCTGTTCTTCATCAGCACCAGCATGCGCAAGGCCGCCTTCGAAGGCAAGATCGATTACCTTCCCGCTTACCTCTCCCAGATTCCCAATATGTTCAGCAGTCAGCGGATCGGCTTGGACGTGGCCCTGGTGCAAGTCAGCCCGCCTGACCGCTTTGGCTATTGCAGTCTGGGGGTGTCGGTGGACATCACCCGTGCCGGGTTGGACAACGCGCGCATGGTCATCGCCCAGGTCAACCCGCGCACGCCGCGAACCTGGGGCGATTGCATCGTCCACGTCGACGAGATCGACTACTTCGTGCCGTTCGAAGAACCCCTGGTGGAAGATCTGCCCCTGGTCAAGAATCAGGAGGTGGCATCGCGTATCGGTTACTATGTCAGCCAGCTGGTGGAAGATGGCGCCACCATCCAGATCGGTTTCGGCCATTTGCCCAACGCCATTCTTTCCCACCTGATGGATAAGAAGGACCTCGGGGTGCACACCCAGGTGATCACCGACGCCTTCATCCCCCTGTTGGAGAACAAGGTGATCACCAACCGCAAGAAGACCCTGCTGCCTGGACGAGTGGTGGCCTCCTTGTGCATGGGATCGGAAAATCTCTATCGTTTCATGGACGATAACCCCACCTTCTACTTGCGCTCGTCGGACTTTGTGAACGATCCCACCGTGATTGCCCGTAACGACAACCTGATCTCCATCTCATCGGCGCTGGAGGTGGATCTGACGGGTCAGGTCTGCACCGACTCCATGGGCTACCTCTTTTACAGCGGCATCGGCGACCAGGTCGATTTTCTGCGTGGCAGTTCCATGTCCAAGGGAGGTTTTTCCATCATCGCCATCCCCTCCACGGCCCAGAAAGGGCGCGTGTCGCGTATCGTGCCGAGCCTGAGTGAAGGCGCCGGCGTGGCCACCACTCGCGGCGACGTCAACTTCGTGGTGACCGAATACGGCATTGCCGAGCTCAAGGGGAAAAGCATCTACCAGCGGGTGATGGAGCTGGCCCAGATCGCCCACCCCAAGTTCCGTGAAGAGCTGATCGAAGTGGCCAAGAAACGGCACTATATCTTTGCCGATCAACTTCCTCCGGCCCAGGACGACCTGATTTTCCTGGAAGGGTACAAATCCCGGGTCACCCTGCCCAACGGCCGAACCATCGAGTTTCGGCCCCTGCTGCCCTCGGATGAGTTTGCCTATCGCAATTTCTTCTATTCACTGAAAGAAGAGACCATCTACCTGCGCTTCTTCTACAAAATGAAGCTCTTTTCCCATGAGCATGCGCAGCAGCAGTGGTCCAGCGTCGATTATCGCAAGAATATGTCGATCATTGGATTGGTGCAAAAGGGCGGCCACCAGGAGATCGTGGCCATCGGCACCTATGCCGACGACGGCAACGGCCGTGCCGAGGTGGCCTTCGTGGTGCGCGAGGATTTTCAAGGACAGGGCGTCACCTCCCATTTGCTGCCCCAGTTGGAGGCCATCGCCAAGGAGAACGGTTTCCGCGGTTTTGTCGCCACCGTGCTGCGTGAAAACCAAGCCATGCTGCACGTGTTCAAAAAGCGCTACCCCCACGCCACCATCGATATCGGCGGCGGTATCGATATCACCGTGATCATGGATTTCAAACCCGAGGCGGATGCCAAGGCGGCGAAAACCCAAGACGCCACCGCAGAATAAGGAACCGGATACGTTGCGCATCGGCAGCCCGGAATGGATCGCGCTTTTGGTCGAAGGCTGCGCGCAGCACGGCATCGCCATCACACCCCGGCAAGCCGCAAACATGGCCGACCATGGCCGTTTTCTGAGCGACTGGAACCGCAAATTCAATCTGACCGCCATCACCGAACCCCGGCAGATAGCGGTCAAACATTTTCTGGATGCCCTTTTGCCGGCCCCCTGGATTCCGTGCCAAGGACCGTTGTTGGACATCGGCACCGGCGGCGGCTTTCCAGGCATTCCATTGAAAATCATGCGGCCGGAGCAGCCCGTTACTCTACTCGATGCCTCCCGCAAGAAAATCAGTTTTCTAAAATACGTCATCAGAGCACTGGGGCTGCCGTCGGCGGATGCCGTCCAAGCCCGCGCCGAGGCCTTGGGCAACCATCCCGAACACCGTGGGCGGTACCATGTGGTGGTCACGCGGGCGGTGGCCGATTTTGCCACAGTGGTCCGCCTGTCACTGCCGCTGTTGGCCCCCGGGGGGTGGATCGTGCTGTATAAAGGTCCCGGCGAAAACCCCGAGCTGGACCCCGATCTGGTAAAGATCGCGACGGGTTCGGGCAGCCGACTGAATCCCGTGGCCGTTCATGCCTACACATTGCCTTTCACCGGCGATCCCCGGCGGTTGGTGATGGTACAGGTGACGCAACAATTGGATGGCAACTGATCCTTTTCGCAACCTTCCCGGTAGCCTCCTCCCGCTGTCTTATTCCGTATACACCCCATTGCACCAAGCCCTACGATCATGAACAGCGCATTCCATTGATCTTGCCGGCGATTATCGCGGAACCCCGAACCAGATGGATTGGACGTCCATGTTGCAAGAGATTGGAACGGCAAGTGTGATTTTGTAATGTTTTTGGCATCGAATGTGCAAACAGGTTGTTGCGGGAACAGTTCAAGCCGAACTGCCCGAAACGGCAAACCACCCGAAAGGGTGGGACGCAAAGCCACCGGCCTAAATCTTCCTTAGCCGGAAGACATGGCGGCAGGGCTACCGAAGGCAAACGGTCGCTTCCTCCGCGAACGCACCGGTTGTCCGAAATTCAATGCGCCACGGAGGTAGCACATATGTTCGCTAGACGTTCACTTTCCATCAAACGGTTGGGCCTTCCGTCATGGGCCCTGGTTCTTTTTCTCTGTTTTTGTCTCCCCCTGGCATCCCATGCAGTCCAGGTGACCCTGGCATGGGACGCCAATGATGCCGCTCCCGATGGTTATCGTTTGTTTCAACGCACGGAAGGCGGGACCTACAATTACAACGCGCCGGTATGGAATGGTGCCGGCACCAGCGCCACGGTCGACAACTTGGCCGAGAACACCACCTACCACTTCGTGGTGCGTGCTTTCATGGGCACGAACGAAAGCGGCGATTCCAACGAAGTGGAATATCGCTACGAACCGCCAACACCCGTGACCTACACCATCAGCGCCAGTGCAGGCGCCAACGGCGCCATATCGCCGTCGGGCAGCACGAGCGTTGCCCATGGCGGCAGCCAGAGCTACACGATCACGCCCGCCACGGGCTATCGCATTGCCTATGTAGTGGTCAACGGCAGCAGCGTGGGTGCGGTCTCCACTTACACCTTCGGTAACGTGACGGCCGACCAGAGCATCAGCGCCTATTTTACGCGTTTGAATTATACCATCAGCGCCAGTGCGGGCGCCAACGGTGCCATATCGCCGTCGGGCAGCACCAGCGTCGCCCATGGCGGCAGCCAGAGCTACACGATCACGCCGGCCACGGGTTATCGCATCGCCGATGTGCAGGTCAACGGCACCAGCGTGGGTGCCTTGTCCAGCTACACCTTCAGCAACGTGACGGCCGACCAGAGCATCAGTGCTTCTTTTACCCTTTTGAGCTATACCATCAGCGCGAGTGCGGGGGCCAACGGCGCCCTATCGCCGTCGGGCAGCACCAGCGTCGCCCATGGCGGCAGCCAGAGCTACACGATCACGCCGGCCACGGGTTATCGCATCGCCGATGTGCAGGTCAACGGCACCAGCGTGGGTGCCTTGTCCAGCTACACCTTCAGCAACGTGACGGCCGACCAGAGCATCAACGCGTCCTTCGCCCTAAACAGCTACACCATCTCGGCCGTCGCCGGTGAGAACGGCACGGTATCGCCGTCGGGCAGCACGAGCGTGTTGCATGGCTCGGGTCAGACCTATACCATCTCAGCCGACGAAGGCTATCGCATCGACGATGTGCGGGTCAACGGTTCCAGCGTGGGCGCCGTTTTCAGCTACACCTTCAGCAACGTGACGGCCCATCAGACCCTGGAAGCCTGGTTCTCCAGCAACAATTTGCCCCCCGTGGCCGATGCCGGGCCGGATCAGACCGTGGACGAAGCCGAGTGGGTGACCCTGAGCGGCTTGAATTCCCACGATCCGGATGACGGCATCGCCGATTTCCGGTGGCGCCAGATTCAAGGCCCGACGGTGGCATTGAGCGACCCCAACGATGCCGAACCCCATTTCCAATCGCCCGATGTGAGCGTGAACGGTGCGTCCCTGGTCTTCGAGCTGACGGTGACCGATCACAGCGGCGCCAAAGCAATGGATACCTGTATCGTCAATGTGATCTGGGTCAACGTCCCGCCCACCGCCCAAGCCGGCGCCGATCAGACGGTGTATACCGGTGATCGGGTGGTGCTGGACGGCACCAACTCGGTGGATCCGGACGACGGCATCGCCGGCTACTTTTGGACCCAAACCGGTGGCCCGACCGTGGCACTTTCCGACCCCCAGGCGGCCCAACCCTACTTCGACGCGCCGGACGCCGGTATGAACGGCACCTCCCTGCGCTTCGAACTGACGGTAGTGGACCATGGCGGCTTGCAGGCATCGGATGACTGTGTGGTAACGGTGGCCTGGGTCAACCAACGGCCGACGGCCGATGCCGGACCGGATCAGCAGGTGCCGGAGGGTGCCGAAGTGATCTTGGACGGCAGCAATTCCATTGACCCCGATGACGGCATCGCCACCTATCGCTGGCGCCAGGTCGGTGGTTCACCGGTCACCCTCACCAACGCCGGTGGGGCACGTGCCGCTTTTGTCGCGCCTTTTGTTGCGCCCGAGGGTGCCACCCTTGTCTTCCAACTGACGGTGACCGATCACGAGGGCTTGCAGCATGACGACCAATGCATGGTCAACGTGCTGTGGGAAAACCGCCCACCCGTGGCTTCGGCCGGCGGTGACCAAACCGTAGACGAGGGCAGCTGGGTGCAGCTGGACGGCTCCGGCTCCAGCGATCCGGACGACGGGATCGCCGCTTATCAGTGGTCTCAAGCCAGTGGCCCCAAGGTGGCTCTATCCGATGCCCGCGACGCCCGCCCCAGCTTCAAGGCGCCCGACGTGGGGCCGGAAGGCGCGAGCCTGGGCTTTACCCTCACGGTGACGGACTACAGTGGACTGAAGAACAGCGACACCTGCGTGGTCAACGTCTCCTGGCTGAACCAACCACCGCTGGCCGATGCGGGCGGGGACCACCTGGCCCTGGTCGGCGACACGGTCACCCTGGACGGCTCGGCCTCCAGGGACAACGACGACGGCATTGCCACCTACCGTTGGGGTCAGGTCAGCGGCCCGCCGGTGGCCTTGTCCGCCGGCAACCAGGCCGTGGCGACCTTCACCGTGCCGGAAACAGCGGCCGACAGCGTGTTGGTCTTCGAATTGACGGTTACCGATCACGGCGGGCTGCAGGGCACGGACCGGTCCACGGTGGATGTGCCGTACGCGGCCGGTGCCCCCGCGGACACCACGCCGCCCGAGGTCGCCATCACTTCACCGTCCAGCAGCTTCATCTTTGTGTCCCGTTCGACGGTCAGCCTGCAGGGCATCGCCAGTGACGACACGCAGGTACAGCGGGTGGAATGGCACAATGACCGGGGTGGCAGCGGCGCCGCCAAGGGCACCGATCAGTGGCGCATCGATAATATCCGATTGGCCCGCTGGTTCAACACCATCACGGTCACGGCCTACGATGCCGCGGGCAATCAATCCTCGACCCACTTGGTGATCTTCGCCAGTTACTGGTGGTAGTCACTCGAATATAAACAGCCGACGCGGGCCCCGGGAGCGATCCTAGGGCCCGCGTTTTTCATATGTAAAAGAGACATCGTTTGTTTTTGTACGGAGGTGGGGGGGCGGAGCCCTGGCGGGCAGTTTTAAGTTTTCAGTGTTAAGTTTTAAGTTAATGAATTCTGTCGTTTAGATGTGTTGTTACGTGGGAGGCAGGTACCGGGGGTGCCACCCGCCCCCGATCCAATCCGTAGGGGCACGGCACGCCGTGCCCAATAAGACCCGATCCACCCGTAGGGGCACGGCACGCCGTGCCCCTACGAACGCTATAATAACGCCGTGGTCCGGGACCGAAGGCAAAGACGATTTCGATCCCGATAGCGATTTCGATGAAACAGTATTCCCCCGGATAGGGAATAATGCCTGCCGCAACGGGATTTTCCCTCCGTAGAAGCGACATCGCCTGTTCTCGCACGGAGGCGGGGGGCCGGGGTGGCCGGGTGCTGCAATGCGTGCAGGCGCATAGGGGCCGTTATGGGGTGGGCACAGGGCGTTCGGCCCGCACCTGTTTGAGCGCAGCGAGTTTGCGGGCCGCCCGGAGCCCACCCCATTACGGCCCCTTGGCGCCAAAACGCGCAGCACCCGGCCACCCCGGCCCACCCGCCGGCGGTTGATTAAGGCTCCCTTCAATGACCATGCGGGTCCGTAATTCTCTGAAAAAATGATTCCGGCGGGTGAAATGCACAATCCAATAGTTTCCTCTGTTGGGGCGTAAATTCCGGACGGCGTAGCGCATCCCTTGACATCCGGCCTCTGTTTCCATTAGAAATGCCAGGCTATCGTATTGCGCCATCTCACGAACCCCGAGGACACCATGGATTATAAAAAAACGCTCAACCTTCCGGCGACCGCTTTTCCCATGAAAGCCAATCTGGCCCAGCGGGAACCCGAACAGCTCAAGCAATGGGAACAGGCGGGCCTTCACGAAAAGGTGCGTGCCGCATCCGAAGGCCGACCCCGCTTCATCCTGCACGATGGACCACCCTACGCCAACGGTCATATCCACATCGGCACCGCATTGAACAAAATATTGAAGGATTTCATCGTGCGTTCGCGCCAGATGGCCGGGTTCGACGCCGTCTACGTGCCGGGGTGGGATTGCCATGGGTTGCCCATCGAACACAACGTGGAAAAGGAACTCGGGGCGCGCAAGCAGCAGATGAGCCAGGCCGAAATCCGCCGTCACTGCCGGCGGTATGCCGAAAAATTCATCGACATCCAACGCGACGAGTTCAAGCGGTTGGGGGTGATGGGGGATTGGCAAGACCCCTACCTGACCATGAGCTACCCCTATGAGGCGGTCATTGCCCGGGAGTGCTGCCGATTCGCGCAGGACGGCAGCCTGTTTCGCAGCAAAAAGCCCATCTACTGGTGCTGCAGCTGCCAGACCGCCCTGGCCGAAGCCGAAATCGAATACAAGGATGAAACCTCCCCGTCCATTTATGTGAAATTCCCACTGCAGGACGACCTGTCCGATTTGCTGCCCGCCCTGACCGGCCGGAACGTCAGCGTCGTCATCTGGACCACCACCCCCTGGACCCTGCCGGCCAACCTGGCGGTGGCCTTGCATCCCGAGTTCAAATACGTGGCCGTCGGCATGGGCGCGGACCAGGCCCTCATCCTGGCCCGGGAGCGCATTGAACCTTGCATGGCGGCTTTCGGTATCACCGATTTCGAGGTGTTGGGCTCCCTGGATCCGCTTCGACTGGAACGGCGGCGCTGCCGCCATCCGCTCTATGACCGGGAATCGCTGATTGTGCTCGGCCGCCATGTCACCCTGGAAACCGGCACCGGTTGCGTGCACACCGCCCCCGGTCATGGCCGGGAAGACTACGAAGTGGGGTTGCAGTATGATCTGGAACCCTACTCTCCCGTGGACGACCAGGGCCGTTTCACCGAAGAAGTGGAGGGGTTTGCCGGCCAGTTCGTCTTCGCTGCCAACGACGCCATCAACCAGGCCCTGAAAGACAACGGCACGCTGCTGGCCCGCGAAGGGCTCAGTCACTCCTATCCCCACTGTTGGCGCTGTAAGGCGCCGGTGATTTTCAGGGCCACCCCCCAGTGGTTCATCTCCATGGAAAAGACGGGGTTGCGCAGTAAATCCCTGGCGGCCATCGACACGGTGCGCTGGATACCCCATTGGGGCCGCGAGCGGATTTACGGCATGATCGAGAATCGGCCCGACTGGTGCGTGTCCCGCCAACGGGCCTGGGGTGTGCCGATCACCGTTTTCTTCTGCAGCCAATGCGGCGCCACCCACATGACCCCGGCGCTGATGGAGGCTATCCACGATCTGTTTCAACGCAAGGGGGCCGATGCCTGGTTCGAAACATCGGCCGAGCAACTGTTGGCGCCGGACACCGTCTGCGCCCAGTGTGGCGGCACGGCATTCGAGAAAGAGGACGATATTCTGGATGTGTGGTTCGACTCGGGGGTGAGCCACGCGGCGGTGCTGGAGGCGCGGGACAATCTCCATTGGCCGGCCGATCTTTACCTGGAAGGCTCCGATCAACACCGGGGCTGGTTCCACAGTTCCCTGCTCACCGCCGTGGGAACCCGCCAGGCCGCACCTTATAAATCAGTACTGACGCACGGTTTCGTGGTGGATGCCGAAGGCAAGAAGATGTCCAAATCCCTGGGCAACGTGATTGCGCCCAAGGAGGTGATTGATCGCTACGGTGCCGAGATTCTGCGTTTGTGGGTATCGGCCTCCGATTATCGGGACGATATCCGTATCTCCGACAAGATCCTCAAGCAGTTGACCGACGCTTACCGGCGTATTCGCAACACCAGTCGCTTCTTGTTGGGCAATTTGAGTGATTTCGATCCCCGGCGCCATCTTGTGCCCCGGGAGCGGATGCTGCCCATCGACCGCTACGCCCTGCATATCTTGCAGGAGTTGGTCGCGCGCGCGCGCAAGGCGTATGACGCTTACGAATTCCATGTGATCTATCATGGCCTTTACAATTACTGCACGGTGGAGTTGTCGGCCTTTTACCTCGATATCCTCAAGGATCGCCTGTACACCTCGCCGGCCGATTCTCTCGCGCGGCGCAGCGCCCAGACGGCACTGTATCGGATCGCCGACGGCATGGCTCGCCTGATGGCTCCCATCATGGCCTTCACCGCCGAAGAGATCTGGCGTTATCTGCCCGGCGCCGCCGAAAACGTCGCCAGCATTCACCTGACCACCATGCCCGAGGTGGATGCCACCTTCCTTGACCCGGTTTTGGCCCAGCAGTGGCAAGTGATCAAACAGGTGCGCGCAGAGGTGACGCGGGCCTTGGAAGAGGCGCGGGCCGCCAAGCGGATCGGTCACTCCCTGGAAGCCCTGGTGACCATCGGCCTGGACGATGGGCGGTACGATCAAGTGGCGGCCTGTCAGGAAGAGCTGCGGGCCATCTTCATCGTCTCCGGCGTCGAACTGCACAAAGGTCCTTTGGCAGACGGCCTGAGCAGTGCGGAGCAGCCCGAGATCACGGTTCGGGTCGTGTCGGCGGCGGCCTCCAAATGCGAGCGCTGCTGGGTGCACGATGCCTCCGTCGGCAAACACAGCGACCACCCCGCCATTTGCGATCGCTGCCATGCGTCGCTCCTGGCAATGGAAGGAACGGATTGATGCCGGCCGTCCCGGCGGACCACAAAGGCACAGCAAAATGATCGCCAAATATCTTCGATTCGGTGTGGTGGCCGGACTGATCGTCCTGCTGGACCAGGTGACCAAGGCCCTGGTGCTGGCTCAGATGCCCCTGCACCGATCCATCGAGATCCTGCCGGGTTTTTTCAACTTGACCCACGTGCGCAATCCCGGTGGGGCTTTCGGTTTCCTGGCGCAGAACGAATCCCCCGTGCGCCACTGGTTCTTTTTGATCGCCGCCGCGTTGGCCCTGGCCATGATTCTCTACTTCCACCACCAAACCCCCCCATCGAAACGTTTTTTCAGCGGTTCTTTGGCGCTCATCTTCGGCGGGGCCGTCGGTAATATCATCGATCGATTGCGTTTCGGGGAAGTGGTCGATTTTCTCGATGTCTATGTGGGATCTTACCATTGGCCGACCTTCAACATCGCCGACAGCGCCGTCACGGTGGGGGTTGTCATTTTTTTACTGCACATTCTGTTTCGCAAAGTGCCGATATAGGGACCGGTTTGACTCATGGTGTCCATCCAGTAAGGCTGGCCGGCGGTCCGAGAAGAGGCCGTGTTGATGCCGAAACCGAAAGCGCGGTCCGGCCGTTTCGCTGCCGGCCTTCGAAAGGACCCCCCGGCAGCTGTTTTCGGATGAACACACCCAAACTTTCCAACTGCGCGAGTATGCCGCCATGCCGGAAGTCGTCCACAGTCAGCTCAGCGCGGCGCTGAAGAAGGGGTTCCCTTCGAAGCGGCCCAGTTTATACCTGATCCACGGTCAGGCGGCCCTCGTGGCGCAGGCCCGGGAGTTGCTGGTCGCGCACTTGCTGGCCGGCGCATCGAGGGATCTGTGTTGCGAAGGGATGGAGGGTTTGCTGGAAAATGTCCCCGAAGCGCTGGAGCGTATGAACACCTACGCCATGACGGCCGATCCCACCATCGTCCTCTTCAAGGACGCCAAGTTGTTCGAAAGCGAGGGGGACGATGCGGAGGCCCGATTGGATCACTTGATGCGGGCCATCGAGAAAGGGTTTCCCGGCGATCACTTCCTGGTCATTACGGTCAATGCCAAGGTGCCTAAAAACCGTAAATTCTATAAAGCCGTCAACAGCCATGGCTTGATCGTGGACTGCAATGTGCCCACGGGCGACCGTAAGGCGGACAAGGCTGTTCAGGAGACGGTTCTCAAGGGAATCTTGAACGAGGTCCTGGGGCAGGCGGGCAAACGCATGGCGCCGCGCCTGTTTGCCCGACTCCAAGAGCTGACGGGTTTCGATCCGGTGGTTTTTCGGGACAACCTGCGCAAGCTGGTGGACTATTCCGGTCGTCGCGAAGAGATCGTCGAGGATGACATCGCCGCTGTTTTGCGGCGCACCAAGGTCGATCCGCTCTACGCATTGACCAACGCCGTGGCCGAGCGCGATGTTGCCAACGCCCTTGTTTTGACCGATGGTTTGCTTGGGGGTGAGTGGCATCCGTTGCAAATTGTGACCGCCCTTGCCAACCAGGTGCGCAAGCTGCTGGTGGCCAAGGATTTCACCGTCAGCGCCGAAGGGCGGACGTGGCATGCAGGGATCCCTTACCCTCAATTTCAAAGCGGGGTGATGCCGGCCGTACAGGCTTATGACGGGCGCATTGCGCAACGGATCAAGGATTGGTCCGACACGCCGCCGTCAACGGAGGGCGAGGGCAAGAAAAAGGCCGGCGCCAAGCCCAACACCGATTTGGCGCTTGCAACAGGCTCCGCCAGCGCCTATCCTGTTTTTCAAACCTTGGCCAAGTCCGCAAAATATGGTCGTGGGGAGTTGATCCAAGCCCTTGAACGGCTCAGCGTGGCCGATATGTTGCTCAAATCCAGCGATCAGAACCCCGGCCTCGTGCTGCGCACCACCATCATGGCCATATGTGCCGGCCAGCAGGAGCAATCAACGCCATGAACCTTCCCAAGACCAAAATCGTCTGCACGGTGGGGCCTGCCAGCGACTCGCCGGAAGTGCTGACCACCATGATCGAAAACGGCATGAGCGTGGCGCGGCTGAACTTTTCCCATGGCACCCATAAGGAGCATGGCCGGGTCATCGGGCTGATTCGTGAGATCTCGGAACGCTTGGGGCGTCCCGTGGCCATCTTGCAAGATTTGGGGGGGCCGAAAATCCGGGTGGGCGCCATTGCCGGAGACGGGTTGCCGTTGCAACCCGGGCAGCAGTTGATTCTGACCAATCAGGCAGGAGAAGCGAAAGGCAATCGCGTGTCGGTCAGTTACGGCGACCTGCCGTCCCAGGTGAAGGCGGGGAATCGCATTCTTCTGGCCGACGGGCTCATGGAGCTGACCGTGGAATACGCTACGGCCAGTGACATCGTTTGCACGGTGGTCACCGGTGGCGTGCTCACTTCCTTTAAAGGTATCAATCTGCCCGCCAGCACCTTGGACGTCCCTTCTCTGACCGACAAGGATCAGCGGGACCTGGCTTTCGGGCTGGAGATGGAAGTGGATTTCGTGGCCCTCTCCTTTGTGCGCTCGGCCGCCGACATTCACGCCATCAAAAAGATGATCTTGCGGCGTCGAAAAGACACGCCGGTGATCGCCAAGATCGAGAAACACGAAGCGGTAGCCAAGGCCGGCGGCATCATCGAGGCGGCCGACGGCATCATGGTGGCCCGGGGCGACCTGGGCGTGGAGATCCCCCTGGAGGATGTGCCCAGCATCCAGAAAATGTTGGTGCACAAGGCCAATGACGCCGGCAAGCCGGTGATCATCGCCACCCAGATGCTGCGGTCCATGGTGGATGCGCCGCGCCCCACCCGCGCCGAAGCGGCCGATGTGGCCAACGGCGTGCTGGACGGTGCCGATGCCGTGATGCTGTCCGAAGAGACGGCCATGGGCAAACACCCCGTGGCGGCGGTGCGCTATATGGCGCTGATCGCCATGAGTGCCGAGCGAAACTTTCCCCATGACCGCTACTTGCAAATGACGCCGCGGAAGGCAACCGCCGAATCGGTGGCCCATGCCGCCTGCATGCTGGCGCGACACATCGATGCAGCGGCCATCGTCGCCACGACGCGCAGCGGTGCCACGGCGGCCCAGATCGCCCGCTACCGCCCCGCGCAACCCCTGCTGGCGTTGTCGCCCGATGCGGTCACCGTGCGGCGCCTGGCCCTTTACTGGGGGTGTCGGTCCACCTTTTTGGACACCATCGAGGACACCGACGAGATGGTGGAAGGGGCCGCCGCCGCCGTGTTGGCCAAGGGAGATGTGCAAAAAGGCGATAAAATGGTCATTACCGCCGGACGCCCCATATGGGAGGCGGGAACGACCAATATGTTGTGGGTTAAAACTCTGTGAGGCGGTACCGCGGCCCTCGGCCCGGCCCCTCCCATCATTCACCGTTTGCCGTTAGAGAAGGAGGATGCCATGCGAAAAATCACCACTGCTATCGTTCTTGTGCTTGCTGTTATGTTGGCCTTCACGTTCATCGCTTGTGGCAAAAAAGCCCAACCCACCATTAAAATCGGCATCAACGCCCCGATCACCGGCGATATCCCCAAGGTGGGGGAAGGGACCCGCTTCGCTGCTCAAATGTGGTTGGAGCAGATTCAGCAGCAGGGCGGTTTGCAGGTCGGCGACACCCTCTATCCGGTGCAGCTGGTGATCGAAGACAATGAATCCAAGGCCGAATCGGCGGTCAAGGCCAACACCAAAATGATCACCGAGGACGAGGTGCTGATCATCATCGGCCCCCAAGCCTCCAAGCAGGCCGTGCCGGCCGGCGGTGTGGCCAATGACTACCAGACCCCCATGATCAGCCCCTGGTCCACCAATCCCGACACCACCGAAGGGCGGCCTTTTGTCTTCCGCGGTTGCTTTCTCGATCCCTTTCAGGGTCCCGTGGTGGCCAAATTCGTGGACGAGGAGTTCGGCTTCACCAAGGCGGCCGTGCTTTACGACGTGGCCAGCGACTATCCCAAAGGTTTGGCGGAGTTCTTCCGTTCGGCCTGGGAAGAGCTGCACGGGCCGGGTTCGGTGGTGGCCTATGAAAGCTTCACCACCCGCGATGCCGATTTCAGCTCTCAGTTGACCAAGATCCGCAACAGCGGCGCCGAATTTCTTTTCACGCCCCAATACTACAACGAGGTGGCTTTGATCGTGAAACAGGCCCGCGAACTGGGCTTTGACAATCCCATCGTGGGCAGCGACAGCTGGGGTTCGGCGGAAACCGTGGCCTTGTGCGGCGAAAGCTGCTACGGCCAGTTTTTCAGCACCCACTATGCGGCGGCGGGTGCCGTGGGCGAGACCAAGGCGTTTATCGACCGTTATGCGGAGAAATACGGCTACGTGCCCGACGATGTGGCGGCGCTGACTTGGGATTCGATACGCCTGGCACAGCAGGCCATCCTCGCCACCGGCGGCCTGACCGGCGATATCAAGAAAGATCGCCAGGCGGTGCGGGATCAGTTGGCCAGGATCAGTGACTTCGAGGGCATCACCGGCAACATGACCTTCACGGAAGAGGGCGATCCCATCAAGTGCGCCGTCATCGTGCGCATCAGCGAAGCCGGTGAATTCGAATTCTACCGGCAGGTGTGTCCGTAAAACAATTCGACCTGCGGTGCGCTTCAAGGTTGAAGGGAAGCGCGGTTGTTCGATTGGAAGCGCAGGGTGCTTTTAAACGCCGCACGGGCCCCACTGAGGGGTACCCGTGCGGCGAACAGCGAGCAGAGACGCCGCATCAACAAGAAGGCGGCGCGGAGCATGGCCTATGAGCCTTGAGTTCTTGTTGCAGAATGTGATCAATGCGCTCCAGTGGGGGAGTTTTTATGCGCTGATCGCCCTGGGATACTCCATGGTGTACAGCATCCTGATGCTGTTCAACTTCACCCATGGCGACATCTTCATGACCGGCACCTACATCGGTCTGGGCGTGGCGACGGGCCTGCTGGCGCTCTCCGGTGCGATGGGGATTGTGCTGCCGGGGTGGTTGCTGCTGGCCATGACCATCGTCATCGCCATGTTCCTCACCTCGTTCGTGGGGGTGGCGGTGGAGCGGGTCGGGTATCGTCCCCTGCGCGACGCCCCGCGCGCTTCGGCGGCCATCACCGGGCTGATGATCGGCATCATGCTGGAGTACGGCAACTTGGCGATTCTGGGCACCCAGCGGCTGCTTTTCCCGCCCATCATCGAAACGGTGACCTACAATATCTTCGGCGTGTTTGTGACCAACAAGAAGATCGTCATCGTGGCCGTGGCGCTGTCCCTGATGCTGGCGTTGCACCTGTTCATCCAGAAGACCCGCTGGGGGATGGCCATGCGGGCCATGTCCTTCGATTTTCAGGTGGTGCCGTTGATGGGGGTTTCCATCAATCTGATCGCGCCGATGACTTTCGCCATCGGCTCGGCCCTGGCGGCCGCCGGTGGTATTTTGTACGCCCTGGCCTATCCGGTGCTCGATCCCTTCATGGGAATCTTGCTCGGCTGGAAGTCCTTCGTCGCCGCCATTCTGGGGGGGCGCGGATCGATTCTGGGAGCGGCCCTGGCCGGTTTTCTGCTCGGTTTCATCGAGGTGTTCGTGCCCATCGTCTTTCCGTCCACCTTCCGGGATCTGATCGCCTACAGCATCATATTGCTGATTCTGACCTTCAGGCCCTATGGTTTTTTCGGACAGGCCCACAGCACCCAGTTGCGGTTGTAGCGCCCTTATTGCGCTGGGGCGCGTGTGGTGGCAAGTGTCGCTTGTCACTTGCATCAGGTGGAAGCAATTCGGTATTCATCGGCGGGCAGCGCATTCGCGCCCGCATTTAATCGGCATAGTGTGGTGCTATGGTCACGGACGGCGTGGGACGACAGGGGATGTGGATGCGGCTGGCGGCATTATGGGGATGGGTGTGGCGCAGCGCGGCGGCGGTGCCGCCGTTGGGGTGGTTGATCGGGGCCTTCTGCGCCGCGGTGCTGGAATTGTTGATCGGTTATGAACTGGCCATCATGCTCTACCTGCCCAAGGTGCCGCCGCTGTTCGGGGCCACCCTGCTTTTTCAGAACCCTTTGCTGTTTCCGGCCACTTTGCTTTTCGACCTGCTGGTCTACATCCTGCCGGTGTGTGCGGTGGCTTTCGGCACGCAACGCCTGACCGACCGGGCGGCCGCTTTTCTCGAGCACCGTCCCACCTGGCTTGCGGCCCTGATGCACCTGGTGCTGATGTATGCGATTTTGCATGTGTGGACCGAGGCCAGCGCCTATCGCCTGCAGGTGTCCAAGCTGGTCATGATCGCCGTGATGCTGACCCTGAGCCTCAATGTGATCAATGGCTACATGGGCGAGTTTTCATGCTCCCACCCAGGCTTCATGGCATTGGGGGCCTATGCCGCCTCGGTCTTCACCCTGGTGCTGTTCACCCAGGACCGGCTGTTCGGCCCCGCGTTGCTGCCCGCCGCCCTGGGCCCTTTTTGCTACCCGTTGGCCCTTTTCATCGGCGGCATGACCGCCGCCCTGGGGGCGCTGGTGGTGGCCATCCCCTCGTTTCGCACGCGGGGCGACTATCTGGCCATCATCTCCCTGGCCTTCATGTTCATCGTCAAAAGCGCCATCGAGAACATCGAGCCTGTCGGCGGACCGCGCGGCATGGGGGGGCAACCCAACTGGTCGACCTTGCCGGTCGTCTTCACCGCCATGGCCCTATGCATCTGGATCATCAACAATTTCGTGCGCTCGACCCTGGGCAAGGCCCTCAATGCGGTGCGGGACAACGAGACCGCCGCGGATGCCATGACCATCAATACCCGCCGCACCAAAATGGTGGCCTTCATGTTCGGCGCCTTCTGGGCCGGTGTCGCGGGCGGGTTGTACGCCCACGAAGTACGGCACGTGACGCCGGGTGGGTTCGGCATTCAGATGCTGGCCGAACAGCTGGCCATGGTCTACTTCGGCGGGCTCAATTCCGTGGTGGGTTCGGTGGTGGGGGCCGTCAGCATCAGCATGGTCAGCGAGGTGCTCAAGCCGCTGGGGCTTTACAAATGGCTGGTGATTCCGCTGATTCTGATATTGGTGATGATTTTCCGGCCCACCGGGTTGATCGCCTTTCGGGATTTCGATATCAAACGCATCCTGGCTCCCCGAAAGGCGGCGCTGAAGCGGAGAGAGTAAAATGTCGTTGTTGCGCGTAACGGATATGACCCATTTTTTCGGCGGGCTGCGGGCGGTTTACCGCTACAACCTGACCCTGGCGCCGGGTGAGATTCGGGGCTTGATCGGCCCCAACGGCGCCGGCAAGACCACCATCTTCAACCTGATCACCGGCATTCACACGCCCTCGCGGGGAACGGTGGCGTTGGAGGGGCGCAACATCGTCGGCCTGCGACCCCACGAGATCGCCACCCGCGGTTTGGGGCGCACCTTCCAGAACATGCTCTTGTGGCGCCACATGACCGTTTTGGAGCATGTCCGGATGGCCCATTATGCCCAGTTGCAATATGGCCTGTTCGGTGCCTTTTTCGGATCCCCGCGCCGCTATGCGGAAGAGGAGCGGGTTGAAGCCAACAGCCTACGCCTGCTGCGGATATTCGATGTGGAGCGCTATGCCCGGCAGATCGTCACCAGCCTGCCTTACGGGGCCCAGCGGCGGGTGGAGATGGCGCGGGCCATGGCCACCCGGCCCAAGGTGCTGTTCCTGGACGAACCCACCGCCGGCATGACCCCCGAAGAGCTGACCCAGATGATCGGCATCATCCGCAAGATCCACCAGGAGTTCCAGGTGGCCATCCTGCTGATCGAGCACCGGCTCAAATTTGTCATGGAGTTGTGCCAACGCATTCAGACCCTGGTGTTCGGCGAAGTGATCGCCGAGGGCACGCCCGAGGAGATCAAGAACAACCCCGAGGTCATCGAGGCCTATCTGGGCAAGGAAGAGGTGGCCTGATGCAGCTGATGGTGGAAAACCTGCACGTTGCCTACGACCGCATCCGGGCTTTGCACGGCGTCACCTTCGGCATCGCCGAGGGCGAGATCGTCTGCATCATCGGCGCCAACGGGGCCGGTAAAAGCACCACCTTGCGGGCCATTTCGCGCATGGTGCCGGCCTTGCCGGGGTCCCGCATGGATTTCGAAGGCCGCAATCTGCTCGACTATCCCCCCGAAAAGGTGGTCAGCCAACTGGGCGTCTCCCACGTGCCCGAAGGGCGGCGGCTTTTCGGCAACCTGACCGTCATGGAGAACTTGAAGCTGGCCACCTTCGCCCGCAAGGATCGTCCGGCCATCAAGCGGGACCTGGACCTGGTCTTCTCCATCTTCCCGCGGCTCGCCGAGCGCGAGTCCCAACCGGCCGGCACGCTCAGCGGCGGGGAGCAGCAAATGGTGGCCGTGGGCCGGGCCTACATGACCGGCCGGCGCATGATGCTGCTGGACGAACCGTCCATGGGGCTGGCGCCTTTGATGATGCTCTCCATGTTCGAGGCGCTCAAGGAGATCAACCAGGCCGGTACCACCATTCTGCTGGTGGAGCAGAATGCCCGGTTGGCCCTCAAGTTCGCGCGCCGCGGCTATGTGATTGAAAACGGGCGCATCGTCATCGAGGGCGATTCGGGCGCGCTGCTCAACGATCCCGGTGTGAAGAAAGCTTACCTGGGGGGGTAGGGCAGGGGTTGCCCATTTGCCGTTCGGGATTTACCATTCGGATGGTGCGACCATCCATCTTCAAGGAGAGAACCAATGGTACGTGCAGGGATTGTGGGTGCATCGGGGTATGCGGGCGCGGAGCTGGTGCGGCTGCTGGCCGGCCATCCCGAGGTGGAATTGACGGCGCTGACCTGCCGCCAGGACGCGGGCGAACCCTTTGATCGCATCTATCCGGCTTTGACCGGCTGGGTGGACCTGGTTTGCGACGCCTATGACGCCGGGCGCTTGGCGGACCAGACGGATGTGGTGTTCACCGCGCTGCCTCACCAGTTGCCCATGACCCTGGTGCCGGATTTGTTGGCGCGAGGGCTGAAGGTGATCGATCTGTCGGCCGATTTCCGTTTTCAGGATGCGGCTGTTTACGAGGCGCACTATCAACCCCACACGGCTGCCGAATTACTGCAGAGGGCGGTTTACGGGCTCAGTGAAGTGTTCGCCGAGCAGATTCGCAATGCCGATCTGATCGGTAATCCCGGCTGTTATCCCACCAGTGTATTGCTTCCCCTGGTGCCCCTGATCGAAGCCGATTTGATCGACACCGATCTGTTGATCGCCGACGCCAAGTCGGGTGTCAGCGGTGCCGGCCGCGGCGCTTCCCTGGGCACCCATTATTGTTCGGTCAACGAATCTTTCAAGGCCTACAAGGTGGCGGGCCATCGCCACACTCCCGAAATGGAGGCGATCATGAGCCGGGTGGCGGGCCGACCGGTGCAGCTCAACTTTGTGCCCCACCTGGTGCCCATGACCCGCGGGATGGAGACCACGATCTACACCCGCCCGCGCGAGGGCGTCACCCTCGAGCGCATCGCGGCCTGCCTGGCCGATTCCTATCGCGGCAAATCCTTCATCCGTCTCCGCGGCGCTCAACCCCCGGACACCTTACATGTGCGGGGCACCAACTGCTGCGACATCGGCTACCATCTCGATGGGCGCACCGGGCGACTGGTGCTCATGTCGGCCATCGACAACCTGGTCAAGGGCGCTGCCGGCCAAGCGGTGCAGAACATGAACATCATGCTGGGGTTGCCGGAAACGGAGGGGCTGCAGGCCTTGCCCTGTCCGCTTTAGGCGATCACCTGCATGCGCGCCGTTCCTAGGGCCGGAAGTCGGAAACCTCCACCAGTTTGAACGCCTTTATCCTGAAATCATTACTTTCCCGGAAAAAACGATTCAGTGCGATGCGTTCCGTTTTGTAGACCACCCTGGCGTTGAAAGTGAAGTCCGCGCTTCGGATCTTGTATTCTTGCTCGAGTTTTTTCTGAAAGGCCCTTTCCAGTTTGAGCACGGTGCTGGTTTGAAAAACGTACTCTTCATCGTTGAAACTGGTTTCGGGGGCCCGCTGGGAAATGATCGGGGTGAAATAGACAATCTTGTCCCTGTAGGAGTAGGCGATCATGTAGCCGAAGGCGGTCGGCCCCTCCGATGAGTTGCTCCAATCGAAAATGGAGCTTCGTTTGTCCGCCAGCGCGCTGCCGACGGCGAATGGCGAACAGACCAATGCACCGACCGCCAGCAGTGCGGGCAACAGGCACAGAATGCGGTGAATCGCGACCTTCATGAAAACACCTCCAAAAAATGTCAAACTTCGGACAATCCTCGACCCTGCAGGATGCCTACGGGCCTCATGGTTGGATGCTTCACCCTCGTCGAATACAGCTGAAGGTCCGCCGGTCTTGGTTCCAGCGCGAACGGTGCAGGAATCGGTGAATTGCATACAACGCCTGAATTATGATTCAAAATAGATATGCAATTTGTGTGCCATAATATTTACGGCATCCATTGCCCTTCGACCCACTGCTGCCCCTTCATCTTCGCCGCACGCCGTTCCGTCGGCGCCGCGGTTCCGATTTTTCCGTTGATTGATATTTCTTCCCGTCCGTGTTAGCGTCGGGACCGTTTTGCACAGCTTATCCACCTCTTGAAGCCTCGCGCCCCATGGCGGCCGCGGCAAACAGGTGCGCAATGACACCGTTGGATTACATTCTGGTCACCATCTTGGGATTCTGCCTGGTCCGCGGCATTTTCCGGGGCCTCGTCAAGGAGGTGTCCGGCATCGTTGGGGTGCTTGCCGGTTTCTACTTCGCGTACACGTACCATGGCCCTCTGTCCGAACTGTTGGCCGGCTGGCTGCCGAACGGCGGGTATGCCGGCATTGTCGGCTTTCTGATCCTTTTCGTGGGTGTTTACCTGGCCATTAATCTTTTGGCGGCGTTGCTCAAATACCTGTTGAACATCGCCTCGATGGGTTGGTCGGATCGCATCGGCGGTCTGCTCGTCGGCGGGGTCAAGGGGGTCCTGATTTTGGCGGTGCTGGTGGCCATGCTGACCACCTTCCTGCCCAAGGACACGAAGGTGCTCAAGGATTCCATCACGGTGCAACATGTAATGCCGGTCAGTACGGTGTTGATGGGGGTGGTCTCCACGGATCTGAAAGCGATGTTCGACAACCATTTGAAGGAATTGAAAACGACATGGCAACAACGCCGGAATCCATAGCGCCGCCGCCCACCTTCGCGGCGGTGCTGGCGTTGATTGAAACCCTGCGCGGCGAGCAGGGCTGCCCCTGGGATCGCAAGCAGACGCCGGCTTCCGCCATCACCTATCTGGTGGAGGAGGCTTTCGAATTGATGGAGGCGGTCATCGCCGACGATACGGATGCCATCCTGGAGGAGATGGGGGATGTCCTGTTTCAGGTGCTTTTCCTGATGGTACTGTATCGGCAGGCGGGACGCTTCAAACCCACCGAGGTGCTGGCGTGCAACCTGCGTAAAATGATTCATCGCCATCCCCACGTGTTCGGGGGCGATACGCTGGACGATGCCGATCAGGTCAAGCGGCGCTGGCGGGAGATCAAACAGCAGGAAAAGGGCAAAGATCGACCGTCGGTGCTTGACGCCGTTCCATCGGGGCTGCCGGCGCTGCTGCGTGCCTATCGGGTCAGCGAGCGGGCGGCGGGTATCGGATTCGATTGGGATGACCTGGCGGGTGTAACGGTGCAGGCGGAGTCGGAATGGGCGGAATTCAATGCCGAGCGAAACCGCATGCCGGAGGGCGACGGGACAACGCGCAAAGACCGAATGGCCGAGGAGTTGGGGGATGTCCTGTTCACCCTGGTCAATGTGGCCCGCCTGGCCGGGATCCATCCCGAGACGGCCCTTACCGCCGCCACGGAGAAGTTTGTGGGTCGATTCAAGCAGATGGAACGAATGGCCGCCGACCAGGGGAAACGCCTGGACGAGGTGCCGCGGCAGGGGTTGGATGCCTTCTGGGAACGGGTCAAGGCGCGGGAACAGGACGCCGGGCAGGCGACAAGCCCGTCCGATGCCCCTCCGGGATCTGACGACCGCTGACATACATGAACGCTTCGGGAGTCGGCTACACACCGGGGGGGGCTGGAAGGAGTAACCGGGCCGCGGGGGTGGCCCGTTCTCTGTTGCTGTCAAGGCAGGGAAACGATAAGGGTCAAACCCGTTCGTCGATGGGCGTTTCCGATGGCGGCAAGCGGTAAATGACATCACCCGCCTTGTTGTATTTTTCGAAAACCACCTTGCTGCCTTCCTCCAGATACTTTGATTCCGGTTTGTTTTCGGTCTGCCGTGAACCGGCAGCGTCGCTTTGCGAGGAAGACTCGACCGCCCTGGTTTCCCGTTGGGCATCGGCCCTCTGCCGGTTCATCTCCTGGTCATGTATCGGTCCGATGGGATCGGTTTTCATGACCGCCCTCAGTGGTGCTTCGCTGATCTTGTTAATCATGGGATCCTCCCTTTCCGCCCTTCGTGTCCTCTCGGGTCAGGTCGGGGCAATTCTTGCCCCGATGCTTTGGTTCATCCGTTCTCAAACAGTGCTGTCGCTTTCCCCGGATGAAGGGTCCCCCGTCGCGTCGGCCGCGGTCGCGGCAATGGGGCCGAACAGCGGGCTGATTCGGTCGAGGGGTAAGCTGTTGGTGCTTTTCCGATCGTCTTCGTCAATGGTGGTGAAGGTGAAACGGACCTCCGCTTTCTCGCTCTTGCCCATGGGCGGTCGCTGGTAGGTGTCGGCCAACAACTCCGCGAAGCGGCTGCGGGGCGCTTCGCCGGAGATCTGCGCCACGATGTTTTCCGACACCTGGTCGATGATCGCCTGGCGGGGACGCCGACCGGACAAGCCCATCCCCTCCGTCACAGGGGAAGGCGATGCGGATCGTTCATTGTCCGCGCCGGTGCGTTGGCTCAATTGCTTCCGGTAGACATCCAGTACATTGTGGATTTGGTAATTGTGTATATACATGTGGGTCCCTCCGATTGTGTTATCGGCGGGTTTCACCCTGACTTTAGAAAAAATGTGGGGTGGGGATTAAAAAAAATGAAGCCTTCTATGCGGGACGCACCGCAGGGGATCGAAGACCATCGATTTACCCTGCGGTGCGCTCTGAAGCGTCGGGTATGCGTAAGCGTCAGCCGGTCCTTTGTTAATCCTCGAAGTCGCCCGCGGGACCTTTGTTGGAGGTGATGGCTTTGGCCTTTTCGATGATCTTGGCCTCTGTCCACGCCTCGGGTGTTTCAATGCGCTCCGCCTTCGGTCCGGGATCGTGGCTGCCGGCCTTGAGAATCGCATCGATGGCCAATGGCGCGGTATCGCTCGCATTGAACACATCCACCAACATCTTGTAGACGAAGGTTTCGACCCGCGTCGCCATGCGATTGCGCACCTCCGCCGGTTGGCTCAGCAGCTTGCTCTCGAAGGGCAGGTTGAGTTTTTTGAAGTCCCCTTTTTTCCAGCCCTGGGATTGGGCATAGTCCTGCATTTGCGCCCACACCTCTTCGGCGACCCCCTCGCCTTCGACCTTTTTGAACCGGCCCTCGCTGTCGAGGATGGCATTGCCGTAATCGTTGACCTCCACCCCCCATGAAATCATTTGCAAGGCCGTGGCCACATTGGCTTTGGTGGTGCGTGTTTCCTGTGCTATGCGGCGCAGGCGGTCCGAGCTGTTGCCCGATGTGCCGTGTTGGGCACCCGAAATGTTGTAGGGCACCAAGGCCGCATGAATCTCGGCCGTGAGTTCGACCTGAATGCCCTGGTCGCTGGCTTCGATCCCATGGGTGGTCCCGTTGTTCAGTGCGATCCAATTGGGGAAGATGTCGTGGGCGTTGAGCCCCTGGATCAGAAATAGGGCCTCCTCTTTGGTGGAAAGCCCAAGTTTGCCTTTGATTTCACCCACCTCTGTCTCAAGACCGGCCCAGTCGGGCACGTAGGGGTTGAGGGCGATGCTGGCCAGCAGATTGCGGTCGTCGGGCATATGGGAAGCATCGATGGCGATGGAGGTGATACCGGCGTCGAACATCGACGGGATTTCGGTGCGGGCGGTTTGGATGTCCTTGTCGTTTTTGATGCCGTAATGGTCGGCATGGATCGCCACCGGTATGCGGATGCCCATCTCATTGCAAAGGCTGTCCACGATGCGGGCCATGTTCCAGTAATTGACCGCGCAATAGGCGTTGGCGCCGCCTTCGGATTTGGCAATCTCAATGATGAGCACTGCGTTGGCCCGTTGGGCCGCCCGCAAGGCGCCCCGGATGACCATCTGATTGCGACCGTTGGCCGCCATGCAGATGCTATTGCCTTTGGCCAACATGGCCATGTCGATGTATTTGCCGCTTACCAGCAAAGCCCGGGAGTTGGGAAACAGCGTTTGAATGTTGGGGGGGCGACCGACCGCCAGTGCACGATCGAAATCCTTAGAGGAGATATCCGCCATCTTTGCTTCCTCCTTGTGCGATGTTTGCTTGTTGATAGGTTAACCGGGATAGGGCATGCGGGCAGGCAGCGGGTTGCGAGCTACTGGGAGCGCTCGTCGGCAACGCGCTCATTGAAGGCCTTCACCTGTTGGCCGAAGTCGTCCCGCTTCTCTTCATACGCTTGGGTACGGGCGTTGAAAGCTTCGATCTTTGAATTCAATGCATCGATCGCCGCCGCCCCGACCGCTTCCGCTTGCTCTTCATCCAGGGCATCCCGCTCTTGAAGAAGCGCCTCATATTCTTGGTTCAGGGCCGCTTCCAAGGCCTCCAGCCGCTCCCGCTCCGCCTCCAGGTCGTCCATCTCCTCCGCGGCCGCATCGGACCTTTGCGGGGCGCTGTCTGCGGATGGGGTGTTGCGGGGCGCGGGCGCTTCGTAAGTCTGCACCCGGTCTTGCTGGTCCCGGGGCACCTTGCTCAGATCGTCGGTGTAAATGACATTTCCCTGTTCGTCCGTGTAACGATAAAATTCGCCCAGTGCCGGTGTTGCCGCTAACAGGGCGACCAGGATCCACGCCAGCATGCGTGCCGTTTTCATGAGTGGTTTCCTTTGATAGGTCCAGTTTTGTTGCTGTTTTCGGTTGGAAATTTATGCTAATATACGGCCTCACCGGACAGGATGTCAAGGTATGTGGTATGCGGTGGCGGGCGCTTCGCTGTTGCTCCGCCCGGGAGATCGGCTTTCCGATATTGTCAGGGATCAGGCGCGTGTGATGAATCTAATTGCTTTACGACATGGGCAACGGGTATCGCGACTGCCGCAAGCGAGTCGTCACCGGCTGTGGTGGTGCATGCTGCTGTGCACGGTGGCGCTTGTTGCCGGTTGCGCAATGCCCCTGCCGCGACCAACCGACACGGTTGCCCCGGCTGCGGAACCCGGCGACCCCATCTTCCAGCAGGCGGATCGGTTTTGGCGGCAGGCGGCTTTGGACCAGGCCATGGTCCATTTCAGTCGCTACCTGGCCCATCATCCGAATGGGCGCCACGCGCCGCGCGCCTTGCAACGCTTGGGGGATATCTACCAGCGCAGGGATCAGTTCGAGGCCGCCCGCGCCTTTTACCTGAGAGTGATCGAACAATATCCCGATACCGAGGCCGCAGACGATGCCCGCCTGGCCATCATCGATCTGCTGATCGCCGACGGTCGTCCGGCGGAGGCCATGGAACTGGCGGATCGCCTGTCGGCCGGCAGACCCGCGCCGGAGGTTGCCCACACTTTATGGCAGCGTCTGTACCAGTTGCACGCCGCGGTCGCGGACACGCCGCGATCGGCCTGGTATGCCTACCTGCTGCGGCAAGAAGGGCCGGAGGAAAGCCGTGCGCTTTGGGCGGAGCGGGTCGAGGCGGCTTTCGCCCGTCTCGAAATCAGCGATATCGAATGGCTCTGGGACCGAGTCGATGATCGGGACTTGCGGGCCGATTTGATGTATCGGTATGGCGCGCTGCAGGCGGTGGCAGAGAACGACGACACGGCCCTGGAGGTCCTTTCCGCCTTTCGGCAAGCCCATCCCGGACATCCGCAGGCCGTGGATGCGGCAGCCATGGTGGAAACCCTTGTCCGCCGCCTCTCCTTCGCGCCAATGACCATCGGGTGCCTTTTGCCGCTCAGCGGTTCCCACGAGACCTTTGGACAGCGGATGTTGCAAGCCATCGAAATGGCCTTGGTCACCGTTTCGGAGAACGATGCCGTGCGTCCGATCCGGCTCGTAGTGGAAGATACCGGCTCCAATGAACGGGGGGCCGTGCAGGGGGTCCGCGCCCTGGCCGAGGCCGGGGTGGGAGCGATCCTGGGCCCCGTTGTGACCGCGTCGGCCGCCGCCCGCGAGGCGCAACGGTTGAAGGTGCCCATGGTGACCTTCACCCAACGGCAAGATATCACCGAGGTGGGCGATTACATCTTCCGCCATTTCATCACGCCCGGCAGCCAGGTGCGCACCCTGGTGAACCACTTCGTCAATGACATGGGGTTGCGTCGTTTTGCCGTGCTCTACCCCGATGAGACCTATGGCCGCACCTTCATGCGACTTTTCTGGGGTGAGGTGGCCCGCCAGGGCGGCGTCGTAATGGCCGCGGTGGCCTACGACCCCGAGCAGACCGATTTTGCCGCCACCATCGCCCGCCTCATGGGGCCGGACCATTCGGTGCCGGCGGACTTGCGGGTGCCGGCGACCATTCGGCCCTCCGAAAGACGCCATTTCCTTTCGCCGAATCAACTTCGGGGCGGTGGCGGCCACCCGGTGATGGACCCCGTCGCCCGAATGTCCGGTTTGTACCATGAAGATCGTCTTGAGGGGCAACGGGCGGGCGCGGACGACATCCCATTGCCGCCCTTCGACGTGCTTTTCATTCCCGATGGACCCCGCTCCACCGGTCTCATCCTGCCCCAACTGGTCTACCACGATGTGCAGGACATGATACTTGCGGGAACCAACCTGTGGCACACCTCCCAATTGTTGGACATGGCCCGGCAGTTCGCGCAGAACGCAGTTTTGGTGGACGGATTTTTCAAGGAGAGCCGATTGCCGATGGTGCGCCGGTTCGTGGACGGCTACCGCGAACTGTATGGCGCCGATCCGGGACTGGTGGAAGCCTTCGCCTATGACACCGCCCGGATGTTGTTCGAGGTGCTGGACACTCCCGATATGCGCCTGCGTCCGCAACTGCGCGACGCCTTACGCCAAAAGATTCATCTGGACGGCGTGACCGGCGCGACCGCCTTCGACCATCGCGGCGACGCGCTCAAGACCCTCAACCTGTTGCGCATCGAAGGCAACCGGTTTGTCGAAATCGCATCCCCATGAACCCTTACCACCTGGCCTACAACTTGATTGGCGCCGGCATCGGCGCCGTCTTGAAGCCCGCCTGGTGGCTGCGCGCCCGACACGCTGAAGATCGGCAGGAACAGTTTCGCCAGCGCTTCGGCCGCTATCCGGCGGCACTCCGGGCATCGCTCGGGGGGCGGGGGGCACGGATCTGGATGCACGCGGTCTCGGTGGGCGAGGTGGGCGTGGCCCTGGCCCTTGAAGATCCCCTTACGGCCCATGTGCCCCATTGTCGTTTGGCCTTATCCACCACCACCGTGCAAGGGTTGATCCGGGCCCGGACCGTATTGGACGGCCGGGTACCTTGCTTCTATGCGCCCATCGACCTGCCATGGACCACCCGCAGGGCGCTGGAGATGGTGCGGCCCCATACACTGGTGCTGCTGGAGACCGAGCTTTGGCCCAACCTGATCATCGCCGCCCACCGTTCGGGGGTGCGCACCGCCATGTTGAACGGTCGCATTTCGGTGCGGGCCATCGAACGCTATCGCAAGGTGCGCCCGATGCTGGCGCACATGCTGGCGCACGTCGATGCTTTCAGCATGATCTCCACGGCCGACGCCCAACGCATCATTTCTTTGGGTGCCCCCGAGGAGCGGGTTTCCGTCAACGGCAATGCCAAGTTCGACAGCCCCGATCCTCATCCGGAGCGAGAGCAAACCCGGGCCTGGGCCATGCAGCTTTACGGTTTGCGACCGGAAACGCCGGTTTTCGTGGCCGGCAGCACACGCCATCCGGAGGAGCGGTCCCTTTTGAGCGCCTTCCGTCAAATCCATCAGCACTTTCCCGAAACGGTCCTGATCATCGCGCCGCGCCATCTTGAGCGGGTGCCGCGGGTGGTCCAGTGGGTGAGCGAGGCGGGGCTCAGCTGCCAACGCCGCAGCCGATTGGAGGGCGAAGGACGCCATACCCCCGTGGTGGTGCTGGATACCATCGGCGAGCTGGCGGCCACTTACAGCGTGGCCCGTTTCGTTTTTTGTGGCGGGAGCCTTGTGCCCAAGGGGGGGCAGAACATGCTGGAGCCGGCCCTTTGGTCCAAGCCGGTCATGTACGGTGCTTCCATGGAGGATTTTGCCGACGCCCGGGTCCTGATCGAACGCGCCGGTGGTGGCTTCATGGTGCAGGATGCGGATCGAATGGCCGCCCTGGCCATCGAGTGGTTGCGCCGGCCGGAGGTGGCGGTCGAGGCGGGCCGCGCCGCCCGCGCCGCCATCCTTGTCCACCGCGGCGCCGCGAGGCGCCACGCCGCGGTCATCGAAGGCTTGCTCAAGAGGTGATCGGCGTATTGCTTCATGCCGGGTTTTTCATGGGCAACTGACCGGTGGTCTCCATCACCGCCGACCAGAGTTCGCCGGTGGGTGAAACCTGTTTGCGCCGGCTGGTGGCCGCTTCCATGGGGATGTGCACAAAATGGTTGTTCCACCGGCCGATCACCACCTTGGTCTTGCCGGCCATGCCGGCATGTACGGCGTTGCGGCCCAGAAAGCCGCAGAATACGCTGTCGTTGGCATTGGCCGGCAGACTGCGGATCATGTAGCTGGGGTCGATGTACTTGATGTTGACCTCGATGCCTTTTCCCTTGAAGTATTTCGCCATGGCACCTTTCAAATAGATGCCGATGTCGCTTAAGCGGATGTTGCCCGACTCGTCGGTTTCGCCGCCGTTGTTTTCGAAAAATTTCTGGCCCGCGCCTTCGGCCACAACAATGACCGCATGACCGCGCAGCGCCAGTCGCTTCTCCAGGGCGGCCAGAAAGCCGTTGGGCCCCTCCAGGTCGAAATCCACCTCGGGTATCAATACGAAATTGACATCCTGCTGCGCCAGTGCCGCCGTGGCGGCGATGAAGCCGGAGTGGCGCCCCATCAGCTTGATCAACCCGATCCCGTTGGGATAGCCGGCGGCTTCGTTGTGGGCGCCGATGATGGCCTGGGTCGAAACATCCACCGCCGTTTCGAAGCCGAAGGAGCGGGAAATCATGTAGATGTCGTTGTCAATGGTTTTGGGAATGCCCACCACACTGATTTTCAGGTTACGCTGTAGAATTTCGTCGGCGATTTTGACCGCGGCCCGCAATGTGCCGTCGCCGCCGACCATGAACAGGATGCCGATGTTCATGCGCTCCAGGCAATCGACGATTTCGCCGATCTCCTGCGGCCCGCGGGAGGAGCCCAAAATCGATCCGCCGCGATCGAGGATGCCGGCCACCGAAGCTGGTTCCAGATCCATTACATCGTGGCCGTATTTGGGAATGAAGCCCTGCAGGCCATAGCGCATGCCGTAAATGGTGCGCACGCCATAATGATAGTAGAGCTCCAGGACGATGGAGCGGATGATGTCGTTGAGCCCGGGGCAAAGACCACCGCAGGTGACCAGGGCGCAACGCAGTTTGCTGGAATCGAAATAGATCTTGCGGCGCGGTCCGGCCAGCTCGAAGGATGCGAGAGGACCTTCCTTTTGCAGGTCCGCCTCGATTTCCTCGAGGCGGATGTTGACCAGCACGCGATCTTTCTCTTCAATAAATGATTGGTGGCTCGTACCGTCTCCGTTGAGCAACGGAGAGGTCACGCTTGCTTTGCCGATTTCGGTGATTCCGGTATCGGTGATTTCGATGTGGTGCATGGATGGCACTCCTTGCAATCAGCATTCCGGCGGTAGAAAGCGCCGCGACGCACAAGGTGTACAACGGTTATGCGTCACTTGCCGTTGAATTTGAATTCGCCCTTGCCCAATATATCGTGCAAATGCAGAATTCCTGTAACGTTTTTATCGTGATCGATGATGGGCAGGACGGTGATCTGGTGTCGTTCCATGGTGTTGAGGGCATCGTAAGCCGGCATTTCCGGATGGGCGTGCAAGGGGTCACCGCTCATCAATTGATCCACGATCATGGTGTTCAATGGTTTGTTCTGCGCCAGGGCGCGGCGTATGTCACCGTCCGTGATGATGCCGGCCAAATGGCCGTCGCCGTCCATCACCAGAATCACCCCCAGGCTGTGGCGGTTCATTTCTTTAAGGGCGTCCGCCATCGGTGTTTGGCAGGGTACCGACGGCACGGCGTCCCCAGTGAGCATGATGTCCCTGACATTGCGGGCCAGGCGATGGCCCAAGGCGCCGCCGGGATGGAACCGTTTGAAATCGTCGCTCTTGAAGTGCTTGCGATTGACCAGCACCACGGCCAGGGCGTCCCCCATGGCCAACATGGCGGTGGTGGAGCTGGTGGGGGCCAGGCCCAGCGAGCAGGCCTCCCGTGCCACGCCGACATCGATGACCAGGTCGCTGTGTCGCGCCAGGGTGGAGTCGCCATTGCCGGTAAAGGCGATGATGGGGCAACCCACCACTTGAATGCGGGGCAGCAAGATGTTCAACTCATCGGTTTCACCGCTGGCCGAGAGGGCCAGGAACACATCTTCCGGGCAGACCATGCCCAAATCGCCGTGCATGGCCTCCACCGGGTGTAGAAATAAGGACCGGGTCCCCGTACTGTTGAGGGTCGCCACGATTTTGCGCGCAATGATACCGGATTTGCCGATGCCGCCGATGATCACGCGGCCCGTGCAGTCACAAATCATGTCGACCAGTTGAGCGAAGCGCCCGTCGACCCTTCGACTCATTGCGAGAATACTTTCGGCTTCCAGTTCCAACACCGCGACCGCTTCCTTGATCACAGCCTGATGATCTTGTTCCGCCATTTGAACTCCGTATCAATGGTTCGCGGCATTCCATCAGAGGTGTGCCGCGAATCGAAATCACAAAAAAGGATTTGATATATCCAATATGAGGGCGCATAATGAAAATCGCCGTGACACAATAAATCAACTCTGCGGCACATGCAAGGGCTTCAAACCATCGACGGATATCGGTGATCCACCGGCCACGGTGAATCTTGACACGAATTTCGGCATTTCAAAATAACAATCAGAGAATGGAGGCGCTTTCATGGAGATGAGTCAAGTGTTGGAAACCGTGTGGGAACTGGTGGTGATTTACGGGCTGAAGGTCTTGGCGGCGATCGTCATCCTCATCGTCGGGCGATGGGTTTCCATGGCCGTGCGCAAGCTGGTGCGGCGGCTCATGGCCCGGGCGGAGATCGACGAGACCATCGTCAGCTTCGTCGGCAACCTGGTCTATGTGGCGTTGCTGGCCTTCGTGGTCATCGCGGCATTGAGTCAACTGGGAATTCAAACCACCTCCTTCATCGCCATATTGGGTGCCGCCGGTCTGGCCGTCGGTTTGGCCCTGCAAGGCTCCCTGGCCAATTTTGCCGCCGGGTTTTTGATGATCATCTTCCGCCCCTTTCGGGTGGGTGACTACATCGAGGGCGGCGGCGTGGCCGGCACGGTGGAAGAAATCCAGATCTTCACCACCACATTGAAAACCCCGGACAACAAAACCGTCATCGTGCCCAACGCCAAGATGACCGGCGACAACATCGTCAACTGGTCCACCAAGGGGACCCGGCGCGTGGACATGGTGTTCGGGATCGGTTACGGCGACGACATCGACAAGGCCCGGCAGACCATCACCGCCGTGCTGGCAGAGGATGATCGGATCCTCAAGGAGCCGGCGATGCTCATCGCGGTGGTCGAGCTGGGCGACAGCAGCGTTAATTTCGTGGTGCGCCCCTGGGTCAAGGCCGAACACTATTGGGGTGTGTTCTTCGACACCACGGAAAAGGTCAAAAAAGCCTTTGACGCCAACGGCATCTCCATTCCATTTCCCCAACGGGATGTGCACCTATACCAGCACACCCCGTCCGACGTTTGATCGTTTTTAATTTTTTCTCCATTTTTTCTTGACAAGGCGGATCGGCTCGCATATACGCCGTTTCACCGAAACTGCATGAATGGCCGGCGGCCATGCGCCGGCTGTTTTTTTTGGCATTTTATTCAACGGAGGTGTTTACCATGATTTGTCAAACCATTCGCAAAGGTTCCGAGTGTGCTTTCATGACCGCCAAAGGGTGTGCTTACAATGGCGGCCTCTGCCACGAGATCATCGAGTCGTGTCAGGGTTGCGGGCGCGCCACCCAGCTCGAGGCGGGGTGGTACTGCGCGAGCTGTCCGGAGCCGGCGATCAAATGGAAGAGCGGACCCTGCAACCTGGCCACCCATGTCACCGCTACCGTGGCGACGACCCAGGCCAAAATCAATCCGATCAAGGCATCCAAAAGAGGAAGTCGGTAATGCGATCGGCCGTTACAAGCCGAACCCCATCCCGACGCCGGGATGGGGTTTTTTTATCCGCGCTATCCTGTTTCAACAATCATGATCAAATACGGGGAAGGGGGCGGGTTGCGCCTCTTTCCGGGGAGGAAATGGGACCATGAATCCGCTTGCCCAAGAGTTGAACGATGTGATCGTCCGGGGAAATCCCGCCATTGAAGCCATGTTGTCCCGGGTGGGACGGCAGCTTTTCTTTCCCAAAGGCATTTTGAGTCAAAGCGCCGAAGCCAAGGAAAAGGCCCATCGTATCAATGCGACCATCGGTATCGCCAAGGAATCGGGGCACACCATGTGTTTCGAAAGCGTCATGGCCAATTTGCAGGGTGTTCGCGCAAGTCAATCCCTGACCTACGCGCCTTCCTTCGGGCTGCCGGCGCTGCGACAGCGCTGGCAGGAAGATTTGTTTGCCAAGAACCCCTCCCTGACCGGCAAGGCCGTCAGTCTGCCGGTGGTGACCTGCGGCATCACCCATGCCATCAGCGTGTTCGCCGATGTGTGGCTGGATCCCGGCGACGTGGTGCTTTTGCCCGATATGATGTGGGGCAACTACAACATGATTTTGAACGTGCGCAAAGGGGCCCGGTTGAGTCACTACGCCCTGTTCGATGAACAGGGAGGATTCAACCTGGAGGCTTTCGAGGCGGCCGTCACCCGCGAGGCGCAGGCCAATGCCAAGATCACCATTTTGCTCAACTGCCCCCAAAATCCCACCGGTTACACCATCACCACCCGCGAGGGCGATGCCATCGCGGACATCTTGACCCGCGCCGCCGAGCAGGGCACCCATGTGGTGGTGGTGCTGGACGATGCCTATTTCGGACTCTTCTACGAAGAGGAGACGATGAAAGAGTCTTTGTTCGCCAAGCTGTGCGGACGGCATGCCAACCTCCTGGCGATCAAGCTGGACGGCGCCACCAAAGAGTACTTCGTCTGGGGGCTGCGTATCGGGTTCATCACCTATGGTCTGCACTGCGAGGGAGATGCCGCACCGTTTTATGACGCCCTGGAGCGTAAAACGGCCGGTTGCGTGCGGGGCAACATTTCCAATGCCTCCCATCTCAGCCAAACCCTTCTGTTGCAGGCCATGACCGATCCGCGGATCAGCGCGGAGAAACAGGAGAAGTTCGAAACCCTCAAAGCGCGTGCATTGAAGGTCAAATCGGTTCTGGCCGATGAGAAGTATGTCGCGGCGTGGGATGTGTACCCGTTCAATTCAGGGTATTTCATGTGTCTGAAATTGAAAACGGTGCAGGCCGAACCCTTGCGGGTTCATTTGCTGGACAAGTATGGCGTCGGGCTCATCGCCCTGGGCAAGCACGATCTGCGGGTGGCCTTCTCCTGTATCGACGTGGACCAGATCCAGGAACTGTTCGATATTGTGCTGCAGGGGATTGCCGATCTGGAGCGGGCCTAACAAGATCCGTAATTTCAGGGTGCGCGCAACGACAACTTCACATCGCAGATTGTCCGCTTTAAACCGCTTTCGATCCGAATCCGGGCACTTGCAATGCGAAATCGTTTTTGCGCGCGCCCTTTTTTTTGGGGCTTTATTACCAGAACTTCAAGTTGAAGCGCCCTTTGGCCTTGATCAGGGCATCGGTGGTCGTGCGCAGTCGCTGGGCCAGAATTTCGGACATCAAGCGATAGAAAACATATCCGAAAGCCGCCTTTTCATTGCCTGTCAGTTTTTCCAGATAGAAGATGTCGGTGGCCAGGCACACGGTGTCGGTGACGGCATAGGCCGAGGCCGAGCGGCGTGAGCTGTGCACGGCACCCATCTCGCCGAAGATCTCCCCCTTGCGGGACAGTACGGTGACCTCCTTGCCCGCCTTGGTGATGCGGATCTGGCCGTACATTAAAAAGTAGAGCCAGGTGTCGGACTGACCTTCGCGCACGATGCACTCGCCGGCTTTATATTTTCGGATCTTGCTCATTTCGAGCAGATTGTTGAGCTCCTGATTCTCGAATGGATCAAAGGCGGGCATCGACTTGAGGCTGTCCATATTAATGTTGTTGCAGTCCAGGAACGTGGTTTCGAGCATTGTTTTCCCCTTGCATGGATGAATCGTGGACCGATTGCCGTTGTTTGCACCCTGCATCGACTGCAACAAAAATGCCATCGGGGTAGGTATCCAATGAGAGCAACAGTGGTCGGCGACAAGGGGAAACGGCTCAGCCGGCGACCTGTCGCCGGGGCCGGCCGCATGTGATCATATGTGGTCGCCCTGTCTACTAATCCGCACGCTTGACGAACCAGTACCATGCGGTGGGGGTGCCCCCCTCTTCACCGATCACGCGCCGGCGGGTTTCGAAAGCATCATCGAACAGCACGTGTACCCTTTCCATCGCGATGCCCCGCTGTTTGCCGCGCCATCTGCGCGGGAGCCAGGCATAGAGCATGTATTTGGCGCCCGGCCGGAGCAGGGCCGGCAATCCGGCGGCGTATCGGTTTTGCTGGGAGGTGGTCAATGCGTGCAGGCAGCCGATGTCCAGGGCATAATCGAAGGGGCCACGGACACCTTGCAGATCAGTCACATCCCCTATCCGGAAGTCGATGGCCGGCTTGACCCGGGACGCTCTGCGTCGGGCCGTCCAGATGGCCTGAGGAGCGAAATCGATGCCGGTGACGTGCCAGCCGCGGCGTGCCATGGTCATGGCGTTGGTGCCGGTGCCGCAACCCAGATCGAGGGCGCGTCCCGGCGGCGCGGTTTCCAGGAAGGCCATCACCTCCGGCGGCGTGATCCGTGTGTCCCAGGGGGTGCGACCGCGTAAATAGCGCCACAGGAAGGACCACCAGCGGGCATCCCCGAGGCAGGCAAGACGCTGCACAGTGCTCATCGGCGCATCAGCATGGGGCCCAGGGGGCGCCCGGCGAAAAGATGCAAGTGCAGATGAAACACCTCCTGGTTGGCGTCGCGGTTGCAGTTCACCAGCAGTCGGTAGCCGCTTTCGGCCACCCCTTCGCGGGCGGCGATCTCCTTGGCCACCAGGAACATGTGCCCGATCAGCGGCGCATCGGCCTCGCTGATGTCGTTGACCGTGGGAATCTCCTTGTTGGGCACGATCAGAATGTGGACGGGGGCCTGGGGGCGGATGTCGCGAAAGGCAGTCACCCGGTCATCCTGGTAAACGATGTCGGCCGGGGCTTCTCCTTTGATGATCTTGGAAAAAATGGTTGTCATGATACGGTTTGCTCCTCGTCATTGGTGTTGGCATGGGTCTCGGCGGTCTGCCGGGCTGCACCCGGCAAGCGGCGCACCAAACGCTCCCGATTCCAGAAGGTGGTGGCGCTTTGCCGATGTTCGCGGTGGCTGCATTGCGACCGACCGCATATGGGGCACTCATCGGCATTGCAGGGATCCATGTGCACCAGCACCTCCGCGCGCCCGAGATAGCGGTCGATCAAGAGCTGTTCCAGCCGCTTGCACTCGCCGTGGGCGGTTTCCAGGGTCAGGTCGGCCGGCAGCACCAGGTGCAGGTCGATGTGTACCTGGTGGCCGGCGCGCCAGGCCCGCAGCTGATGGATGTCCACCCAGAGGGGAGAACGGTGTTTTTCCAGGGAGTGCGCGATCTGATCGAGCAGCACGGGGTCGGAAGCGTGCATCAGGCGCGCAAAGGAGTGGCGCACCAATCGGCCCCCCGTGAACAGAATGTTGATCCCCACCAGACAGGCGATGGCGCCGTCGAGCCAGAGCCAGTCGGTCCAATGCACCAAACCCAGGCCGATCAGAACACCCGCCGAGGTGAAGACATCGGTCAGGATGTGCTTGCCGTCGGCCATCAGGGTGATGGAGTCGGTGCGGCGGCCGGTGCGGATGAGAAACAGACCCAGCAGAAGATTGATCACCGATGCAACGCAGAGGATGATCAGCCCCAGGCCCAGGTTGGGCAGCGGGTGAGGGGCCAGCAGATGGGTCACCCCGGTGTAGAAGATCCCCACCGCCGCCCCGATGATCAACGCGCCTTCGAATCCCGCCGAGAAATACTCGATTTTGCCGTGGCCGTAAGGGTGGTCCAGATCGGGCGGCTTGTTGGCCATCCAGATGCTGATGGTGGCAAAACCGCTGGCCACCACATTGACGATGGACTCCAGGGCGTCGGACAGCACCGCCGATGACCCGGTCAGGCTATAGGTGTAGAACTTGAGCGCCAGCAGCACGATGCTGACCGCCACCGACAATAGAATGGCGGCCATTCGCAGGCGGTAATGGTCCGCGCTTTGAATCGCTTGTCCTTTGGCGGCGGTTGGGTCGTCCACGGCGGTCATCATGCGTCCCTTAGTCGGCCGGTCGGTTGAAGCGGTCCAGCACCCGGTACAGCCCTTGTGTCCCCATCTGCTCACCGCCCTGGGCCATGGCGGCCGTGTAGAATTGGTGGACGAGGGCCAAGCCGGGCAGGGACAGGCGCATGCGACGGGCTTCGGCCAGGGCGATACCCATGTCCTTGACAAAATGACGGATGTAAAAGCCCGGCGCGTAATCGTTCTGCGCAATGCGTCGGCCCAGGGTGTTGATGGCCCAAGAACTGGCCGCGCCTTGCCCGATGATGTCGATGACCGCATCGAGGGACATGCCGCTGTGATGGGCATAAAGCAAGGATTCCACCACCCCGATCATGGTGCCGGCGATCAGGATCTGGTTGCACATCTTGGTGTGCTGTCCGGCACCGGCGGGTCCCATGCGGGCGATGTGCCGGCCCAAAATGGCCAACAGGGGCCGGACCCGTTCGAAGGGGGCCGGGTCGCCGCCCACCATGATGGCCAGGGTGGCTTCACGGGCCCCCACGTCACCCCCTGAAACCGGTGCATCCAGGGCCGCCACCCCCTGCTGTCGAGCTTGCTGGTGGATCTTTACCGCCAGGTCCGGGCTGGAGGTGGTCATGTCCACCACCACCGTATCGGCCCGTGCGCCGGCCAGAATACCGTCTTCATGCAAGTAGACCGCGGCGACATCGTCGGGGTCGCCCACGATGGAAAATATCACATCGCAGTGCCGGGCCACCTCCCGCGGCGTGTCGCACCAATCGGCGCCGGCCTTTACCAGGCTGTCCGTCTTGGACCGGGTGCGGTTGAACAGGTGAACCTTGTGGCCGGCGGCGATCATGTGACCGCACATGGCATTGCCCATGACCCCGGTACCGATCCATCCGATCGCCAGGCTGTTCATGCGCCAGCTCCTTTTAATTCGGGGTGAAAACAGCGCCCTTCGTTCAATTACCTGCTATAACACATGCCTTCGGTGTATGGACCGAAAATAGTCAATATGCGCCGGTAGTGTCAAGCGAGGCGTGCCTTGCCCGGCAATTTCACTTTACGGGAAGGGCTCGGTCGCGTTCGAAAGCGCTCACTTGGTTGCGGCCGAAAGAAAGATGCGTTAGGTTCAGGATCATGATTGTTTCTCGCAAAATGGAAAATGAAGGCTGAGATGAAAATTCAGATACAACACATTCCCGCCGAGGGGATGGACGTGGCCTACCGCAAGCCGTTCGATGTTTTTCCAGTGCTCAAAGAGTTGGCGGACGAGGGGCAATACGCTTTTCCGGCACCGGTGGAGGCACAAATGCGGTTGGTGCTGGAGCGTGACCTGATTACGGTCGAAGGGTTCGTGCAGACCACCGTGCAACAGGCGTGCAGTCGTTGCCTGGAGCTGTTCGACCAGCCGATCCGGCAACGCTTCACCCTGCGTTATTCGCGTGAAATTCCCGTGGACGTGACCCCCGGCGATGGCGAGGAGGTGGCGCTGACCGCCGAGCAGATCGGCCTGGTCTACTTCAAAGGGGAACATATCGATCTGCGGGACACCATGCAGGAGCAGGTGGTGCTGGCGCTGCCTTTCAAACCCCTGTGCCGCGACGACTGCAAAGGGTTGTGTGCGCGTTGCGGTGCCGATTTCAACCGAGGGCCCTGCGGCTGCGGTGCCGAAGTGATCGAGAACCCGTTTGCCGTGCTGCGGGATCGTTCCTGGCCCAAAAGCTGATGCAAGGCGCGAGGGCACGGCATGCCGTGCCCCTACAAGGCCGGCAATCCCTTGTTGGGCGCATTGCATGCCATAACCGGTGCGCGGCCGGCCATTGCCTGTATGGGGAATCGCATGCCGTGTCCGAGCACGACCGGTTCCCCTCCGTAGGGGCGCGGCATGCCGTGCCCTTGCCCGTGTCCGAGCACGGCCGGCAAGTTCCCGCAGGGGCACTCCCCACGCCGTGTCCCGATTCATGAAAGGTGTTCTGGCCCCATGTCCATCCGATTGTTGGCGCGCGATCTTTACCTTTCCCAGCAGCAGGTGGCCCGCTTGCAAAAGGCGCTCGCCGATGCACCCGACGACCGACGGCCGGCGATAGCGCAACAGCTGCGCCGCGCCCTCGCCGAACGCAATGCCCTGCGGCGTGCCCTGGATGGGCGCATCGGGCGCTGAGCAATTCACGCCACGCTGTGCTTCAGCCGCGCTTGCCCCGTTTGAGCAGCACTTTGTAATAGTCCGTCAGGCGCCGGAACAGCTCCGGATCGCCGCCCTGGTCCGGGTGGTGTTTCAGCGCCAGGCGGTGGTAGAGGCGTGTCAAACTGCGTTGATCCAGTTTCTTGAGGGTCTTCCACGGCAACCCGAACAGATGGCCGGCCTCTTCCAGCTTGATGCGCACCTTTGCCGGGGGGTGGTAGGTGCGGTGGCGGTTGATGAAATCTTCCACATAGGCCTGCCAGGGGGATTGGCGCGGCGGGTCGAGATCGAAATAGAGGATGGCGTAGCGCACCAGGTAATCCCGCAAACGGCCGGGGTGGGGCAGGTCCGTCCAGAACCGTTCGTCCGCATCCAAACGGCACAGCCGGGAAACGAAATAACGATCCATCTGCTCGAGCAGCGTTCGATCGCTGGCGGGGTCGGGCACGAAGCGCCGCAACTCGAAGATGGTGTTGACGTAAGCGGCCTTTTCGTGAAGCCGCAGACGCCGCTCCTCCGCCCAGAAGTACTGCTCCAGCTCGTCCCGCGATTTGGCGTAAAGGGGATGAAAGACACTCTCCGGCACCCGGCCGATGTGCCGTTGCTCGCTGTGGCCGAAGCGCAGGTAGTGATAACGGCGCCGATCAAAAAGGTGGGGGGGCGGCATTGCATCACCGTCCATGGCGAGGGAGCGGTGCGCGGTCCTGCGACGCCTGCGGTCGAAGCCGGCGATCACCCGCTGGATTTCCGGATCCAGGAACTCGAACAAGAGTCGGTCCAGGGCGTCCGGGTCGGCCGCCGCATCCGCTTCGGCCAGGGCACTGAGCAAGGGTTCCGCATAATAGTAACCCCGTCCGCCCACATAGACGATGAAGGCGGCGGGGTCGGGGCCTAAATCGAACAGATCGCGGCTTCGCAGCCGTCCGTCCGCTGGATAGGATTGACGGATGACGTAGTGCAGCCGGCCTCCGTCATACACTCTTGCAAGATACATCCTCTGTCGCCACCTCCCCGGGCACAGAGGACCTTAACCATTGCCGGCGACCATGGCAAGCACCGAATACGCCGGAATCACACCTTGAACTGTCCCACCATTTGGCGCAGCTTTTCGGCCAGGGAGGACAGCGCATCGGCATTCTGATTGACCTGGCCGCTGGAATCGGCGATCTCCCCCACTGCCGCGCTGACCTCGTTGATGTCGCCGGAAATGGTACCGGCCACCACCGAGCTTTCGCTCACATTTTGCGTGACATCCTGAATGCCCTGGGATGCCTGGGATACATTGTTGGCGATCTCCTGGCTGGTGGTCGCCTGCTCCTGCACCGCCGTGGCGATGGTGCTGACAATGTCGTTGACCTGGTTGATGACCGCCGAAATCTCTTCGATCTGCGTGACCGTATCGCCGGTGGAGTGTTGGATGGCCTGAATGCGCGACTTGATGTCCTGGGTGGCCGATGCGGTCTGCTTGGCCAGCTCCTTGATTTCGTTGGCCACTACCGCGAAGCCCTTGCCGGCTTCGCCCGCCCGGGCCGCCTCGATGGTCGCATTGAGGGCCAACAGATTGATCTGTTCGGAAATTTCGGTGATCACCTCGGTCACCTTGCTGATCTCGTTGGCGGCCTGGCCGAGCTCGTCCACCTTGGCGGAAGTACTGCCGGCGATAGTGACGGCCGACTCCGTGATGGTGTGGGCCTTCTCGGAGTTCTGGGCGATCTCGTTGACCGTGGCGGTCATCTCCTCGGCGGAGGCGGCCACCATGTTGACATTGGTGGCCGCCTGTTCGCTGGCGGCGGCCACGCTGTTCATGTTGGCGCTCATCTGTTCCGAGGCAGCGGCCACCTGCTGCGAGCGTTGGGACATGTTTTCCACACCGCCGTTCATTTGACCGGCGATGGCGGACAGGTTGGTGGATGCCTCGTTGAGGGTGGAAGTGTCGTCGCTGATCTGGCGAATGATGCTTTGCAGTTTCTCCATGAAGGTGTTGAACCAGGTGGCCATCTCGCCGATCTCATCCTTGCTGTCCACCGGCAAGCGCTTGGTCAGGTCGCCTTCTCCCTGGGCGATGTCCTTGAGCATGACCACCGTCCCTTTGATGGGCTTGAGGATCACGGCGGTGACGGCCAGGGCCAGGGCGATCACCACGCCCACCACGACCAGGATCACCAAAAGGATTTTATTGCGCAGGGCATTGACCTCCGCGAACACCTCATCCGTGGCCGCGGTGGTGACCATGCCCCAGTTCAGTCCTTCGATGGCCAACGGATCGTAACGCACCAGCTCTTCGTGTTCTCCGTCCAGACGGTCGACGGCGATGCCGCTTTGACCTTTGACGGCACGGGCGCTGTATTCATCCGAAAGCAGGGTGCCGATTTTTCCGCTGCGGACAACCTGATCGCTGCGCAATCCCGCTTTGCCGTCCACGGCCCCCACCAGGTAGCTTTCCCCGGTCTGCCCCAAACCGCTGCGCTGTTGCACGACGGCATTGATTTCAGCGGTGGAGAGCCGCACGGCGACGTAACCCAGGTGATGGTCGAAGGCATCCAGGACCCGGGCGGTCATGAAGGCGGCGGGCTGGTTGTTCAAGGGGGGATAGGCAGCGAAATCCGCCACCACGACATCGGTGGTTTCGGATTGTGCCATGGTATTAAAGGCTCTGCCCAGGCTCGACTGCGCCAGGGGGCTTTCCGGAATGAGGACACCCAGATCCGATTCCCGTTGGGTGGAGTAAATGACGTAGCCGGAGGCGTTGAGCAACAGCAGGTCGGCGTAGCCGTAGTCGGCCACCATCTCGTGCAGACGCGGTTCCCGAAACTCAACGATCACCTTCCAGTTGGGGGCATCCACCGTGTTGCCGCTGCCTTCGAAGGCGGTGCCGAAGGCGTTGACGCACTCGCGGATATACGGATCGAACTGGATGGTTTTCACCGAGGTGCGCACCCGCGCGAAGTAGTCCTCCAAATGGTTGCGCTTGGCCTCCTGGATGGCCGTGAATTTGGCGGATGCCTCGTTTTGCAGCGCCCCTCCGGCCTGGTTGACCGCCAGCACGGTGACGATGCCCAGGGGGATCAGGCTCACCAGGATGAACGCCGTCAATAATTTGGTCTTGATGCCCAGTTTGTTCAACATTTCGCTCCGCTCCTTATTTCATCACATCGGTTCATATGGCCCACTGCATTATTGGCCGAATGGCATTCGGACTTAAGAGCAAATTCAAAAAATAGGATTACAATATGTTGAAGTTGGCATCGGCGCGTGTATGTCGGCAGGCGGGCGGTTGGAAGGCGGTCCGTCGTCAAACGGTGTGTGTTTGCGCATTGACATCGGGCCGGCCACTGCATATAACCGAGCTCAAACCGGGGAACGAAACCCCGATCCAGTGCCTTGTCGCCCTGATTGAACCACGAAGGTTCGCCACCCCGCATCCTTGCGAATGGACCGGCGAAGTTCGTGGTTTTTTTGATGCCCTTGACCCGAAAGGAGGTTTTGCAAATGCACCTGAGATCGTTTTTCATATGGACCCTGGTTTTGGCAGCGCTCCTTGCCGCCGCGCCCGTATCGGCCCACTTCGGCATGCTGATTCCTTCCGCGAACATGGTGATGCAGGACGATCCGCGCAATGTGGCCTTGACCCTCTCCTTTTCCCACCCCATGGAAATGGTGGGCATGCCCATGGCCAAACCGAAACAGTTCAAAGTGCTGGCGGGCGAAACCCACACCGATCTGCGCGACCAACTCACGCCGATCAAGGTGATGGGCCGCGAGGCCTGGTATATGGACTACCTGCTGCGACGCCCGGGGGTTTACACCTTCTATATGGAGCCCGAACCCTATTGGGAACCCACGGAGGATTGTTTCATCGTGCACATCACCAAAACCGTGGTGGCGGCCTTCGGTGACGAGGCCGGGTGGGATGCCGAAGCCGGGCTGAAGACCGAGATCGTCCCCCTGACACGCCCCTTCGGCCTTTATACCGGCAACCTGTTTCAAGGCATCGTGAAAATGGACGGCAAACCCGTGCCCTATGCCGAGGTGGAGGTGGAATTCTACAACAGCGACCGCAAGGCGGAGATCATCAACGACTACATGGTGACCCAGGTGGCCAAGGCCGACGGCAACGGGGTGTTCAGCTTCGCCGCCCCCGCACCCGGCTGGTGGGGCTTTTCCGCTCTAAACACGGCGGATTACACCATCACCCATGAAGGCCAGGAAAAGGAAGTCGAGTTGGGCGCCGTCCTATGGGTCCACTTCGAACCCTGGCCCACCAAACCCTGAAACCCCCGAACCCCAAACAAAAGCGGCGGTTCCAATCAAGGAACCGCCGCATCCAACTCAACCAACCCTACCAACTCAACAAACTCAATAAACGCAACACCCCTCTCAGCCCGTCGCGGAGCGGATACCGTGGCGGTGGCTGATCTTCTCCAGCATGCGGACGAAGCCGGCCACCAGGCTGTACAGGGCATCGATGGGCAGATTGTCCGGTGCCGATGCGTCAAAAAAGACGTTCAGGCTCGATGCCATCCCCTCATCGGGTTTCCAGTAACAAATCATCATGGGCACCTTGGGCAACGGGTAGAGCACAACGGCGATGTCGGCGTTGAATTCGTCCGTTGTCTCCTGACCATTGAAGAGTATCGTCATGTCTTCAAACAGTTCCGAATAGCTGTCGGCCAAGTGCTTGATCGCCTTCTCGCCCCGCTGTTCAAACAGGCGGTACCAATCCTGGCCCCCCTTGAGTTCCCGCAGCGGCACCCAACGGCCGGTCAACGGTTCGCCCTTGCTCTCCAGCACATAACGCAGCATGGGAATGGCAATCCAGCCGTGGATATGAATGTCCGCGTGCATCTTGCCCTGGTCATCGATACTGAAAGGTTTACCCAGCGTTCGCAAGGTCAGGCGACCATTGCGGTATTCGCCGCCCAGTCGCTCGGCAACCGAGGCCAAGTCCACATCTTTGACCCTTTCCTGCAGGACCCGCACCGCTTCGTCCATGCTTTGATCGATGTTCGGGCTTTTGTTGCCGCGACCGCTGTGTTGCTCGATGACCGCTTTGTCCAGATAGGGGCATTCCGCCAGGTCCCGGTTGCCCTTGAACACCGCGGCCGCAAAGGCCAGACAGGTGCGCTCGCCGCATTCGCGGCAGTTGGTTTTGGGAAGCAACTTGAAAACAGCCATGGGATTGTTCAATACCGACATGCAACACTCCTTTGGATGATTTGGCATCAAGGACGCGTGCCGTAATCAGGTCGTTAAAACCAGCTTATGGCTCGGGGCTCCGCCAGCCCCGGGCCATAAGCATTCATTGCGAATATGTTGGCGGCGAACCTTGATGCATGCCTTATCAAACAGCTACTTTAAGCACGCTTGCCGATTCATCAAGGGCGCAGGTGTCAGGATCGGGCCGGTTGCCCATGACGTCGGGCCGGCCCGGGAGGGAAACTAAAAACCGCTCTCGATGATTTTGCCGCAAACGTGGTTGGCTGCCGAACGGGCCATCTCACGGGCATCTGTTTCCGTATGGTCCCGCACCGGTCGCGTACGGTGAAGCATGTATCAGAAGGGGGTATCCCATTCTTGAGGCGCCTATTTGACTAAATTGCTGAAACAACGGCCTTTGCAGTTGGATTTGGATGGAAAAATATAAGGATTTGCGGATATGGGGCACCAAGCGACCGCCGGCGAGGATTCTGTTACATTAAATTAAAACTGAAATGTGACAGAAGCCTGAGGACCAGGGTTGCTATTTTGGACTCAAGAGGCATTTAGATCATAATTCAAGTCGTGCGGCCAGTGCTTGCGCCTTAGGGCTCGCGAAAAAATAACTTCCCCTTTTATGCATCCCTGCTTCAGGTCGTCTTGGCCCGATCAGCGGATTCAAAATCCTCGGAATAGCTCGCTATGCCTCCGGTTTTGAATCCGCTGATCAAACCAATCCGACCCAAATCCGGGCGCCTAAAAGGCGAATTTATTGTTTCGCGAGCCCTTAGTCGCGGTTTTGGTCCCTGTGGCCTTCGACAGCTCGATAAAATTGAGTACCTCTTGCTTGTGTGTCTGCAGCACGCGAGGTGGGAATTCGGTCAGCACGACGACAGTGTCATAAACGCCGTTCGAATTGTCTCTGTGTCGGCCGGCGAAATCGACCAGCGAGAGCACGACGCTTGGCTCATTGCGTCAACCCTGAATCAGTTCGTGCGCCGCGTTGATGCGTAATCCAGCGTCCGGCGAAAAAAGGTCGCGAATGAGTACGTCAACACGCTGCTCAAGGGAGATTTTCGCAGCTGATTGAACAGATGCGTCTTCGTCGGATTCCGCAATGGTTCGCACGAGGACCGGGCCTTGCTCCGGAAGCGCGATCAATACGACGGCGACAGCCAATTTGCGCTCCTGGGGATTAGAGCTGGTGAGCGATTTCATCATCGTGTTGACAAGATTGGCCTGAGCAATCTTGGTGTTGGCTTCAGCGATGGAGCAGGATTGTTCGGCACGCCTTTCCCCGCTTCTCATCTTACTTGGGCTTTGTGCATAACCGCATTCCCGAATGTCAATATGCCGCTTGACGGTATATGTCAAAGAAATTAGTTGCTTTCGGATGTGTGGCTTTGTTCCAAATCGCGACGGTGTTCTTCAAGCACCCTGTCGGCCGGTATTTTGGCCTCGCGGCAGTACCAGGTTGAGCAGCACGCCGGCGATGCCGGCCAGGCCGATGCCTTTGAGGGCGAATTCGCCGGTTTCAAAGGACATGCCGCCGATGCCGAACACCAGGATCAGGGCGATGATGGCCAGATTGCGCGGTTGGGTCAGATCCTCGCCGGTTTTCACGAGGGAGTTGAGCCCCACCACGGTGATGGCGCCGAAGAGCAACAGCATGATGCCGCCCATCACCGGCACGGGAATGGTTTGCAGCAGGGCGCCCACCTTGCCGATGAAGGCCAGCACGATGGCGAAGAGGGCGGCCCAGGTCATGATGGCCGGGTTGAACACCCGGGTCAGGGTGACGGCGCCGGTCACTTCGGAGTAGGTGGTGTTGGGCGGCCCGCCGAGCATGGATGCCAGCGTCGTGGCCAGGCCGTCCCCCATCATGGTGCGGTGGATGCCCGGATTTTCGAAATAATCCTTGCCGGTGACATGCTTTATGGCCAGCACGTCGCCGAAATGTTCGATGGCCGGCGCGATGGCCACCGGCACGATGAAGAGGATGGCCTGCAGGTTCCAGGCGGGCATCACGAAGGCCGGCATGGCGAACCATGCGGCCTCTGCTACCGGCGTCATATCGATCAGGCCCAAAGGAATGGAAACGATATAGCCGACGGCGATGCCGGTCAGAATGGGTATCAGGCGCATAAATCCCTTGGCCAGCAGGGATACCAGAATCGTGGTGCCCAGGGTGACCATGGCGACGACCAGGGCGACGCCCTGGGGTACCAGCACCACCGCCCCGTCGCCGGTTTTGCCCAGGGCCATGTGCACCGCCACCGGCGCCAGGACCAAGCCGATGACCATGATCACCGGCCCGACCACCACCGGCGGCAGCAGGCGGTGCAGAAAGCCGCTGCCGAAGTATTTGATGCCCAGGCTGAGCAGGACATAAAAGAGGCCCGCCGCCACCAGGCCGCACATGGTACCGGGAATGCCCCAGGTTTGCACGCCGTACATGATCGGGGCGATGAAGGCGAAGGAGGAGGCCAGGAAAATAGGCACCATGCGTTTGGTCAAGGCCTGAAACAGCAGGGTGCCGGCGCCGGCGGTGAACAGCGCCACATTGGGGTCCAAACCGGTGAGCAGCGGCACCAGCACCAGCGCGCCGAAGGCGACGAACAACATTTGGGCGCCGATCAAACTGTCTTTGAGCCTGAAAACGTAGTCGGTGGGGCTGTTGGGGCGTGGCATGGGGCTCCTTTTCTGAGTGGGCTATGGATGGATCGCTTCCGGTACAACGGTTATCAACACAGGACAGGGAGGCGCTTGACGCTATTTGGTGCCGAAAATCTTGTCGCCGGCATCGCCCAGGCCCGGCAGAATGTAGCCGGCATCATTGAGCTTTTCGTCGATGGCCGCCACGAAGAGCTCCACATCCGGATGGCGCTCCTCGAGTCGGCGGATGCCTTCCGGCGCCGCCACGATGAAGATGCCCTTGATCATTTTGCAGCCGGCGTCTTTGAGCATATCGATGGTGGCCACCAGGGTGCCGCCCGTGGCCAGCATGGGGTCCAGGATAAGGGCCACCCGCTCTTCCATGCCGCCGGCCATTTTGGCGTAGTACTTGACCGGCGCCAATGTCTCTTCATTGCGGTACAGGCCGACCACGCTGACCTTGGCGGACGGAATCAGGCGCAGCACGCCCTCCATCATGCCCATGCCGGCCCTGAGAATCGGCACCACCGTGATCTTCTTGCCCTTGATGCAATCCACTTCCAGCGGTCCGGCCCACCCCGTGATGGCGCGTTTTTCGGTAGGCAGGTCCTTGGTCGCCTCGTAGGTCAGCAGGCTGGCCACTTCCGAGGCCAGGTCGCGGAAATCCTTGGTGGTGATGTCGTTGACGCGCATCAGGCCGAGTTTGTGCTGGATCAGCGGGTGCTGGACAAGTTTGACAGGCACGGCGGCCTCCTTGTGTGGGTTCGGGGCGCAAAATCAGCAAGGCAGCCTTATGTAAAAACCGATCCGGTGTCAAGTGCCGGCCCGGTTGCCGGCGCTGGGACGGGACGTTTGGGCTTATTTGAAGAAACAGGTTGGCCTGGCTGGTTTTTGTCTGGCAAACGCCGCTGTGTCATGCATCCACAAAACAAAAGGCCACGGTTAATAACCGTGGCCTTTACCCAAGGCAAGTACAATATGGCGAGGTGGATTGTATCCGCCAGGTAGAGGCGGGAGGGGAGTGGCATCGACGCCGTACCGTGTCGATCAGGAAATAAGGGTGATGTAGTCCTTGTAGACAAATCTGATGAGGCCGCCGTGTTCGATGCCGTACCAGTTGCGGTGGCGGCCCACGATCTGCACCACGTGGCCCCGTGGAATGGTGTCAAGCCGCTGTGACATCCACGGACGCGCCCTTACATTCAGCCGGCTGCAATGATCCACGGTCCCTGTACGCCAGAAGGGCTCAAGGTAAAAGTCGTTCATGTTGGTCGCATCGCGGTTCAAGTCCACATTGGCTGCGGGCAATGATGCGCCGAATGATGCTGATCCTGATGTTGCCGTGGACGTTGACCGGCGCGGGTTCCTACCGATGGCCACGAGGATGTCTTCTTCCGTAGTGAAGCCGGACGCAATGCCGCTGATGTTCAACGCATCTCGAAAGTGGGTCCCCGTGCCGAGAAGACGGTGCAGATATTCAACATGATGGGGCAATGTTGCCGGCAAAGGCAGGGCCACCGGATTGCCGATCGCTTCCATAATGGCGACGATCAATTGTGATGCAGGTGGCGCGGCCGGCGGCAAAGCGGGCAAAATTGTGGTGATGCGAGGGTGCACAAGCCAGGTGTCCACATAACGGAGCACATCGCCGCACGATGTGAAGGTGTCCAGCGCTGTTGTAAACCCCGACACCCGCGAGGCGTCATGCTGCATCCAGGCCTGATTGAAAATCAGGCGGATTCGTGCTTCACTGGTCCAATTGGTTGTCGGGCTCAGCGCCTTGAAGATGGTGTCGATGTCCCCTCCAGGCAACTGGTTGCCGACATTGTGCCAGAGATCGAACCCCTGGGGATGGTCCAGGTCGTGCTCCAGGTGGGAAAGCCAATCGGTGACATTGACCATTCGGGCGATTATCCGGCCGTTGGACCAGTAGTTGCTCAACGCCACCTGGTAAATGCCGCGAACGATCTGTTCGTCCCAATTCGTGGTCGAGGGTGTCTTGGTCCTGCGTTGCGCCGCATCCCGGCACGTGGTGCCCACCGGCGACATGGCTTGGTCCACGGCCCAGCATTCCACCAAAGCACGAACAGCGCCGCCACACTCCGGACCGAATTCCACATACTGAATTTTGGGTGCTGCAATGAATGGATCGTGTGGTGCCTGCAAGGTGAGCCTGGGCGGTGCCCAAAAGGTGTCGGGTGTCATAAACCCCGTCGCCCATTGGGATGCCTGGGATCCCAGTACGGTTGCACCACTGCCCGCCCGACTCGCGATAAAATCCCTGATGTTCGGATTTGCCCGGATCGCGCTTTGGATCTGGACGGCCGCCGTGGCCGGGTTGTTGGGATCGATGCCGGTGGGATCGACCTCATGTGAGGCGGTCAAACACGCATACAAAACGATGCGCCTCTGAGTCGGATCGGTACTCATATGGTTGACCAGTTCATCGATCAGGTTCTCGGTGGCCGTCCGATGTGTTGCCGCAGCACCGCCTTCAAGGCTTTCATTGATGACCGTGCCGCCCGTAGCCGTGCCGGCAAGCTCGATACCTGCGGGTGACCCATGACCCGCAATCAGGACCTGATCGATGCGGCCCCCGATACCATACTGTGCGGCCAGTGGGGCGACACGGCTCTCATAATCGCCCAAGGTGCCCAATCCTTCGAGCACGATGGTCAAGATCCGGGGGGCTACGATCAGCTCCGTGATGCCGGACAGGCGATGGAATGCACCATTGTGGTCCAACGCGCTGAACAATACCAGCGTCAACGGTCGCAGCCACCGGCCTGCAGCGTTTACACCCTCATTGGCCACTATGCCGTCGAGTGCCTTGCGTTCGAACCGGTGGAAATTGCGCACGTAGCGGATTCTCCCGAAATAGGTCGTCGGATCTGCGCCTTCTCCTCTCAAGGCGAGATACGATGTTATTTCCATACCATTGGTGGCCGACAAAATGGGATCGCAAGTCGTCACATAATTGATGAAATCCGCATCCCTGCCCGCTGAAACCAGATTTTCGAAGGCTGAGGGGTCGGACAATGGGGTGGGGGGCGGCATGATCGATTGCAATGTGCCGGGTGTGCAAGCCCCTTCAAGGCCCGGCAGGGCCTGACCCCAATTTACCGCATCCGTTACACTGTTGGTTTGTCTCAACCAAGCCGTATTTCGGGAACTTGCCGCTCCCCTGGCGTAATGGCGCAGATGGGAAAACACTGCAGGAATGCCGGCAGCGATGATGTCGTCCACGGGCAGTGTGCCGCAAGTACTGAGAATGTCGGGTTCGTGTGAGAAGGAGAGCACTTGGCGAAAGTGGGCCAAATTCGTTGCCGCGCCAGGCGCCGTCAGGTGTGGACTGGTGGCCCAGTCCAGTTGGCGCACAGTGAATTCTTGAAAATCAGACAGACTCATGGCGTTGATTTGTGCCACGGTCTGGTGAGCCGCCGCCGCCACCGGCTGGAAGGTTGATTTGCGTTGGACCGTGTGGACACCGGTCCGCGCAGTGACCGGCGTAGAAGGAAGCGTATTTTCCTTGGGGGAAAATTTTGGTCGTTCGGCGCCTTGTTGCACCACGTGGGCTGCTTCATGGGCCATCAAGCCGAGGTCTCCTGGCGTTTGTTCCGCACCCAGGTAAATATGGTGTCCATGGGTGAACGCTCTGGCATGCATCGATGCGGCAGCCTTATGCGCTGTATCGTCATCGTGCACTTTCACATGGCTGAGATCGGCGCCGAGTACGCTGCTGATGGGCGTTTCCACATTCAGCGGCATTCGATGCCCGTTTCGACCGGACCCTGTTGCGTTTTCGACCCGGGGTGTCGGGGGTGTGCCCGTATGAATATTGTGATATTTGCCTTGGACCGTATCATGAAGATCAGGCGCTGGCTCAACCTCCCCTGCATCGTCATCTTCGTTCAGGCGAGGCCTGTTTGACTTTACAATGGAATCCGCGACCCGATCCGCCTCCTTCTCGTAAAAATCATCCGGCCGTCCCACTTCCGGCTTGGCCTGTATAATGCTGGCGGGGGCTGCAGCGAGACTGTTTTCGCGTTGTTGCGGGAATCGTGGTGACTCGGCAACGGCGGCACCCGACGACTGTAAAAACAGCGGCACTCCAGAAGTTGATGATTCACTGCGAGAGAATTCAGGCGGGGCGATCCGGACCGTGGCCCTTTGTGCTTTATCCGGTTCGGTTGCCTTTTGGAGTCGCGGTTTGAGTGCTTGTAACATTGAATTTTCAGCTCCCTGGTGTTCCTTTGAATTCGGGCGGCAATTCCTTGCCCAGTTTGCGGTACTCATCGGCCAGCGCCGCGATCAGATCCGCGAAGCGGATCGCTCTTTCTTGATCCTTGGCGACCACCGCGGCGCCGAGCACCACATTGCGAATGTGCCCGCCGGTCAGGTTGCATTGTACCGCCAGTTGGTTGACATTGGCCGGGCTGAGTCGGTGGCCGTCGCCCAGGTGGCTGAGCCAGAGGGCGCGGCGTTCTTCCGGGGTGGGCAGGGGAAATTCAATCATCATGTCCAGGCGGCGGGTGAAGGCCGCGTCGAAGCGGGCCCTGCTGTTGCTGGTCAGGATCACCACGCCGGTGTAGGTTTCGATGCGCTGCAGGAGGTAGTTGGTCTGGGCGTTGGCGAAGCGATCGTTGGCATCCTTGATTTCAGTGCGTTTGCCGAAGAGCGCGTCGGCTTCGTCGAAGAGCAGCAATACTTCTTCCTGCTCGGCCTGTCCGAGGAGCTTGGCCAGGTTTTTTTCCGTTTCACCGATGTATTTACTGGTGATGGCGGCCAGATCCACGCGGTACAGGGGGATTCCCAAGCGGTTCGCCAGCCAGCCGGTGGCCAGGGTTTTGCCGGTGCCCGAGGGGCCCAGAAAGAGCGCCTTGACGCCCATCTGGTAGCGCGCTTGGATGGTGGCCCCCAGCCCTTCTCCCAAGCGTTCGCGGATGTGACACCGCTTTTCAAGCAATTCCAGTTGGCGGCGGGTGAAAGGTCGCACCACCAGGGCATCGTCCTTGACCCGGGTGTTGACCGGCTGGGCCAGGGCGGCGAGCCCGCCGCCGTCGCTCACCCAGGCCGCCTGCCGGATCTCATTCAGGCCCGGCCGCGCTTTTTGTTGCTGGATGCACTCGCGTTTGGCGAGTTGGGACAAGGCGATGATGCGCGATGTGCTGTGGACATGGTTGCGGGCCATGGTGGTCGCGAGTTGCGGTTCGCCCAGGTGTGCTTCCCACAGCTGTTGCCGTTCCGCCAGGGTGGGTCGCGGCAGGAGCCAATTGCTCAGGTTGCCGCGAGGGCTTTCGAAGGCGCCTTCCAAGCCCGCCATGACGAGCAGCGGGCCGTCGTAGCCTTCAACGCGAGGCAGTTGGACTGTTTCGCCGGGACCGCAGTAATGACGGAAGACGGGCATCAGGTTTTTGGCCCGGCAGACCGGCCCCAGGCCCGGCAATGCCTTGTCTGGATCGGTGATGAACAGGGGAGTGACAGCGCAACAGGTGGCGATGGTGCGGGCGGTGATGGCGGCTTCCGGTTTGGATGCGCAGCGCAGTACCAATACACTGTCCGGCAGGGCCTTGAGGGCCCGGGCGTGGCGTTGGGCCTGTGATTGAATGGAGGGGGGCAGTGCAAAGGCCGCATACGGGAGGGCCGTGGCGGCCCCGGGCCAGGCGAAAGTCTTCCCGGCCAGGCTGAGCGCCAAGGGCGCCGGCATTTTGACGGATTGTTCGGGCAGAGGCGCGGTTTCATCCAACAGTTGCAGCATCCCCAGGGCCACGGCGCGGCCGTTGGCGATGGCTGCGATCCGATTGTCGTCATGGAACGGGCGGAGGCGGCCCAACACGGCATCGATCAGACTCAGGGTGGGGCGCGACCCGCCCAGGGGTTGTTGCAGATAGGCGATACAGCGCCCCAGCATGGCATCCTGTTCTACCGCATAACAGAGACACAGTACAATGCGTTCCGCGAAGCCGAGTCCCTGGGCATCGGCCATTTGCAGCAGATGGGTTTCCCCGGTGTTTGGGGTTTGATGGGCGGCAAGGATGGCTGCGGGCTGGGCGGAAGACGGCAGGTGGGCCAGCAGTGCGCGGCGGGCCTGCAGGTGGTGTGCTTCCGGGCTGTTTTGCTGCGGCACCGCTTCCGGCAGCAGTTCGGCCAGCAACGCAAGCAGATAGTCCTGTGGACGGATGTCGTCCATGTTCAAAGGGCTTGCGCCGGCGTGCTCGGGGCGATGGAGGGTTTCAGGCATGGTTCACCGGTGATGCATGGTGTCGGAATAGTGGATTCGGACCACACGCCCCAGCCATGGCACCCAGCCGGGGTCGATGTCCAGCCCTGCCAGGCGTATGCGGATGTCCAGTCGTTCCAAAGGGAAGGTGACGTCCAGATGGGTCGGGGTGGTGGCGACGGCGGCCGGGTGCCGGATCAGTTGCAAAAGAGGCAGGGCGGCGCAGCGCCGGCCGTAGCGGCCCATGGCGCGGCGGATGTTGGCCACCAGGCGTTCCACGGACCACGGCCGGGCCTCCGTGCGCGCAGTACACGGTCTGCCGGCCGTCCCCCACCAGGGCGCCATCGAAGGCCGGTTGCGGGGATTCCACAGGCCGAGCACCAGCCGTGCCTTGCGATGCATGACCAGCCGGTACCCCGGATGACCGATCACCCGGCTGACCTGCACATCGCCATGATCCCCGGATGCAGGCAGTATGGCGCGCCATTGCGGGGGGGCTGCAAATTGCGGCAAGAGAGGCGAAACCTCCGGCGCGGCGCCCAAAAAAGAGAGCATCGGGTCGTCCATGGGGATGCCTGCCAGGGCTGCGCAGCGGAAAAGGATCCGCTGCGGCAGGTCCATTTGCGCATACTCGGTCTGGGCGGCCATCAGCGCATCCATGCCGATGCGCTTGAGCAGGCAGATGGCATAAACCAATCCCCCATTGGGGCTGACGTCGCCGGTAAACCGGCCATGGTGCAGCCGGATCTGTTGCAGGCCTTGCCGACGCTTGCCGTAGAAACGGTCGTCGCCTGCATCGTCGGGCTGGTGGGGTTGGGCAGCGTAACGGGCAGTGCTGCCGGCGTCCGGGGCCGCGGCTGGTGGTGACGCCGATGGGGTCGTTTCTTTTCGATCCGGCATTTCCGCCTTTGCCGGTCTTTTCCGGGGTGCATCCGCGGCTGTTCCGATGTCGGCCGTGGCATTGGGCCGGGCGCAGCGGCTTGGCCGGCGGTTGTCGGCGGTATTCGTTGCTGCCAAGGCGCCGGTGGTGGCGGCGGGGAAGGGTTTGTGCGGAGCAATAGGTGCCTGCGCAGATCCATCGATTGCCTCAAGCATTGGGCAAGGCGCTTGCGTCAGGCCGGTTGCCTCTTCCTTGACCGCCCATTGGGCGGGGGATGATGTGCCGACCGTGCGCGGTTTTCGTGCCAGCTGTGGCGTTGTCGCCAGGTGCGCCATGCGGGGCGGAAGCAGATGGGATGCCAGCAGCCGGCGGGGATCGGCCGGGGACCACATGGTGGCCGCCCGGTCGATAAGGGTATCGGCCTCCCGGGTGGCCCTGCGCCAAGGGGGGGCGGGAGAAGTGGATGGGTTTCCCGACCTGGTGAATTGGTGCGCGTGCCCTGCCGGCGACAACCCCATGGTGCGCAGAAGGTGTGCGGCCGTTCGGGGATTGAGGGCATCGAGCACCGCCAAAAGGGTCGCTGTCCTTATCAGCGGCGCGACAACGCAGGCCATGCCCCGGATGCCTGTGCGGTGTCGGGCGACAAGCGAGAGGATCAATGTGTAGCTCTGTTGCACCGCAAGGGCCGGGTGCCAGCCTGCGACCGCCGTTGGCCAGTACCAGGCGCGGGGACGGTGGTTGCGGGAGAGCAGATGGAGCAGACAGCGATGGGGGGCGAGGTCGTCGCGAAACCAGACCGCCGGCGCACCCACCTGTTCCGTTGTGCTCTCCTCGATCAGCACCGGCCGGAGGCGGCGGATGCATGCGTCGATTCTTGCGGCCAGGACCCGGCTCGAAGCCCTCGCCGGGGATGGGCCCAGGTCCAACCGCTGGATATACACCCGGCCGTTGGGCGGCAGGCCGGGAAAAGAAGCCGTGCGCAAGGCATCTTCAAGCAGATGGACCGCCCCGGGCAGCAGCGACTTGTCCGGCGTGCGGATCTTGAGTTTGCGAACCTGGCAATCCACTGTCATGGCGTGTTTCGATCCGGCGTGGGTATCCGGCGCGGGAGCCGGGGGACGCCGCTGTCCTGCGCCGGTTCCCGCAACCATGCGCTTTAGCGTTCACTCTCCTGGGCCGTCAGCGGAAGAAGCCGGCGGCAACAAAATGGACCTGCGCCCCTTTGTCGATACTGAATACGGGGCCGCCGTCCCGGGTACCGGTGACTTTGACGCGGGCCGCATCGGCCCTCACATCGGCCACCACCCCTTGCAGGGCGATGGCGCCTTGGCTGGTGATGGTGACGGCCATGCCCACTTTGACCTGTCCCCGGCCGATGGTCACCTCGATGGAATCACCCGTTTTGCCGCTGGCCGGCGCCGCGACATGGCCATTGACGATGGTGCTGACCGGTGCGTGTCCAGCCAGCAGGAGGCACACTCGCACCAGGTCGTTCATGGTCCGGCGGGCCTGATCGATCGCCACGTCCACCTGCGAAAAGAGCCAATCCACCATGGTCTGGAGATCCGTGCGGGTGGTGATATCGATCCGTTCGAAGGCGGGCAGGACATCCAAATGGCGCAGGTCCGGCGCTTGGTCATGGATGCTGATACGGTGCGCCCATTGCAGCTTGATGGCCGGTGCCAGCCCATCGACGCGATGATGGAGGCAGACCGCCACGTCTTCCAGGTTTTCCATGATGGCAATGGCCTGCCGGGCCGCCTTGGTGAAACCCTTACCGCTTGCAATGAGATCGGCCAGGGAGACCAATGTTTCGGCCCGGTCGGTTAATTGAAACCAGGACAGGGTGTTGATGCGGGTCGGTTCCAGGGCGCGCTTGTGTTCGGCCGCCACCTGTTTGACTTGCTGATTGGCCGCCACGATGGTGCCGATGGCTTGCCCCAGGGCATGGGTGGTGTATGTCTTGTATGCGGCGGTGGGAGGCGGCGCCGATGGCAGGGCGTGTGCCATGCGCGCGCCGGCCTGGGTGAGCAACAATGTTACATCGGCGGCGGTCCGGATCTGTCTGACCAGCCCCCTGGCCGCCGTCAGCCAGGCGATGGGCATTTCCCGGAACACATCCAGCATTTCCGCCAACTCTCCGACGGCCTCGAAATCTTCGGCCAGACAGGTGGGCACCGGGTTGACATATGCGGGCTGCAGTGCCACGGCCGGGACGTCCAGGCGGGGATCCGCCAGGCGGGGGCGCACGAACACCAGGCTGGTGGCGTAGGTGTCGAGAATGGCGCGGCGCTGTTGGTTGATGGTGTTGCAGCGCGTCCTTTCCTCTTCAAACAGCGCCCGCGTCACCAAGGCGTCGTGGCGCAGCACCGTCAGGTTTTGGTCGGCTTCTCCCAGCTTGTCTTGCCACAAGCGGGCACCGGCACGCAGATCGATCAGCACCTTGTCGCACTGCCGCAACGCTTTCTTGTGGTCCTTGAGCCGCTGTTCAATGCTGCGCATGGCATTGAGCCCTTGCTCGAGAGCGGTCACGCCGGCTGCAAAAAAGTTGGCCTCATCGCCATCGGTGGGGTCGGGATCGAAGATACCCGCCTGGATGTTTTTGCCCAGTGCGGCCGCCTTGAAGGAGAGTCTGTTCTTGTCGTTGTCGGCCGCCAGGTTGGCGAAGTAGTGCGCCAGCCGGTCCACGGCGATGGCCGGTTCCTGGCCGGTCAAGTAGTGCTTCTCGCTCTCGCTCAGCGGCGTGACCCGCACCGCGGCGTATTCGTCCGACAGCCGCGCGCGGTTGCCCAGAAGCACCTTCTCGGGATCGGTCAGCGATTGCACAAAGGCATCGTAGGTCTTGCGGGGCACGATGGCGGTTTGACTGTCGGTGACGCCGACCTTCTCATCGATGTCCAGCGGCACTTCGGCGAGCAGCGCGAAAATGGTGGATTTGGTTTTAACCGTGTTGGCCTTGACCTCCATGGCCGGCGATTCGTAAACCCTTTCCACCATGGGTTTGTCCCGCTCGGCGGCCCCCGGCTGCGCGACACGGACCGGCTCTTTGAATTTGTAGACCACTCCTGCCGGCGCCGCAGCCGTCGCATAGTAAAGATCTTCCTTGTCGCGAAACTTGGTGATTGACTCCGGCCGGGCGAGCATGGCGATGGTTTTGCGGGCATCGCCATAGCGGCCGGCGGTCACGCTGGCCAAGGTCCGCGTGGCCGACATCAACTCCTCGGTTGTAATGGCCTGGCCGCTTTCCCTTTTCTTGATGATGCGCAAGGCCCGGTCGATCTTTTCATCTTCCGTGGTGCCGGACAGATCGCCGGGCGCCAATCCTTCCGGGGTGAGTTCCGCCGCCTGATCTTCTGCCCGGCCCATGGCATCCGTGGGGGTGGTGGTAATGGCCGAAGCAAAATAGCGTTCCACATCGGCCGTCGTCGGCATGGCGGCCTGACCGCCGACAATGCTGGCCATGGCCGGAGAAACGGCCAGCCGGGAGGCCTTGACGTTACCAAGCAGAATCTGGCGCAAGCGGTACATGTCCGTTTCGGCTCGCACAAAGCCGGCGTTCAAAAGGGCTTCGGTCCTGGTGATATTGTTTTGCAGTGCAACAATGAAATTTTCCAGGCCCTTGAAATCTTCGGCAAACTGCGGCGGATCGACCGTGGGCAGCAGGGGGCGGATGGTCGCAGCGGAGACGCCGGCAGCGTGTTTTTGGATCCAGGCGTGCAGCCCGCTGAGTGCCTGAGCGGCCCGGATGCCGTGGTCCGTCATTTTGGGATCGTGGGGAACCGCAACGGGAAAGGTGCCCTCGTCGTCAATGGGGCCGGGGTCCGCCTCGAATGTCGGCACTTGCCCTGTGTCGATGGCCCCCATGACCCATGCAGCCATGCCGCGCAGATGGTCCCGGTTGGCGGCCCAGCGCCGGATCTCACCAATCAGTTGGCGCAAGGTTTCGAGAAAGATCGGGTCCGGCGTCTCCTTTTGCAGCAGATCGGGTTGGTACACGGCCTGGGGCACCGGCACCAGCAGTTTGATCTTCTCGGGTTGATACAAGTCGAAGGGGGCCAGCCCCGCCGATGCGTTCATGGCCACCTCCAGTTGTTCTTCGGGAATGGGGGCGGCTTCGATGAAAAACGGGCTGGGGAAGAAGTCCGATCGCATTTCGTCCAGGTTCATGGCTTGCTTGGGCAGCACGCCCACCGGCGGCAACTTGTCGAAATTGGCTTGGGCCGGCGGAAGTGTTTCCAACTGCTGCCGCAGGTCGGCCATCTGGCCGATAAACTGCTGCATCCGCGCTTCCCACAAAAAGGGCAAGCCGTTCATGGAGAGCAGGGGCCGGGTGGACAACGGCGCGCCCCCTTGGCGCACCACGGCTTGCGGGTCGATGAACATGATCCGGCCACTGCCCACGGTGATGTAAGCCAGGCCCACGGGAACCCCTATCTGCTCCCAGGGAAAAAGGGTGTCCGGGTGGGTGCGCTCGTATTCGAAGATTTGGTAAACGAGCTGATTGCGGAATTGCCGGTTCTGCACCCGGGGAATCGGTCCCAGCAAGCCGACGGGCCAGGGCACGAACACCAGGCGGCAGCCGTCGACGATCTGTTCGTCGTCAAAGGGGTCGCGTGCCTCGTCCCACGGGCACTGGTCCGCTTCATCGGAAACAATCTCATCCAGTATCTCCAGGGGTTGCAGCACGAAGATGCCGGCGCCCCGCGGCGGGAGATCGCTGTCCCACATGGCCACGTTGTCCAGGAGGATGTCGGCGGTTTCAGGAAGTGTGATGTCCTCGCCCCAGCGCGTGATCCCCAGGCCGGCGCTCAGGCGCAGCCACTGTTCGGCCGGTGCCGCGCCTTGCCCTTGCACATCGGCGCGCTGGTGGTGCGACAGCGTCAGCCCCTGTATGACGCCGGCGGACACATGTCTGCCGGACAGTTGCAAATGTCGCAGATGATGCTTGGTGTTGGCGATCAGGGTGTCCGCGGTCAGGGCCCGTCCGGTGAACAGAAGGGGGCGCCGGTACCATTGCGAAGAGATCCGGTTGCTGATTTCCGGAGAGGTCTGGACAACCCGTTCGCCTTCGAAACGGTGTGGTGTGAACTTGATTCTCATCGCTCAAGTTCCTTTTTTTGGCTGCGAATGAATTCGGCGACGGCTTCCGGTGTGTCCGGACCGTGCAAGCGCGTGTGCACTTCATCGGCCAGGGCCGCGGCCTCCTCGGCGGTGAGCACGCGCGCCAGATCGTCCAGCTCGGGAGTGCACAATGCGTCGGCCAGCTTGATCTTTTGATCGATTTTCTCCGCGTCCGTTCCTGCAAACAGACGTTCTTCGATTCGCTCGAGCCCTTTTCCGACCTGGCTGCCGGCGAAGCGCACACTGACCGATGCCGCGTGGCGCTCGTCCAGTTTGTCCGCGTTGCCGAACTCCTTGAGGGCCGAACGCATCAGCACTTCCGACTTGGTGAATTTGGGGATGGTCAGCAGGCGCACCATTTCCAGGTCGGCCGCCGCGCTGCCCCGGACTTTCAAGTAGGTGAAATCGTCGTACAGATTCAGGGAGCGCTGGTAACGGCGCATGTCGGTTTCATCCTGATGCTCGTTGGTCATCACATGCACGACGCTGCCGCTGATCTCATCCTTGTAATTGAGGTTGCGCCGCCGCACGTACCAGACAAAGGTCTGCCCGCTCAGCAGCCGTTTCCAGGCCACTTCCTGCAAGGCCTGCGTGTTGCCCGGCGCCGGTGTTTTAAAATCGGGCAGTTTGGCCTGAAACAGGTTCAAGTAATCTTTGGGCGTGAATCGGGAACGAACGGTTTTGATCGGAAATTGGATGGGCGTGGGCAGCCGCTTGAGCACCTTGGTCTCGCTGTGAAATGTGTGCCGCGGCACCGGCAGGAAGATCATGACGGCAGTGGTCGCGATGGCGTTTTCATCGTTGAGCGGCACCGGGGGCAGCAGCATGCTCTCTTCCAGCAGAAGGCCCATTTCATCTTCGGGCACAATGGAAATCTCCACGTCCATGGCATCCGGGAAGAAGTGCTGGGTGAAGTTGTCCAGATCCACGCAGGCCGTCGGCAAGCGTCCGGCCGCGGGCAGGGATTCGAAATACTCCGTGGCGGCGAAACGCAGGCCGGCGTTGGAGCGCAGCCGGCGATCCACAATGTCTGCGATCATCTCGTCGTACTGTTTGAAATGGGACCTGCGCAGCGGCCGCGGCGTGAATCCGAACCCCAGTACATCGCTGTGCACGGCCCCCATCTCGCGCCGCACCATGTAGTTGTCCAGCCAGAGCAGTTGGCCCCGGCGCAGCTCGATCATGGCCAGGGGCAGGGTGGTGGAGGGCATCCGATATGCGTTGGTTTCGGTAAACAACTGGTGTGCCAGCCGTGCCCGCCGGGCGTCGATGGATCGGGCGGCTCCGGCCGGATAGGAAAATGGGATCAGGGTGATCGCCGTGGCCTCGACAACACTGCCGTCCTGCAGTTGTCTCCTACCGTCCACATCCACCGGGTAGGCGGCGGTGGGGTTGGCGGTGAACTCCAGGGGGCGCAGGGCGATGATGTAGATGCCGCTGCGGGACCGGTCCGGCGGTGCCGGTTTGCGGCTCAGCCCCATCTTGACGTTCAATTCCTCGGACAGGGCGATGTTGTGCAGGCGGATGTCCACATCTTCAGGTAAAAAGACGCGCTCCCCGTCGAAGGTCATACCGTGCCCGTGGGAAATGGCGATTCGGGTGGGGCCGGTCTCGCGTACCATCAGCCCCTCCACGACACCGGTGCCGGTGGCCACGGCCAGGTCGGCCTGTCGCGTGAGAAAGTAGCTGGATTCGCGATTCAGGTCCGCCGCTTTGAGAAAGCGGCCGTCAAACCAGCGCGGTCGGCTGCGGCGGCGGTCGACAAAGACCGAACCCCCGTGTTCATACTTGTCCAAAACACTGATGTGCTGTTTGACGCGGTCGATGTGGTAGTCTTTCAAGGCCATGGCTATGCTTCCCTTGTGGCTTGGATTAACCAGAACAGTTCATCCGTGCTCAGGCGCAGCACACGGATATGGTTGTCGATTTCCAGCGCCCCGTTGGTGTCGTACTGCATGGGGCCCTCGCCGGCGGGCAACCGCAGCCGGGCCAGGAGCACCTCCGTGCCGTTTTGCCGCGTGGTGTACTCGTTGCCCACATTGATCTTGCCCGAGGCGGAGTTCCAGAATTCCGATTCCCGCCAGGCGGTTTCGATTTTGAAAGTGCGCAGTTCCGCCAAAGCCGTCGCGACATCCATGGGGCCGGCGCTCAGCGTCTCGTAGGGCGCTTGTTGCCGGGGCTTATCGTTCTCGGGCTGGGTGCGCAGGACCAGATCCAGCGTGGCGGCGTCCCTGAGCCGGTCGGCCGTGAAGGCGTCGGTGGCATCCGCATTGTCCGCGCCGAAGCAGGGGGTCATGCCCCGTTCGCAGGTGTTGAAGCCGATGAACAGATCGGCCACCACGGCCCGGGGGCCGCCGTTGACCGCGCTGTTGGCAAAGCTTTCGGCCAGCGCATCCCCGTTCTGGGTGGCGAACCAGTTTGGGGCCCGGATGCAATAGGGCGCCTGCAGCTCGATCAAGCGTCCCAGGCGGTCGACGGCCAGGCCGGGCGTCACCCGGAGGACATGGGACTCGGTCGGTAGGGGTTCCACCTTCAGCCCGGCCACGGTGCCGAAACCATGGAGATAGGCGAGGGCCCGTCCCAGCCGGCCTCTGAAATAGGCCTGCTCCGCCCTGAAATCGTTTTCGTCCAACAGCACGCCGTTGGCATAGTTCACCCGGTCGGGGTAGCGCAGGGTTTCCAAGGGATCTGTCGTCTTCGCTGCCATCGGTATCTCCTTTGGGCCGGCAACACCCGTCGCAGGGCTCGCGCGACCGCCTATGGTTCTAAGCGGTGGTCCAGTGCCGGCAGTTTGTCGATGAAATCGTTGCGCCCCAGGCGGCTGTGGCCCACACGGGCGGTGCCGCCCGCGGGCGTTTTTTGCAGATAGGTGTCCTCGCCCAGCAGTGCATGTAATCCGACCAGCAGCGCCCGGCCGGCGGGCACCACCCGGAAGGCGATGTGGGCCGGCACCTCGCGGGCCACGATCCGGTGGATCAAACCCACGGTGTGCGGGTCGCTTTGTCGGTGCACCAGCACCGTCAAGCGGTTGGACAAGCGCGCGTAGAAGCGTTCCACTGCCGCCGCGTCCGCGGTGTCCGCCGGCATTTCCGCGCCATAGAGGGCCAGAAATTCCCTTTGCGCCGCGTCGCCCAGGATCATGGTGTCGCCGACGTAGGCGTTGGCATTGGGAATGGTGGTCATCAGCAGGGGATCCTCTTCCACGGAGAAATCCCGCCCCAGAATGGTGGCGAAGGTCCGACGCAGGCGAAAGTCTTCCAGCAGCACGATCTCCCCTCGTTCGACCATTCGGTCGCTGAGCAAATCCAGGGCCAGGGCAAGTCCTTTCAGGGTGCCCCGCTTGCGATACAGGTCCGTCGCATGCCGGATGAACAAGCGCTTGCGGGCTTCGGGCAGGTCCATCTCCACGTCAAGGCTCACCCAGCGCCCGAGCCAGTCCAGCGCTTCGGCGGGGGCGCTGCGGGGGTTGGTCAGCATGTAGGCGGCGGCCACCCGGTCCTCGATGGGGGTCAGCAGCCCTTCGAACAGGCATAAAAAGCGCTGCAGGAAATCGGACCCGTTAGCGGCGCCTTCGTCCACTGCGTCTCGGCGCGGATCGCTTTCCCGGTAAAGCTCCGGCAGGTAGCGGTCCAGGTAAGAAAAACGAGGAAGGTACACGCGCAGCGCGGCGATCTCCGGTGTGGTCTGCCCGCCGCCCATCAGCGTGAGGGACACCTTCAGGTAGCGTCCTTTCAGAGATCGATGGACGCGCCCGGCCCGCTGCACAAGCACTCCGAAGACGCCCGATGTGCCGTCTTTCGGTTTTTCCGGCAGCAGGCCCTGAAAAAACGGCACTTCGGAGGCGGCATCGAGCCATGTGGCGCGGGGTACGTCCGGTTGCGGCGGCACCGTTCCGAAATGGTGCGCGAACCACTGCGGATGGTTCTCCAGGATTTCCCGGTCTTCGTCCGCCGCCAGGTGCACGATCACCCCGCTGCCCTTGGGCAGGCGGGCCTCCAGGAACAGGCGGTGCCAGACGGTGTTGGGCGCGCCGCTGTCGATGAGGTCGGCCGCCGGCACCGTCACCCGGGAGGGATAGGATGGAAAGGAGAGCGGGTGCAGGGGACGGAGCAGAAAGCGGCCCTGGCTGTCCGTGGACGGATAGTGCACCGGTCGGGACAGTCCATTGCAAAAGCGGGGGTTTGCCACCGGGTCGCCGTGCCCCCGGTTCAGGGGATAGCGACGCCCGCTGACCGTCGCTGAAGTCGTTTCCGTTGGGGCGGGAAAGGGGATGGCGTACACCAGGGCCTCTTTGAGACCGTCAAACAGCAAGGCCCATTCATTCTCCCGAACCCAGCCGATGCTGAAGGGTGCCGGGGCCTCGTGGAGGAAAACCGGCGCGCTGATCCGCCCCTCGAGCATCAGCACCACCGCCGCGGGCTTGTCCGCTTCGGGCGGATAGAGCAGAACGGCCGCCTCGCCTTGCGGGTTGGCCGCCATATCCACCGCCGTGTAGCCCGCGGGCAGCACCAGGTCGGGCCGTGGGATCAGCGTCTGAGGCCGGGGCCCGTCCGCGCAGGGCCGCGGTGTGGCGGGCGGATACTTGGCGGTCGGCTGTTCGCGCAGCGGTCGGTCCACCACCTGCAAGAAGACCTGGCGTTCGCGGTCCAGCAGCAGCGCCCCGTCTCCCATCGCCACAACCCGGTCGGGTTGCGGGCCGTCCGGGGCAAACGGCGCCTCGGCGACACGGGTTGCCTGCGCCGTGGTCGCGTCTTCCCGGTAGGCGGTTTTACCGTCTTCCCTGGCGCCGCGCATATTGATCAGGTAAAGGGTGGCGACATCCAGGCTGTTCTTGCCGATGGCGTACAGCATGCCCTGGGGATGCATGCACATGTCAGCCACTTTTTGATCGGCGGGCAGGGTGAAGATTGCCACGGCATCGGGAAAGACCCCGCCGCCCAAAATGACACGCTGTGTCGCATCCACATGGGCCCAGGTGCCATAGGCGTCCATGGTGGCCGGCGGCTGGTCGGCATGGGTCCGGGCGCGGGCGCGGTCTTGGGGCAACGCCGTCAGCTTGCGGGTGCTTCTCATGCGCAGGACCCGGCACCGTTTGTCCCATGTGACCCGATCGGTCAGCCCGCGGAGGTCGAACTGCCCGGCGCCGGCAAGGGTCCGGCATTGGTGTCGGTTGGCATCGATCATTTGCATATCTCCGGTACGACCGGGATGGCGATTTTGTCGCCCGGACCGCCGGCCGGGTCGTCGTCCCATTCGCCCACCGGCCGGCTCTCAGCGCCCAGGGCCGCTTCCAGATCGGTCAGCGGTTCTTCGTCCTCGACCACCACAACGGCCTGCAGTTCGGGCAGTTGCCACGTTTCGAGGCGCATTTGATGCTCCAGGCCGCCTTCCACCGGTTCCCAGCGGCGGGCACTGTCGCGGCGAAACAGGTTGACCCCTTCCACGGTGAGAACCCCGGCCACCCGTGCCACGATCACCGCCAGCTCCTGGTTGTCCACAAAGCGGCCCAGGGGCCAGCCGGTGTGTTGGTGGCCGCCCGGGGGCAACGGCCAGAGGAAATCGTACAAGGCGTTTTTGACCTGCTCGAGGGTCTGCTGACGGGCAATCCCCTCCCGAAGGGTCACCGCCACCCCCACGCCCAGCGGCACATAGTCGGCGCCGATCACATAAAGCTCCACACCGATGGGGCGCCGCTCGTCCACATATCGATGGACCCGGGCCAGCATGTGGCGGTCCGGCCGGGGGTTGGGCGGCCGGTGGTAATCCCCTTTGGGCAACACCATCACGCTGATCACGCCGATCACATCGGACAGCTTCTGCTGCGGTTTGAACTTGGGCAGCACTTCCACCCGGCCCAGCGCCAAACCCGGCGTTTCCGAGGCGATTTGCCGGTAATCGGCTTCGGTCACGGCCCGGTGGCAGTGTTTCAAAACGGCGGGAATTCGTTTCTCCGCCTGATCCAACGTTTCGGCATCCATGCCGTCCCGGGTGGGAATCGGTTGCACAACGGCCAGGCCGGGATGATGGATGGCGCTCAGGTTGCCCGCCTGTATGTTGCCGTCGCGGCCGCCGCCGGATCGCATCCGTTGCAGCCGGATCCGGCTGCCGGCTTCCGGGATGGCCCCCCTGAGGCCGTCGCCGAAGGTCACGGTGCCGGCTTCGCTGTCCAGTTCGTAGACCGTGTCGAACCGCCCGGCCATGTGCAGCGGCAGGGGATGCCAATCTTTGTAGCCGACGCCCTTTTCCTCCACTTGCAGCCGAAAGCTCGATGCCTCCACCGATGTGCCGGGCAGCGTCAGGGTGAGGTCCGGCGTGCCGTCGGCCGTGGCCAGGATCACATTGCGCAGGGTCTTCAACTGGTCGATCGGCACGGCGTTGATCCCCGCCCAGTCCAGGGCCAGGCTGTGGGCCTTGCGGCGTGGGCGCAAGCGTATCCAGGTCAGCAACCGTCCGGCAATGGTTTCGTCGTCGATACGGGGCGGACGATTGCCCGTGCCGGCATAAATGTCTTCATCCACGCTGTTCTCCGGCAGGGCGATCTGATCCGCCGGCGGCAGCACCAATTGCACGATCCCCCGCTGGATGAAGCCTAGTGTGGTGTCTTCGCGGATCTCCAGGGGAAAGTAGGCGATGTTGTGGGCCGCCATGTCATCCGCGGTCCGTCTGGAGGGCATCTCCCACTGCCACGCGTCATGCATGGGCAGCGCCTGTCGGATGTTCTCTTCGAAGGGGTCGATTTTGACGCCGGGTTCGATGCCGATCCGGATCCGCCGGGGGCCATCGGCATCCGGGTCGAAGGCCTGCCGGACCCGGCCGGTCCGGTCCGGATCCGCCTCCGGCGCCAGCAGCGCGAACCATAGGCATTGATCGATGGTCTCCTTGGCCACATCCAAACCGCCGGCATCCACCCGTGGGTTCTGAAAAACCGGCGTGGTGATATACTGCTCGCCGCTGTTGCTGCCGATGTTGTACACCTGCTCCAACACATCTTTGATGTCGGCGACCACAAGGGCTTCCTCCTCGGACGGCCGCCGCTTGACGAACACCATGCCGGCAAACGGCAGTACGGTCGTTTCCGCGGCGGTTTCAAAATCCACGCTGCCCTTGATGCGCGTGTAACGGGGCACATGGACGGGGCCGATCGTTTGCTTGTTACGGACTTCCAGGGTTACCAGACCCGAAGCGGGCCGGGCCGGGTGCATGGGAATGTGGAGCAGCCGCAAAAACTCCAGCCGCTGGCGCTCGGGCAAAAGGTTCACCCGGTAGAGCAGGGTGTCGCCCAGCCAGGCGAAAAGATCGATCAAGGTGCGCCCCGGATCGCCCACCCGGGGGTTGGTCCACTCCGGGGTGTGGGACGGTATGCGGGCCACCATCTCCTTGACCAGGTCATCGAAATTGCGGTCGTCCAATCGATATCGTGGAATAGGCATGATCAACTTCCCAAATTCAGAGTCACCGTTGTGGTTACCGGCTCACCGGTGCGCCGTATTTTGTAGGCGATTTCGATGCGTACGGCTTCCGGTGTCGCTTCATCTTCCCATACTTCCACCCGGCGCACGGTGATGCGCTGCTCCCATCGGGTCAACGCGTCGAGCACTGTTTCCTGGATCTGCCGGCGTGTTTCCAGGGTGTTGGGCAGATGCAGAAACCGGGACAGTCCGGCGCCGAAAGCGGGGCGCATCAGTTGCTCGCCGGGTCGCGTCAGCAAAATGATACGGATGGATTGCTTGATGCTGTCCGCCGGCACAGGGAAGGCCAGGGTGCCGTTGTCCGGCACCGGCAACAACGGCCATCCCAGCGGCGGGCCGGGGATGTGTTGGTTTTTCTTGACCGGCGATGTTTGATCCATGGCTTAACCTTTGTCCTTGGCCTTCAGTCCGGGGATGCCCGGCAGGGGGAAGCACATGAAGAACCAGGGCATCCATTTGAAGAAGATGTTGAGCAGATTCACCATGATGGTCAGGACGATCAGCGCGCACAAGGTGACGATGGGGATGGATAAGGAGCAGAACATGCCGAAGGTTTCGTCTTTGCTACGGCAGGGGCCCGCCTTGCCCACGTTTGGCAGCCGTTTGTGAAACGGCCAGGGAAGAACGGACAGCACCAGGTCGGCCAGGGTCAGCTTCTTGGTTTTCTTCACCGTGCCGCACATCAAGTCCGAGAAGAGGAACATGGCGTTCTTTTTGTACTTGCGCAGACCGGCCGGGGAGATGTCCATGGGCATGCGGATGCGCACCGGACGGGCCGGGGCATCGGGGTCGAAAAAGGGCGCCATTTCAAGCCGGCAGGTGGCTTGGCTGACCAGCGGCGGGAACAGGTTGGCGCATTGGGGTCTTTCAAAGACCAAACGCACCACAAACCGGACGTTCTGCATGTCCAGCAGGGGGCTGGGATGCAGTCCGCCGGGCAGATGGTCGCCGGAGAGCTGTTTCGCCATGCGCACCAGGCGGTCCAGCAGATCCGCCATATGATCCAGACCCTCCGAAATGTCTGCTTCTCCTTGTCCTGCCGCCGGGTCGTCCGCGGCAAGCCGTGGTACGACATGGCCCTGGGCCGCGCTCAAGGACGGCGCCGGATCGGTCAGCGGAAAAAGGAAATCGGGCCACCGGGCATCGATGCCGTTGTCCTCGCCAACTTCCGCTAGGCTTCGGTCGTATGGGGTGTCCAGCGTTTCCAAACCATCGCTGAAAGCCGGGATCGCCACCAGAGCGTCGGACAGACGGCGCACGATGCGCACATTGCGGCCGTCTTTGTTGGGCAAGAAGAGCAGGTTGCCGACAGCTTCGTCGATCACCTGCATCCGCAGAAAGGCGATCAGCGCCCGGGTCGCCGGGTCGGGGGTTGCCGGTTGGCCGAAAACTTCCCGCAGGGCCGCCGCGTGCAGTTGCGGGCAGTGGGTTTCGATATCGGCGGCGAATTGGAGAAATGGGTACCACGCACCGCTTGCCGCGACACCATAGGCCTTTTCCAACAGTGCCGTGTTGATCGGCGCCCCATCGGCCGTGCGGCCGGCATGCAGATAATCCGCAATTTCATCGGGCCGGATCCGATCGATATGGCGATCCACATGGGCCTGGAAGCGCCAGTGGAACTGCAGCAGGTCCCACATGGATTTTCCCGGCGGGACCGCATCGGCCTGGGTTGCGCGGAAGGTCTGGTGCAGGGTGTTGTGCAGCGACGGCAATTTGATTTTCTTCAGAATGTCGATCAAACGCCCGATGTCCGTGCCGGCGGCGGGCCAATCGCCCTGCACGGCGGCGGATGGCAACGCCGGCAGCGCATCGCCGAGGGTGCGGGCCAAGTCGAAGAAGCTGTCGTGCGCATCGCTGCGCAAGGATGCCAGGCGCGTCAGACACATCTGCCGGAAGGCCATTGAGAGCCAGGGATCGTCGGCCACCTTGGCCTCGAGGGCTTCGGCGTGGCTGTCCGACCCGTAGAGCACCCGGCAGAGGTGCAGGTGGGTGTCCAGTTTCCAGAAATCGATGATCCGATCCCACAAGGAGACGTTGGTGCCCGTTTCGTAGCCGCTGACGGCCAGGTTCTCCACCGCCAGTTCCAGGAGCATGCGCGGATCCATGGTGGTTTGCACCAGGGCGTTGACCAGCTTGGCTTCATCTTCGCTCAAGGGGCTGGGCGCTGCGGCCGCCGGCGGTGCCGGGTCGGCTGCGTGCAGTTCGGCCCAGACGTTGGGCAGGTGGTCCCTTAAAAACCGGGCGAAGTCCAGCAGCACGTACCACGAACTGCTCTGGATGGCATCCCGTGCGCTGCGGATGTCGCCGATGCGGTTCAGTCGGGCCGCGGGGTCGTTGCCGTCAAAGCCGGGAAACATGGACGCCGACGGACTGTTGCGGCGCTTCTCGGTTTCGGCCTGCTCGATCAGGGCCTTCCAGGGTGCGATCACATCGCTGTAAAGGATTTCCCGGTAGGGATCCCCGCCGTCGTCGGCAGCGGGCACCGGGCCGGCGATGGCCGCTGCCTGTCCGCCGGCATGGGCTGGTGCGGCCAACCATGCGTCGCGCTTGTTGACCGGGATCAGGCCGCCGAACAGTTGTCTGAACCGCTCACAGCGATCCGGATAGGTCAGGGGGAACAAAGCCAGTTGCTCTTCATTGGGAAGCAAACGGCGCACGGCCGCATTCTCTTCATCATGGGGACCGGCTCTGCGCCAGGCCATGCCGCTGGCAGTGGCAACAAAAGCGTACTCTTCGGCCACGCCCGCTGCATTCTCCTTGAGGGCCCGCACCACGAAGGTGGCGCGCTCATCGCAGCTCAAGTCGAGCAGATGGTCCGGATACCCTTTCTGCTCGCAAACCAGGGAGCCGGTGACCACATAGTACCGTTGGTGCGCCGCCGGATAGAGTTTGATGGGGTCGTCGGCGGGCAAACACGGTGCGGTGGCGGGGGTTCGGGTCAGTTCGCGGATTTGCGCCTTCCGTGTCTGCCGGTCATGGTTTCGGATCAAGCGCTTGGTGCCGTTGTATCCCTCTGGAGCAGGGATCGGCGGCCGGGTGATCTCTACCGGCTTGGGCGTGGGCATGGGATTGCGCCAGGTTTCCGGGCGGGCCACCCATTCGGTCAGGCGCCACGGGGTGTGGGTCAGCATGGCGATCATTTCGTCCATGAACAGGTCGTTGGCGAACCGCAGCACCAGCGGCTGGGTCATCAGCTGCTGTTCGGGCAGTCGCATCCACGCACTGCGCTCCCCCCACAGCGGCGCGGGGGCCACCCAACGGATGTTGTGCCGGTTGGCGGGGTTTACCATATGTTGCCTGCTCCCGGCGTGTAGGATGCGCTGATCACGCTGTTGGTGATGACGGTCTCGGCCTGTACGACCCCGCTGAATTTGGAGATCGGCGCGTCCACCTGCACCTGGGCCGCCGAAACAGTGACCTGGGTGGCTTGGACCTTGACGGTCAGGGGGGTGTCGACGGTCACCCCCCGGGTGTTGATGGTGACCGTGGTGCCCGCTGTCGAAAACACGACTTTGCCGCCGCCGGCATCGGTCAGCTCCCCGCTGGTGCCGCCCGGCGTGGTGAACCGGATGGTGGCCTCACCCGGCGTCTCTTCTTCGATGGCAATGCGGGTGCCCGCCTTGCCCACCAGGGTCCAGCGATCCACGGCATGGCCGCCGCCGCCCAATGTTTCCGGGGCCGGGTCATTGCCGTTCCACAAAGAGCCCAGCACCACGGGGTAGCGGCTGTCGCCGTTGATGAAGGAGACGACCACCTCGTCATCCACATCGGGAATGAAAAAGGCGCCTTTGTTGCCGCCGGCGCAGGGAACGGCCACCCGCGCCCAGAGGGTGCCTTCCTGCTGCGCGGCGCCACTGTGGGACAACAGCCGGATTTCAACCCGGTTCAATCGCTCCGGGTCATTGACGGCGGTGACCTTGGCCAGGTGAAGCTCCCGGGGCAAACCCGGTAGGGGAGATAATGTCCGCAAACTGGAAAGCGATGGTGTCATGCGCGTGAATCCCTGCCGATCAGGCGCCCAGGTAGGCGCACTCGGCCTGAAAGGTGGTGCGGTAACCGTTTTCCAAATCGTAATGGTGGCGCACACGGGTGACGTAATAGGTGTTTTCGAACCGTGGCCCGACGCCCAGCAGAGTCAGATGGGTGCCCACGCGGATGGCAGGATTGCCTTCGGCCACGCCCTCGGCGCAGACGAACTTACGCGCCCGCTGTGAAAAGCCGGCGTTGACCAGTGCCTGGGCTTCGATATCGTCCCGGGCGGCGACATGGGACAGGTGTTCGCTGCGTTCCCCGAAGGCCTCGTTGAGAAATTGGGCGCCTGTGCGGCCCTGCCCGGGGCCGTAATCCACGGCGCCATTGCTTGCCGCGTTGATCGCTTCGCCGGCGGCCACATCCCACCCGGCAAAGGTGACCCGGCTCACCTGGTGGGCCAAGTCGGCCATGATCCGGATGCGCTGCAGTTGGCTGTTCATTTCCAGGGTCACCGCGTTGCGGCGCAGCTCTGACCGGGGCGCCACGCAAAGCACGTCGTCCACCAGCCACAGGTCCCCGTCATGGCGGTCGATTAGACGCCTTAGAAAGGCCAAATCCGATTCGTTGAGCTGCAGCTGGGCGTCCACGGTCTGGTGCATCCCGCTGATGTCCATGGACAGGCCCAGGTCCGCGGCGACCGACCGCAGGAGGGCGTCCAGCGATCCGGCTGCGTGCAGTCGGGTGCGCCGCGTCAAGCGGGCCTGCTGCAAGGCATCTTCCGCCAGCACCGTCAGTTCGGGTTCGCCGGATCCGCTCATGTGCATTTCCAGGGCCGTGATGGTGCCCTGGAAGATCTTTACAGGGTCGCGGTTGTCCCCGGCCCACACCCGGATGGGCTTGCCCAGGGAGAGCAGGGCATTGTCTGTGTATTCAAAGGCCAGGTCGTTGCCTCGTCCCTGGACGGTGGCCGAATTGAAGAAACGCAGCTCCAGGGCGGCCATGCCCTGATCCGACTCGCTGAGTTGCATGCTGATCAGAAGGCGCTGCACCATGTCATCGGCCTGTCCGTCCACCTCGATGATCGGCCGGGCGATGTAGATGCTCGCCGAGGCGAGTGCCGTTTCGCTGCTCATCGTCAGTCCGCCATGAGCCGCAAGCGTCGCTGTTCCAGGCGGGTTAGCCGATCCATCAGTTCGGCATCCCCGTCGGCGGCCGCGGCGGTGGCCGGCGCCTGCGCCGCCGTGGTCTCATTGCCGGGTTGCGCAACAGGCGAGTCGATTTCCGATGTCACTTCATCGATGGTCACACCCATGGTGGTCAATCCTCGAAGGTGATGCCCGGTTTAAGGTCCGCCCCGACGCCCACATCCGCGGACATGCTCGATGCGAGACCCGCTTGCAAACCCGTCCCCGGTGCCGAAAAAACAGGGGTGTCCGTGTCCGGGTGGATTGCGAAATGGCTTTCTTGATGGAACAGCACAGAGGCGCGCAGCCTTGGGGGCGCCGGCGGTTTGAGGGCGGCGAACCGCGCGGCGGTCTCCCCGCCCACCTGCACCCCGTTGCCCGCGCCGGCCCCCGGCGACCCACCGGCCCCTGCAAAGATCCGCACGTCGGGCAGCACCAATTCTCCGACCTCGGGCAGGCGCATGTTTTCGATGCCGTTGGTTGCCGCAACATAGCGGGCCACGGCCGAATCGCCGCCCGCCGCCGGATGGCCGGCCGCCACGGCCCGGGTGACGCTGGTGTCGGCGCCCAGCGGATTCACCGGCGCGTTGCCCGAGGCGGCGCCGGAGCGGGCGGCAGGTACATTGTGGCCCGGCGCAAGGTCGCCGGCGACATCGGTGTTGTGAGCGACATCGGTGTTGGGTTCGAAATCCCGCTGCTGTTGGGTCATGGACAAGGTCACGGTGGCGCGCAGGGGTACGCCCTGGTCGGAGAAGAATTCCAGCTTCTCCTTGTAGTTGTCGATATAGCCTTCGAACCAGAGGGTGCCCCACTGGAAGATCACAATGGACGGTATCCGCCTGCTCCGGTTGTTGCGCCGGGGTTGTTGCTGGGCCGGGTCCATCATGCGGGCCAGTTGGTTGGTCTCGGTGCGCACATCCACACCGTTGAGCGTGGTGTCGAATAGCAGCTCCATGCTCAGCGCGGCCGTCGTTTCGGTGACCGTGACCTGGGCCGGTTGATTGCGCTGCCCTCGGCGCACGCTGTTGGTGAAGGTGATATCCAGGGATTCGGGGTTGAAATGGACCGTCACCCGGTTGTCCCGCTGCCGTTCATGGGAGAGCGGTTGCCCGTTTTCGTCGGTTTTGGGCATGAAGCAGGCGGTGGTGCGCAGCTCTCCGCGGGGGGCCGGATCGGCGTCTGAAGCCGTGGTCGTCATAAGGTGGTTCTCCGTTTTGCTTTTCTTCCAAGAATGCGTGTTACAATCGTTGCGCCTTGCCGGCGCGGCAATGGGCCGCGGCCGGGTGTCGTCCTTGTCCGGCGTGCCGGTGTCAAGCCAGCGGCGCCTTGTGGATCAATCCCTCATGCACGAAGTGCAGCTCCTCGATGGCCACCTGACTGAAGGTGGCATTGAAATCGGCGGCCTTGAACTTGGTCGGCAGGGCGTTGCGCATTTCCCAGGCCATGACCGGCGTTGGTTGGCCCTCGAGATCGAAATCGAAGAGGGTGACTTCCGCTTTCAAACGAAAGGCGTAGGCCCCGGTGCTCACCAGTTTGAACCACTGCCACAGGTCCCGGTTGGCCGTCACACCGCGCTTTAAAATGACGGTGGCGAAGCTGACCCGCCCGGCCCGTTGAAACTCGCCGTAATTGTTGCCCCCGGCCTTGATGGCCTTGGGTTCCATGGTGGCTTCCAGGCCGCTGCATTCGGAAAACGCCCCGCCGCACAACAGGCGCTCCCCGCTGACACCGGCGTTGGCGGTGGCCACCGTGAAGCGCACTTCAAACCGGAAGACCGGCAACGGATAATCCAGGATCGACCCCTTGTTGTGCGCGGCTTGGCTCATACCGTGTCACCCCCGAAGGATACGGCGCCGTCGCGCTCCAGCAGCAAATCGACGGCGATCCGTTCGATGGGAACCGCCGGTTGCAGGACCACGTTGGCGATCAGTCGGCCGTTGTCGATGTCATTGCGGGTCATGGTGGCGCGGCCGCAGGAGACGGCGTAGGCCTCCTGCGCGGACCTGCCGCGCAGGCCGTGGTGCAGATAAATTTGATGCAACAAGTTGCTTAAGGCGTCCCTGATGTTGCGCTGGATGCGTTCCGAGCCGGGTTCGAACACGTAATCCAGGCCGATCCGCTGCGCCGCCCGCTGAATCAGGATCATGATGCGGCGCACGGCGCCGAAACGCTCGCTCCCGTGGCGTACCGCCGTCACATCGGACTGCAGGCGAATGCCGTCCGGAACGTGATCGAACCAGGAGACCCGATCGGCCATGGCGGGTTCCGCCGCCGTGGCGGAGAGAAAGGCGTGCGCCTCCATGGGGGCCAGGTCATAGGCATTGGCCGCCAGGGTGCCGGCCACACTGCGGAAGGCGCCGATGCGGCGGGACTGGTGGGCCAACATCCCGAGCAAGGTGCCTTCCGGCGGTTCCAGGGCGCCGGGCAGCCGGCCGGAGTCCTCGGTTTTCAGCCAGGGAAAGACCATTTGCAGATGCTTGTCGACTTTGTCGCGCGCTTCGTTTGCGGGAAAAAGGTCATTCAACAGCAATCGATCGAACGCCTTGCGCACGGTGCGATCCGGCAAGGGCAGGCCGGCCACCAGTTGTACAGTGGGGGCATGTTCCGCCAGATGGGTCAACAGATGACCCACCACCCGTTTCCAGACGCCATAGGCGCCGGCGCCGCATTCGGGCGGCTGTCGGGTCAGGGGATGATACCCGTCCGGTTCCGGTTCGGACGCGCTGCAGGCGACAAAGACCTCCTTGTCTTCGATGGCCGGGGCCGCGGGCGCGTCGGCGGGTGGTGTCACAAGCAGGTCCACCAGGTCCGGCAGGCACAGATAGGTCACATCCGCAAGACCGGCCAAATGGGCCGTCCCCTGCCATAGGTGCACCGGCGCGGCGCCGGTGGCGATGGCGGGAAAGGGGATGGAAAGAAAGTCCTCCCAGGTCAATGGCGTCCGGTTCCCCGAATGGGCGTCGGTCAGGGACGGCCCCCAGAGCAGGGTGCGCAGCCGGGCGATCTTCTCGCTCGCTCCGACATGGTAGGGCAAAGGATCGCCCATGGAAATGAAGTAGCATTTGCGACCGCCCTGGCGGAAGAACGCCTTGACGGCCGCACCGGCGTAGTGGGGCAGGCCGTTGGCGTCGGATTGTACGGTTTGGACAAACCCCAGGCTCATGTTGGCATGCACGGTGAGTTCGCCCGGTTGGACGCCGTTGTTGCGCTGGATGATCAGATGCGCGCCGGAGAGCGGATCGATGCGCGCCGACGCCCCGCTGTCCGCCAGTTGTGATTGCATCTGGGCGGCCAGTTCGGACAGGGCGAGCCTTCCCCCTTCATCGGGGGCCAAGCTGAGCGCCAGCGGCACGTGATCCGCTATGAGATGCAGCACGCGGTCCTGCTCCGCAATGGGCAGGGGGTCGGCCAGCAAGCGGCTGCGTACGCTGCCCGCCTGGTCCAGCCGTTGTTCGCTGAACACGGCGCGGAAGGCATCCCAGGATTCCAGGGCCACCGGCGTGTTGCGGATCAACGCGGGTTCCTGTGGCAGCCTTTCGATCTTTTCCAGCGGCCAACCATACCCTTCCAGCCAGCGCTGTAAAGTGTCGGAGAACAGCGGACGGCGGGCCAGGGGCGCGAATCCGACAAAGCAGGCCACGTCCATGCGACCCGGCGCCGGGGGGCCGATGGGCGGCAGGTTGTTGAACGTAATGCCGCGCATGGGCTTTATCCTTCGGCGTAAACGATGCCTTCGGCCGCGAGCACCAGCTCTTCCATGGCCACATCCGATCCGCCCTTGGCATTCAAGCTGGGGCCCGTGTATTTGGTGGGCACGGTGTTTTGCAGGGTCCAGCGCATGACGGCGTTCTCATGGGCTTCGTCCATCATGGTGATGGTCACATTGCGCTGGGCGGTCCAGCCTTGCCGGCGGGTCAGGTTGATCCAGTTCCAGAGGTCCTGGGACTTGATGATGCCCCGCTTGAGGGTGACGTCGCTCACCTTGTTGATGTTGGGAATCTTGCGGACATGGTTCTCCTTGTCGTTGCCGTTGCGGTACTCGGCCATGGTGATTTCGGCACCCAGTCCGGTCACTTCGGAGAAACCGGCCGAAATATCCTGCCCGTTGAACTCCACCAGAAAATTGAAGGCGCTATAGGGTGAGGTGCGTTGATCCGACATGGTCTTTTCTCCTTATCTCTGAATTATGCATCCGCGGTTTTCTGCCCGATCCTGAAAATGACGAATTCGGCCGGCTTGACGGCGGCCACCCCTACCTCACAGATCAGGCGCCCGTTGTCCAGGTCCGCCTGGGTCATGGTGGAGCGGTCGCAGCGAACGAAGAAGGCCTGCTCCGGCGCTGTTCCCAGTAGGGCGCCGCTGTGCCATTCATTGTACAGAAAGGCGTTCACCGTATCGGTGATGTTGGTCCACAGGCGCGGACCGTTGGGTTCGAAGACCGCCCACTGGGTGGATCGGTCGATGGAGTGCTCCAGGTAGATGAAGTAGCGCCGGATGTTCACATACTTCCATTCGGGATCGGAGCTTGCGGTGCGCGCGCCCCACACCCTGTAGCCGCGGCCGAAGAAATAGCGCAGGCAGTTGACGCCCTCGGGGTTGAGCACTTCCTGCTGGGCATGGTTGATGTCCCGTTCGAAGCGGATGGCGCCGCGTACGACTTCATTGGCCGGCGGTTTCCAAACCCCTCGGTTGATGTCGGTGCGGGCGTAAATGCCGGCGATGAATCCCGAGGGGGGCACATTGATCTCTTTCGAGGTATTGCTGTTGCCGGGCCGCCACAAGGGGTTGGCCACCGTGACCCAGGGGTAGTACAGCGCCGCATAAGAACTGTCGATGCGGCTGCGCGCGTCGCGGGCGCCTTGAATGCTCAGTTGCGAGGGGGTGTCCAGTACGGCGATGCAGTATTTGTCCCGTTCCGCGTGGGAAATCAGGGCCTGCTGAATGGCGGCGTACTGCGCCATCTCGGAATGGCCCGGGGCGGCGACGATGGCAATGTCATCCAAGGCCTCCAATACTTCCAGGGCTTCGGCAAAGGCCACGGTGTGATCGTCCCTGCTGGTGGAAGAAGTGGTGGGCACCGGTTCAACCCCGTCATTGCCGTTCTTGATGGCGATGGTGTTGGCCGATTCCGTGCCGAACAGGGCGTTGAACAGTGCAAAGGCGGTGTTGCCGGGGGTCACTGCGAAATAGTAAGGGTGCTGCAAGGCTTCCGAGGTGGTGGCCGGCTGCTCGGGCAGGACCTTGGCGATGAAATTGGGATGAGCGGCGCCGAATCCCAGATCGTCGTATATCAACTGGTTCCCGTCATCGTCTTGGATCTCCAGGGTCCAGGTCATCAAATCGTATGCCCGGCTGTCGATCTGATCATCCAAGGCGGCGTCGGCGGCATCCGTCCAGACATTGCCGTTCTTTAAATAGTAGGTGTAGGTCAGGCCATCTTGTCCGGGTTGCGGCGCCCCACCCAGTCCCAGCGCGGTTTTCGCATCCGAATCCTCGATGCGCAGCGTGGTGCCGGCCCCGACGGCCACCGTGGCGATGCGCATGGTGCCCGTCGGGGTCAAGGTGGTGGCACGGGCGGCGATGCCCGCTTTTACAAGCGCGCTGTTGATCTCTTCCACGCTGACGCTGCCGATGGCATCCACATTGCCCGTGCCGTGCACCGTGCCGGCCTCCAAGTTGAGCTGCGGTAACGCGCTGATGGTCAGTTGCGCCGAATCGCCCCTTTCATCCGTTCGGATGAACAGCCGGTTGCCGTCGACGCCCACCTTCACATTATCGATGGCCAGGTTGAGAAAGGCCGCCAACCGGGCCGGTGTTTGTCCCCCTCCTGACGGCAGGGTGATCTGCTGGTCGAAAAGCGCGCCGCCGGGCCCCACCTGCACGGTGAGTGAGGTGTCGTCCGGAATGTCGATGGCCGCCCCGAGCTCTTCCGTGGATTGCACTTGGGCCGGTTGCTTCTGATCGCTGAAGGTCACGGCCTGCGGGGCGCCTTCATTGATGAAAAAAGTCAATTGATCGTCGTTGGTCAGCGCAAAGGGGGGCTTGATGGTGCCGTCGATGCGGGCGGGCAGGGCCACGCCGGTACCGCTGCCGCCGGTCACCCGGAGAAGAGAGCCGTCGCCGGCCTTGTCCAGGGGGATGGCGCCGGAAACCCGCTTGGCGTTCAGGTAGACTTCCGCCGAGGCATTGTAGCCGCTGCCGGCATAGCGGGCCTGGATGCGCGCGACATCCCCGCCGATGTCGCTGTAAGCGAAACCGGGCCGCGCAGCGCCGCCATCCTCCGCGGGCACATAGGTCCGCGCGACATACAACCGGCGCCCGCCGTTATCGAAGAAGGCGCGGGCCCCATGGGCCATGTAATTGGGGAAGGATTTGCCCCCGAAGGCCAAGTCCGCGAGGCCGCCGTACACGCGCTGGTACTCACCGAAACTGGTGACCAGCTCAGGCGTGACATTGTAGGGGCCCTTGCGTGTCGGACCGACGAAGGCGCAAGTGCTGGTGCTCACCCCTTCAATGGATTTGGCCCGGAAGCTGACCTCTTCAACGTAAACACCGGGTGCTAAGTATTCAGGCATGACATATCCTCCCTTTGATTATTCACTTGCGGTTAGATTCACGAAAAGTTTCACGGAGCGGGATCGGCCGGTTTGCAACGCCAAGGGCAGCCCGTCGCGCAATTGCTCGCTGTCAGCCGTTCGAAATGGTCTGCGCCACTCGGCGCGCTGGTCTTCGATGGCGTCCGGATCCACCGGCCAGGCAGCGCCCGGGCCGACGATCACCTCCAGGTGGACCGGGGTTTCGGTTTCCGTCACGGCGCCGCCCGCCGCCCATACATCGGCCGCATCGTCATCGGCATCCTCCCCAGCCGCCGTGCCCGCGGCGAAAGTGGTGATGGGAATGCCCGGCACGAGCACCGCTGCTTCTCCCCGCTGATCGCTCAAGCCGCTCATCCGCAAACGCCCATCGCCATCCACCAAACGGACCAAGGCACCGGGAACGGGCTTTTCCGCCGCCACATCGGCAAGATCGTAAATGGAAACCCGCAGCACGCTCCAATTGGGGCTCACATGGGCTGCCGGCGCGGGATACAAGGGAATTTCGAACGGCGTGAACAGGCTGTTGTCCGCCTCCGGCGCGGCGGCGCGCGGTAGCCTGAGGGTTGCCCGCCGCGAAAGGAATTGCCCGCTTCCATCTTCCACCAACACGTCAAAGGCCAAGGTGTCCGGGGGCGGTGACGCCGGCGGCGCCGCGAAGGCGGCCAAATGGTGTCCCAGACCCGTGGCATGGGAAATGACCGCCAGGAAAGAGCGATTGAAAAACAGAGTCAAACCGGGCGCCTTGATACGAAAGGGTCTGCGCAGTGCGCGTCCGCTGACCCGATCCACCATACGCAGTGCGCCGAGGTAGCGATGATGGATGGGCTCTTTTACGTTAATCCGTCTCATTGGCGGGTTCGATATCTCCATACCCGTAGCGGGTGGCCACCACCGGCGGGTGATCCTCGCCGGCCTCCGGTTCGATGCGTACCACCCGCGCGATATAGGGCAGTGATAACCGATAATTGGGCGTCAGCACATCCCACAACTGCATGAGGTCTTCGTTGGACAACTCCATTGGAACGATATGCACCTGATCTCCCGGGCCCCAGTGGCCGGAACCGGATAGGTTGGATTGATCGAAGATCGGATGCCGGTGCAGCCGCGACATGGCCCAGGCGGTAATGGTGTGCTCGGCCAGGGCGGAATCCGCCCAGACGATGAGCAGATAGTGCAGCGCAAGGCACAGGGCGTGGTCGGCCGGTTTACCGCCACGCGAAAAAGCCGCGTTGCGGGTGTGCTTGTCGATTTCCACGCGGTACAGGTAAAGGCTCACGGTGGTGCCCAAATTATCGGCCTCCGCCATCTCGCCGCTGGACATTAGTCTGAAATCGCAAGGGTAGTCGCCGCGCAACGGTTCGGGGTAGGTGTTGCGCAAAAAGGTGATCAGCGAGTCGCCCACCGAATGAATTCTGAAATAGTCGCTCATGGAAGTGTTGCTGCCTTGCCGTCGGACCGGTTGCTGTCGACGATGTGTTGATCCGCATAGTAGATCGCGATTCGATCATGATGATCGGCCGGCCGCCGTCGGCCGCCATGGGCAAAGTTGCTGCGGCAATGGCGCATAACTCCGTCTCCTGGCTTCCCTCATCCGGCGGCATAAGCGGATGGACAGGAAGCCGTTTGCCTGGAAAGCAATCAATGCAAAAATCGAAACATCGCTGCCGGCGCCGATCTTCATCCAAGGTGCGATGCAAAGTTTCCGGAAGCGCCGGACCGCCCTGTCGATTCGGCAGGTGCAAACCCGATACCAGGTTTCGCGATTACCCTTCGACTGTGGCTAACCTGTTGACTTATTTGGGGTTGAATAGGAGGGTAGAAGACTTGGCGGTGCGTTGCCGTTGTTCGGGTGTAACGCCGGAGTGTAACACCCTCCTCTGCGAAATCCATAGCGGGGGGGAGATGAACAACCGCAGTCAACCCGGCGGGGGGGGCGAATCGGCGGGTTGCGCGGGCAAATCAGCCCGACTCGATCACTGTCACGGGATATGTAACGGCCTGTATCGCAGCAAGCCGAAGAATGTCCCCCATCGATAAAAATTGACAAAGAACCCCTCCGGTGGAAAACTGCTTGCTGAACTGGATCTTAGGGAAACAGCCACGGGGGTATCCGATGGATTTCAAGGACGAATTCAGAGGCCAATCGGTGATGATCACCGGGGCCGCGGGAGGGATCGGCAAGGAAACCGCCCAGCGGTTCGCCGCCGCGGGGGCGCGGGTGGCGATATGCGATGTGAAAGCCCGACAGGGGCGACAGACAGCGGACGAAATTTCGGCATCCGGTGGCACGGCCCTTTTTCAGGAGCTGGATGTTGCCGATGCCCAAGCCGCCCAGTACGCCGTTGAAAAAGCCGTGGCCCAATTCGGCGCCATCGACGTGCTGGTCAACTGCGCCGGTATCGCCGGCCAGGCGTTTAAAAACATCTCCAGGACCGAAGAGGCCGAGTGGGACCGCACCTACCAGGTGAACCTAAAGGGCACTGCCAACTGTTGCAAAGCGGTGTACGGGTACTTCCGGGCGCAGAAAAGCGGAAAAATCATCAACGTATCCTCGGTGTCCGCCAGGATGCCCGCGGCCGGCATTACGCCCTATGCCGCGTCAAAGGCCGCGGTCCTGAATCTCACCCGGAGCCTGGCCGCCGAGATGGCCGGATTCAATGTCAACGTCAACGCGGTATGCCCCGGCTGGATTTGGACGCCCATATACAGCGAAAGCGGGCCCTTTCGGCACTATGCGGAAAAGCACGGTTCAACGGCGCGGGAGGCGTTTCTAGGCATGGTGAAACGGTTCTGCCCGCTGCAAAGAGAGCAGACCGAAGCGGATGTCGCGAATGTGGTTCTCTTTCTGGCATCGGCGGCGGCAAAGAACATCACCGGCCAAACCATCAATGTGGACGGCGGCGCGGTGATGAGCTGATTTCACTGCGCTGCTCAACCCATGTCCGGCGCTTGCGGCACGAACCCGGTCCGGAGCAGCGATTCAAGCGGTGCAAACAGCGGTCGGGGCGGATCCGACCACCGGCACCAACGCCATTGTTCGCAACGGTCCGGCTCCAGGACCCTGGGCTCTCCCGAACCGCAAGCGGCCACGACAAACAAGGTGACATAGTGCTTGTCCGCTTCGGCAAACAGGTCGCTGGTATAAGGCCCCCTTGCCACGGGCCGAACAACAAGCCCTGTTTCTTCTCTTACCTCACGCCGGGCACATTCTTCAACGGACTCTCCATACTCCAGGTGCCCTCCCGGCAGCGCCCAGGTCCCGGCGCCGTGGGTGCCCTTGCGCAGGCCGAGAAGGAACAGACCGTTGCGGATGACAATCACGCCGACACCCACTAAAGGAATTTTTCGATCCATTTCGATGCAATGCCCTTAAATCAAAAAGGCCTGCCATGCCTGCCCACGCCCATCTTTTACTTTGACTGCTGGAGCGCCTCGGCCATGTGCAGCACCTTGATGGGTCTGCCCTGTTTCAGCGCGCCGCCCCGCAGCTGCATGACGCATCCCGGACAATCGGTCACGAGAATTTCCGCGCCTGTTTCGGCCACCGCTCCGAGTTTTTTGTCAAGAATTGCCGCCGACACCTCAGGAAATTTAAAAGAATAACTGCCGCCAAGCCCGCAGCAGGTCTCTTCCTCGTCATGGGGCACATAGGCATAGCCCGCAATTTCGAGCAGCTCTCTGGGCGCCGCGCTTACCCCCAGCCCCCGGCACAGATGACAGGGGGCGTGATAGGCCGCCTTTTGCCCCCTGGCATTTTTCCCCGCGGCTGCGGATTCGCCCACAAGGAGCATAAAGGAGCTGTAATCGATGACCTTGTCCGCATACTGCCTGGCATTCACCCTCGTGCCGGCTTGCTTTTCAAGCAGGAAGGGGTAGTTTTCCTTCATGTGGGACGCGCACGACGCGCACAAGGTGAGAACAAAATCATATTCGCCGGGATCAATGTTGGCCATGTTCCAGCGGGCGAGGTCGGCGGCGGCCCCGTGCTCGCCGAGCATGTAAAGGGGGAGTCCGCAACATCCCTGCGCCTGTATGAAATCCAGGCGGACGCGGCTTCCCTTGAGCATTTCGGTGCCGGCCAGGAGTTGCTCCGGATAGACGAAATCTTGAAGGCACCCGGAAAAGAGGGCCACTTTGTATCGCGGTCGTGCCGGCCTGTACGCCGCGGGTTGCCATTGATCGCGGAAGGGCTTTTTCGCCAGGGCCGGCAGTTCCTTGAACTTGTGATCCTTGAACAAAAGATCCGGCAAGTGCCGTGCATAACTTGTGTTACCGGTCACAGGCTGCTGGACATAGCGCCCGGAACGCAAAAGGGCATGAAACACCCGGCGCCGTTTGAGTACGTAGGCCGCCATGAGGCCCGGCAAAAAGGGCTGCTCTGCGCTATGCACCACAACTTTCTGCACTTCCCGGATCAGGCGCGGCAGGTCGATGCCCGCCACGCAGACCTCTTTGCAGGCCTGGCAGTTCAAGCAGTTTTCGATCAGATGTTTGTCCTTGTCCCGGCCATGGAAAAAATAGGTCAGGATCAGGCCGATGGCGCCGATGTAGATATGGCCGTAGGCGTGACCGCCGACCAGCCGGTAGATCGGGCAGACATTGGCGCAAGCCCCGCACCGGACGCATCGAAGGGCTTGGGAAAAAACCGGGTCGCCGGCCAGGGCGCTTCTGCCGTTGTCGAGAAACACGATGTGCATGTTTTTGCGGCCCGTGGCGGACGCCCCCGACGGGTTGGCCCCGGTGATCCAGGTCACATAGGAGGTGATGGCCTGGCCGGTGGCGTTGCGCGGCAAACCCGTCAGCACAGTGAGCGCGTCGGCAACCGTTGCCGTCAGTTTGTCGATGCCCACCAGGGCCACGTGCACCCGCGGCATGGTGGTCACCAGACCCACGTTGCCCTCGTTGGACACAATGCCCAGGGTGCCGGTTTCGGCAATGGCGAAATTGGCGCCCGAGATGCCCATGTCCGCAGTGACAAATCGCTCGCGCAGCTCCCTGCGGGCCACCTTCACCAGCTTTTCAATGTCCGTATCCTGCGGCTTGCCGGTCACTTCCGTAAAAAGCCGGCTGACCTCGTTCCGGGAAAGGTGGATGGCGGGCATCACCATGTGGGACGGCCCTTCACGGCGCAGCTGGATGATCCACTCGCCCAGATCGGTTTCGATGACCTCATAACCGCGGTTTTCCAGAAAATGATTCAGCAGGGTTTCTTCAGCGGTCATGGACTTGGATTTGACAATGCGGGTGCAGCTGTTTTCCGCCGCGATCCGGGCAATGATCTCATTGGCCGCCGCATCCGATGCAGCCAGGTGGACCGTTGCGCCGGCGGCCTCGGCTTTTTCCCGGAATTGGTGGTAAAGCGCGTCCACCCGGGCCATGGCGGCATCCTTGGCCTTGCCGATGCGCTCTATGAGCCTTGCGCGGTCGATGCCTTCAAAATTGGAAACCCGGATGCCGCGGTAAGCCACGGCAAAGTTGTCCAGGGCTTTTCTCTGAAATGCATTGTCCAGTGCTTCTTTGAGCTGTTTGCGATATTGACGGTTGTTCTCTGCGGTTTGCATAAGGTGACTCCCCTATGAAGCGGTTGATCCGTCCAATATCAAAACATGCAGATCCAGGGGACCGTGCACACCAAGGGTCAATACCCGCTCGATGTCGGCCGTGCGGCTGGGACCGGTGATAAAGGCGGTATAATCGGATGTGCTGAAAAAAGCGGCCAGTCGGTCCGCCGCAGCATCCGCATTCGGATAGATGTCCTCGGCCCTGAGCACGGCCACATGCACCTCGCTGATCATGGTGGCCAGACGCAAGTCTTCGTCCGAACAGTGGAGTACCAGGGTGCCGGTGTCGGCAATGCCGAAATCGGCGGTGGTCAGGCCCACGTCAATGCCGCCGGCATGGGCCGCCAGGCCCTGTCGGATCAGGCCGATGCCGGCATCCCGGCACAGCGCCGTCAAGCGATCGATGTCGGCTGCTGCCAGGCCCGGGGCGGCCATCAGCTTTTCCCATTGCTTGAGACCGCACAACTCTTGCGCCGGATCGGAAAGCCCGTATTCACAGCCCGATGAAAGCATCGCGCAGGCTTCTTTCCGCACGCATACCTGCACCGCGTAGGCCAGGGCCTCTGCCATGGTGGCCACTGGTTTTACAATGGTCGAAACGGCATCCGCCTTTTGCCTGAATTGTTCCACAAGTCCGGATCGATGCATTTCCATCTTCTCTTATCCCTTCCTGTGCCGGCTTTGCTAAAACACCCCCGGAAAGACAAGGTAGGCGAAGGCCATTCCCATTGCGCCCACCACCGCGCCGTAAAGCAGCAGCGGCAGCACATTGCGCCTCAGGATCGCACCTTCCATGCCGACCAGGCCCACCGTTGCCGAGGCAGCGACAATGTTGTGGATGCACACCATGTTGCCCATGGCGCCGCCCACGGCCTGCAGTGCCACGATAATCTGCCGGGGTAGATCGAGTGCCGTGGCGATGTCATACTGAAACTCTCCGAAAAGCAGATTGGAAACCGTGTTGCTGCCGGTGATGAAAGAGCCCAGGGCACCGACAAAAGCTGCAAACAGGGGCCAGGACCCTTGTGCCAGCGCTGCGACGGCCTCTGCCATGGAAAGGGGCATGGAAGCATAGCCCATGGGATTGAAGCTGGAGTTCTTGAATATTTGGACCAGCGCCACCGCAAACAGCAATGCAATCGTGGGATTCTTCATGCGAAAGAATGCCTGGCGCCAGGCATTCTTGACCTTTTGGGCGGGCATGCGATGGAGAAGCACCGTCAGCAGGGCGACAAGCACAAAAGGCACAATCCCCGGGTTGTAAAGCGGCTCAATGGCATAATCGATGCCGGACTGCCCCAGGATTTCCCGGAACCCTATGCTCCAGCTCCGCACCCAGCCGGAAAACGGCAAAAACTGGACCCGCGTAAGCACCAGAATCAGACCGATAAGCACGTAGGGCATCCAGGCGCGCACCTGACTCATCCGCGCTTTGAAAGTAATGTCCGCTTGCGTGGCGATCTCTCCGGTCCATTGCGCCTCCCATTCGGATTGGGGCCCGAAGTCCCAGCTGGCTTGCGGCAGAAACCACTTGCGCCGCGCGGCCATGAGCACGATCGGCAGCCCCACAAGTCCCCCGATGAGGGCTGGAAACTCTTCACCGATAAAAAAAGCCGAGACAAGAAAGGGGATTACAAAAGCGGTTGAAGCGAACAAGGAAAATTTCCAGATCGCAAGCCCCTCTTTCCAGGACCGGTTGCGGCCGAAAATCCGGGTCATGAAGCACACCACGAAAAGGGGAAGGATAAAGGCCACGACCGAATGAAACACCGAGGACCACTGGCCGATGAGCATGTAGAATCCATCCATGTCCGCAAAGCCGATGCCGGGACCGGTTTCCGAGATGGCATGCTCGACCTTGTAGGAAAGGTTTTTAAGGCCAAACCAGACAGGGGTGCCCACAGCCCCGAAAGTCACCGGGATGCTGTTTAAAATAAGGGCCACCAGCACCGCGGCCAGAGCAGGAAATCCGAGGCTCATCAAAAGGGGGCCGGCAATGGCCGCCGGCGTGCCGAACCCGGCGGCGCCCTCGAGAAAGGCTTGAAAAATAAAGGCGATGATGATGACCTGCACCCTGCGGTCCGTGGATATCCCATGGAAACCGTAATTGATGGTCTCCATGCCGCCGCTTTCGGACAGGGTGTATAAAATGATCAAGGCCCCGAAAACAATGAGCAGCACGGTGACCGCGCTGGCAAATCCCTGAATCGTGGAGGCCGCCACGACCACCGGATCCATTTTCCAGAACAACACCCCCGCCGCGGCGGAAACCAGCCAGGCCAGCGGCATGGCCCGGGTTGCCGGCCAGCGCATGCCGACCATCAATACCAGCGCCACAAGGATCGGCAAGAAAGCAAAAAGGGCCAAAATTCCCGTAGGCATAAATAGATCCTTTCGTTGGTGACAGCGACCCTGCCAGGCGGATGGTCCCGCCCCGGCCTTGTCATGCAGATTTTCAGGCCGGTAAACCCACGATTGTGCCGCGGGGCATCACCAGCGTTTCTCATTTAAGGGAACAGGGGAAAGCCCCTACAGATGGGACCTGCTCAGGTGCACACAAGAGAGGCTTTCATGAACGGTATGAATAGCTTAAATCACGTCCGGCGAGATTGCAAACACCATGTTGTCGGGGTTCCTGAATGTTCCCGGAAATTATCGGTGCGGGAATGGCAAAGATATCTCGCACGCGTCCCCGGCGGCAAGTGCCCGTTTCAAGCATCAACCATAAAGCGAGATCTGGTAAATACGTTGCTTGAACTTGGTCAATTCCGCCAGTTCCTGGGATAAACGGGCTTGTTCGTCCACGATCTGCGTGATGGCGTCTCTGAGATCTTCTTGATCGTTGACGGATAATGCACTGAACAGTGTATTGCTCAAATACTCCTGGTACTGTTGGGCGAGCGTGTATTCGCCTTGCTCAAACTCTCCCAACGATCGCGCAAGCTTCTTCGCCGCACCTAGAACAATGGATTCTCTAATATCGCCGAATCCGCTTTGCAGATCGGCGTGCAGCTGATGCACGTGTTCGCATATCTCGTTGGCCCTGAACAGATCATAGAACTTGTCGCGCTCAAGGTCGTCGCTGATGATCCGCTTATAATCCTCCGGTGTCCTGGCGGCCGCCAGGCGCGACAATTCGATCAATACAATCGCATGCGCCCGTTCGAAACTGGCGACAACATTCGACAGAACGGATACCAGGCGATGCCTCGAATCTTGTTGCGTGTCGCCCCAAGCCTTCATTTGTTCAATCAGCCGGTTAAACACCGGGGTATCTTCCAGCAGAGCACCCATTGCCTCAAGAATCCTCTTCAACATGGCTATTCCCTCCTATGAAACAGGTTTCTTTGGGATACGCGGCGCTGTGTCTGCAGCGCAAATACGCGTCCGGCGCTACACCGTTGTATTGAATGCCGAGGGCTGGGATGCCGGCGTTCCCCTTTGTCCGCGGTAATGTTGCTTGCCCTGCATCGCCCCTGATCATCTCCATGCACACACTATTTAACAAGAATGATTCTCCAGCAACAACTATTAGCATCTATGCCAAACAAAAAATTTGCCTTGTCCCCCAGCGCTCCAAAAGCGACTGACACGAAAACGCAAACACCCCACCTAAAGTTACCGACCCTGATCCCGATAACAATGTCTGTCCATAAATGGGCCAATGGGGTCGAAATCATGGCTTCTGACAAGTTTATTCCGCAGGCATATGGTCGATATTATATGGGAAAATGTTCTTATATGGAGGAAAAATGAAACGATCCGGTCTTATCAGCTTAACAATGTTGATCTGTTCACTTGTGCTTGCCTGCGGCAGTTCCGATACGCCCGCCCCGACATCGACGCATGGCGGAAAAGTACTGTTGGCAACCTACATGGTGGGCAGCGATTTGGAGTCCAGGCATAATTTGGCCACCAAGGATATGATGGATATGATCCATGGCTATACACAACTGGGCACACTGGATCGTGATGGGCTGGAGGTGCTGGTGGCCTTCGGCGGATCGGTCAAGCCCACCTGGAACGGTGTGCGCTATACCGATATGTCCTGCATGATCCAGGATTCCGCGGATGGTGTGTTCGGAAACGACGATTGTTACTCTCATACCGCACTGTTTACCCGCGCCGGCCTTGAAGAAATGTCCGACAAAACCACATTGATCCATTTCCTGAACACCATCCAGGCCATGGCCCCGGATTATGATACCGTCTTTGTCAATTTCTGGAATCACGGGAATGGATTTAAGGGTTACGGCTACGACGAAAACTTCGATCTAAGGCGTTTGACCATTGCCGAAATCGTCGAAGCCTTTGCTGAAACCGGCTTCCGGCCCGACATCATCGGATTTGACGCCTGCTTGATGGCCTCGGCGGAGGTATACGCGCACTTGCATCCCCACGCCGACTATCTGGTCGCATCGGAAGAGGTGGAGCCGGGGCACGGATGGGACTACAGTCTATTGCTGTCAAACTACACTGCCGATGTGCCGGAACTGGCCAAACGGGTGGTGGATACCTTCATAGACAGTCCGTCGCATAACTCCACAAAGGGCAAAACACTCTCCGTCGTGGACACGGCTGCCTATCCCGCTTTTCATGCCGGCCTCGACGATCTTTCGCTATATTTGCAGGTGGCTGCGAACAGCCATTTTCCCAAATTGATCAAATCGGCCTATCTGGCGGAAAAATACGGTGACGACATGTCGATGGACTTGAAGCACTTTTTGGAGCTGTTCAGTTCGGTCCTGACCGATTGGCCGGCGTTGTCCGCGAAGATCGATGGCGTTCTCGCCGATCTCGATGCAACGGTAATCTATGCCCGCGAGGACGGCTCGCGTCCCAGTGCAAACGGTATCTCCGTGTTTGCCATGAACGAAGAGATCTGGACCGGTGGCGCATACGACCTGACGAACAGCATTTCAGCAAATTGGTATGACTTTGTCTCGGACCTGATCACACACGATGATGAAGATGTCCTGGCACCGGTGGTGACAACTGAGGCGCCGGCGGCATGCGGTAAAGATTCAGGCACCGCAGGCAAGTGTTACCGGATAGAGGATGATTTTGCGGTCAAAAGCGCCTATGGCATCCTGGCCCTCCCCATAATAGGCAACAACAGGTACAAAGTGCTCACCAGAACACCGCTGGAGCGGATTTCCAATGAATATTTTTATCTCGAGGCGTTCAACCGCGACGTACTGGAGGTTTGCTCCGGCTCCGTAGATTGCTTTCACGCGGATTCGTGGACCGAAATCGACCGCGGTCAATACAAGTTCCTGGCGATTGTCGATGGCCAGTATGCCAACGTGACCGTGCGATTTGCCGACCGGATCTATCTGGATCACTGGGTGGCGGGCATGTACGATCCAGACAGCGGCACGCATCCCAAAGATGACGGCATCCTCGAACCAGGCGATGGGCTGACACCGTTTCAGCAAATCGTGTATTATTATGTTCCGGCCGAGGGAGATTCCGGATCGTGGGCCTATAGCGAAAATACGCTCTCGCCATATTTCCACTTTTGGGAAGGATTGTCTCCGGTATTCAGGTTGGTGGATGGGGATCATGAAGCGCTTGAATACCTCATCGTTCAAGACGCCCAAGGCAATATCGGCCTCTACGACACCGCAGGCGAGGAGGTGCCGACGGGTCCCCAATCAATATATTGAACACATTCATTCTGCTGCGGTCGCTGTGACGATTGGTTGAATTACCCCGTGCTCGGACAACCGCTATGATGAATAATGCATTGTTTGCATAGTCGATTGAATATCCAATTGTCCACCAGACCAAGGGCAACTCGACTATCGTTTCCGTCCCAATCTTTCCGTATCCAAGGCGGCCTGGCGATCGAAATCCGTGCACTCATTCAGGGGATTCTTCGGCTGGAACAACCGCTGTAGGCAGTCCCACAATGCATGAGGTTGAAAATAGTTGCCACAACTGCCCATATAAGCTTATATTTTTTAGAGCATTGAAAAGACGCAGGCCTCCAGCCCGAAAGCCTGAAAGGGAATGGCAATGGATGTGGCGAGTCAACCGAACAGCAAGGTTTTGGAGCGCAGGATCGCTGAGTTGCAGCGAGAGAATGAATTGCTGCAGAACGCGTTGACACTTCGAAAACTTGCCATCGAAGCGGCTGAATTTGGTATATGGGATTACAATCCGATGACGGGGGCAACCTCTTTCTGCCCTCGGTGGAAGAGCATGCTGGGTTTTGAAAACGATGAGAGGCCATCCACTTATGTTACCATCCGGGAATTGTTGCACCCCGAAGATGATCGGCAGGTCTCGTGCGTCATCGATGATTTCCTGAAAAATCCTGAGGAGTTGCTATCCCTGAAATGCCGGTTCCGTTCGAAGAACGGAGATTGGCGTTGGATTCAATCCAAGGGCAAGGTATCCGCAAAGGAAGCGGACGGCAATATATCGCGTATCGTTGGCGTCTATTTCGATATTACCGAGCGTCAAATGCTGGAGATCGATTTGCGCACGACCCGGTTCAGCTTCGACAACGCCTCCATCGGGATTTATCGCATCGCATCCGATGCGAGGATTATCGAAATCAACCGTCAGGCGGCCATGAACCTCGGCTACACGATAGAAGAGATGCGCAACATGTCCCTCTTCGATATCGACCCGAACATCACCTCTGAAGAATGGAAAGCGCTTTGGCAGGCGCTGTTAAGACAGGGTGCGGACAGCTTCGAAAGGAGTCATCTGCGCAAGGACGGCACCGAGATGCCGGTGGAAATCACCTCCCAACTGCTTGAGTATGACGGCCAGCAATTTGCCATTTCTTTTGTAATGGATATATCGGGACGAAAAGCCGCCGAAACAGAGAAGGAAAAACTGCAAAAACAACTGCTTCAATCGCAGAAAATGGAATCGATCGGCCATCTTGCCGGCGGTATCGCCCACGATTTCAACAACACCTTGTCCGTCATCGTCGGGAATTCCGAATTGGCGATGCGGAATCCGACGGTTGATAAGGTCGCCCAACGCCATCTCGAACAGATTCTGAGTGCCGCTTTCAGGTCTTCCGAGTTGGTCAAACAATTACTTGCATTTGCCAGGAAGCAGACCATAAAGCCGATTGTGCTCGATATCAATGACACCATTTCCGAAATGCTGAATATGCTCCATAGACTCATCGGAGAAAATATCGAATTGACATGGTTGCCCTGCAAGGAGGCCTGCAGGGTGATGCTGGATCCTTCTCAAATCGATCAAATTCTGGCAAATTTGGTGGTAAACGCAAAGGACGCCATAGATGGTGGTGGAACGATCACCATTGAAACAGAGCGGGTGGAAGTCAAAGGGACGTATCGTGAACAACGTTTATGGCTCAAACCCGGCAACTATATCATGCTTTCGGTCAGCGACAACGGTTGTGGAATGGACAAGGAAACCCAGCAGCGCATCTTCGATCCATTTTTTTCAACGAAAGCCGTGGGGCGAGGTACCGGCCTGGGATTGGCGACTGTTTACGGCATCGTAAAGCAAAACAATGGATTTCTCAGTGTATACAGCGAAATCAACCATGGGACAAGTTTCAAAATATATATTCCCGCCACCGAAATGCCCTTGCGAGCCATTGAATCGGGAAGCGAACTAGAGAAACCGAGTAACGGCGGCGAGACAGTATTGGTAGTAGAAGATGATGCCGGCATTCTGGAATTTGTTGAAGCCATATTAGGCGAATTCGGCTATACGGTCGTTACGGCCAAGACACCCCATCAGGCAATAAACAGGGCGCTTGCTATGGCCCCCTCGATAGACCTGGTGCTGACCGATGTGGTTATGCCCATGATGAATGGTCGCGAGTTGTCGAAACGACTTGAGGAGATCATACCCGGCATTAAATGTCTCTATATGTCGGGTTACACCGCCAACGTGATTGCCCATCACGGCGTTTTGGACGAAGGGGTCAATTTTATCTCCAAACCCTTTGCCGGTAACGATTTGGCCCGCAAAGTGCGCCAAGCGTTGGATGCGTGATCCATCCACGGCCTTTGCCTTTTGTCCTTCGAACCATCTCACCTTTTGGAAAAGTGTACGCCACAACGTATCCCGTTGCCATGCCGGTCGCCATGCCGGCATTTTCGGTCCGAATGGCCCTGGCGGCATTGATCGTTGGACTTTCCACACCCTATAAAGGTCAATTTCACCCCCGTTTTAGAGTGCGATAAAGACATCGGGGGATACATTCAAAGCCTGGAGAAATTCTTTTTGCTCCAATCGCAGTGGCCTTGCCAATTCTCTACGATCCCCTAATCGGGCTACTAGTATAGTCAAAAATTTGGTGGTCATTATAAAAGATGTCGGTCTTTTGGTCGGCTTCTTTTTCCAGCCGGTTATCTGGTTGCCGTTGGTTTCGATATACTTTCGAATCCACTTTTCCATTAGCCTGCAAATCAAAAGCGCGATCAGCAGCACCAAGCCCAGTACTTCAATACGGTGCGGCCTTTTCAAGAAGATGCTGTTGACAATCACCGGGTCCTTCAGAAAACTGAAATTTTGCTGGCCACGTTATGGTCCCCGAAGCTCCCGGACTCGACCTTCTGTCCCAGCAGCAGCTCTCATCCGAACGGTAAATTAACCGGGGCGGCAGTAGGGGTATGGTTTTACAAGAAACTGCCGTTTCCTCGTCCGGTTGAATGTTTGGTTGGAAATAAGTGTCATGCCCCCCGAATTCCATTACCTGTTGCTTTAGTCATTGAGCACTTCCGTTTGCATTGAAAGCATTCGATCATTGAAAATGTCAATCGGTATCATGCAGAGTTCCGGCTTGCATTGATATTCCCGTACAATGACCTTTGAATTATCTTTTCATAGGCTTGTATATAGTCTGCTCCATTATCGATTTTCTGGAATGCATATTGCTGGATCGTCAGTAGCGGCAGAACGATGTTTTCCCTGATCTGTATTGAACGACTTGATATCGGCTCCTCTTCCATCAGGAATCGGCTATCGGAAACAAGAAGGGTCATCTGTTTTGACAGTTCGAATTCTTCGAATAAGATATTCCAGAAGTCTTTATATTCCTCATCCCTGCTGATATATGCAGTTAATCCGAAGAAGCATTTTGACATGGACATCATGCTGTTGAGAATCAAGGCTTTGAAAAAGGGCACCTCCCGGTACAATTGCCTCAATTCGTCCATACCGACATCATCGGCCAGTACCTTCAAGGCTGTCCCAATACCGAAATACCCGGGGACATTCTGCCGCAGCTGGCTCCATGACCCCACAAACGAAATTGCTCGCAAATCCTTTAACGTAAGCTTATCCGCTTTTCCCCTTTTGGCCGGCCTGCTGCCGATATTTGCCATACCATAATATTTTAAAGTGCTTTTGTTCTCCAGGTATGACAGAAACCGTTTGTGGTTCTTTAGCGCGGTATATTTTTCATGGCTCAAGTTGGCCATGCGTTCGATAATCTGCCGTGATTTTTCCGGGATATCATCTCCTGTTTCCGACAGCCCGGGAGACAGGCCGGCAGTCAATAACTGTTCGCAGTGATGGATGAACTGGGATCGGGTGCCGTACTGGCTGGTTATGGTCTGCCCCTGAATGGTCAACTGGATCGCATGATTGGCAATGCGCCGGCCCTGGGCGGCATAAAACCGATGCGCCTTCCCGCCGCCACGGGCAGGCGGTCCCCCCCGGCCGTCAAAAAAGACGGCCTTGATACGATGCTGGTCACAAACGGCAGACAACACCTCTTTGGTTTTGAATATGGACCAGTTGGCTTGCAGATACCCGCCATCCTTCGTTCCATCCGAAAACCCCAGCATGATGGTTTGCCTGTCTCCGCGAAACCGGATATGCGACCTGTATTCCGGGAAATCAAACAGCGTCCGCATGATGGACTCGGCGTGCTTCATGCCGTCCATTGATTCGAACAAAGGAATGATATCGACCGGTATTTTCCCGTCTTGCCAGCCGCACCATCGCAACAGCGCAAAAACAAATAGAACTGCGAAAATATCTTCTGAATTGCTGATGATATAGCGGTTGCAGCCGGCTTCGCCATTTTTTTTCTGGATTGATTTTATCTGTGCGACGGTTTGAATCGTATCCTTGATTATCTCTTCTTCGAACTGATCCGGATAGACGGTAAAATGCTCATGAACAAGAATCGAAACCAGGTCTTGTTCCGACAGCTCGTCCAGGCTGTTTTTGATCCGCTTTTCATTTTTGAGAATCTGCGTAATGACTTTTTCATGTTCAGTGTGATTCTGCCGGATGTCCATTGATGCAAAATGTGTTTTGAAAATTTTTATTTTATCAATAAAGTGCTCCAGGGATTCCAGGTACATCCCGCTGAAATTTTCGCACAACAATTCTTGGACCCGATTGAGCTGGCCGAGCATTTCGGTGACCGATATGGTTTTCAACGGGTCGAACATGGCTGCGTAGAGCTGCTCCTTCAAGGCTGCAATATGATCTTCCACCACCTTGAAAGTCAGTTTTTCCTGCAATCCCTTGACTTCATTATAATAGCATTTCATCAATGTCATGCGGAGTTCGTCCGCCACGAGCGCGGTTGTTTTGGAAGTGACAAAGGGGTTACCGTCCCGGTCTCCGCCCGGCCAGAATCCGAGTTGGATAATTTCGGGATTTTCAAAATCATCGGTTGGAATGTTTTCTTTGATGTAGGCATACAAATCGCCCACTGCTTCATAATAGACACTTCGCAGAAAATAGATGATGTTTCTGGCTTCATCGAGCGGGGTCGGCTTTCTCGCATTCATGAGGGATGTCAATCCCAACTGCTGCAGCAAGATTTCGATTTCATCAATTTTGTTTTCACGAACCAGGCATCTCAGTTTTTCAATGATATCCAGAACCGAACGCGGGTAAAACTGGGTCGGATGCGCGGTAAAAACGATGCGAACGCTGAAATCGGACATTCTTTCAACGAGCGTGTCCGTGCTCTGGTATAGGCAGGCCATATCGGTGCAATCCGTGAGCGACAAATGCTTGCCGAGTTTAAGCAAGCGATCGGATGCGGTGTCTTCCACACTATCAAAGAGCACGACCTGCCGTTCAACATACTGGATGACCCGAAACATGAAATCGATTTTTTCTTCTTCTGTCTCCAACTTCGTGTGCACCCGGAAAAACGTATCCAGTATTTCCAACGGCTCTTTGCCGGATTCAAGTCCTTTTCTGCACTCATGATTGAGAAGGGGAATAAGGTTTCCGATATTTGCGATTTTTCGAAACGGCAGGCTCAGAAACAGGCTGTTATAAATATTAAATCTGTTTGTTACGGCTTTTATAAACTCTGTTTCTCTCGGAGATTGATTCATGGGGGCACGCCCTTTCTGTTGACTGCGTCCTGCTTACTAATAACGAAAAAGAATTTGCCCGAATACCGAACCTTAAAATCGACAATTGGGTGACAAAATGATGGCCGTGTATCTCATAATTGCGATTTGAGATAACGTTGCAAATCAGCCGTGCGGTTTTCGCATCGGATGAATTTGCTTGTTATGCTTTCTATATTGATTTAAACCAATCAGTATCTACTGATATTTTTTCTACCATTTCCTTCTTTACCCCGAGCCCAAGTTCCTTCAGTTTTTCAGCAAGTTGATCACCATCAACAAGATCTATTGGTGGCGCGCCGTCTCTTGTTGCTTCTTTAATTGCGTCCCGTGTGAAGGTGCCTGTCGTAATGAACAAACCCTTATCTGCTCGACCAATCATTGCGCCGCGAAAATCTCGAATATCTGATGCCGTGACAGTTCCTTTGTATTTCTTGCATTGAAATATTACCTTCAGTCGCATGCTGGCCAACTCATCTACGCGCGCACGACGGTCCGCGAGCCTGTGCGCGACGAGGGCGACGACTACGGCGCTAACTAACGAGAGCAAGGTTGCAAAGGCTGCTGACATATTCTCTTCCCGGCAAACGGCGAGCCTTACCGGCGCGCGGCGGGCTATCGCGCGTCCGTTTGCAGGCGCTGGTTCTGCGGGCCTATTCGTAATGGGTCCACATGCGGATGATCTTTACAGTTTTTTCATCTTCAATAATCTGGTAAACTAACCTATGTTGAATAGTTATCCGCCGTGAATACGCGCCGGCCAAATCACCGACAAGCTTTTCATAGGAAGGCGGGGCTTGATAAGGGTTATCGCGAAGGATCTTGATCAGCTTCTCAGCTTTGGATCTAAGTCCGGATGCCGATAACTTTTTTGCATCTTTTTGAGCCTGCTTCGCAAATACGATTCGCCAACTCACCAATCAATTTCCTCGGTACAATCCTCGATGGGGGTCGCTAATCCTTCCCGAATGGACTCACGCATGCCCGGAATATTCAAAAGGAATATCGTTTCTTGAATAGAGCGCCAGTCGTCTTCCGAAATCAGAACTGCGTTGCCCCTTTTACCAGTTATAACAATAGGTTCGTGAGATTGAAAGGTTTGATCAATAAGGCGGTACAGTTTGGTTCGCGCCTCTGTTGCTGATAATGTAGGCATGTTTCACCTCAAGTTTTTTACAACTGTACGTCATAGCGTACGCATTGTCAAGGACTCCTTTTACAGCAAACGCCGGGCATGAGGCGCGCTGTCAAGCGTCGCCCCGATGGCCTTGTTGTGCTCCGCTCGTTGAGGACAAGTGTTTCTTCAACCAATTACGCAGCACAGCGAAGAAGTCGTCCTTTGCATACTTCTCGATCTCTGGATCATGACCGCATCGCGGGAACTCGTGATACCCCAAGTGGGGTATGTACCGCTTCAGGGTGTCCCTGATCATTGTTCCCGGATGGGGATCGTCGGCACCATGTAGCATGATCGCCGGGACCTTCACAGAAGAAAATGACTGCGGGTAGATGCAGGCCTCTTGGCATCGCACCATGTCTTGCCAAGTCTCTGTATGGCCTTGCATGTCGAACGGCTCGGACTCCTGGGGTTCATTGTCAATGGCCAGCGGTTCATAGGCGTCGGTCATCCCGTGCCATTTCATCATCTGCGCACCGATGTCCAGTTGCAGGTCTGCCTTATACTCGGGGTGCTTGGAGATGTAGTCAGCAATTTTTTGTGTCCGCCTCTGGACGATGACGTTCCGCGATGCCTTGTCAAATGTCCCGCAGCCAACGAGAACGATGGCGTTGATACTGTCCGAGTGTTCTGCTGCGTAGGCCAAAGCAAGCATGGCGCCCCATGACGAACCGACAAGGGCGGGTTTCTCACCATTGAAGCGCGAGAGGATTAGGTTGTGCAGATCCTCAATATGGATTGCAACAGTCAGCGGTCTGTCCCCGCTTGGCCGTTGCCATGGTTCGATTACCCGGAACCCCTTGGACAAGCCCTGTGCCAAAGGTACGGCGCTACCAAACGCGGCCGGCCCTCCGTGCAGTCTGATTACTAAGGGGCCGTGATCGCCGTGGAAGCGAATACGCCGGCCTTCCTTCCATCCTGGTTGCTTCATCATGTTCGATTTCTTATTCATCTGGCACAACGCCGCGTACAGAGGCGCGAGCTTGCGAGCGTCCTGCCGCCGCTTGCGGCGGCGAACTGGTAGGCCATTTTAAATTTTTGGTACGAAACCAAGCGATGCAAGTTTGACCCCACCTATGAATGCAACCACCGAAATTACAATTAGCGTGACCGCCGCATACCCCCAAGGTGTACCGGCTGAATCGCCAGGACTCTTAGATTTTAGCTGGTTTAGATGTATAATTTGTAACTTCTCAATAAGTTTTGGTAGCAAAGCCTGTGAATAAATGTAACCTATCGTTATTATTGTTGCTGCATTTTGTAAATCCGTTCTCTACCAGAAATTTTTGAGAAGTTACTTTGATTTGCGTTATGTAGGCGAGAACTTTAGCAAAAACGGCCAGAGCGATGCCGCAACACATCACAAACATAGCAGATACAAACCAAGTAAAACCTTGCTGATCCTTCTGATTTCCTATGAATGTCAGTACGGCTATGACTCCACCACCATTTATCAAAAGCGCGCCTTTCAACGCAGATGCGCCTACGGCAATTACGGACCGGAACTGCTCTATCTTTGCCTCTTCTTTAAATTCCATGTGAAAGCCTTTAAGCGATCGACAAATTTAACGAAAAGCTGTGGGGCGGCATGGTCCTCGCCGTCCCACACCAGCGACAGGTTAGGCCACCAAGTTGAGAAAAGCTACCGAGTGGTGCATTTAATGCGACCAAAGGATTCTCGACATTCAGTACGAACTGGTTTCTCACTATCGCTCATTTTTTTAAGTGCCAAGTAAAGCTCCTGCAACTCAACCTTCGCATCTATTTCAGTTATTTCTCCGCTTTGTACTTTATAACTTAATTGATCAGCTTTTAGAAGATAGAGTTTTACTTTCTGGTTCCTTTTTGAAGGCCGCCAGTCAGAAGTAACTTTTGCTTTAAGACAGGCCACCATTTCAGGAAACGAAGACGTTTGTTGTTCACATTGCGCTTGATATGAACCAATTGTTGCGCATCCAGCACATAGAAAGCAGAATACTAAAATAAAAGCATATCTTAACAAAGTCATTTCCGCAAATCCTTGTCGAGATTATATCAACGCGACAGGCATTATTCCTGCGAGTTGGATATGAAAGCTCATATAAAACTATTCCTCTACAATTGTTGGGTGTTTTTTTCTCCGCAGGACACCCTTGCAATAAATATCATAAGCGTTTTTTATGTGCATAGAGATTGCCGGTAGTTGCTTAGGGCTTTCAAGATGGCATTCAGAATATGCCCCATATCCCATACCTTCCTTCAAGGGTAAGTCTTCAAACTCAAGGAACTCATCAGGATTCCCTCGCAAACTTATTACAATTTTTTTTGAACGGACAAATTGTATGGTGAACGTTACAAAATTTTCTGAAGGGACCCATCTTTTACCTTTTTTAGAGAAGGTTATTCCAGGTTGTAAACTTTCAACGTAATCAATTAATGCCAAACCAACGTTTTTTAGATTTGGTAGCCTTGAAATATCTTCTCTCACTCCCATTGTTTTCTCCGTATCGGCC
>NZ_JALJRB010000040.1 GCF_022968795.1 Desulfatitalea alkaliphila
TGTAATCGCCATAAATCATTTGTATGCCATCATTATCCTTATGATCCCCGATGCGTAGGGGCACGGCACGCCATGCCCGAACAAGCCCCTCGGCACAACCCGGGCACGGCATGCCGTGCCCCTACGGGGGGCCCAGCCAACCCAACAAACAATCTAACCGCCAGAATTCCTTCAACTTAAAACTTAACACGTAAAACTTAAAACTGGCCCGCAGGGCCTTACCTATTGACAACCCGCCCCCCACCATATACTGAAATTCCCTTGGATCTAGAAGGTTTAGCGTCTCGTCGCGCAAAATCGGTTCACCATTGCATCGGTTCACCATTGCATTGATTCGACTTGTTGTGTGGGACAGGGGTGGTATGGCGCCAGGAAAGAAAGCTGAAAACAGGACACCGGTCAGTAGCCGCGCTTTGTTTTCCTACGGATAGGCAGACCCGTTCGCTGTTTATTTGCAATCCTTCCATGACCTCCGCCAACACCCCCCACGGGTTGTCACCCGCCGAATTTTCCCCCGCAACCGTTGAAAGAAGTTCCGTTTTGCGTTATGAAACCCTTTGCATTGAACAAAGGTGCGATTTGATCGCACATGGAACCATCACCAAAGCGAGGCAAACCCATGGCAAATGATATTAGCGGCTCCGTTCTGGTCGTCGGCGGCGGCATCGCGGGCATGCAGGCCGCCCTGGACCTGGCCAATTCCGGGTACTATGTCTATCTCCTTGAAAAGTCACCGGCCATTGGCGGGGTCATGTCCCAACTGGACAAGACCTTTCCCACCAATGACTGCGCGATGTGAATCATCTCGCCTGTACTGGTCGAGGTCGGCCGGCACCTGAACATCGAGTTGATCACTTATGCGGATCTGGAAGAGGTCAAGGGCAAACCGGGCAATTTCAAGGTCAAGGTCCGTAAGCGGGCACGCACCATCAAGCTGGATCTGTGCACCGGTTGCGGGGCTTGCGTGGACAATTGCCCCGTCGTGCAAACCGCGGTGGTCTGAGCCGCCGCGACACACACAGACGCCCCGGCGGCCTTGGCGGCCGCCAACCCAACCAACCGGTGCACACCCATGACATGGTGTGCCGTGCGGGGGAGACAAAACAGATGAACCAAGCAGCAACCACGCAAAATCCGACCACCGAAGAGGTCGATTTCCGCGAGTTGGACGATATCATCGACAAAGAGTACGGCAGTGACAGAGAAAACCTGATCATGATCCTCCAGGCCATTCAGCGGCGGTACAACTATCTGCCCAAACCCACCCTGACCTATCTGGCCACCAAAATCGGCGTCCCTTACAGCCAGATATACGGCGTGGCCACCTTCTACGCCACTTTCAGCCTGGAGCCGCGCGGCCGCAACATCATCTCCATCTGCCTGGGCACCGCCTGCCATGTGCGCGGCGGCGAGCGTATTCGCGAGCGTCTCGTCGACACCCTGCACATCCAGGACGGGCAAACCACCGAGGACGGCCGCTACACCTTGGAATCGGTGCGCTGCATCGGTTGCTGCAGCCTGGGGCCGGTTATCAAGATCAACGAGGACATGCACGGCCGCATCGCCTCCGATGAGGTCGAAAAGATTCTGAATCAATACGAATAACGGCAACAGCGAGGCACTTCCCATGAAAATCGCGTCCGTACAAGACCTTGAAAAAATAAGAGATAAATACAACCCAAGCCTCTATCAGCCCAAGGGCCTGAAGGTGAACGTGGGCATGGCCTCCTGCGGTATCGCGGCCGGCGCCATGGACGCCTTCGAAAAGGCGACCGAAGCGTTCAAGGACGACCCGTCGGTCACCATCTGTCAGACCGGCTGCATCGGTTTCTGCGAAATGGAGCCCCTTGTGGAGATCATGGCCGAAGGCAAGCCGCGGGTGATGTACAAGAACATCACGGCCGACAAAATCCTCGAAGCCATCGACGACTACCGCGGCGGCGCCGCCAAAAAGAAGTGGATCCTGGGCCAGATGCGCGATCCGCGCAGCCTGATGGACGACGACCTTCCGAATCCGGTGGACAAGGTCGAACACTTCGAGGGCATCCCCTTTTTGGAGGATGTCCCTTTTTATAAAGGGCAGGTCAAAATCGCCCTGCGCAACTGCGGCTACATCGATCCGGACGCCATCGACGCCTACATCGCCCGCAAGGGCTACTTCGCACTGGTGGAGGCCATCCAGGGCCGCAAACCCAAAGAGATCATCGAGGCGGTCAAGCAGTCGGGCCTGCGCGGCCGCGGCGGCGGCGGGTTTCCCGCCGGCATCAAGTGGGCCACCTGCGCCAAGCACCACGGTGATCGGTACATCATCTGCAATGCCGACGAAGGGGATCCGGGTGCCTACATGGACCGCTCCATCCTGGAAGGCGACCCCCACAGCGTGCTGGAGGGTATGCTCATCGCCGCCTACGCCATCGGCTCCAGCCAGGGCTACATCTATGTGCGCAACGAATACCCCCTGGCGGTCAAGCGGCTGATCACCGCCATCAAGCAGGCCGAGGACTACGGCCTGCTGGGCGACAACATCGCCGACTCCGATTTTTCCTTCCACATCAAAATTTCCACCGGCGCAGGCGCCTTCGTCTGCGGCGAATCCACCGCCCTGATGGCCTCCCTGGAAGGCAACGTCGGCCGTCCGCGGGCCAAATACGTGCACACCGTGGAAAAGGGCTTTCGCAACAGCCCCACCAACCTGAACAATGTGGAAACCTACGCCAACGTACCGGCCATCCTGCTCAAGGGGGCCGACTGGTACGCCGGCATGGGCACCGAGCACAGCAAAGGCACCAAGGTGTTCTCGCTGGTCGGCAAAGTGGTCAACACCGGCCTGGTGGAGGTGCCCATGGGCATCTCCCTCAACGATATCGTATTCAACATCGGCGGCGGCGTACCCAAGAAAAAGGCGTTCAAGGCCGTGCAGACCGGCGGCCCGTCGGGCGGCTGCATTCCCGAGCGTTTCATGAAGCTGCCGGTGGACTATCAGAAACTGGCCGAAGTGGGCTCCATCATGGGCTCGGGCGGCATGATCGTCATGGACCAGGACACCTGCATGGTGGACGTGGCCCGCTACTTCCTCGACTTTCTCAAGGAAGAGTCCTGCGGCCAGTGCAACCCCTGCCGCGAAGGCATCAAGCAGATGCTCGACATTCTCACCGACATCTGCCAGGGCAACGGCAAGCAGGGGGACATCGAGCTGCTCGAAGAGTTGGGTGCCATGGTGCAGAAATTCTCCCTCTGCGGCCTGGGCACCTCGGCGCCCAATCCGGTGCTCACCACCATTTTGTATTTCCGCGACGAATATGAAAAACACATCCAGGACAAGAAATGTCCCGCCGGCGTGTGCAAGGCGCTGTTTCATTACGAAATCGACGCCGAAGCCTGCACCGGCTGCCAGGTCTGCTTCCGCAAGTGCCCCCAGGATGCGGTCTCCGGTGAAAAGAAAAAACCGCACACCATCGACCAGAGCAAGTGCATCAAGTGCGGCATCTGCTACGAGGGGTGCAAGTTCGATGCAATCAAAATCCGCTAACCATAAAGGAAAGCTTTATCATGGTTACTTTTAAGATAAACGGTCAGACGGTTCAGGGCGAAGAAGGGCAATACATCAAGCAGGTGGCCGACAAGTACGGCGTCGACATCCCCACCCTGTGCCACCACAAGGCGTTGGAGCCGGCCGGCATGTGCCGCATCTGCACCGTCGAACTGTTCGACGGCCGCCGCAGCCGCTTCGTCACCGCCTGCAACTACCCCATCTGGGACGGCATGGAGGTCCAAACCGACTCCGAGTCGGTGCATGAAGGCCGCAAGCTGATCGTGGAACTGCTGCTGGCCCGCTGCCCCGAAGTGCCGCTGCTCCAGGAGCTTGCGGCCAAATACGGCATTGACAAGCCGCGCTTCAAGGCCGAGGACGACACCTGTATCCTCTGCGGGCTCTGCGTGCGCATGTGCGAGAAGATGGGCAACAGCGCCATCGCCCTTACCGGCCGCGGCGTGGAGATGAAGGTGGACACCCCCTTCCACCTGCAGACCGATGTCTGCCTGGCCTGCGGCGCCTGCGCCTCGGTGTGCCCCACCGGCCACATCACCCTGGAGAAGATCCGCGAGGAGATCACCCGCAAGGGCAACGTGCAGCTGATCCCCTCGGAATACGACATGGGGCTCAAGGGCCGCAAGCCGGTCTACGTGCCCTACGCCCAGGCCGTACCCAACACGCCGGCCATCGACCGCGACGTGTGCGTCCATTTCAAAACCGGCGGCTGTAAAGTGTGCGTGGAGTTCTGCGGCGTCGACGCCATCGACCACACCATGGAAGACGAAGTGGTCGAACTGGAAGTGGGCTCCATCATCCTGGCCCCCGGCTTTCAGCCCTTCGATCCGTCCAAGTTCGACGCCTACAACTACGCCAACCATCCCAACGTGATCACCTCCATGGAGATGGAGCGCCTGCTCTCGGCCTCCGGGCCCACTGGCGGTCACCTGGTGCGCCTCTCGGACCACAAGGAACCCAAGAAGGTCGCCTGGTTCCAGTGCGTCGGCTCCCGCGACCTGAACCGCTGCGACAACAGCTACTGCTCCTCGGTCTGCTGCATGTACGCCATCAAGGAAGCCGTGATCGCCAAGGAGCATGCCGGCGACGACCTGGACTGCGCCATCTTCTACATGGACATGCGCACCCACGGCAAGGACTTCGAACGTTTCTACAACAACGCCCAGGACAAGGGCGTGCGCTTCCTGCGCAGCCGCGTGCACACCATCGACCCGGTCAAGGACAGCGACGAGGTGTCCGTGCGCTATGTGGACGATGCCGGCAACCTGCAGCAGGAGCAGTTCGACATGATCGTGCTCTCCATCGGCCTGGAGACCTCGCCGGAAGTGGTGGAGATGGCCAAGCGGCTGGACATCGAGCTGACGCCGGGCAACTTTTGCAAAACCGACACCTTCGAGCCGGTGGCCACCTCCAAACCGGGCATCTATGTCTGCGGCGCCTTCCAGGGCCCCAAGGACATCCCCCAATCGGTGGTCGACGCCAGCGCCGCCGCCTCCGCCGCCGGTGAGATCCTGGCAGGCGCGCGCAACACCGCCACCCGCAAACCCGAAGTGGTGCCCCAAACCAACGTCATCGGCGAGCGGCCCCGCGTCGGCGTCTTCGTCTGCCGCTGCGGCATCAACATCGCCGGCGTGGTGGACGTGCCCTCGGTGGCCGAATACGCCGCCACCCTGCCCTACGTGGAATTCGCCGCCGACAACCTCTACTCCTGCTCCCAGGACACGCAGGACAACATGAGCCAGATCATCAAGCAGAAAAAGCTCAACCGCGTGGTGGTGGCCGCCTGTACGCCCAAGACCCACGAGCCCCTGTTCCAGGAGACCTTGCTCAAGGCCGGGCTCAACAAATACCTGTTCGAAATGGCCAACATCCGCAACCACGACTCCTGGGTGCACAAGAACAACCCCGAGCTGGCCACCAAGAAGGCCAAGGACCTGGTGCGCATGGCCGTCACCAAGGTGGCCCTGGCCCAGCCCCTGGAAGAGACCGAACTGCAGGTCAATCCCACCGCCCTGGTCATCGGCGGCGGCATCGCCGGCATGACCGCGGCCCGCAGCCTGGCCCAGCAGGGCTACGAGACCCACATCGTCGAACGCGGCGAGCAACTCGGCGGCCAGGCCCACAACCTGTACAAGACCATCAGCGGCGATCTGGTGGCCGACAAACTGGGCGCCCTGATCGGCGACGTGTCGAGCCATCCCAAAATCCAGGTGCACCTGAACACCCAGCTCAGCGCCGTGGACGGCTTCGTGGGCAACTTCAAGTCCACCCTGAGCAACAACGGCAATCAGCAGGAGATCGAGCACGGCGTGGCGGTGGTCGCCACCGGTGGCGCGGCCCTGCAGACCGACGAATACGGCTGCGGCCAGGATCCGCGCATCATGACCAGCCTGGAGCTGGACAAAATGATGATGGCCGACGATCCCGCCCTGGCCCGGGCCAAGAGCGCCGTTTTCATCCAGTGCGTGGGATCGCGGGAACCCCAGCGGCCCTATTGCTCGCGGGTGTGCTGCACCCACAGCATCGACAACGCCCTGGAGCTGAAAAAACGCAACCCGGAAATGAACGTCTACATCCTCTACCGGGACATCCGCACCTATGGCGAGCGGGAGTACATCTACAAAGAGGCCCGCGAAAAGGGCGTGATCTTCATCCGCTACAACCTGGCGCAGAAACCCGAAGTGGCGCTGGTCGACGGCAAAGTGCAAATCACCGTCACCGACCACGTGCTGGGCATCCCGTTGCAGATCGACGCCGACCTGTTGACCCTGGCCACCGCCGTGATCCCCAACAAGGACGACGCCCTGGCCAACTTTTTCAAAGTACCGCTCAACGACGACGGCTTCTTCGTGGAAAAGCACGCCAAGCTCGGTCCCTCGGAATTCGCCACCGACGGCGTCTTCCTCTGCGGCCTGGCCCACTATCCCAAGCCCATCGACGAAGCCATCGTCCAGGGCCGCGCCGCCGCCAGCCGGGCGGTCACCCTGCTGGCCCGCGAAACGGTCCACACCAGCGGCCAGGTGGCCCAGGTGGATCCCATGATGTGCAGCAGCTGCGGGGTGTGCGTCTCCATCTGCCCCTACTCGGCGCCGTCGTTCATCGACGCCGATGCCCGCATGCACGCCGGCAAGGCCCAGGTCAACCCGGTGCTCTGCAAAGGGTGCGGCCTGTGCGTGGCCTCGTGCCGCTCGGGGGCCATCCACCTCAAAGGGTTTGACAACAACCAGATTTTCGCCCAAATATCGGCGGTCAATTGGGATTAACCACCGGCGCGCAAGCCGGTGAAACGGAATATTCACATACCACATCAATGGAGTAACGGATATGAGCGAATGGGAACCTAAAATCGTCAGCTTTCTGTGCAACTGGTGCAGTTACGGCGCCGCCGACCTGGCCGGCGTCAGCCGCATGCAGTACGCGCCCAACATCCGGGTCGTGCGCATCCCCTGCACCGGGCGCATGAGCCCCAAGTTCGCCCTGGCCGCGCTGCGCGAAGGCGCCGACGCGGTCTGGGTGTCCGGGTGACATCCGGGCGAATGCCATTACCTGGAAGGTAATTACTATGCCCGTCGCAAGTTCGTCATGATGAAAAACCTGCTCGAATTCATGGGCGTCGAGCCCGACCGCATCCACTTCTCCTGGATCAGCTCGGCCGAGTCCACCAAGTTCGTCGAGGTTGTCAACAAAATTACGGCCAAGGTCAAAGCCATAGGCCCCAACCAACGCTTCGTCAAACAAGCGGCCAAGGTAGCCTGAAATGTCGACATACACTGATACAATGAGGGAAACGGCCCGCCGCCTGCTCCAGGAGTGCAAAGTGGAGCTGGTCATCGGCTTTCGCCGGGGCAGCCGGCCCATGATGAACGAGCCTTGCCTGGTGCGCAAACCCGAAGATGCGGATCAACTGGTCTGGGACAGCAACTGCGGCATCAACCTGGCCAACTACCTGACCAACCGCAAGGAAAAGATCGGCATCTTCGCCAAAGGGTGCGACTCGCGCAACATCGTGACCCACATCCTGGAGAACAAGGTGCAGCGCGACCAGCTCACGGTCATCGGCGTGCCCTGCCTGGGCATGATCGACAAGCGCAAGATCGCCGCCGCCACCGAAGGCGAAATCCTGGAAGTGACCGAAAACGGCGACACGATCACCGTCAAGACCGCCGCCGGCGAGAAGCAATTCGCCAAGGCCGAGGTGATGCAGCAGAACTGCAGCGTCTGCACCCACCGCAACCCGGTGATCCACGACGAAATGATCGCCGACCCGGTCCCCGAGCAGACCGACGTGGACCCCTACGCCGACGTGGCCGCCATCGATGCCATGGACCTGGAAGAACGCTGGGCCTATTTCGACGACTTGCTGGACCCCTGCATCCGCTGCTACGCCTGCCGCAACGCCTGCCCGCTGTGCTACTGCCCCACCTGCTTCGTGGACGAGTCCAAGCCCCAGTGGGTGGGCAAAGGCCAGGACGCCATGGATGTGCGCACCTTCCACTTCCTGCGTGCCTACCACTGCGCCGGCCGCTGCACCGACTGCGGCGCCTGCGAGCGGGCCTGCCCGGTGGGCATCAACATGCGCCTGCTGACCAAGAAGCTCAACAAGGACTGCAAGGAGCTGTACGACTGGGAAGCCGGACTTTCGCTGGACAAACGCCCCGCACTGGACAGCTACCAGGCCAACGACCCTGAAAACTTCATTAAATAAACCACAGAAGGCATACTATGAAGGTCATTAAAATAGAAAAAAGCCAGTGGGCTGAAGGTCTCGAAAAGGCACGCCAATCCATGCGGCTGATCGGGCCCGTGGCGGAGAAGGGCTACCACAGCTTCCAGGAGCTGGCCCCGGGCCAGGCGCCCGACCTGGATTTCCAGAACAGCCGGCTCTCCCCCAAAGGCCTGGCCTTTCCCCAGTCGGAAGTGATGCTGACCTACACCATGGACAAGAACGATCCCGAGTGCGGCATCATGAAAGAGGCGGACAAGGATTACGGCCCCCGGGCGGTGATCGGCATCCGCCCCTGCGACGCCAAGGCCCTTGCACTGGTGAAGATGAATTTCGACACCGACGAATACAAGGATCCCTACTGGCTCAACCTGTACAACGCCACCACCTTCGTGGGCCTGGCCTGCGACGCACCGTGCGCCACCTGCTTCTGCACCACGGCCGGCAGCGGCCCCTTTGACGAGCAGGGGCTGGACGTGCTGCTGGTGGACCAGCCGGAGCACTACCTGGCCAAGGCCCTGACCGACAAGGGCACCCAGTGGCTGCAGGCCGCCGGCTTCACCGCTGAAACCGACGGCGCCGCCGCCATCGACAAGGCCAAATCGGCTGCCCAAGCGCGCATCACGGCCAAAATCGAAACCGAGCACCTGCGCGGCGCCGACACCATGGCCCTCTACAACGCCGATTTTTGGGAAGATGTGGCCTTTGCCTGCATCAACTGCGGCACCTGCACCTTCACCTGCCCCACCTGCTGGTGCTTCGACATCCAGGACGAAACCTCCCGCGGCCAAGGCGTGCGCATGCGCAACTGGGACAGCTGCATGTTCCCCATCTTCACCGTCCACACCACCGGCCACAACCCCCGGGACACCAAGATCCACCGGGTGCGCCAGCGGTTCATGCACAAACTCAAATATTTCGTCGATAAATACGACCAGGGCATCATGTGCGTCGGCTGCGGCCGCTGCGTGAACCAATGCCCCGTCAACATCGACATTCGCCGAGCAAGCGCGCTGATGAACCGCGTCGGACAGGACGCCAGGTGCGCGGTGCAGGAGGGCTGATCATGACCATGGCCGCACACAGCACCCAAAGCACCCCATCAAGGGAGGAACTCGTGGACAATCCATATCTGCCATATCCGGTGCGCATTGACGACATCACCGTCGAAAGCGAAGACCGCAGCCTCAAAACCTTCAAGTTCGTCTTTCTCAACCCCGACGACGAAGCCAAGTTCGCCGCCTACAAGGCGGGCCAGTTCGCCGAACTGTCCATCGCCGGCGTGGGCGAAATCCCCATCGGCATCGCCTCCTCGCCGGTGGAAAAAGGCTTCATCAAGTTCACCGTCAACAAGGCCGGCGTGGTCACCTCCCACCTGCACAACATGCAAGTGGGCGACATCATGGGCGTGCGGGGCCCCCTGGGCAACTGGTATCCCTGGGAAACCCTGGAAGGCAAGAACGTGCTGATCGTGGGCGGCGGCTTCGCCTTCACCACCCTGCGCTCGTCCATCATCTACATGCTCGACCCGGCCAACCGTCCCAAGTTCAAGGACATCACCGTGGTCTACGGCGCCCGCTCGCCCGGCATGCTGCTCTACAAGGACGAGCTGATCGAGTGGGAAAAGCGCGACGACCTGAACATGCACATCACCGTGGACGGCACCGACGACCCCGACTGGAAATACAACGTCGGCTTCGTGCCCCCCATCACCGAGCAAAAGGCGCCCCAGGGCGACCCCGACAGCTACGCCATCGTCTGCGGCCCGCCCATCATGATCAAGTTCACCCAACCGGTGCTGGAAAAACTGGGCTACGATCACGACCACATCATCCTCTCCCTGGAAAACCGCATGAAGTGCGGCATCGGCATGTGCGGCCGCTGCGGCATCGGGCGCGAACTGGTGTGCAAGGACGGCCCGGTCTTCACCCTGAACCAGATCAACCAGACGCCGCGGGAGTACTGAACACAACCGGCCTCTGCGGAGGCCGCCTTTTTCATATTGACAATCACATGGCAATTCGTTATTAAACTTTCTTTCATAATCCGGGAATTGCACAGGCTGTCAGGCCGGAAATCATATCAATTTGGTAAAGGAGGGTATTAAATGCCGACTGTCGAATTTGGTGGTAAAAGTTTCAACGTGGACGAAGACGGTTTCATCGATGACTACAAGAACTGGTCCGAAGAGTGGGTCCAGTACGTCAAGCAGCAGGAAGGCATCGATGAACTGAACGACGAGCACAAGAAGGTGATCGATGTGTTGCGCGAGTACTATGAGAAGAACGGCATCGCCCCCATGGTGCGCGTGCTGTCCAAGGTCACCGGCTTCAAACTGAAACACATCTACGAGCTGTTTCCGTCCGGACCGGGCAAAGGGGCCTGTAAAATGGCAGGGCTGCCCAAACCGACCGGCTGCGTCTAAGCCATCCATACCAGATCGCAATCCGAAGGCTCTGCCGCCCCCGCGGCGGAGCCTTTGTTTTTAAAGCGCATGCGGACGACCGAGAGCGGCACCCGGGCAACACCAACCAGAGGCCGCGCCGCCAACCCCCTCAGGAGGCGGGGCAACGCCCCGGCGACACCATGCAAATCACCATCAAAACCACCGCCCGAACCGAGCTGATCGACATCACCGACAAGATACAGGCCGCCCTCGAAAAACACGGTACCCCCAACGGCCTCTGCCACGTCTACGTCCCCCACACCACCGCCGGCGTCACCATCAACGAAAACGCCGACCCCACCGTGCGGGAGGACATCCTCATGGTGCTCAACCAGATGGTCCCCTGGAAAGCCCCCTACCGCCACCTGGAAGGCAACTCGCCGGCCCACATCAAAGCCTCCCTCATGGGCAGCGCCCAGACCATCGCCCTGGCCGACGGCCGCCTGCAGCTCGGCACCTGGCAAGGCATCTTTTTCTGCGAATTCGACGGACCGCGCACCCGTAAAATCAACATCACCATCGCCTGACCGCCACAGGAGACAACCACCATGCCCCTGGACGACACCGACAAAGCCATCCTCAACCGCATCCAGTCCGACTTCCCCATCGCCCCGCGTCCCTACCAGGTCATCGCCCAAGAGCTGAACCTCACCGAAGACCAGGTCATCGCACGCGTCCAAGCCCTCAAGGCCAACGGCATCATCCGCCGCATCGGCGGCAACTTCGTCCCCGACAAAGTGGGCTTCGTCAGCACCCTCTGCGCCGCCCAAGTCCCTGAAGACCAGGTCGACCACTTCGCCCAAGTCGTCAACCGCTACCCTGGCGTCACCCACAACTACCAACGCGACAACCGCTTCAACGTCTGGTTCACCTTCATCGCCCGCTCCCGCGAAGAAATCACCCATAACCTCAACCAAATCAAAGCCGAAACCAAAATCCAAACAATCCTCAACCTCCCAGCAACCAAACTATTCAAAATCCGAGCCCAATTCGACCTATGAAAAAATGAACCCAACACACATCTAATCGACAGAATTCATTAACTTAAAACTTTAAACTGCCCGCCAGGGCCCTAACACTTTAAACTGATTATGAACCCAACCAACCCTCACCTGCAAAATGTGGTAACCCAACTCTGCGACACGCTCACCAAGGCCGCCATACCACATGCCATGATCGGCGCCATGGCACTGGGGTTCTACGGCATCCCGCGCTACACCGCCGACATCGATCTGATATCCGACGCGCGTCACATCGAATCGCTCTTGTCCAGCATGCAAAACCTGGGATATCATTGCTACCATCAAACCGATTTTTTCGCCCAGTTTGAAGCGCTGGACCCGAAAGCCGGTCAGGTGGATTTCCTGCTCATGCAAACCGCTGAAGGACGTGCGATGTTGTCAGACAGTGTGATCATCCAGGACGAAATGCTGGGCCGCATACCCGTCGTCCAACCCACCGACTACGCCATACTCAAACTCATGGCCATGGCCAACAACAGGGACCGCCGAATGCACGACGGCGCCGACCTGTCCACCCTGATCAAAGCAGACGCCGCCGGTCTGATCCACCATGCCTTCACCCCCCTGAACCTTGAACGGATACGCCAATTCGCCCAGCGCTTCGGCATGACCCAACTCCTATCGCCCCTACTGCCCTAACCTCTCATCAGGAAAGGACAAAACATGCCCGCAACACCCGAAATCGAAAAACGACAAGCCGCCCAAAGGCGCCTCATCCTTGAAATGATCGACGCCTCCATGCAGCTCGCCCACAAAAGAGGACCCCACCCCCTAACCAACGGCTGCAACTGCATCACCTGCGTCAACAAACGCAAACGAATCCTATCCGGCCCCCCAAAACCCTGGCGCTACAAACTATGAAAAAAAACAACCCAACACTATCTAATCGACAGAATTTATTAACTTAAAACTTAACACTTAAAACTTAAAACTCTTACGGAGGTCTCCATGATTCGGTGGTTTTTGATTGGCATGATCGTTTTTATAGGTAGTGTGGCTGCTGTTGGCGCCGATGAGGAGCCTGGTGTTCGAGTGGCGGCGGCGGCGATTTGCCAGGCTGTGGTGGATCGGACGCCTGTGGCCACCGGGGAGGTGTTTGATCGGCAGGTGCCCCAGTTGTATTGTTGGAGCCGCGTGGTGGGGGCGATGGGCGATACTTTTGTGACCCACAATTGGTATTACAAAGGGGCTTTGCAGGCTTCGGTGGAGTTGCCGGTGCGGTCGCCCAATTGGCGGACCTGGAGTGCCAAGGGTATGGATCCGGATATGGCCGGGGAGTGGATGGTGGAGATTTTGTCGGCGGACGGAGTGCCGTTGGAGAGCATTATTTTTTTCGTGAAGTGAGGCGGGGTTGGTCTTTTCGCTGAAAAGGGATTGATTTCCGCGGTTGTCGGCGCGGTGGTTGTTATTTGTTGAACCCCTTATTTGGTGTAGAGCTCGGGGCGGCGGTTGGGGAAGAAGTGGCGCATGGGGTGGTTGCGCACGGCTTGCAGGGTTTCGATTTTGAGATCGGCGATGAGGATGCCCTCTTCGCAGGTTTCTTTTTGGGCGATGGGGTGGCCGTCGGGGCCTAGGATGAGGGCGTTGCCGGGGAAGGTAAGGCCGGAATTGTTGTCGCCGGCCTGGTTGCAGGCGACGATGAAGATGCTGTTGTCGAAGGCGCGGGCGGGGAGGTGGCGTTGCCAGGAGCGGTTTTTGGTGATGGGATCGCCGTGGGGTGAGGCGTGGGGCATGAAAAGGATGGTGGCGCCCCGGGCGGTCATGGCGGTGGCGAGTTCGGGGAAGTGGGCGTCGTAGCAGAGCTGGATGCCGAAGGTGGCGGTGGGTGCGTGGAAGACGGGGATGGTGTCTCCGGCTTGGAAGCACTGCTTTTCGGGTGGAGCGATGTGCAGTTTGCGGTAGCGCTCGATGCGGCCGTCGGGGTGCAGGACGCAGTGGGTGGCGTAAGGCAAGCCGGCGGGGTTGTGTTCGGTCATGCCGGCGAGGATGATGAGGCCGGTGTCGGCGGCCAGGTTTCTGAGTTGGTCGGTAACGGGGCCGGGGATGGATTGGGCCAGGGATGCGGTGCGCCGGGGGTCGCGAGGGTTGTAGCCGGTGATGTTGAGTTCGGGGAAGCAGACGACGGTTGCGCCGGCGGTTTTGGCTTTGTGGGTCCAGTGGATGGTGCGTTGCAGGTTGGCTTGAATGGCGTTTGTCGGGGATGGAGTGGTTGCGGCGGCGATGCGGATAGGGCTCGGGGTTTGTTGGGTTGTTGGGTCCATAAGCAGTTTTAAGTTTTAAGTTGAAGGAATGCTGTTGATTTAAATTTATTGGATCGCGGAAAACAACCACCCCAAACCAAATCAACCCTACCAATACAACCCAACAAACGCAACACCCTCACCCACATCTAACCGGCAGAATTCCTTGCTTTAAACTTTAAACTTTAAACTTTAAACTATCTCAAAACTATCATTGAACTATCTCTTAACCCACCAACGCCTTGACTTCCCCCCCCCGATTGCAATATTACGCAACCCTGTGCCGGATCTCGATTTGCCGGCCCGGCCATCCCAATCCCCAGGAGGATCCGACAACATGATCCAATTTTTGCCGGGGCCGGCGCGCGGCGCGCTTTCCCTTATACTGTACCTGCTCAACACCCTCTTCTGGGTATCCCTGCTATTTCCCGTGGTGCTGGCCCGCATCCTCATTCCCATCAACACCTGGCGCCGCTTCTGCGGGCGGGTCGCCAACAGCATCGCCGAACACTGGATCAGCTTCAACAACCTCAACCAACGCATCACCGGCCGCACCCAACTCCAAGTGCAAGGCCTCGAAGACCTGAAACACGCCGAATGGTACCTGGTGCTCTCCAACCACCAATCGTGGGTGGACATCCTGCTCCTGCAGCGCATCTTCAACCGCCGCATTCCGTTCCTCAAATTCTTCATTAAAAAAGAGCTGTTCTGGTTTCCCATCATGGGACAAGCCTGGTGGGCCCTGGACTTCCCCTTCATCAAACGCTACTCCGAGCGCCTGCTGGCAAAAAAACCCCACCTGCGCGGCATCGACCTGGAAATCACACGCAAGGCCTGCGAAAAATTCAAAACCCTGCCCATCTCCATCATGAACTTCGTCGAAGGCAGCCGCTTCTCCCAGGCCAAACGCACCATGCAGCAAAGCCCCTACAACCACCTGCTAAAAGCCAAAGCCGGCGGCGTGGCCTTCGTGCTCCAAGCCATGGAAGGACGCATCCACCGCATCCTCGACGTCACCATCATCTACTCCGAAGGCCCCCGCACCTTCTGGGCCTTCCTCTGCGGCAAAATCCAACAAGCCAAAATCCACATCCGCTCCCTGCCCGTAACCGCCGACCTCATCGGCGACTACGCCACCGACCACCACTTCCGCGAAAAATTTCAAACCTGGCTCAACCAACTATGGCACGAAAAAGATCAACGGATTGCAGACCTTGTTAGCGCCGGTTAACCTTTATGGTTTGCTAACCGCTTTGACTTGTTGGATTAAAAATCATGCGGTGGACCCCGTCGTTCGAACAACCGGGAGACCCTGTCAAGCTCAAAGTCGGTTCATAGCTCGAGGCACATGCCTCATGGTGATCCCCTTCAATGCTGAGCCCGTGGGCCGGGGGCCCCACCAAAGGCCCTCGCGCCCACACGCGATCGCAGTTACTGTGTTTCATTGAAGACGACCCCTCGTTAGACCGCCTCGGCCACCTTCCGGAGTCGGGGGGGCGGTTGATCGCCCCGCAAGCACACGCCACATGGAGCGCCGGCTGTTCGTATTGAACGCGGCCACGCTCAATGGCACCGCACTGGTCATATAAGAAATCAACATCAAATACGAACTCTGTGGCACTGTCGGAAACGTCGTCACATTCCACTCCGAAGGGCCCGATTACATCATGCCTTCCATGTTTACTAGCAGATCCATCGGCATGGAATAGGAGCCCGCAGGCGGAAAGAAGGTCGGGTGGAACGGCGGCAGCGACATCTGACATCCCACCGGTGTCCCGGAGCTATTGGGCGACATCCGTCGCCGATGCTTCTCTTTTTAAGAGACCCTTAAATTCGATCCAATTCTATGTTAAGTTCCTGGTTAGCTTGGTTGGCACGCAACTGACTTAAGATGCGAAAAATGGAGGTATAATGCCTCTTTTGCTGAAAAAGGTGAATAATCAAGACGTTTTGGCTGTTTGGAAAATAGTGGAAAATGAGACGGAATTGTCGAGAATGCTTACATTCAGCGAACAAATGCATCGGCAACTGGATACTATCTTATGCAGGGAGAAGCGACTCGAATGGATCGCATCGCGTATCCTGTTGCAGCATCTCACACAATGCGTTCCATGCGTCGCTTATAACCCCAATGGAAAACCTCTCCTACCATCGAAGGCGAATCATATAAGTATTTCACATACGAAGGGGTTTGCAGCAGTTTTGGTGACTGGCAGTAAGCCCGCGGGCATCGATATCGAGTATTCTTCACAACGTATCGCCCGGATCGCACCACGATTTATAAGCGACCAGGAACGCTATTATATGTTAAGGGCCTGCCAGGATGAACAAATCTGCAGTATCATCTGGTGTGCCAAGGAAACCCTTTATAAAGTGGCAGATACTCCCGGACTCAGTTTCAAAAGAGATATGTACATCGAGCCTTTTCATCCCACCGCAAAGGGTGCACTTGTGGGAAAATTGAAATTCGGCCACATTTGGGCTTCGTTTTTCCTAAACTATATCGCCACCGCCGACTTTTATCTCGTATGGCGATGGTAATATTATATTTTTCGGAGCATCCGCTTTTTGACCGCCTTGTTTTACAGCACGCCACCTACACCCGGCAAGCGGAGGAGCAAATGGGTTAACATGTAGCTGGCAACGACAGCCAAAATTCCCAGCGAAAACGCCTTTATCGCAGGATCGATTGGTTGGTTGATCACTAGGTACTGTAAAACTACCAAAATCGGCAAATGCAACAGGTAGATACCGTAAGATGCCCGACTGATGCGGAAACGGTGAGGTAGTCGGTCCAGCGCCTGTGCCACCCGCACGAGAATTAAAAACCAGGACGCACCGACCGCCGGATATAAGAGGGCGCTCAGGAAAAACTGAACATTCCCGGGCAGGACGCCCGGTGCTCGGATCGCGACAAGCGAAATGCTGAGTAAAACCGCCACTGGTATTATTAGGTGCAGGACAGGCAGGGACGAGGCCTTACTGGGGTCCCATGGACTTTTTGCGACGAACAAACCAAGCAGAAAGAAGCCGCCGTAAAAAGGTATCCGCGAGGGTTGGCATACAAATAAACCAGAGAGATTGATCCAACCTTCGAATGGATAAAGGACGGAGATGAGCAGAGACAAAAATCCGAGAAGGAGCATGTAAAGATAAAGCCAGGACAGTCTCATGCATCCCAGGTGCTGAAAGAATTGGCAATTCTCGGCCTGGGAGACAAGCCAGGAACGACCAAGTCGAGCGAATGCCATGAACAGGAAAAGCACTCCCAAAAACCAGTAGTGAAAGTGTTCAAGCTGGCGGGCTAAATACTCGAATATCCAGAAATGCAAATAGCTCATCGGTCCATCCTCACCACCGATTGCATGAACATATGCGATGATTGGGCCTAAGACACCTACGCCCACAAAAAGCGGCAGCAGAAGTCGCTTGGCTTTCGCCACGAGAAAGGGCCGTGGCTGGCGGTGCCATGAAAAGGAGAGCAAGTACCCGGAGACAAAGAAAAGAATGGGCATCATGAAGGTGTCGTTCAGCAGTATTATTATATCGAACCAGATGACACCCTTCGTATCCTGAACATACCACCAGGGAATCCCTCTTTTGCAATAAGGAATGATAGAATGGTGCAGGGCAACGAACAAAATGGCGATGCTCCGCAGCCGATCGATGGCCAATATTCTGTTTTTGGACGTTACTTCAGCCTTTTCTTCAGAAAGCATTTTTTCAGGGGGTTTCGTATCCATCATAGCATTCTTATATTACTCAGTGTCCATCCATAAATGGTCAATTTGCCCGATATCTTCGTTGCTGAAAAAATTGAATCCTCGGAATATCAACCATATGCCTCCGGTTCAATTTTTCGTGCCTTGATCTCAACCAAATTTGCCTGTTTCTGGACTGGCACTATTCATATTAAGTTTCAAATCCATGCACTGGCCAACATCCCGCCATCGGCCATGACAATCTCCCCCCGTATTGCAGATGACAACGGAGATGCCAGAAAAGCCGCTATGTTTGCAATTTCTTCAGGCTCGATGAGCCAGCGCCTGTCTTGCGCTTCGTACCGCGCAAACAGATCGGGCCAAAGCTTGTTCAGAAATGGTAGCATATCGGTATTGACCAACCCGGCACATATGCCATTTACGCGAATATCCGCCGAATATAATTCCGCCTCCAGGTACCGAACCAGGTTTTCCAGCGCAGATTTCACGATGCCAAGCGGATATGAGAAAAGTGCACGCCGGCTGCCCAGGCTGGAGATTGCGCAAATTGTCGAACCGGGCGGCATCAGCGGTTTAACGTGATTGACGCAGGTCATATTGCCGATCAAGTTTGTCCCAAAAAGAATTTTCCAATCTCTATTCGTCATCTGGGAAAAAGGCTTAAAGGGTGCACTGGCAGCATTGAGCATTAAGTGATCAATTCGGGAGACGCCTTCTTCCTGAAGCGTGTTGACCATCCGGGCAACTTCGCGCGGTTCGGAAATATCTGCCTTGGCCCGGTAGGCACGAACGCCCAAGCGCTCCGCGCGCGCTAAAAGCCTTTCGATATTTGCAGCGGCTTTGCCTTCGGAACGGCGGAAATTCAAGGCCACATCGGCACCGTCGTCCATAAACTTCTTGGCGAAAGCTGAACCGATACCACGACCAGCACCTGTGATCAGCACAAGGGGAGGTCGATCATTCATTTTGTCACCTTTCGATAAAATCGAATCAAAATGCATCTTCCCGCAAAATCTTGAGAACTGTAGTATCTCCATTGCTTCCGGCAATCGATAGCAGGCCGGCAACAGGGGAGGGCCGCGAGGTTGATTTCTGCTGAAACAATCTCAGCAGTGCCAGAAAGGGATTAATGCACCCACTGTCGCCAAAGCGCTGGCAAATATTTTCATAAGGTATTCCTCCAGCTATTGATGCCGCCGCCTCAGATTCAATCCGTTCGATTTGGCTGGATGGATACATGCCCCCATAGACTGTTGGGCTGGTTTCTCCCGAAACGTCTTGCCAAGCCTTACAAAGTCGATCCAGTGGGGTGTCTCTTGAATCTGATGCACTTAAATGAACTGGTGGCACGGGAATGCTTATGACCTGTTTTGGTCTGTTTTCCGTTCTGCGCCTGCACTTTTGCATAGCGCTGCGACCCCTGGTCACGACTACGAAAGCCGCGCGTTCGACGATCATGGCGTCGTGAATGCCTGAGGATCCTGACCACTGACGCTCCGCTGCGGCATTCTCCAGAGCTTCGCCGAAACCTAGCGTCGGATAAAAGCGGAACAGACCTCCAAGTAAGACGGCGTCCATTTCTCCCGTATCCAGCAGGTCGGAGGCCACCTCCAATCCTTCGACGAAGGACTGGCGTTCCCCTCGTATCTTGCAGGAAAAACTGCTGATGAAGTGATCTCTCAGCAGATCCTTCGGAATGACATCGAGACTGAAGCCATCGCGCCAGCTGTGGACCCTCTCGAGATATGAAGTCTGACCCCAAAAATCAAAATAGACCATTGCCAATTGGTCGTTCGAGATACGACCTCCTTTGCGAATCCCAGCACCATCGAGGGCTTGCCTGCTGGCATCGCGCAACGCACCCAGTGTCTTTCGATAATCGCCGCGCGTAAGTTTTCCGTCTGGATCAGAGCCAAAACGGCATAAATTCCATTTTTTCTGTCCGGTTCTAAGAACTGCCTGGCGATATAACTCCGCTTCCCATGCCCGGTACCATCGGGGGTTGAAGGGTATTGGCTTGCCTCTCTCAGGCTCGACCACCCCTAAACCCTCAATGCTCAACCACGAACGATACTGATATTTGTCGGTAAAGCCGGATTTTTCATGCTCGTATCCCATAGGGTAACCACCTGGCGGCATGACTGGTTAAAGGGTACTACACTCACTCGGAAGGTACTGAAAGAACACAGGCGGCCACCGATCCTTCAATTCCGATACCTATTTTGACGGCAGTACCGGTCTTGAGTCGTTGAGGCGGCGCATCGGCATGAAAGCACAAACCCAGGTGCCCGTCCAGCTGGCCTTTCGTGCGAAAGGCCAGCAAACGCCCGGCCAATAGCGCCTCTGACAGAATCGCGATATCGATCAATCCGCTAGCCGCCAATGTATAGCCAAGCTGTGATTTATAGGAGGAAACGCTCACAGGATGATTCCCCCAGACTTTTCTGATGGCAAGGGCTTCGGCCTTGTCACTGGATCTTAAACCGTTGCCGTGCGGTAAAACCACGGACACTTCTTCCGGCCGACATTTCGCGTGTTCCAGCGCTTTTGAAATGGTTTTGCCGATGACCCTAAAATCGGGGGAAAATGAATGACCGCCCTGCGACAGACCGCCACTTTGACTTGTCGAAAACCCGCGTATTTCCACAAGGTCGGACATCTTCCTTTGCCGCCCTCTGGAAGAATTTTCAAGAACGATGGCTGCAGCACCGGCACCCAGCACGACACCCTCTCCGCCACTTCCGAAAGGATGGCTGGCCGTGCGGGCGAGCGCATTGAGGCCGCCCAAGAATAATAGGTCGTAAAGTGTGACCTCCTGCCATGTAACTACTATAGCAATACCGGACCGTCCCGATGCAATGGCGCTTTGTGCCAAATATAATGCCGCGAGACTTGAACAACTGGCGCTGTAAACGGATACCGGGGGTCGCGTCAGATGATAATTTTTCGCCAAAGATCGAGCAATCGCTTTTTGAGAATAATATTTATAGTGGCATTGACGAATACCTTTATTCTGTCGCAGATCTTCTTGGTCATTTCTGGCAATGAAAGAGAAAAAGTTTAAAATCTCGGGCTGTATGCCTACACCGGCGATATAAATACGAGCACGGCCATGCTCCAAATCCTCGACCCCCAGATTGGCCTGCGCCAAAGCTTCGTCGATGATTGGTTCCAACATACCCAGTATCCGATCTCCTGGTCCGGTATTCTTGCCTTCCGGAGGTATTGATTTCCTCGAGAATGCATCAAATACATATGGTGGATTGAACGGCAGCCCGACCGCTTTAGAGATAATTTCATTTGGGAAAAATGGTTTAACAGGAGCGAATTCTCCGATTTCCAAGCCATGAATCAGTGTCTGAAAATCTCCACCGAGTCCCGAGCGGACGGCGATTCCGGTCACAACCACTCGTTCCGGATCATTCATAAGGCGCGCCTTTCCCGAGAACTACCGCGTAATTGTTGCCGCCCTCCGTGGAGCCTACCAATAAGGCGTGACGAACACTTAGGCGTTCTTTTCTGCTCACAAAAGCCAGATTTTTTGTTTCGAAGCTCCTGGTGTGCGGTATGGGTAGAATTTCATCTTCCTTCATCGCGTTGAGCACCAATGCCAAATTCAAAATTGGCGCAGCGGATTCCACGAATCCGAAGAATCCATTGTAATTGACCAACGGTACAGGGTGACTGCGGTGCATAAATGCGCGTTCGATGCCATTAAGTTCCTTCCGATTGCTCGAAACAGTGCCCCATCCAGTTCCGCAGACAAGATCAATATCATCGACCGTCAAGCCGGCTTCGTCGAGCGCTTGTGAAATGGCCTTGGCCAACCACTGCCCCGATGGTTGAGAGTTGGTATCATCTATGTAGGAGCCGTCACAGGATTTGCCGTAACCACAAATGATGCCAAGTATTGGGCCGCCCCTGTCTCCGGCTGATTCAAGCTCTTCCATATACGCCATACCAGCGCCTTCCCCCATGAAATAGCCGGACTGATCTCTGTCATAAACTCGGAATCCATCTTCATCAAGGTTTGGCGAAAGGCCACCGTGATTCTCTTGTAAGGCGTGCAGCGCACTATGGAATATTTCATCAGCCCCACCGACCAGCGCCTGGCCTTGTACCCCTTGACGGACAAGTTCGTAGCCGTAGCACATGGCGCCGAGAGCGGCATTGAATCCATTGGCCAACGTAGTATTATACCCTTTGATGCCCTTCGAAATCGAACAAAACGTACCGATGGCGTTCATCAGTGAGGAGGGGAACTCGAAAGTGCGAGCACGTCTGGGGTCAGGTACCAGGCTCTCGACATACCGGGATATGGTGGCCTGGGGGCCCTTTGACATGCCTATAATCAATGCTGTTGTTTTGCCGGTGGTCCTGATATTCGCACCAGCATTGGCGATCGCCTGCTCTCCTGCCAGCAGCGCGAACGTGCTGATTCGGTTTGCTTTGCGAGTATCGAAACGTTTCAAATGCCTGCGGACAGCCCTGTCATCCACCTCATGAGTTCGCAGAGATAATTGGTCTCCGTTCTTTTTCCGTAGGTCGCTGAATTGCTGCAATAACATCTCGTTCGATGAGATCCAATCTTCAAAATCCTGAATCCCTTCCTCACCTTTATGGGAAGGCCTCCATGTTTTTAGCGCGGAACCGGAGGTCCCCTTTCGTATTGCCCCCAAAATTTGTTCCAACCCAAAACCTAGTGACGATACCAACCCAATTCCTGTGATCGCCACACGCCGGGGATGGTAGCGGCTATTCGGCCGTCCATTTCCCGGGAGGGCGGCAAGGATGCAGCAATTGTTGCCCCCAAAAGCATAATTGTTCTTCATGAAAACCTTTACATTTCGCTCCTGAAACTCATTGGGAACATAGTTCAGATCACAGCTGGGCCTTGCCCTGCCGAAATTGAGCGTCGGCAATATTTTGCCTTCCGGCAATGTAAGAAGGCAGGCAATAAATTCGATGATTCCGGCAGAGCCGATATTGTGTCCAATATAAGATTTTGTGGAACTAACCGGAATAGAATGAATATCAGCAAAAACCTTTTTCATGGCAAGCGTTTCGGACCTGTCATTCGTTTCCGTCCCCGTACCGTGAACATTTATATACTCTACATCTTCGGGACAAAGCTCTCCGTTTGCCAGCGCAGTTCGCATAACCTGTGCGGCGCCTTTTGCTCGGGGGTCAGGTGCGGTTTCATGATGGGCGTCACCCGAGGTCGCATATGCCAATACTTCACCATAAATAGGCGCTCCCCGTGCCGTCGCATGTTGGTATTCTTCCAGAACCAGGGCCCCCGCTCCCTCACCGATGGACATACCTGGTACCCCGGAGAACGGTGTGCAGGCCTGCTGATGCAGGGTTTTCAAGGTGTAGAATCCGGCTATGGTTGGCAAATAGAGCGGCTCTGTTCCGATAACCAACGCCATCTGATTTTTGTTGTTTTGAATCTGGTCGAAGCCGATTCCGATAGCGTTGGTGCTGGCTGTACACGCTGTCGCTACCAATTCGTATCCGCCTCGAATCTGCAAAAGAGAGGATACGACAGAACAAACAGAAGAAAAGCTACCGGAAAGCCTGGTCTTATCGATGGAAAAGTCATTGATTCGATTTTCTAGTAATGGCATATAGGCTTCCGTGCCTGCTGAGGATACACCGATTATAAGGCTGCTGGTGCTGAGGGCTTCGTTCCCCAGCAGACCTGAATTTACCAGCGCATCGCGGCCGACTTTGTAAGCCCAAAGGGCGGCCTTGTCGAGTTTTTCTTGTAAGCCTTCAGCAAGCCCTTCGTACTTTGGCTCTTCCAATACTTCGGATGCACAGACATTGCCAAAAACATCGGAAAACCGCGAGCTTGGACGGATGCCGCATCGTTTACTAAGAAGTGAATTGCGAAACTCCTCAGTGGTGGCTCCAATAGATGTTAATACACCCAATCCAGTGATGACGACCCGCTTTCTGTCGAGCATTTTCTTACACCTCCAGGCAGTGATCAACCTCTATGCTCATTTGTTTACGCATAACGCCCCTCAAAAAGCGATAGACACCTCCGATCGGTTCACATCGAAATTGTCTCATATTTCTGCCTCTTCGCCGGCAGGTTGGCGTTCAACCTGGTCCAGAAAGCTTTTTGGTCGTGATGGGTCTACATAACTATGTTCCGAGGGGTTCACGAGAAAACTAAAATTGCCGATGAATGGCACTGGAACTGTGGAAATGGCGACTTTCTCGTCTTCAGATTCTATTGTGTAGCCCCCCAAACCGGCGTAGGCATAGGAATTGTCTATGATCGCCTGGCCGATCACCGCTTGGCGAAACGCTGAATATCCCACCACAGCAACCTCGCCAATGATTCTGTCACCATGAAAAACGCGACTTCCCACGCGGACGTCCACAATTGATTCTTCACAGCAAAAACCGACAACACGGCGCTTCACACCTTCCTCCAAACGCCGCTTCAGGGCATCACGTCCAACAAACTCATCTTTGTCATAGCGCACCGCCCACTGCATCTGTAGTTCTATTGGGCAACGCGTCACTTTTCCCAGGATCATTGGGTTCCAACAAGGATTTTCCAAACGCGCTGCAATTTGAAAATCCAACCCGCTCACCTCGATATCATATCTTTCTCCATGTTCTTGAAGCTGTTTCCATACGTCGGCAAGCACCGCCACCTCCATGATAAGCTTGTACGAGAACTCTCCATGTTTTCCGCCACGGAACAACAAGCCACCTTCGACCGGCATGAATTCCATGTATGGCAATCCGATTACATCGATTCCGAAAATTTCGGCCATCAACTCCCAACTGTAAGGTCCTTCCACAAGAAGAACGCCATTTTCGCGGTTTCTTGTCTTCAAAATGACGCTTTCACCAGATTTCATGTAATGCCCCAGCAGGTCCGCCAAGCCTTTACCAGTAAACCATTCTGAAAGCAGCAGGTAGCGTTCATCATCGCAAAGCACATAGATGTCCGTGATAATGTATCCCTCATTATCGAGAATCAGAGAGTATAGAGCTTGTTCTTCACGTATGTATGCCAAATCACCCGCGACGACGCGATCTAGGAAATCGAAGCGATCCTCTCCCGAAACTTCAAGTAGCCCGAAATGAGAATAATCAGCCAGGAGTATAGATTCTCGTAGAGCTCCATGGGCCGATGCTTCGTTGTTAAAGGAGGCCGGTAACGTTATGCCATTGCGTTCGGACATAACTGCTTTTCGATATCGGTGGATGGATGCAAGATGCGTCATGCACTTATCTCCCACAAATTGGTGATTTAAGGTATCTGTCGTTTCCCCTAATTCTTGTTTGTTTTTGTTTGTCTTGAGATGATAAAGGATGCAAGGGAGTTTACGGAACGCAAATAGAAAGGATCCTCGGATTCCGATACCTGTATCCCAAATTCTTCATCTAGCATGACCAGCAATTCTGTGGCATCAACCGAATCAAGTTTAAGTCCGCTGCCGAAAAGCGGTGTGTCGTCATCGATCTGATTAACTATTTGGTAGAGATTCAGTCTGACAATCAACCCTTCCTTCACTCGCCGCAAAACATCCTTGCGCTGCTCTATCGTGGATTCTAAATCACTTTCCACATTTACCTCCAATTAGCCTCGATATTATTTTATCTGACACTTTGGTTTTCATCGCCTTGCAGGGCGACTGGAATTCAATTTATGCCAACCAGTCGGACTAAACAATGCATCTGACTTGGTTTACATTGATAATTTAAATTTTCATGAGAATCACCTTAGAGGAAGGCGATCAACATGTTTTTTCCTCGTGCGGTAATTTGCAATCCGGCCGATGCACGCCACTTTTCGACCTACCCGTGCCTCGACCTTGTAATGAACAAAGCCTCTGGCATCTATAAGTTGATTTTCGCTGCGGATTATCAATATGTCCCCAGGCATCACCTTGTTCTTAAACTTCAGATCCTGTGATACCAGGAAGCCTTCATGACATTTCCGAATCCGTTCGACCATTGCGATTCCTTCCTCCGTATGCAATGCGTGGCGAAGGGCAGAATTGCCGCTGATGGATTCACCATGGACATTAGAATACTCGGCACAAAAATCTGAAAGCAAGCTAAAGTATTCTGACGTTTGCCCCATGGCCTCTGCGATCAGAACTCCTGGCATGATAGGATTGTCCGGGAAATGGCCTCCGAAAAATGGTTCGTTGAATGTCACGTTTTTTATGGCAATTATATAACCTCGATCACCATCCAGAAAATCCGTTATCCGGTCGACCAGGAAAAATGGATAACGCCAAAATCCCATCTTCATAAGTATTGAGGGGGCTACGAGACTTTCCTTCAATTGATCCATAGTCATATCCTCAGCGCATGATTAGGCCGCCGTCGACAATTATGGTTTGACCGACGATATAGCTCGACGCACTGGATGAAAGAAACGAAACGACCTCAGCCACCTCGGATGCTTCGCCAAGACGGTTCATCGGTATGGCGGACATTGTCTGCCGGATAATGTTGCGTGGTACTCTTTTTGTCATGGCCGAATCGATCAATCCTGGCGCAATGGCATTCACCCGCACGCCTTTCGGCGCAAGTTCGCCGGCCATGGTTCGGGTAAGTCCGATGAGCCCAGCCTTTGATGCACTGTAATTGCTTTGTCCAAAGCTGTGCGTCATTCCGGAGATTGATGAAATGTTGATTACAGCCGCATTCTTGGCGGCGCGCAACAACCTAAGAGCGGCCCTGGACATATTGAAAGCACCGAACAGGTTTGTTTTAACAACATCCTCGAATTCATCTGATGACATTCTCGAAAACAAGTTGTCACGGTACTTGCCTGCATTGTTGATCAAAATATGCAAAGCCCCCTGTTCCTCACGGATTCGATCCAGCAGGCGCTCTCGTTCAGCCTCTATGGTAATATCGCATTGAACAGGAAAGATTTTTGCACCGTCGGCTACCATTTCATCGTTCAAGCGATTCAATGGATCCCCGTTGGTTCTGAAACCGGCATACACAATACATTCCAATAAGGCGAGATGCTTCGCAATGGATAGACCTATATCCCCGCTGGCGCCGGTTATCAGAGCTACCTTACCGGCCATATCATCGTATACATGCATTGACATTTCTTCCTTTCGCGCATGGTGCTGTTCACATAGAATATTCGGCCGCCAGGCTCCGAAGCTTCACCGAAACGATGTGACCATCTTTCAGCCTATCGTCCAGCAGCATGGTTACGAATCGTGCGTAATCGCGAATTCAGGCATTTCAATTTCAAGCAGCCTCGCCTGTGCATAATCATTCACAAGTCTGGCTCTTCGTTTGAACAGGAAAAGAACCATGAGCGGGGTTATCAATACCGCATAAAACCACCAGAAATGAGGCGGATGTGGCGCAGTAGAAAAGACCCCTGCGACCAGTAGAACCCAAAGCGATACGCCTATGAAGATCAACAATGCGTCTCCTGGTCCCTTTTCAGAGGAAGCTGATGTATCCTCCCGGCCATCCGGGCGCACGTCGGCTTTTACGCTTCCGCAAAGAACCTCTCCGGCAGCCGAAAATAGGCGTGACCGGTTGGCGCCCTGGAGAGTGAAAAAGGTCACGATCCACATCATGATTAGTGCGGCTATTAAAAAATCGAGAGAAAAGTAGCCGTTTGCGAGGCTGAAATCCGGATGACTCGAAAGCGGAAGGACAACAGTCAAATTGATACCCAGCGTCATTGCCAGATCGCCAATTGTGCAGATCCTGATTCTATTGCGCACCTGATATGATTTGATGTGATTGCCATTTCTAAATATCGAATCTGCCAAGGCGATAAATGCTGGCACTAGGAAGAATACGTAAGCAGAGAGCAGCGTGGGTAGCCCAATTCCCACAACGGCCACAAACACCAAGGATTTGTCTGTTTCAATAAATCGGCGAGCGAGAAACAGTGCCAGCAAAAGTGTTGAGGTAATCAGAATTGCCCCGACTGCAGGACGCAATAGAAATCTGGAGGCCGCTCGTTTTAATACAGATTTCTGATAGCTTCTCATCTTTTTTTCTTCGCCATATGTGAGATGGAACTTTTTCACAACAGTGCAATAGGTCCAGAAACCGAAAGCATCCCGGAGCGTGGTAAAGCTGATACCCCCAGCCAATACGAGACAAAAGGAGAAAATCTGCGCCTTTTCCGGATCATTGGCATTCCGCGTGAATGCAAAGCTCAACAAGAGGCTTACGAGCGCCACCACCATCCACAATCCGAGAATGTATTTTCCTCTATACTTGAAAAGGATGGGCAACATTATCTTTCCATCCTTTTCGATAGAGAAATGCTTCGGCGCCTGAAAATGTCATCTATATGCGATACCGTGATCGTTTGCGGGAAAACGAAATCGCTGAGCATGCGCGACAATATTTTCCTTGGACCGATTTCTACAATTTGATGCACCCCGATTTTGACCAGCAAGCGCATGGATTCGGCCCAAAGCACCTTGCGGCTTAAGTGTTCGGAAAGATACCTGCGGATCAAATCAGGATCGCTGACCGGTCTTCCCGCGCGATTCATGATTACAGGAATTTTCGGATAGTGAAGTGGAATTCCGGTCAGAACCGTCGCAAAGGCATCCACGCCAGGCGCCATCATGGAACTATGCCATGCACCATTAACCGGCAATTGCACGACCTTGTGTCCGAGGCGCATCAGGGAACGACAAAAAGTTTTAAGCTGCCTTCGAGGCCCTGCTAAAACTTGCTGCTGCGGCGTGTTGTCGTTGGCAATCGAAATATGGGTTGCCATATCACTGCCCTCGAGCAGCTCCTGCATTTCCGTATGAGAAGGTCCGATGACGGCGGCCATGCCGCCTTCCGAATTGGAGGAAATCTGTTGCATGATCCGCGCTCGAGCGTTCACAGCCCTAAAGGTATCTTCCATTCCAATGGCGCCTGCACAATAGAGTGCCGTGTACTCCCCCACACTATGGCCAAGCACCGCATCGGCGGCCATCGGTGAGTAATGTGTCAGTTCAACCAGTGATGCCATGTTGACCGTTGTAATCGCGATTTGCTGGTAACGCGTCTGGTCCAACAGCTTCATGGGCCCTTTACTGCAGAGCTTGCGAACGTTTATCCCGCTGATATCACTTGCGCAGTCCCACACTGCTGTGCTGCGAGGCGAATGATCGCAAACATGTTTTCCCATTCCGAGGTACTGCGTGCCCTGGCCCGGAAACATGAACGCCGTTCGAGCACTTACGCGTTTTAATTCTCCAGTCTCTGGATTCGATACCGTCGTTTCTTTATGTGCCCCGACTGCCTCTTTCATTTGACGTCCTCCTCAATGCCGCAGCTATGGGACTTCAAGCGTCAGTCATTATTCTTTTCGGAATGACACCCTCTGGATAAATATCTCCCTGTCAGGGCATGGTGAGGAGACGACGCAACTTGAGATATCTGCGAAACGCGGTGTGAAGAAGCCTAAACAAATTTGAAGGAAGATGAATTTCGAATTGATTATCAGTACAGCAAACACTTGTCAACCATTTTGAAATAGGAACTTGCTTTTTCGAAAAGCGAGCAAATCACAAGAGATGGGAAATTGCTTTAAACCCTTGATTTCGTTCTTTGAAAAAGCACGTTTGTATTTTTCAACCATCATCATTTGCCACGGCGCTTACCATTGAAAGGCTATTAATTCAGCCGGAATCAATCAGATGATAGTATTCATAGTAGTGAAGCGATACACCGAGGATGGCAAGAATGTCATTTAATAGTGAAACCCAAACGGATCACAAACGCATCACAAAACCGGCCCGTTTCCACAAATCCCCATTTCCCTGAAACCAAATCCAACACCCCCCATATAATCGACAGCATCCCTTGCTTA
>NZ_JALJRB010000041.1 GCF_022968795.1 Desulfatitalea alkaliphila
TTGGGGTGCGTTATTTTGAGGTGGATGCGGGGGGGGCTTTAGCGGGGTTGCGGGGGAAGACGGCGGTACATTTGACCGATTTGCATATTGAGGAGATGGGGGCGCGGGAAGCGCGGGTGCTGGAGGTGGTGGGGGATATCGGGCCGGATATGATTTTTTTGACCGGGGATTATATTCCTTGGGTGGGGGATGCGGGACCGGCGATTGATTTTCTGGCGCGGTTGCGGGCGCCGGATGGGGTTTGGGCGGTGATGGGCGATTATGATTACAGCGATGGGCGGCAAAGTTGTTTGTTTTGTCATGCGCCGGGAAGTGGCGCGCCGACGCAGGCCCACGGGGTGCGGTTTTTGCGCAACGCCGCGGAGAGGGTGGCTTTGGGCGATGGGGAAATCTATGTCGGGGGTGTGGATGGGGATGCGTTTCAGGCGTTTGATGGGTGGCGGGAATTTTTGGAGGGCGATGCGGATACGGCGGCTATTTTGCTGAGCCACAGCCCGTTGGTTTTTGACGATCTGGATGGCGAGCGGTCGGTGCTGGTGTTGGCCGGGGATACCCACGGGGGGCAGATTCCTTTGCCGGGTTGGCTGTGGGGGTTGTTGGGGTATGAAAAGAATGCCCGATATAATGCCGGTTGGTTTGAGCGGGGCAAGTCCAGGATGTATGTGAGCCGAGGGTTGGGCACGAGCCACTTGCGGTTGCGGTTGCTGCGGCGGCCGGAGGTGGTGGTGATTGCGTTTAGGTGAGGGTTGGGGGTTGGGGGTTGGGGGTTGGGGGTTGTGGGTTGTTTGTTGTGGGTTGGGGGTTGTAGGGTGGATCAATCGTAGGGTGGATCAAGCGAAGCGGATCCACCAATGGGAGAATTCATTAAAATATAGGAAGCGGATCCACCATGGGGCGATCCATGAATAAGGAGCGATGCGCTGTGCGTGTCTGGGCGGTGTGGTTTTTTGTGTGGTTGGGGATTTTGGGGTGCCTGCGGGAGCCGCTTGAGGTGCCCGCGGAGCTGGTGTTGTTCGATTTTGAAACTGAGGCGGATCTGGACCGGATGCATTGGCAGTGTTTCACACTTTTTTCGCTTGTTGAGGAGTATGCCGGCCGGGGGAAGCAATCGTTGCGGATGGCGTTGCATCCGTCGCCGTATCCGGGATGGTCGGCGAAGTTGGATCGGAATGATTGGCGGGGGTTTATGGCTTTGGCCTTCGATATTTACAATCCGCGGGAGGTGTCGGTGCCGCTGACGGTGCGTATTGATGATCGGAAGGATTATCCGGGTTATGAGGATCGATATAATCAGCGGTTTGTGCTGGCGCCGGGGGCGAATGGTGTGGTGATTCCGTTGGATGCGTTGGTGACTTCCGATGGGCGGCGGGTTTTGGATTTGGGGAGTATTTATCGGTTTATGATGTTTTTGGTGTCGCCGGTGGAGGTGCATGTGTTGTATTTGGATAATGTGCGGTTGGTGGGGGAGGGATGATGGGTTGGGGGTTGTGGGTTGGGGGTTGTGGGTGGGGGGTTGTGGGTGGGCGGTTGGGTTTTGGTGGATCCGCTTCGCTTGATCCACCCTACGATTGATCCACCCTGCGGTTGAGATGCGATGCGGTTGGGGCGTCGTGCGATTGATCGGGGTGGGGTTGGGTGTTGCGGGGGGGGTGGGGGGTGGTGTATTGTGGGTTGGATTTGGGTGTGTTGGGTGGGGGTGGGGTTAATTCTTTATGAAGGCGAGGTTTCCGATGGCTGGTTTGCGGGGTTTGGGGGTTTGGGTTTTGGTGTTGGCGCTGGTCGTGGGATGTGCTTCGGATGAGAAGAAGAGGGTTTCTTATTATGAGAATGGCGTGGCGGCATTTGAAAAGGGGGAGTATCGGGTGGCGGAGATTCATTTGAAGAACGCTATCCAGGTGGATCCTCAATTTGTGGCGGCACGTTTGAAGTTGGGTGAGACGTATTTGCGATTGGGCAACGGCCAGGCGGCGTTTGCGGAGTATTCGGCGGTGGAGCGTGTCGATGCGTCCAATGTGGAAGCGCTGCTGAAGCTGGCCGGTATGTATATGCTGGGGCGGCAGCTCGATGAGGCCCGGGAGCGGGTGACGGCGGTGCTGGCGTTGGAACCGGACAATATCGAGGGGCTTTTCATGTCGGCGGGTTTGCATGAGTTGGCCGAGGAACCGGATGCGGCGGAGGCGATTTACAACCGGATCATGGCCTCGGGGCAGCAGCGGTCCCGCGCGGCCATGGGGTTGGCCCAGGTGTACGGGCGCCAGGGAAAGCTGGATGAGGCGGAGGCCTATTTGCTGCAGGCGGCTTCTTTGGATGCCGAGAATGTGGCACCGCGAATTACGTTGGCACGCTTTTACGCGTCGCGGCAGGCCCACGACAAGGCGCAGGCGCAGATTCGGGAGGCCATTGCCATCGATCCGGGCAACGGCGATCTGCATGTTTTTCAGGGGGACTACTACGGCTCGCGGGGCATGTTCGCCGATGCCGAGGCGTCTTATATGAAAGCCATCGAGGTGGCGCCTGAGGAGGCGAAATACTACTTGGCGGCGGCGCGCTTTTTCGGTCAGCGGGAGCGGGGCGAGGAGGCGGCCGAGATGGTGCAAAAAGCCCTGGATGTTCAGGGGGACGATCCGACGGTCATGGAGGCCGCGGCCCGGTTCTATTTGCAATACCGGCAGGTGGAGAAGGCCCGGGAGATGAATGACCGTTTGTTGGCCGCACGGCCCAACTATTTGCCGGCTTTGGCTATGCAGGGCGAGCTGTTGATGCATGCGGGCGAGTTGCGGGAAGCGATTTCGGTCTTCGAGCGGGTGTTGGAACAATCGCCGGATGAGTCCCGGGTGCACTTTCAGAAGGGGGTGGCCCACTTTCAGCGTGGCGAAATGAGCATGGCCAAGACGGCCTTGAACGCCGCCATCCGGCTCAATCCTCGCGATAGCGGTGCCAAGATGGTGCTGACCGACATTTATTTGCGGGAGCGCGTGTTCGATGGGGCGGAGCGGTTGAGCCGCGAGGTGCTTGGTGAGCAACCGGACAACCGGCGCGTAATGCTGCAGTTGGGTCGTGCGCAGATGGGCCAGCGCAAGATCGGTGAGGCCGAAGGGACCTTTCGGCGATTGGCGGACTTGGACGGGCAGAATGCGCAAGCCCGGTTCTACCTGGGGTTGGTGCATTTGTCCCGCGAAGCGCTCACGGAAGCATTGGACAGCTTCGAGCAGGCAATGTCAGTGGATGGTACTTTTGTGCTTGCGCTCTCCCAGGCGGTGCAAATCCACACGCGAAGGGGGGATTTCGGCAAGGCCATCGATGCATGTGATCGGATGTTGGCCCGGAACCCGGATGCCCCGATGGTGCAGGCAGCCGTTTGGGACCTCAAGGGCCGTGTGTTTGCGTTTCAGCAAAAGGATGCGGAGGCTGTTCAGGCCTTTGAAACGGCGATCGAGCGCGCACCACAGTTCATGCAACCCTACTATGGTTTGGCGCGCATTTTCACCCGCCGAGGTGAGCAGGACAAGGCGATACGGCAATACGAGGCCGCTTTGGATAGAGATGCCAACCAACCGGGGGCGCATTTTATGTTGGGTACTTTGTTCCAAGGCCAGGCGCGCATGGAAGAGGCGCAAAAGCACTATCGAGCGGCGTTACGCATCGATGGGGAGTTCGCCCCGGCGGCCAACAACCTGGCTTACTTGCTGGCGGATGAAGGGCAGGAGCTGGGCGAGGCGCTGCAACTGGCGCAGACGGCAAAGCGGCGTTTGCCGGATGATCCATATGTGATGGATACGCTGGGCTGGGTTTACTACAAGCGTGGGTTGTACGATAGTGCCCTTGCGGAATTCAGCGCCAGTTTAGAAAAGATGCCCGACAACGCAACGGTGCAGTATCACTTGGGGCTGGCCCTGCACCAGAAGGGGGATGCGGAGCTGGCGCGGGCGGCTTTGGAACGGGCGTTGGCCTTGGATCCGGGCCTGGCGGAGGCTGAGGCCGAGGAGGCCCGCAGGGTAATTGAGGAGTTGAGTGCCGCGCGCTAAACCGCGGTTTTGCGAGATCGACAGCGGGGTGTACAGCGGGGTGGATCGGTTGGGCTTGATCCACCCCGCTGTTTCTTTTCGCGCTCTGCAATCATCGACGCTCAGTGATTTGAAGGATCGGGCGTTTGCCGGCCCCGACGTTTTGTGTGCCTTGCGCTTGCGGCAACGATGCCCAGCAGGCCGACGGCGAGCATGAGGATGGTGGCCGGTTCGGGCACCGGTGCGGGCGCGGGCGTTTCCGGTTGGAATGGGTTGCCGTTAGCCGGCGGGTTATCCGGTGCAAACGGATCAAACGGGTTGCCGGGTTCACCAAAGGGCGGCAGTCCGTCCATGGGCCTTGCGCCCGGCTGGATGGCGCCACCTGGCGGTGTGGGCATTGCCGAAGGGCTTGATCCGGGTGTTTCGGGTTGAAATGGGTTCCCGTCACCCGGCGGGTTGGCCGGCTCAAACGGATCAAGAGGATTGCCGGGATCGCCAAAGGGTGGCAGTCCGTCCATGGGGCTTGGGGTCGGCTCTATTGGGCCACCTGGCGGTGTGGGCATTGCCGAGGGTTCTGAAGCGGGTGTTTCGGGCTGGGATGGGTTCCCGACACCCGGTAGGTTGTCCGGCGCAAACGGATCAAGCGAGTTGCCGGGATTGCCAAAGGGAGGCAGTCCGTCCATGGGCCTTGCGGCCGGCTGGATGGCGCCACCTGGCGGTGTGGGCATTGCCGAGGGGCCTGATCCGGGCGTCGCCGAAGTTTGCGGCATGCCTGCGGCGGCCGACGGGGGTGATAATGGGCTGGAACCTGCACGGCCGTTCAGGCTGCTTCGATGATCGCCGAAGCCTGGGTAGGCAGCCAGGTTGGATCGGCTCGGTGCCGTAGCACGGCTGTCCAGGACTGCGGCGCCGTCGGTCATGGTGTCCAGCCAGTAGTCTGCGCCGGTAGGATCATTCCGGTATGGCGCCCCATCACCCGTCCACCGTGCGGCGGATGCGTGCACCGGCATTGTTCTGCGCATTGCACCGGGTTGAACGCCTCGCGCGCTATCATCGGTTGTCGCACCGTTTTCTTCGGCAATGGCGCCAGGGGCGATATCGGTGTTGATATTGGTTAGGCCGCTGTGGGATTGCTTTTTACTCTGCGATATGGCGGCGCCGATATACAGGGTCATCGGCAAACCCAAAACGATTGCCGCCAACACAGCCGCCAACACCATCCGCCTGGATTTTTTGCTTTTTTTCATATAATTTGTTTTCATATGCCCACCCCTTCCTCGAACGCCCGCTTCCACGGGGCAGCTTGCTGATTCTTTTCCACCACCAACGGCAAATCCAACCGCACGGGCAACCCCATCGTTAACCGCAAACCGTAAACCGTTAACCGTTAACCGTTAACCATTAATCGTAGGGTGGATCAAGCGAAGCGGATCCACCAAAGGGCTTACCCACAATTTGCGGAGAAACCAGCCGTTGACGGCCAACCCAATCGTAGGGTGGATCAAGCGAAGCGGATCCACCATCCGGCTACATTCAATGCCAATGCAACATGCATTACCGGTAGCGCTGCTGCCACCGAACAACGCCGGCGACGCCGATCAAACCGATACCCAACAGGGACATGGTGGCGGGTTCCGGCGACGCGGCAAAGGGGTTGCCCGCAACAAGAAGGGTCGCAGAGATGAGGACGAGGGTGAAAATCATATATATAGAGAATTTTTTCATTTCGACGTCTCCTTTTGGAGGCAGAACAGTTTGAACCAGAACAGTTGCATGAACCAACAAAGTATTTTGAAATCATTTGCTTTCGGGCTTTGCCCGGTGCTAATGTTGGATTTGTAACGCAACTATGGTGCCAAGAGGCTTGGTGTTTTTTGTGGATGTGTTTATTGTGATTAATAACATGGTGTTGTGGTTGTGGTAGGGATTCGGGTGTTCGGTTTTGGATTGTGCTGTTTGGTGTTTCAGCGCTTGTTTGTGGTAGGTGATTTCATGATGATTGGGTAATTGAGTTCATATTTTGATTTTTTGGTTTGGTGGGTGTTGATGGTTGGGTGGGTAGCATTACATGGTGGGGATGGTGGATCCGCTGCGCTTGATCCACCCTACGGTTGCGCTACGGTTGTGCTGTTGGGAGGGGGATGGTTTTGGGGCATGGTGGATCCGCTGCGCTTGATCCACCCTACGATATTTGGGAAGAATGGTCCTGTGTTTTGCTCTTTTCGTAAGAGGGATGGATGATAATGACGCGTAGAATAGATGATACTGGTGCCGGGATGGATTTGGTGATGCGCATCCGAAACTTGGTGGAGAACCTTTCCGACGAGAAGAAGGAGATGCTGCTGGCGTTGTTGTTGGAGTGGCAGCAGAACGAGCGGCGGGATGATAAGCGGATTCCGTGTTTGATCGCCGTGGATTACTCCGATCAGAAGCGGGTCTATCATGATTTCATACAGGATTTGAGCAAGGGCGGGGTGTTCATCGAGACCCGGGAGCCGTTGAAGATCGGCGATGGCGTTGCTTTGACGTTTACCATGCCCACCACCCAGAGCCATTTCAAGGTGGCAGGCAAGATTGTGCGGGTGGGCGATGGCGGCATCGGGGTGCAGTTCGACAGCAAGTTGAGTCAGTATCAGGAGGAGATTATCCGGACGTTGATGGAGCGTAAGAGGTAGACGTTCATTGTTGTGCTGGATTGTGTTGTTTTTTTTGAGGGGGGTGGTACCTGGGGTGCCGCCCCCTTTTTTGTCCGCGATCAGGGCAGCTGATCGGGCTGCAGGCAGGTTTGGATCCAGGCGGTGCACGATTCGAGAAACCGGGCTTGGTGGTGTGCGTCGGTCATGCGGTGGTCGCCGCCGGGTTGAAGGATCAGTTGTTTGGGGGGTTGGGCCAGTTGGTGGATGCGGCGGGCATGGGACGGGGGTACGATTTCGTCCTGATCGCCGTGGATGACGAGGATGTGGTGGAGCGCGGGCAGGAGGGGCGTGATGTCGAAGGAGAGGCGGGCCACCTGTTGCAGGTTTTGGGGGGCGTGCGATTTGAGTTGTTCGGCGGCGGCTGCTTCGATGGCCCGGCTCTGGATGGGGGCGGCGTAGGTGATCAGGCAGGGCACCGGGTGGACGGCGGCGGTGGCCATGATTACGGTGCCGCCGAAGCTGCTGCCGAACAGGGCGATGAGGGGGCCGAGGGTGGTGGGTGCGGGTGGGGTGTCCAGGGTTGTCGTGTGCCTGTCTGCGGGTGGGTGTTGGCCGGTGGCGGCCCCTTGATCGGATGTGGGATTGTCGGTTTCGTGGGCGCTGGGAATGGCTAGGGTTTGCAAGGTTTGCATGGCGTGATACAAGTCGCGGCAGCGGTCATCCAGCAAGTGTTCCGCCGCTAAATGGCCTTGGCTGTCGCCGCAACCGCGGTGGTCGAAGCGCAGGTAGGCGATACCCAGGCGGCCCAGGGCGTTGGCCAGGGCGATCTGCTTGGGGGAGCGGCGGTCGGCCAGCAGGCCGTGGCAGCCGATTACCACGGGCGGCCGGTCAACGTCGGGCAGGTGCAGGGTGCCGGTCAGGCGGTGGCCGTCGGATTTGAAGTGGATGGTGTGGGAGTTTGGTGGGTTTGTTGAGTTTATTGAGTTTGGTGGGTTGATAGGGGTTGTTGGGTTGGTTGGGCGTGTGGTCAAGGGGTTGTTTCTCCTTCCCGTTTTCGGGTTCGGGGGTTGGGGTTGGGTGGTGGATGGCGGGCGGTTGTGTTGCGTGTGTTGCAGTTGAATGCTGCTGCCGGTGCCCGCATGGAATTACGGATTATCGTGAATGTTGCCCGGCATAGCATGCCGCGGCTGAAGGAACAACCGCGTGGTGAAAAAAGGACAAGAGATCGAGCTGGACATCACTGCCATCGCCTTTGGCGGGCGGGGGTTGACGCGCCTGGAGGGGATGGCGGTATTTGTAGATGGGGCGGTGCCCGGGGATCGGGTGTTGGCGCGGGTGTACAAAAAGAAGCAGCGCTATGCCGAAGCGCGGGTGGTGTCGCTGATTTCGCCGTCGCCGGATCGCGTGCCCGCACCCTGTCCTTACAGCGGCTACTGCGGGGGGTGCAAGTGGCAGTTTCTGGATTACGAGCGGCAACTGGTTTACAAACAGCAGCATGTGCAGGAGGCTCTGGCCCATATCGGTGGGGTGGAGGGGGTGCCGGTGCATCCCACTTTGGGCAGCGATGCGATATATGGTTATCGCAACAAGATGGAGTTTTCCTGCGCCGAGCGCCGATGGCTGCTGCCCGAGGAGTTGGGACGCGAAGATGTGGCCGCCGGTATGGCCTTGGGGCTGCATGTGCCGGGTACCTTCGACAAGGTGTTGGATATCGAGGCGTGCCTGTTGCAGCCGGACACGGGCAACCGGATTCTGGGGGATGTGCGCCGGTACATTCAGGCGTCGCTGCTGCCGGTTTACGGGTTGCGCAGCCACGAGGGGTTTTGGCGCTTTCTGGTATTGCGCCACAGCACTGCCGATGATCAGTGGATGGTTAACCTGGTGACCGCTTCTTCGGAGCGGGAGCAGGTGCAGCCGTTGGCCGATCTGCTGGCGGAAAAATATCCCGCGGTGGTGTCGGTGGTCAACAACGTGACCGACAGTCGGGCCGGCGTGGCCGTGGGTCAGTATGAGGTGCCTTTGGTGGGCGCGCCAATGATGCTGGAGCGGATCGGGCCTTTTGAATTCGAGCTGTCGGCCAACTCTTTCTTTCAGACCAACACCCGGGGCGCCGCGCGTTTGTACGACACGGTGGAAGAATATACCGGTTTGACGGGCGCTGAAACGGTGCTGGATCTGTATTGCGGTACCGGCACCATCGCCATCTACCTGGCAGGGCAGGCCCGGGAGGTGATCGGGCTGGAGGTGGTGGAGAGCGCGGTGGCCGACGCCCGGCGCAATTGCGGGCGCAATGGTATCGACAACTGCCGCTTCGTGGCCGGCGATATCCGGCGCACGTTGCCGGCATTGGACGCGCGGCCGGAGGTGATGATCATCGATCCGCCCCGGGCGGGGATGCATGCCGACGTGGTGGCGGCGGTGCTGGCGTTGGCGCCGGAGCGCATCGTTTATGTGTCGTGCAATCCGGCCACCCTGGCGCGGGATTTGGGGCTGATGCGGGATCACTATCGCGTGACGCAGGTGCAGCCGGTGGATATGTTTCCCCACACCTTTCATATAGAGGCGGTAGCGGCAATGGAGCGGGTGGGATCGTAGGTTGTGGGTTGTGGGTTGTGGGGTTGTAGGTTGTGGGTCGGTTGTTGTGGGTCGGTTGTTGAGGGTTGGTTGTTGTGGGTGATTTTCGTGGGCCGGTTGTCGAGGGTTACTTGTCGTTGGGTTGGTTGCCGTAGTCGTAGGGTGGATCAAGCGGAGCGGATCCACCAAAATGGACAGAATGCCTTTACGTGCTTGCACGGTGGTGGATCCGCTTCGCTTGATCCACCCTACGGTTTAGGGTTACGGGCGTTATGATCGTTGCGGTTGTTTGGGTGATGGCTGTTTTGACGATGGGAAGGTCAGGGGGATGACGATGGAAACGGCGGATTATTTGGTTGCGGCGATCGATGCGGCGGCGCGGGCCGGGGCGGCGATTTTGGAGGTGTACGGTACCGATTTCGGGGTGGATATCAAGGCGGACCGCTCGCCCTTGACCCGCGCCGACCTGGCGGCCCACGCTGTGATTCGGGATCGCTTGCGTGCCACGGCGCTGCCGCTGCTCAGCGAGGAGGGGCGCGATATTCCCTATGACGAGCGCAGGGGGTGGGGCCGGTTCTGGATGGTGGATCCGCTGGACGGCACCAAGGAGTTTGTCAAGCGCAACGGGGAGTTCACGGTCAATATCGCTCTGATCGACGACCAGCGGCCTGTTTTGGGCGTGATTTTCGTGCCGGTGAGCGGGGCTTGTTATTTTGCCGCCGAGGCGCTGGGTGCTTACAAGGTCGAGCGAGTTGCGGCGATTTCGGCGGCTTTGGACGGATGGGTGGAGGCCCCCGAGGCGGCACTGGAACGGTTGTTGGCCGTTGCGCACCCCTTGCCCTTGGTGGGCGCCGCAAAGCGACCCTTCACCGTGGCCGCCAGCCGTTCCCATGTCACCGATGATTTGCAGCGCCACTTGTCGGCCCTGGCGGCGGACCACCCCGATATGGTCCGAATATCGGCGGGCAGTTCCTTGAAATTCTGCCTGGTGGCCGAAGGGGCGGCCGATAAATACCCCCGTCTGGGCCCCACCATGGAGTGGGACACCGCCGCCGGCCAGGCCATCGTCGCCTGCGCCGGCGGTCGGGTGGTGACCTATGAGGAGGGCGACCCGCTGCGCTACAACAAGCCCGATTTGCACAATCCGTGGTTCATTGTTCGACGGTGATTTTTTCACCCCGCCATCAATTTGCGCAGCACATAGGGCAGAATGCCGCCGTGCTCGAAGTAGGTGACATCCACGTCGGTGTCCAGGCGGGCGATGGCCTCGAAGGCGATCTCCTTGCCGTCTTCCTTAACGGCGCGGACTTTGAGGGTCTTGCGCGGTTTGATGCCGGCCAGGCCTTCGATGGTGTAGGTTTCGCTGCCGTCCAGCCCCAGGGTTTCGGCGTTTTCGCCCGGCTTGAAGACCAGGGGCAGGACGCCCATGCCCACCAGGTTGTTGCGGTGGATCCGTTCGTAGGATTCGGTCAGCACGGCCTCGATGCCCAGCAGGTGGGTGCCTTTGGCCGCCCAGTCGCGGGAGGAGCCGGTGCCGTACTCCTTGCCGCCCAGAACCACCAGGGGAATGTTTTCCTTGTGGTAGGCCATGGCGGCGTCGTAGTTGAACATCTCCTCTTTTTCGGGAAACTTGAGGGTCCAGCCGCCTTCCTTGGGGGCCACCAGCTTGTTTTTGATGCGCACGTTGGCGAAGGTGCCGCGCATCATCACTTCGTGGTTGCCGCGGCGCGAGCCGTAGGAGTTGAACTGGTCCGGTTCGACCCCCTTTTCGATCAAATGCAGGCCGGCGGGGTACTCCTTGGGAATGGCGCCGGCCGGCGAGATGTGGTCGGTGGTGACCGTGTCGCCCAGCAGCAGAAAAGCGCGCGCTTTTTCCAGTTGGGTGGGCGGGGTGGGGGTGGTCTGAAAGCCGTCGAAGTAGGGCGGCTTTTTGATGTAGGTGGATTGCGGTTCCCAGGCGTAGGTGGTGCTTTCGGTGACCTCGAGGGCTTTCCAGAACTGGTCGCCGTCGAAGATGCGGCCGTATTCGCGGGTGTAGAATTCCTGCTTCACATGGTCGCGCACCAGGGTGTCCACGGTTGCGAGGGCGGGCCAGAGTTCATCCAGGAAGACCGGGCGGCCGTTGGGATCCAGGCCGATGGGTTCGATGGTCAGGTCGATGTCCACCCGGCCGGCCAGGGCGTAGGCCACCACCAGCATGGGCGAGGCGAGGAAGTTGGATTTGACGTTCTGGTGGATGCGGGCTTCGAAGTTGCGGTTGCCCGAGAGCACGGCGGCCACGTTGAGGTTGTGGTCGCTGATGGTGCGCTCCACCTCCGGGTGCAGGGGGCCGCTGTTGCCGATGCAGGTGGTGCAGCCGAAGGCCGCCAGGTGAAAGCCCAGGGCCTCCAGGTAGGGCATCAGGCCGGCGGCTTCGAGGTAGTCGACCACCACCTTGGATCCCGGCGCCAGGGAGGTTTTGACCAGGGGCGAGACCTTCAGGCCGCGGGCCACGGCGGCCTTGGCCAGCAGGCCCGCGCCGATGAGCACGTGGGGGTTGGAGGTGTTGGTGCAGGAGGTGATGGCGGCGATCACCACATGGCCGTCGCCGATCTTGGTGTGGCGGCCGTTGAGGGCGATTTCGAACTCCCGCTGCACCAGGGGCCGGCACTTGAGGGGGCGGTGGGTGACATTGCCCGACTCGTCGTGGAATTTTGAAATGTGCGCCAGTTCCGCGTCCCGGTCGTATTCGCAGCCCAGGATTTTGGCGAAGGCCCCCTTCATGGCCGAAAGGGCGATGCGGTCCTGGGGACGTGCCGGGCCGGCCAGGGAGGGTTCCACCGTGTCCAGGTCCAGCTCCAGCATTTGGGTGTATTCGGGCTGCTCGGATTCGGTGTAGAAGAGCCCCACGGCCTTGGTGTAGGCTTCGGTGAGAGCGGCCTGTGGTTCGCGGTCGGTCATGCGCAGATATTCCAGGGTCTTGTCGTCCACCGGGAAGAAGCCCATGGTGGCGCCGTATTCGGGGGACATGTTGGCGATGGTGGCGCGATCCGGCACGGAGAGGTGCTTCAGGCCGGGGCCGAAGAACTCCACGAACTTCTCCACCACGCCGTGATTGCGCAGCATTTCGGTCACCCGCAGCACCAGGTCGGTGGCGGTGATCCCTTCCCGCAGCCGACCGCTCAGCTTGACCCCGATCACTTCGGGAATGGCCATGTAGTAGGGCTGGCCCAGCATGACCGCTTCGGCCTCGATGCCGCCCACGCCCCAGCCCATGACGCCGATGGCGTTGATCATGGTGGTGTGGGAATCGGTGCCCACCAGGGTGTCGGGGTAGGCCACGGTACCGTCGCCGTCCGGGTCGGCGATCACCACCCGGCCCAGGTGCTCCAGGTTGACCTGGTGGCAGATGCCCGAGTTGGGCGGCACCACCTTGAAGTTGTCGAAGCTGATCTGGGCCCATTTGAGCAGCTTGTAGCGTTCGCCGTTGCGCTCGTACTCCTTGGCCACGTTGTCTTCCAGGGAGCGGGTGGTGCCGTAGTAGTCGATCTGCACCGAGTGGTCCACGATCAGCTCCACCGGCACCAGGGGATTGATGCGGGCCGGGTCGCCGCCCTGGTCCCGCATGGCGTCGCGCATGGCCGCCAGATCCACCACCGCCGGCACCCCGGTGAAGTCCTGCATCAGCACGCGGGCCGGGTGGTAGGGAATCTCCACCGGCGCGTCGTACTGTTTTTGCCACCCGGCCACGGCTTTCAAATCGGCCTCGCGCACCACCTTGCCGTCCATCTTGCGCAGCAGGTTTTCCACCAGAATGCGGATGGAAAAGGGCAGCCGCCCGATGGGGGCGATGTTGCGGGCTTCCAGTTCACGGATATCGTAATAGGTGTAGTCCCGGCCGTCGACGGTCAAGGTTTTGGCGAACTCTTTGGCGTTCATGGGTTTCCTTCCTGCTTTTCGTTGAAGGTTTTTTAAAGGCGCGGTGCGGCACGATCCCGGGCAAGCGCCGCTCTCTTCAATTCAAATTCATATAACAGGGAAGGGCGGGGGGTCAACGGGCAGCCCAATTCAGTGCGGGCCAATCGCATGTGGAAATCAAGTGCAGATGCACATGACCTCTTGTTGCCGCGCAACACCGGCAACCCGTTGCCGGTGCCGGCCACCATCCTTACCCTATTCGGATACACAACCCATCGAAAGGAGACCGCATGACCGGATTATACCCCATCGAAACCCATCTCGTTCATCGTGAACGGCGCGTGCCCACTTTCTTCTACGGCACCGCCTGGAAAGAGGATCAGACCGAACCGCTGGTGCGAAAAGCCCTGGCCGCCGGATTTCGGGGTATCGACACCGCCAACCAGCGCCGCCACTACCACGAAGCCGGCGTGGGCGCGGCGCTCAAGAGCGCCATCGATGCCGGCGAGGTACGGCGCGAGGATCTCTTTGTGCAAACCAAATTCACCTACACCGCCGGCCAGGACCATCGGCTGCCCTACGATCCCGCGGCAGCCCCTGCCGAACAGGTCGCCCAATCCCTGGCAAGCTCCCTGGATCACCTTCACACCGAATATCTGGACGCCTTTATCCTGCACGGCCCGTCGGTGCGCCAGGGCCTGAGCCCTGTCGACTGGGAGGTGTGGCGACGCATGGAGGCTTTGCAACAGGAAGGCGCCGTCCGACGGATCGGTGTCTCCAATATCGCGGTGGACCAGTTGACCCTGCTGCTGGAAAAGGCGACCGTCATGCCCGCCTTCGTGCAGAACCGCTGCTTCGCGCACACCGGCTGGGATGCCCGCGTGCGCGCCGTGTGCCGCCAAAACGGCATCATCTACCAGGGCTTCTCCCTGCTCACCGCCAATGCCGCCGTTCTCAACCAACCGGGGGTTTTCCGCTTGGTCCAACAGTTGCGCCGCACGGTACCCCAGATCGTTTTCCGCTTCGCCCTCCAGGTGGGCATGATCCCCCTCACCGGCACCACCAGCGAAACCCACATGCGCGAGGATCTGTCGGTCTACGATTTCGAACTCGATGCCGGCGACGTGCAAATGATCGAAAACATCGCGGTGGGCTGAGCCGAGTCAGGGCCTTCGAAGGGGCCGCAAAGCCTTTCGGATGGTTCCGGTCGCACCGAAAATGGATGCCTCCGAAATCGGCGGGAATGTAAATTGTAACTCACTTGTGTTATGTCCTCCTATTTGGTTGTCAGGGTTCGCGCCTTGAATGGAAATCGATGTGCATGGCGGGTGTCAACAGGCCCACAACCATCCGTAACGGCGGCGTGAATTGTTTGGCGCGGCAAAACGATGCAGGTGGAGCTGATGTACTTCAAGACTGGAACGAAACGCAAATGACGATCAACATCGGCAACAATGGTTCCGTCGTCCTTGACGACCGTTCGGAAACAGCCGGTCCGATCGAACCCGGTGACGCCCTCACGGACATTCGCGACGAACAGCTCAAACTTATTTTCCGTGCCTTGGTCATACTCGGATCGGTTGCGCTGCTGCTGTCCGCTTGGCGCAACAGCATCTTCGGATGGCATCCCACTTTCTTCATCAATGTGGTGGTTTTTTTGGGGGTGCTCGGATGCTTTTTGTTGGAGAACCGTTTATCGTTTCGCATCCGGGCCATTGTGCTCTTGAGCCTGTCATTGGTTTTGGGGGTTGTGGCGCTGGTGACGTGGGGCTTGATGGCCATGGCCTTCATGGGTCTGTTTGTTTTCTGCATGCTGGCGGCCCTGCTCTTCGGCCTGCGGGCCGGGGTCGCGGCGACGGGTGTCGCGGTCATTGCCATTGCCGCGATCGGCAAAGGCGTTCATATGGGCCTGATCCGGTTTCACTTCGATGTGGCGGCCTTCATGGTGGCGCCCATTTCGTGGGCGCAGGCCGTATCCGGCCTGATGTTGACGGTGGGCATCGTTGTGGTGGCCCTTGGCCGTTTGAACAGGCGGCTTGTCGACATGATTCAACAGATGGATCGCCGGAATTTGCAATTGCGGGAAGCCAATGAACGGTTGATGGCCGAAATCCAGGAGCGAGACCGGGTGGAAAAGGAACGCCGATCACTGGAAGACCGTCTTCAACTGGCCCAGAAAATGGAGGCGCTGGGTATTTTGTCCGGCAGCGTGGCCCACGATCTGAACAATGTTCTCATGGGGGTGGTGAGCTATCCCGACCTGTTGCTCATGCAGTTGCCCGAAGACAGCCCAATGCGAAAAATGGTGAGCGTCATTAGAAACTCCGGCATGAAAGCCGCGGCCATGGTCCAGGAAATGCTGGCCATGACCAGAAGGGGGCTGGCCTCCGGCGAGGTTGTCAATCTTGACATGATCCTTGGGGATTTCATGATGAGTCCCGAAATGGAGAAGATCAAGAAATTTCATCCGGATGTGTCCTTTTCCATCTCGATGGACGGGGGGCTGGAAAACATCAATGGATCGTCCTTCCATTTGATGCGGGTGATCATGAACCTGGTGTCCAACGGCGCCGAGGCAATGCCCGCCGGTGGCGAATTGGTCGTGCGCACCGAAAACCGGTTGCTCGAGCAGTCGTTGGAGGCGCTGGAATCCATTCCCCCCGGGCGCTATGCGACGCTGGTCGTCAGCGATACCGGCACCGGTATTCATTCAAGCCAGGTGGAACGCATATTCGAACCGTTTTACACCAAGAAGAAATTGGGACGCAGCGGCACCGGTCTGGGCATGGCCGTGGTGTGGAACGTGGTCAAGGACCACGGCGGTTTCATCGATGTGCAGACCAGCCAAGGGGGCGGCACCACCTTCACATTGTTCTTCCCCGCTACAACCGCTGCATTGACGAAGACCGACACCCCTTGCTTGTCCCAATACATGGGCAACGGTGAGTCGGTGCTGGTGGTGGATGACGCGGCGGAGATGCGTGAAATCGCCTGCAACATGATCGCTTCCCTGGGGTATGAAGCGCATGCGGTGCCCAGCGGAGAGGCGGCGGTGCGTTACCTGAAATCCCATCGGGCGGACCTGGTGATTCTGGACATGATCATGGGCCAGGGCATGGATGGCCTTGAAACCTTCAAAAGGCTGCGTACGGTTCGACGGGACCAGAAGGCCCTCATCACCAGCGGTTTCGGCGAAACCGAAAGGGTGGCGGAAGCAAAAGCGCTGGGCGCCGGCGGCTTTCTGAAAAAACCCTACCTGGTGGAAGATTTGGCGCGGGTCATGCGGACGATTCTATATGATGGGGGATCAGGTGACTAAATGCGGAACCTTTTAACCATCACATCGAGCTGCTGGGCAAGATCCGACAGCGCCTCGGCACTCAAATTGACTCTTGACGAGGCGAGTTGTTGTTGTACAATTGTCAATAAGCGAGAACTTGGAGATCAACATGGACATTGTAATCGATACATCCGCCCTGATCGCTGTTTTGGTCGATGAGCCGGAGAGAATAAAAATTATTGAAATCACAACCGGAAATTCCCTTATTGGGCCCGGTTCCATTCCCTGGGAAGTAGGCAATGCTTTCTCGGCGATGTTCAAGCAAAACAGGTTGACACTTAATGAGGCACAAAAGGGAATGGAGATATTCCAAACCATTCCAATCCGATATGTTGAGCCGGATTTCGCGAATGTATTGCAATTGTCCAAATCGATCAACATCTATGCATATGATGCCTATTTTTTGGATTGTGCCGGTCGATATAGATCGCCCCTGCTGACTTTGGATCGCAAAATGATTGCGGCGGCTCAAAGCATGAAAGTTGAAATCTTGGAGGTTTGAATGCAAGTCTACACCTACTCTGAAGCCAGGCAAAAGCTTGCAGCAGTGCTTGAGCAAGCTGAATTGAATGGAAAGGTGTTGATCAGAAGGAGAGACGGCCGAACTTTTGCGCTCGTACCGGAAAAGGAGGCTGCATCCCCGCTCAAGGTGCCTTCCATTAAAGCAAATGTTTCCACTAAGGAAATTGTTGATATCATAAGAAAAGGAAGAGAGCGATAGCCAGCCGATGGCCTGTCGATTTGAAATGGCATGAGATGAAAGAATGGCGGAAGTGCATGGGAATCGAACCCACCTGAGACGGTTCTAGCGCCTCACACCGGATTTGAAGTCCGGGAGCCCCACCAGTGAGCTGTCCACTTCCGTATTCAGAGACCATTAACATTCAGAGAGCGACTAACGTAGTGCATTGTATTCGAAGCGCTAAAAATGTCAACCGGTTTGATGGGGTTGGTCTGTTGGGCCGGGGGTAGGGGGAGGATCGATGGCGCAAGGAAATAGCGAGGCTCGGCTGGCCTATCTGGACTGTTTTTCCGGGATCAGCGGTGACATGACCTTGGGGGCCCTGGTGCATCTGGGCGTTCCGGTGGGCTGGCTGGAAGAACAGTTGCGGGGTTTGCCGTTGGCCGATTTCGCGCTGGCGGCCGAATCGGTGTCGCGCAGCGGCATCAAGGCGATGCAGGTGCAGGTGCGGATCACGGAAACCCACCACCATCGGGGCTTGGCGGATATTGAAAGCTTGATCGGCGGCAGCGACCTTTCCGATGGCGTCAAATCCCGCAGCCTGGCGGTTTTCCATCGCTTGGCCGAGGCCGAGGCCGCTGTCCATGGGTGTGATAAGTCAACGGTGCACTTTCATGAAGTGGGAGCCGTGGATGCCATCGTGGATATCGTGGGCACCTGCCTGGGGCTGGAATATCTGGGCATCCAACGTCTGGTCGTTTCGCCGCTGCCCATGGGGTGCGGGTTTGTCAAATGCGCTCACGGGGTGCTGCCGGTGCCGGCGCCCGCGACGTTGGAACTGCTCAAGGGGGTCCCGATTTATGGCGACGATGCACAGATGGAGCTGGTGACGCCCACCGGGGCGGCCATTGCAACCGGGTTGGCCGAAGGGTTCCAGACCATGCCGCCCATGCGCATGGCGGCGGTAGGCTACGGCGCCGGTTCGCGGCAAACCGAAGGGCGGCCCAATCTGTTGCGAGTGGTGACCGGAACACCCTTGACGGTGGCGGAGCAGGACAGGGTAGCCTCTCGATGGGAGGATGCCGAGCCCATGGTGGTGGTGGAAACCTGCATCGACGACATGAACCCCGAGATCTTCGGATACCTGATGGAGCGGTTGTTCGCCGAGGGCGCGCTGGATGTGTTCTGGGTGCCGGTGCAGATGAAAAAGAACCGCCCGGGCACCTGGGTGCAGGTGCTCTGCCGTCCGGAGCGGCGGGGGGCGATTGTGGAGCGGCTGTTGTCGGAGACCACCACCCTGGGGGTGCGCTTCCATGAGGTGCAACGCACCGCCCTGGCACGCGAGACGGTGGCGGTGGACTCGGTGTTCGGCAAGGTGATGGTCAAACAAGTTCGCGGGCTGGAAGGAACCGTGCGCCATGTGCCGGAATACGAGGCCTGCCGGCGCATCGCCCTGGAAAAGGGGTTGCCCCTGCGGCAGGTGTACGAAGCGGTCGCCCGAACGGCCAAAGGGGATGCGTAAGGCGATTCCGGCCGGCCCGGCCTCAGCGCCGCCATTGGCACCATGTCCGGCAGGGCGAGCATGTAGGCGGAGTCCGAAAACAGAGTGTGGGTTGCGGGATGGCGGCCAGTGTTGCGGCGGCGCACCGGCAAGCGGAAAATACGGCGCGATTGCGCGCACTTGCGTCCAACAACGGCTTGACAAAGCGGCGACCACACTATAGAAGCGTTGCATGCGCTCGAGGCACCACGCCGTCATGTTTCTGGCAACCGGTTTCTATGTCGGACGCGTTCCCTTCGCACCCGGCACTCTGGGCTCCCTGGTCGCATTTCCTGTCGTATTCCTCCTGGCCTGTTTACGCTGGCCCATGGCGACGGCCGCCGTGTTGCTGCTGATCGCGGCGGCGGTCTGGATCGCGGGGCGCGCGGAACGGCAATTGGGGTCTCGGGATCCGGGCGCCGTGGTGATCGACGAAATCGCGGGCATGTGTGTCACCCTGCTGGCCATTCCCTTGAGCTTTGCCACCGGGGTAGCCGGGTTTCTTTTGTTCCGACTATTTGATATTGTCAAACCGCCGCCCATCCGACAGCTGGATCGACGACTTCAGGGGGGCTGGGGGATCGTCATGGACGACGTGGCGGCGGGCATCGCGGCCAACATTGTCTTGCGGATCGGCATTTGGATCTGGTCCTGAAAATGATTTATTACGGAATGATATGTTCACAAACGTAAACTGAATCTTTAAATTTTTATCGGTTACACCCTTGCGAGGTTGATGCGTTGAAAACCACTACTTCATCCGATGCCACCGCCGATGCGCCGGTGACCAAGACCGCCAAAAAGGGCAAGCTGCGCGAGAACATCGAGGCCATCGTCATTGCCATTTTGCTGGCCATGTTCATTCGCACCTTCGTGGTGCAGGCCTTTAAAATACCGTCCGGTTCCATGCAGGACACTTTGCTGATCGGCGATTACATCCTCGTGAACAAGTTCCTTTACGGCGTGAAGGCCCCTTTTACCGATTACGTTGTGATTCCGGTGAAAGAGCCCCAGCGTGGCGATGTGGTGGTGTTCCGCTACCCCGAGGACCCGAGCAAGGACTTCATCAAGCGGGTGGTGGCCGTGGGCGGCGACACCGTGGAGATCCGGCACAAGCAGGTGTATGTCAACGGCGAGCGCGAGGAAAACCCCCACGCCATTTATGTCGATCCGCGGGTCATCCCCCAGCGGGTCCAACCGCGGGACTTTTTCGGCCCCGTCACCGTGCCCGAGGGCAAACTGTTCACCATGGGGGACAACCGCGACGAGAGTAACGACAGCCGCTTCTGGGGGTTCGTGGATGTCTCCGCCGTGCGGGGCAAGGCATTCCTGATATATTGGTCGTGGGACAGCGAAGATTTCGGTGTGCGCTGGTCGCGCCTGGCGGACCGGATTGAGTAAGGGATCGTGCAATACCCGTTCGCAGTGTCGGCGCCGGAATTCGGCGGCCCGGTCCGGGGCGGTCCGGGGCGGTCCGGAACAGAATGAAACAGCCGTGCCGGCAAGTCGTCCCCTTACTACCTGAAACGATAGGTTAAAAATTCATCGGGTGTGCGATGCCGTTGGAAAGAAAAGACATTCTCGACATGGAATCCCTCTCGGTGGAGGAGATCCAGCTGATTCTGGACACCGCCGACAGCATGAAGGAGATTTCCGAACGGCCCATTAAAAAGGTGCCCGTGCTGCGGGGCAAGACGGTGATCCTCTTCTTTTACGAACCCAGCACCCGCACCCGCACCTCCTTCGACATCGCCGCCAAACGGCTCAGCGCCGACAGCCTCTCCCTCTCCGGCGACATGAGCAGCCTGGTCAAAGGCGAAACCCTGCTGGACACCGCGCGCAACCTGGAGGCCATGCACCCCGACGTCGTGGTGCTGCGCCATCGCTTCTCCGGCGCGCCCCACTACCTGGCCAAGCGGCTCAAGGCGTCGGTGATCAATGCCGGCGACGGCACCCACGCCCATCCCAGCCAGGCGCTGCTGGACATGCTCACCGTGCGCCGGCGCAAAGGCACCCTGGAAGGGCTCAAGGTGGCCATCATCGGCGACATCGCCCACAGCCGCGTGGCCCGCTCCAATTGCGCCGGGTTCACCAAGATGGGCGCCACCGTCACCCTGGCCGGGCCGCCCACCATGATACCCAAGGGGGCCGAAACCCTCGGCGCCACCGTGGCCCCCACCGTGGAGGATGCCATTACCGGCGCCGATGTGGTGATGATGCTGCGCATTCAAAAAGAGCGCCTCAAACCGTTTTCCATGTCCAGCGAACGGGAATACGCCCGCTTCTTCGGCCTCGATCGGCGCCGCTTGGCGTTGGCCCGCCCGGATGCCCTGGTGATGCATCCCGGCCCCATCAACCGCGGCGTGGAGATCGCCTCAGAAGTGGCCGACGGCCCCCAATCCATCATACTGGAACAGGTAACCAACGGCGTGGCCGTGCGCATGGCCTTGCTGTACCTGGTCCTGGGAGGAAGCCGCAATGCAGACCCTGATTAAAGGGGCCCGGGTGATCGATCCCGGACACCTGGACGCCCCTTGCGACGTGTTGATCAACGGGGACCGCATCGAAGCGGTGCAACCGGCCGGCACCCTGGCCGTCCAAGGCAACGGGGTGACGGTGGTCGAAGCCGCGGGCAAATGGCTCACCCCCGGTCTGATCGATCTGCACGTCCATTTCCGCGAGCCGGGCCAGGAGTATAAAGAGACCATCCTGACCGGCAGCCGCGCCGCCGCCGCCGGCGGTTTTACCGCCGTTTGCACCATGCCCAACACCGATCCGGTCAACGACGACCCGGCCATCACCGCCCTGATCCGCCGCAAGGCCGAGACAGCCGGTCTGGTGCGGGTCTACCCCGTGGCCGCCATCAGCAAGGGCTCCAAGGGTGAGCAACTGAGCGAATTCGGCGAACTCAAAGCCGCCGGCGCCGTGGCGGTCAGCGACGACGGCCTGCCGGTAATGAGCAGCCTGCTGATGCGCCGCGCCCTGGAATACGCCGACGGCTTCGGGCTGCTGGTGATCTCCCACTGCGAGGAAATGCACCTGGCCGCAGGCGGCGCCATGAACGAAGGCCCCCTGGCCACCCGCATGGGACTGGCCGGCATCCCCAACGCCGCCGAAAGCATCATGGTCATGCGGGACATCGCCCTGGCGGCGCTCACCGGCGCACCGGTGCACATCGCCCACGTGAGCACCCGCGAATCGGTCACCGCCATCCGGCGCGCCAAGGAGGAAGGCATTCCGGTCACCGCCGAAACCGCGCCCCACTACTTCACCCTGACCGAAGCGGCCGTGGCAGGCTACAACACCAACGCCAAAATGAACCCGCCCCTGCGTACCGAAGCGGACCGCCAGGCCATCCGCCAGGCCCTGGCCGGCGGCACCCTGGACGCCATCGCCACCGATCACGCGCCCCACGCCCCAATGGAAAAAGACGTGGAGTTCGACCGCGCCCCCAACGGCATCATCGGCCTGGAAACCGCCTTGCCTCTGGGCCTTCAACTGGTGGCCGACGGCGTCCTGACCATCGAAACCCTCATCACCCGCATGGCCACCACCCCGGCCCGCATCCTCGGCCTGCCCACCGGCGTGCGCCCCGGACAACCGGCCGACCTGACCCTCATCGACCCGGAAGCGACCTTCGAGGTCCAAGCCGCCACCATGCAATCCAAAAGCCGCAACACCCCCTTCGAAAACCTGCGCCTCAAAGGCCGGGCGACAATGACCATCATGGGCGGCAAAGTGACCCATCAAACACCCGATGGAAACCCCCAACCCCGGTGATGCATATTTATAAGGTACCGGACCAACTACCACCCAACAAAACACCTGGGAAGGAGGAAACAAAACCTTGACCCCAACCTCCACCAACCCAAAAAACACAACAAACCCAATAAACTCAACCAACCCAACAAACACGCCGCCCACCATCCTGGTCGTCGACGACGAACGCAGCATGCGCGAGCTGCTGGACTACATGCTCAGCAAGGAAGGCTACACCATCGCCCTGGCGGAAAACGGGCGCAAGGCGGTGGAAATGATCCAGGCCAATGAGTACGACCTGGTGCTCACCGACATCCGTCTCGGGGACCTGACCGGCCTGGACGTGCTGCGCGCCGTCAAAGAGAAAAACCCGGCCACCACCGTCATCATGATTTCGGCCTACGCCAGCACCGAAACCGCCGTGGAAGCCATGAACGAAGGGGCCTACGACTACGTCCCCAAACCCTTCGACAACGACGAACTCAAAGAAACCATCGCCAACGCCCTGGAGCGCAAAACCCTGGAAGTGGAGCGCCAGGCCATCGAGGACGAACTCAAAGACACGGTCTTTTTCGGCAACATCGTCGGCAGCTGCCCCCGCATGCAGCACATCTATCAAATGGTGCGCCAGGTGGCCAAAACCCGCACCAATATCCTGATCACCGGTGAAAGCGGCACCGGCAAGGAGCTCATCGCCCGCGCCATCCACGACAACAGCGAACGCGCCGACAAACCCTTCGTGCCCGTCAACTGTGGTGGCATCCCCGAAACCCTCGTGGAAAGCGAGTTTTTCGGCCACAAAAAAGGCGCCTTCACCGGCGCCGGCCAAGACAAAATGGGCCTGCTGGAAGCCGCCCACGGCGGCACCATCTTCCTGGACGAAGTGGCCGAGCTGAGCGTCCCCATGCAGGTCAAGCTGCTGCGCGCCGTCCAGGAGCGGTCCTTCCGCGCCGTGGGCGGCACCCGCGACCTCAGCGTGGACATCCGCATCATCTCCGCCACCAACAAGCACCTGGAAGACGAAGTGATCGCCGGCCGGTTTCGCGAAGACCTCTTTTACCGCCTCAATGTCATCGAAATAAAAGTCCCCCCCCTGCGCGAGCGCAAAGCCGACCTGAAAATCCTCACCCAGCACTTCATCGAAAAATACGCCAAAGAAATGGGCAAATCGGTCAGCAAGGTCTCCTCCTACGCCATCGACATGCTCAAAAGGTACGATTTCCCCGGCAACGTCCGCGAACTGGAAAACCTCATCGAGCGATCCGTAGCCCTCTCCAGCACCAACATCCTGCTCCCCGACAGCCTCGCCATGTCCATCCACAAACGGCGCTGGATCGAAGGCATCGAAAACAAACGCTTCGACGTGGATGAAGTGTCCCAAGGCGTCTCCCTGGACGACATCCTCGCCGACATCGAACGCGCCTACCTCAAGAAGGCCTTGAAAGTTACCGGTGGTAACAAGAACAAGGCGGCGGATTTGCTGGGCATAACATTTCGGTCGTTCCGGTATCGAGTGGATAAGTTGGGGGTGGAGGAGGGGGAGTAGGGCGATTTGGTTGAGTTAATAGGGTTTGTTGTGTTTGAAGGGTTGGTTGAGTTCGTTGAGATTGTGCGGCATTTGTTGGGTTATTTAGTGGATGCCTGTTTTGATGGCCTTGGGGTTGGTGGGTGCTGGTAAAACGTATTATCGACTGAACATCCCCCCTTTATTATAGAGTCCCGTGGCCCGAAGCACATCCGGCAATGGCGCCTCGCGGGCCGTCTCTGTGTGCCCACCTCCTGAATTCCATTCCCATTGTATCCGAGTGACGAAAATTGTCATCCTCCGCGTAAAATGTTGGAGCAGGTGCCAAAGTTCGGACGACGAGGAATGCCATGGTACCCCGTTTCTTCGAAATATCCAATAAAAACAAGTCAATGTAAATTTTATCGTTCAATCATATTCATGGCACGCCGCTTGCTAATTCCTGTGCAGCGGATAACGGCATTGAAACAGGATATACATTACTCGATTTCATGCCAAAACAGGGGCGGATTAGGACCAAACGGCGTCCCCAATTTCAAAAAACCAACAAAACCCAATCATTCTCAACAACCCAAGGAGGCAACACCATGCTGCAGAAACTCAGAGGCAACAATCAAAAAGGTTTCACCCTGATCGAATTGATGATCGTCATCGCCATCATCGGTATCTTGGCCGCCATCGCCATCCCGCAGTTCGCGGCCTATCGGATTCGCGGGTTCAACTCTTCGGCTCAATCTGACGTTCGGAACCTGGCCACCAGCCAGGCGGCTTTCTTCAGCGATTGGCAAGTTTTTGGAATCTCCGACGCTACTGCAGCTCCTGCTGTAGGCGCTGCTTATGCAGGTGGCGCAGGTGGTGCAGGCAATCTTTTGATTGGACCCACTGCCGGTGCTGGTAACTTTCCCTCGATTACCGCTGATGATCCTCAGGGGAACGCTCAGGGTACGGAAATAGGCCTGGGCAACCTGGTCGGTCTGGTTGCCACCACCAATGCTGCCGCTGGTGGTTTGGCAGGAAACTCTTCCTTTGTTGGCATGACGAAGCACAGAAACGGGAACACCTATTACGCTGTCGATGGGGATACTACCGCAATCTTTTTCGTGGAAGACGCAACTTCGGTTGGTGTAGAGCTCGCGGCGGGCGATGAGCCTGCATCTACGGCAGGTGATGATTTCACAGCCGTAGCTGGACCGGGTGGCGGTGATTGGCAGGCCCGATAGCTTTCAGGCCACAGCTTGCTTAAGCAGGGTAAGAAACAAGAAAGAAGGGGTCGAAGAATCTATGCGCCCCTTCTTTCTGTTTTTTTTAAAAGCCACAATAGAATGCAACGGATCAGCATAGGTGGTTTATGGTCAGCCATCCAGATTTGGTTGCCTGCTTTAATCTGTTCTACTCAATTTTTCAACCGTAGTTATTTTACCCTTGAAATTCTTTTCAATATAGACATATACGATTATTACCAAATTGGGCCATTTCAAATATGAACTAAATTCAAGCCTTTCAATATAGGGCAGGAAAGGCAACCTTCCTATATGCCATCATAATGATTATTCAAATTGATAACTTGACTAAATGGTATCGAAAAGGACGAACCTCAAAAGTTCCTGCCGTGGATAACCTCACCTTGGCTATCGCCAAGGGCGAGGTTTTTGGCTTTCTGGGGCCCAACGGTGCTGGAAAGAGCACGGTTATCAAGATTCTTTTGAATTTTATTCGCCCAAGTGCCGGTACGGCCATGATCAAGGGAATTCCGGTCCAGGATCCACTTGCACGCGGTTCGATTGGTTACCTCCCCGAAAACCCTTATTTCTATGATCATTTGACCGCCGAGGAGATTCTCATGTTTGGCGGCCGAACAGCGCGGATGGACAGGAATTTGATAGGTGAACGCATCGACCAGTTACTGGCGCGATTGAAACTGGCCCACGTGAAACGGCAGCGCATTCGCACTTATTCCAAAGGCATGGTGCAGCGTATCGGCCTGGCACTGGCGCTGATTCACGATCCTGAAGTGTGTATTCTGGACGAACCTATGAGTGGCCTCGATCCATTGGGCCGGCGACTGGTGGCCGACCTCATTTTGGACATGCGACGCAACGGCCGGACGGTTTTTTTCAGCTCTCATATCTTAAGTGACATTGAAAAATTGTGCGACAGGGTAGGGATACTGAACCGAGGGCGCCTTCTTTATTGCGGCAACACGGACACATTGCAAGCGGGTGCCGGTGGGCTCGAAAAAATGTTCATCCAACTCGTTGAGCAAGACGAAAGAGAGAACCATGGGGCAGATCTGGCTATTGGCTAAGATTACTTTCAAAGAGGGGGTACGCAACAGAATTATAATCGGGATTCTTTTTTTCGCCTTCCTGCTTTCGCTGCTCAACTTGATCTTTGCCCAAATGTTTACCTACGATCTGAGCAAGGTTTCAGTAGATTTAGGCCTATCAATGGTCTCGATTGCCGGGTTGGCTATCATTTTTTTCATGGGCATCAATTTGCTATCTCGTGATTTTGAAAAGCGGACCATCTACATGGTGATTTCGCGTCCCATTGCCAGATGGCAATACGTATTGGGTAAATATCTGGGCCTGATATTAATGATCGGTGTTTCCGTTGCGATCATAGGTGGCTTTGCCGCCGGTTCCGTTAAAGTTATCATGCACTTGGCACCCGCTTATGTTCCTCCGGACTATTCGTGGGGGATTTTCGGCATTTCCCTCCTTTTTTCTTTTTTGAGCCTGCTGACCGTGACCGCTCTGGCTCAGTTTTTTACCAGTATGATGACAAGCTCTTATATCGCCCTACTTTTGACCGCGTGTGCTTACTTTATCGGTCAGAATGTTGAAATCGTGCGCAAGATGCTCTCTGGTAGTGAAGACTTTTCGACCTTCTTCCGCATTTTCCTTGAGGCAGTTACTTGGATATTCCCCAACTTAAGCGCTTTTGACCTTAAAACCATAGCCGGTTACGGACTTCCTTTGGATACGGTGTCGACCATTTGGTCAGCACTCTACGGCATCGGCTATATCGGATTAATTCTGATCTTGACGGTATTTGTCTTTCAACGCAGGGAAGTGGGATGAAGCACAAGGAGTTTTATACTCTTTTTTCTCTTTTCGTTTTTTTTCTGATATTGTTTGGTATCGCCAAGATACGTGTGGCCGATTTGCGCGAAGAATTGAATTACCGTTTACGGGTTTCGGCAGCCCCGTTGCCACCATCCATTCTAAAAGCATTGGCCGGTGAATTTAAAGGTGTTGTAGCGGATTATCTGCTTTTGGAGGCGGCCAGCTTTTTAGGTGGTAATTTGGAGCCTGATGAAAGAGAGTGGGGCATGGTTGCACACCTATTGGAACAGAGTAGCATTCTGGACCCTTATTTCAAGCAGACTTATGTCATCGCTCAGGGCATATTGCCATGGCATGCAGAAAAATATGATGAGACCATCACCATTCTGGAACGCAGCAACAGGCACCGGTATTGGGATTGGCGACCTGGGTTTTTCATAGGCTTTAACCATTTTTACTTTTACAAAGATCATTCGGCCGCCTCGGCAGCTTTGATGGAAGCCTCTCTGGTGCCCGGTGCGCCGCCTACCCTGGCCACATGGGCTTCGCGGCTTGCGTCCAAGGTTGGCCAATACCAGAGTGCCATCGATTTCCTCGCGGGAATGTATGAGAGCACCGAAGATGAACATCAAAAACGGCTGCTCAAAAAACGCATGACGGCAGTTCAAGACGCATACCGATTGCAGCAGGCGGTGGATCAGTTTTCCGATCAATTTGGTCGGCTTCCTCATTCGTTGGATGAACTGCTGGATTTCGGCCTTATTTTGGAGATCCCGGATAATCCTTATAATCGGCCATACACACTAAGTGATGATGGCAGGGTGGATTTTTAGCCGATCATTATTTGAACGATAAGTACGGGGGGAAAGTAGGGGACGGGAAAGTAGGGGACGTTCGGGGGACGTTCGGGACGTTCGTCAGTTGTTCAGTTTCTTCTCCTTTTTTGCTCTCTCGCCTCCGACCTGTTGTTGCAAATTTTATGATTGATTGACAATTATACCATTGCTGCATAAGATCGTCATAACTGCTACAAAGGAAATGTGCGACTTGAAACCGGAATGTGTCATCGTTTCAATAAGAGGCTACATTGTCCTGCCTGCCCATATTCGCAGGGAAATATATCTCAAACCCGGCAGCAGGGTACTCATACACAGAGAATATGATTGGCTTACTTGAACCATTTTCTCCGGCGGACTCGGTTCCCTATCCGCTGGGAAGTGCGTTCGGTCACATTACAAATAGGAAATTATATAATGAAAGCTGAATTTACAGCCATAATTGAACCCGCACCGGAGGGTGGCTACTGGGCGATTTGCCCTGAAGTGGCCGGGGCCAATGGCCAAGGCGAAACCGGGAGCATTACCAAACTGTTAAAAAAAAGTAATTGATCACTGTGGTATCTGCGCCACTTTGTACTTTTGAAAGACCTTGTCGTATGTGCCATTATAGATGGCACAACGGATCGCGAGCATCCGGTCAATTCAATGCCTGAACACCGCCTGAGGGCTTCACCGACGGTTTCGTAGGGCATTTCGGCTGCCAACCATGCTTCGAGCTCTTGAATATCGGGTTGAACCTTGCGATGGCAAAGCCCCAATGCATCATCCAATGGATTAAAACCGAACGAACAGCGCTTGCAATAGAAATAGGGACGATACAGTGTCACCGGCCCCACGACCGTTTCGATCTTACGCCGGACCTTCTCGCTGTGCGCCTTGATACTTCGATGACACTGCGGACACCGGCAAACGGATTGGTCAAGCAGGTGGGCGAATTTTTTTCCGATGAGCGCCAAAACGGCTTGCCCCATTATTTCGGAGCGATATTCAAAGAGGCCCTTTGTTATGTCGGTGATCGATTCCATGGCACAATTGCTTCCAATCTCATCCAAACGGTTGCTGACGCACGATAGAAAGGTCGATTTCCAATCTGCTGCATCGCAAAATAACTGCTGAGCGGCAACTGACATGGGAATTTTCTTTAGGTGAAAGGTTGTGCATTCCCAAATTCAAAAATAACAACGGCAAAATCATGTTCAGCCCGATTTTTCGTGGTAATTCGCTGTCTCATCAGTTAAGTGGGATGAAAGTTGCCCATGCTCGAGTTTTCATCTATTTTTGGCAGAAACTGGTAATGCTCCCGTTATCGAAAGAGGACCAAATCGGCTGAGTGAAAGATACAAGGGCACTCCTTGCAGCCCACTTCA